>NZ_JBHUDZ010000005.1:0-94504 GCF_042678225.1 Flavobacterium artemisiae | reverse complement strand
ATTTGAATTTAATGTCAGGGTTCCATGTGATGGACTCGAAACTAAAATTGCTGTAAGCGGATTATTCTCTTCATCTGTATCGTTTGACAATATACTGTTTGCTGCAGTAACTGTAAGGGTTCCACCCTCAGCAACTGTATACGAATCATTACTCGCAACAGGAGCATCGTTTACAGGTGTAACCGTAATTGTTACTGTTGCGATGTTGCTGCTGGCTGTTCCGTCATTGGCTCTGTAAGTAAAACTGTCTGTTGTAGTTTCACTTCCATCATGGGTATATGTGAAAGTTCCATTTGAATTTAATGTCAGGGTTCCATGTGATGGACTAGTCACTAAAATTGCTGTAAGTGGATTATTCTCTGCATCTGTATCGTTTGACAATATACTATTTGCTGCCGTAACCGTAAGAGTTCCACCCTCAGCAACTGTATAAGAATCATTTGAAGCAATCGGTGCATCATTTACAGGGGTAACAGTAATTGTTACTGTTGCGATGTTGCTGCTGGCTGTTCCGTCATTGGCTCTGTAAGTGAAACTGTCTGTTGTTGTCTCGCTTCCGTTATGGATGTAAGTAAAAGATCCATTAGCATTTAAAGTCAAGGTTCCGTTTGCAGGACCTGAAACTAAAACCGCTGTTAAAGTGTTTCCGTCTACATCTGTATCATTGGAAAGAACACCAGTTGCTGTTGTAACTGTAAGCGTTCCTCCTTCTAAAACGGTGTAAGCATCGTTGTTAGCAACCGGCACATCGTTTACGGCATTAACCGTAATTAAAATATTTGCAGTCGACGTTAATCTTCCGTCTGTAATAACATAAGGAATGCTTATCGGTGTAGTTGAATTAAAGTTTGCTGTTGGGGTAAAAGTAATTGCTCCAGATCCAGAGATATTTACTGTTCCATTTGAAACTGTTATACTTTGAGCCGAACCTGTTACGGTAGTTCCGTTTATAGAAACTAAACTGATTGTATTACCGTCAACATCGCTGTCATTAGTTAATGGTGAAAGAGTTACAGTATTGTCTTCATCTACTGTATAAGGATCATTTACCGCTGTTGGTGCATGATTTACAGTTGGTGTAACTGAACCTGAGTTATTTCCTGGAGTAGGATCACTTTGCGAACCTGCAATAGAAGCTGTATTAGCATACGAACCTGCAGCATTTACCGTTGCCACCATGGTAAGAGTTGTACTTGCTCCATTAGCAAGGTTTCCAATAGTCCAATCTGGAGCAGACCATGTACCTGTTGAAGGTGTTGCACTCACAAAAGTATACCCAGAAGGAAGATTATCAGTAACCGTTACTCCTGTTGCACCACTAGGTCCTGCATTAGAGGCTGTAATCGTAAAAGTTACATTACTTCCAACATTTGGAGTCGTATTATCAACGGATTTTGTTACCGAAAGATTCGTTTGAACTAATGGTGTAGCTGTTGCCGAATTATTTCCAGTAGTACCGTCTGGATTATTTCCAGAAACAGTCGCTGTATTTGCATATGTTCCTGTTGCTCTCACTGTACCAGTAATCTGCAGGGTCGCACTGGCTCCGCTGGCAAGACTTCCCACAGTCCAAGTTGGAGCAGTCCAAGTTCCTACAGAAGGAGTTGCACTTACAAAAGTATATCCTGTCGGAAGTGCATCATTTACAGTCACTCCTGTTGCTTTATATGCTCCATTATTTTTGGCTGTAATGGTAAAAACAACATTATTTCCAACACTTGGAGTGATATTATTCGCCACTTTTGCAATCTCAAGATCTGCAGGACAAATCGCTCCTTCAAAAGTTCTGTTCGTCACTGTAGTACCTCCACAAGAAGTGGCTATGGTATATCGAACTTCAACAGTACCGGTTCCTGTAAAAGTCAATATATTGCCTGATAAGGTACCTGGTCCACTCACTACAGTCAATGTTCCTCCTTCTGGACTAGGATCTAATAAAACAGGATCGTCAATACAATATTTAGAATCGGGTCCTCCTCCTAATGAAATAGGCTGAATAACTGGAATTGATTCTGCTCCACAAATTTGAACATTCGCGGTTGTAAAATTATAAGAATTCTCAGTTCCAGTAGTAGCAGCCGGTCCACTCCCCATGCTACCATTAATTCTATGACCAACATAACCAAATCTTGATTCACAGGCTTTAACAATCATTGAAGTATGTCCGCCTGTCTCAACAGCTAAAATTTTATCAGAAGCTGATACACCATCTGGCATTAGTGGATCTACAGAGCCGGTATTACTGCCACGGCCAAGTAATCTATTATCATTCTGTCCAAATGCATACAAATTATAATCACTGGTAATTACATTTACAGCGCTATATTCTGTATCATGTTCTTGTACACTAAACCATCTGATATTATTCATAACTTGTCCAGTACGGGAAGTATACCTTGGCTGTACCCATGATTGTCTTTCAGTAGTGTACCAATCTCCTAATTGTTTACTCGCATTCGCTCCAAGAGAATACAGGTTGCTATTAGTAGCCAATATATAATAACTTCTTTGATTGTCTCTATTACATGTAGATCCAATCATTTTTGGAGTTATAGATCCCGGCAGTGTCATTCGCGCAGCTGTAGTCTGACTAGATACGCTAGGATTACTATCACCTAGATACACATTATCACCCCAGACATATACTGTACCATCCGATTTCAAAGCCATAAGACCATTCAGACTTCCTCTACAAACAACAACGTTCGTCAAAAATGGATTACCAGTCTCTGAAGTTGTTACTCGATACCAATTTAAAGAATCACCTGTACCTCCATTCCCTCTAACACTTGGAGTTTGAGAAATAACCCATACATCTCCGCTGCATGTCGTAATAGCTAAGGTTCTATAGGTTGCAAACATCATTTTTACATCACTGGTAGTTACACCAGTTGGTAATCCGTTAGTATTGGAAGCAATTGTGATTTTCTGAAATACTGCACTGGGAGTAAGGCTGGCATCTAAAACCGATCCTCTTGTACCCCATGCATACAATCCGTCTGTAGCCAAAACTATTCCTTGAGTACCATTTGTAGTATTACTCCCAAGTGCTGCTTTTAATACTGTGACTCCAGAATTTAAACCCGCAAAATTAGCTTTGTTTATTGTTAAAGGTGATACTACATTTGATGTTCCATTATTTCCCACTTTCTCTCCCCAAACTTGAAGAGAACCATCTGAGGTTCTTACAATAGTACTATGAAAACTTGATATAAAGTTATCATATTCGATCGATGAAGCATCATTATTAGAATCAGCACCAAAATTCGATAAATTGGTACCTGAACATCCTTGAACAGGAATAGCACATTGTGCATTTGATACCTGACTGAATACAAAAAAGACAAAAAACAAAATAATTGTCTTTTGTAAATTCAATACTCTATTTAAAGTAAAGTAGTTTTTTATCATACTCGTAGAATTATTTTATTATCTGATGAAGATTGTAGGTCTGAACCTGATTATTAAAATCATCAAAATCAAACATCAAATACGTTTCCTGATTAACAATTCCTGAAACTTTATATTTCAATAATTGTGTTTTATTACCGATAACAATCTCTTTTTCTAGTGGTTCAACAGTAAATGAAACCCCTAATCCCGCAACTGACATGGTCGGTGCAGGTAATTTTATATTGGAATTATCTTTTGTAGTAATTTTTGCCGGAACTGTAATTATTAAATCTGAATAATTTCTTCCTCTTGCAATTTTCTCAGAAAAAGTGATTTTAGAAAAATCAAAAGTCAATCTCACAGATTCTACTTTTATTTTAAATCTTTCTTCAAACGCCGGATGATGGCATTCTTCATCATGTTTTTTATTTTCGTGAAAATTAATTTCATATTCTCCCGGTTCTTCGAATGAATAGTTATTAATTTCATTACCGCGAATTGTAGCGTGAATATTTTTTGCAGAATTAGCAATGGTCCATGTTACAGATTCATCGATAGTTCCGAAATCAATTTTTTCGCCAAATGAAATTACTTTGTAAAACTGATTGGACTCAAAACTAGCTGCGTTTTGGGCAGTAGATTTTGCTCCCATTAACAACAACAGTAAAAAACTAACCGAAAGTCCTTTCAACATTCGTTTTTTGCTGTTCGTTAAAATTTTCAAATAAGTAAAGTTCCCCATATATTAAAACAATTTAAAATTCAAATAAGCATAACAAGTCCTGTACGCTCAGATCCTATTTTTGAACCTGGCATAAACATGTAAGTAAAAAATTATTGTAGCTGAAAAATCAGCAAGAGATTAAGAATTAACAAACAGAATTACTGATTCTGAAAATGTTAAAGTTTTCTTTTCGTCGCCAAATGTATATTAAAAATACAGCTGTCAATAGTCAATTCGGACATATTTCAAAAAGAAAATTCGTGAAAGAAAAATTGTATTTAAACTAAGAATTAAGCACTTATAAAAAACTGAAAATAAAACAATTACCTGAAATCAGGTATAAAATTAAAAAAGAACAAAAAAGTCTAAATTGTTTTATTTTATGCAAAAACGTTATTTTTACACTTCAAAAAGACGCACTTCTGAAGGTAATTGTCCAAATCTTTTTTTGAAACTCGAAGCAAACCTTCCGGCCGAATCGTGCCCAGTTATTACAGCAATTTCCTGAATATTAAAATCCGATTTCAAAATAAGCTGCATAGCCAGAACCAGATTCTTTTCTTTATGATATTGAAGCATCGAAAAACCAAAAACAGCTTTAAAATTGGACTTTAATTTTGTAGGAGACGTGTTAACTTCTTTGGCTATATGCTCGATCCCGATAAATGGAAGATGCATGTGCTGCAGAATGATTTTTTCTGCTTTTGAAACATTAAGATAGTCAACATTTGTAAGCGAAATATTATCTGTAAAGCGACTGTCTACAAAAGCGTTATCAAAAAACTCGGTAATAAGTTTCATTGATTTTTTCTTCAATTTTTGATTATCGTCTTCCGAGTTGGTTTCGTTTTCCAAAAGTCTAGAAATATCTTCTCCTATTTCATGTGCTTTTGGCGAAATATCCAGCCAAGTGTAAGAACCGCGCTCTCCGTTTAAAAAATTTAAAATCGTTTTGCGTTCTTTAAACTTTTTAGAAGAAAAATTCTCTTTTGCCCATTCTTTTGTGATTGCAATGCTGAAAAATTTTCCATCAGCCTCTTTATAAAAATAACTGGAAATTTCTGTATTCGGCTTGCTTATTGTCCAGCAGGTACTTAACAAAGTTAATGCATTGCCGTCTTTTAAAGGAAATTTATATTCAAAAACAGAAAATGTCAAAAGATAATAATCACTCGTTTTATTATTATCATAACCTGACAATGCCATTATATTCTCTTTCAGGTTCATATAGAAAGTAATAAGCCAGAAACCTTCTTCGAATTCTTTATAATACATTTTTGCATCACAAAGCGGTGTATTAAATGTAATGAGACTTTTTGCAGGGAAATGTTTTGCTATTGGGAGTTTCAATAAACTTTCCAACATTATTTTTGGAGAGTTGAATAAATAAGGGAATTGAAAGAAACCATCTTTTAACAAAAATAGGTATTTCTGGATGTGTTTCGGCCAATTATCTAAGGTCATCAAAATTTAAGCAGTTTGGAGGATAAAATAAATTAAGCTTTTGGCTTATAATACAGTGCAAAAATAAAAAGATAGTATAAAAAAACAGCACGTAAATATACGGATTTGGCATTTTTTATTATTATTTAATACTATATCGATTTCAAAACACTTTACAATTACCAAACCTTCTTTAGCATAAATTTTTAATAAAAGAACCACTATGTCTATAATGTATCTCAACAAAAACTTAGATATCGAAGTTATTCTACAAATTACGGATTAAAGAGCATTTCCGACATACCTGAAATCAGGTAAATTGCCTGTCTTTTCAATCCTTTCATCAGTTATTTAGGGACTTAACCTAAAATTAACACCTATATTCGCAAAAAATTTCTGCATGAAAATAACATTACCCTTATTACTTTTTTTTTCTTTTTTTAATTTTTCTGTACACGCCCAATACGAATCGAATATCACTTACGGACTAAAATTCGGAGCGCTGCATTCTTCGATTAGTAATCTTCCTGAAAGTATCAAAGGGCGCGATAATACTTTTGACAACAGCGTAATGGAGAATAAAGGCACCTACGGAATTGAAGGCGGCTTTTTTCTAAATTTTAAACTACATGACACCCGCGTTGCGATCCAGCCCGAGATTTTATTTAGACAGTCTGGTGAGAAAATCACCTACAGAGATGCTCTAGGCAAAAAATTCGATTTAGGCCTGCATTATTCCTCGCTTCAGATCGGTGCGCTTTACAAATTATATCCTTATGAAGGATTGAACTTTGGTGCTGGCGTATTCTACGGAATTAACCTTTCTCCAAACAATGTGACTTACACCTCTAATGAGGCCAACGGCATGTACGATGTAGCGACCAGACAGTTTTATATAGATGGTCTTGAAGGTACCGACGATTTTGCATTGTGTTTTGCATTAGGATATGAACTCCATTCGAGCATCCATTTTGACATGCGCTATTACTTAGGTGTAAAAGACATGGTCAAAAGCAATGCCTCATCATTTCAGTTTATCGAAAACCAGAACAAAAGCAGTGTGTTTTGTTTTTCGCTGGGCTACAGTTTTCACCAATGGTAATTTTATAAAAAATGAAAAAATTTATTCTGCTTATTCTAATTATAAGCACACAATCTGTTTTCTCACAGGGAGACAGAGAAATCACTTACGGCCTTTTTGGCGGGGGTATCTACTCTAAAATGTCTAATATTCCAGATGCTTTGATAGTTGATGGTATTTACGAAGGATTTACCTTAAAGGAAGAAGGAAAGTTTGGAGGAACGGGCGGCTTTTTTATCAACTGGAAATATCCTTATTCCAATGTCAGCATCCAAACCGAGCTGTCCTATTCTGGACAGGGAACTGATGTTAATTATGAAGATAAGAAAGGGCTTAAATATAAAATGAGCTTCAATTACAGCTATATTAATATCGGACTGCAGTTTAAATATTATCCTGTTGAAGGCTTTTATCTGGGCGTCGGACCTTATTTGAGTTTTAATATTGCAGGAGACAACATCAAATATACTTCAAATGCCCAAGAGGTGTTTGCAGATTCGGGAGTTTATTTTGAACCCGATGCCAATGTACAAAAGGTATTAAAAGAATCTTTTACGGGCAAAAATTATTTCAGCGGCGTGCTTTCTGCAGGTTATGAATTCAGTTCGAACCTCTCGATCGGCGCCAGATATTCTCTTGGTATTACCGATGCAATGAAGACCGAAGAAAACGGACACCGCTACAGCGAAAATAAAAATAAAATCAACAGCATTTCGTTGATTATCGGCTATTCTTTCGACTTTGATGATCTGGGGAATTTTTAGAAATCATCATCAAAAATCAGTTTAAATTATGAATAAAAAGATTTTTTTACTGGTAAATGCAGTTATTCTCTGCACTTTAAATCTGGCTTTTTCGCAGGAAAAAATACTTCCAGGAGGAGTTTCTGAACCTTATTTTTGGCTAAAATCCAGAAATACAGGTGACAATTATTATTGGGAAACACTCATTAATAATAAAGAAGCAAAGGTGTCGGCTAAAAGACATGCTGGTGCCGTTTTTAACTTTAATCCAAGTATTGTTTTTGACACTGGTCAGGATTCTCTTATTGTACCATTAGGAGTTGAGAGTAAAAGACGCCAAACTTTATTTATGGTTTACAAAGTAAAAGACAGCCTGAAAGAACAATTTTTATGGACAATTAATGATCCTCAAAAATTAATTTCGGCGGCGACTAATAAGCGTTTGGTCGATCTAAAAAAATATTCTTACCAGTCTTATCAGGAAAAGATTAAACCACATAAAGCAAACATTCATTTCTTTCAGCAGAATATAACTGATAGTGTTGCAAAGTTATCTTCTCTAACGATCGGACAAAAATCTAAAATACAAAAATTACCCCCGGAAGAGTTTAGGGGAAATATCAGTGAAATATTGATTTTCAACCGTGTTCTTTCTGGTTTTGAATCGCAAAAAGCGGCTAGTTATTTAGCCGTTAAATACGGAATCTCGCTTTCTCAGTTTGACAATAAAAACTATTTAAACAGTTTAGGCGAAACTATTTGGGATGATGAAAAACACAAAGGATTTTCGTCATCAATTACTGCTGTCGGGCGCGATGATGCCAGTGGGTTATTACAATTAAAAAGTAATAATATGATCGATGAAGGACTTTTGTCATTTGAACTTAAAAGTAAATCGAATACCATCCCGAATAATTATTTTGTTTTTTGGAGTGATAATGGTAAAAATCTTTTAATAAAAAAACAAGAACAAGGCGAACCTCTTGGAATTGACAGACAATGGCAATTGGATTTTTCGGGTTCTAAAGATCTAAGTCTAGATTGGACATTTGATCCTAAATTCATAAAAGGAACACTTCCTGCCGACAGTTATTATTGGCTGCTTATTGATCATTCCGGAAAAGGAACTTTTAATGAAAACAATTCGGAATACATCAAGTTAAGCAGTACTTCAAGCAAGGAAAAGCTTGTTTTAAAAGATTTTAACTGGGATTATCAAAAGCAAGGCACTGTCAAATTCACCATTAAAACAGCGCCGCAAATGTTCAGCCGTGTTTCGATTACGCAGGCAGATTGCAGCACAGGAGCTTCTGGAGAATTAAATTATACGATTGAAGGCGGTGAAAGTCCTTTTACGGTAACAGTAAAAAAAGAAGGAACCGAAACGATTGTAAAACAATGGAACCAAACAGCAAAAAGTAGCTCGGGTTTAAAACTTTCGTCTGGAAATTATGATTATATCGTACGAGACAACAAAGGAAATTTATATTCTGAAACTGTTTTTGTAGCCGATAAACACGGAACTTTTCCTAAGCTGAAATCGGAATACCAGTTAACAAACGGAAATGCCTTAATTCTAGATGCCAGTGAAAATCTTCCGAACGATCATTATGAATATCAATGGTATTACGAAGGAAATTTTATTGACAATAATCCTAAAATTCTGATCGATCAAACTGGTACTTATGAATTGAGATTATTAAGTGATGAAGGCTGTAAAACATCAAGCAAAATCGCAGTTACATCTGACGGAAAAGAAAATCTTGATTCTAGTGTTCTTATTTTATATCCGAATCCAACCACAGACGGGCATTATACCATTGCGATGCAGTTTGCAAAAAAAACAAATGCTACGGTAACTGTTTATTCGCCAAACGGTGCTTTGATCAAACAAAAACAGCTTACACAGGTTGAAAATTATCTTTATGATGATGTCATAAAAGCTTCATCTGGAATGTATCTGGTTACAGTAAAATCCGATTTCGGAACTAAAACTTTTAAAGTTATTGTGAAATAAAACTTCACTTAACTACAATAATATTAACGATTGCCCCAATCGATTAACAGCATAGTATGAAAAACAAAATTATAATTCTTGTACTTTTAATAAGTTCATTTCTGTTTGCCATCAATTTTAAAAACCCTGGTTTAGCAGCCAAACTTTCGAATGCTTTTTTAGAAGACCGTGAAGAAATCACCCTTTCTGAACCGGCAAAAACAGCTTCGAAAACAGTAAAAACAACAAAAGTTTTTAATGCCGATATCAAAGAAGGTTTTATTGGTATTAAAGACGAAAATGATATAGACGAAGCTTATGACAATGTTTTTCATCTAGCGGTTAATGAACTTCCTTCGGCATACGAAAATGCTTATTTGGAATATGAATTGTATGGTTATGATCAAGCGGCTTCTATTTCGCGAAGTTTAAACAATCAAGCCAGTATTGGAGGGCAGTTTTTATCACCTAATAAAAATTGGACTTCGCAGTCAGAACTACTTTCAGAACAATCTTTAAGACAAGGAGATAACGTATTATTGTTTACAGCACCAGAAGGAGCTGCAAACGCGTATAAAATCAAAAATGTACGAATTGTATATAAACCTGCAGCGCTTTCGCATAATTATACTTTATTACAGTCAGACAATAAATTCTATATAAAAGGAACCAATTTTTCGTCACAGTTAAAATCTTTAACTATTAATGGAATTTCTGTAAATGTTAACCAACCTGAATTTGAGTTGGTTTTTGATAAAAAAGATTTAGGCACAAATCAATTTCTTACTATTTATAAAGAAAATGCAGTTGGTGTAGTTACTCAGGAAATCATCAAAAGTGCTGCTTTCTTAAAAACAGATAGTTTTAGACCGATTGAAAATGCAAGAGAAAAGTTTTCTAAAACCATTCATTTTCAAACTTCAAATACACTTGCTTACAAAGATTTTTCGGCAGTTTTTCCTGTTGGAGCACTAAAATCGGATGTAAATGTTTCGGTAAGCGGACTTCGAAAAATTGACATTGCACCTTTAAATGCGGCAATGGTAAATGTAACGGCTCTGAATGCGGGTTTCAGATTACTGCCTCACGGAACTATTTTTGAAAAAGCCGTGACTTTATCGCTTCCTTTTGATAAAAAAGCAATTCCAGAAGGTTACACAGAAAAAGACATTAATGTATTTTATTTTGATGAAAATAAACGTCTTTGGCAGGAAGTTACCAAAGATTCTTTGGACCTTAAAGCGGGGATCATTCAAGCTAAAACAACTCACTTTACCGATTTTATTGCAGGAATTATCAAAATGCCAGAATCTCCAGAAACTTCTGGTTATACACCGACAAGTATTAAAGATTTAAAAGCAGCGAGTCCTTTAGTTGGAATTCAGTCTATTGCACCGCCTTCTCCAAACGGAAGAGGAACAATGAGTACAGGATTTTCTATCGTGATTCCGAACGGGCGTGGCGGTATGCAGCCTTCTTTAAATTTACAATATGATTCTGACGGAGGTCACAGCTGGGCAGGAACGGGCTGGGATATTGCAGCGCCGTCTGTAAATATCGAAACCCGCTGGGGTGCACCAAGATATGATGCTACAAATGAAACCGAAAGTTATGCTATTGCCGGCGAAGCTTTAATTCCGAATTCACATAGAGCAGAATGGATTGGCAGAACGACAGATAAACAGTTTTATCCGAGACGCGAAGGCGCTTTTCAGCAGATCATCCGTAAAGGATCTTCTCCAAAAAATTACTATTGGGTCGTAAAGGATAAAAGCGGTGTGGCAAGTTATTATGGTGGAAATAAATCTGGATTAGCTGCAAATGCTACTTTAGAAGACGGTTCTGGAAACATTGGACATTGGGCACTTTGTCTTCAGGTCGATTTAAAAGGAAATACTGTTGAGTACGAATACGATAAAAAAGATGGAGAACTTTATCTTAAAAATGTTTATTATACTGGTTTTGGTTCTGAAAAAGGAAACTACAGTGTAACTTTCGTCAAAAATTCTGATTTAGGAGAAGCAAATCGTCCAGATGTACAAGTTTCTGTTCGTTTGGGTTTTAAACAAGTAAATAACCAGTTACTGCGAAAAATCGAAGTTCGTTATAAAGACGAAATGATTCGCAGTTATGAACTGGAATACAAAGAAGGTGCTTTTAAGAAAACACTTTTAAAATCGATTTCAGAGTATGATTCAGAATCCAAATTATTCTATACAAATACTTTAGATTACTTTGATGATGTTCGTGATTCATCAGGAAAATACAATCCGTTTGGGCCAGAAATAAAGTGGGATGTTCCAGACGATCAATTAAAAAATAATATTCTACCTAATGTTGACCTCCATGGAAGACATACACTCGGTAATAGTTCGAATGGTAAATCTGGCGGCATAAACTATCGTATTGGAGTTGGATTGTCAGCAGATTCAGGAAATTTCAAACAAAATACTGTAGGTGCGCATGGTGGAAACAGCTGGGGATCTTCTGAAACTATTGTAACTCTGGAAGATTTAGATGGTGACGGACTTCCGGATAAAGTTTTTAGAAAAGGAAACAATGTTTATTACAGAAAAAATCTTTCTAATCAAGGCAATAATTCGTTTGGAGAAATTCAGGAAATTTCATTAAACAATATAGGAAATTCATCCAGTAAAACTTTTAACTGGGGAGTAGATTTGGTTATTGGATATTCAAAAGTAAGCGCTTCTGTCGGTTTTGATAAACAATATTCTAAGAGCAACACCAAAAGTTATTTTATGGACTTTAATGGTGACGGATTAGTCGATTTTGCTAATAACGGACAAGTATATTACAACCGATTAGTTAATGGAGTTCCAACCTTTAAAACGGGAAGTACAGGAACACCTTCGCCGGTTTCAGGAGACGGTGAACTTACCTTAAGTTATCCGACACCAGCAATGACTTTTGAAGATATGCAGGTTAAAAATCCGCTTCATGATGTCGTGCGTATGTGGGAAGCTCCAGTTACAGGACAGATTCAGGTATCGCATACTTATGAATTACAGCAAGATTTATCAACAGAAAGAACAGAATATTTAACCAACGATGGAAAAGATAAGGCCGATGGAGTACAGTTATTTTTTCAGAAAGGAAATAGTCTTGTTTGGAAACAGACAATTGCAGCAGATGATTACGCAAGCAAATCTAAACTAGATGCAATAAGTGTAACTAAAGGCGAAAAGCTGTATTTTAGGGTAAGTTCTATAATGGATGGAAGTTACGACCAAGTTCTCTGGAGTCCTAAAATTTCTTATACAACAATCAATGACAATACAGGAAATTTGGTAGCTATTCCAAATAATGCTGTAGATGCCAACTTGTATTCGCTCAAAAATTATGATGCCGAAAAAGATTTTATAAGCAGTACAAATTCAGGTTTATTGATCTCTAATGGCAATTTTTCTTTTTCAGGAAAATTTGTAAAACCTATTACTTCAGATCACATCATTCTTAAGATTTTTAGAAAAGATCTTGATGCTGGAACTGCTGAAATTGTTCTTTATCAGAAACAATTTAATGCAAATGAAACAGCTGCTTTTGATTTAAGCAGTATCGGCACGCTGAATAACAGCACTACTGCGCAGATTCGTTTGGTTTTAGAGACTTCGACAAATGTTAATTGGAACACGATTACATTTGATCCTTCTGTAAATATGCCTGCAGTACCTCCTGCCCTTTCAGAAAATAAAAAAATAGATGTCTTTTTACAGCGTTATAAAAAGAGAAAAGGCGATTATCTTATCGAAAAAAAGACCTCAAATATAGACGGAGTTTTGGATCTTAATTTAGCCCTTACCGATCTTAATCTGCTTCCTTTGGCATTTAATCCTTTAAAAGCAAAATTAAACGGATCTGTTATTATTACTGCTAAACAAAACAATCAATTAGTAGCTAGAAAACGTTACAAAATGGTTAATGCAGTTTTGGCAGAAGATTTGACTTTTATAGAATCACCTTCTTTGTTTACAAATGTTATACAAGGACAGCCTATTGATCTCGAAATCAGTGTTCCGACTTTAGAAAGTAATCAAGTAACAGAACAGTGCGTAGCTCTTTTTCAGATGCCGATTTACTTAACTGTAAAAAATGATGACGGAACTTTATGGACCGCAGATACTAATAAATATGCTGTTTATTCTAATTTCTTTACTGAAGAATTACAACTGGGATTAGGACATAGAGAATGGGGTGGTTTTGTAATAAATAATACAGGAACTTTTGCTTCTGACTTAGTAGTTGAATCTGAATTAAAAACTTCAGATACCTACAATGCAAATCCAAATCTGGATCCTGACAATCAATCAGAAACAGAACAGCAGGGTTATGATATTGCAAAAGTTTACTTTGTAAGCATGCAAAGCATCTATACTAAAAACAATATGACGGGTCTGGAAGAAACCACTTTTATCGACAACCGATTTATGGGAACATCACGTCTTGGTGAAGATGATATTGCTTCTTATTTTGATGCCAGTCTTCCAAGTTTAGATGGCGGCGGCACAATGGCGCTTACGATTTTGAGCGAGAATGAAAGTACAAGTTATTCTGCCGGATTAAAAGTAGGGCCACTCGGTCCAGGAGGAAGTAAAGGAACTGGATCTAGTTATGTAACCCAGACTATGGCCGATTTTAATGGTGACCGTTTTCCTGATTATATACGCGGAAAACAAGTCCAATTTACTTCTCCAACAGGAGGTATCAGTACGAATACAGCCGAAATTTATAATTACAGCCACGGAGAAAGTAAATCGGACGGAGTAAGTTCTGATGGAAGTTATTCTCATGCCTTTACCAAAACGGTTCAGAAACTCGTATCCGTTTCAGACAGTAACTGTAATATGGTAAATGAGATTCGATCTGAGCAGGAAGCAACAGGAATTTCTGCTACTATGTCTTTATCTGGTAATATAGGAAAAAATGAAGACGAATCGCAGTATATGCACATGGATATCAATGGCGACGGACTTACAGACAGAGTCAAAAAAACAGGGGAAGTTGCTTTAAACTCTGGTTATGGTTTTTTACCTGAAGAAAAATGGAACTTTCAAGGACTTGCTACTGGAGCTTCAGAAAATTGGGCAATCAGTCCTTCAAGCGGTATGTCTTACAAAGCGGGTTCTTTTACCGGCGGTTTTAATTATGGCAAAGGTACAGACAATTCAAACACTTTAATGTTTGATATCAATTCTGATGGACTGGCGGACAAGATAGAATATACAGGTGGTAAAATGATGGTTTCTTTAAATATGGGAGATAGTTTTTTGACGCCTATCGCTTATCCGAAGTTCTCCAGAATGAACGAAAATAACAGTACCAATTATGGTCTGAACGTAGGTTTTAGTTATGATATTCCTATCTTCCTAGTGAGACTTACCCCAAGTCTTGGAGGTTCAACTGGTTTTAGTACCAATCGTACCGAAGCAACTTTTAATGATATGGATGGCGATGGAAATTTGGATTATGTACTTTCTGAAGATGAAGATCATTTAGTTGTACGTCTTTCTAACATCAAAAGAACCAATAAATTAAAAAGCGTTACCAACGGCGCTGGAAACAGCTATGTGGTAGATTACGAACTAACGAAACCAAGTTACGAGAATCCTTCTGCTAAATGGGTTTTACAATCTGTAGATATTTTTGACGGACATACAGGTGATGGAATTGATCATTCGATTGCTAAATTCCGTTACGAAGACGGCTATCAAGATCGTCGTGAAAGAGAATTCTACGGTTTCGGAAAAGTAATTCAGGAACAGATTGATGCTGCTGATGATTCAGTTTTCATGACTACGGTTCAGGAATTTTACAATCAGGATTATTTCCGTAAAAATTTATTGAAACACAGCTATACTTCAGACAAAAATGGAAAAATGCGTCAGGAATCTGAAAACGAATATAGTTTCACAGATGTAGCAACGCAGGCAAGTGTTGCTGTTTCCGATTTAAATTTACCTTCTTGCGATGATAAACGTATTTTCGTGGGAATGATTCACGCGAATCAGAAAATATACGAAGGAGGAACTGAATATCTTGAAACGAACACGTTTAATACTTATGATGCTAATGGAAATATCACGCAATACGAAGATTTAGGAAACGGAACGGCAGATGATAAAGTAACAGCAAAAATTACGTATCACGAAAGTGCTACGCCTTATTTTGGAGGTATTCCAAAACAATTAGAAGTGTATACAACTGATGGATTACGTCGTAAAAGAGCAACAACCATTGACACAAAAACCGCCGAAGTGACGCAGATTAAAAATTATGCTGCTTCGGATAAAATTGCGATTACTGATATTGAATACGATACATACGGGAACCTCCAAAAAATAACCGGGCCGAAAAATCATAAAGACCAGCGAATGACTTTGGAATATACTTTTGAGACAGAAAACCATCAGTATATGACCGAAATCAAAGATGCCTTTGGTTATCAAAATAAAATGGAATACGATTATCGTTATGGAGTTCCATTAAAAACAACTGACCGTAACGATCAAAGCACGATTTATACTTTGGACGCTAAAGGTCGTCCAGCAGCTATTAAAGCGCCTTACGAAATTGCTTCGGGTAAATCGTATACTATTGCCTACGAATATTTTCCAGATGCGAAAGTTCCGTATGCAAAAACCAAAAATTACGATCCCGAATTGGATAAAGACATCGAAACTTTAACTTATACCGACGGACTAGGAAGAGCTTTGCAGGTGAAAAAAACGGCCAGCTTATTTACGCAGGCAGGAAGTGCCGATCAAGAAGCGCATATCATTTCTGGAAAGATAATTTATGACGGATTAGGAAGACCAACTACCAGCTACTACCCTACTACTACTAAGACTATTGATAATAATTTTAGCACAGCAGTATCTACCGTTACTCCAACTGAAACCGAATACGATGAAGTTAGTCGTGCTGTTAAAGCAACATTACCAGACGGAAGCACAAACACAACGGTTTTTGCATTAGAAGATTATGATGGCATTCCTTCTTTGAAAACCACTCAAACCGATGCTTTAAACAAAACGAGTCAAACATTTACTGATGCAACTGGCCAGAATCTAGCCAGCATGCAGAACGATTTGACCACAAAGTTTGAAACCAATGCATTAGGAGAAATGATTAAAGTAACCGATGCTATGGATCATGTTACCAAAAGCAGTTACGACTGGCTGGGAAGACGCATAGAATTTACCCATCCCGATGCAGGAACAAGCACCATGCAATACGATTTGGCAGGAAACCTAACAACAAGAATTACTCAAGATATCAAAAACACAGTGCCAAACGGTGGTGCCATACAATACGAATACAATTACAACCGTTTAGAAAGCATTAAATATCCTAAGAATCCTCAAAACAACGTGCAGTATAATTACGGTAAGGCAGACGGAACAGCATCACGCCGAGGCAGATTATGGTTTGTACAAGACGCGAGCGGCGGACAGGAATTTTTCTACGGAAAATTGGGAGAAGTTGAAAAAGAAATCCGTACACTTCGTATTACGCCGACCGATGTGCAGACTTATATTTCGCAATACGAATACGATACTTGGAACCGTATCCAGAAAATGACGTATCCAGATGGCGAAGTAGTCGAATATACTTATAACCGTGCCGGAAATCTGCAAAGCATGCAGGGTAAAAAAGAAAGTCATACCTACGATTACATCAAGCAATTGAGTTATGATGAATTTGAACAGCGTAAATATTTAAAATACGGAAACGATACTGAAACCAATTATACCTACGATCCTGTAATGCGTAGATTACAGCAAATGCAAGTAAAAAGCGGCGCGAGACAAGTTATGAATAACTCGTACGGTTATGATTTAGTTGGAAATGTATTGAACATTAAAAATACAGCTCCTGTTGTAAACAATACTTTGGGAGGAACCGCTTCACACGAATACGAGTACGATGACTTTTATCGATTGAAATCGGCAAAAGCAACTTATCAAGGAGAGTTTACGAAAGCGACTTATGAGCTTAATATGAGTTACAACAAAATGCATAATATCACTAAAAAGGATTTGGTGCATACGGTAAACAATGAGCAGAAAGGTTATGTTTTAGATTATAATTACGACAACGAACTGCATCCAAATGCCCCAAATAAAATTGCGGAGCAAGGAAAAGCAATTCCTAGAGAATATGTTTACGATGGCAATGGAAACCCGACGAGTTATACAGAAGATAAAAACTTCAGAAAAATGACTTGGGACGAAGAAAACCGTTTAATGGGAATTAATGATAACGGAAGAATTCACCAATATACTTATGATGCAGGAGGCGAAAGAGTAATAAAAAGCTCAGGAGATTCGCAGCATGTGGCTATAAATGGTCAAACTGCAGCTGCAATTGTACATACCGATGATTATACAGGATATGTATCTCCTTATTTTGTAATCAGTAAAGGTAAATTTACCAAACATTATTTTGAAGGAGCAGGACGTATAGTTAGTAAATTAGGAAACGGAGCTTTTGCACAACCCCTTAAAATCACAGCAGGCGGAGTAAATTATACCAAACTGACAGCAGAACAACAAAAAGCAATGGATGCTTATGTAAAAAGTTTAGGTTTACCTCCAGGACCGCCGACACAGCAAGGGATTTATGCAACGCCTGAATTTACAGGAGATCCATACCCGAGTGACGTAATTAAACCTGTAGAAGAAAACCAAGAGCCGCCAGAAGGCTGGCCTAGAAATCCGATTTTCAATGCTCCTGGTGATGTTCCTGGACCGCCCGTACAATTTGGTCCGCCAATTGAGCCGACAACTGTAAAAGGTGGAGAAGGTTTTACAGGAACAGGAATGCCAGAAAACGATATTTTCTATTTTCACCCTGATCATTTGGGAAGTACTTCGTATATTACCAACAAAAACGGTTCTATTTCACAACATGTGGAGTATATTGCTTTTGGAGAGATTTTGTTTGAGGAACATTCGAGTTCATTTTCTTCGCCTTATTTGTTTAATGGGAAAGAATTGGATCGTGAAACGAATTTGAGTTATTATGGGGCTAGGTATTTGGATATGAAGACTTCGTTGTGGTTGAATGTGGATCCTTTAGCGCTTTATAACCCAATATTTGAAGAGGAGTTCTATTTTGATGGACAACATAATGGAGGTGTTTATAATAATGGTAATTTAAATCCTTACATCTATTGTTATCAAAATCCAATACTTTATGTAGACCCAAATGGGAAACAAGCTGTGGCGGGAGCCATTATCGGTGGCGCTTTAGGTGCTTTTACAGAATATTTAGGAATAATTGGAGCAAAAATGATGGATGGTGAGGATTTTTGGACAGCTAATACAAATTTAGATCTTGGAGATGGTATTGATATTGTCGTAGGCGCTGCATTTGGTGCCGCAGAAGGAACTATAGATAATGGTATTGGAGCATTAAAAAGATGGGTAACTAAGCCTCGAAATTTAAAAATTTTAAAATTTGTTCTTAATGTCGGGATAGACATGCTTGAATCAGGTCTTAAAGATGTTTTAAAAGGAACAGAATATGAAAAAGTAGATTTTAGTCATGTTATGGAATTATTTGCAGGCTCTCTCACAGAAGTTAGCGTAGGAACGGTATTAAAATCTACAAAGTATGCTAAAAAAGCTGAAAAAGCTGCTGAAGATATCGTAAAAGCAACTGCCGAAAAATCGGTAAGTAAGAAAACTGCGAAAGCAACTGCCAAACATATAAAAAAGCAAGATGCCATAATTAAATCTAGTAAAGAAGCAATAAAAAAGAATACTAAAAAGGATTTTAAATTAAACTCAATGGGCGGAGGTACTGCAAAAGCACTAGGGAATTACGCTCAGGATAAAGTATCAGAAAAATGAAAATTATAACAATTATATTTAGAATAACAATAATATTGTTCTTTACAACAATCTGTTTCTTTTATTTTAGAGAACAAAATATTATTAAAAATGAAAATAATTTAAAAGATTGTATTATAACAGAAATTGATTGCTGGCATGGTAAAAGTGGAAGCTCAAAAATTGGTATACGATATAAGGATAAAACGGATAAAATTCCTGTCGGTGTAACGCTCTGCGATAAATTAAAAATTGGTGAAAGCATTAAATTGTATTACGATAAAGATTTTGATTATTTTTTTAAAAAAGGATATGTAAATATTGGATGGGTTATTGTTGCCTTTGTTCTTTTAATTATATCATTTGCAGGAAAACAAATAAATGAGTTAAATGCATTTTTAAAAAAGCAACATTAAAAGAGACCAATAAAAAGAATAAAGCGAAAAAAAATAGAAAATATCCCATGTCTTGACCCTCAAAAAAATTTTACATATTTGAAATTATATCAGTCCTGTTATTAATTAAAATAGCAGGACTTTTAATTAATAACCTTCCTGATCATTGGGGAAGTACTTCGCATATTACCAACAAAAAACCTTTAAAAAAACAACTATTATGAAATTAATATTATACTTCATAATGATTAACTATATCTTATTAGTGAGTTGTAATAGACATCAAAATTCAATTATATTACAAGAAAGCACAAATTGTGAAAAAAAAGCAGATAGTTTCAACTATCCTAAAGATTTAGAGTCATTTGAAGAAAAAAAATACATTTGCGATACTACACTACCCTTCATAGAAAATGACGGCAGACTTTTTTTAAAAAAAATGAAAATTACTTTTTCTGACAAAAGTTTTGCATTAATAAATTTTGATAGAAAAACAAAAATACTATTTGACAAAAAAGAGAATTTACTACTCGTATTTAAAGCCTCAGAAATTGATAATTTCTATTTTAATAACCCAAGCAATAAAGAACTTTATCCACTGTCTTTTTATGTTTTAGATGAAAAATATTTACCAAAATATCATTTTGCAGGAGAGGTAATTTCAATATTCAAAGACAATGTTAAAATGGGAAAATTTGAAGAGTATAGAATAGTAATGAAAAACAAACCTTTGAATAAGAATTATGAATTGTTTAAATATTCAGATTTAATTAAAGTGATCACAGAATTAAATAAAAGGAATTATGAAATAAAAAAAGAAATAAGTCCAGATATGTTGAATTATTTTTACAAAGAAGAACCTATTTGGATTGAATTCTAAACCCGAATGCTTTGTTTTGTCCTGAAAAAAAATTACATATTTCCAATCATATATTTTGTCCTGTCATTAATTAAAATAGCAGGACTTTTAATGTAATAACCTCCCTGATCATTTGGGAAGTACTTCGTATATTACCAACAAAAACGGTTCTATTTCACAGCATGTGGAGTACATTGCTTTTCGAGAAGTTTTGTTTGAGGAGCATTCTAGTTCGTTTTCTTCGCCTTATTTATATATCCGAATGAAAAACAAGCTAATTCTAGTTTATTACTGAAAGCGAATTATAAAACTATATATACAAAATCTGGACAACCAATTACACTGATGGAAAATAAAAAAATTAAATGCAAAATCTTGTTACTGCTAATCATTTTGATTTCTTCATGCAAAAGCAGTGATCATGAATTTTATTTTGACATTCATGAGCAATCAATAATTACTTGTGATCAGCAACCTATAATTAAATTATTAATTACAAATGATTCAATTAAGCCAGATGGTTTTTTGTATGAGAAAGGAAGTTTCTTAGTTTGGAATGGAAATCAAAGTTCAGCTCCCGCTAAATTATCATTAAATAAGATTTCTAAAGGCTACTATTATTTTGAAGGAAAATCGGCAATAGATTTTAGACTCAAACCAAAAAATGCGTATACAATTGAAAAATCTGGTGGAGGTAATCCTTCCTTTAAAATAAGAATATGGACAGACTTGAATGGCAAAGTTTATAAAACTACTCACCCAAATTGTGGTTTAAAAAGTCTGGAAGATGATGGATATACAAATGCACCTTAAAATTTGAAGCTTTATACTTTGCTGCGTAAAGAATATTAATATTAGTCCTGTTATCAATTAAAATAGCAGGACTTTTAATATTACCAACAAAAACGGTTGTGGCTTCACAGCATGTGGAATATGAAAAAGTACTTTAAAAAAAACTAATTAAAAGAAAAAGATGATTAAAAGATTTTTTATAACATTAGTTGTATTGTTAGTTTTATATGGCTTCTATAAACCATTTGCAATACAATTAAAAAATAGTCAAGAATTTAATTCTTTTAATTTGGACGCAAATTCCGTTTTTAAATTAAAAGAATACATAAAGACTGAAAAAAAGAGGAATTACAAAGCTTATTTAGTATTTAATAAAGAAGAATTGGACAACTTAAATACTAATATTCCTAAATGGAATGTTCTAAAATGTGAAGATGAAAAAGTAATAACTGATTTATTTAATTCTGAACTAAGCTATACTGGAGCCGATGCAGCTACAATACAAAGTAAGATATATGTATATTCCGAAAATAAATTAATTTTTGAAAGTGAAATATCGCTGGATAGAAATTCAATAGGTTTGCAAAACAAAGAATTTGGCTGGGTAAAACCTATAGCGGATAAAGATTTTATAAATATTTTTAGCCGATTTAAACGTTATAATTTACCAGTTTTGATTATTTGGTAATGAAAAAAACATTTAAAATAATTTTAGTTGGGTTTAACGTAGATTACCAATAACATTTCAGTTTAATCAAAACTGCAAAAGCTAATTTAAAATGAAAAATAGCAGCATAACAAGTATAATAACAAATGTATTCTTTCTTGTATTATTCATAATAATTCAAAATTTTTCTAACATTAGTCCATATAGATTATGTCAATATATCCATGACGATTTAAATTCTTTATTATTTAAAAGATTTTTACTTTTTATAATATTATTTGGAACAATAATATTATGGAATTTATTTTTAAAGTTTATCTTCAAAATTTTAAAAAACGATAAAACTTTTATCACAAAAAAAATGTATTTAATAATTTTTAGTATTTTATTTATTTCTTTAATTGTGAATATTTATAATATCCTAAACTTTAACTGTAGGAATGTTCAAGAGTAATAGAATTTTCGTTTGAAGAACATGACCATTTGTGAATTAAATGAGATGTTGTTGTACTTCGTATATTACCCACAAAAACGGTTCTATTTAACAGCATCTGAAGTAAGAAAAAGTTCTTGTAAATAAACTTGTTGAATGATGACAAATAACAATCTAGAAAATTTCAATATAAAGGTATTCAATACACTAAAAAAGAAAGGAGAACTTAAGTATTTAGATTACGAAGTTGATCTTTCAAAAAACCAAAGCAGGTTCAATTTTAGTAATGGCATTTATTTAGGATTTGATCAAAAGATATATGTGTATTATTCAGAGAAAGAAGTATTAAATAATTCTGTTTCTGATAAAAAACAATACTTAAATCGTGAAAGTACGTTAAGGGAATTTAATGCTCTAGAAGATGCTTTTGATTATATTGAATATTTGCAAAATCTAATAACATCTAAACAACTAGAACAGTTTTTTTACTTCGAATACAAATTAAAAAAGTCGAATCAGTCTTGTCATAAAAAGTTTTCGTTACGAATTGTAAACAACAAAAGCGCTGATGATTATATTGCACGAATAGATAGCTCTAGGTCGGATTTTTATATGACAATTTGCTTTTTTTCCAGTTATCAATTTGAAGCTGATTTTATGCCTGTTGATGAAAATTGGTCAAATCATAAAGTCAAAAAATACAATCACATCGATGATTTGTTTTTAGATTTTCAACATTATACCTCTTATGATTCCATTTCGATTGAAGAATCGGAAAGAGATCTGTTTTAAAAAATCAACTGATGAAATACAGAATATATTTTTTACTTCTATTTACTGTTGGTACAGCATTTGGAATGTCGGGAGCAACAGCTGCAATTCGAATTGGGGGTTGCACTATTAATGAGTGGAGATAGTCGTCCGAAAGAAGACCAACCAAAATATTTGTATAGAAATATGAAATACAATCAACAGCTCCATTATAGAAACCAGTAAAAAAACTATGGAACCCTTTCAAATAGAAGAAATAAAAGAAAAATTAGTTTTTAAATTATCTTATGAAAATTTAAAATTGATGAATAGAGAGCAATTTAAGATGTTTGGAATTAATCTTTTCAAATGGTTAGATGAATTGCGTGCAAGCGGTCTCACGAAAAATGACTTGGAAAAATGCATAAATGAAATATATTACGTTCAGTCTGATTACTTTGATGAAGATTCATTGTTTGAAGAAAGAATTTATGTTATTACAAATGAAGTCATTTCTTTTTGTGCATCACCATTTTTTTGGGATATTAGCTTGGATGAATATTTAGATAAGTGGCAGTCTTTTTTTGTATATAATGAAAACTTATAAAATCACCGTCTCGTCCTAAAGAAGATTTAGTCATTTCCTTCAATATCTCGGCTCTTGTTGTAATAAGTCTGTTTAATAATTGAGTTATATCATTACGAAGAACGTTATCCTGAGAATGTTGATCCAAAAGTGGTTAGGAACTTTGTCATGATGGATAATGATAAAATGAGATTAATACATTCCCATGAATACGGAGAAAAGTTGAAAAAGCATGCCTTCTTTTATATGGATTTATTGGGTTATTATCAAAAACATATTTAGATTATTTAGAAAGTGTATTTTAGAAATGAAATGATACTGACTGTTTTATTGCTAACATTGAATTTAAAAACTATAAAATTTTAGATGATAAACATGAAAAGAGTTCTTTAGTAGAAAGCGATAGTTTATTTAGAATTGGAAAATATGAATATAAGACATACACTTATAAGCAATTAGAAAATAAAAATTGGAAAATTAATTATCCTGATGATGGTTTTAAAAAAGGATTTCCTTTTAAAGTATATAGGAAGTAGCGTGATAATAATTCATAATCAATTTGGAAAAATTAATCTAATCACAAAAAAATGAAAACTTCAGTAATTGTTACGCTTCTTTTTTTATGCCTGTCATGCAAAAATAAAGAAGATGAAATCGGAAGACCTGACCCCTATATTTTAACTGAAAATCATATTTCAGAAGATTGCAGTGCTTTTCAAATGCGTTTTGATAAAGGAGATTATATTTTGAATTTCGCTTTGACAGGAACTTGTCCAAAACTAAAACCTGAAGAATATACAAAAGAATATTCTCGATATTTGAAGGTTTACAATGATAGTTTATCACTCAGAAAAGGTTTTATACTTATAAAATATCATGGATTTAATACTAACATCAAAAGATTTCAAGATTCTATAATACAGATTACAAAAAGAAATTTTAAAACTAATGTTTCTTTAATTGAAGAAGAGAATGAGTTTTTTATGATTCAAGTTGGCAATGATAAAGCTATGCTAACTAGATATTTAAAGAAAACTTATGAGAAATAATCGAAGAAATACTTTGAACATAACTAAAAAACTAGAAATAACTTAAAAACCAGTTATGAGGAAAAATATATTTCTATTTCTAACCACCGCAATCATATATTTATCGTTAACTTTTTTATACAGCCTTTTTTTCGGATTGGCGCCTTTTAACAATGGTCAGGTAATTGGGTATCCAGCAATCTATTACCAATTCTGGATTTCGGACACAGAAAAACAATTTGGTTTTATGAAACTTGACAATCTTTTAATCAACTCAGTTATTATATTTATACTAACGTTGATTTTTAAAACGATACAAAAAACAAAGGCGATAAACCCAAATAATGAAAAATAAATTTTACTCCAAAAATATATTAGTCGGTATTGCCAAATTTGATTTTAAGTGTAATCAATATTTTTTTACCAGCTTTTTACCTGAAAAGAAATTATATCTGAGAAAAGATTGTCAAAATTCTATTATCTTTTTAAAAGTAGTCAATGAAAAAACCATTAATTCTAATCACAGTTTTAATTCTTATCGGTACATTTTTACAGCTAATTTTATTTGCAACTTCTCCCAAAATAGAATGCAGTGAAATAAATCATCAATTTTATGTTTTACTGCGAAATTCAGTAAATCAATATTTAATCCTTCTTTTAATAGAAATACCATTCTTGCTATTTTGGTTTAAAAGAGATTTTAAAAAGATTATCGTTTCAGTTTTACTTTTTACGATTTTATTTTTAAGTGTTTTTAGTTGCTATTTTTATGCCTATTATCAAGCGATTTGTAAATAGTTTTACATTAAAATATATGAAATATAAAACCCTGCTCTTTATATCCTTACTAATTATTGCATGTCAGAAAAAAAATAACGATACTTTCAGGTTAAGCGGCACGGCTTCTGTTTTTAACGACACTTTATTGGTTTGTAGCACATTAAAAGATAGTGTGATTATAGAAAACATTAAAAATAAAAATATCATTTTCTCTAAAAAAATAAATGATACTGAAGCAATAAGACCACAGCCCATTTTAGATAAAAATAATCGACTGTACAGCGTTTTTTCTGAAAATAAATTAAGCTGTATTGATATCAAAACAAATACTGCAAAATGGACTTACACGACCGAACAAAAAATCAATGCCATAAAATGTGTTAATGACACTTTGATTGTAATCGGAATTCGTGATTTCGGTTTAACTGCACTTAACAGCCAGACAGGAAAACCTGTTTATCATTTAGAAGAAAGCCACTCTTCAGTTTGTAATTCAAGTTTTATTATTGAATTTACTTTTGACAAAGAAAAACTATATGTTTCCGATTTTCAATGCAATACGCTTTCTGCTTACAAATTAAACAACGGAAAGAAAATATGGTCATATAAATCAGATTTAGAAGGATTATCAAAATTATTAGTTTATAACAACTTTATCTTTTCTGGTATAACCGGAAACCCGATGAAAAACGAGGGTAAAATCCTATTACTTGACAAAAAAACGGGAACTGTTTTGGCTGAAGAAAATCAAACGTTTGATCTAATCGCAAATACGATTGTATATAACAACAATATACTTTATTATACTTATGACGGAGTTTTAAAAGAATTTGATTTGGAAGCGCAAAAATCAAAAACGTTCTATAAATTCAATAAAGAAAATAAGCCTTGCGACAGTCAATTCCATTTAATCGGAAATGATCTTTATTTTGAAGATTGTCAATTCAATATTGTTCGTTTTAATCTCAAGAAGAAAACATTAAAGAAAATAGAACAAAAGAAGAAAGGATTAAATGCAGTTTACCTTTACAACAATGAAGTTAAGTTTGTTTACTAATTTTTTTCTGATGACAAACTGATAGTCATTCATTAAAAAAATTTAATTTAAAAAGAGCTCGATATCCCATCGAGCTCTTTTCGAACTAACTAAAAATATTTAATATAGCAAAGGAAAAAATTAATCTGGATTTGCCAAGATCTTGTATAACTCGGCATTTGACAGATAAAATTGATTCTCTAAACTAATCTGTGAAAGCTTAGCACTTACTAAATTGTTCTCTCTAGAATTGATCAAGAAAATGGAACTTTCACCAAAAGAAAATAATTTTTCTTCGGAGTTCAGCATCATCATATAATCTTTTACAAGATTATCGATCACGATTTTCTGTCTTCTTAAAGAGGCAATTTCTGTTTGCTGCGCTTTAATTTTATTTTTTAATTCCAATCGCTGCTGTCCGATATCAAACTGCAAGTCTTGAATTTTAATTTTAGCCATTTTCAAATTTCCACGCTCTTTTCTAAGAAAAATTGGGAAACTGAAATCAACATTAAATTTATAATCGTCGGCATTAAAAGTGTTCCAATACTGTGGCTCAGATATGTAATTGTATCCGACGTTTACTTTTGGAAGAAGTGAATTTGCCTTTAACTGACGATTAACTTCCAGAATAGACATTTTGGTTTCCAGAGACTGAATTTTCGGATGCGAATCCAACGATTCAACATCAACCATCATAGCGTCTGTACGTAAAGTCTCTTCTATTGTCTGAACTAAATTTTGCTCTGGTTTTACCAAATCTCCCAATTCAACCGGAACATTTTCAATCCATAAATAATTAGCAAGATTTAGCTTTGCTTTCGCTAATTTCAGGTTTCCGTTTTCAAGATTTAATTCGCGGTTTCTTACCGTAATTTTAGCTTCAACGCTGTCAATTGCCGGAGCATCTCCAGATTCTATCAACTTTCTAACGCCTTCAAAACGTGTACTTGCAAAACCTAAATAGTTTTTATACAATTCGGCTTCGTTATAGCTTTTTCTCCATTCAAAATAAGCTTCACTAGCCTTGTATAAAACTGCAATGGCTTTTAATTTTCTCTCAGCATCACTCAGTTTTACCTGAAGTTTTCCTTCGCGAACGTCGGCCATTCTTTGGTTAATAAACATCCCTTGCCCTAAAGCCACGCTGACACCAAGCGAAGTTAAACCTGCTTCTGGCGTACGATTCTGCGGATTGTAATATTGCCCGTCTGTGTCATCAAAACCTGCTTTAACTTCAATTCCGTACCAGGTCGGAATTTTGAAACTGCTGTTTAATAACGAATAATATTCTGTTCCTTTAAATTCTTTCTTATTGTAATCAACTTCAATTTTCGGATCAAATCCGCCGCGCGCTGCCATTAATTTTGCCTGCGCATTACTCACTTCAAGATTGGCTTGTTTGACCAGCGGATGGTATTTTTTTACATATCCCAGGAACTCGCTGAAAGTCAATTCTTCTTCATTAAAATTCTGAGCAGATAAAGTCGAGAAGCCGAAGAAAATTAAGAAAGAAAACAATTTTACAAGATTTCTCATTTTACTTTTTCTCCTTTCCTTTTGCTTCTTTTTCACCAGAATTATAATAATTTGGAGGGAAACCGTTTAAGTTTCGCCAAATCTCATACCATACAGAAACTGTTTCCAGCAAAGCTATACTCTGCGCTCCGGCACCAATACTAAGTTCTTTAGGCCAATGACGGTCTTCTCCATCTGGCGCAACCAAAATTCTGTATTTCCCGTTTGGGCTAATGAAGTTTTCAATCGCTACTACTTTTCCGCCATACGTTCCGTATGATAATCCTGGCCATCCTGAGAATACAATTCTTGGCCATCCGTCAAACCATACACGCACATTTGCACCTCGGTGTACCAACGGTAAATCTATCGGGTCTACATAAGTTTCTACCGCAATATCATAACTTGCCGGCATGATACTCACGATCGAAGTTCCTTCTTTAATCGTTTCTCCAAGACCAGCCAAAAGAGCACGGTTTACATAACCGCTCTGAGGCGCTGTAATGTAATACAACCCGTTTCTAAGTCTGTAATTTGTATATTGATTTTCTAATTTATTTACCTGAGCTTCTGTATCATATTGCGTACTCAAAGCCGTAAACTTATCACTTTTAGATTTCGAAATCTTCTCTGCATATTCTGCCGTGATTCTGTTGATTTCTACCTTCGCATTAATCAATTCATTTCTACTGCTTAAAAGTTTATTTTCTTGCGTAATAATATAAGCTTCAGATTCTTGCAGTTTTAATCTTTTCTGCTCAACATCCGTCATTGGTTTTAAACCTTCTTTGTTTAAAGCTGTTGAACGATCAAATTGTGTTTTAGCAATTCTCAATTGCGTTTTTACCGCAACAAGATCCATACTATCGCTTTTAATTTTTAATTGCGCCTGCTTTATTTTATTCTGTGCCTGCTGCAATTTTAATTGTCTTTCTGTATTAAGCGATTGTGCCTGAACGTCTAGCGAATTCACTTTATCGCCATACGATTCTACTGCCATTTTTTTTGCGTCAACCTGTTGTTTGGTATTTCCGACCAAATTTGGGTCTAAATAGTCTTCTTTGATTTCAGAAATAAAAAGAATTGTATCTCCTTTTTTTACATAATCACCTTCTTTTACATACCATTTTTCGATTCGTCCTGCAATGGTGTTATGAACAGTTTGCGGTCTTTGATCTGGTTTTAAAGTTGTTACAGAACCGCTTCCTGAAATATTCTGTGTCCAAGGGAGAAAAAGACAGAAAACTAAGAATATCAAAAACCCGATGATAACTTTGTTTAAAATTCTATAATGAGGTCTGCGGGCTACGCTCGTAATCGATTTATAGTCGCCCGGAGTTATAAGTACGTGATTATCTTTAGATATATTGAGCATGATTAAAGCTTTATGTCGTTAATAATTTTTCCGTCATCGATCGTAACCATACGACTGCATTTGCTCTTCCAAATATCATTTTTAGAAGTTACAATTACGGTCCAGTCATTTTCTTCAGAAAGTAAAAAATCCACAATTTTACTCGAAGTTATGTCGTCCATTTTGTCGACAGGATCTTCTAAGAATAAAATATTAGGTTTACCAACAATGCTTCGCGCCAAAAGAATTTTTTGAACGTCAGAAGCCGAAAGTTCGCGTCCGCCCGGATGAATCTGATTCTCTAATCCGTTCTCAAAAGTCTTAATGTAGGGTGTTAAGCCAACATTATCCAACGCCCATTTTAGGTCGTCGCTGTTTAATTTATCATTTCCAAAAATGATATTTTCACGAATTGTTCCAGCAAAAAGCGTATCACCTTGTAAAAAAGTTCCCGCTTGTGCTCTATATGTATCTTCGTTAAGACGATTCATATAATTATCGGTCACATACATCGCCCCGCTTTCTGGTTCTAAAACTCCAGAAAGAAGTCGCAGTAAAGTACTTTTTCCTGCTCCGTTTGGTCCCGTAAGAATGATTTTTTCGCCTTGTGAAATTTTAAGATTAATATTTTTAAGCGACTTTTTACTGTGTTCTGGATAATTATAATTGATACTTTCGGTCTCAATATTAATTCCTTTTTCTGTTTTGTCTGAAGTTTCAGGAATACAAGAAATTTCCATATCGGTCACCTGCCCTATTTTCTCCACAGAAGTCAAAACATCATAAAAAGATTCTAACCCGAAAATGATTTTTTCTACTGAATTGATCAGCAATACAATTACAATTTCAGCTGCCACAAACTGCCCTATGTTCATTTGATGGTGAATTACCAGAAAACCACCAATAGACAATAAGGCAGCAGTAACAATAACTTTAAAGATAGTCAGCTGTATATATTGTTTTTTCATTACCTGAAAGTGCTTTTCACGGTAATTTACATATTCGGCTGCATAACCGTCATTTCTGTTTAAAGCATATTCAAAAGCACCTTTTCTTCTGAAACTCTCACGATTTCTCGCAATTTCCTGAAGCCATGCAGCTACTTTATACTTAAATTTTGACTCGTTTAAACTGGTTTCTAAACCGTCTCTGTACGAAAATTTAAAAATGATATAAAGAATAACGATAAACAAAAGTCCGATTACCATAAAGAAAGAATGGTAAAGCACTAATAAAATAATACCCAAACCAACTTGCAGAAATGCAGTGCAGAAATCCAGCAAGAGTTTTGCCGTTCCTTTCTGAACCATTAAAGTATCAAAAAAGCGATTGGCTTTTTCGGGTGCGTATTCAGAATACATTTCTTTAAATTTAATTAAAGGCATTCTGTAAGCGAATTCAAAAGACGAACGTACAAAAATACGCTGCTGCAGATTCTCTACAATACGCAGCTGTAAAATAGTCAAAACGCCTCCAAAACCAACTCCGATTGTTACCAAAACAACCAAGACAATCCAAGAAACACTAAGCTGTCCGCTCTGAATAAAATTAATAATAGCCTGTATTCCTAAAGGCAGGGAAAGATTTACTATACCAGCAAAAGCAGCGTAAAATATAATTTGATATACATCGCGCTTATCCAGCTGCAGTAAGTTGAAAAAACGTTTAAGTGGTGTCATGAATTTAAAATAAATACAAGATTATTACATAGAATAAATATACGGCAAAAACCGCAATCAGGATGAAAGAATTTCTTCTAACTCCTAAAGAACAAGTATTTATGAATTTATTCGCGGAGGCCGCAAATGTATTTTGCCGTGAAATCCGAAAGAAAATATGGGATTATCAACGTAGTTTTTCCCTTTGGTTTCAAAGAGGAAATAAAGTTTAGGAATTGAATTACCTATAGAAATTAGATATTCTGCAGCAGGAATTCCTTTTGCTAATTTTGTTGTTTTTGTATCTTTTGTTTCGCAATCGTCCACTTCTTCTGGAACACCGTCACATTTAAATACTTTTTTTAGAAAATTGCACGCAATTCCTTTAACCGTATAGGTTTCTGCATTGTCATTTATGATTCTGCCAAAACTGCTGGAAATATTTAAACTGCTGATTAAAAAATAGCCGACAAGCAATACCTGAAGGTATTTGCATAAAAGACTATTTTTAATTTTATTCAACATTTTTCTAAAAAATAAATTTACTTCATTCACTCAAAAAGCATTTTACTCACAAAAAACAAATCAATTTTGAAACAAAATCCCAGTGTTTTTAAGCAGTGTGCCTTGATTTTATGAGCGCGCAATTTAGAGCTAAAATTTTTGCGGTACATTAGAATAACATTAGAATTTAACTAAAATCAAAATCTTAACTTGTTATTAATAAATGAGTTCTGTTTTTTATCTAATGTTAGGATTTTATTATGAAGATTATTTCTAAAAAAGAATTGCAAAAAAAGAAGCTCCGTTTTGTCAAAATAAAAAAGCAAGTCTTACTGACTCACTTTGTTATTTAAATATTTATGTTCTAGATTTTGTATATCTTTTTGTTTCACGCAGATTTAAAGAGATTTAAGCAGATTTAAAAGGATCTTTTTATTTGACAAAGATTACAGATTAAATCGATTTATAAATAAAAAAATCTCCCAGATCTGCTAAATCTGCTAAATCTGCGAGAGAAATATTTTAAAAAATCTATAACAATCTGCTTAAATCTTTTAAAATCTGCGTGAAATTTTACTCCCGCAGATTGGGCAGATTAAATCGATTTATCAATAAAAAAATCTGCCACATCTGCTAAATCTACGAGAGAATATTTTAAAAAAAATCTATATCAATCTGCTTAAATCTTTTTAAATCTGCGTGAAATAAATTTAAGGTAAATTACATCTGAACCATTCTAGAATAATCCTTCTGATATTTTTCTGGATCTGAAGCTGCGTATTCGTTTTCCGGTTCTGGAATTACATGAATTTTTGAATCTTTTACCGAGATAACAGCCGAACAAACATAAATACCCACTTTTCCTTCATTGTATTTAAAGTCTAACAAAGTAAGCTTAACTACATCATTTATAGAAAGTTCATAGTAATTTCCGTAACGGATAATTTTAAAATAAATTTCCTTTTTGTCTTCAATTTGAAACTGATTGGTTTGAATGTTTTCGAAAATAAAATTATTCTTTACATCTTTTTCATTAAATCCCCAAGCTCTAAATTGTACAAAACCATTCATAAAATCAATCGAAATATAATAGCCTGTTCCTTCTTTATCACATTCAATTACAAAACCCGTTTTTCCCATTCCTTCCACTGCCAGCGTTCCTTCCCAGACAAAATCATTAGATGGTTTTTCAAAACAATAAATTTCGTAACCGCTTCGGCATCCAAATCGCCATTTGTTTTCGTTTTCAATTACAAATTCGGCAGTCGGATTTCCTAAAATTGGCAAAGGCTGCGGAAGATCTTTCTGCTGAATCGTTTTTTGATATAATTTTTCCCAATAGAAATAACTTTTCAAAAGCAGTCTGCCACTGTGATCTACATCTAGTTCTTTTGGCGGCGGAATCACGCGGTGTGTATTGACATTTCCGTCGGCGAAATAAAAGTTATAAATAAGAAAATGTTCCCCGTCTTTTACCACGCGCGCGGCATAATTTCCCTGTGGCAATAATACATTATTATGAAAAGCGCAATATTCGCCTCTAAATTCTGGCGAAGACCAATAACGCACTTTTATATCTTCGCGAATTGACCCTAAAAGATAATGAGTTCCTTTTATTTCAATAACACAAGGGCATTCAACATCATCATATACATACGGAATATGAAGCGGTTTCTGAAGTACAAAACCTTCTTTTTCCCGCTTTGCAACGCCAATACAGCCACGACGATAAATAGGTCCAGAAGCACTTCTGGCGCAAATTAAGAGATAATCTTCGCCTTCATATTGGTATTTAAAAGGATCTCGAAAACTAATCCATTCTCTGGGGTTATTGTTTGGGCCTTCGTAATGCGGCGGTTCACTTTTAAACGGAAGATCGTACGAATTGTCTTTTGTCCAATTGATCAAATCTTTAGAAACTGCTCTTCCAATTTTTTGCTCAATTCCTTTATCCTGACGCTTTAAGCCAGTATAATACATTTCGTAACCTTTTCCTGTCGATCTTTTACTGACATGCATCGTCCATAACATATCATCGTCCCATTCTCCCGGATCGCCGACAAAAAGAGCATTTTTTACCCTTTTCCAGGAAAGACCATCTTTAGATACTGCATGCGCAATATAATCGTGATTGGGAATAATGAGGTGAAATAAATGATGAATTCCGTTTTCGTCTATAAAAACATCTACGTCGCCTATTTCCCAATTACTAAATCCTGAACCTGAATACATATTATAACTATTTAATGATTTTGTAATACTTTAAACCTTCTAAAATGCCCGACGAGGCTGCCGTTTTGGCAACATAAATACTTTTAGAAGTTTCATATTCTGCTAATTCAGAACTACGGTTTCCAACAATAATTCCTTTTATCGGACCTCTAAACATATCAATATCGTTTCCTGAATCTCCCGCCGCAATAACATTCATCAGCGGAATCGCCCATTTCCTACACAAGAATTTAATCGCATTTCCTTTTGAAGCACGTTTTGGAATAAAATCTAAAAACTGCCCGTGACTCGGAATAATATTTACTTTGTACCAGCCCGTTCCTAAAGCTTCGATTAATTCCTCGTGATTGTAATTTTCCTGTTCATAGTAATACGATATTTTAAACGGATTCTGTGCTTCTTCTTCCTGCATTTTTATCCATTTTACTGTCGAAAGTCTGTTTTCAATATCTTCTCTTTTCCAGCGTCCTGAAAGGAATTTTGCCCAGCCTTTGTCGAGTACATAATCGTTTCCGTTTGTATAATAAATTTCGGTGCCCACAGAACAAATAATAAAATCGGGCAAAGGGAATTTTTCTTCGTGAATCACTTTTTTTACCAAATCCAGATTTCTGCCCGAAGCAAGTGCAAAAGCCATTTTATCCGTTCGATTCGTCAAATGTTCTTTTAACTCTTTTAAGCCTGGATTGCTTAGCTTTGGTTCAATCAGCGTTCCGTCAATATCAGAGACTAGCAGATTTTCTACTTTTCGTTTTAAACGATCAATATTGATGGCTGGATAATGCTGTTTTTTGATCCCTGCGCCAGATGAAAGTGATAAATTTTCATTGATTAAGTCAACATATTGATTGACATGGCTCAGCCAGCTGTAATGTTTTTGAATATTAATAGCTCCGTTATTTGAATAATATTTCCATTGATTTTCATCAGTTAAAACATTTAGAAGTGCTTTTTTTATCTGCTTTTCGTCTTGCGGATCTACTAATTCTCCGTTCTGGCAGACCGGAATAATTTCTGAAGGTCCGCCGTTTTTAGTAACCACAACCGGAAGTCCCGAACTTGCTGATTCTATAACCGTTAAACCAAAATTTTCGTGAAGTGCAAGATTGACAAAAACACCTCTTTTTTCGGCCGCATAACGATAGATAATCGAAACTTCATTTTCTACATCATGTTTTTTCGGAATCGCCATTTTACCGTACAAATCGTATTTGTCCATTAACAATAATAAATCGGTCAAAACGTCTTTTTCGGAGTCCGGCATCTTCTGAATGTCTTTTCTAATTCCGGCAAAAATGACCAAATTGGCAATACTCTGCAGTTCTTTGTCTTTGCCGTAAACCTCAATTAAAGTATTTAGGTTTTTATGACGATCTGGTCTTGAAAGCGCCAGAATAAAAGGTTTATGCGGATTGGTAAGAAATTTTGAAATCGATTCTGAAACCCAATATTTGCGCTGTGCTTCTTCCAAATGTTTTTCGTTATCGGCTTCGGTGTAGTAATAAGGAACAAATTTTCGAGTATCTATTCCGGGAGAAATAGCGTGGTATTTTGCTATTTCGAAGTTTTTGTAAGCTTTGTAGGTTTCAATTTCCTGCTCGGTAGAAGTGATAATAAATTCCGAAAGCTCTAAGGTTTTTTCTTCTGCGGCGATTCTGGCTTTAAATTTAAATTTCTTTTCCAGTTCTTCTTCGGTCTGCCCGCTTTCTAAAAGTTTTTTCTTTTTATAAAAACCCAGCGAATGTCCGGTATGCGCAAAAGGAATATTTAAAAGGGAAGAAAGTTCGGCTGCTGCATAACCCGCGTCTCCATAATGTGAATGAATCCAATCGGGGTAAATATTGTGCGATTTTATATGCTGCATCGCACCGCTTACAAAGGTATCAAGACCCTCCCACAATTGTTCCTTCGATTTGTATTTTTTTCCTAAAAACGGAATTCTTCTTATGTCTAACTTTTCATTTATAACTTCAACAGGCACAGCATATTCTGGAGAAAGAGACGGATCATCAATTAGTCTTGTAAAAAGATGAACATGCTCTACATCTTTATGCTGCGATAAGAATTCTGCAAGTTCGTAAACGTATTTGGTTTGTCCTCCGTTATCTGCGTCCCGACCAATTTCTAAGCCAGAACCTTTTAGAAGTCCATGTATATTTATAAGGGAAATTCGTAGTTTTTTCATCATTCATTTATCTTGAAATTTTAAGTTACAAATTACAACTCACTTCAGCCTTACGTTTTACAAAAAAATAACACTTTTATTATAACATTAACACCTTACAAATACTGGTTTTTTTAATTAAAATAGAACAATTTTTATGTTTTAAAATTTAAATTAGTTGACAAAAGCAACTATTTTTATATATTTGCATTTTACAATACAATTTTTAAGATCTATGACTACAACAACTTCAAAAATTAGGAGTTTTAACCGATTCTATACTGCACATTTAGATATATTAAGCCAGCACTATTTGGATAGTGATTATTCGTTGACCGAAATACGTATTCTTTACGAAATCAGCGAAAGCAAAATAATAACGGCACAGAAAATCACTGAAATTTTAAATCTCGACAAAGGATATTTAAGCCGAATTTTAAAACGTTTTTTAAAAGAAAATTTAATCGTAAAAGTAGCTTCGTCAGAAGACAAACGTGCGTTCAATATTAAACTGACTGATATCGGAACCGAATTACTAGCTGTTTTAAATACTAAATCGGAAAATAAAATAGAAGGTAAAATTGAAAAACTAAATCCGTCTGAAAAAGAAATTTTAGTTAACTCGATGCATACCGTAAAAAATCTGCTTACAGAAAATAGAATTGCAAAAGAAGATATTACTTATCGTCACGAAATTACTCCTGGAGATATTGGTTATATTATTCATTTGCACGGCGCTATTTATGGAAAAGAATACCATTTTTCGAGCGATTTTGAGAAATATGTGATCAAAACTTTTTACGATTTCTTAGAAAAATATTCTCCTGAAAATGACCGTATCTGGATGGCAGAATACAATAACAAAATTGTTGGCTGTGTTGCAATTATACATCAGCCCAATGAAGAAGCGCAATTGAGATGGTTTCTTCTTGATCCTGCCTTTAGAGGTCTCGGAATTGGTAAAAGACTCTTAACCGATGCTGTCGATTTTTGCAAAGAGAAAAAATTCAAAAATGTATTTCTTCTTACTACAAGCCTTCAGAATAAAGCGCTCCAAATGTATAAAATGGCAGGATTTGAACTTACAATGTCTGAGGAAGTACAGGAATGGGGAAAAACGTTTTATGAAGAGCGATATGATTTGAAACTTTAGCTGGAGATTGATCGATACAATTTGCAACAAAGGCTTTAGCCAAAACTTAAAAGTTCGGCTAAAGCCTTTTAATTCATAATTAATTATTTTTATCCTCAGCTAAAGCTGGAGGCAAATTCACTAAAAAAATTAATCCAAAGAAAACCATTCTTTGACCTCTTCTTTAATAGTTTCTTCAACCATTAAATTATCAAACTCGTTTGTGCAAGGATTGTATTGATACACCTTTTTCCATTCTTCAATATTTGAAACAATATTTTGAATAGCATTGCAAATAAACAAAAGCTCCTCGTTTGTCATTGTTGGATGAAGTGAAACCCTTACCCATCCTGGTTTTTCAGTCAAATCTTTTTCGAGAATTCCTTTTGTAATTGCATTTGATTTTTCTTCATCGATATCAAACAAATAATGTGCGTATGTACTCGCGCACGACCAGCCGCCTCGAACCTGAATTCCGAAGCGATCGTTTAAAAGTCTTACGATTAAGTTGTAATGAATGTTTTCTACAGTAAAAGAAACACAACCGATTCTTTCGGTTTCTAAATCTCCTAAAATCTTTAATCCTGAAATTTTCTTTAGTTCAGAAAAACAAATATCCAGCAGTTCTTTTTCTCTTTTTTTCATGTTTGCAACGCCCATTTGTTCTTTCAATTCCAAACACAAAGCCGTTCGCATTACCTGCAAAAATCCCGGGGTTCCGCCATCTTCTTTGACTTCGATTGCGTCGCTGTAATAAAAACCGCCCCACGGATTGGTACATTTTACATTTCCACCGCCAGGATTATCTGGAAAACTGGCTTTGTATAATTTTTCATTAAAAACTAAAATACCGCAAGTTCCAGGTCCGCCCAAAAATTTATGAGGCGAAAAGAAAATGGCATCCAATCTTTCTTCTGTATCTTCTGGATACATATCAATTTTGACATACGGCGCAGAAGCAGCGAAATCTACAAAACAAAAACCGCCATTTTGGTGCATGATTTTGGCTAATTCGCGATAAGGCGTAATGATTCCTGTAACGTTGGAACAGGCAGTAAACGAACCAATTTTTAAACTTCTGTTTTCGTATTTTTTTATTTCTAAAGCCAAAATCTGCGGATCAATCAAATTGTCTTTTCCTGCTGGTAAAACCACCACATCAGCAAGCGTTTCGTACCACGGAACTTGATTAGAATGATGCTCCATATGTGTAATAAAAACAACTGGTTTTTCACTTTCGTGAAGAAGCTCCACATTATAAATATTATCTTTAGAACGCAGTCCGATAATGCGCTGCAACTTAGACAAGGCCGCTGTCATTCCCGTTCCTGTCGCCACAAGACAATCAGATTCAGAAGCATTTACATGATCCTTTATTATTTGTCGGGCATATTGATAGGCATAAGTAGAAGCTTTTCCTGTCTCGCTCGAAAAAGAATGCGTGTTGGCAATCATGGGGCCAATTTTTCGCATCATTATATCTTCAATCGGAAAATACAAACGACCACTCGCAATCCAATCGGCGTACAATACTTTTTGAGTTCCGTACATCGTCTCAAAAGTATGATTGTTCCCAATTGTATTTTCTCTAAATTTTGAAAAATAGTTTTCTAAATCTGTGACCGAGACTTTCTTCAAATTTGTTTCCATTTTTTATTCTTTAAAAACGATTATTTTTTGAAGTTTTTGATTCCAGATTGCAGCCAATTGTAATATTCCTCAATATCTGGATTGTATGCTGAAGGTTCTGTTAAATTCTCACTTTTATGATCTACAATAACATAAAACGGCTGTGCATTGGCTTTGTACGTTTTAATTTGAAGATCGCTCCATTTATTGCCGATTGTTTTAATTTTCTTTCCGGTAGTTTCAGAAACGTATTGCTCGTTTTCTGGAAGTTCTTTTTTATCGTCTACGTAGAGCGAAATCAAAACAACATCATTATTTAAAACGCCCAAAACTTTAGGATCTGACCAAACCAATTCTTCCATTTTTCGGCAGTTTACGCAGGCAAATCCTGTGAAGTCTAATAAAACTGGTTTTCCAGCTTTTTTGGCGAATTCCATTCCGCTGTCATAATCATGAAAAGTGATAATATTATGCGGTCCGTATGCTGCTCCTTCAGGAAGTGAACCTTCTTTTTTTACTTCCGAATTACTCGAAACGCCCAATCCATTTGGCGATTCGCTGTAATGCATGGGAGGCGGAAAACCGCTGATTAGTTTTAAAGGTGCGCCCCAAAGTCCGGGAATCAAGTAAATTACAAAACTCATAACGATCAATCCAAAACTTAATCTTCCGACTGAAATATGATTTAAAGGCGAATCGTGCGGCAATGTCAATTTTCCGAATAAATAGAAAGCCAGCGCCCCAAAAACGGCAATCCAAATTGCTAAGAAAACTTCTCTTTCCAGCCAATGCAATTGCAGAACCAAATCGGCATTAGATAAAAATTTAAACGCCAGAGCCAGTTCCAAAAATCCTAAAACAACTTTTACGGTATTCAGCCATCCGCCCGATTTTGGAAGTGCATTTAACCAACCCGGAAAAGCAGCAAATAATGAAAATGGAAGCGCTATTGCGAAAGAAAACCCAAGCATTCCGACAATTGGCGCAATGCCTCCTTTTGAAGCTGCTTCGACTAATAGAGTTCCCACAATAGGTCCTGTGCAAGAAAATGAGACGATTGCTAATGCCAAAGCCATGAAGAAAATTCCAATTAATCCGCCTCTGTCTGCCTGCGAATCTACTTTATTGGCTAAAGAATTGGGAAGCATAATTTCGAATGCACCCAAAAATGAAACTGCAAAAACAACCAATAAAATAAAGAAAACGACATTGAACCAGACATTTGTAGAAAGCGCGTTCAGCGAATCGGCACCAAAAACAGCCGTCACGATCGAACCTAATAAAACGTAAATAATAATGATTGAAAAACCATAAATCAAGGCGTTACGAATTCCGGCCGCTTTACTTTTACTTTGTTTGGTAAAAAAACTCACCGTCATAGGAATCATCGGAAAAACACAAGGCGTTAATAAAGCCGCAAATCCTGATAAAAAAGCTAAAATAAAAATGGTCAGTAATCCTCTGGATTCTGTTTTCTTTGGTGAATCTGGAACTGCTCCTTGTACTTTTTCTTCAGTTTGAACAATTGTTTTTTCTTCTGAAACTACAGAATCTTCTTTTACAATTGGAGTTTCTTCGGCGGAAGCTGCTTTCTTTTCACTCGGAATTTTAAACGTTAATTCTTCAGTCGTTGGCGGTAAACAATTACTGTCATCACAAACCATAAAATCAACAGAAGCAATGACTTTGGAAATTGGTGCTGCATTGAATTTTATTTTTTGGGTAAAAAGTGCTTTTCCTTCAAAATATTTAATTTTCATATCGAAGATTTTATCCACTACTTCGTGTCCTTTTTCTTCGGTTGTTTTTCCGATTAAATCGAAATTTTTATTTGGATTATTGAATGTAAAAGCGGTTTTTGACGGTCCGCCTTCTTCAATATATTGCCCGTACAAATGCCAGCCCGATTGTATTTCGGCCTGAACTTTTAAAAGATATTCCTGATCGGAAATTTTCTCAACTGAGGTTTTCCATTTTACTGGATTATACATTTGTGCAGACATAAGACCGCTGCACAAAAGAAATATTGCGATGATTATTTTTTTCATTTTTTGATGGTTTAAAAAAAAAGAGCTGTCGGCAAAAACAGCTCTTCTGTGTCTTTCACAAGAAAATTGCTTACTAATTCAGATTTACTTAAAAATGATGAAAGACGTCTATTAAAATTAAGTTTGGATTTTAAAACTTTGCTGAGCCCCCTCTTTCCTCAGGATGACAAGCTTAGTGGCTGCTTTGACAAAATTGAATAATGCAGAATTTTTAAACACATAGAAACATAGTTTTACTTTATCTGTAAAAAGGCGTTTCACTAGCATCAATTCACATAGCTATGTGTGAGAAATAAATTTCTTTTTTACTCCTTTTTATTTCATTTCAAACAAAAAAACTATGTCTCTATGTGTTAAAAATTTTACTTCAAAGGATTTCCATCTTTATCAAGAGAACCCGATTTGATGATAATCATTTTATCCAATTGAATGTATTTTTTGATCGCATCGTTTACTTCTTTTAAAGTCACTTTTTCGATGTCTTTTGGATATTGCTGTATATAATCCGGCTCTAAACCTCTTTCTATAAAACTCAAAATCGTTCTGCTCATTCCGGCTGTTGTAGACATTCCGACTTTAAAACTTCCGATTAAGTTGCTTTTTTTGTTTTCTAATTCGTGCGCTGTGATGCCGTCTTTTACCCATTTATCAACCTGAACCATTGTAGCGTCCAACCCTTTTTGAAACAAATTTGGGTTGAATGAAGCATTTACGTACCAATAGCCGCCCGTCAAGATATTACCGCCTATTCCAGATGAAATGCTATACGTTAAACCGTCATTATCACGAACCGTCTGCATCAAACGTCCTGCAAAACCGGCTCCCAAAGTATAATTGGCAATGTAAAACGGAATATAATCGGCATCGGCTCTTTTTAAACCTGTATATTGCCCGATGTACAATTCGGCACTTGGTTTTTCTGCAATTGTAATTACTTCTGTTTTTGAATTGGCTTTTACTGCTTCTTCAAATTTTAACTTTTCGGTTACGCCGCCTGTCCAGTTTTTGAAATATTTTTTTAAAGATGCGCTTAAGTTTGCTCCCTCGGTATCACCAACAATGACTAAATGCATAGAAGCGGGACCGAAATATTTTTTATGAAATGCTTTTACTTCTTCTAAAGAAGCATTTTTGATATTTTCTAAATCAGTTTCAACGCTTAAATCGTAATTAAGATTTCCTTTTGGATAAATCGCCTGTGTCAAAGCAATATCTCCTCTTCTTCCCGGATCATTCAAACTTTGCTGTGTATTTCCTGTAAACTGCTGTTTTAGATTTTCAAATTCTTTCGCATCAAACAACGGATTTCTCAATTCTTCTGCCAATAAAGAAACAACCTCATCTAAGTCTTTTTTCAAACATTTAAAACCAATATTGATTTTTGTTGTCGAAGCATTTACATTTATGCTTACGCCTAATTTTTGAAGCTTTTGCGAAAACTTAAATTTGTCATTTAAAGTCGTTCCTTTTGACAACATCGAAGCCGTTAAAGCTGGAATCATCGCATTTTTAGTTTCGTTTGCATACTTTCCTGTTGAAATACTAGCCGAAACGGTAACGAAATCTTTTGCTGCCGTTTTTACAGAAACCACATCAATTCCCGCCGCTTTTTCTCTTTTGAAAGCTGATCCATTTTTTTCGACTAAAACATCTTTTAAGTCTTCGATAGTATTTTCATTTGAAATTTCATCCTTTAATGAAATTAAATTTCCTGAAGTTTTTTCTATAGGATTATGATTGGCATCTCTGTAATAAAACGGTCCGTTTTCTGGCATAAAATGATTGGCACTTGCCTGATCTTGCGAGTTATTATCACCTGATTGTTTCGGAATAAAATACCCTGTTGTACTTTGATCTTCCACCAAATATTTCTGCGCCACTCTTAAAACATCGGCCGGAGTTACTTTTTTAAGTTTGTCAACTCCCGTAATATAATCTGTCCAGTCGCCTGCTGCAATCGCTTCATTTAATCCAGAAGCAATTACGCCAGAACCGTCACGGCTCAAAATTGTCTGTGCACTGATTTGTGCTACAACGCGATTGATTTCTTCCTGCGTTACTCCTTCTTTCTGAATCATCGCTACAACTTCGCTGATTTTTGCGTCAATATCTTCGTGCTTAGACGTTAACGGAAATCCAACGCCGATCGTGAAAAGTCCGACTTCTTTAAAGTTTGTCGCGCTTGCGTAAGCGTAAATTCCTAAACGCGTATCTACAAACGTTTTATTTAAAATCGCCGAAGGTCCAGAACCGATAATTTCGCCCAAAATATTCAAAGCTGGAAGATCTTCGTGCAAAGCGCCCGGAATTTTATATGCTTTATTGATAACACCTAATTCTCCTGGTTTTTTCACTACAATTTTTCTCGGACCATATTGCTCAGGTTCTTCTGTATAAGGCTGTGGCATTGGGTTTGGCGCTTTTGTAATTTTACCGAAATACGTTTCTATTAACTGAAAAACATTTTCTTTTTTAAAATCTCCAATAATCGTCAAAGTGGCATTATCTGGCCAATAATAGGTATTGTAGAAATTACGTAATACCTCGATTGGTGCTTTTTCGATATCTGATTTCCAACCAATTGTAGAATGATGATACGGATGCGCGATATAAGCCGAAGCCCAGATTTCTTTATCCAGTAAACTGTTTGGGTCGTTTTCGCCGCGTTCAAATTCGTTACGAACTACCGTCATTTCGGCTTCTTTATCTTCTTTCAATAATAAAGAATTACGCATTCTGTCGGCTTCGATCTGCAAAGCCAAACCAATTTTGTCGCTTGGTAAAGTTTCAAAATAATTGGTTCTGTCGTACCAAGTTGTCGCATTTAATTGTGCTCCTGTATTTTGCAAAACATCTGTAATCGTGTTATCGTTTTTTTTGTTGAAAGTTGGAGTGCCTTTAAACATCAAATGTTCTAAAAGGTGGGTAGATCCCGTGTTTCCCAAAACTTCATTTTTAGAACCCACTCGATATACAATTTGTACAGTTGCAACCGGCGATGCATTGTCTTGAAGTAATAGAACATTCATACCATTTGGCTGGTATAAATATTCTTCAATTCCGCCTAATTCTTTAATTTTCTTAAAGTTATTATTCTTTTCCTGCGCAGAAATAAGGGTGCAGAAAGCTAGTGAGCAAAAGCCCAGAAAGATTGTTTTTTTCATTTTTTGTCTGATTGATTTTTTTAGTTTACAGTACTTCTTTTTAGTGTGCTGTTTTTAAGTAATCCGTTTGAACGTGTTCAAAAAACTTTGACAAAGTCTATGACTGATCACTTAAAAACCGAACACTGAACACTGCCATTTAAGATTTACTGAAAATTTCTTTCAATTTTGTTTGAAGTGCTTCTTCGCGAAGGTTTGAAGCTACAATTTTTCCATCAGGCCCAATTAAGTAATTGGTTGGCACTACAGAAACGCCGTAGATTTTGGCAGCTTCATTTTTCCAGCCTTTTAAGTCAGAAACGTGCGTCCAAGTTAAACCGTCTTTTTCGATTGCTTTCAGCCAAGGTTCTTTTTTATCGTCAAGCGAAATACCTAAAACTTCAAAACCTTTCTCGTGATACGTTTTGTAAGCTTCAACCACATTTGGATTTTCTTTACGGCATGGTCCGCACCAGCTTGCCCAGAAATCTATTAAAACATATTTTCCTTTATAATCTGACAGTTTTACTGCTTTTCCGTTTACGTCTGTTTGCGAAAATTCAGGCGCCACAGCTCCGACCGCTGTTTTTTCGAAAAGATCAACAGATGCTTTTACTTTTTTTCCGTAAAAAGACTGTTTTACTTCTGGCGATAAATCATCGTACATTTTTTTAGCCAACACTGGATTTGGATATTTGATCAATCGATCGTCTAAAACCAAAGCTGCTCCAATACTCGATTTATTTTTTTCAATATAATCTGTTGTGCTTTTATCTGCAATTACTTGAAGATCTGCCCATTTTTTATCCATAAAAACGCGGTGTTCTTCTGATAATTTTCCTTTTGGAATGGCTTTATTTTGTGCATCAACTTTATACAATGAATCTGATAATTGATATAACGGAAATGCTATTTTCTGGATTTTAGCAAATTCATTATTATAAAACGACTGATAAATAGAATCTTGCGTTGCTCCTTCAATTTTACCTTTAAAAATCGAATCTTTTAAAGCTTTAAAAACAATAGTCTCGTTGTCTAATAAAAAGGTTCTGCCGTATTCTGTACCTTTTAATTTTATACTATGCAGCAATGGCTCTGTTACAGATCCTGCAAAAGTAAATTTGCCTTCTACTACTTTTGCAGAATCTACAACTTTGGTACTGTCTCCATAAGTTTCCAGATAAACTAAACCGTCTTTTAATCCTTCGATATTTCCGTTAATGGTATAACCTTCTGCTTTTTTAGAACAAGAAGTTATTGCTGCGGTTAGTGCCAATGTCACTAAACCTGATTTTAATATGGTACTTTTCATATGCTATTTTTTTTATTGCGATGTTTTTTTTAAACACATAGAATCATAGCTTTTGTTTGTCTTAAAAAAGTCGTTTCACTTATTTGAACAAACATAGTGAAGGCTATGTGAGAGCAATGAATTGCTTTTTTTATTCTTTTTTAAGTTTTTCTTTTAAAAAACTATGTCTCTATGTGTTAAATTATTTCTTTGCTGTTAATATTGTTAAAGCTGTCTCTCGTCGGCTACGATTTTAGAAGTTCTTTTAGTTTAGCTTCCAATTCTGCACCTCTTAAATTATCGCCGATAATTACACCTTTACTATCTACTAAATAAGTGGCTGGAATTGCTTTTACGTTGAATGACTTACTTACCTTATCATCATCTAATAAATTGTGCCATTGCATATTTTCCTGAGCTAAGGCTTTCTGCCATGCTTTTTCATCTTTGTCAATTGAAATGCTTAAAATTTCAAATCCTTTACCTGAATATTCAGAATAAGCTGTTTTTAGGTTTGGAATTTCTTTTCGGCAAGGCGCGCACCACGAAGCCCAGAAATCAATTAAAATGTATTTTTTTCCGGCAACAATTTCTTTTGCTGTAAAAGCTTTTCCGTCTTTATCTTTTAATCCGAAATTTGCAACACTTGTTCCAATCAATGATTTTGGATTTAAATCTTTATCTGCCTCTTGTCCGTAGTAACTTTTCTTGGCTGCTGCCGAAAATTGTTCAAAAATCGGTTTTTGTTCTGGCGTAAAATAGCTGTAATTAGTTAGCATAAAAAAGGGTCCCCACCAGGTATCTTTATGTTTTGTAATAAGGGCTAAAGTTGTTTTTTCTACTTTATCAAAAAAAGCTTTTTCTTTTAATTCGAATGCTTTCCATTCTGGAGTATTTGCAATAGAATCGAATGCTTTTTTATCTCCTGAAACTCTTGCTTTACCATAAGCCTCTGTTACCTGCTCAGAACCTTTATGATACTCCTCATAATCTTTATTCAATTCTTCTTTAAAAGCTGTTTCTTTAACATAATAATCATGTGATTTTGAACCTGTAATAACTACATCTTTAAAAGTAATCCATTCTCCTTCTTCTGCCGAAACACTTCCTGCTGCAGTAATTTTTATTTTAGCATTTTCTGCCATAACACTTATACTTCCTTTGCTTTTGTCAAAAATAATATAGAAAAAACGAGGCTCATTTAATTTTCCTGAAAATGAAAATTTCCCTTCTTTTAATGTTGTTTCTGCAACTGGAAGCTCAGAAGTATGTGTTCCTCCTGGAATTAATTTTACGGTTGTTCCGTCTGGAAGTCCAGTGATATTTCCTTTAATTGTATAAGAAGCTGGTTTTGCTGCTGGCTTCTTCTTTTGTGCTTGACCATTGTTTGAAATCATGAACAAACAGATGCACAATCCCAGTATTTTATATTTAATTATATTCATTTGATTGATATTTTAAAAAAACTTCCCTTTAGAGAATCCTAATCAGGAAGCTTTTAAGTTATTATTTTGCTACGTTTTGTGTGATTGTTCCGTTTCCTGGATTTTTTGTTGCGCCTTGCGGGAAAGGCATTGTCCACATATGAGAATCGGAAGATAAAGAATAAGTTTGTCCGTCTTTAACTTTTGAAAAACTTACTTTGTAAACTCCTTCGGCATTTAAACGACGAGCATCTGCAAAAGGAATCAGCCCAAAAATAAGTTCGTTGTTTTTGGTTTTCAAAATAGCATTCATTGCGGTTGTTTTATCAGCCGTTGCAATATCTTGATACGATTCTGGAAGAATACGGGTTTTACGAACTGTATTTAAAACTGCTAATCCTTCGCTCGTTTGTCCCGCACGAACCAGACATTCTGCTTTGATCAAATAAACCTCTACAGTTGTGATTCCTCCAAAATTAAACATACCCGATAGAAGTCTTCTGTAATAGGTTTCTGTACCTACAGTTCTGATTTTCCAGCGGGATAAGAAACGGGCATCTCCAGTTTCAAAACGCTGCGAACGATCTACAGTAATATCATATTCTGCTCTTAAATAATTGTATGCACCGTGACGATAGGTGTAATTTTCAACATAATCATATCCCATTGGAGTTGCCAGCAATGTATAATTATTTGGTGTTTCAAGGAATGTTTTATTTTCGTTATAAAAAGCAGTCCAATCGTACAATTTATTATTTTCTGCTAATGCTAAATCAGCATATTTTAACGCTTCTGTATAATTGTTCATTTGCAAATAAACGCGTGCACTAAAAGCGTATCCAGCTCCTAAATTAGGATGTAACGCAGTCTGAGAAACTTTTGGCAAATACGGAATTGCTTCGTTTACATCTTTCAATATAAAATCATACATTTCCTGAATGGTTACTTGTTTGCTTGGCGCATTAATATCGGCACTTGTAATCAATGGCACTGCTAATTTGGTTGATGCTGTCGATGCTACATATGTATCAGCATAAAAATTAACCAAATTAAAATAAGACATCGCTCGCAGTATCTTTGCTTCTGCCCAAACTATTCTCTTTTGATCTTCTGTAGCTTCAGTCGTGGTCAAAACATTTGCAATAAGTAAATTAAAAGATGAAATTCCGGCATATTGCCCGTAATAAGTAGTTTCGTCAGCGCGATTCAAATCGATACGATCTGCCGTTTCATCCCAAAAATAATTGGCATTTGTTAAGCGGTTATACGAAAGATCTGAAGGAATCTGGTATCTGTCATTCAATAAATTTATTGCCTGCTCCACGTTTACCATCTGATTGGTATATTCGTTACGGATAAAAGCTTCAAAATCGGCTAATGTAGTTGGTATTTTAGATCCTTTTGGCGCATCGTCCAGATAGTTTTCACAAGAGGCAACCGTTAATCCTAATGCTAATACGCACAATATATTTTTATATAAATTTTTCATCGTGAAGTCTTTTTAAATTAGAAATTAACATTTACACCAAAAACAAAACTTGGAGATTGATAGCCGTTTAAAAGGTATTTTGCATCTCTGCTTTTTGCCCAGGTATAAACATTTTCTGCATTAAGATTAAATCTGACATCTTGTATGTTTACTTTTTTCAGAAGGTCCCTTGGCATTTGATATCCCAGCGAAATATTGCTTAATCTCACATTTGAGGCATCTAGAATATTGATGTCTGCATAACGATAAATATCTCTCGAATCTGAAGTAAAATCAGCTTCATATTCGTAAACGGCACGAGGTATATTTGTAAAGGCTTCGTCACCAGGATTTTGCCAACGGTTTACAATATCTTTATTCACCACGCTTATGTCTGTAACATAGCCACCCAACGCATTCGAATAATTATTGTTTAACATTGGTAAAAATGTATTTCTGATTTTATGCCCTAACTCGTAAATAAACAATGCCGAAAGTGAGAAGTTTTTATAATTTACAGATGTATGAAAAGAACCACTCTGATTAGGAACTGTGGATCCGTAATCTTTAATTGCTTCTAAATCTCCCGGATTATAGGTTACTGCTGTTCCCGTAGCATCATAAACCTGCGGCAATCCTGTACTGCTTAAGCCTGCCCATTTATATCCGTAAAGTGAATTATAACTTTTACCCACTCGAGGATAAGCCATCGGATAATCTAATTGTAAAAAGTAAGCCGGAGCTTCTACGTTTACATACGTAACTTTATTTTTGTTGTTAGCATATAAAACTGCTGTATCCCAAGAAAAAGAAGGTGTTTTGATTATTGTTCCTCTTAAACTAATTTCAAAACCTTTGTTGGTCATTTCGCCATTATTCAAATTATAAGTAGAATACCCCCAGCCTTCTGTTGGAATTCCGACACTACTGGCTAATAAATCTTCTCCTTTTTTATTGTAAACATCAAAAGTTCCGCTTAATCTGTTTTTGAACATTGCGAAATCTAAACCTAAATCTGTTGTTGTAGTTTTCTCCCAAGACAATTCTGGATTTGGGCGTGAATTAACAGAACCCTCGATTCCGCCAATATTTGGATTAGAAGAATAATAGGCTGTTAAATATGGAGCAGAATCTTTAGCAATGTTTCCTCCGATACCATACGAAGCTCTAAGTTTAAGCGTATTTAAAAAAGGTACAGCAAAAAAGGCTTCTTTATCAATATTCCAAGCCGCTCCAGTAGACCAAGTTGGTTTGTTTTGATATTTACTGTCTGTTCCCCAAAGGTTAGAACGATCCCAACGTAAACTTCCTGTTACAGAATATCTTCTATCATAGGTATAACTTCCTGTTCCGTAAAGTGATACGTAACGATTGATCAATTCACGAGTGGCAGAGAAATCGTTCAATTCCATTGAACCTCCAAATACACTTCCGTACACTTTAAGTAAATCTGCTTGATTTATTGGTGAGAAAGTTAAAGTTTGATCATCCCAGCCGTAACGTGTATTGTCTGTATATTCTAATTTATTGTGACGAATTTCCATACCGGCAATAGCAGTAACATCATGTTTTTCATTAAAAGTCTGATCAAAATTTAACTGCTGACGGAAATTATAAGCATTAGAAAACTGATTGGTTTCTTTTAAAATATCACCGTAAGGTAAATTGTATACCGCTGCATTATTGGCAATGGTAACCATTTCGTTTACCTGAGATCTTACAGAATATGATTCTTTGTTTCTTAACTCTTTTGTACGATCTGAACTGTATTCGTATTGAAACATTGCATTGTAACTAAATGCATGGCTGAATTTTACATTGAATTTAGCAAAGGTTCTGTTCAGAAAATTTTTAGTTGCTGCCACATTTCTTCCCAATTCGTCCATTGGCGTAATGTCCATACTGTAAAGACCATAATCCTGAAGAGACTGTAGTGTATAATCAGGATAACGAGATGCTGCCGTAGAAGTAAAATAAGAACCATCAGCATTTACTAACTGATTGTAAGGCTGATATTTGAACTGCGGACTAAACGGATCGTAAGTCTGCGTATCACTTTTACTATAATTGATATACGTTCCTACATCTAAAGTCAACCAGCTATTAATTTGAGTTGAATTTTTTAAGTTGATTCCAACCGATTCGTTTTCAGAATATTTATCTTCAAATTTATTTCCTTTGTAAGTTACAGAAGCATTAAAACTATTGGATTCAGATGCTTTTCCTAAACTAATATTGTGTTGTGTAAAATATTGATCACGTTTTGCGTATCGTGCTATATCATCATAATATTTGTACCCTTGCGCGCCTAATGTGTTTAGACGATTGTTCATTTCTGTCTGCGAAATATTACCGGCATAACCGTTTAAAAGCGTATTCATACCTAAGCTTGTAAATGCCGCACTCTGTAATAACGAAGTCGCATAAGCATTTGCTCCCGTTCCCTGAAGATCCGGATTTCCTGCTGCCCAACCTCTTTCTAAGCCAATAATATCTGCCGAATCGGTACGGTTTCCATTATAATTTCTATAAGGAGTTATGGTCATATTACTGGAAAACGAAATAGTTGCCGGTCCTGCTTTTGCTTTTTTAGTGGTAATAACAACTACACCATTTGCTGCGCGCGCTCCGTAAATAGATGAAGCTGCTGCATCTTTTAAAACTGTAATCGTTTCAATATCTTCCAAATTCAGATTAGGAAGATTTTCTTCTAAACTAAAATATGGATTGAATTTCGTATTTTCAATCGGAAAACCATCAATAACATACAATGGCGTTGTTAAACCATTCATAGAAGTTGTTCCTCGAATTTTTCCGTCCTGATATCCAACAATACGTCCTTCTAATATTTTATTTAAACTGCTTAAACGTTGTTCTTTATAATCTGAAGCTTTTAAACTTGAGAATGAACCTGTAGCTTGTTCTGAATTAATATTTTGATATCCTGTAGTCAGCGTTATTCCTTCTAATTGCTGTACATCTTCTTTTAAAACAACGTTAATAACGCTTTTGCCATCAACTTTAATTTCTTGTCTTACATATCCTAAATAGGCAAAAGCCAAAGTAGTTTCACTGCTTACTGCAATGATCTGATATTCACCGTTAAAATCAGTCTGTACACCTCTTCCTGAGCCATTATCAGAAACTGCTGCTCCTACCAAAGGCATACCTTTTTCATCGGTAACACGTCCTTTTACGATAAAATCGGCAACGGCTTTTTTTACTGGAGCAGTTTTTTCTGCTTCCAATTTTTTAGGCGTTAAAATAATATGGTTTCCCGAAACTTTGTAATCAGTGCTGGAGTTATTAAAAATGCTGCTTAAAATAGTTTCTATAGAAGCATTATTTAAATTAATATCAATTTTTCGATCCAAATCAACAGATCTTACATTGTAAACAAATCGGTATTCTGTAGTAAATTCTAGTTTTTCTATCGCTTTTGCTACAGACATATTATTGGCGCTGAAAGAGACTTTCGCTTTTTGGGAATAAGAAACCCCGGCTTGCATAACAGTCAATGTGGTCAATAAAAATAATGTGGTCAATTTCATCTTCAAATCAAATTTCAAAAAAGGCGTGCTGAACCTGATGGTGTTCAAGAGTTTTTTCATACTTTTAAAATGTTTTTTAATGTTGGTTGGTTAGTTTACTGACCGCATTTACTCTACCGGGAAATGTTGGCGCATTTTCCGGTTTCTTTTTTAAATAACGATCCTCTTTCTTCTGGATTTGTGTTACATAGGCTTTTTATTTTTAGATTTTATGATATTAGATTTTAGATTTACTAATTCTTTAATGAATAGTGATCTTGTCTCTGTCAATTTGATAATCAATTTTGTAACTGTCACTGAAATATTTTAAAACCACTTCAATCGGTTCGTTGTCAAAACGGGCGTTAAAAATTTCTTTACCCAGTGTTTTATTTTTATTGATGAAAGTGACATTGTATTCTCGTTCCAGTTTTCTGATAATTTCTTCAAATGAAGCGTTTTTAAATACCAGACTTCCTTTCATCCAAGCCGTATAATAATCTGTATTAACTTCTTCTGTCGCAAATGCATTTCGTTGTTTTACGAGAGAACCTTTTGTACCCGGCATCAAATACACTTTGTTTTTATTTTCTTTTGGCCCTTTATACAACAAAACTTTTCCTTCGACCAAAACAATATCCGTGCTTATACTTTCATTATACGTATCTACATTAAACTTCGTTCCCAGTACCTCAACGCCCAATTCGTTTGTGTTTACCGTAAACGGATGCGCTTTGTCTTTGGTCACTTCAAAATACGCTTCGCCTTCCAGATGCACTGATCTTCCTTGATTTTTTGCAAACTGAACCGGATAGGTCATTTGAGTTCCAGCGTTTAAATGCACAATCGTTCCGTCTGATAATTCTACTTCAAATTTTTTCCCGTACGGAATTTTAATCGAATTGTAAGTCAGTTTTCCATCGGTATATGATTTATTGTAAACCAATCTGTTTTTTTCTTGTTTTCCTATAATGTTTCCGTTTTGATCAACAATATTTTTTATCGCTACTGTATCAATAGATTCCTCGTTGTTTTCAGCATCTTGCAACACAATGCTGTCTTCTCTGGGAATAATTACTTTTTGATTACTTTCTACAGCAGTAAAATTTTTATACAAAAAGAAACATCCCACCGCAGCAACCAAAACTGCTGCATATTTGTAATAAGAAGAAAACCTGCGCTTCACAAAAACATTATTTTCTTTCTGGATTCTTATTGATAACTGTTTTTTAACCTCAGCCGCATCAAAAGAATATAAAGACGAGTCTACTGCATAATTTGTTTTTACAAATTCTTTAAATACAATTTGGTTTTCGTCGTCTTTTAACCACTCTGTCAGCCACTCAATTTCTTCCTGATTGGCCTGATTAGTGATAAATTTAACAATTACTTGCTCTGACTTTTTTATTGTCATTTTAGTCGTTTTTAATATTATTACGAAGCAAAAAATCAAAACCCTAACAATTTGATAAAGTTTTTTTCATTTTGATGATTTTTTTATTTTCCACAAATCTTTTCCTCTTAATAAAACACTACTAATTAGATAGAAATTATAAAGTAAAAGATTTACCTTTGCCTTTTTTATCGATTTTATTTGTACTAATTTTCAAATAGAAATGAAAAAAACGCCAAAATTATATTGAAATACACGCACTATTTGTCCCTCAAAGAGGATAATTTATATATTTGTTTTTATGAAGATTGATGATTACCAGAATAATGATTTATTAATTGAAGCACTTCGAAATGGAGATGAGAGCGCTTACACGTATCTTATCGACACGTATCATCATAAACTTTGTGTTTACGCTAACAGTCTGGTTAAGAATGTTTACAGTGCCGAAGATATCGTTCAAAACGTTTTTATTAAAGTTTGGGAACAACGTACGAGATTAAAATCAGATCATTCTTTAAAAAGTTTTCTTTATAAATTGGCTTACAACGAATTCATCGATTTGTACCGAAAAAACCAATCTTTATTTTCTTTAGAAAAATCCTATCATGAAGCGTTAAACGGCATTGTTCAGGAAGAAGATTCAGAATCTTTTCAAAGGGTTATGAATGCTGTGAACAAAGAAATTCAGAACCTGCCTCCAAAATGCAAAGAGGTTTTTATTTTGAGTAAAAAAGAAGGCCTAACGAATATCGAAATTGCGGAACATCTTGATGTTTCTATCAAAACCGTCGAAGCGCAGATTACCAAAGCGTTCTCACTATTACGTTCTTCGCTTGACGAAAAAATAAAAAGTGTTTTGTTTCTTTTATTTTCGGCTAAAAAAAAATTCAGACTAAGCAATTTAATCTGAATTCTCTTTCTTGAATATTGTATTTCTTTACTAATTTAGGCTTTAAAACTCCAAAATCGGCGTTTTCATATCGTGATACAAAAGCACTTTCCAATTTTCTTCTTTGGCTTGCTGTTCCCATTTTTTGCGGGATTCCATTGCTTGTTTTCCATCGAAATCTGTTTTATAGGCAACATGCATCGATAAATAAGCTCTTTGCGGCAAATCGTCTGCTCCAAAAAAAGCAATTTCATCATCAGCTTTAATCCAGAAAACTTGGTGAAATTGGGTATGTCCGGCAGAAACTTCATAGAAAATTTCATCGGTTATGTTGCCGCTGTCAGAATTCATTAATTCAACATTTGGAAGTTTCTCCAATTCATTCACTATTTCAAAATTGTAAGACGGACTATTACTTTGTTTTAAAGCAAAATCTATTTCTCGTTTTTGAATATAAATTGTTGCATTTGGGAAATTTGGAATGAAATTTCCGTTTTCAAAATAACCAATTCCTTCAATATGATCTTTGTGAAGATGCGAAACCAAAATTTTCGTAATTTGTTCTGGCTCAATATTGTTCTTTCTTAAAACTTCATGAATAAACGGAACGCCGTTATTGATAAATCCCAAACCTAAATCTAATAAAATCACATCGTTTTCTGTAACGACTAAAAAAGGCTGAATCGCCATTTTTAATCCGGGATCTGAAGTTCTCTCGGTAATAAGTTTGAATTCTTTTTTAGCATCTGCGATATAATTTCCTTCTTGTAAAGCGATTATTTTCATTTGTGGAATTGTCTAATTTTTGCAATACAACAAAGTTCTTAAGAATTTCTGGATTTATAAAGTTGTTTTTGAAGTTTGAGTTTTTCCACAAATTCACGAATTATATTATCACATTTTTACAAAAAGCAGGAATTAATATAATTCGTGAATTCGCGGCTAAAAAACTATTCATAAGTATATAATTTTATTTTCTGGATTTCGTAGTCACCGACAGCGATTCTCAAATGTCTTCCTTGATGGGTTTGATCTCCGTTAAAATGACGAATTGTTTTCCATTTTTCATTTTCGAAGATTCCCTGATCGGTTTTTAAAATTCCTGCATTTAAATTTTCTTTTAATGGTTTAAAAGTTACGACAATTCCGGAACCGGAAACATAAAATTCGTCTTTTGCAATTTCTATAATTATAGCGCTAGACATTGGCCAAATCTCAGCTTTTGCTCCGTCAGACCAATTTAAAGTATAGTCATGTTTGAAAGTGAATTCGTAATCGCCGATTTTAATAATCTGCGTATTATTTTCTTTGTCCAACAAAACACCATCCATTTTTCCTTGTCCTTTATAATTCTCAATCGTGGGCGTTAATTGTTCAATTAAATTATAAATTTTTCCGAGCGGTTCTTTTTTGGCATCTGCAACAGATTCAATAGAAAATGGCGAAAAGCCAATCGCTTCGTAATGTCCGATCGCGTATAATCCTTTAAACGGTGCGGTTTCATCAAACTTATGTTCGGGAATAAATAATGGATTGCCTTGACGCGTAAATAAATCGTTCCATTGTTTGAAAGATGGATTGTAAAAATCGGGTGAAAGAAAATCAATTGCATTTCCGGCTGCTTTCCAAACATCCATAAGATGTGGCAGTGGTCCGGCGCTTGGATATTGTCCCGGCTTTTTTTCGGGCGCATTCAAAGCTGCGTTTACAAACATCGGAATTGGATAAACGTCTTTTCCTGCTTTGGCAACTTGGTTTGTAAATTTAGAAAAATACCACGCCATAAATATCTCGTCTGTATGCAATCCTTTTCCAAAAATTTCTTCCCAGTTTCCTTTGGTTTTGAATCCGTTTTTCTTCCAAATTTCCAGAAATTCTGGAACTAATTTTTCTTTGTTTTTTTCTAAATATTTTATCAATTCATTTGGAACTGGTTTTTGAAAAGCTTCATTTGCCAGCGAATGATAATCGCGGGCGGTTGGCAGCATTCCGATTTCATTTTCAACCTGAATCATAATGACGGTCTGCTCCTTTTGATCGAAATCTTTTATATGTGCCATCAATTTTTTGAAAGCATTCAAATCGGCTTGCAGATTGTTTTCGCTGAAAGGCGTTAAAATTTCATGACTTTTATTTTTATCGTCTTTTACTCTTGGATATTTTTTCTGATTGCGTTTAACCCAAGCCGGCGTGTGACTTGACATGCTGTTTTTCCAGGAACCAAACCAAAGAAAAACCAATTTTAGGTTTTCTTTTCTCGCACGAAGAATCAAATCGTCGACTAAATTAAAATCAAATTTTCCTTCTTCGGGTTCAATTAATTCCCAATAAACTGGAGTTAAAACCGTGTTGAGATTCATATCGGTTAACCTAGACCAAATCGGTTCCATGCTTTCCATACTGGTCGCTGATGAATTTCCTAATTCGCCGCCACGGATTAAAAATGGGTTTTGGTTTACTATTAATTGTGTTTTGTTTCCTTTTTTCTGAAGATGCGGTATGTTTTGACAAATGCCTAAATGTGTTCCAAATAATGCACTTAGAAGAAATATCTTTTTTAGAATAGAAACCATATTTTTTATTTTAATATTAAAAATAAACAAAGCAGCTTTGTCAAAGTTTGGAACTTTGACAAAGCTTTTTTGATTTTGATTGAGGAGTTTCTTGCGAAGATTTCTCGTTTCTCGAAAGAACAAATTACCCGTATCCTCAACGTTTAGTAATTACTTAAGGTTTTACTAACTCTCCAGAGAATCCTAAACTTACATCTTTTCCTGCAAGTCCGTCGGCTGTTCCTTTGTAAGCATGTTTGCGTACATAATTCGCATCCCAAAGGTTTGGAGATTCGTCTGGAAGCCAGAATTCGTGTTCTTTGGCATTATCAGAAACACCCCAAATTGTTACTCCATACTGCTGTGCTTTCGGAATGTATTTTTTGTATGAATCGATAACAAATTGATACATTTCTGCCTGAGAAGCCTGTTGTGCAACTGTTGGTGCATTTGTTCCTAATCTTACGTCAAGCTCCGAAATTTTAATCAGTTTTCCAGATGCGGCTAGTTTTTGGAACATTTGTACAATTTGGTCTTTATTAGTGGTCAAGCCAATGTGCATCTGTGTTCCGATTCCGTCAATTTGTGCGCCTTTGCTTTCGATATATTTTACATATTCGATCAAACCATCGCATTTATCTAATCTTGATTCTAAGTTATAATCGTTGATGAAAAGTTTGTCCGATGGATTTCCGTACTGACGTGCTAATTTGAAAGCCGTTACAGCAAAATCTTTACCAAGATATTTTGCCCAAGAAAAATGATCTGCAGCTGTTTCTCCTTCGTTTCCAGTTCTTAATGTTCCATCTTCTTTCATTGGTTCATTGACAACATCCCAAGCAAAAACGCTTGTTTTATAATGTGTCATCATTTTAGAAATCCAATCGGTCATGGCGTCACCGATAATTTTGGATTTCTCTGCATCTGTTTTTTCGATTGTGATTGGTGCTGTCGGTCCGCTTCCAGATGACGATCCGTCTGTTACTAAAACATTATCAATGTAGTAAGTTCCAGCTGCTCCTCCTAAATCAAAACCAAAACCAGTCTCTCCGCCCTTAGCGGTAATCTTCCATTCTATTTGTTTCCAAGTCGTCGTAGTCGTCTGATCTCCCTGATAACTTGCTAATGATGATGGTGTCGATGAACATCTTACAGAACCGTTAGCTTCAGAACGAATCATATATGAAATCGTGTAACTTTTTCCTGCTGTTAATGCTGAAGTAAAAGTAGTCTGAATCTGAGTTCTCCATTGCTCTGTTGGAGTACTTGTAGCATTTACAACTTTCATAGCGCCACTTCCTTCATAGGCATTTGCAGCAGGTGCAGCGCTTAAAGCATCAGCAGCTCCATTAGCTTTGGACCATCCTGTTATTCCTGAATTGAATGTTCCATTAGAAATTAAATTTACTGGTCCTGTTGCAGCATCAAGATCAACAACTGCAAGTGTATTGACATCAATAAGATAGGTTACATTTGGAAGAGGCCCTAAATCAAAATTCAATTTTAAACTATTACTTCCAACAGCAAAATCACTGGCATTTAATTTAAATTTAACTTGTTTCCATTGTGAAGAGGTAACAAATGCTTCTGCGGCACCTGTACCATCCCAATTAATCCAAGGATAACCATTTGTCAATCCAGAAAAAGAAATACGCCCTTTACCAGCCTTATCTGATTTAATGTAGAAAGAAACCTCATAACTATGACCACTTACAACAGTTACTGTAGGAGATGCTAATTGTAAATCCCAATAATTAGTTGAAGATGCGGATGAAATTAATTGAACGGCCTTAGAATTTGCGACTAACCCTGCATTATCAACAACTGTAATTCCCTGACCTTGATTATTTCTTGACCAATTTGTAAATGCACCACTTTTTAAGCCAGCAACATCTAAAATATTGGTGCCGCTTGAACCCGGAATTACAGTTGGTGCAATAATTCCATTTAAATAACTTGCATTTTGGTTGGAATGCCAAACCAAAGTGTGTCCAAAAACTGTTAAACCTGCTTTTTTGGTTTCGGCTATAAAAGCATCCATAGTTGCAAAATTGATTTCTCCTTTTGCGTTTACCATCGCACCGTGTTTCATAGCGTAACCTGGCGTTACCTCATCGAAATTTTCATTTACAATTTTTCTATATGCTGCGTCGCTCATGTATAAATCGGCACCGATTCCGTTTCCTAAAATAAAATCGCTGTAATTTTTTAAAGGTTCGTAACGGCTTATTTTTTCTACTAATGCGAGCGGTAATTCGGCGCCGGTTACAGCTCCATGTTCTGGGTCTTTTTCCCATTCCATCAAATTATCATCGCATGCTGTAAACAACAGCATGGATGAAGCGATTACTGGTAATATCTTGATATATTTCATTTTTGGTTTTGGTTTTTAGTTAGCAAAATCATTGTAAACTGGTGTATCCAGTGATACGATTCTCCAATTGTCTGTGTACACTTTTACAGAAGTAGCTTTTGCCAGGAATTCTACTTCGCTTGCTGTTCCTGTAACATTTGACAATTTAATATCATTGTTTTCAAAATAGATTCCGAAATTCTGGTAGGTCTGAGATTCACGATATGTTAAAACAGTTTCGAACGTAAAAGCTTCTTTTGACCAAGCATAGAATTTGTTTAATGGAATTGTTACTGTAGTCCAGCCTGTGGTTTGAAAAGCCACCGATTTTCCATCAACAATCCACGGAACATAGTTGTAAACAGCTCCTGCCCATTCTCCTCCATTAAAATTGTTTACCATACATATTTTCAAGAATCCAGAATCTTTCCAAGCATCGGGAACATAAATATCAAACTGCAGCGCTACTTTATCAAGTGCTGTAGAGGCTGGAATAAAAGGTGTAAATTGTGTTCTCCAATTATCAACGCCAGTTCCTGCTGTCCAAACTTCTGATTGACGTGCTTTATTAGCTTCAAAAGCCGGCATACGAGAAGGATGATGAGGAACATATTTTCCCTGAGAAGTATTTCCTGTTCCTAAAACTGCTGTTTCTAAATCGGCTGGTAAAATCATACTTGCTCGATCCCAAGATCCTTGAGTTCCTCTTCCGTCAAAATCCAAAATAATTCCTCTTTTGCAGTTAAAATAAGCTGGAGAATAAACTCCTCCGTTTGAACTTTGTGCAAATATGGATCCTCCATTATCTGAAATACCGCTCGGAACTGTTACTGTAAAAAATTCCCCATCTGGGTCGGAAGTAATTCCAGTCGTTGTTTCTACATTTCCTGGAAAAATTACTTTGCTGACTTCTGTTAAACCAGTTCCGTAAACTGTAATCTTTTCTCCTGCATTTGGAAGTGTATTGGATATACTGGTAATCGCCGGTTTCCCTGCACGGATTTCGAAAGGAAAGGTAAATTCGTTAGTATCATTTGCAAAACGAATGGTATTACGAACTGATGGATCGGCATCTAAAATCGGTGTATCTGCAGAAACGTTTACTAACATCGAATTATCAGAAACAAAAACAACATTAAAATACGTTGAGTATCCGTTAATATACACTCTTTTTAATCCTGTAAAACCAGAACCTTCAATACGCAAAGCCTGCCCTAAACGGGCAAACGAAACTTCTCTATCTGGTACGGTAGAATTGACGTCTTCTAAAAATACTTTCGTGATCGTAATTGCTTTGCCTTCTGTATCATTGCTTTCGCAAGAAGTCAAAAGCAATCCGAAAAACAGCATTCCAAGCAATGCTATCGGCGCCCAATACTTTTTATTTAAAATATATTTCATAGTAATCTTTCTTTTAAATTTATTTTTTTGGTAATGCTAGAATAAATCTTTAATTCTCTCTTCTGTAAACTGATACGGAACTGGATTCTCTCGCAGCAACGGATTCTGAATTAATTCTGACTCTGGATAAGGCAGTACAAAAATGGTCGCATCTATTACGCCAACAGCGCGAGAACTGGTACTTTTTGTGGCATCAACACTTACTGTATTGGTTGCAGTATCGTATAAAATCGGTGTTATCGTTCCGCGATTTTGTCCAGTAACATAATTGATTACTTCTTGTTGTTTGTAATACGCTCTTCTTACCAAATCATACCAATATTGTCCTTCCATACAAAGTTCTACTCTTCTTTCATGAATAATATCTGCATAAGTAAGTGTCGTTTTTGGGTCTAAACCCGCACGAACACGAAGTTTGTTTACGCCGGCAATTGCTGTTGCATCTGCTGTAGAAGCATTGTTTCCTAAAGCTGCTTCGGCATAATTTAAATAAACTTCACCCAAACGCAGCATATAAGTATTTAAAGCAGAGTTCATACGAGTAATTTTAGAATTGTCTTTTGTAGAACCGACAACTCCTTTTTTTACTGTTAAGAAATCTTTGCTGTGATCAACTGTGTAACCGCCGTTGGCTTTGTTAATCTCTGGATAATGATCATCATCTGCCATCCAAGTTGCTTTTCTGCGAAGATCTTTCGATTCGTATTCTTGAAGCACATTATAAGAAGCTCTTGTCCAATATCCCCACGCCGCATCATCGCCCGTAATTTCTGAGTTTAACGCAAAATAAGCCTGCTGGGTATTATTTACGCCATAATCTCCGTTTGGAACCCATTGTAAGGCAAACATTGATTCTGAATTGTTATTATTTTCGACCATAAACAAATCAGCATAATTGGCCATTAAACTGTATGGTCCCGAATTAATTACTTTTTCGGCTGCTTTTTTGGCTAAATCCAAGTATTCTTGGTTTCTTGAACCGCTGTTTGGATTATCGCTGATTCCTGAGTAGGACAGATAAACACGAGACAGCATTCCGAATGCGCTGTATTTTGTCAAACGTCCAGCTTGACCAGCAGTTTCTGGAAGATATTTTGCTGCAAATTCTAAATCGCGCATGGCAAATTCGTAAACATCTTTTAATGGATTTTTGTTTACAATTGGATTTTTTACCAATTCTCTTGGGTCTGTCGATATAATGGCATCACCCCATAAAGAAGCCAGATACCAATAAGCAGTTCCTCTCATAAAACGCGCTTCGGCAATATATTTATTTTTAATATTATCGCCCACAGTTGTACTTCCTGAGATTCCGATAATCACGTTATTTGATTGTTGAATAACATTATAAAAAGATCCCCAAGCTGAAACCAATGGTCCTGTTAATCCTGTTTCGGTTAAATCGGTAAACGGATAAACGTAATCTGAGAATGGTGCATACATGTTGGCAGCACGCCCGTCTCCTAATCCGTAATAAAATTTATCATTAAAATCGAACCATACTTTATTGTATAATGGGCCTGTTGCGGCTTGAAAATCAGATTCGGTTTTATAGAAATTCTCTTTTGTAATAACATCATTTGGTTCAACGTCTAAAATGTCGCTGCAGCTCGTCCAGACAAATGGCAATGCAATCATTAAAGCCGTATAAAATATTTTCTTTGTTTTCATGGTGCAGTTTTTAGAAATTAACAGTTAATCCAAGTGTAGTTGTAATCGGTGATGGATAACGTCCGTTATCAATTCCCGATAGAAGCAGGTTTTGATTGATCGATCCTACTTCTGGATCATAACCTTTGTATTTAGTAAAAGTCAAAACATTCTGCATATTTGAATACACTTTGATATTTGAAATTCCATACTTCGAATACAAGTTTTTAGGAAGATTGTAACCAATCGAAATATTTTTGATTCGTACATAAGATCCGTCTTCTACAAATCTGTTACTTAAACGATAATTGGAAGCTGAAGATGCTGATGAAGCTCCGATTCTTGGCATATAGGGATCACCGCCAACGATTTGTACATTTCGATAATCGTTTGGTCCATTTGGATCAATTAATTCTAATTGCGCATATCCTAAAGCTGATTTAAATAAATTGGTATTCTCACGTGGATTTTCTAACCAGCGTCTTTGGTAATTTAAAACATCATTTCCATAAGATCCCGTTACCAAGACACTCACATCAAAACCAAGAAATGAGAATGAATTGTTAACTCCAAACGTAAAATCTGGATTTGGATTTCCGATATAACCCGCATCTTTCTCATTAATTACACCATCTTTATTAACGTCTTCAAACATATAATCTCCGATCCAAACACCATTTTCACCAATCTGCATTCCTTCCGGCAGTGCAGTTGGTTTTACTATTCCGCTTGCATCTTTATAATAAAAATCGGTTGCTTTTTCAAAACGTCCAATTACTTTATATCCATAAAATTGTCCGATCGGCTGTCCAACTGCCGTACGTGTCACCACCGTTACATCTGATCCCTGCTGTAATGTTTGATCGTAAACTCCTGATTCTGTATTCAATTTTAATACTTTGGTTCTATTGATAGAAAAAGTAATATTGGTTTTCCATGAAAAATTATCACGCTGCATGTTTAAGGTATTCAAACTAAACTCAATCCCTTTGTTTTCAAGCGAGCCAATATTAGCATAAGGAGGTGATGTAGAACCTTGTCCAGTTGTTCCAACGTACGCTGGAAGAGATAATCTTAATAGTAAATCGTCTGTTTTTTTGTAATAAGCATCAGCTGTAAGTTCAATTCTGTTATCAAAAAGACCAAGATCTAATCCGATATTGCTAGAGTTTGTTTTTTCCCATTTTAAATCTGGATTTGCCGTATTGGTTGCAATTTGTCCGCTTCCCCAATTGGTCGCTGATGTTCCGTAAACAGAAGTAAAAGCATTATTAGGAACAGAAGCATTACCCACAATTCCCCATCCTAAACGCAGTTTCAAATTATTAATCGTTGGATTATTTTTTAAGAAACTTTCGTTTGAAATTTTCCATCCTAAAGCCGCAGACGGAAACCAATCCCATTTATTGCCTTCTGCAAACTGAGAAGAACCGTCTCTTCTTAATGTTCCTGTCAATAAATATCGATCATCAAATGAATATTGAACTCTTCCAAAATAAGAACTCAAAGCTCTTGTAGAACTCGCATTTGAATTTCTTGCTGTTGTTGGATCTCCAGCATTTAAATCGGTAGCGCCATTTGTCAAATATCCCGAACGATAGCCATAAAGGTTTTCCCAATTTTGTTCTTGAAATTCCTGACCCAGCATCGCATTAACAGAATGTTTTCCGAATGTTTTGTTATACGTCAATAAATTATTCCAAATCCAGTTATCACTGGTCGATTTAGTTCTTGTTCCTTCTCGTACATCATTTACGATAGCTCCAAAAGTATAAGACGGATTAAAAGTATAATTATTTCCAAATCCGTAATCGATGGAATATTGTGTTTTTAGTTTTAAATCTTTTGTAAAACTGATTTCTGCGTATGCATTTGCTCTAATTCCGTAATTTGTATTGTTATTATCTTTCATTAAAGCCAATCCAAGCGGATTATTCTGTACAAATTCTGCTGTATCTGGTCCGTCAAAAGTTCCATCAGCATTACGCGCCGCTACGTTTGGAGTTTGTTTTAATGCTGTTAAAATTAAAGCATCATCTGTAATAGTCGTAACTTGATTTGTTTTGTTTAAAGCTAAATTTACTCCCACTTTCAAGAATTTTTTAACTTGAGAATCAATCACTCCTCTAAGGTTTAAACGATCAAAAGAAGAGCCAATCGCAATACCGTCCTGGTCAAAATATCCCATTCCTAAAGCGTAAGTCGTATTATCTGAACCGCCAGAAGCTGATAAATTGTAACTTTGCATCATAGCAGTTTGAAATAATTCGTCCTGCCAGTTAGTTCCTTCTCCCAATAAATCAGGACGGATAAAAGTGTTGTCGCGCTGTACGATTCCTAAATCTGCGCGAGTATTTTTTAAGGTTCCGTATTCTCTTAAATTAAGCATTTGCAATTCTTTAGGAATCGTCTGCCAGCCTACATAACTGTCAAAATTTAATGTCAAATCACCTTTTTTTCCTGTTTTTGTAGTAATCATAATTACCCCGTTTGCTGCTCTTGAACCGTAGATGGCTGTTGCCGACGCATCTTTCAAAACATCAATAGAAGCAACATCTGCTGGATTTATTCCCGCTAGCGGATTTGCATTTAACGAACCCGAATTTCCGTCGATAATAACACCGTCTACCACATAAATCGGTTCATTTGAACCTGTGATTGAACTAATACCGCGAATACGTACCGAAGAACTTCCTCCCGGCGTACCACTATTTTGCTGCAGCTGCACACCTGCCGCACGTCCTTGCAAAACCTGATCGATTGTTGTAGCAACAGATTGTGTTACGGCAGCACTGCTAATGGTTGAAACAGCTCCTGTCAAATCACCTCTTTTTGCTGTACCGTAACCGATGACAACTACTTCTTTTAAACTGCTGATGTCTTCTTCTAATATGGCATCAATTTTAGTTTTACCTCCTACAGCTACTTCTTTTGCTTTGTAACCAATAAAACTAAAAACCAGTGTGCCGTTAGCCGGTACTGATTTTATAGTATAGGTTCCGTCAAAATTAGAAACTGTGGTAATGTTCGTTCCTTTTACAACAATGTTTACTCCTGGTATAGGTCCGCTGTTATCGGAAACTATTCCTGAAACAGCATTTTGAGCATTTACCGTAACAGAAAATACCAGCATCAGGACAAGGCTGCCCCAATTCTTAAAGTATTTTGATCTGCCTTTAGCAATAAAAAAGTTAGTCATAAATAATTGGTTTAATTAGTTAATAAGTATAGTTTAGTTAGTTTTTACTTTTCGAACTATTTTTCCACTTTTAATCTATAAAAATCAGATCTACAGCTGCATATAGTCAAAACAAATATATGTAAAAAACAACAACACACAATCGGTTGCGTTAATTTTTTTTATCAAATTCAAAAAAAATGTAGAATAAAAAAACACATTTTTTATTCATAATTACAAAATATTAAACTTTCTTCAAAACAACACTTCACATCAACGAAATCGTTGTAGAAAATAAATAGTTTTGCTTGAAATATTAAAAAAAATACAAAAAACTAAATTTTGGGAGACTGCTAAAACCTTATAATAAAAAGAAGTAAAAAGCTGCAAAAGGTATCTTTTCGCATACCATGCAAAACAGGAGATTTTACAGAAAAGCTAATACAAAGATTTTGAAACAATACAATTCTTACAAAAAAATATTTTTAGAAACAATCGGTTGTTTTTATTTTATAAAAAAACTCCCTTCAAAAGCTTCTGAAGGGAGTTCAAATTTTAAAAAAATGGAGTCGAAAAACTATAAATTCATCTTTTTAGCATCTTCAACAAATTGCTTTAAACCAATATCCGTTAAAGGATGTTTCAGCAACCCTTTTATTGCCGAAAGCGGACCTGTCATAACATCAGATCCTACTTTTGCACAGTTTACAATATGCATAGTATGTCTAACGGAAGCCGAAAGTATTTGAGTTTGATAATTGTAGTTGTCGTAGATTTCTCTTATTTCCTGAATTAAATGCATTCCGTCTGTCGAAACATCATCTAATCTTCCTAAAAATGGCGAAACATAAGTTGCTCCAGCCTTTGCAGCTAATAATGCCTGACCAGCTGAGAATACTAAAGTAACATTGGTTTTAATTCCTTTTGAAGAAAAATATTTACAGGCTTTTACACCGTCGCCAATCATAGGTAACTTTACCACAATCTGCGGATGCAAAGCGGCAAGTTCCTCTCCTTCTCTGACCATCCCGTCAAAATCAGTTGCGATTACCTCAGCCGAAACATCTCCGTCCACAATATTACAGATATCCAGATAGTGTTTTAAAATATTCTCTTTTCCAGTAATTCCTTCTTTTGCCATTAATGACGGATTGGTGGTTACACCGTCTAAAACGCCTAAAGCCTGCGCTTCTTCAATGTCTTGAAGATTGGCAGTGTCAATAAAAAATTTCATATGTTTTTTGGTTTTGGTTAATACTATTTTGCGTAAAAAAAACTTTGTCAAAGTTTTAAACTTTGACAAAGTTCCTTGTGTATTCTAGCGAGAAAAAATGTGCATTTCGATCGATTCTGCTCTTCAAAAAACCTTCAATAAAAATTTAACTCACTATGAATTTTTATCAAACTGGCTATGTTTTTTTTAGTTTTAAATTATCTAAAATAGTAACTAAACCTTCAATCCATTTCGTCAAATTAAAACTTCCAAAAACAAGCCATAATCTTAATACACATTTTTCAATTTTTATCTAAAAATTATTTTAACGCTCAAAGACTATCACATTAAAATTCAAATGTTTTTTTAGAAATTATGTCTCACTAAATATTTTGTTGAAAACCTGACGGGTTTTAAAAACCCATCAGGTTTAATTGGTATCTAAAAATCTTACCAATTAAATATATTGGTTGATGATATTTTCAAACAATTCTTGTTTACCGCTTTGAAGATTTAATTCTCCATTTTCATGAGCGATAGAATAAAGATCTTTCAAGCTTAATTTTCCTTCAGCAAAATCTTTACCTTTTCCAGAATCGAATGAGCTGTATCTTTCTGTTCTTAATTTCTCGTAAGGAGAAGAAGAAATGATTTTATCTGCTGTCAATAACGCTCTTGCAAAAGTATCCGCTCCGCCAATATGCGCTAAGAAAACATCTTCTAAATCTGTAGAGTTTCTTCTGATTTTAGCGTCGAAGTTAACTCCACCACCTTGTAATCCGCCAGCTTTTAAGAAAACCAACATCGCTTCAGTAGTTTCCTGAATGTTATTTGGGAATTGATCTGTATCCCATCCGTTTTGGTAATCTCCTCTGTTCGCATCGATGCTTCCTAACATTCCCGCTTTTGCAGCCACTTCTAATTCGTGTTGGAAAGTGTGTTGTGCTAATGTAGCGTGGTTTACCTCGATGTTGATTTTGAAATCTTTATCTAAACCATATTCTTTTAATAATCCGATTGCAGTTGCAGAGTCAAAATCATATTGGTGTTTTGATGGTTCCATTGGTTTTGGCTCGATAAAGAAAGTTCCTTTGAAACCTTGTGCTCTTGCATAGTCTCTAGACATTGCCAAGAATTGCGCCATGTGGTCTAATTCTCTTCCCATATCTGTATTTAGTAAAGACATATAACCTTCTCTACCTCCCCAGAATACGTAATTTTCTCCACCTAAAGCGATAGTTGCATCCAAAGCCAATTTTACTTGTCCACCAGCTCTTGCCACAACATTAAAATCTGGATTTGTAGCCGCTCCGTTCATGAATCTTGGATTTGAGAAACAGTTTGAAGTTCCCCAAAGTAATTTAATTCCAGAATCGGCTTTTTTCTGTTTTAAGTAATCTGTAATGAATGCCAAACGTTTTTCTGATTCTGCGAAAGTTGCTCCTTCAGCAATTAAATCGTAATCGTGGAAACAGAAATAATCGAATCCCATTTTGCTGATAAATTCGAAAGCAGCATCTGCCTTATCTTTTGCAGCTTGATAAGGATCTGTTGATGCATCCCAAGCAAATTGTTGTGTTCCAGGCCCAAATGGATCGCTTCCTTGTCCGCAGAATGTATGCCAGTAAGCGATTGCAAATTTAAAGTGCTCACGCATTGTTTTTCCAGCTACAACTTGGTCTGGATTGTAATATTTAAACGCTAACGGATTGTCAGATTCTTTTCCTTCAAATTTAATTTGGCCAATACCTTTGTAGTATTCTTTATCTCCTAAAACTATCATTTTATTTATTTTTTTATTTGTTTGTTAATATTAATTCTAATTCTTGTTTCCATTTGTTATATGCCGTTTCATATTCCTCTTTGTTTTTTAGAGGTAAAAAGGTCATTACATGATCATTTGTTGTAATTCCTGAACCAAACTTTTCAAAATCACCGTCTGTCAAGCCAACTGCTCTCGCCGCTCCTACTGCTCCGGTTGTATTGTAAATTTCGATTTCGTGACCAATTAATGTTGCAACGGTATTCGAGAAAATCTCAGAACGGAAAAGATTATCATTTCCAGCTCTAATGACATTAATTGTTGCATTATCATCTTTCAAGCATTCCATTCCGTACACAAAAGAAAAAGCAATGGCTTCCAAAGATGCTCTGAATAAATGCGCGTTGGTATGAATATTAAAATTCAGGTTCAAAATATGAGATCCAATGTTTTTATTATTGAACATTCTTTCGGCGCCATTTCCAAACGGAATTACAACTAATCCTTGCGAACCTACATTGATCTGAGATGCTTTTTCATTCATCTCTTCATACGACTCATTTCCGATATTGTTTCGCATCCATCGGTATTGAATTCCCGCTCCGTTTATATTCAGTAATTTTCCGACTCTCGGATTTGATTCGGTATAATTTACATGAACAAAATTGTTTACACGAGTACTTTTTCCTGAATTTGTTTCTGTAACGGCATAGAAAACGCCTGACGTACCGCCTGTCGCAGCAACTTCTCCCGGACGAAGCACATTCAAAGCCAAAGCATTATTCGGCTGATCTCCCGCTCTGTATACAATCGGAATTCCTGCTGGAAGACCAGATTCCTGTGCTCCTTTTTCGTTAATAACGCCTTGATTTGTAAAATTTTCTACAATTTTCGGAGTTAAAGAAGTATCAATTCCGTAATATTCTAAAAGCCAGTCGGCTACTTTATTTTCTTTATAATCCCAAAGCATTCCTTCAGACAAACCATTTTTAGTTGTCGTTACTTCGCCTGTTAATTTCAAAGCGATGTAATCTCCCGGAAGCATGTATTTAGCAATTTTACTATAAAGCTGAGGTTCATTTTCTTTAACCCATTTCAGTTTTGAAGCCGTGAAATTTCCTGGCGAATTCAGTAAGTGCGACATGCATTTTTCTTCTCCAATTTCGGCGAAAGCCTTGTTACCAATTTCAACCGCACGACTGTCGCACCAGATAATGGAATTTCGTAACGGAGCACCTTCTTTGTCCACAATCACCAACCCGTGCATTTGGTACGAAATACCAACGCCCTGAATTTTAGACGCATCAATATTTGATTCGCGAATCGCTCTTTTGGTTGCCGTACAAATGTACTGCCACCACATTTCTGGATCTTGTTCTGCCCAGTCAGAGTGCAGGGAAACAATTTCCATTTCGTTTTGAGGCTCATTCAAAACAATTACTTTCTTGCCCGTTTCTGCCTCAACGATTGCCGTTTTTACAGAAGAACTTCCAATGTCATATCCTATATAATACATAACTTATAATGATTCTCTTAAAATTAATTTCGTCGGCACATAACACTTCGTTTCTTCGTCGTGTGTGATAAATGCTGCAGCTTTGGTTCCCATTTCTTTAAAATCAGTCGATACAACCGAAATTCCTTTATAAATAAATTTCTTCATCGGCGTTTCGTTGTACGATAAGAAACCAACGTCTTTTCCGGGTTCAAAATCCTTTTCTTTGCATTGTTCTAAAAACTCTCCCAAGATTCTGTCACTTACACTGATATAAGCGATTCCTTTTTCTATTTGAAACTTTTTAGAATTGGTAGTAATTTCATTTTCAAAACCAAAATCAGCACAGAATTTCTTAAAATATTCTACCGTTTCCCACGGATGATTCGTAAAATCTGGATATAGAAAAACTATTTTTTTATACTTTTTAAACAAATCTTCAGCGTCTATTAAAGCGTCATAAAAGGCGCTTCCAAAATCCTGAAAAATATAATTATTCGCTTTTTCCGCCCTGATATTCCAATCAATCAAAAGCAGTTTATCTTTTGAAATTGCAGACAAAGCCGGCGGAATAGCCGCGTGATCAAAATTCATGACCACATATTTGTAATATTTTCCAATTCCGTTATTGATGATTGTTTTAAAAACATCAATATTATAATGATGAAACTGCACATCTGTAATTACATTATCTGGCAGATTGTTGACAAAGGAATGATACAAAACCTCTTTATAAGCCTTAAAGGTGTCTAAAACCAAAAGCACTTTTCTGGTTTCGCCTGCCACATAATACCCTTTATTGGGTACAGAATCAATCACATTCTGATCTTTCAAAATCGAATACGCCTTAAAAACGGTATCTCTCGAAAGCTGATACGTTTTGCAAATCACATTAACTGAAGGCAGTAAATCTCCCTTTTGTAGAATATTCTCCGCAATGGCATTTGTAATTCCGTCAACCAATTGCTGGTACTTCGGAATATCACTTTCATGATTAATTATAAATTCAAATTTTTCTTCTTCTTTTGGCATACCGTTCTGTTCCGTTCTGTTATGCTAAAGTAGCTAAAAAACTTTTATAAAAAATTCTTTTTTGTATTAATTATGTTAAGTTTTTTAAGTCTAATAATTTGGGCGTGTCCCTCCGGGTCGGGCTATCCGTTACAAGTCCTCGCACTTCCTTCGTCAGGCTCCGGGCTTTCCACTGCTATCCCTCACGCGAACGGTTTCATAAGAAATAATGGAACACCATTTTCTTCAGAAACATAATTTAACCGCAAAGTTCGCAATCCCGATAGCTATCGGGAACGCTAAGAACGTAAAGAGTTTCCCCACAGTTTTGTCATTTCAACGTAAGGAGAAATCTCTGTAAGTAACTCCACGAAGATTCTTAACAATATTAAAAATATAGCCCAAGGTTTCAACCTTAGGTACACAATGTGCTCCATTTGCTCCGTGCCCAAGGTCGAAACGTAAAGAAACTAAACTTCAAACAACACAACCGATTGTAATTTTCTTTAAATTTTTTTTTCGCAAAAAAACACTTAATCAATTAATCTTCTAATACCATAAGGATCAATCGTAATAATCGAACCATCTTCCAGATAATCAATTTTGGTTACTTTCATGCTTCTTAAATGCGTAATGCCTTTTGACAAACTGGAATCATGATAAAATAAATACCATTCGCCTTCCACTTCACAAATCGAATGATGTGATGTCCAGCCCACAACCGGATTCAGAATTCTTCCTTGATACGTAAACGGCCCATACGGATTGTCTCCAATTCCGTAACAAATAAAATGTGTGTCGCCTGTTGAATACGAGAAATAATATTTTCCGTTGTATTTATGAACCCAAGAAGCTTCAAAAAACCTTCTGTCGTTATCACCCGCAAGAATTTCATTTCCATTTTCATCGAGGATTTTAATCTCTTTCACCTCTTCGTCAAACTCCAGCATATCTTCCCGAAGTCTTGCCACAATTGGTCCTAAAGCTTTTTCATTTGCTTTTGGCTCTTGGTTATTTTCATCATAAATATTGTTTCGGTATTTCTGAAGCTGACCGCCCCAGATTCCTCCAAAATAAATATAATGCCTGCCGTCTTCGTCTTCAAAAACGGCTGGATCAATGCTGTAACTTCCTTTTATGGCTTCTTTTTCTGGAACAAAAGGCCCGACTGGCGAATCGCTTATGGCAACACCTAACTGAAAAATTCCATTGGTATTTTTGGCAGGGAAATACAAATAATATTTTCCATTTTTGCATGCCGCGTCTGGTGCCCACATTTGTTTTTCGGCCCAAGGAACATCATTTACATGCAAAGCAATGCCGTTATCAACAGCTTTAGATGAAATATCTTCCATCGAAAAAACGTGATAATCTTCCATTCCAAAATGATCCCCATTATCGTTAAACGGAATTCCCGCATCGATATCATGAGACGGATAAATATAAATTTTACCATTGAATACATGCGCCGAAGGATCGGCTGTATAAATATGGGATACTAAAGGCTTTGAAATCGCCAAATCATTAATTTCCTCAAAATTAATGTGTTCAATGCTGTCTTCAGGCATATTCTTCTGTATGTTTTTAATTAATTTTAATTTCTTCTTTCTTTTAAATCCTGCTCAATCTGAACTTCCATTTCTTTATTGATTTTATAGAAAAACAATAATCCCGCTCCTATCAAAAATGGAATCGCTGGAAAAATACTAACCAATAATTTGATTCCATTTACCGCTGTTTCTGATTGCTCAGACGCGTTTGGAACATAATTAAAATAGCCAAGGAATAAAGTTGTCAAAGCACCTCCTATGCTTAATCCGGTTTTTAAACCCACCATCATTGCAGAAAAAATAATCGCAGTTGCACGACGGTTATTCAGCCATTCTGAATAATCGGCTACATCGGCAATCATCGCCCAAAGAATCGGAATCGTGATTCCGTAGAAAAATCCGTGTAAGATTTGGGAGAAAAACATCAATCTAATGGATGTTGAAGGGAAAAAATAAAAGGCAATAATGAAAAGGGTTGAAATGAACAGAAAGATTCCGAATACGTTTCTTTTTCCGTATTTGTCTGCCAGATTTTTAGACAATGTAATGCCGACAATCATAAAGATAATACCGCCTGCATTAAAGAGTCCGAATCCCGCAGAAACAGGATCGCTGCCAAAATGATTCAATCCAATATTCGTTAAAAAATCCAAAATTGGCTGAATAAAAACGACTAATTGTTCTTTGTTTACATAATTCTCAAAATAATAAACATACGAACCGCCCTTCATCGCCAAAGTCACAAAAACCAAAGTTGTCAACGAGAGCATGATTATCCAAGGTCTGTTTTTGATTAAATCGCCTAAATCTTCTTTTATACTTGACTTTTGTTCTGGTTTCGGAATGATTCTTTCTTTAGTAGTCAAAAATGTAATCAAAAGCATTATTGTTCCGATAATCGCCAAAGCGGTCATTACTTTTTCGATTCCGACGGCTTTATCACCGTTTCCGGCACTTTTGATAATCCCAAGCATAAAAACCTGCACAAAAAACTGCGCAAACATAACCGCCACAAAACGGTACGACGACATACTGTTTCTTTCGCCCATATCCCCAGTAATTACACCGCTTAAAGCAGAATACGGCAGATTGTTTCCAGCATAGAAAAGCAATAACAAAGTATAAGTTACCACGGCATAAATTACTTTTCCTTTATACGAAAAATCAGGTGTCGAAAAAGCCAGTAAAGCCACAACTCCAAGCGGAATCGCCGTTGCTAAAATCCACGGTCTGAATTTCCCCCATTTGGTACTCGTTCTGTCTGCCAAAACCCCAATGATCGGATTAAAAATAAAGGCAGCAATTAAACCAACAATCAACATAATAATAGAAGAATCTGTTGGCGATAATCCGTAAATATCGGTATAGAAATAAGCCAGATAGGTCATCAAAGTCTGAAAAACAAGATTAGCAGCCAAGTCGCCCAGGCTGTATCCTATTTTTTCTTTGATGGATAATTTTTGTGAAATGTTATTCATTGTGGTTTTGTGGTTAGTTAGTTTTTCTCCTGCAAGGTTTCCAAAACCTTGCAGAAACGCAATTTAAATTAAAACAATCGGTTGTGTAAAATTATATAAAAAAACATATCATGCAAATTTACTTTACTTTATTTCAAGAAATAAACAAAAAACAATCGATTGCTAAATATTATTCAGTTAAGAATACTTTAAAGTCGAAAATTTTATTCTTTTGATGACTTTAATTCTAAAACACTGTTGTAGGCTTCTTTGTGTTTCAATTCAGTATCAAACAATAGAGGATAATTGGTTCTTCCTTTTATAGGCCAGTCGTTCAGCCACGATTGTTTGTCATGAACACCCCAGAAAGTAACACGGCTGATTTTGTCTTTATGTTTTAAAAATAATTTAAAAATCGAAGCGTAACGATCTGCAAGCTTTTTCTGCACCGAATCTGGCAGTTTCTCAGGATACGGATTCATTTTTGGATTTCCTTCAAATTTCTGATTAACATCGGCACCTTTTAGATCCCACGGATTTGGTAAAACGGTAATATCCAATTCTGTAAACGCCACTTTGATTCCTAAAGCCGAATACTCCAAAATACTTTTTTCAATTTCTTCTAAAGACGGACTTCCTAATCGCCAATGTCCTTGAATACCTACTCCATCAACCTTTCCTCCTTGGGCTTTTATTTTTTTGATCAACGCAATCGCTCCGGCTCTTTTTGCAGGCTCTTCGATATTATAATCGTTGTAATACAGATCAACATTTGGATCTGCTTTTGCCGCTAATTTGAATGCATCTACAAGATATTTTTCGCCTAATGTGTTTAGAAAAACTGATTTTCGCAGCGTTCCATCTTCATTCAAAGCTTCGTTTACCACATCCCAAGAATTAATTTTGCCTTTGTATTTAGAAACGATTGTATTGATATGATCCTGCATAAAAGCTTTCATTTCTGTGCTATCAGCAATTTTTTCCATCCAAGGCGCTAATTGACTGTGCCATATCAAAGTATGTCCGTGAACAAACATATTGTTCTTTTTTCCGTATGCCACAAATTTGTCCGATAATGTAAAATCGTATTTGTCTTTTTGCGGATGCATAAACATCGATTTCATAATATTCTCAGCCGTAATCGCATTGAATTCTTTCTTGATTAAAGAATCTTCTTTTCTGTTTTTTTCCCCAATTTGATCAGCACTTAAAGCAGTTCCAATTAAAAAATCGTTTTTATAAGCCTCTTTTAGGGTAAGAGATTCTTTCTGTGACGTGCAGCTTAACGTTAATAGCGCCGTGACGGCTAATAAATAAGGTTTTACTAATTTCATTTTATTGTGGTTTTTAGTTAGTATTAGTATTTTGAAATAGGATGCGTAATTACAAATTCAGTTTATATCCAATTCCCATTTCCAGACCTCTCAATTCCGCCAGACCTTTCAATCTTCCTGTTAAAGAATAGCCCGGATAGGTTTCTGTCGTTTTATTAACTTCGTGCAGAAAACCGTGGTCGGGACGCATCGGTAAACTGACTTTTGTTTTATTCATTACAAGCAAAAGCTTTTCTACAATCTTTTCCATTTTCACATCACCGTTTAAATGTTCGGATTCCCTAAAAATGGTTTCGCTTTCGCGGATGGTATTTCGCAGGTGCAAAAAATGGATTCTATCTTCATTATCATCAATTATTTTTTCCAGATTATTTTTTGGATCGGCGCTTAAAGAACCTGTACAATAACATAATCCATTTGCTTTGGAAGGAACGGCGCTGAAAATAGCTTTCAAATCGGCTTCTGTTGAAACAATTCTTGGCAATCCCAAAACCGAAAACGGCGGATCGTCTGGATGAATTGCTAATTTTTGATCGTTTTTCTCGGCTGTCGGCGTTACTTCAGATAAAAAATAAATTAGATTTTCTCTTAGTTTCTGATTGTCGATTTGAGAATAATTATCCAAAAGTGACAAAATCTGCTCGGCTGTAAAATTGATTTTACTTCCCGGTAATCCAAGTAAAACATTTTTAAACAACAATGCTTTTTCATCTTCAGTCAATTGATTTCCAAACTGCAATGCTTTTTCTTTTGCAGCTTCTGAATAATCATTTTCAGAATTGGGTCTTTTTAAAAGAAATACATCAAAAAACGTAAACGCATCTTGATTGTACAGCAAAGCTTTGCTTCCGTCCTCATTTATAAAATTATGATTCGTACGAACCCAATCTAGAATAGGCATGAAGTTGTAGGTTATGATTTTGATGCCGCAATCGGCCAGATTCTGCAGACTGATTTTATAATTTTCAATGTATTGCAAATAGTTTCCAGAAGCACGTTTGATTTCTTCATGAACGGGAAGACTTTCCACAACTGTCCATTCCAAACCGGCATTTCGAATTATCTGTTGTCGTTCCTGAATATCCTGAACAGACCAGATTTCACCAACTGGAATTTGATGCAAAGCAGTTACAATTGCCGTTGCTCCGGCTTGTTTAATATCGATTAGTTTTACGTTGTCTTGAGGTCCAAACCAACGCATGGTTTGCTGCATTTTTATCATACTTCCCTTCTGTAAAAATTTATTAAACACATAGAAACATAGATTTTATATAACCTGAAAAGATTAAAAAAAGAAACTAGTTTCTCACACATAGTCTATGTGTGTTAATGCAAGTGAAACGCCTCTATAGACAAAGAGAGACTATGTTTCTATGTGTTTAAAATATTTAAAAATTAAAACCCAATACTATTTCCTCCGTCAACTGGCAAAACGGTTCCGGTTGTATATTTTGATTCGCTTAAAGCGAAATAATAAACCGCGTCTGCAATGTCCGACGGCTCTCCTAAAAAGCCCATTGGCGTTCTTCCCAATACTTTATTTTTTCTTTCGGGATCGTTATCTAATGCTGCTGCAGACATTTTGGTTTTAATAAATCCTGGAGCGATACAATTTACACGAATTCCCGCTGGAGCGAGTTCTGTTGCCATAGCACGTGTCATCGATTCGATGGCGCCTTTGCTAGCCGAATAGGCTATAACTTTTGGGATTCCGTATTGTGATGCCATTGAACTGATGTTGATGATACTGCCGCTTCCATTGGCTTTCATATTTTTAATTACTTCACGGCTTACGGCAAAAACGCTCAATAAATTAGTATGAATGATCGAAAGGAAATCTTCATCAGTTACGTCTGGAATTTCTTTTTTCATGTTGATTCCAGCGTTGTTGACCAAAATATCGATTGGCCCTTTTTGTGTTATGCTTTCGATCATGGCTGGAATTCCTGCCAGATTATTTAAATCGAAAATTACCGGAATGGCATTTTCTCCAATTGCTGCACAGGCATCTTCTGTTTTTTCTTTTGATCTTCCGATGATGTAGGTTGTAATTCCGTTGTCACACAATTTTTTTGCGGTTGCAAAACCTAATCCCGAATTCCCTCCGGTTACAATTGCCGTTTTATTGCTCATAATTTTTAAAAATATATTTTGTTTAGTACGCTGATTTTACTGATTCGCTATCGCGAAAACGCTGATTTATACGGATTTTTTTCTGTTTTTTCTATTAAAGTAAATCCGTTCTTTTCCGTGGCTTCGCGATAGCGAATCCGTTTCATCCGCGTTACATTTGCTTAATTTTATTATCCATTTCCCGGTGCAAATGGGAATTTTAATGATTTAAAATACTCTAAAGTCTGTGTTGGTTTTTCTACTCCCGCTGGAAGCTCTTTTCCAGAAAACTGCTGAAAATACAACAGACAAGCATCTCGCCACCATTTTGCTTCTTTGTACTGAATTTCCAATAACATTTCGACTTCGTGAAAACGCTCAGCGTCAATATATTTTTCAGTTTTCTTCCACACATTCTGCATGTTTTCAACCTGATTAACGCCTTCCTGATATTTCAGTGCCAAACCATTCCAAAGCGTCTGACCGTTTTTTAGTTTATAATCCCATGAAACGTGATGAAACCATAAAAGATCTTTTTCTGAGCAAGTTGCTAGATTGTCAAAAAGTTTTGCAACTTCTGGCGCATATTGCGAAACAGCATTTGTTCCTGATTTAGAACGGTCGAAACCAATTCCATTTTTATCTGCTTTATGATAATACGTCGGATTCCATTCTGGTCTTGATAAATTCGAAACCCAAGGCCCAGGTCCGTAATGATGACCTGTGTCCATAATATGATGTAAACCAAACGGCGTCATATAATTGACAACGGCTTCACGCGATTCGATCATGATATTTTTTACAGGCTTAATGAAATTTTCATCGTTTGAAAAAGTACTTCGCAACCATTCATCAGCAATTATTTCTGAATCTAAATAGGGATTCCAAGCCAGTCTCCCGAACCCGTACCAGTTTGCCTGCGCGAAAGGATGTCCCGTCCAGTTCAAATCGTTTCCGATATTCGCAACGCCTGCAATTCCGGTGATTTTATTTTTAAATAAAGTTCCATCAACGACTTTAGCAACAGTTGAACCTTTTCCTTTCTGATAGGTATCGGATTCTAAAACTTCCTGAAATAATTTTGGCAGAAAAACCAGATGTGTGCTGAAACCCAAATATTCTTGTGTGATTTGAAATTCCATCATTAAAGGCGTTTTTGGCATCGCACCAAATAAGGGATGAAACGGTTCTCTGGGCTGAAAATCGATTGCTCCATTTTTTACCTGAACAATTACATTTTCTTTAAATTTTCCGTCATACGGTTGAAATTCAGCGTAAGCTTGTTTGGCGCGGTCATTTGCATCATGCTCCGAATATACGAAAGCTCTCCACATCACAATTCCGTTAAAAGGTGCAACGGCATCGGCGAGCATATTCGCGCCATCAACATGATCTCTTCCGTAATTTTGTGGTCCCGGCTGCCCCTCTGAATTGGCTTTTACTAAAAAACCTCCAAAATCTGGAATCCGTTTGTAGATTTCCTGCGATTTGTTTTTCCACCAATTGATAACTTCTGGATCTTTTGGATCGGCAGTTTTTAGTTTTCCAATTTCAATAGGTGCCGAAAATCTCGCGGTCAAATAAACTTTTATTCCGTATGGCCTGAAAACATTCGCTAAGGCTTCGACTTTTTCTAAATATTGCGACGTCAGAATCAAAGCATTGGCGTTTACATTGGTTAAAACCGTTCCGTTGATTCCGATTGAGGCATTCGCTCTGGCATAATCAATATAACGCTGATCAATAAAATCGGGAAGTTTCTGCCAGTTCCAAAGTGAAAATCCAGCATAACCTCTTTCGACCGTTCTATCCAGATTATCCCAATGATTTAGGATTCTGATGTTTGTTTTAGGCGAATCGGCAATATTGAGATTTTTAACCGATTTATTAGTCTGCAGCATTCTTAGAAAATGGAAAACGCCATATAAAACAGCTACATCATTTTTTCCTGTTATGATAGTTTGTTTTTTATTTTGAAAGGAAATGGATTTGATGATAAATCCTTCATTATTTATTTTGTCAAAATCAGATTGCAACTGGCTTTTGATTTCTGCATTTAAACTGAATTGAGAACCTGCAATCAGATTATTTTCTCCTTTTATCTCGGATTTAATTTCAGGTGTAGTTCCAAGCATTTGCACGAATGCCGTTTGGAGTTCTTTCTCGGCGATTTTTATGGTTTCTGAATTTCCCAAAATCACAATTCCTTGCAAATTGTCTATATATTCTTTTGCAATTGAGGTATTCGTAATCGAATTATACTGAAGCCACAATTTATAATCCTTTTGTGCCGAAGCCGAAAAGGAAATCAGAAGAAACAGAAAAACAAATCGTAATGAAGTCATTTTGGTTTTATTTTTTCTCAGTTTTAATTTTTATATAGACAGCATTTTGTTTTCCTTTAAAAATATTTGATAAAATTTTAATTTAAAAAATACATTATTCGAAATAAAACAACAAATGCAATCGGTTGCGTAAAAATATAAGATTGTATTCGAAGAAAAAAATTTTAGCTCTGTTTTTTTTCAAAAAATAATTTCATATAACAAATAAAGGCAGGATAATTATAAAAACTATCCTGCCTACAGTGTCTGTAAATTTTAGATTTTTTGAGTTTAGATTTTAGATCTTCTCTACGCAACTACCTTTTGTAATACGCTACAATACTGGCTTTTGCCAAAGTTTGGTTCCAAAGATTAAATCCTACAACGGCAGGATTTGTATTTTCGTCTGTTCCTAATTTATCGGTTTTTAAAGCATACACGGTAATAATGTATTGATGAAATCCGTGTCCAACCGGAGGGCAAGGTCCGCCAAATCCTTTTATTCCATAATCGGTTACGCTTTGAATAGCGCCTTTTGGAACAAGATTTTTAGTTCCGGCGTTGGTTATCAATTCGTTTACATTTGCTGGAATATCAACTACAACCCAGTGCCAGAATCCGCTTCCTGTTGGTGCGTCTGGATCATACATTGTTACCGCAAAACTTTTGGTTCCTTCTGGAGCATTTTTCCAAGACAACTGTGGAGATTGATTTTCCCCCGAACAGCCAAATCCGTTGAACTCCTGAATTTTAGTGGTTTCTCCGCCTAAATCTTTACTGGTTAAAGTGAATGTTTTTTGTGCAAAAATAGATGTCGAAAAAATTGCTGACATCGCCAAAATTAAACTTAGCTTTTTCATTTTATCTGATTTAAAATTTTAAGCAAAGTTAGATTTGGACCTGCAGAATAATTTTAGCTAAAAAACCAAAAATTGTTGCTAAAAGTTCAAAATTGTTTTGTGATGTCTCGGCGTTACACCGTATTTAATTTTATACGCCTGACTGAAACTGGAAAGGTTTTCATAACCTGCTTCAAAATACACTTCAGACGGACTTTTTTCTTGACTCAGCAAGTAATGTGCATATTCGAGTCTTTTATTTTGGAACCATTTTATAGGCGATTCTGAATAGTGCTTTTCGAATTCTCTTTTAAAAGTCGAAACACTCATATTGCATAAAAAGGCCAGCTCTTTTAAGGTGAGTTTGCTTAAATAGCTATTTTCTATGGTACGAATGAATTTCTGTGCCGTATCATCTGTGGTTATTGTCAGCGAATGAAGAAATTCTGTTCCATATTGCGCTATGAGATACAACATAAGTTCTTCAAATTTAACTTCTAACATTTTTTGCTGAACGGCAGAAGTAAGCTTTGAAATATCTACTAGACTTTCTACAAAACGTTTTAAAAATTCGTCATAATCAAATGCGTGAACAGATTTTGGTTCTGTCGATTCTGGTTTTGCCGATTCTATTTTTCTAATAAAAGTATGAATCATTTCATTTGAAAAAAAGAAAAGCACGCTTCTATACTTGCTGTCATCTGCGAGTTTTTTCTCCGTCATCAGGCAGTTTCCCGAGCGCATAACGATAAATTGTGAAGCGTTTATTGATAAAGCGGTATTATCAAAAATCACTTCTTTTGTTCCTGAAACCAGAAAACTTATAATGTTTTGATTGAGAATAATCTGTTGTTTAGAAACGTCTTTAAAACTGCTATAGTCAACAATATGTACTAACTGCGATTTTTCTAAATTCAGTTCATCAGGAAGGGTAATTGTTTTCACAACTCATGTATTTTATTTCTGCGTAGATTCTCTTGCCAATACTTCTGTGTTTAAAAAAGTAATTTCTTTGGCATCATCGTTTTTAGATGATTTTAGATTTTTGATGATAATTTCTGCTGCAGCTTTTCCCATTTTTTCTGCGGGATGCGTAATCGTTGATAAATTTGGATCGATAATCTGCGAAATCGGGTCATTATTAAAACCTATTACTTTAAATTCTTCAGGCACTTTTATACCACGTTTTTTCGCAGTTTGTACGGCGCTCACAGCCAAGATATCTCCAGGCGCAAAAAGTCCGTCAGGAATTGGATCTAAGTCGAATAAAGCGTTGCTGGCTTTTACTCCGTCTTCGTAAGTAACTGAATTTAAATTGATAATCAGCTTTTCGTCAATATCGACATTATGATCTTTTAAGGCTTCTATATAGCCTCTTTTTCTTTCATTATATAAATTTCCCAATTCTGATCCTGCCGTTATGTGCGCAATTCGAATACAGCCTTGCTCAATAAGATGTTTTGTAGCTTTGTAACCTGCTGTATAATTGTCAATTACGACTCTAAAAGTATTATAATCTTTAGGCACACGATCGACAAAAACTAACGGAATATTATTGTTGGAGAATTGATGAAAATGTGCTGTATCGCGCGTTTCCATAGCCAGCGAACAAATTACACCGCTTACACGGTTGCTGTATAAAGATTTCGCCATATTCACTTCTTCGTCATACGAGTCGTGCGACTGCATGATGATTACGGTGTAATCTGATTTTTGAGCCGCAATTTCGATCCCGCTGATGAGCGATGACAGGAAAGGCTGTGTAACGGTTGGAATTAAAACTCCAATCGTTCTGGTTTTATTGCCGCGTAACCCAGCTGCTAAAGTATTGGGAACAAAGCCCATTTCTTCGGCAGTTTTCTTGACTTTTTTTATGGTTTTATCACTTATGGTGTGATGGTCTTTTAAAGCTCTTGAAATAGTTGATGTGGCCAAATTTAATCTTTCGGCTATGTCGTAAATCGTAACGTGTTTATTTTCTTCCATAAATCAAATAAATAGAAGATGTAAATATAAACTATTTTCTTTCAAGATGCTCTTTTTAGAAATTGGCTAAAACAAAATGTCTTCAAACGTATAATTGAAGACATTGTTGATTTTTAAACATGTTGAGCATAATTCAAAGTGCATAAATTTTAACACATAGAGACATAGATTTTTTTAACTAAAAAGGTAATTAAAAGAAGCTCATTTCTCACACATAGCTATGTGAATTAATAAAAGTGAAACACCTTTTTTAAACTCCAAAAAACTATGTATCTATGTGTTAAAAATAATTTAGTAACATTTATTCTTATACTATTTTTTCCCGATATTGTTTTTCTTGTCTTTCAAGATTTTTCCCTCTTTGGTAAACTCTAAATCTATTTTGTTGGTTAAATCTACATCGAGATCTTTGTGACCGTAATCAATATGCGTGATTTTTTCGTTGGGATAATTTTTCGCCACATAATCTTTTACTTCTTTCGGAATAAATGCGGTCGGAATTGGTTTGTCATCGCCATCAACTTCTCGATACGAACCGTCTTTCCAGAATTCTACTTCTGTTCCGTCTTTTAGTTTTACTTCGTAACCTTTTTCACCGTGCTCTGCATCTTTTTTGGCACTTTCAACAGCAACATCTCCAAAGTGCTTTTTTAAAAATTCCTGTGCTGGTTTTGGCAGTTCTGTGACTTCGATTTTCTTCTGTGCGCTGGCCGAGATTGTTATCGTTAACAATGCAAGGACTAAAAATATTCTGTTTTTCATAATTCAATTTTTTAAGTATAGTCTCACTAATTTACGACAGGAAAAAATACATTCAAATCTATTTAAGAAATTTTTAGTGTTTTTAGTCAGCATAACCATTTAATTTACAACATATTAAAAAACGTCCAAAATCGTTCATTATATCACAACTTCATTCAAAAATTTTATTTTTAGAAAAGTTTTTTCAATTCTTTTGTAGTACTTTTATCGCTTATTCAAAAACTGATTTAATCTTATAAATCCCAAATTTACAAAGCTTTAAAAATTACTCATTATTCTCTTTTGAGTAAAAAACTAATGATATGGAAATCTGGCTGAGAAGGCTTTTTATACTGTTCTTCGTCTTTTTATCGTTTGGTCTACAGGCTCAGATTGAAGGTAAAAAGCAGGCTCTTGTTTCTAAAAAATCCATCCTGGTTAAAGAAGATAAAAATACTCTTGCGCTTTATGATCTCTACAATAAAGGCGAAGAAAAAAAAGCTTATAAAAAAGCGCATTTGATTTTAAAATCTAAAGTGGATAACAGGGCGCTTGCCAGAACGAATCTTCTTCTTGCTTATTATTTTAATAAAAGGGCGGTAATTGACTCTTCTATTTTTTACACCAATCAAGCTTTAAAATACAACACGGTTGTCAATGATTCTTTAAAGAATCGTCTTTTTTCGCTTGGTTATAATTTACTAGCAATCAATTATAAAAAAAGAGGCTTGTTTAATGAAAGCAAAAAATGGCATATTAAAGGCATTGAAGCTTCTCAAAAATACAAAGAAAAAAACCTGTTTTATACGCACACGCATGGTTTAGCGCAGGCTTATACGGAGCTTGGAGATTATTCTAATGCGATTAAATTGTTTAAACAATGTCTGGAATATAAAGACGACGATGAAATAATTCTAGGAAGTTATATTAATCTTGGTGATATTTATTCGCGAAAGAAGGATTACGACAATGCTTCTGTTTTTTATAAAAAAGGAAAAACGCTGTGTGAAAAAACGAAGAACGATCAGGGAAAAGCGATTATTTTACTGGGACTTGGCGAAAATTACCAAATGCAGGGAAAACATACTGAGGCTTTAAAAATATTTCAAGAGGCACTTACGATTTCTGATAAACTTGAGTTGAATCAATTATCGATAATTTCAAGAAGCAGTATTGGTGATAGTTATATTTCGTTAAAAAAATATGAGGATGCTAAATTGATTTTTTCTGAAGCGCTTCAAAAATCGGTTCATTTTGGACTGCTCCAAAATCAGATGCATATTTATGACGAATTGCGAAAAATTGCGATTCAGCAGAATGATTATAAAAGTGCTTATTCGTTTTTTGAAAAATCAGCACATCTAAAAGATTCTATCAGTAATCTGCAAAAAATAAAAGAGATCAACGAACTCGAAGTCAAATACAAAACAGCGCAGAAACAAAAAGAAATCGAGGTTTTAAAATTTGAGAATGAAGCTAAAAAATTAGCTTTGGCAAATCAGGAAGAGGCTTTGAAAAACATGCTTCTTGAAGAGGAAATTTCGAAGAAAAAAAATGAAAATACAATTCTGGCTTTTCAGAATTCATCCAATAAAAAACGAAATGAGATTTCGCTTTTAAAGAAAGATCAGCAGTTAAAAGCTTTAGAAATTGACCAGCAAAAGAATATGCGATTTTTTATCATTGCAGGTTTTCTTGTTTTTCTGATTCCGATTATGGGACTTTTGTTTCAATATTATAAACGTTTGAAAGCGCAGCGATTACTGAACATTAAACAGGCGGAAGTGAGTTCTCAAAAAATTAATACCATTTTGAAGGAGCAGGAATTAGAACTGATAAAAGCTTCGATTAGCGGACAGGATAAGGAAAGACAGCGTATTTCGCAGGAACTTCATGACAGCATTGGCGGTAATTTGGCTGCTATAAAATTGCAGGTAAATCATCTAAATCCTTCTAATTTTTCTACTATTCAGAAAATCAGTTTACAACTTGACGAAACGTATCAGCAGGTTCGCAGTATTTCGCATACACTTCTTCCGAAGAAATTCAGCCAGAATAAATTTTTGGAGGTTTTAGAATCGTATTTTAAAAATATCAGTGAAGCCAGCAAGATTAAAATCGCTTTTATTCCGTATCCGAAAAAGGAAATTAATGAATTGAATGAGGATATTCAGATTGAAATTTTCAAAATTATTCAGGAGCTTTTAACGAATACGATTAAACATGCCAAGGCTTCGGAGGTTGAAATTCAGCTGAATTTTATTGAGAATATAATCAATCTTTTATTTGAGGATAACGGAATTGGTTTTGACACTGAAAAACAGTCTAAAGGAATTGGTTTTATTAATTTAGAATCGCGTATTAAAAAGCTAAACGGTTCGTTTATAATTGATTCTAAACTAAAACGGGGTACAATTGCTAATATTGAGATTCCGGCTGAACCATCAAAAACAAAGAAAAAAATCAAGGGCATTGATTTGAAAAATCAGCTTGACGAATTAAAAAGCAACTAATATATTTGTTGAATGAATACTATTAATCTTCTTATTGTCGACGATCACACGATGTTTCTTCAGGGTATTATTTCGCTGTTGGAACAAGAACCTAATATTACGATTGTTGGTAAGGCTGTAAATGGCAATGAAGCATTGGAAATAATAAAAAAAGGCGTTGTTGATTTTATTATTCTCGATGTGAGTATGCCGGAAATGGACGGAATTGAGCTGAGTAAGATTCTGAAAAAACAGCACCCAAACGTAAAAATCCTGATTGTAAGCACGCATAGCAATGTAATGATTGTTTCGCGATTGATCAGAATTGGGGTTAATGGTTATTTGTTGAAAAATGCAGAGAAAGAGGAACTTCTTAAAGCGATAAATACGATTGCTTCTGGCGAAAGTTATTTTGCTGAAGAATTGGAAGAAAAGCATTTAACCAATAGTTCAAGAATTGAAAAACAGGTTTCTAATTTAACTGAACTGAGTTCGCGCGAAAAGGAGATTTTGGTTTTGATTGCTCACGAATATAATACGGCTGAAATTGCCGAAAAAACATTCATTAGTCTGAATACCGTAAATACGCACCGCCGTAATTTATTATCCAAACTGAATGCTAAAAATACGGCGGGTCTTGTAAAATACGCAGTCGAAAATGGTTTGGTCGATTAATTACTCAAAACCTTTTCCCAATCTGTAATTTAACACTAATCCAAAGGTGTCCGGAATCACCACATTATCAATTGATTTGTTGTAAGTGCAGATGACTCTAAAATTGTCTGAAAGATGAAATCCGGCGAGAAAGTTCAGCGTTTTTGAAGTTCTGTAACCACCGCCAAATTCAACTTTATTTTTGTAATTGATTAAAAGATTCAAATCGGCCTGAAATGGCGCTCCTTCCACATATTTGAACAAAACACTCGGATTGACCAGTATTTCTTCAAAACGATTTGTAAAGAATTTATATCCGAAATAGCTGTAATACACATTTTTTAAATTGGTATTGTGGTTGGAATTAAATGCCGAATTTAACAAGTTTGGCGATGATAATCCGAAATAAATATGATCGCGGTTGTATAAAAATCCAATTCCAAAAGTGGGTGTAAAACTGTTTACATTTTCCTGAAATTCAGGATCGTTTTCTATTCCAAGCCGTGTCAGGTTTTCGTTGTACAGCATTCCTCCTGCTGTAACTCCAAACGAAATTATATTGGGGTCGTATGCCCACCATTTTCCGTTTTTATATTCTGAATCGTAATAGATTTTATACGAATAAGATGTAAAAAAAGTTGTCGTGTTGGTCACACCTACCTGATCGTGAGAAATTCCTGCAGCTAAACCTATTTTTTCACTCCAAGTTAATTTATTTACCGAAAGATCGAAGTTTTTCGGACTTCCGTCAACAGAATTAAAATAACCATTTGTGGTCATTACCATATCAATATCATTATAATATCCGGCGTGGGCAGGATTTATAAGAACGGCATTGTAATTATAACTAGAGAAAACTGGGGTCTGCTGTCCGTAAGCTCTTTCTAAAAAAATGATTAATATAAATAAAGCTAAGATTATATTGATTTTACTTTTCATGAATTAACGTTTTAAAACAAGATATCCCTTGGTTTTCTTAAAATGACTAGGTTGTTCTGTGCGGATTTCAAAGAAATAAGTTCCTTCTGGAAGCTGGTTCGCACCTAGACTTCGGCTTTTATTGGCGATACCGCTGAACACATTTGTTGAATTGTTATAGCCTTTTGTTTGAAAAACTAAGTCTCCCCAACGGCTGTAAATCAATACTTCATTTTCAGGATAATCGGTTATTCCATCAATTTCCCAAAAATCATTGATCCCGTCTCCATTTGGAGAAAAACCATATTTTGTTTCGTCTTTTTCTGCAGGAATAACTGTTATGGTAATAAAATCTTCTGCCTGACAGCCGTCTTCATTGGTAAAAATTACTTTATATGTGGTTGTTTCTGTTGGTTTTGCAATTGGATTTCCGATTTTGGTATTGTTCAATCCCGTTGCTGGCGACCAAGAGAAAGTTCCGTTTTCTAATGCCAAGGCATACAGCTGTGTCGATTCGCCTTTGTTAATTTGCAAATCGTCTCCGAGATCTACTAAAACCGGATATGTAACCAGTAAGAAAGAACAGCTTGAACTGTTATTACTTTTATCTGAAACTTTTATCGTAATTGACATGCCGTCAGAAAATGTGCTTCCCGGAGAAGGCATCTGTGTAATTACCGGGTTTGGATCAGTATTGTCTGTTGCAAAAATCATTTTGGTGTAATCTGGCACTTTACTAGTACTGCAATCAATCATCTGATCTAAAATATAGGCAAAAACTGGCGCTTCTGTGTCTTGTGCTATGTGAATTTTAAACGAACAAGAAGCTGGATTTCCGCTTTTGTCCGAGACATTCATCGTGACACTCATTCCGTCAGTAACATTAGTTCCTGCGATTGGTGTTTGATTTATCGTTAAATTGGAATCACAATTGTCTGTGGTGACAATCAGCGAACGATAATCTGGCAGAACTGTTCCAAAAGCTATATTTTGATCTCCAATACAAATGATTTGAGGTGGCGTAACATCCGCGGAAGCGTTAACTTTAAATGTGCAATACGATTCATTATTTGATGCATCTTTTGCTGTAATGGTAATCATCATTCCGTTTGTAAAAGCACTCCCAGCAGATGGACTTTGAGTAATTAATGGTAAAGTGTCGCAATTATCATTTGCTGTAACTAAAGGCGTATAATCTGGTATTATACTGCCACATGATAACATTTGATCTCCGATACAAGTAATTACAGGCGCAGTCAAATCTGCGGAAGTGTTTACTTTAAAACTACAAATTGAACTATTATTGGAAACATCTTTTGCTGTTATAGTTATAGTCATTCCATCTGTGAAAGGACTTCCCGCAACTGGATTTTGTGTTATTGAAGGATTAGCATCACAATTATCGGTCACCGTTATCAAGGGCGTATAATCAGGAATTGTTGCTCCACATGATAAACTCTGATCTCCGATACACGTAATTACAGGCGCAATTCCATCCGCGGTAGCGCTGACTTTAAATGTGCAATACGATTCGTTGTTCGAAATATCTTTTGCTGTGATTGTAATTGTCATTCCGTCAACAAATACACTTCCTGCAACTGGATTTTGTGTTATTGAAGGATTAGCATCTTGTGTGTCCGTGACAGTTAAAAGAGTTGTAAAATCTGGAATTACTTTTGTATTACAAGATGTTATCTGATCTGTTAAACAGGCAATTACTGGCGGCGTTGTATCTTTTGAAGCACTAATAATGAACTTGCAATCAGAAGTATTTCCTGATGCATCTGCTGCTGTTATTATAACTTCAACATCTTTTCCGTCATAAACTGAGCCAGTCACTAGCGTTTGCGTAATTTTTGGCGCCAGATCACAATTATCTGTAACTGTAACAGTCGTAGTGTAATCTGGAATTAAATCTCCTAAATTTAAAACCTGATTTGGAGGACAATTCGCAATTACCGGCGGGGTTAGATCGGTATATTTACTTCCGAAAATTAAATACGAGATTCCAGCATCTTCATTGGGATCAGATGTATAAACAGTCGTACTACTTCCAATTAAAACATCATCAATACCATCATTATTTACATCATTTAAATAACTGATACTGTATTTTGAGGCATAACGGATTTTAATTTTTAATGCTTCTGCACTAGTTAAGTCTTTAATTTTTATACTAGAATTCCAAGTTTTTTACCATAAATAATATAAATATCATTTAGATGTACCATAGCTATATCATCCAAACCATCTGCATTAAAATCACCATATTTACTGTAAGAATGCAAATAATCCAACGTGAAATCGTCTATTTTAAAACCATTTGTTCCGTTTAAATCTTTTAGATCAATTGTGGCTGAAAATGAAGATCTTCCAAATAATACATAACCATCAACAGCCAAATCTTTAAAAGAGTCTCCGTTTATATCTCCTATTGCCTTAACCTGATAGTATTGGCTTGTATTGAGCGTCGTTACAGAGTTTTCAATTCTAAAACCATTGGATCCGTTTAAATCGGTTGTATTCAATTTTAATGGAAATCCTGACGATCCAAAAACCACATAACGGTATTTCGTAAAATCGCCTGAAAAAATTAAATCTGCTATTCCGTCACCGTTGATATCGCCAGGTGCATCTATTGTTTGTCCAACATCACCTTCAATTATAAATGAAGAAGAAGTGATAAGCTGGTCAATTGTAATGGAAGCCGGAAAATTAGAACTACGTCCAAAAATCACATAACCTTTTTTGATTCCTCCTGCTCCCTCATTAGCCGATAAAATTGCAATATCGCTGTGTGAATCATTATTGAAATCGCCAATATTAATTAAAGCTGTTCCAATAGCTTCATCTTTAGTGTCTCCGAGAATTTTAAATCCGTTATTTCCATCTAAAGCCGAAATTGGAAATTGCGAGAAAAAGCGCTTTTTTTCCCGTAAATGATATAGATTGATCCTGCATAATATTTGCCAGCATTTTGTTTCTGACGGTCACTCAACATTAAATCGTCAATACCATCTCCGTTTATATCTCCTGTAGCGCTGACATCGTAAGCAAATTCTGAAGGCGCTGTAACTGCATCATCAAAAATTTTGAAGCCGTCGTTTCCATTTAGTTTTCCTAAGTTAATATTAGGCGGAAATCCTGCTGTGGTTCCAAAAACAACATAACATCCTTCATCTTTTGCACCTACGAGAAAGTCTAGAATTCCATCTCCATTAATATCTCCTGCGTTACTTGTAGCAAAACCAGCTCTTTTGCCTCCCTTTTCTCCGTAAAGGATTACACCGTTGCTTCCATTTAATTCTGCTGCATCAATTTCAGTTGTATTACAATCTAAATCAAAAGTTTTAGTTTTTAATTTAACTAAAAAAGTACAGGAGCTCTCGTTTCCAGATTTATCTTTAACGGTAATTGTAACATTTGTATCAGTTGTAAATAATGTTCCTGCAGGCGGTGTCTGTGTAAAGGTCAATTGATAACTTGGTGTGACATCATCGTCGACATCTTCTAAAAAAGGCACATAATTGGGTAAAAATGAATTGGCATATAATTCTTGATCTATAGGGCAAATAATTACGGGATTTGCAGTAATCATCAATTCTATTTTGAATTTACATTCCGAAGTATTCCCGCTGGCATCAACTGCTTTTAAAATTATTTCTTGCGTAGTGCCGTCAAATACAGAACCCGCTACTGGTGACTGGGAAATTACAGGTTTAGTATCACAATTATCTGTGACCGTAATCATAGAGGTATAGTTAGGAATTAAATCCCCAATATTTAATTTCTGATCTGTAGGACAATTGTTTATAACTGGTTTTTCTGTATCTGCAGTCTTTTTACCAAAAACAACATATGCTTTTCCTGGATTATAATTTACTTTAAAGTTGCTATGACTGGCATCATATGGATTTCCGATAATCAGATCGCCGATGCCGTCATTATTTATATCTCCAGCGTAACTAGCACTATAGTGATAAAACATTTCAGAGTTAATCCTAAAATTATGTGCTGTAGTTCCATTAATTGTAGCTGTCCAGCTTTTCTTTCCAAAAAATAAATAAGTTGCACCGATTGTTTGTACAAAATAATCATCTATATGATCTCCGTTAAAATCTCCAGCATATCCAAAATAAGACTGACTGCCAATATTGTTAATTTTAAAACCATTTGTTCCATTTAGGTTTTTCAAATCGAAAACTGCTGGGAATGAAGCTGCTCCAAATATAATATGGTTTCCTGTTATTGCGATATCATTTATTCCATCATTATTCAAATCGCCTGCCTTTGCAACACCATCAAATGGGATTAAAGGATCCGCTGTGTTTTCTATTATAAAACCGTTAGTTCCATTTAGGTTCGAAATATTAAAGTTAGTTGGAAAATTACTCGATCGACCAAAAACTATAAATTTTCTCACCTGACCTGAATTATTATAACTGCCCATGCCAATATCGGAAATTCCGTCACCATTCACATCACCCAATCCCGCTACAGTAGTTCCTATTTTTCCAATTGCAGCGTTTCCTTGTATTGTAAAACCATTTGCACCATTTAGCTCAAAAGGTCGTAGAATAGCCGGAAATCCATTTGCTTTTCCATATATTACATAACATTTACCATCTACAGCACCAGATCCTCCGCTAATAATGGCAATATCTTGAAAACCATCAGAATTAACATCTCCAATGCCATCTATGCTAATTCCCGGATTGCCAAAATTTTCATTTCCTATAAAAGTAAAACCACTAGAACCGTTAAGATCTGATATTTTTAATTCCGCTGGATAACCTCCATTTTTACCAAAAATAATATAAGTATGTCCGACTTCTGTTCCATAAGAAGAATGTCTGTAGGGATCACTCAACATAAAATCTCCAATTCCATCTCCATTAATGTCGCCCGCACCGCTTACATCGTAACCTGTCACCGGAAAATTTGATGAAGGGATATCATTTCTAATCACAAAACCATTAGTACCATTCAGCAGTCCCAAGTCGATATTGGGAGAGAAACCCGATTTTTTTCCAAAAACTACATAAGCCGCTCCAGAAATTGCTTTGTAAACTTTAGCTTTCCCATACCAAGAGTCATAAGCACCTGGGGCACCTATAATTAAATCGTTGATACCATCTCCATTGATATCTCCTGCAGTATTAACACTAAAACCTGCTTCTCTACTTAAGACTTCTCCATAAATAGAAAATCCGTTAGCTCCATATAAATTATTAATATTAATAGAAGTTGTTTTACAGTCTATATCTTCCGTATACGTTTTTAACTTTACTAAAAATGTACAGGAATTTGAATTTCCAGAAGCATCCTTAGCAGTAATAGTAACATTAGTATCTGCTGTAAAAAGTGTTCCTTGCGGTGGTGTTTGTGTAAAAATTAGATCAAAACCATCTGTAATATCATCACTCAAAGCAGTTAAGTAAGAAACATAATTAGGCAATGTTGAATTTGCATATAATTCCATATTGGATGGACAAGTTAATGCGGGAGGAAGATCCCCTCCCAAAGCATTGAGGAAAAAGCTGCAAGATGCTGTGTTTCCCGAAATATCTTTTGCCGTCAATACTACATTAACTCCAGCTGTAAAAGGAGTTCCCGCCGTAGGAGTTTGAGTTACAGTTGGACTTGTATCACAATTATCTGTTACCGTTATTAAGCCCGAATAATCAGGAATAGCACCCCCAATTGCTAAAGCCTGACTACCCGGACAGTTAGTTATTATAGGTTTTGTCGTATCAGACGAAACGTTTACAATAAAGCTACAAGTTGATGTATTGTTAGAAGCATCTTTTGCGGTAAGCGTTACGGTCATTCCAGAGGTAAAAGCTGAGCCTGCAGACGGACTCTGCGTAATTACAGGAGAGCTGTCGCAATTATCAGTTGTGGTAGCCATTGCAGCATAATTCGGCAAAACAGCACCACAGGAAAGTATCTGGTTACCAAGGCAATTTAAAAAAGGTTTAGTTGTATCTGCTGAAGCATTTACTATAAATGTACAAGTTGAAGTATTATTAGAAACATCTTTCACCGTCAAAACTACCGTCATACCAGCAATAAAAACAGTCCCAGGAACAGGGCTTTGAGAAACGGTTAAATTGCCCAAACAGTTATCATATCCCGTAACTAAAGTTCTATAATCTGCTAAAAGAGACCCGCAGTTTTGAATTTGATTACCTGGACAAGTTAAAGTGGGTGGAATATTATCAGGGATTGCTTGTGTTACATTAAAATTACAAAAAGAAAAATTTCCAGATGGATCTGTATATTTAATCTGAACTGGAATACCATTATAGAAAGGGGTTCCTGGAGCAGGCGTCATTTCCCAAGAAACAGAATTACTACAGTCGTCTTGTAAATTCATCATGGGATTAGTGGCATAGTTTGGTAATACATCCCCACAATTTAAAGTAAGATTTGTTGGGCAGTTAAATGTTGGCGGCGTAATGTCGGGAGACAATGCCGTAATAACTATTGAACAAGTACTTTCATTTCCAGTTTCATCTTTAGCCGTAAATACGATAGTCATACCGTCATAAAACTTAGTACCACCAGTTGATTGTGTTAGAAATATATCCCCACCAGAATCATCAGTAACAATTAATTCGTCTAAATAATTAGGTACTAAACTTCCGCAAGGCAGTTGTTTATTAGAAGGGCAAGTTAAAGAAGGAGGTACAACATCAACAAGCTTTTTAAGCGTTTTCGAGGTTTTTTCATTGAAATTAACTAGGAATTTAGATATAGATTTTTCTTTTTCTGTAGTAATTATTCCTTTTTCTCTTGATTCCTGCAAATTAGTTTTAGAAACTACAATGGTCTTGTTTTGACCATGAGAGATAAATACTCTGGTAAAAAGAAAAAAAATAAAAATAACTTTAGTTGCTCTTTCAAATGCTTTTATAAAATCTTTCATTAAATATATATTTAAGCTCGTAATAAATGGCAAAAATATGTTCGATGAAAAACTTACACATCACTATAAATAATGATTTTACTATAGCATAAAATAAAACTTCTAATTATTTATTTAATAAAAAAGATGAAATGATTACTACTTTAAAAATAATTTTACAGACCATAAATAACTAACATTGAAATCAATTACATTAACATCTGTAAGATGTATTTCGAAACATTAAAAAAAGGGATGTAATTCGATGAATAGAAAAAAATAGAATCCTAATTATGGCGATTAGCCAAAAGATTTCATTATGAACAACTTATCACTTTGTAGCGACAATTTTTATGTTATAGAAAATTTAATAAAAAGTATATTGGTTATGTAACATGCATTAAAATGTCTGTTAATTTCCTTTACTCATGAGGTTTTCATTTTCAAAAAAAAATATATTCCCAAAAAGGTACAAAACAAAAAACCCCGTTTCGTTAGAAACAGGGTTTTCAAAAGAAAGGCGACGACATACTCTCCCACAAAACTGCAGTACCATCTGCGCAGGCGGGCTTAACTTCTCTGTTCGGAATGGGAAGAGGTGAGCCCCGCCGCAATAACCACCTTAAGGTCGT
>NZ_JBHUDZ010000004.1:0-30268 GCF_042678225.1 Flavobacterium artemisiae | reverse complement strand
AGTAACTATTACGGTTACTCCTGTAAACGATGCACCTGTTGCTTCAAATGATTCTTATACAGTTGCCGAAGGCGGAACATTGAATATCAATGCACCAGGCGTTTTAGGAAACGATTCTGATGCAGAGAACAATGCCTTGACAGCAGTTTTAGTTTCAGGTCCTTCAAACGGAACATTGACTTTAAATGCTGATGGATCTTTCACATATATCCATAATGGAAGTGAAACCTTATCTGATAGTTTTACTTACAAGGCAAACGACGGAACAGCAGACAGCAACACAGCAACAGTAACCATTACGGTTACTCCTGTAAATGATGCGCCTGTTGCTTCAAATGATTCTTACACAGTTGCTGAAGGAGGAACATTGAATATCAATGCACCGGGTATTTTAGGAAATGATTCTGATGCAGAGAACAATGCTTTGACAGCCGTTTTGGTTTCAGGTCCTGCAAATGGAACTTTGACTTTAAATGCTGACGGATCTTTCACGTACACGCATAATGGAAGCGAAACGTTATCTGACAGTTTTACTTATAAAGCTAATGACGGAACAGCAGACAGCAATACAGCAACTGTAACTATTACGGTTACTCCTGTAAATGATGAGCCTGTTGCTTCAAATGATGCTTACACAGTTGCTGAAGGAGGAACATTGAATATCAATGCACCGGGTATTTTAGGAAATGATTCTGATGCAGAGAACAATGCCTTGACAACAGTTTTGGTTACAGGACCTTCACACGGAACTTTGACTTTAAACGCTGACGGATCTTTCACATATATCCATGATGGAAGCGAAACTACAACAGACAGCTTTACCTACAAAGCAAACGATGGAACAGCAGACAGCAACACAGCAACAGTAACTATTACGGTTACTCCTGTAAATGATGCGCCTGTTGCTTCAAATGATTCGTATACAGTTGCTGAGGGTGGAACATTAAATATCAATGCGCCTGGAATTTTAGGGAACGATTCTGATGCAGAGAACAATGCCTTGACAGCAGTTTTAGTTTCAGGACCATCAAACGGGACATTGACTTTAAACGCAGACGGATCTTTCACGTACACTCATAACGGAAGCGAAACATTATCTGACAGTTTTACTTATAAAGCTAATGACGGAACAGCAGACAGCAACATCGCAACAGTAACTATTACGGTTACTCCTGTAAACGATGCACCGATTGCTTCAAATGATTCTTATACAGTTGCGGAGGGAGGAACACTTACAGTTACTGCAGCAAACAGTATATTGTCAAACGATACAGATGCAGAGAACAATTCGCTTACAGCAATTTTAGTTTCGGGTCCATCACACGGAACCCTGACATTAAATTCAAATGGAACGTTCACATATACGCATGATGGAAGCGAAACGACAACAGACAGTTTTACCTACAAAGCAAATGATGGAACAACAGACAGTAACACAGCAACAGTAACTATTACAGTTACTCCTGTAAATGATGCGCCGATTGCTTCAAATGATGCTTACACAGTTGCCGAAGGTGGTACATTGAATATCAATGCACCGGGTGTTTTAGGAAATGATTCTGATGCAGAGAACAATGCCTTGACAGCAGTTTTAGTTTCAGGTCCTGCAAACGGAACATTGACTTTAAACGCTGACGGATCTTTCACGTACACGCATAATGGAAGCGAAACGTTATCTGACAGTTTTACTTACAAAGCCAATGACGGAACAGCAGACAGTAATACAGCAACAGTAACTATTACGGTTACTCCTGTAAACGATGCACCGACAGCAGTAAACGATACGTATTCTGTAAACGAAGACAACACTGTAACCCTTACACCGTTGAGCAACGACAGTGATGTTGATGGAGATGCGATCAGTTTAGTTTCTATCAACGGAACAGCTGTAACAGGCGGAGTTCAATCTATTACAGTTTCAAACGGAACAGTAAATATCTCAGCTTTAGGAGTGATTACTTTCACGCCGGATGCGAACTTTAATTCAGCAACAGCAGTAAGTATTCCTTATGTGATTACAGACGGAACATTAACAGCAACAGCTAATATTTTAGTTACTGTGAATGCGGTGAACGATGCGCCGACAGCAGTAAACGATACGTATTCTGTAAACGAAGACAACACGGTAAACCTTACACCGTTAAGCAACGACAGTGATGTTGACGGAGATGCGATCAGTTTAGTTTCTATCAACGGAACAGCTGTAACAGGCGGAGTTCAGTCAATTACAGTTTCAAACGGAACAGTAAATATCTCAGTTTTAGGAGTGATTACTTTCACACCGGATGCGAACTTTAATTCAGCAACAGCAGTAAGTATTCCTTATGTGATTACAGATGGAACATTAACAGCGACAGCTAATATTTTAGTTACTGTGAATGCGGTGAACGATGCACCGATTACAAACAATGATACAAACGGAAGTATTCCATCAATCGCAAATGCTACTGCAATCAATGCGCTTACAGCATCAGATGTTGACGGAACAATTGCAAATTATACTATTATAACACTTCCTTCTCAAGGTGTTTTAGCCTTAAACGGAACAGCAGTAACAGTAAATCAAATCTTAACACCTGCAGAAGCAGCAATGCTTACTTATGATCCAAGCGGTTCATTTACAGGAAATGATCAGTTTACTTTTATTGCAACTGATAATTTGGGACTTGATTCAGCACCAGCAACAATCACAATTCCAGTTGGAAATAATGCACCAACAGCAAATGATGATACAAATAGCGGTATTCCATCAAGTGCAGGAGCAACGGCAATCAATGCTTTAACAGCTTCTGATACAGACGGAACAATTGTAAATTATATTGTATTAACATTACCTTCTCAAGGCGTTTTAGCATTAGCAGGGAATCCAGTAGCGGTGAATCAAATCTTGACACCAGCAGAAGCAGGAATGTTGACATATGATCCAAGCGGAGCATTTTCAGGAAACGATTCATTCACTTTTACAGCAACAGATAATAATGGAGCTGTAGATGCTACACCAGCAACAATAACGATTCCAGTAATTAAGAGAAATCTTGTTGCCGTTAAAGACGAAATAGGATCAGTTGTAGGTATTAATGAAGTGGTTAAAGTAATCAATGTTTTAACAAACGATACTTTAGACAACACGCCATTAGTAATTTCAGATGTTAATTTGAATGTGCTAACTCCAGATCCTAATAATGTATTAACGCTTCAACCAGACGGAACAGTAGAATTGATTCCAAATGCGCCAGCAGGAACTTATACATTAACGTATGAAATCTGCGAAAAAGCCAATTCAGGAAACTGTACTTCAGCAACTGTTACGGTTACAGTAGTAGCACCAACAATGACGATAAAAGCAGAAAGTTACTGTTCTAACAATGCAGCGTATGTTTCGTACACTGTAACTCCAGACAACTTTACGCCGACAGGATCATTAACAATCAATTGGATTGACAGTGCTAACAAAGTAGTAGCAACACAAACCAATATGCCATTAAACGGTAATGTATTATGGCCGGGAATGATAGTTGATGGAAATAATCGTCCAACAGATTGGCCAGGATGGGTATTAACAAACGGACAATGGATAGAAAGCGCTGACGGTTTCGAATTAACAAGACCAGCAGTAACAATGCAGTTTACTTTAAACCCGACACAATCGGTAACAGTAAATTATCCAACGGCAGCTTCAGGTTGTAATGCAAAACCTCAATACGGAATCGAAGCAGGAAATGATGATGACATTGCAAAAGCAGACGGAATCAATGGTTCATTAGAAGTAATCAATGTTTTAGACAATGATAAATTAAACGGTGTACCAGTAAATCCAGAAGATGTTATTTTAACTGGAAACAATTTCCCTGCTGGAATTACCTTGAATGCCGACGGAACAATAGATGTTGCTCCAGGAACAAAAGGAGGAAGTCACACGTTGACGTATCAAATCTGCGAAAAAGCAAACAGCAATAACTGCAGTACAGCTACGGTTCACATTTTTGTTGAAGTACCTGCAATTTCATTAGTAATGAAGGTGACTTCTGATGACAATAATAGAAATGGTGCAATAGAAGCAGGAGAGACTTTAACGTACACTTTCACGGTAACAAATACAGGAAATGTAGATCTTCAAAACATCACAATTTCTGATCTTTTACCAGGAGTTATTCTGAGTGGAGGTCCAATTAATTTAGCAGTTGGAGCAAGTGACAGTACAACATTTACGGCAACATACACGCTGACACAAGCAGATATTAATGCAGGAATGGTAAGCAATCAGTCAACTGTTACAGCGGCTTCGCAAAGCGGCATTATCGTAGACGACAAATCAGATGCCGAGAATGCAGCAGGAGATAATCCTACAATAATTGAATTTAACGGTTGTGATATCAAAATCTTTAATGCAGTTTCTCTAAACGGAGACAATATGAACGAGAGATTTTACATCCGAGGTATAGAATGTTATCCAAACAATACGGTTCAGATTTTTAACAGATGGGGAGTTTTGGTTTTCGAAAGAGATCATTACAACAACAACGACGTAGTTTTCAAAGGCTACTCAGAAGGAAGAACAACTGTAAAAGAATCAAACGGATTGCCGGAAGGAACTTATTATTACATTTTGAGATACAAAGACAATCAGTCTAAGCCTCAACAAAAAGCGGGTTATTTATACCTGACTAAATAATATTTCCAAACTAATAATAATGGCTTAGCCATAGGTTAAGCCATTATTTTAAAAACTATATAAATGAAAAAATTAGCTTTAGTTTTATTGTTTTGTTCTGCAGTCAGTTTTGCCCAGCAGGATGCACAGTTTACACAATATATGTACAATACCATCAATATAAATCCTGCTTACGCTGGTTCAAGAGGCGTAATGAGCATTTTCGGATTGTATCGTACACAATGGGTTGGACTTGACGGAGCGCCAGAAACAAGCACCTTGTCATTAAATACCCCTTTAAATAACAAAAACATCGGATTGGGTTTTTCATTAGTAAATGACAAAATTGGCCCAACAACAGAGAATAACATTTCGGTAGATTTCTCGTATTCGATTCAAACATCAGCAGAAGCAAAATTGTCTTTTGGTATCAAAGGATCTGGAAATATCTTCAACCTTGATCCTAATAAATTGACGCCAGAACATCAAGGAGATCCTCAGTTTTCAGACTTTAGAAACAAATTCACACCAAACGTAGGAGCTGGGGTTTACTGGCATTCAGACAAAGGTTATGTTGGTTTGTCTGTTCCTAACTTCATCCAGACAAGCCGTTATGATGATAATGATACTGCGATTTACAAAGAACTTATCAATTATTATTTAATCGCAGGTTATGTTTTTAATTTGGATCGTTACGAAATGATTCAGTTCAAGCCGGCAGTTTTAGCTAAAATGGTAGACGGTTCACCACTTCAAGTTGACGTTTCTGCAAACTTTTTGTTTAATGAAAAATTCACTGCAGGACTTTCATACAGATGGAGTGCCGCTTTAAGTGCCATGGCTGGATTTCAGATCAATAAAAGCATGTACATCGGATACGCTTACGATCGCGAAACAACCAAATTGAACAATTACAATTCAGGATCGCACGAGATTTTCCTTCGTTTTGAATTCATGAATAATTACAACCGTATAACATCACCAAGATTCTTCTAATTATGAATTTTAAAAAAATACTATATACGATTTTTTTGTCTTTCTTCTTTTTTAGCGGAATAGCACAAAATGCCCTTCTCGAAAAAGCCGAAAAAGAATACAATAATTACGCTTACGCGAATGCCATTGCGATTTATGAAAAGCTTGCTTCTAAAGGTTTCGAAGACGAAAAAATGTTTCAGAGATTAGGAAACGCTTATTATTTTAATGCCGAATTGGCAAAAGCGGCGGGCTGGTACCAAAAACTTTTTGCTGTAAATCCGCAACAGGAAACAGAATATTTTTACCGATATGCACAGTCTCTAAAAACATTGGGAGACTATAAAAAAGCAGATCAGATTTTGGATCAATTTAATAAAAAAGCAGGTTCAGACAGCAGAGGTGTTTTGTTTGAAAAGAACAAAAATTACTTAGAACAAATTAAACTGAATTCTGGAAGATTTGAAATCTCATTATCTAATATCAATTCTGAAAATTCAGATTTCGGAAGCGCATTTTTAGGTACTGATTTAGTTTTTAGTTCAGCCAGACAAATCGGCAAAAAAGAAGGAAAAACTTTTAAGTGGACCAATAGAAACTTTACCAATTTATACATTGCTGAGTTAAAGCCTGATGGAAGTCCGAAAACTATTAAACTTTTAAACAACGAAATCAATTCTAAATTTAACGAGTCGACTCCTGTTTTTACCAAAGACGGAAAAACAATGTACTTTACCCGAAACAACTTTTTGGACGGAAAAAGAGGAAAAGACGAAAAGAACATTACACTTCTAAAATTATACAAAGCCGAACTTGTAGAAGGAAAATGGTCTAATATTAAAGAATTGCCTTTTAATAGTGACAGTTATAGTACAGCGCATCCAGCTTTGAGTACAGACGAAAAGAAATTGTATTTTTCTTCTGATATGCCGGGAACATTAGGACAATCGGATCTTTTCAGTGTTACGATTAATGCAGACGGAACTTTCGGAAAACCAGAAAATCTAGGGCGCGGTATTAATACAGAAGGAAGAGAAACGTTCCCATTTATTTCAGGTGACAACGAATTGTATTTTGCAACCGACGGAAGACCTGGACTTGGCGGATTGGATATTTTTGTTTCTAAAATTCTTGATGACGGAACTTTTGATCAAGTACAAAATATCGGTGAACCTGTAAATACTAAATTCGATGATTTCGCTTTCATCATTGACAGCAATAACCGCAAAGGCTATTTTTCGTCAAACAAAAAAGGCGGATTAGGAAGCGATGATATTTACAAATTCATTGAAACTAAAAAAATGGTATGCGAAAGAACGCTTACCGGAACTATTTTAGACAGCAAAGCCAACGAAGCCATAGAAGGCGCCAAAGTAACGCTGCTTGACGAAAACAAACAGTCTTTAGGAGAAGTGACAACTGCTGCCGATGGAACGTATAGTTTTAAAGTAAACTGCAGTAAAAACTACTTTATCAAAGTCGAAAGAAAACAATATCCATCAAAAGAAAATCCAGTTGCGATTGCTTATGGTTTAGATAATAAACTGGATTTTGTTTTAGAAAAAGAAAAAATCGCTGTAATTGCCGCGCTTCCACTTGCAGAAGTAAAGAAAATCAAAATCGGTACAGACTTAGGAAAAGTATTGAACATCTCGATGATTTATTTCGATTTAGGAAAATGGAATATTACAGACGCAGCTGCAGTAGAGTTACAGAAAATTCTCGAAGCTATGCAGGAATATCCAAAAATGAAAATCGATATCCGTTCGCATACCGACAGTAGATCATCAGCAAAATCAAATTTAGTTTTATCAGATAAAAGAGCCAAATCTATTATGTCATGGCTGGTAGAAAAAGGCATCGCTGCTGACCGATTAAGAGGAAAAGGTTATGGCGAAAGCAAACTGCTGAACAGATGTAAAGACGGTGTAAAATGTTCTGAAGAAGAACACTTAAAAAACAGAAGAAGTGAGTTCGTAATTATTTCGATGTAACACTTAAAATATAAGATTAGAAAAACAGAATCTAATCTCTAAAATCCCCCAAAAGCCTTCATGATCAATTTTTGATTTTTGGAGGTTTTTGTTTTTTCTAGACGAAACAACCCATTGTTTGTCATCCCGAGGAACGAGGGATCTTCGCAAGCAGCTCCACAAAGATTGATAACAAAACACCTTAAAGCATTCGTTGGCGTAAGCGTCCCGATTGGAACAAGCACTGTTTGTCATCCCGAGGAACGAGGGATCTTCGCAAGCAGCTCCACAAAGATTGATAACAAAACACCTTAAAGCCCTCGTTGGCGTAAGCGTCCCGATTGAAACAAGCACTGTTTGTCATCCCGAGGAACGAGGGATCTTCGCAAGCAGCTCCACAAAGATTGATAACAAAACACCTTAAAGCCCTCGTTGGCGTAAGCGTCCCGATTGGAACAAGCACTGTTTGTCATCCCGAGGAACGAGGGATCTTCGCAAGTAGCTCCACAAAGATTGATAACAAAACACCTTAAAGCCTTCGTTGGCGTAAGCGTTCCGATTGGAACAAGCACTGTTTGTCATCCCGAGGAACGAGGGATCTTCGCAAGCAGCTCCACAAAGTAATATACCGGTCTTAAGAAAATAAGTTATTCAAAAAATCCAAATCAGGATTAATAGTTTTAATCAATTTTAGTTTTTTATCTCTAGTCCACCCTTTTATTTCTTTTTCACGTATAATTGCTTCCTGTATCCAAGTAAACTTTTCATAGTATAAAAGAAACTTTACATTATATTTCGAAGTAAAAGTTTTACTTTTATTACCGATGTTTTCTTCATGCTGACTTAAACGGAGTTTCAAATTATTAGTTACTCCAGTATAAAATACAGTTTTGTATTTATTTGTGATAATGTAAATATAATAGGTGTGATAGCCTTCTGATAATTGCATTTAGCCAAAGTAGTTATTTTATTTGAAAACCGAATACAAAAAGAAAGTTTTTTCTTTCTTTCTTTTTTAATATTTCATAGTTTTATGATTTGTATTGTGTAATTACTTTGTGGAGTTACTTGCGAAGATCCCTCGTTCCTCGGGATGACAAACGTTGGCTTTTTTGGAGACTTTTTTTGATTGACGAGTTTACGTTACGTTTATTGTCAATCTTTGTGGAGCTACTTGCGAAGATCCCTCATTCCTCGGGATGACAAAACGGGGGCCTTTTTGATGGACGAGTTTGCTTTGCGTTTATTGTCAATCTTTGTGGAGTTACTTGCGAAGATCCCTCGTTCCTCGGGATGACAAAAAATGACTTTTTTGATTGACGAGTTTACGTTGCATTTATTGTCAATCTTTGTAGAGTTACTCGCGAAGATCCCTCGTTCCTGGGGATGACAAGCAGCAGGCTTTGACGCACTTCTAGGGATAACAAAAAAGGAAATTCAATAAAAAAACAATCCAAAAAGTACATCTGTACCCCTTAAAAAGGAAAAACAACTCCTTCTAATTTTTGCAATAAGCTTATTTTGCAATCCATTCGATTGATTTTTTTCATAGGTTTATTGTAATTAAATCATTCGGGTTTTATTAAATTTCGTTTATGCAGTATATCAGAATCTACTTTTTAAGTTTAATTGTATTTCTTTCGATTTCTTTCGACGCAAAAGCGCAGCGATCCGATTTGTATTTTGATCATATTGATTACGATGTGAGTTTTTCGCAGAGTATGATTTCTAGTATCCATCAAACCCAGAAAGGATTTATCTGGATTGGAACTGCAAACGGATTAATCAGTTACGATGGTTATGATTTTTTGCGATATGTTTACAACAAAGACATTCTTAACAGTATCAGCAACAATCATGTTAATGTAATTTTAGAAGACAACGAAAAACAGCTTTGGATTGGAACCAACAACGGTCTGAATCTCTTTAATAAAAACGAAAGAAGCTTTCTGCGTGTTGACATTCAGAAAATAAAAGGCGGACGAAACTATATTTCGTCCATAATTCAGGATGAAGAAAACCGAATCTGGATCGGAACTTTTGGTGGTATCAAACGTCTCAATAAACAGAAATATGTACTAGAAGAAATCTCAAACGACCACAATTCACCATTTAGAAAAAGCAGGGTTTTGTCTTTGTTTTATGATAAACATTATGGCGTTTTGGTGGGAACTTCAAAAGGATTAGAATGTTTTGATCCAAAAAACGGTTCAAAAAAAGCGCTTCCAAAAGCATTAGCAGAAAACGAAGCACTGTTAAAATCGAAAGTCTGGAAAGTCATTAAAGAGAAAAACGGCGATTTGTGGTTTGCCACCGAAGCCAATGGTGTTTTTAAATTTGATGTAGATAAAAACAGCGTTAAAAATTACTTGGTTAATTCATCTGGAAAAACCAATTTATCTTCCAATTGGGTAAACGATATTGCAGCTGTTGATAATAATACCATTTGGTTTGCCACCAAAAATGGTTTGTGTGTTTACAAAAAAGACCGAAACGAATTTACTAAATACGGACACAATCCGCTGCAGAGTTACAGCCTTTCAGATGATGATGTAAAATGTTTTCTAAAAGACCGTCATAACGATATTTGGATCGGAACAAATGGTGGTGGCGTCAACTTCTTTCAGAAAACCAATACCAATTTTACCAATATAAGAGAAGTCGTAAAACCTAATTTCGGACTCAACACCGCTTTTGTAAATGCGGTTGCAAGAGAAAATGACGGTTCGGTTTGGGTGGGAACAAACGGAGGCGGTTTGAATTATCTTGATTTTAAAAATAATACAAATGCTTCGTATCAAATCGAAGGTTACGATTTTGACAAAAGTGTGAATATGATTACCGCTTTGGTGAATCAGAACGAGCAAAATTTGTTCTGCGGGACTTTCAACGGATTGTTCAAATTCAATAAAAACAGCAAATCGTTTCAGTTTATTTCGCTTTCGCGGAAGGATTCCAAGGAACGAGAACGTCCAATTACATCTTTATTAATTGATAACGGCGATTTGTGGGTTGGAACCAACGGCAACGGACTCAAAAAAGTAATGCCAGACGGAACGGTCGAAATTTACATGGCCGATGGTTCTACAAACTCATTGAGCGATAACTTCATAACTTCTATAGAAAACAGAAATGATGGACTCTGGATCGCAACGCAGTACGGTCTGAATTATTTTGATAAAAAATTAAAACAAGTTACGAGAGTTTTTAAAGCCGGACCAAAAAGCGGACTTTCTAATAACAGCCTAACCGTAATGTTTACCGATTCCAAAGGTCGATTCTGGATTGGTGCCGAAAGCGGAGGTATCAATATTTTTGACGAAAAGAAAGGACGTTTCTTCGAAATCAACCGTTCGATGGGTTTTACGGATGAAACCATCAAGAGTATTTCAGAAGATGCAGAAGGAAATATCTGGATCAGCGATAATAGTCTGCTGTATAAAATTAGAACCAAAAATGTAAAACCAGTTTTAAATATTAAAGATTTTGAAATCACTTCTTTTTCTTCAAAAGACGGTTTAAAAGTAAAACAGTTTTCAAACAATTGTGCAGCCAGACTCAATCCAAAAGAGTTGGTTTTTGGCTGTTCCAACGGCTTAATTGTTTTCAATTCTTCCAAATTGATCAAAACCGAAGACAAATCGCCGATTGTCCTCACGAAACTTATCGTCAACAACGAAGAAATCAGACCCGGAAACAAAGAGGTTTCAATGGAAAAACGTATCAGTGAAACTTCTGAAATCACTTTAAAACACGATCAAGGTTACATCGGACTCGAATTTAGTGCGATGAATTTTATTTCGCCAGAAAAAAATGAATACGCTTATAAACTCGAAAGTTCGTTCAATAAAGACGAATGGCATGTAATAGGTTCGCAGCATTATATCAATTTGACCAATTTAAATTCGGGAACTTATACACTGAAAATCAAAACCTCAAATGGAGGAGGAGAATGGAATCCGACGATTAAAACCTTAAAGATTATTATGCTGCCCCCTTGGTGGAAAACGTGGTGGGCATATTTATTTTATCTCGCTTTGTTAGCTGGCGTTACAATTCTATTATTCCGTTTTTTGAGAAACAGAGAATTACTAAAACAAGCGTATTATCTGGATCAGGTAGAAAAACAAAGGCAGGAAGAATTGTATAAAATGAAATTAGATTTCTTTACCAATGTTTCGCACGAAATCAGAACGCCTTTAACTTTAATAAGCGGACCAGTTGAGGAACTTTTGAGCAGTGCTGAAAAGAATTCGAATCTCGAACATAAACTAAAAACCATTAAAAACAATTCTGACCGATTATTAAAACTGGTCAATGAATTAATGGATTTTAGAAAAGCCGAAAAAGGAAGCATGAAAATCTATTGCGAACAGCAGGATATTGTTTCATTTTGTTTTGATATTTACGAATCATTCCGCGGCATTGCCGTTGAGAAAAAAATAGATTATAAATTCGTTCTTAACATCAATACAGCACTAATTTATTTTGATAAAAACCAAATGGAGAAAGTAATTTACAACCTGCTTTCAAATGCTTTTAAATTTACGAGCAAAGGTGGAAAAATTACATTGGCGGTTGAGCAAAAAGACAATTCAGATTCTATTGAAATCAAAGTAAAAGACAACGGAATTGGAATTCCGGATAACCGAAAAAAGAAAATTTTTAAGAACTTTTTCCAGCTTGATGATCGCGGAAGTGCCAATTTAGGAAGCGGAATCGGTTTGGCTTTGAGCAAAAGTATTGTAGAACTGCATCATGGAGAAATTAAGGTTCAAGCAGAAGAAGATCCGAATTTCAACACCATTTTTACTATTCAATTAAAGAAAGGAAAAGAACATTTTAAAAAGTCACAGATCGTTGAAAATTCGGTTAAAATAGAAGAAAATGCCAATCCAATTTCTGATGTCAAAACCGAAATTGAGTTATACGAAAAAGAATATCCAGAAGAAGTAGACAGCAGTAAAAAAACAGTTTTGGTAATTGATGATAATGAAGAAGTATTGTATTTTGTTCATGATATTTTATATGCAGATTATAGAGTGTTGAAATTTGCAAGTGGTACTGCAGCGTTGGAATTTATGGAAAAAGAAATTCCGGATCTTATCGTAACCGATGTCATGATGCCCGAAATGGACGGTTTTGAGTTGTGTCATATTTTAAAAACAAATCTCAATACCAATCATATTCCGATAATTATGCTGACGGCAAAATCTTCAACCATAAACCGTATCGAAGGACTTTCGACTGGTGCCGATGCCTATATTTCGAAACCATTTAGCATTGAAGAATTAAAATTGACGATTGCCAATTTATTATCAGCAAAAGAAATCATGCGTCAGAAATACGGCGAAGGTTTTATTGCCAATTCAGAAGAAGAAAATCTAAACACTCCTGAAGGTATATTTTTGAAAAAGCTGACCCAGATTATTGAAGACAATCTCGACAATACCGATTTTGATGTAAACGATTTGGTAAACGAAATCGGAATGAGCCGAACCGTTCTTTATAAAAAAGTGCAGACATTGACCAATCAATCGGTTGCAGGTTTAATCAAAAATATGCGACTTAAAAAAGCGGCCAGTTTATTGTCTAAAACCAGTTATTCGGTCGCTGAGGTAACCTATATGGTAGGATTTAATGATAGAAAGCACTTTAGTAAAGAATTTAAAAAAATCTATAATTTATCGCCCACTGAATATAAAAGTTCACAGGTGGATTAACCGCAACGCACGCTAAGATTTACGCAAAGTCCGCAAGTTTAATAAGCTTTGCGGACTTTGCGCTTTTCCCTTGCGTTCTTTGCGGTTAAATTTTTTAAGCCACAGATTATAATCTTTAGCAATAATTTTTCTCACGCAGATTTTGCAGATCTAGCTGATTTTTTATTTGATAAAACTAGATCTGCTAAAATCTAAATAATCTGCGTGAAACAAAAATCTTTTTAATCCTATAAATCAGTGGCAAAAAAAACTTTTGCGGACTTTGCGTTTTTTCCCTTGCGTGCTTTGCGGTTAAATATCAAAATTATGCCCCTCGTAATTATTTAAGTTTTTTATTATTACGAATCACGTTTTTTAAGACTTTAAATAATATAAAATTCTCAAAATAACACGTTTGAACCCCTAAAAACGAATATCTTCCTCCCTACGTAATCTTGTTTATTAGTCAATTTTGCAGATATAATTACATGACTTATAAATTAACTAACCAAAAAAATTAACAATGAAAAACAACAAACCCGAAAAGATTCTTTTTCTAGGTGGAAATTATCTAAGATTAATTTTAATGTTTTTTCTGTTGAGTTTCGCTCTCAATGTAAACGCACAGGAAAATACCATTTCAGGAAAAGTAGTCGACAATGCAGGACTCCCATTACCAGGAGTAAATGTACATGTTGAAGGAACTACCAAAGGAACCCAAACCGATTTCGACGGTAATTTCACGATTAATACTGCACCAAAAAGTATCCTTGTATTTTCTTTTATTGGAATGGATGAAACAGCCGTGGATACAGAAAACAAGAAAAACCTAAAAGTAGTTCTAAAACAAAGTTCGCAGGCACTAGACGAAATTGTAGTTGTAGGTTACGGTACTAAGAAGAAAAGTGATGTAATCAGTTCTGTGGCTTCTGTTAAACCGGGAGACATGATCAAAGTAGCAACTTCAGATGTTGGAGAAATGCTTCGAGGAAAAGCAGCCGGAGTTCAGGTAAGTTTAAATGATGGAGGTCCGGGAAGTTCTTCGTCTATTCAAATTAGAGGAAAAAAATCGATCAACGGAAGCAATGAACCAATCGTAATTGCCGACGGTATCGTAATCGGAAGTATCAATGATATCAATGCCAATGATATTGCTTCTCTTGAGATTTTAAAAGATGCTGCAGCACAGTCTATTTACGGAGCAAGAGCCTCAAACGGAGTTATCTTAATCACTACAAAAAGAGGAAAAACAGGAAAAGCGAAAATTTCCTATAATGGTTTTTCAGGAGTTCAGACCATCAACAGAAACTTTGACTTATACAGCGGCGAAGAATTTGCACAGCTAAAAAGAGAAGCCTACAGAACAAGCAATGGTGGCGTTTACAGACCAGACAATCAGGTTTTCTCAACACTTGAATTAGAATCTGTTCAATCAGGAAAATACATCGACTGGGAAAAAGAAGTTTTACGAACCGGAGTAACAAACAATCACAGTTTGAGTATTTCTTCGGGAACAGAAAAAACAAGTATTTTTTCAAGCATTAACTACATCAATACATCAGGAGTAATTCCGAATTCTGATTTTGAAAAAGTAGCCATGAGAGTCAATGTTGATCAGCGCATTACAGATTGGCTGAAAATAGGAATGAATGTTTCGCTTCAGTTTTCTGAAACCAACAGACCTAATATAGAAAATGTTTTAAATAATGCCATTACAACATCTCCGTTAGGAAGAATATATAATGATGATGGATCGTTTCGTCATTTGCCGGGCGGTATTCAGGAAACCCCAAATCCGCTTATTGATATTTATGAAACCAATACAAATGAGTCCAATAGAAATGACATCATGAACATGTTTTTGGATATCAACCTAGCAAAGGGTTTTACCTATAAATTAAATGCCAGTCGCAGATCATGGAATTACAAAGGAATGGGATTTAATACTTCTAAATCATTGGCAGGGATTGCGAATTCTGGACAAGGAAGCGGCAGTATTCTCTTTAAGGATAATGTAGAATATCAGTTAAGTAATATTTTAAATTATCATTTTAACCTAGCCGAAAAAAATCATTTTAACGTGACAGGAGTTTACGAATTAACTTCATCAGAATACAATGAATTTAAAAATTCGGCAAGCAGAATTCCAAGTGATATTTTAGGAATTTATGGTTTAGAAAGTGCTTTCCTGAACACGCCTTTAATTGGCGGAAGCGAAAGATCACTAATTTCATTCGCAGGAAAATTAGAATACGATTTTGACAGTAAATATTATTTTACAGTTTCAGGCAGAGCCGACGGATCTTCTGTATTTGGTAAAAATAATAAATGGGGATTCTTTCCTGCTGTAAATGCGGCTTGGAATGTTTCAAACGAAGATTTCATCAAAGAACATGTTCCAGTTATCAGCAACTTAAAACTAAGAGCCAGTTATGGTAAAGTGGGGAACCAGCCAAAAGATCCGTACCAAAGTATGGCAGTGGCAGACCAAAGAGATTATATCATAAACGGAATAAAAGTTTCAGGTTATGTGCCAGGAACGCAGTTGTCTAATCCAGATTTACGCTGGGAAACTTCAACGCAATTAAATCTTGCAGCCGATTTTGGTCTTTTCAAAAACAGATTAACCGGAACTGTTGAGGTTTACGATACCGACACTTCAGATTTATTGATTTACGAGAATCTAAATGCCAATACGGGTTACACCAAAAAACTTTCCAACATAGGAAAAGTAAATAACAAAGGTTTGGAAGTGACTTTAAACGGAGATCTTATTAAAACAAAAGATTTCAGACTGAATTTAGGAGCAACTTTCACTAAAAATAAAAACAGCATTGTAAGTATTTATGGAAAAGATGCCAACGGAGATGGAAGAGAAGATGACGATGTCGGCAACTTATGGTTTATAGGAAAACCAATTGATGTGTATTACCGCTACAAAGCAGTTGGAATTTATCAGGAAGGAGAAAATATTCCAATCGTTACAGGAACGACTTTATATCCGGGAGATATCAAACTTTATGATGCAGATCCGTCAAACGGAGCAAATCCAAACCCGAATGAAGACCGAATAATTACATCAAAACTGCCAGATTGGTTTGGAACCTTTTCATTGGCTTTAGAATACAAACGATTTGATTTCTCAGCCGATATTTATACTGTTCAGGGCGTTACAAGAGACAATTTATTTTTATACGATTACGTAAAAGGAGGATCTTTAAGAGGAGTTAAAAACGGTATCAAACAAGATTACTGGACACCAGAAAATCCGGGAGGAAACTGGCCAAGACCACGAGACGGAAACGATCCGCCGTACATCAATACATTAGGATTGCAGGATGCATCATACGTTCGTTTACAAAATGTTTCTGTTGGATTTAAATTTCCTGAAAACACTCTTAAATCTTTAGGATTAAGCAATATGAGATTGTATGTAACCGGAAGCAATTTAGTTACCCTGACCGATTACCAATCGTATAGTCCGGAAAAAGAAATCAACGATTATCCGGAACCAGTTACTTGTGTAATAGGTTTACAGGTTGGTTTCTAAAAGCGAACGGTATTTAATTGAATTAAAAAATAACAAGATCATGAAAAATATAAATTTTCTATTTGTTTTACTATTTGGGCTTTCATTAGGGCTTACTTCTTGTGAAGACTTTTTGGAAGAAAACGTAAAAGATCAAATCTCAGTAGATTATATCTACACAACTCCTGCTGGTTTAGAAGTAGGTGTAAATGCACTTTATAACCAAATGCGTTTCTACAACCTGCCTTCTGGCGATAACAGCGATTTATGGGCCAATGTGTTCTTTATGGTCGCAACCGATTTAGGATTGCACAGAACCTGGAACACGCCTTACGGAACAGGACATAATCCACAGTCGTTTACAGGCTCAAAATGGATTCAAGGTTATAAAATAATCGACAGATGTTCGGCTATTATTACATCGGCGCGTTCTATTCCTATGGATGAAAATGCAAAAAGAAAACTGGTAGCGCAGGCACGCGTTATAAGAGGCGAATTATACTTGGATTTAAAGCAAATGTATGGAGGCATCCTTATCGATACCATCCCAACAACGCCGGAAAACATCAATGATCCTGTAGAATATAAAGTTGCAAGCGATGCAGATGTTTACAAATTAATCGATGGAGATTTGGATTACGCCATTGCTAATCTTCCGTTTAAAGTAGATCCAGGGCGTTATGGTCAGGGCGTTGCGAGACACATTCGCGGTAAAAGTGCTTTGTGGCAGGAAGACTGGGCAGGAGCAGCAGCACAATTCGATGCCATTATCAACGACGGAACACACGGTTTAGTACCTCTTGTTGATGTTTGGGGACAAAATGGCAATCACAAAGAATCTCTTTTTACCTATCAAAAAGACTTTTTATTAGGTCCAATTGATGATTTAGCCGGAGGCGGCGGTTCTTGGCTAAGCAGTGTTTTCACACACAGAACTTACGAATTAAATGCGAGCGAACTCATTCAAGATGTGGCTTACGGAGGTCAGGCATTAGGATGGTTTTATCCAAACAATTACCTGAAATCACTTTACGATCAGACAAACGATTTACGATTCAAGACCTATTATTATTCCGATAATTATCAGGATTATAAAATTAACGTTCCGGGACATCCAAGATTTGGACAGCCTATTACCAATCCGGCAATTGCAGCGCCAAACGGAAATTACAGAGCATGGCATTGGAGTTTGAAAAAATACCACGATACCGAAAAACTGCCAATGACATCCAACAGTTATAAAGATTATATGTATTACAGACTGGCAGAAACCTATTTATTGGCATCAGAAGCGCATCATAATTTAGGGAATGATACTAAAGCACTGGCATATTTAAACAAAGTAAGAAGAAGAGGTTACACAGGAAATCCAGAAAGTACGGTAACCACTTTTGATTTAACAGCTTGGACTTTAAATAATTATTTAGACGAATCAGCAAGAGAATTGGCTTTTGAAAACAACAGATGGTTTTTATTGAAAAGATTAGGACTTCTGGTAGAAAGACAGAATTTATATTTCCGTTCAAGCCCGTCTGGAACCCTTGCAGGAGAAGTGCCTTTACGAATGACACCAGCTATGGTAAACATGCCAATTCCGCAGAGCCAGATAGACTTGATGGGAAAACCAGCAGGATTTAATGTTGGCTATAATTAATATTTTCTAACACATAGAAACATAGGTTTTATTCTAATTAAATGAATTTCTAAAAAGAAGCAAGTTTCTCACACATAGTAAGCTATGTGCATTTAAACAAGTGAAACGCCTTTATCGAGCTTTAAAAATCTATGTCTCTATGTGTTTAAAAAAAATAAAAGTTAAGGTTAAAGGTAGTAATAACCAATCCGGAAGTTGAGGTAAATCAAGGCTTCCGGATTCAAAAAATAAAAATCATGACAAGTAAACAATATATTTTAGGAGCATTAACCGCTTTGCTGTTTGCCTCTTGCAGTGACGACGAAAAGGTAGTTTTAAAATATGCAGACGAAGGCGATACAGGCGGTCCGAATCCGATTACGCAGACCTTAAAAGAAAAAGCCAAATTTAAAATTGGTGCTGCAGTTAAAATGAAAGATCTGCAAAACGAAGCGAATTATAAAAATGCCGTTTTAAAACATTACAATCAGATTACAGGCGAATTCGAAATGAAAATGGCGAGTATCTGGACTTCATCAACAGCATACAATTATACTGCAGCCGATTATTTAGTAGGTTTTGCACAAGACAATAAAATGGAAGTTCACGGACATACTTTAGTTTGGTACGATTCATTTCCAGAATGGTTTAAAAAAGCGCAATACGATTCTATTGCTTTTGAAGCCAAAGTAAAAATTTACATTACCGATGTTGTAGGACGTTACAAAGGAAAAGTAAAAAGCTGGGATGTAGTAAATGAAGTTTTTGCCGATGGCGGTGCGATGCGAAACGAAACCGTAATTAATTCATTATTTAAAGACCCAATTGGTTTTTACGGAAGATGTTTCCGCTACGCAAAAGCAGCAGATCCAGATGCAAAATTATTTTACAACGATTACAGCGTAGTTATGGATGCTGGAAAAAGAACTTCGATCAAAAAAATGGTAGCCAGATTCAAAGCCAACGGAGTGCCGATTGATGGTGTTGGAGATCAGTTTCACTACGCAACCGATACCAACAGACAAACCATGAAAACCGGCTTTACAGACTTGGCTTCAACCGGACTGCTGATTCATATTTCAGAATTAGACATTAAAGTCAACACCGGCAAATCAGATTCGTATGTTTTTAATGATGTTGAAAATCAAAAACAGGCAGAAACCTATAAATACATCGCAGCGATGTACGAAGAGTTACCGCAGACACAAAAATTTGCGATTTCAACTTGGGGTGTAACCGATAAATATACGTGGCTGACAAGTTTCTGGCATTTCAAAGAATATCCATTACTTCTAGATGCTGATTATAATAAAAAACCAGCGTATCAGGGATTTTTAGATGGATTGAAGTAAAATTTAGAAAATAGAGAATAGAACATAGAATAAAGAGTATAGGGCAAAGAATATAGAATAAGAGTGTAGAAAATAGAATTAAGATTGGAAGAAAAGTCTTTTCTCTATATTCTATGTTCTATTCTCTAAAAGAATATCAAATGAAAAGAAAAATTACACTACTGCTGATTACTTTTTGCTGTACAATTGGTTTAGGGCAAAATAATACAGTCGATAAAAAAGTCGTAGAACTGCTTTCGAAAATGACTCTTGAGGAAAAAATCGGGCAGATGACTCAGATTACTTTAGGAACTTTTGAAGAAAAAGGAAAGTCGGGACTTAGTCTTACGAAACTTAACGAAGGTATTCAGAAATACTATATTGGTTCGGTATTAAACACGCCGAATCGTTATTCGCCGGATACAAAAGAATGGAGGCAGATTATGACTACGATTCAGAATGCCAACAGTAAAAACCGGCTGCCAATTCCTGTTTTATACGGAATAGATGCCATTCATGGCGCGAGTTATACGATGGGTGCGACTTTGTTTCCACAGCAAATCGGAATGGCGGCAACGTTCAATACTGAAATTGTAAAAAAAGGAGCTTCAATTTCTGCTTATGAAACCAGAGCATCGTCGATTCCGTGGGTGTTTTCTCCAGACTTAGACCTTCCGAGAAATCCAGCTTGGTCGAGAATCTGGGAATCTTTTGGTGAAGATACTTATCTGACATCTCGAATGGGAGAAGCTATGGTAAACGGTTTTGAAGGAGGTAATATCGGCTCAAAATACCAAGTCGCTTCCTGCATGAAACATTTTATTGGCTACGGAAGTACGACAACAGGAAAAGACAGAACACCGAGTATTATTCCAGAACGCGTTTTACGACAATTTGATCTTCCTATTTACGAAGCAGCAATTAAAGCCGGAGCAAAAAGCGTTATGATCAGCTCAGGTGAAATCAACGGAACTCCTGTTCACGCCAGTAAATACCTGATTACCGATGTTTTGAAAAAAGAACTGGGTTTTAAAGGTGTTGTAGTAACCGACTGGAAAGACATTATTTACCTGCACACACGTCATAAAGTGGCCGAAACGAATAGAGAAGCCGTAAAAATTGCTGTTTTGGCAGGAGTTGATGTGAGTATGGTTCCAGAAGATTATTCCTTTTGTATTGATTTATTAGACTTGGTCAACAAAGGAGAAATTCCAATGTCTCGTATTGATGACGCTGTAAGCCGAATATTGAAACTAAAAATCGAATTAAATTTATTTGAAGGAACTGTTGCCGATGCCAAACAATATCCAAAATTTGGCTCTGCTGAATTTATCAATGAAGCCTACAATGCTGCAACAGAATCGATCACTTTGCTGAAGAACAAAAATGCAGTTCTTCCTTTAAATAAAAATGAAAAAATACTGGTAACCGGTCCAACGGCAAACAGTATGGTGGCGTTAAACGGAGGCTGGACGTACACTTGGCAGGGCGATAAAACAGATGAATTAGTTCCAGATAAATTGACAATTCTCGAAGCCATTCAGCAGAAAGCAGGAGCTTCAAACGTATTGTACACCAAAGGCGCAGATCTGGCATTAGAAAACGAAGACGAAATCAACAAAGCCGTTGCTTTGGCAAAAGACGCTTCGAAAATCATTCTTTGTTTAGGCGAAAAAAATTATACCGAAACTCCTGGAGATATTAACAATTTGTATATCAGTGCTTCGCAGGTAAAATTAGCACTTGCATTAGCCAAATTGAACAAGCCGATTGTTTTGGTTTTGAATGAAGGAAGACCTCGATTAATTAGTGATTTTGAAGACAAAATGGACGCTGTTGTTCAATGTTATTTACCTGGAAATGAAGGCGGAAGAGCATTGGCTGCTATTCTGTACGGCGAAGTAAATCCAAGCGGAAGACTGCCTTATAATTATCCGAGATTCCCAAATTCATTAGAAAAATACAATCGAAAATACACCGAAAGTTTAGCTGATAATGAGCAGAATAACGACGCTAAATATCAAAGAAGTTACAATCCGCAGTTCGAATTTGGAACAGGATTGTCTTATACCACTTTTACATATTCGAATCTTCAATTGGATAAGACGGAAATTAATTCGGAAGACGAAATTACAGTCAGTGTTGCCGTAACCAACTCAGGAAAAGTGGCTGGAAAAGAATCGGTTCTGTTGTATTTGAGCGATTTGTACGCCAGCATTACGCCAGAAGTAAAAGCCTTAAAACGTTTTGAAAAAATAGCTTTAGAGCCAAATGAAACCAAAACAGTCCAATTTACTTTAAACCAAAAAGATTTACAATTTGTCAATAACGACTTAAAGTGGATTTCTGAAAAAGGAACATTCAAAGTCCAAATCGGGAATCAGACGAAACAGTTTGTGTTGAAATAATTTTTTAGAATAACTAACCAATTATGAACCAAAAATTTAAAATCATGACTATAAAATTCAATCCTATAGCGCAGTTAAAATATATCCTTTTAATGTTTTTGGCAGGTTTGATTTCCTGTGAAGACGATGTACGCGAAGTATATCTTTATAAAAAAGGAACAATAGAAGCGACGGCTTCAAATACGGCAATCAAATCAGGAGAAACCATAACTTATACCGATTCATCTACAAAAATACGTGCTATAAAATGGACTTTTCAAGGCGGGGCGCCAGGTGCGTCAATCGAGCCGAATGTTGAGGTAAAATATACTAAAGGAGGAACTTTTACTACGACTTTAGAAATCACGCATGTTGATAATACCATTCAAAAGAAAACGTTTACCATAGAAGTCGAAGCTCCTGCAACACCGCCAATTGTGATTCCGGCAGATGCACTTAAAATTTACTCTGATAATCCTGATTTTACTAAAACGGCTCCGGTTTTAAACTGGGTTTCGAGCAATCAGTTTGTGATCAAAGAAGTTGCCGATGACGGATATGAAGGTGCTTTTAGAAATTTCACTCTTCCAGCAGCAGCACCTGCGACTGAAGCAAAATGGGCAATGGCGATTCTGCAGTTTGTAAACTTCACCGATATTTCGTCTTACACGTATATCAATATGGCGGTAAGAACGACCAGTACCGGAAAAATCAGATTTAGAATGAAAGATGCCTCTAATACTGGTTATGTAGAATTTGATGCCACAAGCAATTTATACGGATTAAAAAGAGACGGAGCTTGGAACATGGTTAAAATCCCGATCGCTGATTATAAAAAACAAAATGTGGCACTTGACTTAACCAAAATCAAAGACATTTTAGTATTAAGAAGTGTTGATCCAGAAGATGTAAGAGCCTTAAACAATTACACTTTTGATATTGATCATATTTATTTGTCTAAACAATAAGAATAATTTTTAAACACATAGAGACATAAATCATCAGTTTTTTTAGCCGCAAATTGCACAAATTCACACAAATTAATTCGCGAAAATTTGTGCAATTTGTGGCTAGATTGAGCATTACAATCTTGCAGACTTTAAATTTACAGACTAAAGCGATAGCAACGGTTTAGTTCTTTCATATAGCAAAAACCTATGTGGATTTATGCAAGTGAAACGCCTTTTAAGCTAAAAATAAAACTATGTTTCTATGTGTTAAAAATTAGAGACAGCATTTTCAAAAAAATAATTAAAAATGAATTTAAAGAAACATTCCATTTCGATACTGTTCTGTTTTATAAGCCTGATTTCACTACACGCACAGAATAAAATTACGTATCAAAAAGTTGAAGCCAGACAAAATGCACTAGACCCAAAATGGGTAGCGTATGATGCTAAAACAATTGATAAACTGTCTGGTTTTAAAACCAAAAAACAAGGCGCAGTTTCAATTTACGGAAGTTCAAAAATGTGGCAGAAAGAAGCAACAGGATTTTTTAGAACTGAAAAAATCGACAATAGATGGTGGATTATTGATCCGGAAGGTCATCCTTATATTTTTAAAGGCGTTGCCGTTTTTAACGCAGGACGTTCTGTAAATCAGCAGAAAGCATTTGATTCAAAATACGGAAGCAAAGAAAATTGGATCCAACAAGAATCGAAATTACTTCGCGATAACGGATTCAACGGTGTAGGAGCATGGTCAAATGTTGATTTGGTTCGTAATGCCGAAAATCCGCTGGTTTATACTGTGATTATTTCGCCAATGGGAATGTATCATTCCGAACATATTAAAAAATACGGAGGAAAATACAAAGAAGCCAGCTGGCAGAATTACCGTTTCGATTTGGTGATGGTTTTTGATAAAGAATTTGACACATACATTGAAAAAGCAGTTGCGGAAGTCTCCAAATATAAAAATGATAAGTATTTGATGGGTTATTTTACGGATAATGAACTTCCGTGGTACAACGACGCATTAGATAAACATTTAACTTTATTGGCCAAAGATGAACAGGGATATTTGGCTGCAAAAGATTGGCTGGATAAACGAAAAGGATTTAATGCATCCGCCTCGGACATTACGCAGGAAGATAGAATGGCATTTACCGCTTTTTATTTTGAAACTTATATGAAAAAAGTGACCGAAGCACTCCGAAAAGCAGATCCGAATCATATGTATTTAGGATGCCGTTTCAATCAGGATAAAGAGCAGGAATTGACCAATCCGGAGATTTTTAAAGTCGCAGGAAAGTACATGGATATTATTTCGATCAACCATTATAGAAAATGGGAACCAAGTCAGGAACTCATGAACAATTGGGGTGAATGGTCAGGAAAACCATTTTTGATTACAGAATGGTACACCAAAGGAGAAGATTCAGGATTGCCGAACAATACAGGCGCAGGATGGCTGGTTCGAACGCAAAAAGAAAGAGGGCTTTTTTATCAGAATTTCACTTTAGAACTTTTGAAAAATAAAAACTCAGTAGGCTGGCATTGGTTCAAATATATGGATAACGATCCGCAGGATTTAAGTACGGATTATTCGAATAGGGATTCAAATAAAGGAATTGTAAACAGCAATTTCGAGCCGTATGTGCCATTATTAAAAGAGATGAAAATTATTAATGATAACGCTTACGAGCTGACACGTTATTTTGATAAAAAGTAAATTTTTAAACACATAGAAACATAGGATTTTTAGACTTGAAAAAGAGTATAAAAAGAAACTAGTTTCTAACACATAGATGGGGTATGTGTATTCAAACGAGAAAAAATCTGCTTAATCTGGCTATGTGAATTTAAACTAGTGAAACGCCTTTTACGCACAAAGTAGATCTATGTTTCTATGTGTTTGAAATTAATTGTAGATAATTAAAAATAAAAACTATGAAAAAAATTGTAATGCTGTGTTTTACTTTTCTTTTAATGGGAAAGGCGATGGCACAGGAAATTCCGCTAGTATCGAATATTGCTGCAAGAAACAATATGACGTTAAACGGAAAATGGAGTTATATCGTAGATCCGCTCGAAAATGGCTATTACGATTACCGTTTGATGCCTTTTAAAAACAACGGATTTTTCGAAAATAAAAAATGGAATACCACAGATTTAACCGAATACAATTTCGCGACTTCAGCCACAATGGACATTCCGTCTGATTGGAATTCGAAAGACGAAAGATTGTTCTTTTACGAAGGAACGGTTTGGTTTCAGAAAGACTTTAATTATAAAAAAGATTCGAAAACCAAAGGAATTCTTCATTTTGGAGCAATCAATTATGATGCAAAAGTTTATGTAAACGGTAAAATAGCAGGAACTCATGTTGGCGGTTACACGCCTTTCAATTTTGATGTAACCGATTTATTAGTCGACGGAAATAATTTCGTAGTCGTAAAAGTCGATAACAAACGCCATAAAGATAATGTACCAACTGTAAACATGGATTGGTGGAATTATGGTGGCATCACAAGAGATGTGACTTTAGCGCAAGTTCCGAATACGTATATTGAAGATTATCTGGTTCAATTGGATAAAAAAGAAAAAGGGAAAATTTCGGGCTGGATAAAACTAAATAGCGAAACAGCTAATCAATCTGTTTCGGTTTCTATTCCAGAATTAAAAATCAAAAAGAATATTACAACCGATGCCAAAGGAATGGCGTATTTTGAAATCAAAGCCAATCCCATTTTATGGACGCCTGAAAAGCCAAAATTATACGACGTAACAATAAGTAAAGCAGATGAAAATATTGTTGATCAAATTGGTTTTAGAACTATTGAAACCAAAGGAAAAGAAATTCTGCTAAACGGAAAAAAAGTCTTTTTACGAGGTATCAGCATTCACGAAGAAGCACCATTCAGATCTGGAAGAGCTTGGTCTGAAGATGATGCCAAAACGTTATTGAACTGGGCAAAAGAATTGGGTTGCAATTACGTTCGTCTGGCGCATTATCCGCACAACGAAAATATGGTAAGAGAAGCCGAAAAAATGGGCATCATGATTTGGTCTGAAGTTCCGGTGTATTGGACTATTTCTTGGACAAATCCAGACACGTATGCCAATGCAGAACGCCAATTGCACGACATGATTTATAGAGATAAAAACCGTTGCGGTATCGTGATCTGGTCAATTGCGAACGAAACGCCGCATAGCGACGAAAGAGATGTTTTCTTAAGCAAACTGGCAAAATATGCTCGTACACAAGACAATTCGCGTTTGATCAGCATGGCGATGGAAGTAACCAAAAGTCCGAACAACATCAATACACTTCACGACAATATGAACGAATATGTAGACATTGTGAGTTTCAACCAATATTTGGGCTGGTACAGAGGAACAAACGAATCGTGTAAAGACATGCAATGGGTGATTCCGTACAACAAACCCGTTATCATCAGCGAGTTTGGTGGAGAGGCTTTACAAGGTCGTCACGGCGATAAAAAAGAACGCTGGAACGAAGAATATCAGGAAGAATTATACATTCAAAATACTCAGATGTTCAATCGTATTGAAGGCTTAGCCGGAGTTTCTCCGTGGATTTTAGTCGATTTTAGATCACCGAGAAGACAATTGCCAAACATTCAGGATTTCTTTAATCGTAAAGGTTTAATTTCCGATCAGGGAATTAAAAAGAAAGCTTTTTATGTGATGAAAGATTGGTATAAGCAGAAGGAAGAGGAGTATAAATAAGAGTTTTATATAAAGTAAAAACCTTCAAAGTCAGTTTTGATTTTGAAGGTTTTTGTTTTTTATTGAATTTTCTTTTTACTTTTTTGAGCAGTTATCATATGTGATAACCTTTATTTCGAAATAATATTTCAATTTTGACTTATTAGAAAATGTCAATTATAAATATGGAAACACAACAAAAAGCATTGACAGAATTATTAGAAATGATGAATAGAGTAAACTATTTTCAAAAATTAAAACCCAATAATGATTCATTCTCTGCAACGTTAAATGTCTCTTGCTACAATGAATTAAATATAATGGTTACCACTTTATTAAAAGCAAGTATTACAATGCTCCAAACTGAAACTTCTGGCAAAGCTTTTCCCGATGCTATGATATTGGTTGAAATGGCGCTGCAATTATTGCCGAATGATGAAATGGAGTTGTTGGATGAGGTGCATAGAATAGGAGTGGAGAATAATTTTGAATAAGAATGTTTAAGTTATTTGACTGTAATTTGCTTTTTAATTAATGAGTCTAATATCTCTTCTGCAATCTCTTTAGCGCCCTCATAATTGCTAGCATGAAATGGCTATGGTTGTTAATAAAGGTTTAATTCACAACTCCCAATTTTAATTCAATCTAAAATTTACACTTCCAGTTTTTATCATACCAAAATCCGTTAGGCTGTCATTCAGCGTTTATTTCTAAAAATGTTATTTGGCGCTTTTTTTCTTCAATAATTTTAGGATGGTTTTCCAGCTCTTCATTAGTCAAACCACTTTCTATTTCTTGAATTTTAAAATCAATTGTGTCAATTAAAAAAGAACTTATGTTAGAAACATGTATTTTATCCTGTCCAGTAATAAACTCCAACAAAGCTAAAATTGCACAAGCTGAATTTAGCGCATAACTTACTTCAATGTTTTCAAAATCTTCTGTATCCGGAGTTATTTTTTCAACTTTATGAATTAAGTCTTTAATTTTTTCTCGGTCTATTTTTGCAAATTCAGTCTCTTCGCAATATTTAATTGCTTCATTTAAAATTTCAGGATTGCCCCAATTATTTTTGATATAGAAATCGACATAATCATCAATTAATCTTTTACAAATATCTATACTGAAAGCAATAAGTGTTTCGATTTTTGATTTGCTAATTATGTTATCCATTTCTGTCATTAATTATATTATTCATAAATGAGGCATAACGTTCCAATACTACAGCGGGTTTGACTAGATATTAAGCCCATTCTTTAAGCATATTGCTAAAATCCGTTGTAGTTGCTTTCGCAGTCATTTTTTTGTATTTACTTTATTATTTCGTCAAGATTCGCTTTGACATATTTAATCCTTAATTCTGCGTAATGGTCTAATTCATAAAATTTGTCGTCAAGAGGATTGAAATGAGGATTTCGGACATTAGCATATAGCTCTCTGTCTCTTAAATAAATTTCTTTTGATTTAATTGCTAGTTCAAGAAATTCATTTGCCCCAAATTCGCTCAATCCATCGATTGCGTCGTCAATATATTCGTTTTCATTATTAAAGTAAAATTGGTCAAAGCCGCCATTAAAAACTTCATTGTCAAGAATATTTGTTGATACAACTCGTCTTTGCATTTGATTAAGAATCCTTCCTTCAAATTTGATAGTTAACAAATAATCAGCTACTTCAAAGTCTAAATCGTCGTCAAATTGAGTTTTAAGTTTTTCTTTCAATTTTATCAAATCAATGCTCATATGTTTTTTGCAATTAGTCTAACGTTCTGTGGCTACAATGGCTAGGACTAAATTAATTACATTCTTCGAATTTGCCGAATTATTCAAATACAAGTTCGACTAGGGCAATTAACCTAATCATTTTTAGTAGCTGTTGTGACAGCGATTTTATTTATTAAGTTAGTTCATTTAATAATTTCAGAAAATTATCTGGTGGGAATAATTGCAATTTTCCATCTTCCATTTTGTATGGAATTTCGGTGAAAGTTGCGTCGATATACCAAAAAACTTTATTGCTTAGCGAACCTGGGCCTTCAATATTCATATTGTAAATTGCAGGGAAAATTCCATTTACTGCATTTATTACTTCTAAATTTTCAATTGGATAAATTATTGCGGAATGTCGGTGTGGAATTCCAATTAACAATCCCTTGCTTCCTATCAGTTCTTTTCTATTTTCTAAATCAAAGACTATATTTGGTGTAAAAAAATGGTCAGAATTTGCGAACCAAATGTCAAATGTATTAAAACTTTCTTTTGTTATTTGTAATGGATATTTGTCTTTGATATTCTGCAGTCCAATTTCAAAAAGTTCATCGATAGATTTTCCCCATCCATTTATTTGTTCGGGTTTTATATTTGCAATGCTATGCTGAAAATCAAATACCAGCATAGAATAAATATCTCCTTCGAAATCTTTTCCAATTGCAAACTCTTTACCAACATAATCAATATATTCTTTGTTGTATAACCTTACTCCAATATAGTTTTTAACTTTCTCCAAATCATTCGCAATTTTTTCAAATTCTATTTCAAATTTATTTGCTTCTATCAATGAATCGAAGTGATTCTTAATTATATCCTTATAATTTTTTGGTTTATCTTGTTTGCAGTTTTGCGCAACATTGCTTAATCCTAAATTACTAAATCCTAATTCGTTTTCAGTTGCAACTATAATTCCATCAGAAATTTCAATTTCAATATTTTGTCTTTTAAAATAATTTTCAATTTCATATATGAATGTAGAATATTCAGAATTTTCAAAAAACGAAGCCCAATTTGGTATTTCAGTCTTTGTGTTTTTCTTAAAAAATGAAAACATATTTTTTCTTTTTAATTATGATTTTCTGGATTATATCATCAACTTTTATATAATATGACTATCTAACCTAAGTAAGGTGGCAATACATAACAAGTAATTATTTATTTGTTTTCAAAAATAGAGCTTTTAATAATAAATAAAAAAGTTTTACAAGCTATTCAATTTGGAAATGAATAGGAAGAAACGCAAACAGACTTGAAATAGTCTACAAGTAATAAAAAAGTAAAAACAGAGACTAACATTTTACTTTAAGTTAATTGTTTTTATATCCTAAATAAAGGAAGAAATATCCTTCAAGCCTTATCAATGCTGGATTCTTACATTTTGGTGATTATTTTTTTAAAATCATATTGTTATTTTTATGAAAAATAATACAAATAAGCTTGTTTTTGTTGTTTATAGTTGTATATTCGCACAATAAATTGATTGCGAATCACCCTCATCTTCCTACAAGAAGCAATTAAAAAAAGTACGTTAGTACAAAAAAGAGGTATTCTAAAATCATGTAGAATACCTCTTTTTTTGTTTATACTAGTCAGACAAAATAAGAGGGTTCTAAAAAAAGATTTTTTAACTATTTAATTATTT
>NZ_JBHUDZ010000003.1:0-137204 GCF_042678225.1 Flavobacterium artemisiae | reverse complement strand
CAAAAAAACTTTGCGACTCTGCGACTTTGCGAGATTTAAAATTTTTTTGCGCCTTAGTGCCTTAGCGGCAAAAAATACTTTATTTAAAATTCTTTAAAAAATCTTCTTTATAAGTTGGCGAAACTTCGATTTCGGTTCCGTCGTTTAAGGTAACAATACCGCCTTTGTTATACGATTTGACCACATTGATATTGATAATATGCGATTTATGAACGCGCATAAATGGCAGCGGCAAAATTTCTGAAAAGTGCTTTAAAAAACGGCAGACCATTTTTTTACTTCCATTATTCAGATATAAATCGGTAAAATTGCCGTTTCCTCTGAGTCGGATGATATCTTCCATTTTAACGACTTCAAAACCTTCTAAAGTCGGCAGAATCACCTGTTGTTTTTCTGGTTTTTGTTCGTGGAAATTTTCGACTATGATTTTATTTCTATTGAAGATTTCATGATTTAGAATTTGATGCTGGACTTTGTTTACCGCAACAATCAATTCTTCAATGCTGATTGGTTTCAGCAGATAATAAGCCGCACTTTGGTTTAACGCTTTCAATGAATATTCTGAAAAAGCGGTGACAAAAATGGTTTCAAACTGAAGATCTTTACACGCTTCTAAAACATCAAAAGCATTTCCGAAAGGCATTTCTACATCGAGAAAAACCAATTGTGGTTTAATTTCATGCAGTAACGGAACGGCTTCTTTGATATTCTGCGCTTCGCCGACAACCTCAACTTGCGGGCAATATTTGCTTAAATAATTTTTAAGTACTTCGCGCGCTGCCAATTCGTCTTCGACAATTACACTTTTTATCTTTTGGATTGTCATCATATTTTATCAATTAAAGGAAAAACAATCTGAACAATTGTTCCCGATTCTGGAGATTCTTTCTCCGAAATTGCAAACGAAATATCCTTTTTATACAATTCATTCAAAAGATCAATTCGCTCTTTTGTATTGTTCAAACCGCGCGATTCGTAGATTTTTTGATTGGTGGTTTTCAGTTCACGACTTTTGGTTAAACCAATTCCGTTGTCTTCAATAAAAACATTCATTTTTCTGTTTACATATTCAAAACGAAGTGACAGAAAACCTTTTTGTTCCAGATAACGCAGTCCGTGCCAGATAGCATTTTCGAGGTTCGGCTGAATAATCATATTCGGAACAAAAACTCTTTCGGCGTCAAGCGAATCATCAACTACAATTTCAAAATCAAATTTATCCTGAAAACGAAGATGTTCGAGATCCAGATACTTCTTCAATTGCTCGACTTCTTTATCTAACGAAATAAAATCTTTATTCGAGTTTTCCATCATATTCCGCATCAAATTCGAATACGAAGTCAGGTATTTATTGGCTTCCAACTCTTTGTTTTCGGCAATAAACTGATTAACGCTGTTTAAACTATTGAAAATAAAATGCGGATTCATTTCACGTCGAAGCGATTGCAAAGCGATTTCCTTGTTTTTTATTTTGATTGAATACAAAGCTTTTGCAATAAACGTAAACAACAGCAGCAACAAACCCACAGAAGCTAATAGAAAATAATTAAAAGTGTTTTTCTTTGAAATCAATTCGTCTTTTAAATCTTTCTCTTTTTCCAATTGTCGAATTTTATCTTCGGTAATTTGAAATGTTTTAGCATCAATAAGCGTTGTGTCGGACTTGATCAACTTTTCGAAATTATCAAAAAACTGTTCATACAACGCCATGCTTTGCTTGTCTTCGCCTTTTGTTTTGTAATATCTAATTAACGAAGACAAACTTTTTTTGGCTTCCGCCGAATTTCCTTTTTGAAAAGACAAATTATAGGCATTCTTTAAAGACGAAATGGCTTTTTCAGGTTCTTTCTTTTCAAAATAAAGCGTTGCCAAAGATTGCAGTTGTTTTATTTCGGTAGTGTAATCGTTATTGGTTTTGGCTTCTGCAAGCAGTTTTTCGTTGATCGCAAGTGCTTTGTCAAACTGATTGTCTTCTACATAAACTTTGGCGATTTCATTTTTGATTTTAACGACATCCTCTGGTTTATCTTTGGCGTAGACCAATGCTTTTTTATAACTTTCAATAGCCTCTTTTTTATCTTTTAGATCCAGCGAATTTTGTGCTTTCTGAACATAGGCTTCTTTAACTTCCTGACTTTTCTTTTCTCTTTTAAGCAATTCAATATTAGCATCCACATAATTGGTCTGGCTTGCTGGATCTGCCTGGTTTTTTAATCGGCTTGCATCGTTGAGATTGATTTTTTCTTCTGCTTCACTTTTTGACAAAGAACCCGCCGCTTCGTAATTTTTTATTGCCGCATTAAAGTCTTTTTGGTTTTCCTGCGCTTTAGCGAGATTTCTTGTGACGCGGGTTTTATCTTCGGCAAGTTTTAATTTGGTATAGGTATTTAAAGCTCTTTTGTAATATTCCTCCGCTTTGGCGTTATCGCCTTTCTCTAGAAATTCGTTGGCTAACTTTTCGTAATTGGCCGCAATTTTTGATTCATCGTTTTCATCCAATGATTTAGATAACTCCACGGCAGTTTTGCTAATCTTAGCTTTACTGCTTTTCTCCATTTTCTTTTCAGGAATTGCCTGCGCAATTATGCCCTGCGGAAACAAAAGCATTAAAAAAAACAGACTAAAACCAAGTAATAAATGACGTTTCACAATTAGAATATTTAGAAGTGTAAAGTAACTTAATTTCGAATTTCTATCCTATATCTTTCACCAAGTCAAACGGGCGGTTGACCCATTCTCCCAAAAATACGTTTTTTCAGTCAATAGATTTGCTTCGTAAACTCAAAAACAACGACCATGAAAAATCTATTCTACTTCTTTTCAGCATTATTAATTTCTCCATTTATGATTGGACAAGTTTCTGGAAATGTCAATTATCAAAATAAATATCAAACCAATAATACGATCGATGTCAATTTTCCTTCTCACGAAGGTATTGTGGCAAGTGTAAAAGGGCTTGCCAATGTTAAGGCTGATTCGTACACCGCAATTTTCAGTACCACGCAAACTGGCAAAACAACTAAAGAAGTCAATGAATTAATTGACCAAAGAATTACCAAATCGCTCACAGAAATCAAACTCAATAAAGGCGTTGAAACTTTCGTCGATATGATTTCGTTTGTTCCAGTTTATGAATATGAAGTCGAGAAAAAAGTCTTTAACCGTAAAACCTACAACGAAGTTCCAGTAGGATTTGAATTAAAGAAAAACATTCATATCAAATTCTCAGATCCTAATCAGCTCAATGATTTTATTTCGATTTTATCTAATTATGAAATTTATGATTTGGTTCGTGTTGATTATTTCTCCAATGCTTTAGAAACCATTAAAAAAGAAATGATGAACAAAGCAAAATTGCTGATTCAGGAAAAAATAAAAAACTACGAATTACTTCTTGGCGAGACATTTGCTAATGCCGAAAAAAGAATCGCCGATGATTTCGTTGTTAACTTACCTGTAGAAATGTACAACTCTTATGAGGCATATAACAGTTCTTCTTTAAACTTAAAAAAATCGGCAAACGTAAACCAAACCAATAAATCTACTACACTTTATTATCAGCCGGTTTTTAATAAAGAATTTGATTTTATAATAAATCCCGCTGTTTTAGAACCTGTTATTCAGGTGCAGTATGAAGTCAAAATTTTCATTAATAGAGAAAAAGAAAAGAAACAAACTGCAAAAACGGATAGAGAATATATTCTGGTTACTCCAAATGGCGATTTAAAGCCTATCAATGTCAACTCTTCAAAACCAGTGTATTAATAAAACGCACTATTTTGACGCGGATAAAACGGATTTGCTATCGCAAAGACGCGGATTTTAGATTCTATCGTAAATAAATCAGTTTTTATCTGCGTCTTTGCGATAGCAAATCCGTTTCATCAGTGTCGTAGTTATGCATTTTCAAATAACATCACCAATCGGGTTAATCCAAAAATCATTTCACCAAGTCAAAAGACCGTTTCACCCTTTGTCCAAAAAATGAGCTTTTTTAGTTTCTAAGTTTGATCTATAATCAATCAATTAAAACTAAAATTATGAAATCAAATCTTTTTATTTCTGCACTTTTCGCCGCTGTATTTTCTTTAGCTGGATGCAATTCGTCGAATGCAAAACCGAAACAAAATACAATTATCGAAAAACCGAATACTGCAAATACAACCAAAATTCAAGTGGCGCTTTTACTGGACACGTCAAGCAGTATGGACGGATTAATCGATCAGGCAAAATCAAGATTATGGGAAATTGTCAATACACTGACGACTTTAAAATACGAAGGAAAAACACCTGAAATCGAAATTGCTTTGTATGAATATGGCAATGACGGTTTGTCTGAAAGATCAAATTACATTAGACAAATAACTGCTTTATCGACAGATCTCGATTTGATTTCAGAAAAATTATTTGCTTTAAAAACAAATGGCGGCAGTGAATATTGCGGCGCTGTAATTCAAGACGCGACAAAAGAATTGAAATGGGCTCCGGAAAACAACAGCATGAAACTGATTTATATTGCTGGAAACGAAGAATTCAATCAGGGAAAAATCAGTTATAAAGAAGCGATCAGCAATGCTTTGAAAAATGATATTTATGTGAATACTATTTTTTGCGGGAACAAAACAGAAGGCATCAACACATTTTGGAAAGATGGCGCCGACCGCGGAAAAGGTAAATATTTCAACATCGATTCTGATAGAGCGGTTCAATATATTGCAACGCCTTATGACGATGAGATCACGAAATGCGATGAAAAAATGAACAAAACGTATATTAATTATGGCGCTAAAGGAGCAGAGAAAAAAATGAATCAGGTGATACAGGATCAGAATGCCAAAAAGGTTTCGAACGCCAATTATACGAATCGTGCGGTTAGTAAATCGAAAGCTGTTTATAAAAACGAAAGCTGGGATTTGGTTGACAAAGCAAAACAAGACCCGAATGCAATTGCCAAAATGAGAAAAGAAGAACTACCTGCTGAATTTAAAGACAAATCGGAAGCGGAGATTAAAGCAATCGTCACTGAGAAAACAAAAGAAAGAGAAGCGATTCAAAAAGAAATTGGTGTTTTGGCTAAAAAACGTCAGGAATACATTACTACTGAGGCTAAAAAAACAAAAAAGCAAGACGATTTGGGCAACACGATAAACAGTTCGATTGTGGCTTTTGCAAAAGTGAAAGGTTATACAGTTGAAAAACAATAACGCATTCCATTTCTAAATCAAATGAAAAAGACAATCTGTTTTATACTGTTTTTACTGATTCCGCTTATTTCTTTGAGCTGTGAAAACAAAAAGGAAAAACCGATAAAAGTCAAAAATTCAAAACCGATTTATTCCTACGAAGTGAAATTAAAAAGTGAGATTACTGAGATTAAGAGGTTTTTGGGGAAATCTCCGAAATACAATTCAGATGTAGTTTTCTTTTTAGATATGAAGATAGAATCTGGAAGGAATCGGTTTTTTGTTTATGACCTAAAAAACAACAAACTACTCAATAAAGGTTTGGTTGGACACGGTTCTGGCTCCGAAACTGGAATTCGCGGCGAATTGAAATTTAGTAATATTGAAAGTTCCAACTGTAGTTCGTTAGGTAAATATGCAATCGGCTATTCTTATTCTGGAAGCTTTGGAAAAGCCTACAAATTATACGGTTTAGACAAAACCAACAGTAATGCTTTTAACCGAAATATTGTTTTACACAAATATGTCGACATTCCGTTTGAAGAACAGCCCTACCCGATTTGCAATAGTTTGGGATGCCCGATGGTAAACGAAAAGTTTTTTGGTGTTCTTGAAAAACTCATTGACAGTTCTAAAAAGAAAATCATTTTGGTGATGTATTATTGATTTTTGCCGCAAAGGCACTAAGACACAAAGTTTTTTTGCTTCAGTTTGTGGTTTTAAACGCAAAGTTCGCAAAGATTTTACTCAAAGTATTTTTGCTTTAATTTATGTAGAGCAGACTCAAAGTTGGCAAAGCTTTGCGGATAACAACTCTGCAAACTTTGCGTTAAAATTGAACCGCACTAAGACACAAAGTTTGTTTTATATCACTCAGTTTTAAATCAACCTTAATAATCTGTATATTTCCCTTGTAATTTAAATTCAACCTTATGAATAAATCAATTCTATTCATCGCATTCTTAATCTGCGCTTTCGCGAATGCACAGAAACCCATTTTTACTACGGCAAAAGTAAAAGCTGCTACAGTATATTTTAATGCTGCCGAAATTTCGCAGACTGCCAACGCTGTGATTCCTGCTGGAACAAGCGAAATTGTGATTAAAAATGTAGCTTCTTATTTGAATGAAAGTTCGGTTCAAATTGGTGCGCCGGCAAATGTGACTGTTCTTTCGGTTCAGTTTACCAACAATTATATTTCAGAATTTGAAATTGATTATAAATCACCTGCCATAAAAAGAGTGAGTGATAGTATTACTATCGTTCAGAAAGAAATTCAGAAGGTAAACAATGCCATTAATTCTGAAAACAAAACCATGCAGCTGCTAGATAAAAACCAGCAGATTTCTGGAGCAAACTCTGGTTTGAATGTTGCTGAATTAATGAAGATGGTTGATTATTATAAAAACAAGCAAATTGAAATTGCCAACAATATCAATACACTAACTGACAAACAGAAAAAGCTGAATGAAACGCTTCAAAAATTAAATAACAAATTGGAAGTTGACACCAGCAAAGAAGAAAAAACATCTTCTGGAAAATTGATTGTTCAGGTTATGAATACTATTGCTGGGCCGGTTCCTTTGGAAATATCCTATTTAACTCAAAGTGCCTCTTGGGTACCGTTTTATGATCTGCGTACCGAAAGTGTAAACGCTCCAATCAATATGATGTACAAGGCGCAAGTAGTTCAAAACACAGGCATTGACTGGAAAAAAGTAAAATTGACACTTTCCAGCGGTTATCCAAATCAAAACAATCAGGCTCCTATATTAAGTTCTTGGTTTTTAAGAAACAATGTGAATTATGGTTATAATCAAAGAGCGGTAGCAAACCAAGTTCAAAGCACTGCTTATGGTGCAATGAGAGAGAAAAAAAGCGCTGATGCACCTGCACCTGTTATGGCTGAATCTTCAATTTCTGATTTTACAACCGTAACAGAAAACCAGTTGAATATCGCTTTTGATATAGACATTCCTTATGATATTTTATCGAATGGAAAAGTACACAGTGTATCTTTAAAAGAAATAAAACTTCCAGCTACTTATAAATATTATGCTGTTCCGAGATTAGAAAATGAAGCTTTTCTTCTTGCTGAAATTGCCGATTACAGCAAATACAATTTATTGCAAGGCGAAGCCAATATTATTTTTGAAGGCATGTATGTTGGTAAAACGTTTATTCAGCCAAATCAAACCAGCGATACTTTGAATTTAAGTATGGGTCGTGATAAAAAAGTTTCGATTAAAAGAGAAAAAGTGGCTGATAAATCGGGAACTAAGTTTTTATCTGCCAAAAAAGAACAAACTTTTACTTATGATATTACGGTTCGAAACAACAAAAAAGAAAATGTGGCGCTTTTACTTAAAGATCAATATCCGTTGACTACCAATAAAGAAATCGAAGTTGAATTGTTGCAAAGCGATTCGGCTAAAGTAAATCCTGAAACTGGAATCCTGACTTGGCAATTACAGTTGAAACCAAATGAAACCAAGAAAATTAGAATTAGTTACAGGGTAAAATATCCAAAAGATCAGGTTTTGAACTTATAGACAAATAGAATTTAAACACTAATTCCACAAATTAACACAGATCAATCCGTGAAAATTTGTGGAATTCGTGTTTATAAAACTTTGTGTCTTCGCGACGAAAAAAATTAAGGTGCAGGATCTGGAATTATCGCCTGAACTGCGTCAATTTCGGCTAAGATTTGTTTAGAAAGCACTACATCAATGGTGTCGATGTTTTCTTTTAATTGTTCTAAAGTTGTAGCACCAATAATCGCACTTGTTAAAAACGGCTGCGCCAAAACAAATCCCATTGCTAATTGTGTCAGCGTTAAACCATGTTTTTTAGCGATTTCCTGATACAATTTGGTTGCTTCGGTACATTGATCGCTATTGTAACGTTTGTATTGCGGAAAAAGGTTAATTCTCGCTTTTGGATGACTTTCGCCAGTTAAAAATTTTCCAGTCAAAACTCCGAAGGCCAAAGGGGAATATCCAAGTAAAGCAACATTTTCATATTTTGAAACTTCTGCGGAATTCACTTCAAACAAACGATTCAATAAAGAATACGGGTTTTGAACGGTTTTGATTCTTGGCAGATTGTTGTATTTGCTTTCTTCAAGCAGACGCATCATACCCCAGGCATTTTCATTAGAAACTCCAATGTGTTTAATTTTTCCTTCTTTGATTAATCCGTCGAAAGTTTCCAAGATTTCTCTAAAGTTATCTTCCCAAACATCATCATGTCCGTGAAAAGCACGCTGTCCGAAGTTATTGGTTTTACGTTCCGGCCAGTGCATTTGGTATAAATCGATATAATCGGTCTGAAGTCTTTTTAAACTTTGCTCAACCGCAAATTTGATACTCGCTGGAGAAAAGTCCAATTTCTCACGCATGTACCCAAAATTCGGATTGGGACCCGCAATTTTAGAAGCTAAAATCACTTTGTCGCGATTTCCTGATTTCTTAAACCAAGTTCCGATGATTTTTTCTGTGCTTCCGTAAGTTGCTTCACTTGCTGGTACCGAATACATTTCGGCAGTGTCAAAAAAGTTCACGCCTCTTTCAAGCGCATAATCCATTTGTTCGTGTCCTTCTGCTTCTGTATTCTGCTGTCCGAAAGTCATCGTTCCAAGACATATTTTTGAGACTTTTATATCAGTGTTGGGTAAAGTTGTGTAGATCATTTTTTTTAAAATAGGTTCAAAGTTGCAAAGAAGCAAAGGTACAAAGTGATTTTTCAAATTGAAAAATGACAAAGGTTAAAAAAAGTACAAGATTTTTATGCTCTCCTGCAAGGTTTCCAAAACCTTGTAGGTATTCGCATTTTCCAACTAAACCTACTTAAATCTAAAAGGTTTTGGAAACCTTGCAGGAAAAAAAAGGCTCAAAAGTAAAAACCTTTGAGCCTTTGTTCCTTTGTCATTATGAACCTTAATTAATACTATTCAACATCTCCGCAATTTCATCCAATCTTGGAGTTAAGATAATTTCGATTCTTCTATTTTTTGCTTTTCCTTCTGGAGTTGCGTTGCTTGCTAGTGGAGAAAATTCACTTCTTCCTGCTGCAGTTAATTTTTGTTTATTGATTTTTGGGTTTTCACTCAAAATCGCTACGATTGCTGTTGCTCTTTTTGTAGATAAATCCCAGTTGTTTGCAATTGGTCCAGAACCTGCATACGGATCATCATCTGTATGTCCTTCAATCAAAACAGAAAGATCTGGATTATCGCCTAAAACTTTTCCAAGTTCTGTAACCGCTTTTCTACCTTCAGTTCCTACAGCCCAGCTTCCTGAGTTGAAAAGTAATTTGTTTTCCATCGAAACGTATACTTTTCCGTTTTTGTGTTCCACTGTTAAACCTTTACCTTCAAAACCTGTTAAAGCTTTAGATAAAGTTTCTTTTAGTTTACGCATTGCTTCTTCTTTCGCAGCAATCATATCTTCCAATTCCTTCAAACGATTTGCCGTTTTATCTAAACGTGCCTGTTCTTCTGCAAGCGCTTTACCTTTTGCTTCTAACTGCGCTAATAACTCGCGGTTTTTAGCTAAATTTTTCTCTAATGCATCGTTACTGTTTTTTTCTAATGCATTATAAGAATCCTGTAAAACTTTGTATTTTTTTTGCTCAGCGACAAGATCAGCTTTTTGTTTTGCTAAATCATCTTTTGTGCTCGCTAATTCTTTGTTCAATTTATCGCGATCCAGTTCTAACTGATTTTTGTCTTTCTTCAAATTATCATTTTCGTCAGCTATAGAACGGTTTTCTTTCTTTAAATCAGAATATTTAGTTTCAAGATCATTGTAAATTTTCTTAGAAACACAGGACGTTGCAGACATTGCTAATACTAGCAATCCGATGGAGGCTTTTTTAATCATCTTTCTTTAATTTGGTTTTTTATTTTGGGGGCGTTTAACAATTCTACATTTTGGGTAAAAATTCCAAAATATAAAATCCAAATTCCAAAGGCTGGGATTTGGATTCAATATTGAAATTTAAACTTCATTTCCTTTTACAATAACAATACCAAACTTTAGTCAATCTCTACTAAAATAGGACAATGATCAGAATGTACGGCATCTGGAAGAATTACCGCACGTTTTAATCTTTTTTCTAAAGAATCAGCTACCAAATTATAATCGATACGCCATCCTTTATTATTTCCTCTTGCTCCAGCACGATAACTCCACCAAGAATAATGATGCGGTTCTTTGTTGAAATGACGGAAACTATCAATAAAACCAGATTTCATAAAAGTGTCCAGCCAAGCGCGTTCTTCCGGCAAAAATCCAGAGACCGTTTTGTTACGAACAGGATCATGAATATCAATCGCTTCGTGACAAATATTGTAATCACCACAAATAATCAAATTCGGAATCGTTACTTTTAATTCGTTGACATAGTTTTGAAAATCATCCATAAACATAAACTTATGATCGAGTCTTTCGATATTTGTCCCCGATGGAAGATAAAGACTCATTACAGAAACATCATCAAAGTCGGCGCGAAGATTTCTTCCTTCAAAATCCATATGATGAATCCCAGTTCCGAAAACTATATTATTGGGTTTTGTTTTAGAAAGAATTGCCACACCGCTATACCCTTTTTTGGTAGCAGGATAATAATATTGAAACGGATATCCTGCTGCAGTAATATCGTCTACAGGAATTTGATCCTGAGTCGCTTTGATTTCCTGAAGACAGATTACATCAGGATTTGCTTGTTGCAGCCACTCGATAAAACCTTTGTTTATCGCAGCTCGAATTCCGTTTACATTATAAGAAATAATTTTCATCATCGATTTTTTTAGGATTTCAAATGTAATAAAAAAGTGCAAAGTTTGTCTTGGAAACAATGAAAAGTAGAGTTTTTTGTTATCTTTGTTCGCTGTTCTAATAATTTAAAAGTAGTACATGGGTTTAGTTACCGCGAAAGAAGTTGCAAAAGCAATAAATGTTGAAAAGTACGGAGTTCTCGGTACGTTTTCTGGCTGGATTCTTATGAAGGTTCTTAAGATCTCGACCCTTAACAAAATTTATGACCGTAATAAACACTTGGAAGACCTGGCGTTTTTGAATGGAATTTTGGATGAGATGGAGATCAAATTCGAAATCCCTGAAGAAGACTTAAAACGTCTGCCAAAAGACGGTGCTTATATTACAATTTCTAATCATCCGCTTGGAGGAATTGACGGAATTTTGCTTTTGAAATTAATGCTTGAAAGAGAACCAAATTTCAAAATCATTGCCAACTTCTTGTTACACAGAATTGTTCCGATGAAAAAATACATTATGCCGGTTAATCCTTTTGAAAATCATAAGGATGCAAAATCGAGCGTAATTGGAATTAAAGAAACTTTACGTCATTTAAGTGACGGAAAACCATTAGGAATTTTTCCTGCCGGAGAAGTTTCTACTTATAAAGATGGAAAATTAGTTGTTGACAGACCTTGGGAAGAAGGCGCTCTGAAATTAATCAGAAAAGCAAAAGTGCCGGTTGTTCCGATTTACTTTCACGCCAAAAACAGTAAATTATTTTATTGGCTTTCTAAAATTGACGATACACTTCGAACTGCAAAATTGCCTTCTGAACTATTAACACAGAAAGACCGTGTGATTAAAGTTCGTATTGGAAAACCAATTTCTGTAAGTGAACAAAATGAAATTGAATCTTTTGAAGAATATTCTGAATTCTTAAGAAAGAAAACCTATATGCTTGCTAATCCGTTTGAAAAAGATACCAAACTGATTGATACTGCAAGTCTTAAAATACCAAAAGCGCCGAAAAAAATTGTTACTCCTGCCAACGAATCAAAAATGATTGATGAAGTTCAGGCTTTAAGAGATAATGATTCTAGATTTTTGCAGAGTAAAAATTACGAAGTTTTCTTTGCAAGCGCAAAACAAATTCCGAATATCATTCATGAAATTGGTCGTCTGCGCGAAATCACTTTCCGTGAAGTTGGCGAAGGAACGAATGAATCTATTGACTTAGATGAATACGATCAATATTATCACCATATGTTTTTATGGGATGATGAAACTAAGAAAATTGCCGGAGCTTACCGCATGGGATTAGGTTCTGAGATTTATCCAAAATATGGAATAGAAGGTTTTTATCTAACAGATCTTTTTAGATTCGAACCGGAACTTCACGATATGATGCATAAATCGATCGAAATGGGTCGTGCGTTTATCACTCGTGAATACCAACAAAAACCAATGCCTTTATTCTTGTTATGGAAAGGTATTATTCATACTACTTTACGTCATCCAGAACATAAATATTTAGTTGGCGGTGTAAGTATCAGTAATCAATTTTCTGATTTCTCAAAATCGTTGATGATTGAGTTTATGAAATCAAATTATTACGATCCGTATATTGCGCAATATATTCATCCGAAGAAAGCGTATAAAGTAAAATTAAAAGACGCCGATAAAGATTTTATCTTTGACGAAGCAGAATCTGATTTGAATAAATTTGATAAGATTATTGACGAATTGGAACCAGGAAATTTACGTTTACCTGTTTTAATTAAGAAATATATCAAGCAAAACGCAAGAGTTGTTGCATTTAACGTTGATCCGCTTTTTAACAATGCTATTGACGGTTTAATGTACATTAGAATTGCCGATATTCCAGAAAGCACCATGAAACCTGTTATTGAGGAGTTTCAGATTGAATTGGAAAAAAAACTCTCTGAAAAAGGAGATTTATAAATATCTTTAAAAACAAAAATCCCATTCAAAACTGAATGGGATTTTTTTATTACAATTTTTATTTAAAACTAGTTTATTCTCTACCAATTTCTTCTAAATCCTCTAACTGATTTTTTGGATCTTTACCATACTGGTTTGATCCTTTTTCGCCTTCAATACAGCATAAATATAAGTTATAAAACGGTATTAAAATAAACCACCATTCTTTACCGACATCATGCATTCTTCTTACTGCCACAGCAATACTTGGAAGCAGAACAGCCAAATTGTAAATATTTGCAATAACCACTAATTTAGGAGAAACTAATCCCGCTATAAAGCCTAAAACCATACTAATAATTACGTTTGCTAAAACGAACATCCAATATTCTCTTCTTCTAGCTCTTCCTTTAAAGTTTACGTAGTTTTCAAAAACTACTTTTTTGTACATTTCAATCATAATTAATTTTTTAAGTTATTTATCTTTTGGTTTTCATGCTTTAAGCACCATGCTTAATCTGCAATTTTACTAAGATTAAAAAAGACCAAGAAGCCAAAGAAGACACATTTGTATTAAAAAAAGATAAATATCCAGCAAAAAAAATCCCATTCATTTCTGAATGGGATTTTTAGATTATATTTTTTTGTCTTAAAACCAGCCTCTTTTACCAACTTGATACGTTTGATAAAACTCTTCATCGCTTTTGGTGAGATATATTATACCTTCAATAATTCCGATAATCCCGCCAATTCCGAACATAATTCCTAAAAGCAGCTGGATTATTCCCTCTTTAGTATATCCTAAATAAAACTTGTGAACACCTAAATAACCCAGTAAAATGGCAAGTATTCCAGCAATTACTTTCTTGTTGTCTTCCCGATAGCCCGGGTTATTCCAATCTTCTCTTTTTGTATTTTCCATAATCTTAATTTTTTATAATTCTTAAAATAGTACTCGAACAAAAAATCTAATTCTCAAAGAATCAAATTGTATTAAAACCAAATCGATTGACGCAATATAGCATCAAAAGAGTTATTACTGACAAAGAAAATTAATCTTATAAAATGATAAACCGCTAAAAAGAGCGCTAATCCGTATGCTAATTTTCTATTGTATAAAAGTCCTGCGAAATATTCTTTTTTAGTAATTAATTCTGTTACCAAAATAATTATGGATAAAACACAAAAAACAATTACAAAAGGTCCCAAAATGTGGTAACTTATTGATCTATATAAATCTCCTTGATAAAAGTAAACAAGTGATTTGGTGATACCGCATCCTGGACACGGAAAACCAGTAACCATTTTAAAAGGACAAAGGGATTGATCCGTTTCTAAGTGATTGTTGTGATTATCCAACATTAAAAAAAACGGAACTATCAGCGTTATAAGAGCGCCGATAATTCCGTAAATTTTACGTTTAGATTTGGTATTATTTATATAATCTGTTGATATCACCTTGAACGATCATTGCGGCAGCCATTGGAAAAAAGAATCCTAAAACAATCAACAAAGTAGATTGATCTTTTTGTAATTCTCCTGTTCTTTTATAAACTTCTGGTAACGCATCTTTACCAGCTAAATAATAAAAATAGATATTAACAGGCATACAACATCCTGCAAAAATTGCGATTGGCTGTGAGATTACTTCTCTTCCTGCTACAGCATTAAAAACTTCAGCAACTTTAATATTCCAATAAATTAAATACAGTCCACATGTTAAAAAACTAAAAAGTAAAACCATAATTGGATCAACTTTAAATTCCGGGATTGGATTGTTTGATACTTCTTTGAATTCCATTTTTATTAAATTATATTAAATTTAGTCCCTACTCTTTTTGGGATTTTCGGGTTCTCCTTATATTATTTTTTTTAACTATTGTAGCCCAACTTTTCCGATTTCACCTATTTCTTCGTGATCGTTCTTTGGATCTGGTCCGTATGCATTAGTTCCCTGATCTCCGTCAGTTACCATTAAAACAAAAAGCCAAATACCTCCAATTGCTGGAACTAACGCGATAAAATAAAACCAGCCGCTTTTTCCAACATCATGAAGTCTGCGCACTACAACACCCAATGTTGGAATCAATGTCGCTAAAGAATATATAATAAAAATAAAATAACTTATTCCAATTCCCGCGAAGCCATTGCCCAATATAGCACCCAAAACCCCGCCTAAGATAAAAAGAGAGATAAAAATAATAAACTGTGCAAGTGTAAACATCCAGTATTCACTTCTTCTAGCACGTCCTTTAAAGTTTGCGTAATTTTCAAAAACTACTTTCTTGTAATATTCAATCATAATTATTAAAACAGTTAATTATACCTACTCTTTTAGGATTTTCGGCTTCTCCTTATACTTATTTTTAAACTATTTCAGGTCAGCTTGCCCTATTTCATTAATTTCACTAAAATCATTTTTTGGATCTGGTCCGTATGCATTAGTTCCTTTATCACCTTCTGTACACAAAACGACAAGCAGCCAAATAGCACCTCCGATTGGAATAAGAACTACTAGAAAAAACCAGCCGCTTTTGCCCACATCGTGCAAACGTCTAACCAAAACAGCCAATCCTGGAAGAAAAACCAATAAGCTGTAAATCCCTCTCAAAATTCCAGTTTCTACCAGCATTCCGACTGACGAACCTATAAAAGTGTCGAAAATGGCTAGAATTACCGAAATAATAAGTGTCGCCAAGGTGTAAAACCAATATTCACTTCTTCTAGCACGGCCGCTAAAATTTGCGTAATTCTCAAAAACAACTTTCTTGTAATATTCAATCATAATTAATAAAACAGTTAAATTATTCCTACTCTTTTGGATTTTCGGCTTCTCCTTTTCTTTTAAAATTTTGTTAAATTGGCAGACAATATTAAAAAAAAATAACTTTATAAGCTAGCTTACAAAGTTATTTTTAAAGAAAATGCTTGTTATATAAAACTAAATTTCCGTAAAATCAAAAAAACAGGAATTATTCAATCAAATCGTTAATTTAATCTAAATAAAGAGTTTTTATTTTGTCAACTATTACCTGCGCTAAACGTTCGTGACTTTCAAAAGTCCATCCTGCGATATGCGGCGTAAGTAAAACATTCTTGGATTCTAACAGATATTGAAATGCTTCTGGGGTGTTTTTATCTTGAAAAAGTGTTTCAAACGAAAGTTTCTCATATTCCAAAACATCTAAACCTGCCCCTAGAACCTTTTTTTGCTTCATTGCTTCAACTAAATCCGCTGTAACGATATTTTTACCGCGAGAGGTATTTATGATCCAAAATGGCTTTTTAAATGCGTTTATAAATTTAGCATCGACCATTTTGTCTGTTTCTGGAGTCCAAGGAAGATGTAAACTTAAGACATCTGCTTTCTCTTGAAGTTCGGCAAGAGAAACTTGAGCGGCATTTTCATCCCCAACATTTTCTAAAATATCATAACACAAAACTTCGCTTTCAAAACCTCGCAGCTTTTTAGCAAACGCTTTTCCCATGTTTCCGTACCCGATAATTCCAACCGTTTTTAAATCTAATTCGTGTCCGCGGTTGCTTTCACGATTCCATTGCCCAGCTTTTACTTCGGCATCAGCCTGATTTAAATTATTAAACAAAGATAAAATCACACCTAAAGAATGTTCTGCAACAGCGTTGCGATTACCTTCTGGTGCTGCAATAAGATGAATTCCTTTCGCTAAAGCATACTCACAATTAATACTTTCCAAACCTGCGCCGACTCTTGCAATAAATTGCAACTTTGTTGCTTTATCTAAAAAGGCTTTATCTATTTTAAATCGGCTTCGAATTACAATTCCGTTGTAGTCTTGAATTTTTGCTTCAATTTCTTCTTTTGAAGATTTAAAATCGGCATGATTTTCAAAACCTGCTTCTTCTAATTGATTCCAAAGAATGGGATTATTGCTGTCTATATGAAGAATTTTTACACTCATTTTTATTGAATTTTATTATCTAACAAAAATACGGTAATTCTGAAATGCTGTGTAATCTTTGCCATAAATTTTAAATGCAAAGTACCGCTTAACGTCATATCAAAATTTTTTATTGCTCAGATTTTTTCTAACTTTGAATAAGTCGCGTTTTTTCGATTCAAAATCTTCAGAATAATTCCAATGAAATTAACTAAAACCTTTAAAGCCTTTTTTGAAAACGAGAAATCGGGCGGTATTATCTTGCTTTTTGTTACGATTTTATCACTCTATCTTGCCAATTCGACTTTTCAGGCGCCTTATATTTCATTTTGGGAAAAACAAATTGCAGGTCACTCTTTAACTCATTGGATCAATGATGGATTAATGACGATCTTTTTTCTTTTAATCGGATTAGAATTGGAACGAGAAATATACCACGGCGAATTATCAAATTTAAAAAATGCCTCTTTACCAATAATGGCCGCTTTTGGCGGTATGCTCGTTCCTGCTGGGATATTTCTGGCTTTAAATTTTGGAACGGCAACACAAAACGGAGCCGGAATTCCGATGGCTACAGATATTGCTTTTGCAATCGGGATTTTATCGCTTCTCGGCAACAAAGTTCCTGCATCGCTAAAAGTTTTCTTGACCGCTTTGGCTGTTATTGATGATTTGGGCGCAATTATCGTTATTGCTATTTTTTATACCACTTCAATTTCATTTTTAAATCTTGGAATTGCTTTAGGAATCTGGGCTCTTTTGTTTATTTTAAATCGAATGAAAATTCACAATCTGATTCCTTATCTCATCGGAGGCGCTCTTATGTGGTATTTTATGCTGAATTCTGGTGTTCACGCCACTATAACGGGAGTTATTTTAGCCTTTGTTATTCCGTTTGGCGACGGTAGTGAGAAAACCTCTTCTTATAGATTACAGCATCTTTTACATCAGCCTGTTGCTTTTTTTATACTCCCTTTGTTCGCTGTTGCTAATACTTGTCTTCCGATTAGTTCTAATTGGCATTCAGAATTAAGTCATCCCAATACTTTAGGAATTATTCTCGGCCTCGTAATAGGAAAACCACTCGGAATCGTTCTTTTTTCTTCTGTGGGTATAACAGCTGGTTTATGCACTTTGCCCAAAAACTTAAGATGGACTCATATTTTGGGCGCTGGAATGCTTGGCGGAATCGGTTTTACAATGTCCATTTTTATCACAGTTTTAGCTTTTAAAGATCCTCAAATTATTGTCTTTTCAAAAATTGCAATTCTTATCGCTTCTTTCTTAGCAGGGATTATCGGTTTTTTATACTTAAAATATATTCTCAACAAAAACCCACAAATTGTATCAGATGAAGAATAACGGCTTACTACAGCACTTTTTTATTGTATTGATTTTAACTACTGTCGTCTCATGCAATAAAAAGACAGAAAGTTTACCCAAATCAACAATTGAAAAGTCAGTTACAGAAGTTCCCGTTTCAGATACAATCTCAAATACTATTTCCACAACAGATCCTATCGAAGGAACATACACAACCAAAGAGTGTGGAATCTCGCTCATTATTTCAAAAACCAAAACAGACTATAAATATGTTTTAAAAACTAAACTTAGGACATTAAAAGGAAAAGCTGTTTTATCTAAAAACAATTCTGGCGAAAAATACATTTCACTAGAAGGAATAAAATGGGACGAATACGAAGGCGACATCAGCAATGAAGACGAAAGCGATTCAACAGCAGATTCACAAACCAAAAAAGATCTTGAAATTCCTGTCGGAATTGATGCTTTGTATTTAAAAGACACTTTAACCATTCAGAATTATGGTAATTCGATGAATTATTATACCAAGATTTCGGAGTGTGGTTTGAAGTATATACAATTAGTCAAAAAGTAAATTCGAAATTCCAACAGTCTCTATTTTTAAAAATCCATGAAAAGAATCAGGCTTATACTTACCGTTTCCATCGGCTTAATTACCTTTCTCTTAGGAGTAATTTTCTACCAAATAAAAACGCATCCTTATCCTGTAAATGAATTTTACTGTCAAATTCCTGTTCCCTTTTGCGGAACATCAAATCCAGATTTAACAGAAGATGGGATAAAAGGAAAAGAAATTTTCAATTCAAACTGTGCTGCCTGTCACAAACTTGATGCAAAAAGCACAGGTCCTGCTCTTCGCAATGTAGATTCGCTTGTATTTGTAAAATGGATTATAAATAAAAACTACAAAATCGACAGCACTAAAATTGAAAAGCTGGGAATCGAATTTCACAGAGCAAAGTTTATAGATCACGTAACCACAAAAGACTTGACTTTAATTATTGCTTATTGTTCTAGCAGTCGTTATTAATTAAAACAAAAATCCCAAATCCCAACTAAAAATTGGAATTTGGGATTTCAAAATATTGGATTTTTTACTTTAATAATCCCTTAATCTGTTTCAAAGAAGTTTTGATTCCTTTAATCAATGAAGAGCTGAAACCATTGTGTTCCATTTCATTTAAACCAACAATTGTACAACCTTGCGGTGTCGTTACGCGGTCTATTAATTGTTCTGGATGCACTCTTTCTTCTAAAAGCATTTTTGCCGCTCCTTTTACGGTTTGTGCCGCAATTGCTAAAGCAGTATTGGAATCAAAGCCAATTTCGATTCCTGCCTGCATAGAAGCACGAATATAACGCAATGCATAAGCTGTTCCGCACGCGCCTAAAACTGTTGCTGCATCCATCAATTTTTCGTCGATTACAGGAGCCGTTCCTAAATCCTGGAATAAGTCAACAATTGGCGATGCATTTGCTGCATATTTTTCTGGAAAAGAAATACAAGTTGCCGATTCTCCAAACTGTGCCGCGATATTTGGCATAATGCGAACAACTGGATATTCGTAATTTGTTTTTTCTTGAAGCATATCCAAAGACAAACCGCTTACTGCAGAAGCGATAGTTTTGTTTTGAATGATTGGCAGAATTTCAGCTAAAACAGTATCGACCTGATACGGTTTTATCGTTAAAATCACTACATCTGCTTCTTGAATATTATGTTTGTTGTCAGACGAAACCGTAATTCCATATTCAGATAAATACTGAATACTTCCTATGTTTCTTCTTGTAACGGTTACTTGATTATTTTTTGAAAATTTAGCTATTCCCAGGGCAATGGAAACTCCAAGATTTCCTCCTCCGATAATGTGTACTTTCATTTTGACTGGCTTTAATTATTTGAAACTGATTATACAGTATATTTTCCGCACACAAATTACGCAGATTTTAGAGATCTAAAATCACGGTAATTCATCAATTTGTGGCAAAAATCTAAAAACCTAGGATTAATTTGGCTACTGTAAAATACAGCATAATACCAAATACATCATTTGTAGTCGTGATAAATGGACCTGTTGCGATTGCGGGGTCGATTTTATTTTTATTTAGGAAAAGCGGCACTAAAGTTCCAAGAGTAGCAGCAAAAAGAATTACAACTATCATGGAAATCGAAATAGCGAAACCTACTAAATACTGCTGATACATTATAGAATGATAACCCAAAAGAAGTAATGAAATAATACTTCCAGAAATCATAGAAACGGTAAGTTCTTTTGTAAAATAAGCACGGCTGAATTCTTTCAGCGTTCCATTGGCTAAACCTTGCACTACAATTGCAGAAGCCTGAACACCAATATTTCCTGCTGTTGCAGAAAGTAAAGGCACGAAAATAATTAGAGTTGAATATTTTTGAAAAGTTCCTTCGTTTCCTTTCAAAACAAAAGAAGCAACAATCTCAATCACCATTCCGATCAAAAGCCACGGAAGACGCGCTTTTGTTAGTTCATAAACGCTGTCATTCGATTCAACGTCCTGCGTAATACCCGCAGCTAACTGGTAATCTTTGTCAGCTTCTTCTTTTATTACGTCTACGATATCGTCAATGGTAATTCTTCCGACCAAACGACCAAGTTCGTCTACAACTGGAATTGCCTCCAAATCGTATTTCTGCATGATACGCGCCACCTCAACATCTTCGGTATCAACATTTACAAAATTTAATTTTCTGATGTAAACTTCGCCGATTTGGGTTTTGGTTGAAGAAGTCAATAAATCTTTTAGTGATAACCTGCCTTTTAATCTATTTTCGTCATCAACGACGTAAATAGAATGAACTCTCGAAACATTTTCTGCCTGAATACGCATTTCTTTCACGCAGGTTAAAACATTCCAGTTTTCATTTACTTTTACAAGCTCTTTTCCCATCAAACCACCGGCGGTGTTTTCGTCATAACGCAAAAGATCAACAATATCTTTGGCGTGTTCAACGTCGATCATTTCGGAGATTACTTCTGCTTTGATTTCCTGAGAAAGTTCCGCGATAATATCGGCAGCATCATTAGTCTCAAGTTCATCAAGCTCTTCGGCAATTTCTTTTGGAGAAAGTCGGCTTAAGATATTTTCACGAAGGTCTTCTTCTAATTCAAGAAGAATTTCTGCTGTTTTATCACTATCTAAAACCTTGAAAATGTAGGTAGCTTCGTCAAAATCTAATTCTTCTAAGATTTCGGCAATATCCGCGTGGTGAAGATCATTAAGTAAAACTTCAAGTTCGTTGTCGTTTTTCTTATTGATTAATTCTTCTAACTGGTGTATAAATTCCTTACTAACTTTGAACTCCATCGGTTTCTATTTTTTGAGTTAGTTCAATAAATTCATCAACGCTAAGCTGTTCTGGACGTTTATCAAAGATAGTGTCTTCTCGCAGTTTATCAGATAAATTTAATGTTTTCAAACTGTTACGTAATGTTTTTCGTCTCTGCTGAAAAGCGGTTTTTACAACCGTAAAAAACAACTTTTCACCACAAGGAAGACTGTAATCTTCCTTTCGGGTCATTTTCATCACACCCGATTTAACCTTGGGCGGAGGAATAAAAACATTTTCGTCTACAGTAAACAAATACTCAGTATCATAGAAAGCCTGGGCTAAAACGGATAAGATTCCGTAAGCTTTGGAGCCTTTTTTCTCGCAGATTCGCTCTGCAACTTCCTTCTGGAACATTCCAGAAAACTCTGGAATCTGATCTCTAAATTCTAATGTTCTAAAAACAATTTGTGTAGAGATATTATAAGGGAAGTTACCAATAATAGCGAACTGCTTATTTTCGTAAACTTGGTTTATATCATATTTCAGGAAGTCTTCTGAAATAATTTTGTCTTTTAACTTTGGATAGTTAGCATCCAAATACGCAACAGATTCCGTATCAATCTCGATTACTCGAGTTATAATTGGCTTTTCAAGTAAGTATTTAGTAAGCACACCCATTCCTGGTCCTATTTCTAAAACCTCTTCATATCCTTTTAGACTTAAAGTATCTGCAATAGCTTTTGCGATACTTTCGTCTTTAAGAAAGTGCTGTCCTAAATGTTTTTTGGCTTTTACTTTTTCCATTTTCTTCCTTGTTTGCCACGAGGCTGCAAAAGTATTGTTTTTTATTGGAAAGGCTTGAAGACTTTTAATTTTTTTTGCCGCAAAGGCTCAAAGAGGCAAAGTTTTTATTCTTTTCTCTCGATTACAATAATAAAATTATCCTTATTCTTATCAACTCGATTCTTTACAGGAAATCTACTGATTCGCTCACTAAGCTTAAGAAAACTACGCACACGTTCAGCGCCAGACAACTTCAAAAAGTCTTCTTGTTGCTGTCTATTACTCTCTTCTTTTGTTTGAAATCGAATTTCCATAGATTTTCATTTTTTTAATTTAACGCTGAACGTTAAAAAATCAGTGTTCAGAAATAACCTCTAATTCCGTTCTAAAAGAAAGCATTTTATCAGCAAATAAACCTAAAGCTTCTCTGTGAAATTCTGGTTCGTCTTCAATATAAAACTTGTCTAAAGTTTCTTTGCTGTCTGTAACGTATTGTGTAGAATACGTAATCCCTCCCATTTCTTCTTCAACTAGAACTTTTACAATTCGTGCTGATGAAAATTTCTGAGTTGCCAGAATTTCTGGAATATGTTTTTCCTGCATCCATTTTAACCATTGGTCGTGAACGCTTTCGTGTATATTGGTGGTAACGTTGTATATAATCATTTTTTTTGATTTTAGATTTTAGATTTTAGATTTCAGACTTTAGATTTCAACAAGAATCTAAAATCTAAAGTCTGAAATCTGAATTATAAATTCTTATCCCCTCTCAATTCTCTGTATTTTTTTCTCGCATCCACAAAATAAATACTGTCTTGATGGTTGAAGATTACTTTTTCATAAAGTGGTTTTGCTTTTTCAACTTCTTTTAATTCGTCGTTGTAAATTTCTGCTGAGAAAAATAGTGCTTCATCTACATAAATTCCGTCACTGTGATGATCGATAATTTGTTGGTATTGGCTTAAAGCCGAAGCAAAATCCTTCTGGCTTTCGTACACTTTTCCTAAACGCAAGAATGTTACGGCTTCGATTTCCTGACCTTTATAAGTCTTCAAAATATTCTGAAACTGCGTAATTGCTTCTTGTTTTTTATTCTGATAAATTAAAAAATCACCTTTTGCAAATGCTTTCAAAGCAACTTGAGTCGAATCTGCTGCGGTATTATCATTAATTAATAAAAAATATTCCAGCGCATCATTCGCAATCAATTGGGTGTTTGCCGCTTTTAGTTCTTTAAACTGTTTGTTTGCCCATTCAAAATCGCCTTTGTAATAACTTGTTTTTGCCGCTTTTAAACTCGCTTCGTGTGCCATGACATCATTCTTCAAATCCAATTGAATCTGCGAATAATAAATAAGCGCCTGATTGAATTTTTCTTCCAAAAGCAAAATATCTGCCAATTCCATTTTTGCGTCGGCTTTTTGATATTCGTTTAAATTTAAGTCTAATGCTTTTTTCATAACCGCTTTTCCTTCTTCAATCTTTTTTAAATTGAAAGCCAGAAAATGAGCCTGAATGATTTGCAAAGATAAAGTATAGGGACTGATTTCGTAAGTGGTCAGCAATTGCTGTAATTCTTGACCAATCACAGGATAATCTTTTTCTTGTGCGTTTTTGATTTTAATTTCCATCAAATAAGCATTTGACTGAATCAGTAAATCTAAATCTTTAGTATTTTGAAGAATAAAATTCAGAATTTCAACAGCCGTTTCATCATCATCTTCGTTCATTGCAAACTGACTCAAATTGACAATGCTCATCAACGACTCCGGCTCACGTTTGTAAATCGCTTTTTCCTGAATAAAGGCTTTTCCGAATTCTTTTTGCTGTACATAAAACCAGCTCAAATAATGATTCCAGAAAACGTCTTGGTCTTTTTGTGTTTTTAAGATTAATGCTTTTCGCATCGCATCTTTAAAAGCAGTATTATCCGTTTCACCATTCATAAAACGAGATAATTGTGTTTGGATCAAATTCGTATTTTGCGGATTTTTGAACGATTCTGTCAAAAGAAGATCAATCATCAAATCGGTTTGCCCTAATTGACCGTACAACATTCCGATCTGGAAATTAAAATTGTAATTCGGCTGTACCTGCATTGCGGTTTGATACGATTTTAAAGCATATTCCAGCAATACTTTTTTCTCAAACGAATTGGCAACGCCGTAAACATCATTCGGATTTGTTTTTATTTTTTCGACCGCTTCTTCGTAATACTTTTTAGCTTTTGATTCTTCTTTTTGAAGTTGGAAATTATATCCCAATTCAACTAAAAAAACACCTTGTTTGTAGCGATTGTATCTTTCTTGAATTGCTTTTTCTGCGTTCGCAAATTGCTGTAACTGCTGATAACAATCTACCGTGCGTAAAAAATATTGTGTATTGGAAGGAGCACTTCTTAAAAGTTCTTCGTAGCTTATTTTTGCTTTTTCAAAATCACCTTTATCATAGTAATATTGCGCTAACTGCTCGTTTTGACTGAATGCAAAACCAGAAAATAAGAGAACGATACAGATTAATAGCTTTTTCATATTTTAGTTATAAAGTTGAAGTTTTGAATGCGGGTTAAAAAAACCAAATCAAATCTTATGAAATGCTGTATTCTTGCTTTTTTGTTTTCCAAATAATGAGCGCTAAGCCAATCAAAATAAACGGAATACTTAAAATTTGCCCCATATTAATCAACATATTATTTTCGAAGCTTTCTTGGTTTTCTTTGAAAAATTCGATTATAAAACGTGCTGAGAATAATAAAGTTAAGAAAGTTCCGAAAATTAATCCTTGTGCATTTCTATTTTTTTCTGATTTGTACATGTAAAACAAAATTCCGAAAATCAATAAATAGGCAAATGCTTCATACAATTGTGTTGGATGTCTTGGGATTAAATCGTCTCTTTGAAAAACAACGCCCCAATTTCCATTAGTCGGCTTTCCGTAGATTTCAGAATTCATAAAGTTTCCCATTCTAATAAATGCGCCCGTTACAGGAACTGCGACAGCCATTTTATCCAAAAGACCTAAAAAGTTTACTTTATATTTTCGACAGTATATTATCAATGCCGTAAGAACTCCTATTGAGCCTCCGTGACTTGCCAGACCTTGATAACCGACAAATTCATAAACACCTTTTATTTTCTGAATCGGCAAAAGAATCTCAATCGGATGTTTGAAGAAATAATCGGGTTCGTAAAAGAAACAATGTCCTAAACGCGCACCCAAAACGGTTCCGATGATTACGTAAATCAATAAAGAATCAAGATTTTCTAACGAAAGGTTTTCTCTTTTATAAATCCTTCTTACGATATAATAGCCGAGAAGAAGTCCGCAGGCAAACAGCGCTCCGTAATATTTTAACGGAAAACTTTTTGTGACCCAAAAAATAACTGGATCAACGTTCCAATTTAATATTCCGTTCTCCATCAGTTGAAGTATTATGTTTTTAAAGAAACCCGACAGTTTTTACAAAGCTGTCGGGTTTAACTTTAAATTTAATTTATAATATCAAATCCGCAGTAAGGACGTAAAACTTCTGGAATTACGATTCCTTCCGGAGTTTGGTAATTTTCGATAATTCCGGCCAAAACTCTAGGCAGCGCTAATGAACTTCCGTTTAATGTATGAGCCAATTGGTTCTTTCCGTCTTTGTCTTTGAAACGTAATTTTAAACGATTTGCCTGGAAAGTTTCAAAGTTAGAAACAGAACTGATTTCTAACCAACGATCTTGTGCCGTAGAAAACACTTCAAAATCGTACGTTAATGCAGATGTGAATCCCATGTCGCCTCCGCAAAGACGTAAAACTCTATAAGGTAATTTTAATTCTTGAAGAATCTCTTTTACATGTTCTACCATTCCGTCAAGAGCAGCATAAGAATTATCAGGATGCTCTACACGAACGATTTCTACTTTATCAAATTGGTGTAAACGGTTTAATCCGCGAACGTGAGCTCCGTAAGAACCTGCTTCACGACGGAAACATGGTGTGTAAGCTGTGTGTAAAACCGGCAGTTCGCTTTCGTTTAAAATTACATCGCGAAATAAATTCGTAACCGGAACCTCAGCCGTTGGAATTAAATACAAATCATCAACTCCAGCGTGGTACATTTGTCCTTCTTTATCTGGCAATTGTCCCGTTCCGTAACCAGAAGCTTCGTTTACCAAATGCGGCACCTGAACTTCATTATATCCCGCAGCTGTATTTTTGTCTAAAAAGTAGTTTATTAAAGCACGCTGTAACCGTGCTCCTTTTCCTTTATAAACAGGGAAACCAGCTCCCGTAATTTTCACACCCAATTCAAAATCGATGATATCGTATTTTTTCACCAATTCCCAGTGTGGCTGTGCGCCTTCGTGCAAAACTGGAATATCGCCTTCTTGAAAAACATTCAAATTGTCATCTGGAGTTTTTCCTTCAGGAACAATATCAGCCGGAAGATTTGGTAAAGTGTATAATTTATTGGTCAATTCGACAGCCAAAGCTTCTGCTTTTTCGCCCAATTCTTTGCTTTTTTCTTTTAGTGAAACTGTTTTTTCTTTTAAGATCGCTGCTTTAGCTTTCTCGCCAGCTTTCATCAATTCACCAATATCTTTGGACAATTTATTAGATTCGGATAAAGTATTGTCTAATTCTACCTGCGCAGCACGACGGTTTTCGTCTAATTGCACCACCTCTTCTACAACGCTTTTAGCATCAATATTTCGTTTTGCTAAAGCTTTGATTACTTTCTCTTGATTTTCTCTAATAAATGCGATTTGTAACATAGCTTGATTTTTGTAACTAATGTATTTTTTTTTATAATGGAAGCAAATTTAAGGAAATGTTTGTTAACAATTGAACAAACTTTGACCCGAAAGCCGAAATCTCCTAAAAACATCAAAAGCACTAAAAAAGTGCTTTTGATACTGTATTTTAAATGATAATCGAAGTTTATTCTAGAAAACGATGTCTATCGTCTCGATTAAAAGCATATTCTCTGCCATTGAAACGTAATTTTTGAGATTCTTTTTTGGTTTGAAGAGCAGTATTACCTTCTACTCCATTTTCAAGATCTTCTTCGACAGCCTCTTCGTATGAGAAATTCTTGGTTACGATTAAATCGAAAAATCCGTTGGTTTTCTGATCCGACAAACTCATTCCGGTTTCTAATGTTTCAAGCTGAAAAGTACCATTCCCGTTAGAATCTCCGTTGGTCAGTCTTATCGGATATTCGTACAAATATTTTTTGATTTCGTTATCGGCTAAAGCCAAAATCGTAAATTTTTGTTCCGAATACAAAACGATTCTGCTGCTTGCACTTACTTCTGTATAAAAGGCAATTCCAGAAGTGTTCTCATTCAGCTGCACCAAATCTTTTAAAATATGGGATTTTGAAAACCGAATGGCTTCATTGTCATAATATCCTAAATTATCATCAAACTCTTCGGCAATTATGTTTCCGCTTTCGCGATCGACAAATAAATATTTACGCTGAAAATAATCGCCCAATTGTTCTTCATCAGCAGCTTTCGAAATCTTTTTATTGTGCTCTGCTATTGTCAGCACAAAAAAAGCCGTTTTATCATTATAATTAATAGAAGTCGTTTCATCTATTTTGATTGCAGCATATCTAATGTTTAAGTTCGATGCTACTTTCGACAGTAATTCGCGATCAAGTTCTTCTCCAACTTCAATTTGATCTGTATTTTTAAAAATCAGTTTTTTAACTGGCTTTCTGGCACCGACCTCCGTTTGAGAAAAGAGTTCTTTTTCTTGTTCTTGAACCAATGTTTCGTTTTTACTTTTCTGGTTACAAGAAAATAAAAACATAACCATTCCGCTTAAAAGGATACATTTTTTCATTGGCATTTATTTGTTTAGAAATTTTGGACTTTCTGCTTAAAAGACGTAAAAGTTTTTCCAAATATATAATTTTCTTACAAAAAAATGCTAAAAATTTTAAAAACTCTAAATGTACTATGTTAAAACCTTGATTAGTCTGATGTTTCGTTTTTTAAAGTTTACTTCTAAAACCTATGCTCTTTTAATTTCGTGGCCGACAAATTCTTCTAAAACAGCAAACATTTCGTCAACCGAAAGTATTTCTGTGTCAGGATGCGACTTTAAAAATTCGGCATTTAGTACCGCCAGATTTTCTTCTAATTCGAAAAAAGTATCGTTGTTTAATAAATCTCTGGTTGGGTTTACACCTTCATATTTGCCTTTTAAAAATTTATCAATTTTGACACTGCTCAATAAACGAACTCTTTTTGCTTGTGCTTGAAATAATTCTAAATGCTTTTCGGCGCCAATCAAAGCCAGGCCTTCTTCTATTAATTCGTTTAATTCTTTATTCCATTTAGAATCATACACAAATTTTGAAAAGTTGCCTTCTGTATATTTTGAAGTATAGTAATCTAAATAGTAACTCATTAAAGCATCTTCGTGAATCAAATCATCATCTATTTTTTCTTCTCTCATTAAATTGATTACCGAAATATTAGAGTTTACTATATCTTGAGGATTTTCGCTCTTTGCTGCATTTTCTGAGATTATGATTTTTCCGAATTCCATTTTTATCTTTATTTAGTATTGAACTGCAAAGTTGAGGGAAAAATTAAAACATAACTTAATATTTTTAAAAAAACCGTATAAACCCTTAAACGCCTTTCTTAACTAATTCTTATCATTGCTATAAATCATTTAAACAAAAAATTTAGTTTTAATTTAATATCAAAAAAATGCCAAACGCAGGAGATAAATTTGTTACAACTCTAAAAAGAGCTCATCTCGAATGGGGTAATTTCAGACATACACGAACTAGAAAAATAACTTATGGAGAGGGATATTTACAAATTCCATCCATCTTTGCATATAATTATAATATAACAAACAATAAAACAATTGTAAGATCACCAGAATACGATTTTAGTACTTCAGACAATTTTATCACAAATGGTAAATTATTAGCTGCAGGAAATCAATATCTTCCTGAATATGCAAAACAATTTCAAGGGTCAGGGAGTTTAAAACTATTAGGTAGTTGGTTTAGTCATATTAATGCTCAGATTGGAGATCAAATAGAAATTAGATTTATTACTGCAACGGAGTTACTTCTAACTCCTTTATAATCTAATCGATTTATCTTCAATAAACATAATGCAAATACTTTGAAAATCTTCAAAACAGCAATAAAGTAGTTTTCAAATAAAATCTGAAAGTTCTTTTTTTTACTCTTAGCATAAAACAAATTACCCTAACTTTACGGTTTATTCATAAAAAGAAACTAAAACCAATTTTAAAAGATAAAAGTAAACTATTTTAAAAGTTGAAGATGAAAGAAAGAATGACCTTAGAATATTACGTTTTAGATGTGTTTTCAAACGAAAGCTACAAAGGAAATCCACTTTCTGTGGTTTTTACCAATGGAAATTTGAGACTAGAGACCTATCAGGATATTTCTAAAGAATTTCGTTACTCAGAAACCTCTTTTGTATATTATTCCACAAGAGACAAAGCGCTTATCGTTCGTTCTTTTACTCCAACGGGAATTGAAATCGACGGCGCTGGTCATAATTTATTAGGTGCAGTCTGCGGTGCTTTGCTAAAAGGAATGCCCATTTTTGATGAACAAAACGAAAGCGAGCCTTTTGTAATCATGAAACATTCTGCAATTCCGTTAACGGTAAGTTTTGATCCAGATACTTTGTATCCAGTAGTTCAAATGCATCAAAAATCGGCTGTCATCAAACAGGAAATTCCAACCTATAAAATTGCGGTAGCTCTCGGTTTAAAAATTGAAGATTTGGATGTAAATGCTTTTGTACCAACTGTCGTTAAAACAGAAGTAGCACACACAATGGTTCCGATAAAAAACAGCCAATTGCTAAACAGCTTTGTTCCAGACAACCAACTTTTAATAGAAATCTCAAAAGAATATAATTTTGAAGGTTTTTATTGTTTTAGTATTGCCGATGAAAACCAAGAACATATCGTTGAAACAAGATTTTTTAACCCAATAATCGGTATAAACGAAGATCCCGCAACAGGAACTGCAGCCGGACCATTGATTGGATTTTTAACAGAGAAAAAATTCACAAAATCTGAGAAGGAATACAAAATTCTTCAAGGCGTAAAATTAAAACAGGCTTCGATAATTGAAGTCATGAATCGAGAAGAAGATATTTTAGTCGGAGGTTCTTCGATAATTACAATGAAAGGTGAATTGTATATATAAACAAAAAAGCCGCATTTAGAAAAATGCGGCTTTCTGTTATTTTTTAAGTTCTTGTGGTAATGTCTTTTTTTGCTCTGGCGGAATACGTTTCTTTAAAAACAAGATCTGCCCCAAATGGCTCGATTGGTGTTCCATAACGTGAAACCAGCAATATTGGTTTGTCCAATCATATCTTGTTTGCACTTCAGCAAACCAAGCATCGTCTCTTTTCTTTAACTCTGCAATGGTTTTCGCACGTACTTCATTATAAATATCAAGGTAATATTGAATAGGATGCCCTTTAAAATCATCTCGTCCGCCTTGATCAAGATTTAAAGCGTTGTTCCATATTTTCTTTTCTTCTTCGTTAAATTCTCTATTTTCGAAAGTAAAAACCTGATAATATTTTTCGGCAGCAGCCAAATGCATTACTAAAGCTCCAATTCGGTTTGCTTCTTCGTCGTGAAGATAATCGATTTCATACTGACTCATGTTTTTTACGGTTCTTTCAACACGAGCTTTAAGGTCTTCAAGCATCGAAATCATATCTCCAATTTTTGGAGAAGCCCCTTCAACATTTCCAATTTTAGCATCTAATCTTGGTTTTATTCCTTTTCCTTCAATAAGCAAACTCTGTTTTCCATCGATACTAGATTTGTCCGAAGTAATTTTATATTCTTTTACTTTAACAATAGCGTCGCTTCTTATTCCTTGAATCCATTTCGGAACCTCTCCATTATTTATCGGACTTTCAAAACTTGAATTCAAAACAGTTACAGCTTCGTAAACACCTTTATCATTTTCAATCCAAAGCTCAAATTTATCAAAGTAAAATTTTCCATCGAACAAACATAAACCTCCAAAATTTAAAGATTTGCTATTTTTATCAATTGTTCCTTCAACAGTATAAGATTTCCATTCTTTAGATTTTATAGGTCTGTCACGCATATTGTCAAAAAAGCCATCTTCTTCATCGTTTTTGGTATCAACACGAGCCCAAACTCCTGCCCATGCTTTTGGCTCAGCAGTTTCTACTTTTACATAAGCAGTTACCTTAAATTTTTTCTTTACAGAAGTCTGAATAGCAATGGTCTGACTTACAGATGTCCAATCTGTAGAAATTGTTTTCACAGTCTGAGCCTGACTCATGCTAAAAAATAAAATTAATAGTGGTAATATTAGTTTTTTCATTTTTGGAAAATTAAAGTTGCCGTAAAAGTAATAAGTAATAACTTACTTTATAAAAAAATTGCAAAAAAAAACCGCATCCAAAAGAATGCGGTTTTTAAAGTATTTTTAAACTTAAAAATCTTAGTTTGTTTTCATTGGCGGTAAATCAAAAGCAACAGAATCGTGCTCGAAATTATTTCTGTGCCCTCCGTCGCAAAATGGTTTGTTTGCAGACAATCCGCAACGGCAAAGACCTAATGCAGCTCTTCCTTGCAATCCGTAAAGAGTTCCTTCTGGATCCATGATCTCAAAATCTCCTTCAATTTTAATAGATCCGTTTTTATTGATAATAAGTTTAGTCTTGCTCATAAATTTTGTTTTTTTCGGCTGCAAAGGTTGCGAAATATATTGGTATTTATGAGCGATGAACGTAGTTTAAACTGGTTCTATTTTAAGACTGTCTGCCACGAAGGCGCTAAGGCGCAAAGTTTGTTTTTTCACGCACAGATTAAAAAGTTTTTTTGCAACGAATTACACCAATTAACACAAATTATTTTTGTTTAGTAAAAAGAAAATTAGCGAAAATTTGTGTAATTCGTGGCAAAAAACTACAACGGCTGATAGACAAAATTTCTAAACTTCACGCTTCCTTTTCCGATAGAGCAAAGACCGATTCTTAAACCAAGAAAACCACTTAAAACATTATGGTTGTAACCTGAAACCTCAACGGAGTTTTCGATTTTTTTCCAATCTTTTCCATCAATGCTGTAAAACATATCGACTGTATTTTTTATGTTTTTTAAACGAAGAAAGACTTTGCGCGTATGCGTATTTTTTTCTGTTGGAAACTGCCAGCCTCTCAAATTTGCTAAAATGTTATTTTGATCGGCTAAGATCCCCGAATAATATTGTTTATCATAAAAAAGAACCAATCCTCCAGTGGCATCGCCTTCGATTTCCATTTCAACTTCGGCAGAATATGAGTGTCCGCCCGGAACAACAACAAGTGGAGAACTGCTTCCAACTCCATCCCCTTTTCCTTGAATCGTTAAAGTATTATTGGCCACTTTAAATCTAGGATCTTCCACACCATTATAAAACTTCCATTGTGGTTTTAATTTCGTTCCCGAAAAATTATCACTTAAAGAAAATTCTGGAAGCGTCTTTCCTTCAGACTTTGCAATAGGTTTATCGGTTTCAATACCATTTGGAATTTTATACCAACCGTCTTTTGTCCATTCTACAGGCTGCAATAAAGTCTGGCGTCCGAGATTGTAATAGCCATTTTCATAACCATGAAAAATCATCCACCATTTTCCGTTGGTATCTTCAAAAATAGTACTGTGACCTTTAGACCACCAAGTTTCAGAATTGCTGTTGGTTCTCAAAACAGGATTATAAGGCGAATTTTCCCAAGGGCCAAGAGGTGATTTTGATCTTGCCGAAATTACCATATGACTTGTTGCGGGTCCGGCCGTTCCGCCTTCGGCAACCGTTAGATAATAATATTCGCCTCTTTTAAAAAGTTTCGGTCCTTCCATACAAAAACATTCAATACTCCATTCGCGCGGAATTTTCCACCCGTCATAAACATGTTTTAATTCGCTTGTTACCGAAAGTCCGTCTTTTGATAACGCCACATAACCGCCATTGCTGAAATACAAAAATCGGTTTCCTTTATCGTCAGTAATATGTCCAGGATCAATATTTCCGATTTTCAAATCTACAGGTTCACTCCAAGGGCCGTTTATAGAATCGGCTGTTACGACAAAATTGGTATTATTTGCCGGAAAATAGATGTAGTATTTGTTGTTATACTTAATTAAATCGGGCGCCCAAACGGCTCCAACGTATTTATGAAGCGCATTCGTAACGGGTTCCCAATTCATTAAATCGGTCGAATGCCAGATTAAAAGTCCGGGATAATAATCAAAAGAAGAATGCACAACATAATAATCTTTTCCGTCACGAAGTAAACTCGGATCGGGATAATCGCCTGCAAAAATCGGATTGGAATATTTTCCTTGCTTTAAACTTTCTGCCGATTGCGATTGAGAATAACCGCAATACGTTAACAATACTAAAAAGGTTAGATATATTTTTTTCATGTTTTGATATTTTTTTCAAATATAGTCAAAAAGACCATAAGGTTTGTTGTAGGAGAAAATTTGTTGGGTGTTACGCGGAGGATTTCGCAGAAATGCGCATTTTTTTTATGAAAGAAGTTAAAATTAATCTCGCAAAGACGCAGAGGCGCAAAGTTTTTTTTGAATTGCGTCCAGCTTTAGCTGGATGTAATTATGATGTTTGTCAAATATTGGCTTTAGCCGAAAATCTAGATTTGTTTGGCTAAAGCTCTAAAGATAAACCTCACAACCTCCAGCTAAAGCTGTAGGTAATTGAAAAAATCCCTTTAATCCTTTTAATCTGTGGCTAAAAAAACTTTGCGACCTTGCGTCTTTGCGAGATTAATTTCACTTTCTTCAAAAAAAATCTTAGCGAATCTCTGCGCTTTTCTTTGTGAATCTCCGTGAAAATAACAGCGAATCTCTGCGCAATAACAAAATCTCAATTCTATTGCTTATTTTTGCACTCAATAAAATTGAATTATGATAGAGAATCCAAAAAGATATACGATCACAGCGGCGCTTCCATATACTAATGGACCAATTCATATTGGACATTTGGCTGGGGTTTATGTGCCTGCAGATATATATTCTAGATATTTAAGATTACAGGGAAAAGATGTAGCATTTATCTGCGGAAGCGATGAACACGGTGTTGCAATCTCAATGAAAGCCAAAAAAGAAGGTATTACGCCACAGGAAGTTATTGATAAATACGATGGAATCATCCGTAAATCGTTTGAAGATTTCGGAATTTCATTTAATAATTATTCTAGAACTTCGGCAAAAATCCATCACGATACGGCATCTGAATTCTTTAGGACTTTATATGATAAAGGCGATTTTATTGAAGAAGTAACCGAGCAATTGTACGATGCAAAAGCAAATCAGTTTTTAGCAGACCGTTTTGTTGTTGGAACTTGTCCTAAATGTGACAATCCAGAAGCTTACGGTGATCAGTGCGAAAAATGCGGATCTACTTTGAATGCAACTGATTTGATCAATCCAAAATCGACCATTACCGGAGAAACTCCTATTTTAAAAGAAACAAAACACTGGTTTTTACCTTTAGATAGATATTCTGATTTCTTAACCAAATGGATTTTAATCGGACATAAAAATGATTGGAAACCGAATGTTTATGGGCAAGTTAAATCTTGGATCGACGCAGGATTAGAGCCTCGTGCGGTAACCCGTGACTTGGATTGGGGAATTGACGTTCCTGTTGAAGGTGCAGAAGGTAAAAAATTATACGTTTGGTTTGATGCTCCGATTGGATACATTTCATCAACAAAAGAATGGGCGGCACGTGAAGGAAAAGATTGGGAACCGTATTGGAAAGATCAGGATACGAAATTGGTTCACTTTATCGGAAAAGACAATATTGTTTTTCACTGTATTATTTTCCCAGCGATGTTAAAAGCGGAAGGAAGCTATATTTTACCAGACAACGTTCCGGCAAATGAGTTTTTAAATTTGGAAGGAAACAAACTTTCGACTTCTAAAAACTGGGCGGTTTGGTTACACGAATATTTAGAAGATTTTCCAGAGAAACAAGATGTTTTGCGTTACGCATTAACTTCAAACGCACCAGAAACAAAAGACAACGATTTTACTTGGAAAGATTTTCAATCTAGAAATAATAATGAATTAGCAGATAACTTAGGGAATTTTGTAAATCGTGTTATTGTTCTGACTCAGAAATATTACGAAGGAGTAATTCCTCAGCCTAATGACTTTAATGAAATTGATGAAAAGACTTTATCAGAATTAAAAGCATATCCGGCAGTTATTGCAAGTTCTATAGAAAGATATAGATTCCGTGAAGCCTTAAATGAACTGATGAATCTATCTCGTTTAGGAAATAAATATTTAGCTGACGAAGAGCCTTGGAAATTAATAAAAACAGATGCTGAAAGAGTTAAAACGCAAATGTATGTGGCATTGCAAATCACAACAGCTTTAAGTGTTTTAGCAGAGCCTTTTCTGCCATTTACAGCAAAAAAAATAAATGCTCTTTTAAAATTAGATGGTAATTTGAAATGGAATGAAATTGCTGATTCTTCAGAATTAATTGCTCCAGGTCATATCATTCAAACTGAAAAAGCAGATGTTCTTTTTAACAAAATTGAAGATTCAGAAATACAAAAACAAATAGATAAATTGGAAGCAACAAAAACAGCTAATCTTGCAGAAAGCAAACAGCCAGAACCTCAAAAAGATTTAATTCAGTTTGAAGATTTTGCGAAAATGGATATCCGTGTAGGAACTATTTTGGAAGCTGAAAAAATGCCAAAAGCAAACAAACTTTTAGTGCTAAAAGTTGACACAGGAATTGATGTTCGTACTATTGTTTCTGGAATTGCAGAGAGTTTTTCTCCAGAAGAAATCATCGGAAAACGTGTTTCTGTATTGGCAAACTTAGCGCCGAGAGCTTTACGCGGTGTAGAAAGTCAAGGAATGATTTTGATGACAACCAATGCAGAAGGAAAATTAGTTTTCATCAATCCAGATGCTGATGCTCCGAATGGTGAGACTGTAAACTAATAGATTCAGATAATAAGCATATTCTTGTCATTTCGACAGAGGAGAAATCGCACACGAGATTCACGCACTGTTGTTGAGTTTCTAGTGCGATTTCTCGTTCCTCGAAATGACAAAGTGCAGAATAAAAAATAAATAAAATTCCTACATTTTATTGTTTCTTTCAATTTTATATTTGTAAGTTTGTTCTGCAAAAATATCTAAGGATTTATCCTGAAACTTAATAAAGTTAACATAAGCGAATCCCTCGTCATGATGTCCCTGCGGAAACAATGGGAATTCTATCCTTACAGATATTTTTGCACATCTAAAACGAGGGTTTCGTGCGTTTAATATTTTCGAATATGCAAAGAGAAAATCAAAAACCGACACACCACGATGTAATGCCATCGATGGCCAATTTCCTTTCCGAGTTATGGTTTGAAGGAGATTTTAGAGAACAGCCCATTTATCTGTCTGAAATTTTCAAGCGAATTCTTGAAACAGACTTGGGAGATGACAAAGAGCTGAGATCAAAAATGATGGAATGCATCAAAACCAGCGAAATGCTTGCCAAAGCACTGGAGCCGTTTTCGGACAAACAAATTGAAAAAGCCTGCGGCAAAACAATTAAAGCTTAACATTTTAAACGCGCGACTCTTTTGTTCGCGCGTTTAAATTTCGAAAAAATAATTTCTCATAAAAACATGTTTTATTCAAAATAAAATAAGACATTGGTCCTAAAATATTTATCAAATGCAGTTCTTACATAATTCGTCTCTTTTACTAAAATCTTTTTGGTTTATAGCGGTTCCGATAAGCTTAATGTTTTTGGTTCAAACACTAGTATTTTTAACGGGTTTAGATGTTATGGATCAATCAGAAAATTACAATTCTATATTGAATGAAGAAGACAGTGCTTTTCACTTTTTTTCGCTGAAAAGTCTAATCCATTTTCTGTTTTCTTTTAGCTGGACTGGTATTTTTCTATATAGTTTCATAGAAGAACCTCTTTCTCTTTTCATTTTATCAGTTACTTCGGGTATTTTATTTGTTTTTTTATGTGCGTACATTATCAAAAAAGTACAGCTTTTAAGGATCGATAATTCTTTTAAAATACAACATGCTGTCAACCAAAATGCAGAAGTTTATTTGACAATTCCAGAAAACAAAAACGGAAAAGGTAAAATCAAAGTTGCTGTAAAAGGCTTCATACACGAATTGGAAGCGATAACTGAGAATAATCAAATTGAATCGGGAACACTTGTAAAGGTTGAAAAAATAGCGGATAATACTTTGGTTGTAAAATCTTTAAAAGGACAAAACCTTTAAAAAATTGTACAGACAATAAAAGCATAATCTGTTTGTGTCCTGAACCAGAATAGATCAACATCACACGGGAATATTTATTTATCAAAAACTAAGTTCCTGAAGTAAACTCGTATTTTTGCAAAAAAATACTTTTATAAAATGAAAATTACCAAACCAAGATTAGCCTTAATTACCGGAATACTTTGCATTTCTATATTCCCAATCTTGGTCAAACTTAAATTAACGCCGGGATTGATTTCAGCATTTTACAGAATGGCTTTTGCAGTCACTTTGCTTTTGCCGTATGTAATTATTACCGGAAATTTTAAACTGCCTAAACCAAAATTTCTGCTTTTAGCTATACTTTGCGGTGTTTTGTTTTCTTCTGATGTTGCCGTTTGGAATATCGCTATTCAGGAATCAAGCGCGACTCAGGCCTCATTACTTACCAACTTGTCCCCTGTTTGGGTAGGTATCGGTTCTTTTTTCTTTTTAAAAACAAAACCTGCCGCCAATTTCTGGATCGGAACTGTGGTTTCTCTTTTCGGAATGGTGACTTTGGTTGGATTTAGTTTTTTTATGGAACTGAATTTTGACAAGGCATTTCTTTTTGCCGTTTTATCTGGAATCCTGTATTCGATTTACCTTCTAATAAGCAAAAAAGTTTTGTCTCAGGTCGATGTTTTATCTTTCATGACCATTAGTCTTATCGCTTCAAGTATTTATTTAGGCATTCTTTGCTATTCGCTAAACGAACCTTTTACAGGTTTCGCGAATACTGGTTGGTTTGTTTTGGTTTTACAAGCTGTAATCTGTCAATTGTGTGCTTGGCTTTCGATTAGTTATGCCACACAGCACATGCGCGCGACTAGAGTTTCGTTAAGTTTATTAAGTCAGGCAATTATTACCTCTATTTTGGCTTGGTTGTTTTTAGAAGAAAAAATAACTTTACAAATGGTTTTCGGCGGAATAATATTGCTTTTCGGAATCCGAATCACTTTTTATGATAAAACTATTTCTTTGAAAAGACTATTTTCTAAGAACTAATTAAACGTTTCTCGCTCCCGATAGCTATCGGGATTGCAGATGGAGCAGATTTATTTTTTATCTTAACGGAAATTAATCCGAAACAAAGAAATTAGTGAATTCGTGGCTAATAAAACTTGAATCATTTAACCTGAAACAAACAAAACTAAAAACATCATGTTACATAAAACTAAAATACCAAACTTAAAAGTAATTGCATTTGATGCCGATGATACTTTGTTTGTAAACGAACCTTATTTTCAAGAAACCGAACATAAATTCTGTGCTTTGATGGAAGATTATCTTTCGCATCAAGGAATTTCTCAGGAATTATTCAAAATAGAAATTGCCAATCTGCCTTTGTACGGTTACGGAATCAAAGGATATATACTTTCGATGATTGAGGCTGCAATGAATATTTCGAACAAAACGATTCCTGTTGAAGTAATTGAAAAAATCATTCAATACGGAAAAGAATTACTAGAAAAACCAATCGAACTTCTAGACGGAATCGAAGAAACTTTACAAGCTTTACACGGAAAATACAAATTGGTTGTGGCTACAAAAGGCGACTTAAAAGACCAGCACAGCAAATTGCATCGTTCTGGACTTGGCCATTATTTTCACCATATCGAAGTAATGTCAGACAAACAAGAAATTGATTACGAAAAATTGTTGGGCCGTTTAGAAATTAAGCCAAGCGAATTTTTAATGATCGGAAATTCGTTAAAATCAGACGTGCTTCCTGTTTTAGGAATTGGAGGTTACGCTGTTCATATTCCGTTTCATACCACTTGGGAACATGAAAAAATCAATCATAAAGTAGAGCATGAACATTTTAGTTCATTCGAAAAAATCACAGAAGTGGTACATAATTTACTATAATGAAAACACTTTTAGACTTAGAAAACTGGAATCGAAAAGAACATTTTGAACATTTCAGCAGAATGGAAGAGCCTTTTTTTGGTGCAACTGTAGAAATTGACTGTACAAAAGCATACGAAAATGCCAAAGAACTCAAAGTTTCTTTTTTCATTTATTACCTTCATCAGACTTTGACGGCTGTAAATGCTATAGAAAATTTTAGATACAGAATTTCAGAAGACAAAATTTATAGTAACGATCGTATCGATGCTTCGGCAACCATTGGGCGTGAAGACGGCACTTTTGGTTTTTCGCTGATTGAATACAATCCTGATTTAAAGGTTTTTGAAAAAATTGCTTTAACAGAAATTGAACGAATCCAAAACACAACAGGACTTTTTACAAGATCTTTTGATGATGATAATCTGATTCATTTCTCGGCGATTCCGTGGTTAAATTTTACTTCACTTTCGCATGCAAGAAGTTTTACTTTTCCAGACAGCTGCCCAAAAATTTCTTTCGGAAAAATGATAACATCAGAAAACGATAAAAAAACGATGGCAATGTCGGTGCACGTACATCATGGCTTGATGGACGGATTGCACGTAGGACAGTTTGTAGATTTGCTTCAAAATTTAATGAATTCGAAATAGTCTTTACCTTACATAATGCCTTATTTTGACATTCTAATATCTTAGAGCGGCCGTACTGAGCGACAATAAATTCGTTGGTTTGGGGAAAATTTTAAACTCAAATTACAATGAAAAAAATTGTTATTACTCTAGCGTTTGCTTTAGGGTTAATTAATGCAAATGCGCAAACAGAAAAGCCTGCAGATAACTATAACAAATGGTCTGTAGAATTAGCAGGAGGATTAACGAAACCTCAACGACCATTTTCTGCTGGTTACACTACCGATACTCCAAGTCCATGGGTTGGCGATTTTGGTGTTCGTTACATGTTTAACAACAAATTTGGTTTGAAAGCTGATTTTGGATACAATAGTTTTACATCAAAAAGCAATTCTATTGATTTTGATTCAAAATACTATAGAGTAGATTTACAAGCAGTTGCCAATTTAGGTCGTATCATGAATTTTGAAACTTGGACTAATACTCTAGGTTTATTAGGGCACGTTGGTTTAGGTTATTCTCAACTAAGAAGCGATAATTTTAAAGGCGCTGATGAAATGGGAAATTTTATTGCTGGTGTAACTGGGCAAATAAGATTATCAAACAGAGTCGCTTTAACTGGAGATTTATCTACTATTGTAAACGCATCTCAAGATCGTACTTTTGACGGCGCTTATCTTGAAGGTAACAGAGGTTTTTCTGGATTGATTTTTAACGGAACAATTGGTTTAAATGTTTACTTAGGAAAAAACACAAAACATGCTGACTGGACTGTAATTTCTGAAAATGTAGACCTTAGAGCTTACGACAACAAAATTGCTGAACTTGAAAACCAAATCAAGAACATACCTCAGCCAAAACAAGTTATTGTAGAAAAACCAGTAACTACAAATGTTGTAAATGACAAAGATCTTGTAAAAGAAATGATCAACGACAAGTATTACAGCGTTTATTTTGATTTCAACAAAGCAACTCCAATTGAAAACTCAACTGCTGCGATTGATGTTGTTTTAACGTACTTAAGAAAAAATCCTTCTGCATCTCTTGACATTATTGGTTATGCTGATCAAGTTGGAAAAGCTGAGTACAACGAAAAATTATCAAACACAAGAGCAACAAATGTGAAAACTATCTTTGAAAAAGCTGGAATCGCATCTTCAAGATTAAATGTAGTTGCTTCTGGAGCTGATACTTCAATCCAAAAAGATTCTGAAGAAGCTAGAAGATTAGCTAGAAGAGTTACTTTTAAAGTAAAATAATTATTTTAAAATAAAAGGTTAAACGGCCTGAAAGATAAATTTCTTTCAGGCTTTTTTATTGTTTTAAATATAATTTTCTAAAGTCTTTTCATCCCTTATATGGATAACGGATATTTCATTAAATTTGGAATAATCTTTGTGCATCGAATTTTATGAAAAAACTATTCTTTATCTGCTTATTATTCTGTAAATCAATATCATTCAGTCAGACGATATTGAATTCTTTTCCTTTAAATCTAAATGAGCCCTCTTTCTCGCAATTACTAAATGTTCAAGATGTAAAGACCAAAGACGTTTATGTTTTTGCTTCAGACAATAAAGACATCAAAATATTAAAATACAACCAATCACTTTTTCTCACCCAGCAGTTTACAGATTCCATAAAATTTGCCAAAGACCGCAATCTGATTGGTTACAGTATCGGCGAAGATCAAAGTCCGCTTTTGTATTGGAGTACGAAGAACTACAACAATCTTCGTATTATTAAATACAACCTCAACAGCAAAACAACAAAATCTTTAAATTTTGATTTTCCTTCCAATCATGATTACATCGTGACTACTTTTCAGAAGGAAAATGTATTTTATATTTTGGCAAAAGAAAAACAACAGCCGCATTTACTTTTATACAAATTTGAAAATGGAAACTGCGAAATAAAAATGTTCGATTTTTCTGCTTTTGCATTTCAAAATGGAGCTGGTAAAAACTTTTCTTTTAGTTTGCTTATTCTCCGTTATCCAATTCAAAAAGCAGATACAGATAGTTACAATCCTTTGGATAAAACGGCAGCGATTAACAAAATGTATGTTGTTGACAATCATATCATTTTAACATTAGACTACAGCCCAAAAAAAACTCAGGTTTTTGATCTTAACATTGAAACTGCTGAGATAAAAGAAAAAACGTTTAATCTGCCAGTTTCAACAACTGCAATCAAAGCAGCAAATTCTTTTTACAGTGACAAAAAGTTATTTCAAATTGCAGCAAATAAAGACGTCTTTCTATTTGATGTAAAAGATTATGAGTCGGGTGAAACCATCAAAAGTCTTTCGGTTACAAAAAACGATTCGATTACTTTTAAAAATTCACCATTTTTTCTTCAAATGAATGACAACAAGCCTCAAGAATTAAAAACCACTGCCAAATTCCTAAAGAGTTTATCCGATTTGGGCGCTGGAATTTCTGTTCTTAAAAGCAGGAAAAACAGTTTTATCACTTTTGGCGGTTTTGTAGAATTTCGAGATTACTATTACGGAGCATATGCCGATGATATTCTAGCAGCAGCTCCAATCGAGTATTCGCAAAGCAAAATGGTTTATTTTGAATCTTTGTTTGATGAAAATTTCAATTTTGTAAAAAGCAGACAATCAGAACCATTGGCTCTTGATAATCTTTTCTACTTTTTAAGCATTAGTAAAAATATAGCGCTTCAAAATATTTTAAAACTGGATGATTATTATATCTTAACTTATTACGACACTAGTTCTAAACAGCTCTTCATTCGAAGATTTACAGATGGTTATATTAATCTGGATCCAGGAAATCCGATTATGAACAAATCCTTGTTTTCACAGCCTTTTAGTTTTGAAAAAATTAAATCGCGCTAATTTCTAAAAATTTCCTTGTTTTTGAACTTTCACAAAAAGAAGCTGTAATAGTTGGTTTTCCTGTAAATCAAAGTCCTTAAGAAACATACTTAAGGACTTTTTTTATTTTTCAAATTTAAAACGCTGTAAATACGGCATAAAATTTGACCAAAAAATAGAATCCATCTTTAAGAAACACATTTATGAAAAAACTTCTACTTCTTTTTCTTTTGTTTTCTAAAACAGCTTTGTTTTCTAAAACAGCTTTGTTTAGCCAAACAGTCTTAAATTCTTTGCCATTAAATCTAAATTTCCTGAGTAAAACTCAGATTTTAAACGCAGAGGATGAAAAAACAAAGGATATTTATGTTTTTACTTGGGACGATAAAAACATAAATATTTTAAAATACAATCAGTCTTTATTTCTCTCAAATCGTTTTACAGATTCCATAAAACATGAGAAGAGTCGGAATTTAATTGGCTATAGTATCAGCGACGATAAAAAACCCACTTTGTATTGGAGTTCAAGTGATAATAGAAATATTTTAATGACAACCTATAATACAATTGATAGGTCTTCAGAATTATTACACTTCGATTTTCCAGAAAACCACGATTATATTATCAGCAGTTTTCAGCAGCTTAATGGTTTTTATATTTTGGCTAAAGAAAGAGATCAGGATCACCTTCTTCTTTACAAATTAGAAAACGGAAAATGTGGTGTTAAAAGGTTTGATTTTTCCAATTTTACATTTGAAAACAACAAGGATGTACAAATATCTTTCAGTAAGTTTATTGAACAATATCCCATAAAGAAAATAGATCCTGATATTTATACACCAATAGATCTGGCTTTAAGCATAAGCAAAATGTTTACTGCTAAAGACCATATCATCCTGACATTCGATGACTCTTTTATAAAAACGCAAGCGTACGACCTTAATATTAAAACTGGCGATATACAAGAAAAAACGTTTAATTTTCCGGCTTCTGAAAGGCAGTCTCAAACAACGAATTCATTTTATAGCGACAACAAACTATTTCAAATGAAGGCAGATAGAGATTTCTTTCTATTTGAAATCAAAGATTTTAATTCTGGAAACAGCATTAAGAATTATTCATTTTCGAAAAATGATACTATTCCGTTTAAAAATTCCCCTTTCGTTATGCAGGTTGAAAACAGCAAACCGCGTGAATTAAAAACGACTGAAAAATTCCTGAAAAATATAAACGGATTAGCGGGTGGTATTTCTGTTTTTGAAAACAATAAGAACAGTTTTATTACTTTTAGCGGTATTGGAGATTACTCTGATTATTATTTTTCTTATGATATTTATGATGATTTTGGAGAGCGCATTTCTTATTCATTGAATAAATCTGTTTATTTTGATGCGATGTTAAATGAGAATTTAAATTTCGCAAAAGACTTTCAGACAAGGCCGTTGGCAATTGAAAACTTATTTTACTTTTTAAAAAATAATAAAGACATTAAATTGTACGATGCGCTGCGATTAAGGGATTATTACATTTTAAGTTATTATGACAGCACTTCCCAACAATTTAAAATGCGAAAATTTACCGATGGTTTTATGATAGAGGATAATGGAAACCCGATTACGAACAAGGCACAATTTTCAAAACCTGCTGCTTTTAGCAATATTAAACCTCGTTAAATTTATTGGGATTATGTCCCACTGTATAATGTTTTAGCGGTTTTCAAAAAATGATTTGAATTATTTTTTTTAATTTTACAAAAAAGACACACATTATGTTATCAAAAAATATTGAATCAGCTTTAAACAAGCAAATCCGCATAGAAGCAGAATCTTCGCAAACTTATCTTTCAATGGCTTGTTGGGCTGAAGTGCAAGGATTAGAGGGAATCGCTCAATTCATGTATACACAGTCTGATGAAGAGCGTGCACATATGCTTAAATTGGTAAAATACGTAAACGAACGTGGCGGACACGCTCAGGTTACAGATCTAAAAGCGCCTAAAACGACATATTCTACTTTTAAAGAAATGTTTGAGGAACTTTATAATCATGAACTTTTTGTTTCTAAATCGATCAACGAATTGGTACATATTACTTTTGAAGAAAGAGATTACGCAACTCATAATTTCTTACAATGGTATGTTTCTGAACAAATCGAAGAAGAAGCTACTGCTAAATCTATTTTAGATAAAATCAACTTAATTGGAGATGACAAAGGTGGACTTTACTTGTTTGACCGTGATATTCAGCAATTAACGGTTACAAGTTCAATTGCAATCAACCCTAAATAAAAATAGTTAAATTTTATTTAGAACATTTAAAAATAACTTTTTTCGTTTATATTTGTCTCTGTTTTTATAATACAGAGGAAATTGGGCAAGAAAGAAAAAGACAAGGACAAGAAAAAGGATAAAAAGAAAAAGAAAAATTCTGAGATCCTTGATAAGATTAAGAAGATGGAAAATTGCAAATCTTCTTGCTGTGAGAAATACAAAAAGAGTGAAAAGAAACGTTGCTCTCGTTGTCCTATGTTTGATTTAATCAAAAAAACTGCTTAACGAAATATAGAAAAACCCATCAGATTTCTCTGGTGGGTTTTTTAGTTTTAAATTGCAGTCCACTTCTGATTTTAAAATCCATTATGAAAAACGATATTACAATACCAAAATCCAGCCTTGATTTTTTGGTTCAATTAAAAGAAAACAACAATAAACCGTGGTTTGAAGCCAATAAAGCACAATATTTAGTCGAATTAAATCATATTGAAACTTTTGCAGGGGCTTTACTAAAGGAACTTTCTAAAAGCGATGTTTTAGAAAATACCTCGGGCAAAAAAAGCGTTTATAGAATTTACCGTGATATTCGTTTTTCTAAAGACAAAACGCCTTTTAAACATTACTGGGGAGGAAGTTATACGCGTGCAACTGCAGCGAGACGCGGCGGTTATTATTTTCATCTCGAAAAAGGAAATAGTTTTTTTGCCGGCGGTTTCTGGGGACCAAATGCAGGGGATTTAAAAAGAATAAGAACTGAATTTGCTCAAGATCCTGAAACTTTTCAGAAAATCTTAAATTCAAAATCATTCGTTAGCAATTTTGGAACTTTGCAGGGCGAACAACTCAAAACAAAACCAAAAGGGTTTGACGCAGATCATCCAGCAATTGATTTACTTCGTTTTAAACAGTTTTTAGTCATTAAACGTTTTACAGATGAAGAAGTATTGAGCTCCAATTTTCTGGAATTATCTTTGGATGCATTCAAAAACATGAGGCCCTTTTTTGATTATATGAGTGAAGTACTTACAACCGATGCCAACGGGGTTTCTATTTTATAATAGAACTTTTAATTTAAAATTAAACCCGACAGGTTTTTAAAACCTGTGGGGTTTGGTTTACTACTCATCTAAAACTTATTAAAGAAGCAGAATTTCATTTACAACAACTTCGGTAATGTATTTTTTATCCCCATTTTTATCGTCGTAACTTCTGTGAGTCAATTTACCTTCAACGGCGATTTCTTTTCCTTTTACAACAAACTTTTCGATAATTTCGGCTGTTTTGCCCCAGGCTGTAACGCGGTGCCATTCAGTCTGCTCTACTTTATCACCTTTATCATTTCTGTAAATTTCGTTTGTAGCGATGGTCAGGTGAGCTAATTTTTTACCGCTTTCTAATGTTTTAATTTCAGGATCGTTACCAACATTACCGATTAATTGTACTCTGTTTTTCATTGCATTCATGGCGTATACTATTTAAATGTTCATATAAAAAAATCGTTGATTCAATTCAACACTGCAAAGATGCGTCGATCAAGAAATAATAATCGACTGTTAACTGTTTACTTTCGACTGTAAGTGTTTGTAAGCGTTTGTAAATGGAAATTATTTTTATTACATTTGAAAGTATTATCCCACCTGAACATTAATAAAATTAAGATTTAAAACAAAAATCGATCTTTAGATTTTTAGCAATTATAACTCAGGAATAGTAGGATCATTTGATTACTAAATACTACACTGCTTTTCTGTTTTATATATAAAGATCTAGAGATAATATATAACAATACTTAATTTTCCTTTATTAGCTTTAATAGCAATTAGTAATAAAATTGTGGTTTGCGCTTCGGCATTTATTCGAACGCAAATCAAAACAAAATCAAAATAGAAATGCAGACAAAAATCAATAAAGTAGAATTAAGAAATTTAGAAATCGAAGACTACAAACAACTGAAAAAATCGATGATTGAATCGTATCCAGAAATGGCCGATTCGTATTGGGGATCTGATGATATTGAAAGACTGCTTTCTATTTTCCCAGAAGGACAGCTGGTGATTTTAGTTGACGGTAAAGTGGTTGGTTCTGCATTGTCTCTTATTGTTGATGAAAAATTGGTAGATAAGAAACATAATTATCAACAGATTAGTGGTGATTATACTTTTTCTACCCATAATGATAATGCCGAAATTTTATACGGAATTGATGTTTTTATTCATCCCAATTATAGAGGTTTACGACTTGGGCGCCGATTGTATGATGCGAGAAAAGAGCTTTGCGAACAGCTTAACCTTAAGGCTATTGTTTTTGCAGGTAGAATTCCAAACTACAGAGATCATGCAAAAAAGATGTCTCCGAAAACATACATTGAAAAGGTTCGAACTAAAGAATTATACGATCCTGTTCTTTCTTTCCAGTTGAGCAATGATTTTCACGTTTTACGAATCATCAAAAATTATTTGGAAGGCGACGAAGAATCTAAAGAATTTGCCGTTTTATTAGAATGGAACAATATTTATTATGATGATAGTCCGAAGCTGATTAACCTTAAAAAGAACATTATTCGTTTAGGATTGATTCAATGGCAGATGCGTCCGCTTAACAATGTTGAAGCATTATTTGAGCAGGCGGAATTTTTTATTGATGTAGTTTCCGGCTACGGAAGTGATTTTGCACTTTTTCCCGAACTGTTCATTGCGCCTTTGATGGCCGATTACAATCATCTTTCTGAAGCAGAAGCGATTCGTGAATTGGCGCGTCACTCCGACCCTATCAGGAAACGTTTTCAGGAATTTGCGATTTCATACAACATCAATATTATTACAGGAAGTATGCCTTATCTGGAAAATGGTAATCTGTACAATGTTGGTTTCTTGTGCAAAAGAGACGGAACTTCAGAAATGTATACCAAAATTCATATTACGCCAAATGAAGTAATTCATTGGGGAATGAAAGGTGGTTCGCAATTTAAAACTTTTGATACCGACTGCGGTAAAATTGGAATTTTGATTTGTTATGATGTGGAGTTTCCAGAGCTTCCAAGACTTCTTGCTGACGAAGGAATGAATATACTTTTTGTACCGTTTTTAACCGATACGCAAAATGGATATACGCGTGTTAAACATTGCTCTCAGGCGCGAGCTATCGAAAACGAATGTTATGTTGCTATCGCCGGTTGTGTAGGAAATCTTCCAAAAGTAAATAATATGGACATTCAATATGCACAAGCTTCTGTGTTTACACCTTCTGATTTTGCTTTTCCGAGTAACGGAATCAAAGCGGAGGCTACTCCAAATACAGAAATGACGTTAATTGTAGATGTCGATTTGAATCTTTTAAAAGAACTTCATGAACATGGAAGTGTAAAAACATTAAAAGATAGAAGAACAGATCTTTATGAGATTAAAAAATTGAATTCATGAGAACCTGCCTAGAATGCTCTGAGAAAATTGTAGGTCGTGAAGACAAGAAATTCTGTTCTGATAATTGTCGAAATGCCTACAATAACAAAATAAATAAAGATAGCACAAATTTCATGCGTAATGTGAACAACAAGTTACGCAAAAATTACCGTATTTTGGCAGAATTAAATACAGAAGGAAAATCAAAAGCTACTCGAGAGAAAATGATCACAAAAGGTTTTGACTTTGAGTACTTTACAAATATTTTGCAAACCAAAACAGGCAATACATATTATTTTTTATACGATCAAGGTTACCGTTCGTTAGACAATGATTATTATATGCTTGTCAAAAAAGAAATTTAGCAGCTGCCCACCATGAGAAAAAACCAGAACTCCATTCTAGCCATAATCGGTATTTTAGCGATTTTAGCTTTAATCTACACCACTATGATGCCTCAAAGCATCTCTAAAGATGAAGAAGCTTTAGCTGAGTTTTCGACCGAAAGAGCATTTAGCCAAGTCGAAATCATTGCACAAAAACCGCATTATGTAGGTTCGACCAATCATGAATTGGTTGCCAATTACTTAAAGCTCGAACTTAACAGAATTGGTTTAGAAACAAGTGTTCAAGAAGGTTTTACTTTAAATGACAGAGGTTTATTAGTTAAATCTAAAAACATTTTGGCTCGAATTAAGGGGACGCAAAACTCCAAAGCGCTTTTATTACTTTCTCATTATGACAGCGCGCCTCACTCTTTTTCAAAAGGCGCAAGTGATGATGCTTCTGGAGTAGCAACGATTTTAGAAGGAATTAGAGCTTTTCTTTATGCAAAACAACCGCAGAAAAATGACATCATTATTTTATTTTCTGATGCTGAAGAATTAGGATTAAACGGTGCTGCATTATTTGTAAACAAACATCCTTGGGCAAAAGATGTTGGTTTGGTACTAAATTTTGAAGCAAGAGGAACTTCTGGACCAAGTTATATGTTGATGGAAACCAATAAAGGAAACGAAACGTTGGTTAAAGAATTCTCGAATGCCAAAACTTCTTATCCGGTTTCAAACTCCTTGATGTACAGCATTTATAAAATGCTTCCTAATGACACCGATTTAACTGTTTTTAGAGAGCAAGGCAATATTCAAGGTTTTAATTTTGCTTTTATCGACGGTCATTTCAATTATCATACACAGCAGGATGACGTTCAGCATTTAAACAAAACTACTTTAGCACATCAAGGTACTTATTTGATGCCTTTGTTAAAATACTTCGCAAATGCCGACCTTAACAAAATCGAATCTACGGAGGATAATGTATATTTCAGTGTTCCGTTTTCGTTCATCACTTATCCGTTTTCTTGGGTATTTCCAATGACATTTATTGCTTTTGGTCTTTTAGTTCTTTTACTTTTCATCGGAAAAGCAAAACGCATTATTTCGTTTAGAGAAATCTTCAAAGGTTTTGTGCCGCTTTTAGGTTCATTAGTTATATCTGGTCTTGTAACTTTCTTAGGATGGAAAATTATATTAGAAGTATATCCTCAATATTCAGATCTTTTAAATGGATTTACTTATAACGGCCACGCCTACATTGGTGCTTTTGTAACTTTAAGCATTGCGATCTGCTTTGCTTTTTACCATCATTTTTCTGAAGCAAAGATCACAATGAATCATTTTGTAGCGCCGCTTTTACTTTGGATTATCATAAATGCTTTCTTAGCAAACAGCTTAACTGGCGCAGGTTTCTTAATTGTTCCTGTATATTTCGGAATCCTTCTTTTTGCAATATTTGTTTTCACACAGCATTTTAGTTTAGGACTCAATTTACTTTTCAGTATTCCGGCTTTAGCTATCATTGCTCCGTTTATTGTGATGTTTCCAATTGGTTTAGGACTTAAAATTCTTTACGGAAGTGCTATTCTAACCGTTTTATTATTCGGATTGTTATTGCCTGTATTTGGAGCATTCGCCAAAAAAGGGGCATGGATAATGGTTTTCTTTGCAGCATCTATCGGATTTTTTATATATGCTGGATATCATTCTGGTTATGAATATGGAAAAGCAAAATCGAACAGTCTGCTGTATGTTTACAACGCTGATACTAATTCTGCCGCTTGGACAACTTACGACACCAATTTAGACGAATGGACAAAAAGTTATTTGGGCGAAAAAAGCCAAAAAGCTGTTGGTTTAAACGCACTTCCAATTGCAAGTAAATATAATACCAGCTTTACTTACAGTGCTGTTGCGCCCGTTGTAGATGTACCAAAACCAACTATTGCGTTTTTAAAAGACAGCGTTGTTGGGAATAACAGGTATTTAAAAATCAGAATTACGCCAAATAGAAAAGTAAATCGCTACGATATTTACGCAAATCCAAAAATGACATTCTATAACTTCAAAGCAAATGGCGTTTCTACTTCTGACCAAAAAGGAAATCGCTTAGAACGCGAAGGAACCAAAATAATCTGCTATTATGTAGTTGCAAATGAACCTCTTGAAATGCAATTTTACATTAATAAATCATCTATCTTTGATATGGATTTAATCGAGAGTTCTTTTGATTTAATGTCAAATCCGCTTTTAAATGTAAAACCACGAAGCGACTGGATGATGCCGACACCTTTTGTTTTAAACGATGCCGTAATGATTCAGCAAAAAATAAAACGATATACCGCTCCTGTTAACGTGCCACTTGAAGCTGTTCCTGCAAAAGATAGCATAAAAGCAGTTACCGACACTATAAAACCTGCGGTTACACCCGAATAAAAACATATACTATGGCTACGAATATTTCTACAATTTTACTCAATGCCCCGACAGAAAAAGTCTGGAACGCACTTACACAGCCAGAATTGGTAAAACAATGGCAATACGGAAGCGATTTAATTACCGATTGGAAAGTAAATAGCGAAATCCGTTTTAGGAACGAATGGGAAGGCCAGGTTTTTGAACAATGGGGAAAAATTTTAGAAGTAATTCCGAATCAAAAAATAAGATATTCTTTGTTTTTTCCAAGACCTGGTTTAGAAGATAAGCCAGAGAATTATTTCATTATGAGCTATGTTTTATCTGAAGAAAATCAGAAAACAAAACTAGAAATCATTCAGGAAGACAATCGTCCAGAAGCAAAACAGGAAGAACCGCAAGGAGAAGAGAATCCGATTCTTCAGGCTCTTAAAGCTGTGGTAGAATCTTTAAATTAGGTCCAAAGGTACAAAGGTACAGAGGTACAAAGATTAAAAAAGAGGCTGTCTCACTTTTGAGACAGCCTCTTTTGTTTTTTTTAAATATGCTGGAAAACCTTTGAGCCTTTGCTCCTCTGCACCTCTGAACCTTTGCTCCTCTGAACCTTTGAGCCTTTGTTTCTCTAAACCTTTGTACCTAAAAAAAATCTAACACGCACATTCAATTTTTAAACCTTCAGCTTTTCCTTTTGTGCCTTCGGTGGCATAACCATCAAACTTCCACCACTCTATTCCGCCGATTAGTTCTTTTACTTTAAAACCTAATTTAGCCATATTTAGTGCACCTTTTGTTGAGGCATTACAACCAATTCCGTCACAATAAGTAACGTACAAAATATCGCGATCTAAATGTTTTGTCGTTTCAACAGTCATTTCTCGATGCGGAATATTAATCGCATTTGGAATATGTTCTGCTTCAAATCCAAATGCTTTTCTCGCATCGAGAGCAATTACTTTGTCGCCATTATTAAGCGCATCAAACAAATCGGATGGATCCATTTCAAAGGCTAGTTTATTTTCGTAATGTTTAATTTGCGTTTCCATTTTTAATTGTGTTTTAATGATTTTGTTTTTTCAAAAGTATACCAACGGTTTACACCATAAAAACGAAAAGAATTCATCAACTTGATTACTTTTTTTCATGTAAAACCCAATTCAAAATTTTGTTCCTTTGTAAAAACCACCAACAAAAAATGGAAATTCGTCATTTAAAATTAATAAAAGCAATTGTCGAAGAAGGAAGTATTACAAAAGCAATTGACAAACTTCATTTGACACAATCGGCTTTGAGCCATCAACTCAAAGAAGCTGAATATCAATTGGGAACTGCCATTTTTTTAAGAACTAATAAAAAACTGGTCTTGACAAAAGCGGGAGAAAAAATCTACGAAACTGCCAATGAAATCCTCGACAAACTCTCGCAGACCGAATCTCAAATCAAACAAATGGTTTTTGGCGAATATGGCGAAATTAGAATCAGTACCGAATGTTACTCGAGTTATCACTGGCTTCCTTCGGTTTTAAAGCAGTTTCATCTTTTATATCCGAATGTAGAATTAAAAATTGTAACCGAAGCGACACATTATCCTTTACAGAAACTATTAGAAAATACGATTGATATTGCCATCATCAGCGATCAGATCAAAGACAACAACATCAAATATCTGGAACTTTTTCAAGACGAAGTTGTCATGGTCATTTCTGAAAATCATTTATGGGCAGATAAAAAGTTTGTAACGGCAGAAGATTTTGTAAATGAACATCTGCTGATTCATTCACTTCCTTTGGAAACCGTTACCATACATCAATTTGTTTTGGCTCCAGCCAAAGTTTCACCCCGAAAAATTACGCCGCTTCCTTTAACCGAAGCTTCAATAGAAATGGTAAAAGCTGATATGGGCGTTATGTCTATGGCAAAATGGGCATTACAGCCGTATCTAAAAAACAGTTCGCTTAAGTCTGTAAAAATTGGGAAAAACGGTTTAAAAAGAAAACACTTTATTGCCATTCGTGAAAACGAAAATTATCCCGATTATTTTCATCATTTTATTTCTTTTCTACAAACCGAAATTCATCTTCAATGGAATATTTAATACGAAATTGCAAAATAGCTGATTTACCAAAATTGGTTGTTTTATGTCAAAAACATGCCGAATTCGAGAAAGCTGCATTCTGTAGCAAAGGAAAAGAAGAAGGTTTAAAGCATGCATTATTTACAGAGAATCCAAAATTGCATTGTTTGGTTGTTGAAGCAAATAGTACAATTGTGGGTTACGTTTCCTATACTTTTGATTACTCCACTTGGGACGCTGCCGATTTTATGTACATGGATTGTTTGTTTCTGGAAGAAGAAGCCAGAAGTTTTGGAATCGGAGAAGTATTGATTGAAAAGCTAAAAGAAATAGCAATCCAAAAAAACTGCGTCAATGTACAATGGCAGACACCTCATTTTAACGAAAGAGCTATTAAGTTTTACAACAGAATTGGTGCAAAAGGCAAAGAGAAAGTGCGATTTACTTTAACTTTGTAAACCATAACATTTTTGTTTCACGCAGATAAGGCAGATTTATACAGATTTTTTAAATAGATAGCTGTTTCGATCAGCTTAAATCTCTTTAAATCTGCGTGAAACAAACCTTTGTAGCTTTGAACCTCTAAATCTTTGAATCTTTAAAAAAAATGACAAAAATAAGTATCCTTGGCTGTGGCTGGTTAGGATTTCCTCTGGCAAAAAATTTAATTGCGAAAGGACATTCGATAAATGGCTCTACAACTTCAGAAAACAAACTTACTATTTTAAAAGAAGTCGGAATAAATCGTTTTTTAGTGGCGCTTGAAAGCGAAAGTGTTTCTGAAACTATCTGTGATTTTTTAGCGGAAAGCGAAATCTTAATCATTGATATACCGCCAAAATTAAGAGCAGTTGACCCCTATTCTGAAAAAAAGGTTTTTGTCGATAAAATCAACAATCTGATTCCGTTTATAGAAAAATCAACCGTTAAGAACGTTCTTTTTGTGAGTTCGACTTCTGTTTACAGTGACGAAAACGACTTTATAACCGAAGAAACATTTCCAGATCCTGAAACCGAAAGCGGTAAACAATTGTTTTTGGCAGAACAGCTTTTGCAGCAAAACCATAATTTCGAAACCACAATTCTTCGTTTTGGCGGATTAATTGGCGAAGATCGCCATCCAGTAAAACATTTAGCCGGAAAAGAAAATCTTGAAAATCCTGATGCTCCAATAAATTTGATTCATCAAAACGATTGCATCGGCGTAATTGACGCAATCATAAATCAATCTAAATGGAATGAGGTTTTTAATGCTGTTGCGCCTTTTCATCCAACAAGAGAGGAATATTATACTCAAAAAGCAAAAGAACAAAATCTGGATTTGCCAAAATTCGATTCTAAAAAATCAAATATTAAAAAGGTTATTTCAAGTGAAAAAATCGAAACCATTTTAAATTATCAATTTAAGCTGGATCAATATTAAACCATATAAGTTATATAAGTAATTTAAGTTTTGACGCTTTGATTTAAATGAGCTTAACTTATTTGTTGGGTATAATTATATTAAAAATGCAGCTTTGAATAAAATAGCACGCGGACAAAAACGGATTTGTGTAAAGAATCAAAAAAATCCGTTTTTATCCGCGTTTTCGTGATAACGAATCTGTGTAATCCGCGTCAAAATTTATACTATTTTAATTACACCCAACGGATATTAACTTTTATAACTTATAAGGTTCAAAATTATTTGCGAACTTTGTGTAAATCTTAGCGCCTTTGCGGTGAAAAAAATATGGAAACAGTTTACATCAATTCACCTTTAGGAATCACCAAAATTGTTGGCGATGAAGATGGTATTGCTGTAATTTCTGTTTCTGATGTCGGCAGTAATGAAATTTCAAAAACAATTCCGAAAGTTTTAAAAGACGCCGTTTCACAGTTAAATGAATATTTTGAAGGCAAAAGAACGGACTTTGATCTAAAACTGAATCCGCAGGGAACCGAATTTCAGCAAAAAGTCTGGAAAGCTTTATTGGAAATTCCATACGGAAAAACGGCGAGTTATATGGATCAGACCAAAAAATTGGGCGACGTAAAAGCCATTCGTGCTGTAGCTTCGGCAAATGGTAAAAACCCGCTTTGGATTGTCGTTCCTTGTCACCGCGTTATCGGCACAAACGGATCATTGACTGGATACGCCGGAGGATTGTCTCGTAAAAAATGGCTTTTGGAACATGAATCTCCCTCTCCTCAGCAAACTTTGTTTTAATTTTTGCCACCAATTTCACTAATTTACACTAATTTTAAATTCTTTCGAGAAAACAACAGAAAGAAAAATCTTTCATTTTTATTTTAAATGTTTAAATTTAGCCAAAAGAGAATTCGCGACAATTCGTGAAATTCGTGGCAACCTATAAAATGATTGAAAAAATAAATCTCAACAATATTTTATTTCTAGACATAGAAACCGTTCCAGAAGAAGAAAATTTCAATTCGCTTGACGCGGAAATGCAATCACTCTGGGATTTGAAAACACAATATCAGCGAAAAGACGAGTTTTCTCCTGAAGAATTTTACGAACGCGCCGGAATCTGGGCTGAATTTGGAAAGATCATCTGCATTTCGGTTGGTTTTTTTATCATCAAAGGAGATGTTCGCAATTTTAGAGTGACTTCTTTTTTTGGTGAAGAAAAGAAAATCCTTAAGGACTTTTCGAATCTGATTAACAATCATTTCAATCAGCCACAACATTTGATGTGCGGACATAATTCCAAAGAATTTGATATTCCGTTTATCGCCCGAAGAATGATTATCAATCAAATGCCAATTCCAGACAAACTGAATTTATTCGGCAAAAAACCTTGGGAGATTCCGCATTTAGATACTTTAGAGTTATGGAAATTTGGCGATTACAAACATTTTACTTCGCTAAAATTGCTAACCAAAATTTTGGGTATTCCATCGCCAAAAGGTGATATCGACGGAAGTCAAGTCGCACATGTCTATTATGTTGAAAAAGACATTGACCGAATCATTACGTATTGCGAAAAAGACACAATCGCCGTAGCACAGATTTTCCTGCGCTTACGCCGAGAAGATTTGCTAATTGAAGATGAAATTATTCACGTGTAACTTGAGGCACAAAGGGTTAGAGTTGCAAAGGGACAAAGGTTTAAACCTATAATCTTTATTTTTTTTTAAATGATTCATTCCGAAATTTCACACCATCGAATGGCTTCTCAGAAGCTTTATCAGGAAAATCAGTGTTCTCCTCAGGAAATTGTACATCATTTTGGTGCCATGCAAGCGCAAGATTATGCCATGGCAAAATGGGCTATTGGTTCACGCTGTAATTCCAGCGAAAAAGAAATCGAAGAAGCGGTTAATTCGGGAAAAATTATTAGAACTCATATTTTACGCCCGACCTGGCATTTTGTTTCCCCAGACGATATTTATTGGATGCTCGAACTTTCAGCACCACAGGTAAAACGTCTATTTGCTACAATGGCTAAACAACATGGTTTTGATGAAAAGAAATTTGGTCAGGTCAACTCAGCAATTGAAAAACTTCTAGCTGGAAATAATCATCTAACTCGAGATGAAATTATGAAAGAGCTTAACATCGAAAAAAGCACAGGCGATTTATCTCCTGTTATTGTAATGATGAATGCCGAATTAGATGGTTTAGTCTGCAACGGAAAAATGAAAGGCAAACAAATTACTTATGCTTTGCTCGAAGAAAGAGTTCCGAGACCAAAAACTAAATTATCGAAAGAAGAAGCTTTAGCAAAACTCGCTCTACGTTATTTTGAAAGTCATGGTCCCGCAACTGTATCTGATTTTTCATGGTGGTCAGGATTTCCCGTTACTATTTGCAAGAAAACATTAAACGCAATAGAGTTGCAATTAAACCAAATAACCATTGATAATCAGCAATATTGGTTAAAAAAAGGGCTTTTAGATGAGGATAACTTTCGCGAAAGCGTACATTTTCTTCCAGCCTTCGATGAAATTTTAATTTCGTATAAAACACGTGAAGCTTCTTTTAACACAGAACATCAATCGAAAGTTTTTACCAATAATGGCATTTTTAAACCCATAATTTTAGAAAACGGAAAGGTCATCGGGATCTGGAAAAGAACTTTCAAAAAAGATCACGCTAAAATTGAAACGGAGTTTTTTAATGAAACTGAGATAAGCAAAAAGCATATTATTTTTGAAGGAATTAAATCTTTTGAGAAGTATTTAGAAACCAAAATTATTATTGAATAGATTTATTTTTTAATTAAAAATTACCAGAATTTATATGTCGCTCCGCTGGAGCTTTTTACAAAATAAATAAATTCATTTCTATAAATATATCGCTCTTCCAGAGCTATTGCTAAATCTTTTTAAAGCTCTGGAAGAGCGATATATTTATAGCCCCAGAGGGACGGCATCTAAATTCAATATTCATCATTCTTTCAATATTTAAAAGCATCAAATTATTCTTCAGAAACAGAATCTTTATGCTTATTATTGCTAAATAATTACATTTACAAAAAATTACAATTATGGTATTAAGCAGATTTTGGTTAGCGATTTTCATTTCGTCAATTGTTTTTATTGTAGTAAGCTTATTTACTAGCAACAGTTATACGATTGATTATGTTTTGAACGGAAAAAAAGACGATCCGATTCTCGTTTCCGAAAAGTATGCTGAACAACTTCCTGCTTTTATCAAAGACAGCATCAAAAACGCGCCGGAACAAACCATGATTGTCAATCGTGATACGTTAAATGCCGACACGACTTATGTTTACAAAAACAAAACGGTTAAAATTTACAGCGGCGTTCAAAAATCTGATGGTTTACTGCCAACTTGTAAAAGTACTTTACTAGATCTTATTATTCCGCTTATAGCTTATCTGGCATTTTTCTGTGGATTAATGGAACTTCTAATCATTTCTGGTGCTTCGGGAAAATTAGCCAAAGCTTTGAGTCCGGTATTTGTAAAAGTGTTTCCGAGTATTCCTAAAAATCACCCTTCGATATCGTACATGACTTTAAATTTTGCTGCCAATTTTCTGGGATTAGATTCGGCTGCAACACCATTTGGATTAAAGGCCATGGAAAGTCTCCAGGAAATAAATCCCGATAAAGACAAAGCCAGCGACGCACAAATTATGTTTATGTGCCTGCACGCTTCTGGATTAACTTTGATTGCAACTTCGATTATTGGTTATCGTGCTGCAGCAAATGCAAGCAATCCGGCCGATGTAATGCTTCCGTGTATCATTACGTCGTTTATCGGAACTATTGCTGCATTTCTTATTGTCGGAATCAAGCAAAAAATAAACTTCAAAAGTGCTTCTTTGGTTTTAGCTTTAATACTTTTAATTGCTGGAATTATTGGTTTATTGATGTACGTCAATCATTTAGATTTAATCGGAAAAAACCTTTTTACTTCTAATCTTTCTGCATTAATCTTAATTGCGATTATCGCCTTCACATTGATTTTCTCTTTCATTCATGAAAAAAAATTCACTGAAGCTAATACAACCGTTTTTGAGTCTTTTGTAGTAGGAGCCAATAACGGAGTTAAAACAGGAGTTACTATCTTTCCTTATGTAATGGGGATGCTTGTAGCCATTTCACTATTCAGAAACAGCGGTTTGTTCGAAATCATCAGCGACGGAATCGCTTTTGTATTCTCAAATATGGGCGTGAGTAAAGAAATTACAAATGCATTGCCTGTTGCGATGCTGCGTCCGTTTAGTTCTGCAGGTTCTAGAGGATTTTTAATTGATTCTATGAATACCTTTGGTGCCGATTCTTTAACGGCAAGATTGAGCAGTATTTTTCAATGCAGCGCCGAAAGTACATTTTACGTAATTGCCGTTTATTTTGGTTCTGTAAATATCAAAAATACGCGTTACGCTTTAGGCACAATGCTTTTGGTTGATTTGATCTGCGTGATTACTGCTATTTTTGTGGCGACTTGGTTCTTTTAATATTCAAGCCTTCAACCCATAATATTTTCTTCTTTAAAATGCGTAAGAATTTTATTGATGTTATTGTTTTTTAATTAATTTTACTTTTTAGACACCAGATATATATTTTTGAATCGTTTATAATCTAATTCCATGAAAATCCACGCCTTTCTCCTTTTATTCGTTTTAATTGGATGTCAAAAAACAAATTCAGAAGCTTCACAAACCGCAACAGAATTACCCGTTCCTCAACAAACCGGAGTTGCTGCTGCAGACGAAAAAATCATTAAAACCGATACCATTTCAATGTATTCTGACGGAAAAGAGTCTTCTGATGATTATATTTTAGCAAATCTAATAGAGCAAAAAGCAGACAAAGACAGTATTGTAACGGCAAAATACAGATTAGATTTTTATCAAAATAAAACGAAAGCTACGTCTTCAAAAATTACCATCAAAGGTTTTCAAAAAGGTTCTGAATGGGTTGCCTCTTACGGATTAAACTCTGAAGGTTCTTCAAAATCTCCTTTTATACAAGTTTCTGTTGGATATCCTGCTTGCGGCTATTCGCATGATAATTACTTGTATTACTTTAAAAACAGCACTTTACAATTAGTACATCAATGGGCTACTATGACAGACAGCGGTTGGGGAAGCTGGGTTGAAATCGTAAGCACAGAAAGCGATCCTAACCCTAAATCCTTTTATTGCAAAACTGTTGCATTTGAGCCGACAGACGATGACAACATGGACATGGGCATCGTAACCTATTCAGATTCAATATCATTTGAATTAAAAGATGATCGTTGGAAAAAGATGCTTCTTTCTTCAAAAGACAAACCCTATTTTGAAAAGAAGATGACTTTTGATGAATTTCATAACCAGCAATAAAACGCGTTCAAGGCCTTATTCAAAATCTTTCTAAAATAAATAATTTCTAACTTTGTAAAAAACAAAGTAATGATTGATTTTATATACCAAGATCCTTATCCGATCTTAAAGGATGATACGCAGTACCGCAAAATCACCTCAGATTTTGTGAAAGTGGAACAATTTGGAGAACGCGAAGTTTTAACCGTTGATCCGAAAGGTTTAGAATTATTGGCTGAAGAAGCTTTAACAGATGTTTCGTTTATGTTGAGAACGACACATTTACAAAAACTAAGAAAAATTCTAGACGATCCTGAAGCGACCGATAATGATCGTTTTGTTGCTTACAATTTGCTTCAAAATGCTTCTGTTGCTGCTGAGGGTCAGCTGCCAAGCTGCCAGGATACAGGAACAGCAATTGTAATGGCTAAAAAAGGCGAAAGCATCTTTACAGGTGTGGATGATGCAGAATGGTTAAGCCGCGGTATTTTCAATACGTACCAAAAACGTAACTTACGTTATTCTCAAATTGTGCCGATTTCGATGTTTGAAGAAAAAAATTCAGGATCAAATCTTCCGGCACAAATTGACATTTATGCTAAAAAAGGAACTTCATACGACTTTTTATTTATGGCAAAAGGCGGTGGTTCTGCCAATAAAACCTACTTATACCAACAGACTAAATCTTTGCTGAATGAAAAATCACTAGATGAATTCATTAAAACAAAAATCAAAGATTTAGGAACTTCGGCTTGTCCTCCATACCATTTAGCTCTGGTTATCGGCGGTACTTCTGCCGAGGCCAACTTAAGCGCTGTTAAAAAAGCATCTGCTGGATATTACGACAATCTTCCAACTACAGGAAACATGGCTGGTCAGGCTTTCCGCGACCACGAATGGGAAGAACGCGTTCAGAAAATCTGTCAGGAAAGTGCTATTGGAGCGCAGTTTGGCGGAAAATATTTTACTCATGATGTACGTGTAATTCGTCTTCCGCGCCACGCGGCTTCTTGTCCTGTTGGATTAGGGGTTTCTTGTTCTGCAGATAGAAACATCAAAGGGAAAATTACGAAAGACGGAATCTTTGTTGAGCAATTAGAAACAAATCCAAAACAGTTTTTACCAGAAACAGCGCCGCATTTAGAAGCGCCAGTAGAAATTGATTTAAATCAGCCAATGGCAGACATGCTTGCAGAGCTTTCTAAATATCCGGTTAAAACACGTTTAAAACTGAACGGAACTGTAATTGTTGCCAGAGATATTGCTCACGCAAAAATTAAAGAAATGCTGGACGCTGGAAAACCAATGCCAGATTACTTTAAAAATCACCCGGTTTATTATGCAGGTCCTGCAAAAACTCCAGACGGAATGGCTTCTGGAAGTTTTGGCCCAACAACTGCTGGCCGTATGGATGTTTATGTTGATGAATTCCAGAAAAACGGAGGAAGTATGATTATGCTGGCAAAAGGAAACCGTACCAAACAAGTTACAGATGCCTGCAACAAATACGGCGGCTTCTACTTGGGTTCTATCGGAGGTCCTGCAGCAATTTTGGCGCAAGACAATATTCTTAAAGTTGAAGTTGTTGATTTTGAAGAATTAGGAATGGAAGCTGTTCGAAAAATTACTGTAAAAGATTTCCCGGCTTTTATTATTACAGATGATAAAGGGAATGATTTTTTCGCAAATTTATAGGCCTAAGACTCTAAGATTCTAAGCACTAAGATCCTAAATTATTTAGATAATAAAAAAACCGCTCTTGGGCGGTTTTTTTATTAATATCTATAAACTTTGAACTTATAGCCTAGAGCCTATGCCCCTTTGTAGCTTAGTAGCTCAAAAACTTAGAGTCTTAGAAACTTTGGACTCAACTTACGCACTCATGTCTTGTTTTTCAAAAGCAATAAAATGCGTTAGAATCCCTTTTCGGTTATAGACAGGAAAAGCATTTATTTTGCACTTATAGGTTTGTCCATTTTTTCTGTAGTTATCTAGGGTTTTCTCAAAAGGAATTTGAAGTTTTACCGCTCTTCTAATTTCACTAAGCGTTTTTTTAGACGTTTCAGGACCTTGAAACATTTTAGGCGTTTTGCCTAAAACCTCATCTTCTTTATAACCGGTCATTTTTTTGATTCCGCTGGAGGCAAAAACAATTGTCAGATCTAAATCGGTTATCAAAACCACTTCATCTTTAATTCTTTCTTTGATGTTGAGTTGTTTTTCGTCCCAAGTAAAATGATTCGAAATTTGATTTACTTTTTTAAGGTCGTTCGTTAGTGCTTTCAATTCATTTACATATTCGTAATGAAAATCCCAAGCGAGAATCGGAACCGAATTTCGCTGCGTAAAGTCCTCAGATTTAATGTTTTTCATACAAAGAGATTTAAATGATCAACAATCCTTCACTCAAAGATACACCGAAAATTTCTGCATCGTTTACGGTTTTCCACATTCTGTGTGTTAAAATCGTTATCAAAATGTAAACTTTAACTGCACTACAACGGCTTTCTTTTCTTCCGTATTCAAATTACTTAAAGAAATTCCGAGTAATCGAACAGAATCTTTCATTTTTTCCTGATATAATAATTCTTCCACCGTTTCCATAATCAGACTTTTATCCGAAATAAAATACGGCAGCGTTTTGCTTCTTGTCTGCTGCGTAAAATCGCTGTATTTAATTTTAAGGGTTACTGTTTTCCCAGAGATAGTGTGCCTTTTTAACCTTTTTTCTAATGAAGTTGCAATTCTTTCCAACTGTTCGAGCATAAATATCTCCGAAGATAAATTGACATCAAAAGTATGTTCTGCCGCAACAGATTTGGTTGTTCGCGAAGGTTTAACTTCACTATTGTGAATGCCTCGAACCACATGATAATAGAAAACACCCGATTTACCAAAGTGTTTTTCTAAAAAATCCAAAGACCTGGCTTTTAAATCTGTTCCGGTAAAAATTCCCAACTGATACATTTTCTCCGTGGTTACTTTTCCAACACCATAAAACTTACGAATAGGCAAATCTTCCAAAAAAGACTCGACTTCATCTGGATTTACCGTTTTCTGTCCATTGGGTTTGTTATAATCACTGGCAATTTTTGCCACAAATTTATTAACAGAAATTCCGGCAGAAGCTGTCAAACCCACTTCATTCAAAATTCGCTGTCTAATTTCCTGAGCAATTAGACTTGCGCTCGGATTTCCTTTTTTATTTTGAGTAACATCCAAATAAGCTTCGTCAAGCGAAAGAGGTTCAACTAAGTCTGTATAATCATGGAAAATTTTATGAATTTTGGATGAAATCTCTTTATAACGATCGAATCTTGGTCTTACGAAAATAATGTGTGGACAGTATTTCTTTGCCAAAACACCGCTGATCGCACTTCGAACACCAAATTTTCTGGCTTCATAACTTGCCGCAGAAACTACTCCTCTATTTTCAGAACCGCCAACTGCAACCGGTTTGCCACGCAATGAAGGATTATCCATCTGCTCGACCGACGCGTAAAATGCGTCCATATCAATATGGATAATCTTGCGATATGTTGGCGTTTCAGACATTTTACAAATTTAAAAAGTAAAGCAATAAAAAAGCATTGCAGATAGTTATAAATAATATCAATTTTTAAAGAATAGAAATTCGATGAGTGCAAACCGATTATTCTTTCTATTTTTGTTGTTCTACACGAAAAATTAAATAATGCGAACATTTGTTATAGGTGACATTCACGGCGGATTACTTGCTCTTGAACAAGTGCTAAAAAGAGCCGAAGTTACTACTGAAGATACTCTAATCTTTTTGGGCGATTATGTTGACGGCTGGAGCCAGTCGGTCGAAGTAATTGATTTTCTAATTGATTTGAAACGTAAACAAAACTGCATCTGCATTAGAGGGAATCACGATCAGCTGGCATTGGACTGGCTTGAAGAAAGACACGATGATTTTGATGAAGAAATGTGGTACAAACATGGCGGTAAGGCAACTGTTGAGGGCTATGCTAAAATTTCTGCAGACAAAAAGAAAGCACATATAGAATTTCTAGAAAACCTTCAGGATTATTATCTTGATGATAAAAACCGTTTGTTTGTTCATGCGGGTTTTACAAATCTCAATGGCGTTAAATGGGAATATTTTTCAAAATTATTCTATTGGGACAGAACGCTTTGGGAAACTGCTTTGTCATTAGACCCAAAATTAAAACCCGATGATGTGAAATATCCTAAGCGATTTACCGTTTATGATGAAGTCTACATTGGCCATACTCCTGTAACAAGAATTGGAAAAACTGTACCGGTACAAAAGGCCTGCGTATGGAATGTTGACACTGGAGCAGCGTTTAGAGGTCCGCTTACTATTTTGAATGTTGATACTAAGGAATATTGGCAGAGCGAACCGTTAAATGAGCTGTATTTTAATGAAAAAGGTAGGAATTAAATTATTTAAAATTTACATTTGCGCCGCAAAATAATTAATATTTAAAATTTTATGAAAAAGGTTATTACACTTTTGTTCTTAGTTTCATTTGGATTTATTAATGCTCAAAAAGCTTTTAGCGGTAAAGGAGACATTAAAGTAAATGTTGGTGCTAATCTTCAGGATGGCGGTTCTGGAATTCAAGGTTCAGTAGATTTTGGTTTAGGAGAAAATTTCTCTTTTGGTTTTGTTTCAACTTACCTATTAGGAGTAGATAATTTTAACGGTTATTATCGTAATGTTCCTACAGAAATTTACGATCAAAAACCAGATTTTATCGATCGTTTTGATGCTAAAGCAAGAATTAGTGCTAATTTATCAAGCGTAATTGGTATTGAGCAATTAGATGTTTATCCTGGATTAAATTTAGGTTTACATAATTTTGGTGCTCATGTTGGGGGACGTTATTTCTTTACTGACGGTTTTGGAGTTTTCACAGAACTTGGATTTCCAATCGCTAAATATGGCTCTAATAATGATCCTTTCTATCATTTAAATAATCAAGTAACTTTTAGTTTAGGAGCTTCATTTAACTTGTAGTACTTTGGCGCAAGGCACAAAGACGCAAAGTTTCAATAATAAAAAAACCGCCTTATAGGCGGTTTTTATTTTTTACAGCTTAACAAATTTCTTAATTATTTTTTTAGCACCATTATTCACTTCGATCAGATAAATTCCTGTACTCAGATTGCTTACATCAATAGGTCCTGAAATTTGTCCAGATCCCAACTGCTGTCCTAGTGTATTAATAATTTTATAAGAATAGCCGTTTACTTCTGAAACTAAAATGTTTAATTCACTTTCCACTGGATTTGGATACAAAGCAAAACTCTCTTTTTCAGTAGTTTCAATGATTCCTGCCGTTATTGGTTCTGCTTCAATTGTTCCCGAATCCGTAATATTTATGGTATAATCTTCTACTTGTCCATATGAAAATGATTCACAAGATGTTGGAATCGCATTATATTTCATAGAAACTCTCATTCTAGTTGCTCCTAATACCGCAGTTGCCGGAATTGTAATTGTTCCTGTTACCGGAGTAGTTTTTGATGCCGTTTTTGTCCACACTGTTTCACCAGAATCAGCAAAATCACCATCTTGGTTATAGTCAATAAACACCGCATAACCTTCATTGTAAGTTGTTGATGTCCAAACCGGAGTTATTGTGATCGTGTAAGCGCTTCCTCTGGCAGCATTCGTAGAAAGTGAAGTATAATTTTCATAACCTGTTGTTCCTGTTGAAGTATTATTAATTGTTCCAAAAACAACCTTGCTTATTCTTTCATCAGCAGTACTATTTCCTTGAGATGTACAGTAAGAAACGGTAACTGCTGTAGTAGTTACACTTACTGCATTGCTCGCAGCAGAAACATTTCCAGCCGCATCTTTTGCTTTTACAGTAAAACTGTAAGTGGTTAAAGCTGTTAATCCAGTTACATTATACGAAGTTGTAGTTGATGAACCTTTAAGGACAGTACCTTGGTAAATATCATATCCTGTGACAGCAACATTATCTGTTGAAGCTGTCCATGTTAAATTTGTAGTAGTTCCTGTTGTTCCAGAAGCTGCTAAAGCTGTTGGTGCAGATGGAGCCGTAGTATCTGTTGATCCTGTATATGCAGCTCCAACACCGATAGCATAAAATGCATTTGTAGTCGCAATAACCTCTGCAGATCCTGCTCCATATAAGTCAATTGCAGACTGAATACCAGATGTTCTTGCATTTGCAAAAGTCGAGTTGGATGTTAAATAAACATCTTCTAATCGAAATGCAATTTTTGCTGCTTTATCAATTCCAATTCCTGTTACGTTGTATGAACTTCCTATGTCATTTGTACCTGTTTTACCCACAGCCAAAATATAAAACCAATGGTTAAAAACTCCTGAATTAGTATGTACACCACAATAATCATTACTGCTTGTTGGTGTACAGTTTACATTAATCCAGTTTGTTCCGCCGTAAGTATCCGGCTGTCCTTCTGATTTTGGGTTACTCATTGAGCGAAGCGCTACGTGTCCGCTTCTTCTTTCAATATCTTCCCCTACTAACCAAGTCGATTTCGTTGGCGCAGCACGATATTCGATACAAGCCGCCCAAATATCTGAGAAAGCTTCGTTCATCGCTCCAGATTCTTTTTGATAGGCCAAGTTTGCAGTATAAGTACAAATAGCATGTCCAATTTCATGTCCAGCAACATCCAAAGAAGTTAAAATATCAAATCCACCTGTTCCGCTTCCGTCGCCATATGTCATAACACTTCCATTCCAGAAAGCATTGTTATTGCTTGAGTATCCAGCCGCAATTAAATTGTAATGTACATAGCTTCTAATTTTTGCTCCAGCGTCGTCAAAACTATTTCTGCCATGCACTGCAGACCAATAATCGTAAGTCATTTCAGCCCCCCAATGTGCATCAAGAGCGCCGTTGTCTTTGTTGGTATTATTATATTCTGCCGCTGTCCAGTTATTATCAGCATCTGTAAAGTTTGTGGTTGGATAGGTTGCTGTCCTCGCAGAATTATAAGTTTGAATTCCGTTACCGCGCGTTCCATCCAAAAGTATATAAGATGAACCGCTCAAAGTGGTTTCTATAGTCTGTGTCCCGCTGTAACGTGTTGCAGCATTTGCAGCCACAATTGCTTTTTTAGCCGAAGCTGTTTCTGCATTATTGCTTTTTGATGAAGATAATTTCCTTGTGTGAACATTATCATTTAAATGTTTTATAGTTGCATTATAAAACAATGCTTTTCCTGTTTGGGCATCTATATACAAATCCCCGCGGCTTAACGGTTTTGTTGCATAAATATCAAACTTGTAAGCTAGACGAACTTGATCTGTAGTTCTTTGTTGTCCCTGTTGTTCCATATCTGGAAGCAGCACCAGTTCGCCAGCAGGTTTTTCATATCCTATCTCTTTTGCATCTTGCGGTTTTTCCCAAAGATATTCTGATGCATTGGTATGACTAAGAGCTCTGTTAAAAGCTTCTTGCTTAGAAAGAGCTGGAGTTAGTTTTACATTTTCGATATTGTAGTATTCCCCATTCATCGAAACTAACTTTCCGTTTTGAGAATGCAGTGTATAATTAGCAAATTCTACTTTGATTCCCTGTTCATACAATTGAAATTTTTCATGTACATAACCTTGTTTGTCCGTTTCAGTTCTTACTATTCTAAAAGTCTGATTGTCTTTTAGTCCAAGTTGTTCTTTAAAAACTTTTTGAGAATCTGTTCCTTTGTAGGTCGACTCTTTGCTAAACGTAATTAAACTCGGCTGTCCGTTTTCAGATACATTTTTCTGGCTTACCCGTTTATCAGCAACCTGTGCTGCGGCAGAAAATGATAATGTCATCACAACAATTGTTGCGATAATTCTAGGTAATTTTCTTTTCATAATAATTTGGGTTTTTAATTTTGGTTAAATAATTACAAACAAATCCATTAAAGTAAGTAAATACTTAAATTTTAAATAAAAGTATTTTAATTTTGTTAGATTGTCGATGAAATTTGCCGTTAATCGATAAAATGCAACAATTTTTACTTTAAATTCACTTTTATTTAACAAAGCGTATAAAATCCATAAATAAAAGTGCGAATTTTTGTATATTTTAAATATTTAACGAGCTGAAAAACAGTACAAAAGCCAAAAAAGTATTTTCTTTAAACCTTGAATATTAATTTATACCTACAAAAAAGCCGGCTTATTAAGCCGGCTTTCAATTTTTTATGATTTTGTGTAATTCTTTAAATCGACATTTCAGGAATTTCGTCTTCAATTATCAAATCCGCTTCGGTCGAAGCAATAATGTGCTCGACTGAGACACCTGGCGCTCGTTCTAAGAGCTTAAAACCTTTTTCTGTCACTTCGAGAACCGCAAGTTCCGTTACGACCTTTTTAACACATCCTACGCCCGTAAGTGGCAAAGTACATTTTTTAAGGATTTTAGATTCTCCTGCTTTATTCACATGCATCATAGCAACGATAATATTTTCAGCAGAAGCTACCAAATCCATTGCTCCTCCCATTCCTTTTACCATTTTGCCTGGAATTTTCCAATTGGCAATATCTCCGTTTTCCGAAACTTCCATTGCGCCCAAAATTGTTAAATCTACTTTCTGGCTGCGAATCATTCCGAAACTAAAAGCCGAATCAAAGAAACTCGCTCCCGGAAGTGTTGTAATGGTTTGTTTTCCTGCATTAATAATATCAGCATCTTCTTCGCCTGCAAACGGAAAAGGTCCCATGCCAAGAACTCCGTTCTCACTTTGAAATTCAACCGAAATATCTTCACGAACATAATTTGCCACCAAAGTCGGAATCCCGATCCCAAGGTTTACAAAATAACGGTCTTTAACTTCCTTTGCAATTCGTTTTGCTATATCTTCTTTTGTTAACATATTTTCTAATGTGTCAATTTGTTAATGTCTTAATTAGTCAATTAGATAATTTCCCAATTGCTCGAAGCATTATCTAATTTTCTAATTATCTCAATTGTCCAATTTTTCTAATTTTTTCTAATAAAATAACCCCAAGTTGCCTTCGCAATATCTGCGATTATCTTTTCTGTATCTTTTTGACTTTCTGTTATTTCTTTTAAATAAACCGAAAGAATAAAATGTTTCCCGTTCGGAAGTTTTACAATTCCAATGTCGTTCAATGCTACTCTCAAATTATTATCATTGGTTCCAGACATCCCTGTTCTGTGTGCCAATTCTGTATTTTCAGGAAGTCCAGCTTTCATCCAAGTCAAACCTCTGGATGTTTCAACCATAATTTGATACAGATATTTTGTTGTATTTTCTTTTAGGATTTCACCTTTAAAGAACTTTTCCAACAATTCTGTTGTCGCCAAAGGTGTTGTGGTATTCACATACAAGTTTTTCCAGATTTTCATTTGCTCTTCGTTAACCTTAATCACGAAGTCCTTAATTCCCTGTTTGTTTATAAACTTCTGTATAACACTAGCACCACCAACTAAATCGATCAGAATATCACAGCCATTATTATCACTATGCGAAACGGTGTATCTCAAAAGTTTATCCAAAGTCAGGTACATATTCCCATTCGGATATTCTTCCTTCATCGGACTCCAAGTATTTTCATGAAGATCTTTCTTCTTAATAAATATTTTTTGTTCTAATGAAAGCTCACCTTTGTCTATTTTATCTAAAACCGTTAAAGCGATATGAAACTTAAAAACACTCATCAGGGGCGCTTTCAAATTTCCGTTAATGCTTAACGTATCTTTATCTTCAATTCCCTTTATAGAAATTCCGACTGTCGCATTTTTTGTTTTTATAATTTGATTTAATTCCTGCCTAAGTTCATTGATTGTTTGAGCAAAAGTCTGAAACGAAGCCAATGAAAACAGCATTACATAAAAAAGTTTTCTCATTTTTGAATGTGTCAATTTTTAATGTGTTAATTAGTCAATTTGATAATTAGATAATTTCCAATTACTCAAAGCATTATCTAATTGACAAATTATCTCATTATCTAATTTATCGCTGGCGCACAGTGCGTTGTTCAATACGTTTTTCGAATTCTTCTCCTTGAAAGATTCTCTGCACCATAATTCCAGGAATATGAATTTGATTTGGATCTAATGTACCAACCGGCACCAATTCCTCAACTTCAGCAATTGTAATTTTTCCTGCTCCTGCCATACACGCGTTGAAGTTTCTGGCAGTTCCTTTAAAAATCAGATTTCCGGCTTCATCGCCTTTCCAAGCTTTTACAATCGCGAAATCTGCTTTAAAAGCTTCTTCCATAATATGCATTTTACCATTGAATTCACGAACCTCTTTTCCTTCTGCAACTTCAGTCCCAAAACCAGCTGGTGTAAAGAAAGCCGGAATTCCAGCTTGAGCGGCGCGACAACGTTCTGCCAAAGTTCCTTGTGGTGTAAGTTCGACTTCTAATTCTCCAGAAAGCATCTGTCGCTCGAATTCAGCATTTTCCCCCACATAAGACGAAATCATTTTCTTGATTTGCTTTTTCTGCAAAAGCAATCCCAAACCAAAATCATCAACTCCTGCATTGTTTGAAATACAGGTTAAATCTGAGATTGACGTATTAACTAATGCTGCAATTGTATTTTCTGGAATGCCGCATAATCCGAAACCTCCAAACATAATTGTCATGCTGCTTTGAATTCCTTCAATTGCTTCATGAACGTTATTTACTTTTTTTGTTATCATAACAAACTGTCTTTATAGCCTAATATTTTTGATAAAAATAAGATTTTTAGATGGAATTATAACGATTTCGTAAAAATAAAACCCAAATAAAAATCCCTTTACTAAGCTTTAAAAAAGAATCGTAAAGGGATTGAAATATAGTTAGATAAGTTTTATTGCAACAATGTTACAATTCAAATTCATCGGTATTTTGTTCTGTTTGTGTTGTATCTTTTACAACTGCTGGTCTTTGGTAACAATCTACTTTTATCGAAAGGTTTGCCGGACGCTCAAATTCTGCTTTAGAAATCTGAAGATCTTTATCAGCATAACAAAGTTTCATGAAATACCCCCAAACCGGAAGTGCTGCAGTTGCTCCTTGTCCGTAAGTTAAACTTTTGAAACGAGCAGAACGGTCTTCACATCCAACCCAAACTCCAGTTACTAAGTTTGGAACCATTCCCATAAACCAACCGTCTGATTGATTTTGTGTTGTTCCTGTTTTACCCGCAATCGGATTTGTAAACATATATGGATATCCTGTCCAGCGATTATCACCGCTTCCTCCGCCTTGTGTACGTAAACGAGATCCAGAACCACTTTCTGTTACCCCTTGAAGCAATTTGATTACTGCGAAAGCAATATCTTTATTTAATACATCATGAGATTCAGGAATTGGTTCATAAATAACTTCACCGCTTTTGTTCTCAATTCGGCTTAAGAACTGAGGTTTAACATATACACCTTGATTTGCAAATGTACTGTATGCAGCGACCATGTCTTCAACCGTAATATCTACCGCTCCAAGCGCAATAGAAGGCTGAACTGGAATTTCTGTTTTTACTCCTAATTTTTTAGTCAATTCTACAACAGCTTCTGGACCTGTTCTATCAATTAATTTAGCCGAAACAGTGTTAATAGAACCAGCCAAAGCTTGTTTTAAAGTTACCATACCACGGTAAGTGTGGTTTGAGTTTCTTGGTTCCCAATCTTCTGTTACGTGGTGACGTCCTTTATGAATCATGAAAGGTCCGTCAAGAATAGAATCGCAAGGAGACATATTCAACTGTTCGATTGCTGTTGCGTACACAAAAGGTTTAAAAGTAGAACCTACTTGTCTTGCTCCCTGCCCTACGTGATCGTATTGGAAATATTTATAATTGATACCTCCAACCCAAGCTTTAATAGCTCCTGTCTGTGGCTCCATTGCCATCAAACCAGATTGTAAAAAGTGTTTGTAGTAACGAATAGAATCTAGAGGTGTCATTACAGTATCACGCTCTCCTTTCCAAGTAAATACACGCATTTTTGTTTTTACTTTGAATGACGCAATAATATCGTCTTCGCTTTTGTCCATTTCTTTCATCTGAGCCCAACGAACTGAGTTTTTCATGGCTTGTGTCATGATACGATCCGTTTCTGCTTGTGTGATGTTTACGAACGGTGCATTTTTATTGTTTTTCATATCAATAAAAAACTGCTGTTGTAAATTTTTCATATGGGCAGAAACCGCTTCTTCTGCATACGACTGCATTCTAGAATCTATAGTTGTATATATTTTAAGACCGTCTTTGTAAATATCGTAATCAGATCCATCTGGTTTTTTGTTCTCCGTAACCCATTTTTTCATGTAATCACGAAGATATTCTCTAAAGTATGTTGCCATACCTTCACGGTGGCTTTCTAATTTAAATTTTAAAGCAATTGGCAAAGCCTGTAATCTTAATTTTTCAGATTCTGAAATCATTTTCGCTTTTGCCATTTGTGCCAAAACTACATTACGGCGATTTTTTACACCTTCTGGATTACGAACTGGATTGTATAATCCTGAGTTTTTAAACATTCCTACCAAAATAGCCGATTCATCCATCGTTAAATCTTTAGGAACTTTTGAGAAATAAGTCTGCGCCGCAGAACTTACTCCAACAGAATAATTCCCAAAATCATACACGTTGCAGTACATTGCCAGGATTTCGTTTTTAGTATATTGTCTTTCTAAACGAATAGCAATAATCCATTCTTTTATTTTCTGTACAATCCTGAAAGGCAAAAACTTAGACCCTTCACCATGAAACAATTGTTTAGCAAGCTGTTGTGACAAAGTACTCGCTCCTCCGTTTGTTCCAAGACTGAAAACAGCTCTTAAAGTTCCTCGTCCGTCAATTCCTGAATGCTCATAAAAACGAGCATCTTCGGTAGCAACCAAAGCTTCGACTAAACTTTTTGGAAGATCTGAATATTTAAGCTGTGATCTATTAGTTTTGAAGTATTTACCGATTACAACTCCATCCGAAGAAATGATTTCTGTTGCCAGGTTCGAATCTGGATTTTCTAAATCTTCAAAAGAAGGCATAGAACCAAATAATCCCCATGAAGCAAACAAGAAGAAAGCTAAAACGCCTAATAAACCAAAGGTAAAAAACCTCCAGTATTTCTTTTTGTAATAATTAATATCCTTATTACTAGCTGTTTTATTGTTTTTTTTAATAGCCATAAATTATGATTAATCTTTTTGTTCAATTCTAAAACCAACGTCTGTAATACCTTCTAGAGCATCAACACCCGAAATTTTTCCAGATTGTCTTACTGCTTGTTTGATATTTACTTTATATTTCCCTCTAAATTTTACATTTTCTTTGTAAAACAGTTTACTTTCTTTAATATCAGTAAACCCATTTCCAAGTAGATTTCCTTCGGCATCAGCCATTTCATATTCTAACGTATCTACTTTTGTAAAGCCATTTGGCATTTCAAGAGCCACAATTAAAAACAGATTTTTAAACGGATAATTGTTGTTATCTCTCAGATTTACAAACAGATTGTATTTTTTAGTAGAATCTAAAACTGGCAGATCAAAAGTAACAATACTGTCTTTGTGCCAAGCGCTTCCAACAGATTTATACTGGTCAAATACTCTTTTTTTGTCGCACGAAAAAAGGAGTATCGCTGCCAAGAGAAGAATGCCGCTATTTTTTATTCTCATTTTTAGTAATAATTATTGGTTTTCTAGGTTCAGCAGATTTATTTTCATTTGAATTTTGCTTGTTCGAATTGTTTTGTTTGTTCGGATTAGGCTTGTTCTTATGATTTTGTTTGTTCGGATTACCTTGTTTGTTCTGCTGATTCGGATTTCCGCCAGAAGGTTTGTTATTATTATTATTCCCTGATGGCTTCGGATTATTATTCGTGTTTTTTTCCTGCTGCGGTTTTGGCTGTGTCGCAACACCCGCAGGTTCAGCATTTTTACGTTTTCTGTTTGGTTTTTTCTTCTTTTTAGGCTGGTCAAAACGAGTTAAACTCTCTTGTCCCATTGCGTTATTAAAGTCTTTTTCTGGTTCTGAAGTTACTTCAATAGCAAAATCTTCTAACGAAGAAACTTTGTTTTTCTGCTTATTCTCGGCAATAATTTCTTTTACCTGATCAATTTTTAAAACGTGCCAGTTTGCAAAATTATTCGTGTAAGCAAACCACATCAAACCTTTAAAGATATCTTGTTTTTGGCATACTGCATCTCCTTTTTCGGTTACTAATTTAGTATCGTAATCTGGAAAATCTTTCAAAGCATCCATGTAAGTGTCTAATTCATAGTTCAGACAACATTTCAGCTTTCCGCATTGTCCCGCCAATTTCTGCGGATTCAATGATAATTGCTGATAACGTGCTGCTGAAGTATTTACACTTCTGAAGTCTGTTAACCAAGTCGAACAGCAAAGTTCACGTCCGCAAGAACCAACGCCGCCTAAACGAGCCGCTTCCTGACGGAAACCAACTTGTTTCATCTCTACTCTGGTGCTGAATTCTTTAGCAAAATCTTTAATCAGCATTCTAAAATCGACACGATCATTTGCTGTATAATAAAATGTTGCTTTAGAACCGTCGCCTTGAAATTCGATATCCGAAATTTTCATTTCCAATTTGTGCTGAATCGCCAATTCACGCGCACGAACTTTCATTGGTTCTTCGCGATCGCGGGCCACAGACCAAATATCAATATCTTTTTGAGACGCTTTTCTATAAATTTTTGGAACATCATTACTTTCGTAATTTACCCCTTTTTTCTTCATTTGAATTTTTACCAATTCGCCTGTAAGAGTAACAATTCCAATATCATGTCCTGGTGATGCCACAGTTGCAACAATATCACCAATACTTAAAGTTAATTTCTCTGTATTTCTAAAAAATTCCTTACGTCCGTTTTTAAAACGAACCTCAACACAATCAAAAATCGCTTCTCCATTGGACGGACTCATGTTAGAAAGCCAGTCAAAAACCGTCAATTTATTGCAGCTATCGGTGCCGCAAGTCCCATTATTTTTACAACCTTTTGGCGCGCCGCCATCTGAGGTTGAACAACTTGTACATGCCATAATTATATATGTAGTGCTGCCAAAACGCAGCTTAAGTTCATAAACGTTTGATCGGTAAAGATAGTATTTTTTTTATTTTGCTTTTTATGGATTACTTCTAAAGGGTTGTTAAATAAAAAACAGATCAAATTTAGCTCCAAAAAATCGCGAAAAACCTTATTCTGTCAGTTTTATTTCCTAAAAAGTAACATTAAGTTTTTATTCTGAAATATATTTATCATTTTTATGTTTTATCTTACAACACAATTGTTATGGTTAGAATTCTGATTTCTGAACCCGTATAAAACTTAAACTTCAATATAAATATCAATTCAAATGCAAACACAAAACCAGATTGAAAATTTCCTTTTTCAAGGAAAATTTGACGAGGCCAGAGAATGCCTAAATAACGGAGAAAATTTTAACGATCAATATCTTAAAAACAATTTTTCTCAAATCGCCGCCAAAATTATAGAAGCTAAAGAAATTGATTTTATTGAAAAATTAATAAAAGCTGGATTTATCGAAACTGATATTTACGAACTGGACAGTTTTGATAAATCTATTTTTAGTCCGTTGACGCGATCTTTGAAAGATGACGAAGAATCGATTGCTTTTTTCAAAGAATTAATGTCAAAAATGGACAACCTGAATGATGAAATCAGTGATCAGACTTTATTAGGCTATTTTCTTGAAAAAGGTGTTTCTCCAAAAATCATAAAAACGCTGATTGAAGATTTTGGTGCTAACATTCAGTATAAAAATAATGCTGGAGAAAATTTCATTTACAAAGTATTGAATACTTACGGTTTAGAAACCGAAAAGGTTAAAGAATATATTTCGATACTTGTAGATAACGGACTAGATATCAATGAGAAAAACATTGTCGGAACTACTCCGTTAATGTGCGCTGTAAAAAGAAACAGAAAAGATCTTCTAACTTTCTTGCTGGAAAACGGTGCCGATGCCAACGAAACGGATAATCTAAACAATACTGCCTATTATTATGCAGTTGCAGAGCAGTTTTCGTTTGATATGTATGATTCTCTGGCCTCTGTTTCTACTCCCGATTTTAATATCGTAAACAAAGACGGACGCACTTTGCTGACTAATTTTATCAGTTCTGTTTCGGGTTCTCCAAGCGATATTACCTTTTTAGAAAGATTATTGTCTGATGGTGCCGATGTAAATTTCTGTGCAGAATATTACGGACAGCCAAAATCTGGGATTGATTTTATCGTCGAAAAGAAATCGGATATTTTAAAATCGGTTTTGGAGAATGTTTCTTTGGATGTGAATGAACAAGACAATAGCGGTAATACTATTTTGCATAAAGTCTGTGCATACAATGTCAATTACGATGCTGAAATGGCAAAAGAAACTTATAGAAAAGTAAAATTACTGCTGGATCAAGGTGCTGATATTTCGATTACAAATGATAAAGACGAAACTGCCTTAATGCTTGCATCAGGAGATAATTTAAAGATCAAAACGGTCGAACTTTTGATGAAACAATAAAAAGATCAATTACTTAAAACAGAAAACATGTCAATGTCATTTATAATTGCCTGTGAAAACGGGAACAGAAAAATTGCCGAATTACTGCTTCAAAACAAAGAAGTAGATGTAAAATATACAGACGAAAGAGGAAGAACTGCTTTGCATTATGCCGCACACAGAGGTTATCTCGATATCGTAAAAATTTTAACTGAAGACGGAGCTGATATTAACTACGAAGATCATCAGGGAGAAACGCCTTTGTACTTTGCTTGTCTTCAAAAACAAAAACAAACGGCTTTATATCTTCTTGAAAGTGGAGCCGAGATTACTAAAAACGACAAACTCGGAAACAGCCTCTTACATTTGGTAGTTCAGACGGCTCAAATAGAAATTGCAACAAAGTTGCTTAAAGAAGGAATCGATGTTAATTTACTGAATAACAACGGACAAAGTCCGCTTATATTAGCTTCTACAAAACTGAACAGAGAAATTATTCAATTGCTTTTAGACAATGGCGCCGATATAAACATAACCGACAAACAAGGAAATACGCCTTTATTGTATGCTTGTTATACCAAATCGATTCCGATGGTAACTTTGCTTCTTGATAACGGAGCAGACATTAATCACACCAATCATTCGGGTGAAAATGCATTATTAATTGCCTGCTACGAAACGAATAGAATGCTCGCAAAATTATTGGTCGAAAGAGGTGCAGATGTTTTTACTTCAAACAGTAACGGTCATTCGCCAATTTGGTACGCTTGCGCGAATAATCAAAAGGAGATTGTGAGTTTGTTTTTAGAAAATGGAGTTGATGTAAACTTCAGCAAACCGGTTGCTCACGACACCTCATCTATGAACGATTATCTGGATTGGATTGTAAGCGCCGCTAATATCGCCAACGAATCTAGTTTTACATTAGACAGCTCTTATAGTTACGGCGGTGAAAGTCTTTTGCACGTTGCGACTAAAAAAGGCAATTTGAGCATGGTAAAATTACTGATTGACGCTGGAGCTAATATCAACATTCAGGACGAATCTGGAAATACGCCTTTGCATTACAGTGCTGCAAACGGAAAGAAAGATGTTGTAAAATATTTATTGGAGAACAAAGCCGATGCTTCAATTGTCAATGTGAAAGAACAAAAAGCAATTGATTATTCCAACGTAAAAGGTTTTAACGAAATTACAGAACTGATTCTAAAATTTGCGCCTTCAGGAACGGTTGTAAATCCGATTCAAACTCCGGAAAAGAACGAAACTTCAAACTCAGGTTCAGGAAATTCGATGGAAGAAAAGAAAAAAGCATTAATGGATTTAAAAGAACTTCTAGATGCAGGCATTTTGACTTCAGAAGAATTTGATGCTGAGAAAAGTAAAATTTTAAAAGGATAAATAATAATCAAACTTAAAAAATGAAAAGAATCTTAAATGCCACAACACTATTTTTAGTATTAATCGCCACAAGTCTAACTTTTACTTCTTGCAATAGCGTTTCACCACAAAAAACCTTTGAAATTGCTGTTTTAAATTCGAATTTATTATCTCGTTTTGGAAGTAAAGAAATCAATGAAAAATTGCAGTCAGAGGCTATGGTTTATGATCAAAGCCAAAAAAAGATGATTCCTTCTTCTTACCATGATGCTTTTAAATATGATATCACCAACTTAGAAACGCGTTTTCAAACTATTAAAGATATACCAGAAGATGAAGATAACAAAGAACTTCTTCAAGCATCAAAAGACTTATTTTCGTATGTCATTACAAAACAAAAAGAAGGTTATTTGCCAATTGCTAAAATGAAAGACGAAAAAGCTCCAGATGAACAAATACAAAAAGCAATGTCCGATTTTGATGCTTCAACCCAAACTGAAGCTGATGCTAAATTTACCAAATTAATGAATGTTGGAAAAGCATATGCCGAAAAGCATAATATCGACGCCACATTTGGGATTTAATGGTTTTCCATTTTCTTCTTAACTAAAAGTAAAGCCGTGTTTCTATTGTGAAATATGGCTTTTACTAAATAACTATCAATATATTAATGAAATATCTGTTATTAATTTTTCTACTTTTTTCTAACTTCATTTTCTCGCAAATAGAAACAGATTCTGTAAGGAGAATCATTTTTGAAGTCAATTTTCCTGCAAATGTTTCAAGTGTTGACGAAATAGATTTTGCTAAAGAAAAACCAAAAGGCGAATTTACATTGAAAGGAAAAACACCGCTGAAATATTCTTTTCATTTAGAAAATGATTCAATAGTTTCTCTTTATCAATTTAAAAACGATGAATTTAAGTTTATTGAAAAGCTAAACTACCAGCCCATTTACTGGTCTTTCGATAATAACGAACTCTATTCGAACTTTAAAATATATGATTTCGATAATGATGGCGATGAAGATCTTGTCTGCTGGTTATTCTCAAATATTAATGGAAATGAATGGACAGTTGTATACCTAAATGATCAAACTCAGCAAAAACTGGTAAAATTATACAATACAGCTGATGATACAGATATTTGGAATAAGCCTGAATTTAACAAAAAGACCCACACTATAAACACGGAACTCTATGGAAGTCCTTATGGCATTTCGGAAGAAGGCAGTTATAAATTAAATAATGATCTGACTATTACTCCTCTAAAAAAACATTTTCAAGATCGGACTGCAGAAAAGATGTACGATTATTTCTATGTGGGACAAAATGGAAAATGGAAATTAAAATCTAAAAAGAGAGTAGAAAATTGGAAAACATATTGATGATCGTTACATTTTAGTATTTTTATCCCCTAAAATTAACAAACCTTTTCTATTATAAAATTCACCAATTTAAATTACACTAATGAACTACTCAAAAAAAGAGCAACAAATCTGGGAACGTTGGATTACAATTGAAGACTATCATAACTATCCTCAATTAGCTGATAGTCTGGCAGATTTTGAAGGATCTCATCTTTTATGTTATGTATATATAGATCATGATGCTGGTACAACTTTAGATGTTGTAAAAATATTTAACAAAGTTGACGATAAAATAGAATTTACTGAAAGCCTAATAGATAAACAAATACGTGTTATTATGAGGTATTCTGATTTTTCGGAAATTCCATACGAAATTTTAAGCGACACCTCTTTAGGAAATTTCGAACTTATAAAACCACAGCATCTAAAATTTTATGATAGAGATGATTTGATTGATTTTAGAAAGCATGATACTGTTAATTATTTTAGAGCCGAAGGTTATCCCGATGATATACAGATATTACTATTTTCGGAGAATGATTATAATAATCCTGAATTAGTTTGGGGACGTGTCGAAAAATACAATATTACAACCTATATTGGAGTAGCAATTTTACTAGTACAGCCACATCAAAATTTTGGAATTAACAAAAATGAGCCTTTAGCATTTGCTTTAAGGACGTTTAAGGAAAAATTAGCGATTATAGGGATAGTTGATGGTGAGAAGGCAAAAACGAAGCCGTGGTGGAAGATTTGGTAATTATAGTATTTAAAAGTTTAATAAAAGAATAGAACGTATAAATGATCAAAATTATAAAACCTTCGCTAGTTATTACACTCATTTTATTGACTTTAACTGCTGTCAGTTGTAAAAAAGATTCAAAAGCAACAAAAACATCAAACACAGAAGTTGTCGATCTTAAACAAACACCCGAAGTTGAAGAACAAGCCGTTGAAGTAAAAAAAGAGCCCGCAGATTTTATACCCAAAAGTTACGTTCCTTTTGATACCATTTATGGTGATTTAAATAAAGATGGAGCCGAAGATTTGGTTTATATCATAAAAGGCACAGACAAGAGCAAATTCGTTACAGATGAATATCGCGGCGAGTTAGACCGCAACCGAAGAGGAATCATTGTTCTTTTGAATACTAAAAATGGTTATGAGCTTGCGGTTAAAAATTACAATTGCTTTTCGTCTGAAAATGAAGACGGCGGCGTTTATTATGCTCCAGAATTAGACATCGAAATAAGTAAAGGAAAACTTTATGTTCATTATGCACACGGAAGATATGGCTATTGGAGATATACTTTTAGACTTCAAAATAATGATTTAGAACTTATTGGTTATGATGCGAGCGATAATCACGGTCCAATTGTACTTAGCGACATCAGCATCAATTTCTTGACTGGACAAAAAATTGTCAATCGAAACGTGAATGAAAACACCTATGATGGTGATGAAATTTTTGAGAAAACCGTTAGTAAAATCGAAAGAAAAAAATTGACTAAATTATCTGAAATTAAAGACTTTGATGAATTTGATACTAGAGAAGAATAGCATTTTCTACTACATTTAATTAATAGATAAATCAAAAAATGAAACCAGCAATTGGCTTTTTACTTTTACTAGTAACAGGATTTAATAATTTACATGCCCAAAAAGCTTATCTTATAAATGATTTCATGAAAGGTTATACTTTGTATTTTGTTCAACAAGATTCAAAGCCAAATACCAAAGAATATTATACACTTACAGAAAATACAAGTAAAAAAACAGTACTAGAGTTTGGCACAAAAGAACTTTCTAATCCTCAGATAAAGAAGACTGCAAAAATAGCCACTTTCAAAAGTATTCCAAACATCAATATTCATGTATTGGGAGATGTTAATTTTGATGGCAGAGAAGATATTCTTATTGATGGAACAGAACTATTCGATGAAGGCTGTTACAATCCAAGACCATCATCAAGCATTTTTATTAATACAGCGAACTCCTTTGTTTATAATCAAAGTATAAGTAGTGTTTATGAAGGAGCGTATTGTTTGCGTGGCGGCTCGTTTGAAATTGATTCTAAATATAAAAGACTTATCACATCATCTAGTGGCGGTGCCTTAATCCGAGGTTATGAATATTATAGCGTCACGAAAAATGAAGCGAAATTAATCTCCAGTTTTGAAATAGAAGCTTCTTACCCATCTCCGTTTTCAAAAATCACAGGCAAGAAATTAGAAAACAATAAGTGGGTTTCGTTCACATCTCTTTCACTATATGAAGAAGGCTTAGAAAAAGATAAATTACTTGCTTTCGACACAAAAAATGGAAAAGGGCGTGTGATTCTGTTTAAAGTTGATGATGTATTGTATTATGTTTTTCAGCAGAATGATGAATACAAATTTGTTTCTTTTGCTCATCCATCTATCCCTGAAAAAGCAGATAAAGCATTATTCAAATTCACAAAACAAAATATCAGTTTTCAATTGGAGTTTAATAGCGGCAGTATAAAATACATAATCTACGAAACCCCTAATGAAGTTGGCATCAAGATTTATGTGAACGGAAAATTATCTGACTGGCAGGGAACGGCTAAAGCTGGGAGTTTGTCTGCATTAGGAAATTTAAAATTCAAAAATATGTTTACACAATAAACCATTTCGTAAAAAAGATCCCAAAAGGCTCTTTTTTTATAATGCAATTTCTAGGTTTCCTTAACCGTAATAATCTTAACCGGACAAGCTCTCGCCGCCAATTCGCAGCTTTCTACAATAGTATGATTGGGCGATTTTAAAGTAAAAAATCCTTTTGCATTCTGTGAATGAAGCAATACCGATTTCCCATCTTTCTTTGACATTTGAAAATGCATCGGGTCCATTTCAACGCAGTAATTACAGCCAATGCATTTGTCTCTTTGTAAAGTGATGATAACCATTACGCTTCCACAATTTTATATAGTTTGTCTGACATTCTGATTCTGAATGGCAGTTTGAAAGTACAATCGTCTCCTTTAGTTGCTTTTTCAGCCGTAAGATCATTTACAAACATTTCATCGATAATCATTTCCTGAGCTCCAGTACTTGGTCCGGTTACCAGAATTTTATCGCCGACTTTAATATCATAAGCTTCAATTTTAAATTGTCCAATTGCTGCTTTTGGGAAATAATGTGTTCCTTTCCCCACATAAATCTTTTTCTGTGTTGCTGCTGATCCAGGAATATCGCTCCACTCGCCTAGTTCTTGCCCTAAATAATATCCAGACCAGAATCCGCGGTTGTAAACTGTGTTTAAGGCTTCCATCCAAACTTCCGTTTTTTCTTTTGAGAAAGTTCCTTCGTAATACGAATCAATGGCTTCACGATAGGTTTTGGTAACCGTTGCCACATATTCTGGTGCACGGCCACGACCTTCTAGTTTTAAAACCTGAATTCCAGAATCAATTACTTGATCTAAGAAATCGAGCGTACACAAATCTTTAGGAGACATCATGTATTCGTTATCCAATTCGATTTCAAAACCAGTTTCCTGATCGATCACGGTATATTTTTTACGGCAATTTTGTTTGCAGGCACCGCGATTGGCAGATGAATTATGCGAATGTAAACTCAAATAACATTTTCCTGAAACGGCCATACATAAAGCTCCATGCCCAAAAATTTCGATTTCTACTAAATTTCCGTTTGGTCCTTTGATCTGTTCTTTTTCAATTTGTTCGGTAATTTTCTTTACTTGTCGTAAACTTAATTCTCGGCTTAAAACCATTGTATCAGCAAACAAACTGTAGAATCTGATCGTTTCAATATTGGTAATATTCAACTGTGTCGAAATATGCACTTCTGTTGCAATAGACCTCGCCATCGCAATTACAGCTTGGTCTGATGCAATTACTGCTGTAATATTGGCTTCTTTAGCTTTATTTAATAATGTTTTTACAACTGATAAATCGTGATCGTAAATTATGGTATTTAAAGTCAAATAACTTCGAACGTTTTTGGTTTCGCAGCGTTTGGCGATTTCTGGTAAATCTTCAATAGTAAAATTTACGGTCGATCGTGCACGCATGTTGAGTTGTTCTACACCAAAGTAAATAGAATCGGCGCCGTTATCAAGTGCAGCTTGCAAAGACTCAAAGTTGCCAGCAGGGGCCATTAGTTCGATTTTGTTGTTAATTGTCATTTTTGATTTATTATTTCGATGACATATTTTTCGAATTTAGCCATCTAACAATTGACAAAAATAATGTGGTGTAGATTAGATTTCTATGATTTATATCATAGTCTATATTTTAAAATTATTTGTAGTAGTTTTTTGAAGATAGTGTACGGTTCCAATCGTGCGAAACGTATTGTTGAACATTTTTCAATACAGAAAACCAATAAGTGGAAAAATCTAATCGCTATGGACATTCTTTGCGTTCCTGCGGTTGAAACCGCAGGCTATGTTTTCCTATTTGTATCTGCCGTTTCAAATATAGCCCGTGGTTTCAACCACGGGGAACGTATTGCTTGAACATTTTTCAATACAAAAAACATTAGTTGAAAAAAATCTAATCGCTATTTACATGCTTTGCGTTCCTGCGGTTGAAACCGCAGGCTATGTTTTCCTATTTGTATCTGCCGTTTCAAGTATAGCGCGTTGTTTAAACCACGGGGAACGTATTGCTTAAACATCCTCAATACAGAAAAAAATATTTGGAAAAAAACGTAAACGTTATGGAAATGCTTTGCGTTCCTGCGGTTGAAACCGCAGGCTATGTTCTCCTATTTGTATCTGCCGTTTCAAGTATAGTGCGTTGTTTCAACCACGAGAATCGTATGATTTAGACCAAGTAATCATTTATCTTTCAATCCATGCAATTTTACAAACTCATCAAATTCATCCTGCCCATTTTTCTTAAGATGATGTTCTTTTTGATTTTTGATATAATTGTAAACAGCATACAGTTGAGATTCACTGACAGAGAAAGCACCAAAGCCGGTTTGCCAAGCAAACTTTTCAAGGATAAATTCTCCTCTATTCATAAAATGAGAAGAACTTCCTTTTATTTGTTTTACAATGTCTGTAATAGTTTTTTGTGGATTTTGTAAAAATAAAACATGCACATGATCCGGCATTCCGTTTATGATTCTAACAGGGCATCCAAGTTCAGTTAACTCTTGCCAAATGTAATCGTACAGTTTTTTCTCAATTGAAAAATGAATTAATTCCTGACGATTTTTGGTCGCCCAAATTAAATGAATCCATAATTTGGTAAAAGATTGTGACATAAATAAATTAGCATAAAAATTTCGGCTAATTTACAATTTTATACAATTTATCTGACAATCTAACTCGAAAAGGAACTTCAAAAGTCACTTTATCACCAATTTTAGCAGATTGAGTTGCTGCTCCGTTAACGATGATTTTTTCTAAAACCAATTCCTGATCCCCTGTAGTTGGACCTGAAATTAAGATTTTATCACCACTGTTTAACTCTTGGTTTTCGATCATAAATTGTGCTACTTGCGCTTTAACATAGTAATGTTCTGCTTTTCCAAGTAATACTTTTTTGATTTTTATTTTTTGACGAATATCAGCAGGTTTTTGTGCTGTAGCCAAAGCAGTTTCTGGCAATTCTCCCGAATGTTTAAATTTTAAGTTTTCAGACTTTCCTTTTCTGAACACTTTATTTCCAACTTGTTTTCCAGTTCTTAAACGAACTTGGTCAACTAATGGCATATGGATGATTTCTAGACATTCTGTAGAACAGCAGTTATCCATTGCGGCTTTACATTCGTCACACTGAATAAACAACAAATGACAACCGTCGTTTTCGCAATTAGTGTGATTATCGCAAGGTTTACCGCATTGGTGGCATTGCGAAATGATATCATCAGTAATTCTTTCGCCTAGACGATTATCAAATACAAAGTTCTTTCCGATGAATTTGCTTTCTAGACCTTCTTCTTCAAGTTGTTTTTTATAATTAATGATACCGCCTTCCAGCTGATGTACGTTTTTGAAACCCTGATGTTTGAAATAAGCACTTGCTTTTTCACAACGAATTCCACCTGTGCAATACATTACAAGGTTTTTATCGTCTTTATGATCTTTAAGCTGTTCGTTGATTATCGGTAAACTCTCTCTGAAAGTTTCTACATCTGGAGTAATCGCACCTTTAAAATGTCCTACTTCACTTTCATAGTGATTTCTAAAATCAACTACAATTGTGTTTGGATCGTCAAGGATATCATTGAATTCTTTGGCTTTTAAGTGAACGCCAATATTGGTTACATCAAAAGTATCGTCGTTTAGACCGTCAGCAACAATTTTGTGACGCACTTTGATGGTTAATTTTAAAAATGAATGATCATCATGTTCTACAGCTTCATTCAAACGAATGCCTTTCATAAAATCATAAACTTCCAAAGTTGCTCTAAAAGCTTCCAGATTCTCAGCTGGAATACTCATTTGAGCATTAATTCCTTCGTTGGCAACATAGATTCGACCTAAAGCATCGAGTGCATTCCAGGCAATAAATAAATCGTCGCGAAATTTTTTTGGATCTTGAATTTTGGCATACGCATAGAAAGACAACGTAAGTCGTTGTTTACCTGCATCATCGATCATGATGGCTCTTTCTTCTGCGCTTAAAGTGTTATACAGTTGCATGCTATAAACAATTTTAAGTTAAGAATAAATTAATTACGAATCTATAAATGGAATAAATTCGGCGCAAAGGTAAGCTTTTCTTCGCATTTTCAAAATCTGACCTTGTTTTCTTTTTTAATTGAAAAGTCAAGAAAAAAACAGAAAAACAAAAATATTGAAATTGATGTTACTTTTATTCAATTTATAAGCAATTGAAAACAAATAAATTAATACACAATAAGCAACAGAATACCTACTATTTAAACATTGTTGCATTTAGTACTTTATGGACGTTTAATACTAGCATATAAAGAAAAAGCTTCAAAAGGAATTTAAAATCCCTTTTGAAGCTTCTTTTGCACGGCAGCAAAATAGTAAATTTTAGCCACAGCCACAATTTCCATCTCCGCAGTCTTTTTTCTTTTTCGATTTCCAAAAGAACTTTTTAATCAAAAAAGCGACTGCAAATCCTAATATCGCGAAGGCCATTATTTCTTGAATCATAACTTTTTATTTTAAAAGTTGATATGCAATTAATGCTGAAAAATAAGCAAGACCGCTCATGAAAACCAACTGCATTGCAGGCCATTTCCACGAATTGGTTTCTTTTTTTGTGATCGCCAATGTACTCGCGCACTGCATGGCAAAAGCATAAAATAATAATAATGAAATTCCTGTTGCAAAATCAAACACCTTCTTACCAGTATCTGGTCGAACTTCTGCCTGCATTTTGCTTTTTATAGTCGATTCGTTATCGGTGTCTCCTACGCTGTAAATTGTTGCTAATGTTCCAACGAAAACCTCACGCGCCGCAAACGAACTAATTAATGCAATTCCGATTTTCCAATCGTACCCCAAAGGCTCGATTGCTGGTTCGATCGCTCTTCCCATTAGTCCGATATACGAATTTTCTAGTTTTTGAGAAGCAACTTCATTTTCAAATTGTGTTTCGTCTAAAGTGGTATTAGCAAATCTTTCTTTTACAATAGTTTCGGCATCGTTAAATTCTTTTCCAGGTCCATAAGATGCTAAAAACCATAAAATAACTGAGATTGCTAAAATGATTTTACCCGCACCAACAATAAAGGCTTTGGTTTTTTCTACAACATTAATTCCGACATTTTTAAAAAGCGGTAATTTATAACTCGGCATTTCGACAACGAAATACGTTTTTGAATCAATTTTTAAAACCTTATTTAAAATATAAGCTGACAAAATCGCAGCAAAAAATCCTAAAACATACAGTGCCATCAGCGTTAAACCCTGAACATTTAAAAATCCGAAAACACGTTTACTCGGAACTACTAATGAAATAATAATTGCGTAAACTGGCAATCGTGCTGAACAGGTTGTAAATGGCGTAACCAAAATGGTAATTAAACGTTCTTTCCAGTTTTCGATATTTCTTGTCGCCATAATTGCCGGAATCGCACACGCAGTTCCCGAAATTAAAGGCACGACACTCTTTCCAGAAAGTCCGAATCTGCGCATGATTTTATCCATTAAAAAGACAACTCGGCTCATATAACCGCTTTCTTCTAGAATAGAAATAAAAAGGAACAAGAAAGCAATTTGCGGAATAAATATAATAACACCGCCTATTCCTGGAATAATTCCCTGAGAAAGTAAATCGGTCAAAATACCGCTTGGCAATTCTGATGCAGTCCAAGCACTCAAAGAAGCAAATGTACTGTCAATAAAATCCATTGGAATGGTTGACCAGCTGAATATTGACTGGAAAATCAAAAATAATATGGCAAAGAAAATAACGTAACCAAAAACCTTATGCGTTAAAACGCGGTCTAATTTTGCTCGAACGTCTTTTGCCATCGAGGCATCGACTTTTAAACCTCCTTTTAAAACCTCATTGATAAACTGATATCTTTTGATGGTTTCTTTTTGTTGTAAACGCTTTAATTCTGAATGTGATTTGGTAAACGTACTTCTTACTTCGTTTCGATCTAAATTCGAAAAATTCACGTCCTGAGTGATTACCAGCCACAATTTATACATTAATTGATTTGGAAAAGCATGTTGCAGCTTTTCAAAATATTCTGGGTCAATTACCGAAGCATTCAAACAAGGTTCGTGCGTAATGCTCTTATAAGAAACAATTAGTTCTTTTAAATTTTCTATTCCGTGGCCTTTTCGTGAACTTACTAATGCAATTTTAGTTTTTAGTTTATCTTCTAAAAACGGAATATCCAAAGAAATTCCTTTTCGTTCCATTTGATCAGACATATTGATGACCAAAATCGTCGGAATTTCAAGATCTTTAATCTGCGTATAAATCAATAAGTTTCTCTTCAGATTTTCAACATCTGTTACTACAACAGCAACGTCTGGATATAATTTATCGTTTTTATTTAACAAAAGTTCAATCACAACGCTTTCATCCATTGAACTGGCGTTCAAACTATACGTTCCCGGTAAATCAAGAATATTAGCTTTTACGTTGTTTGGTAATTTGCAGAAACCCATTTTTTTCTCAACCGTGATTCCAGGATAATTTCCAACCTGTTGATTAAGACCTGTTAATTGATTAAAGACAGAAGTTTTACCTGTATTTGGATTTCCGATAAGGGCAACATTGATATTTTGAACGCTCATTATAAATTGTTTTCAATAAGTTCAACTTCAATTTCACGAGCGGTTTCAACACGAATTGCCACATGAGATCCGTTAATATCTAAATATAAAGGATCTCCAAAAGGAGCAATCTGCAGTAATTCAACTAAACTGCCAGGGAGGCAGCCCATTTCTAATAATTTCAGAGGAATAAGATCGATATCAAAATCTTTGATAATGGCTTTCTCGCCTTTTTTCAGAGTGTGAATTGTATTTTGCAAGCTTATTTAGATTGAATTTAGATTGCAAAAATAGGTAATTATTCTTTATTTCAAGGCATTTAACACTTGGACAAATGCTAAATGTTTCTAAAAATGCGGTTATTTACTCGTTTGACAAGAAATCGATGTCTTCTAAAAGACGTTTAATGTCTTCTTTATTTGTTCCGTCATAAAACCCGCGAACTCTACGTTTTTGATCTACTAAAACAAAATTCTCTGTGTGCACCATATCATACAATTGATCTGGTCTTCCAAGCTTTACTGCTAAATACGATTTTCGGGCCATTTTGTAAATTTCTTTTTTGTCGCCGGTAACCAAATTCCATTTGCTGTCCACTACTCCATATTTTATAGCATACGCTTTTAAAACAGAAACGCTGTCTACTTCTGGAAAAACGGTATGCGAAAGCAGCATTACTTTCGGATTCTTTAAAACCGCTTTTTGAACCTCAACAAGATTGGTTGACATTTTTGGACAGATCGAACCGCAGGTCGTAAAAAAGAAATCGGCAACATAAATTTTTCCTTCGTAATTCTTTTGCGTTATAGTATCTCCGTTCTGGTTTACAAAAGAGAAATCTGCAATGGTATGATATTTACTTTTATATTGAATGGTACTGTCGACCAATTCTGGATTTACGTCGGATGGATTGTAGATTGGAAGTGTTTTTTTAGGCTTTAATGCATTATAAAATAAGGATATAGTAACGGCAGAAAATATAATTAGTACAATAAAGAATTTGCGGTATTTATAAAGAAGCGATTTCATAAAAATAATTTGGCGCAAAAATACAAAAAGCACTTTTTAAAATCTTAATTAAGCTTTTATTTAACGATGTTTCTCTCTGAAAATGTAAGCAAATAAAATTTTGTTTTTGATTTTAACAAATAAATACATGAAAGCTTTCTTTAAAGATGTAACAAATAAAACATTAAATATACTAACTAACTTAAAGTGCTTCAATTTTAAACATTTTAAAAAATAACTTGACGCTAACTTATTGTTAAATAATGCGAAATTTTAACACTATATTCAAATTAATAACAATAAGTTTGTGTTTTACCTAAAACAATAAACTATTATGAAAAAACAGCTTGTAAAACCTGTGTTTTGTGTCGTTTCTGCAATGTTCTCTTTTGCGACACTGCAGGCTCAAAATGGCACACCAAAAGAACCTGGTATTAATGTTTCAAACATGGATACTAAAGTTAGTCCAAAACAAGATTTTTTCCGTTACGTAAACGGAGCATGGTTAGACAAAACTGAAATTCCTAGCGATAGAAACGCATGGGGAAGTTTTAATGAATTACGTCAGAAAACAGACGAAAACTCTCTGAAGATTTTAAAAGAAGCTTCAAAAGATCCAAAATACAAATCAAACACAGATCAAGGTAAAGCAATTGCTTTATTCAATACAATCTTAGATACTGTTGGAAGAAACAAAAGAGGTATTACGCCTTTGCAGCCTTATTTAAAGAAAATTGATGCTATTAAAAACGTAGCGGATCTTCAAAATTTCCTTACTGAAATGCAGCTTCAAGGCGGAATCGGTTTCTTTGGTGTTTATGTAAGCGCTGATGCGAAAAACAGTAATAAAAATGCCGTAAGCTTAACTCCAGGAGGTTTAGGATTATCTGATAAAGATTACTACAACTCTGATGATAAAGATTCTAAAGAAAAACGTGAAAAATACGAAGTTCACGTAGCAAGAATGCTTCAGTTTATTGGTGAGTCTCCTGCAAAAGCAAAAGAAAGTGCTAAACAAATTCTTGCTTTAGAAATCGAAATGTCGGCTCCAAGATTGGATCGCGTTGAGAGAAGAGACCGTAGAAAACAATACAATCCGACAGCTGTTGCAGATTTGAAAAAGAATACTCCTTCTATTCAATGGGAGAAATATTTTACTGGAATCGGAATGGCAAAATTGGATACTGTAAATGTTGCACAGCCTCGTTACATGATCGCGCTAGAAAAAACTTTTACTGAAAAGAAAGTTGAAGCTTGGAAAGAGTATTTAAAATGGTCTGCTCTAAACAGAACAGCATCTACTTTAAGTACAGAAATCGAAAATGCAAATTTCGACTTCTACGGAAAAACTTTAACTGGAGCATTAAAACAACGTCCACGCGAAGAAGTAGCTTTACAAGTTATCAATACAGCTACAGGTGAGGCTTTAGGAAAATTATATGTAGAAAAATTATTCCCAGCTGAAGCAAAAGCAAAAGCAAAAGACATGATTGCTAATGTAATGCTTGCTTACGAAAACAGAATCAATGCATTGCCTTGGATGTCTCCTGAAACTAAGGTGAAAGCCATTGAAAAATTAAAAAAATTAACTGTAAAAATCGGTTACCCTGACAAATGGAAAGACTATTCTAAATTAGTTCTTAAAAATGTTTCTGAAGGCGGAACTTATTTTGACAACTCTGTAAATCTTGCTAAATGGGCTTATGCTGAAAACTTAGCAAAATTAGGCAAACCAGTTGATAAAACAGAATGGGGAATGTCTCCACAAACTGTAAATGCATATTTCAATCCATCTTACAATGAGATTGTTTTCCCAGCTGCAATTTTACAACCGCCTTTCTACAATTACCAAGCTGATGAAGCTGTAAACTACGGTGGAATTGGAGCAGTAATCGGACACGAAATCTCTCACGGTTTTGATGATTCTGGTGCTCGTTACAATGCAGACGGAAACCTTGTTGACTGGTGGACTCCTGAAGATTTAAAACAATTTACTGCTCTTGGAGGTGAACTTGCTGCTCAATACAGCGCTTTAGAGCCACTTCCTGGAATTCACGTAGATGGTAAATTTACGTTGGGTGAAAATATTGGTGATTTAGGTGGAACTAACGCTGCTTATGATGGTTTACAATTGTATTTGAAGAAACACGGAAATCCAGGTCTAATCGACGGATTTACACCTGAGCAAAGATTCTTTATTTCTTGGGCTACTGTTTGGAGAACTAAAGCTCGTGACGAAGCTATTAAAAGCCAGGTAAAAACAGATCCGCACTCTCCAGGAATGTACAGAGCGGTTGTGCCAATTAAAAACCTTGATTCGTTCTACGAAGCTTTCGGAATTAAACAAGGAGATGCTATGTATTTAGAACCTTCAAAAAGGGTTAAAATCTGGTAATCAAATTTATATAAAACAGAAAACGGCGCTGAATCAGCGCCGTTTTTATTTATATACTAATTAATAAAATTAGAAGAATATCATTTCAAGTGACTGTAAATGTAAGTTTCAATTGCTTTTAACTCTTCATCAGACATTGCTTTTGTTATTTCAAAATTGGTCTGCATTACCGAAAACTGACTTGGGTCAACAATTGGTTCTGCATTTCCTTTTAAAAAAGTCACCATATCCCCTTTTTTATCTTTATAGGTTTTTGCAATTTCTTTGATACTCGGACCAATCACTTTTTGATCCGGCTGATGACAGGCAGTGCAATTTCCTCTTCCTTCAAAAATTTCTTTTCCTAAATCTTCTGGAGTTTTGGCTTTCGCCGATTCCCCTTCCGAGTAAGATTCTGATGCATTTTGAGTATTTTCTGTCGCTTCTTTTTTACAAGCCGTAAAAGCAAGAACCGCAGATAAGAACAATACTTTTTTCATTATTATTTATTTAAAAGTATTGCTGCCTCTTTTGCAAAATAAGTTGAGATTAAACTTGCACCCGCACGTTTGATGCACATTAACTGCTCCATCATGATTTTATCATTATCCAGCCATCCTCTTTCGGCCGCTGCTTTGATCATGGCATACTCTCCAGAAACGTGATAAACCGTTACAGGAACATTTACAGCATTTTTAACTTCACGAACAATATCCAGATAAGCAATTCCAGGTTTTACCATAACCATATCGGCACCTTCTTCAACATCGTACAAAGCTTCTTTAATCGCTTCGATACGATTAGCATAATCCATTTGGTATGTTTTTTTATCTTTCGGCACCACAACATCAGCTTCTCTTGGTGCTGAATCTAAAGCATCTCTAAACGGACCGTAAAAAGCCGAAGCATATTTGGCAGAATAACTCATGATTCCTACATTCTGAAATCCGGCAGCATCGAGACCTTCGCGAAGGCGTAAAACCCTTCCATCCATCATATCGCTTGGCGCTACGAAATCGGCTCCCGCTTCTGCATGAGAAACCGCCATTTTTACTAGAGCTTCAACGGTACTGTCATTTTCAACATCACCGTTTTGAATAATTCCGTCATGACCATAAATAGAATACGGATCTAAAGCTACATCTGGCATTACAATCATTTCTGGACAAGCCTCTTTAATAGCACGAATTGCTTGCTGCATTAATCCGTCTTTGTTCCATGCTTCTTTTCCAGTATTATCTTTTAAGTTTTCACTGACTTTTACATAGATATTTACAGCACGAATTCCTAAAGCAAAAATTTCTTTCACTTCTTCTACAGTCAAATCGATTGTTCTGCGAAAGATTCCCGGCATTGACGGAATTTCTGCTTTATAATTTTCGCCTTCAGCAATAAACATCGGGAACATAAAATCAGATGGACTTAAACTTGTTTCGCGGACTAATGATCGGATTGATTCGTTTACTCTTAATCTTCTGCCTCTGTGTAGTGGGAACATATAAATTTTAGATTTTGGCTTTTAGATTTTAGATTTTTCCTAATATAAATTGGACATAAATCTTAACTCTAAAAATGCAGTTGTTTTTTATTTTTGAGAGTTTGCTTAATTTTTATTTTAAGCGTTGCAAAGTTAAGTAAAAAGTAACAAAACTAGGCTTTTAGCTCTTTATGGAAACCGTTAATATTATCTAAAAATTTCATTTTTTTATAAAACAAAAATCCCTGAATCAGATTGTTTCAGGGATTTTTATGATTTTTATTTAATCGAAGCTTCGTAAATCTCTTTTATTGAATTTTCTAATCGGGCATTAAATTCAGAATCGAGTTGTTGAGCGCTGAGTCCTTCTGATAATGCTCTGGAGAAACTCGCAATCAATCCGTTGTTTTTTGCCAGTTTCTTGTTGGCTTCTTCAAGAGAATAGCCACCCGAAAGTGCCACTACGCGAACAACATGAGGATCTGCCATTAAATCGCTGTAAAAATTATCTACTGTCGGAATGGAAAGTTTAAGTATGACTTTTACCTCTTTATCCAATAAACTCAATTGTTTTTGGATTTCTTCTTTCAGTATTTCTTCTGACTTTTGCTTGTCTGGACTATTAATATCAACTTCTGGTTCAATTATCGGAACAAGTCCTTTTTTAAAGATTTGCAGACCAACTTCAAATTGTTGTTTTACAACTTCCTGAATCCCTTTTTGATTTGCTTCTTTAATCACGGATCTCATTTTTGTTCCAAAAACATTTCTTTCAACTGCCCTATCTAGTAATTCGTCAAGATTAGAAATTGGTTTCATTAACTGAACTCCATCTGCAAGATCCGCAAGACCTTTGTCTACTTTCAAAAACGGAATAATATGCTTTTTTTCCCAAAGATAATCGGCAGTCCATTGCCCGTCGATTTTACGATCCATGGTGTTTTCAAACAAAATTGCGCCTAGAATATATTTGCTGTCAAAAGGTGGACTTTTAATAATTCGCGTTCGCATTTCATGTACAAGCCCATACATTTCTTCTTCATTTTTATACTGGTTTTCTAAAACGCCATATCCTGAAAGTGCTTTTGGCGTGCTTCCACCGCTTTGATCTAATGCTGCAATAAATCCTTTTCCGGAATGCATTAGATTTAATTGTTCTATATTTTTCATACTAATGAATTTTAGTGTTTTGTAAATCTCTCTAATTTAAGCATTTTTCGGCTTATTTTTCACAAATTGTAAGATTTATCACAAACCTATTTTTTCATTTACTTTATTGTAAACTTCTTCTACTTTTTTCGGAGGATCAAATCGATAACCAATAGAAAGTTTTACGGTAGCGATATTATCATTTAATCGCGGATCCACTTTTTCGTCCTGAGCAAAACTCACGGTATTCAGACTTGCAAAACCAAAAAAGCGATCGTTGTTGTAAGCTAATTTCAAATTAAATTCGGCCTGATATAAAGCTGAGGTATCTCCGTCAATATCATTAATTCCCGCACCCAAAGCAAGTCCTGCGCCAATTAAAACCCGATCGCTGATTACAAAATTGTAATAGTAAGCCGGAGCAAGTGTAAAAACATACAAATCACCTGGCGAAGAATCGGGAGTATTCAAATCGAGATTGGTATAATAAAACGAGAATGATGGAATGAAACTTCCTGAACTTTTAGTCTGCCATTCATTTTGGCTTGTCAGAGTTTTAAAAGAGAATTTATCATTAAAAATATAAGAAGTCGATCCGCCGATTTTTGTGGTTCGCATATTGGGCAGTTGCACCGTTAGATTATCATCACTAATGTAAAATCCTTTTTGATTGATGAAAGTAAAGGACTGCATCCATTTTTTGTAATAAAAACGCGTATGTAAATTGAAATTTTTGGATTTTGAATCGCCTTTATTGCCACTTAGGAATTTAGGAGCAAAACCAATTGAAATATCAATAATTCTGTAGCTTACGCTAAAGCCAATCTGTTCGCGACGATTGGGAATTAGATTGACAAATATTTTAGGATCTTGTGTACCAGAAGCAACTTGAAAACTATTGGAAGTATCTAAATAATAAATGCTGGTCGTGATTTTGTCATCGTACGATTTGAAATACCGATTTTGCAAAGTATCGTTTTGAGCGAAACACCCAAAAATGCTTACGAAAAATAATATATAAAATGGTTTTAAACACATAAAGACATAGTTTTACAAACCGAAGATATTTCACTAATTATAAATCACATAAAACTATGTGATTTATGATTTTCTAAAATTACCTCTAAGATAAGTCTTTAATATCTATGTTTCTATGTGTTTATGAAAATTAGATTATGATTATGAAACCCACTCACGCGGATTTTCCAATGTATAAATCAATTTCTCCTCTTCACTTCCCGATTCCGGATGATGATCGTAAACCCACTGAACATGCGGAGGCAAACTCATCAAAATGCTTTCAATTCTTCCGTTGGTTTTTAGGCCGAATAAAGTTCCTTTATCATGAACTAGATTGAACTCAACATAACGGCCACGACGGATTTCCTGCCACGTTCTTTGTTCTGGTGTATACGAAAGATTTTTTCTCCTTTCTACAATTGGAACATAGGCTTCAAGAAAACTATTTCCAACTTCGGTTACAAAATTGTACCAATCTTCCATTGACATTTCATCATTTGCTTTGCAGTAATCAAAAAATAAACCACCCAAACCACGCGCTTCATTTCGATGTGCGTTCCAAAAATACGAATCACATTGTTTTTTATATTTTGGATAAAACTCTGGATTGTGTTTGTCACAAGCCGTTTTACAAGTTTGGTGAAAGTGAATGGCATCTTCTTCAAACAGATAATAAGGCGTTAAATCCTGTCCACCGCCAAACCATTGCTGAATTACATTTCCAGCTTCATCATACATTTCAAAATAACGCCAATTCGCATGAACCGTTGGAACCATTGGATTTTGTGGATGTAAAACCAAACTTAATCCGCAGGCAAAGAAATCGGCTTCTCCAACGCCAAACATTTTCTGCATGGTTTCAGGAAGTTTTCCGTGAACGGCAGAAATGTTGACTCCGCCTTTTTCAAAAACATTTCCATTTTCAATAACACGTGTTCGCCCGCCCCCACCTTCTGGACGTTTCCAAAGATCTTCACGAAATTTTGCAGTTCCGTCAACAGCTTCTAATCCGGCTACGATTTGATCTTGTAAATTTTGTATGTAGGTGTAAAATTTGTCTTTCATGGTAATAACTTCTAAAAATTATATCTTTTCAATTTATAAAAAATTTGCCCAGATAATATATAGAAAAAGAGGTATTAGTATTAATTTAAAATAGATTCTTTTATGTTTTATGTTTTTTGAATAAACTGAAATACACACTAAATATATTATTGTGAGTACGCTTATAAATATTGGATAAAGAAAAGTCAGATAACCTGAAAAACAGGCTCTAATGGATGTCGAGTTTGTGTAATGAGAAAACAAATCTGAAAAAAGACAGTAATAGTAAAAGCTGAAAAAAAAGACTTTAAATAATCCTTTTATGATTTTTGTGCTTTCATCAATAAATTTCCCAAAATCGAAAGTTAATTTATCCTGCATATTCTTATTTTTCATCTTCTGGAAAAGTATCATGATATTTAAATGCAGCGTTCATATCAAATACCAATGTTGTATCTTTTTTAAAGATTTTTACAAATCTTGAATTTGCCTTTTTTACTAATGAATCTCCTATCTCAGTTTTTTCCCAAATAAAAGAATATCCATAAACTCCGCTTGAATCCTTCAATTTAAATGTGTGAGACATATGGTTGTGTTTATCTAAATATTTTTTTACAATTATTCCAGAAAAATTTTCTTTAAACATATTTTTATAAACTTCTTTACTAATTCTGGATTCGTTTGAAAAATAGGCGCAAGTACTTACCGTTATTGCAAAACCCAACATTAGAAAGAAGCCTTGATATAAAGGATTCAATTTTCTAAATTCAAAGTTAGAAAGGTCATCTAAAAACTTTTCAAAAGAATTCATTTGAAATATATTCTGATTTCAACAATCCAAAATAAACCGAGTTCTGCAGTTCACCATCACCATTTCTAAATTCATCTCGTAAAATTCCTTCTTGTTTAAAATTATGTTTCAACGCTATGCGCTGACTTGCCAGATTAATCTCAGAAGTACAGATGAAAACCTTATTCATCAATAATTCATTAAAACAGAAATTAAGTGCTTCAGAAACCATTTTCGATGTTATTCCCTTTCCTTGGTAATCTTCGTCAATAAAATAGCCTAATTCGCATTTAGAAATACGATAATCAATTGTTTTTACACACAAATAACCAATCAGTTCGTTTGTTTCTATATTTCTGGCATAAAAGAAAAAGCTTTCTTTGTTTTTCTCTTTATCAAGATTAAATGCTAGAAAATCTTTCGCTTTCGCTAAAGAATCAGAATTGGCAAGCGTTACAGGAAAAGTTTTCGCAATATGATTTGTATTCTTTTCAATAAGTTTATAAAACTCTTCAGGAAGAATAGTTTCAATTCGGTCTGTTTTCCAATCTGTAAAACTCATTTTATTTGTTTTTAAGAGATGAAATTTTCGAATTTATTCCGAAAGAAAAAACTTTGCTCTCGGCTTGAATGTATTGATAAACAGCCAAAGCTTTATCTTCAAAATTATAGTTTTCAGCTTTTGAAAATTCAATTAAAATATCAGCAAACAGTTCTAATTGTTCCCAGTCAAAATGAAGATTATTCAATAATGTAATTAAATCTTGATTAGAATAATCAACTAAAGTTTCGATGTTTAAGCCGAATTCTTTTAATTGATTTTCAATTTCAGATTTTTGTAAAGCATTCAAAGGATAAGGTACATAAACAAGAGTTCGTAACGTCTTAAGAACGTTATCAATTCTTATTTTTTCTTCGTCTCTTAGGCCTTTGTTGAGCATATTGTTTTTCGTTATCCTGCAAGGTTTCCAAAAACCTTGTAGGTATTACTTTTAAGTTGCTTTACCCTTAGTAATGGAAAATTATATCTACAAGGTTTTGGAAAACCTCGCAGGAAGACAAATCTCATTACTCAAAAGTGTAAATCTCGTTTAAAAGATTATTCTTTTGATTATGACAAAAGATAAAGTTTTCCAAGTCTCCAAATAGACTTATAGTTTCATCCCTTTCTATTCTTGTTTCTTTATCAGATAAATAAGCTTGGAATGATGAAAATTTAAAGTTTTTGAAATCTAAATCAAAATGATGTTTTGGATTCAGATGAACATAAATAATCAATTGTTTTAAATAATTTTCATCTTTTAGTTTTATTCTCTTAAAATGTTTTTCAAATAAACTTCCTGTTCTATTTATCTGTTTATTGAATGCTTTTGCATACGAATTAAACAAATTTGAGAATCCCTGAGTAACTTCTTTTTCTTCAGCTTTTAGACGAATAACCAAATGAAAATGGTTGTTCATCAAACAATAAGCAAAAATTGAAATTTTATTTTCTGTATATTTTGCTAATTGCTTTAAGAAGTAAAGTTTGTTAGAATCATTCTCAAAAATAGTTGTTCCGTTAATTCCGCGATTGTAGATATGATAATAATAATCTTTCTCTAAAACTTCTAATTTCATATGACTTCTCATTTTCTGCAAGGTTTTAAAACCTTGTAGATCTTCTACATATTTGCTAATCCGATTTTACAATTTATACCTACAAGGTTTTGAAAACCTTGCAGGAATGCTAAACTTCACCGGAATACTAATTCCCGTATTCCTTCACCGCGTCAATAAACGCTTTTGCGTGATCTACAGGGATATTTGGTAAAATACCGTGGCCTAAATTTACGATATATTTGTCTTTTCCGAATTCATCAATCATTTGATGAACCATTTTCTTGATGGTTGGAATTGGAGATAATAATCTTGAAGGATCGAAATTTCCTTGTAAAGTGATGTTTCCACCAGACAAATAACGAGCATTTCTAGCCGAACAAGTCCAGTCTACTCCTAATGCAGACGCACGGCTTTTACCCATGTCGCCAAGTGCAAACCAGCATCCTTTTCCGAAAACAATTACCGGAGTAATATCAGCCAAGGCGTCAACAATCTGATTGATGTATTTCCACGAAAATTCCTGATAATCAACTGGAGAAAGCATTCCTCCCCAAGAATCAAAAATCTGAACGGCATTTACGCCCGATTTTACTTTTTCTTTTAAGTATAAAATAGTCGTATCGGTGATTTTCTGTAATAAAGTATGTGCTGCAGCTGGGTTTGAAAAACAGAATCCTTTTGCAGTATCAAAACTTTTAGAGCCTTTTCCTTCAACAGCATAACAGAAAATTGTCCAAGGCGAACCAGCGAAACCAATTAACGGCACCTCATCGTTCAACATTTCTTTTGTCAGTTTTACTGCGTCGAAAACGTAGCCTAAAGTTTCATTTACATCTGGAACAAATACTTTGTGAACATCTGCTAAAGAACGAATTGGGTTCGGGATTATCGGACCTAAATTGTCTTTCAATTCTACATGAATTCCCATTGCGCGTGGTACAACCAAAATGTCTGAGAATAAAATCGCCGCATCTGGAGCAATTCTGCGGATTGGCTGAACTGTGATTTCAGCAGCTAATTCTGGAGTTTCGCAACGTGTAAAAAAATCATATTTATCACGAAGTTCTCTAAATTCTGGCAAATATCTTCCCGCTTGACGCATCATCCATACTGGCGGACGCTGAACTGTTTCTCCTTTTAATGCTTTTAAAAATAGGTCGTTTTTTAACATGAGTTTTTATATTTTAGTTGCAAAGTCACAAACCGACAGAGTTGCAAAGGTTTTTATTTATATTCGTGAATTACATCTTCGATCACATCCTCAATTGTAGGTTGATCTGCGACGATAATGTTTTTTGTGATTTTTACTAAAGCTTCTGCAGTGGTATCTCCAATGCAGAAACAGATTTGTTTATTTATGGTATTGTGTTTCAAATAACTTTTAACGCCAGACGGACTAAAAAACAAAATCGCTTCTGGATTTGCTTTTATTTTCTGAGGTTGCAAAGTAGTTTCGTAAACCTCAATTTCATTGAATTTAATTCCGTTTTCTTTTAAAGCTTCTGGCAGAGTATCTCTTCTCATATTTCCGCTGAAAAAAGTATAACTCTCATTTCTGTAAATCAAAGTAATAATTTCAGCTAAATCAGAAGCATAACCTGTGTAAGCAATAACATTGAAACCATTTTCTTCTAAAAGACTTTTAGTTTTTAATCCAACGCAATACACATTTTTCTTTTTCAGCTCTTCTGATTCCGGATGCGATAAAACACTGTGAACGGCATTCTGACTTGTGAAAATGAGACTTTCGTTGAGGTCTTTTAATTCGAAAGGTTTGTTTTCGGTTTTAATGAAATCGGCTTCGATTAACTCAACGCCATATTTCATCAGCTCTTGCTTGTGAAGGGGAGCTAATATTTTTGTAGAAACTATTTGAACTGGTTTCGCCATTATTTTTTCAAAGATTCTTTAATAGACTGCATCAATTCGGTTCCGCCGTTATTCAAAATTTCTTGAGCCGAGTTGAAACCTAATTTTTTCCATTCTGAAATATCAACCGTTTTATCGATTTCCAGTTTTTGTTTTCCGTCAATAGAAAGTAAAACGCCTTGAAAATGCAACGTGTCTTCGTCTTCATTATAACGAACCAAAGCTCCGATTGGTGCTGTACATCCGCCTTCCAAAGTTCTTAAAAACTGACGTTCGATATGTGTACAAATTTCAGTTTCGATATGATTTAATTGCGAAAGTGCATCTAACGTATAATTATCATTTTCCATTGCCACAACTAACATTGCTCCTTGCGCCGGCGCCGGAATCATCCAATCTAAATTAATAAAATTTTCAGGTTTCAGATTAATTCTTTCCAAACCAGCAGCAGCGAAAACAGCTCCGTTCCAGTCGTTATCTTGTAACTTCTGCATACGCGTATTTACATTTCCGCGTAAATCAACCACCGTATGATTCGGATATTTATTAAACCATTGTGCCTGGCGACGTAAACTTCCCGTCGCGATGGTACTTGGATTTGTAAAATCAGGATTTCCTTTATGAACTAAAATGTCCAAAACATTGGCTCTCTCTAAAACCGCCGCCTGAACAATTCCTTTTGGCAAAGCAGTTGGAACATCTTTCATAGAATGCACGGCAATATCAATATCGCCATTAATCATGGCAATATCTAAAGTTTTGGTAAAGATTCCCGTAATACCAAGTTCATAAAGTGGTTTGTCCAGAATAATATCACCTTGAGATTTTACAGCAACAATTGAGGTTTTATACCCCAAATCGTTTAGTTGTTTCTCAACAGTATGTGCCTGCCAAAGTGCTAATTCGCTGTCGCGCGTTCCTATCCTGATTGTTTTTTCAGCCATGTTTTGTTTTTTGAACCATATAAGTTATATAAGTAAATTTAAGCGGTTTAAGTAAAACACATTTTAAATAATCTGATACAACTTTGTTTTGTTTTTTGAACCATATAAGTCATATAAGTAAATTTAAGTGGTTTGCACATGGCATTTTTAAATGAACTTATATGACTTATATGGTTTAAACTAAGATGCTTTTATTTTGAAGACTTTTTCGATCCATTCGATGCTTTCATCTACCATGGTGTTGTCGTCTTTTAAATGATTTGCAAAATGAGTAGTGATTTTCTGGATGATTCTGTTACTGATGATTTCTGCTTGTTCTTCATTGAAATCAGTAATTTTTTTACTTTGAAAATCCAGTTCCGAAATTTTGATTGCATTTAGTTTTTCTTTTAACGCATTGATGGTAGGAGCAAATTTTCTGCCTTTCATCCAAGTAGTGAATTCTTCCTTAACTTCTTCAATAATCGCTTCAGCTGCTGGAATGTGTAATTTTCTGTTTTCCAAAGTTTCATCTGTCAACTGAGACAAATAATCCATGTGGATTAAAGTTACGCCTTCTAATTCCTCAACATTTTCATTCACGTTTTTCGGAATAGACAAATCCAAAATCAACAACGGCTTTTTAAGATTTAAAATCGCTTTATCAACTGTTGGATTTTGCGCGCCTGTTGCAACAACAACAACATCCGCTTTTTGAAGTTCTAAGTGTAATTCAGAATAATCTTTAACAATCAGATTTAGTTTTCCAGCTAGTTTTTCAGCCTTATCTTTGGTTCTGTTGATTAAAGTAATATGTTCGTTTTTAGTATGTTTTACTAGATTTTCGCAAGTATTTCTGCCGATTTTCCCAGTACCGAATAACAAAATGTTTTTGTTGCTGATATCGTCCACATTTTTAAGAATGTATTGAACCGATGCAAAAGAAACCGAAGTAGCACCAGAACTAATTTCTGTCTCCGTTTTGATTCTTTTACTTGCTTGGATAACTGCATTTACCAATCTTTCTGTAAAAGCATTGGCTAAGCCCATTGATTTTGAGTGCGAAAAACTCGTTTTAATTTGAGAGATGATTTCGAAATCGCCTAAAATCTGGCTGTCTAAACCAGTTCCTACGCGAAACATATGGTTAATAGCTTCTTGATTTTTGTAAACAAATCCAACTTTTTGGAATGAATCTACAGATCCGTTACTATTATCGCAAATAAGTTTTATTAATTGAAAAGGGTGCTCAGCAAAACCGTAGATTTCGGTTCTGTTGCAAGTTGAAGTGACAATTAAACTTTCTATTCCTTCGCTTTTAGCCTGCTCCAGCAAACGCGTTTTCGCCACTGCATCCAAACTAAATTGACCTCTTACCTCAGCATCCGCTTTTTTGTAACTCAGGCCAACTGAGTAAAAATAAAGGTGTTTCGGTACGTTATTGTTTTCCATAAATTCACTTTCTAAAAAGTGCAACAAAATTATTACTATACCATTGATAAAAATAACGCTAAAAGTACTTTTTATGTCGCTGTATGTTTTTTTGATCCTAAATAGGTGTTTTTGAGTAAAAAAGGCTACTTTTGTAGCAAAATCAACTCCTTCGAAGTGATTAGTTTAGAGTCATTCTAAATAATATTTCAACTTTGATTTGATTTTCGTTTCTAAAAAATATCGCTATGGGTTCTCAAGAAATTATAAAAATTGAAGACGACTTTACGCTGATCCGTTTTCAAAACGACGGTTCCGAACCATTTTTTGCTCAGCACGAAATTGTAGGTACTGGTCTGATACAGTTTCACTTCGGCATAAAAGGCAATGCCAAATTCCTGTTTAATCAGGGAACTTATGCCTTGGAATTGAAAGAAGAGAAATCGCTTCTTTTATACAATCCGCAGAAAGAATTACCGCTTCATTTAGAACTCGCTCCAAACTCATGGGCGATCTCAGTAATTGTTTCGATCAAGAAATTTCACGCGTTATTTTCGGCGGAAGCCAATTATATTACCTTTCTAAGTCCGGACAATAAAGATAAGAAGTATTATAACGAAGGAAATATCAGTCCGTCGATGGCGATTGTGCTGAGTCAGTTGTTTCATTACAATCTTCATCCGTCCATAAAAAACCTTTATTATAAAGGAAAAGGTTATGAATTGCTGAGTTTGTATTTCAACAGAACCGAAGATCCAAATGCAGAACAATGTCCCTTCTTAATTGACGAAGACAATGTTTTGAAAATCAGAAAAGCGAAAGAAATTGTAATCGCCAATATGGCCGAACCACCAGGATTACAAGAGCTCGCTGACGAAATTGGTTTGAATTTAAAAAAGCTGAAAATGGGCTTCAAACAAATTTACGGCGACACGGTTTATGGTTTCCTTTTTGATTATAAAATGGATTTCGCTAGAAAACTTCTGGACAGCGGCTCTTATAATGTAAATGAAGTTGGGCTGAAAATCGGTTACAGCACTGGAAGCCACTTCATAGCTGCATTCAAAAAGAAATTCGGAACTACACCTAAAAAGTATTTGATGTCGATTAATGCGAATGTTTAAGTTTAAAACACGGATTTCACAAATTAACACAAATTAGAATTTGCTAAATCTGCTTTAATCTATAATCTCGATAGCTATCGGGAGCGTGAAAATTTTCACTAACTATTTAAAATCAATTTTGAATATTCAACAATAAATAAAAAGTAACAATTATCATATTTCCAATAAAGTACAGTACTTACTTTTGCCGAAAATTTAAAAACAAAATAAAATGCTTAAAGCCTAGAGCTTAAAGCAAAAGCAAAAAAAACAATAATGAAAGGCGTATTATTAGTAAATTTAGGTTCTCCAGAAAGTCCAACACCAAAAGATGTAAAACCTTATTTAGATGAATTTTTAATGGATAAATACGTGATCGATGTTCCGTATTTGTTGAGAGCATTATTAGTTCGCGGTATTATTTTGAGAAAAAGACCAGAAGAATCAGCGCATGCGTATGCAAAAATATGGTGGGATGAAGGTTCGCCTTTGGTAGTGCTTTCTGAAAGAATGCAGAAAAAAGTACAGCCTTTAGTAAATGTTCCTGTTGCACTTGCAATGCGTTATGGAAGCATGACTATCGAAAAAGGACTTCAGGAATTAAAAGACAAAGGCGTTACTGAAGTTTTGCTTTTTCCGTTGTATCCTCAATATGCAATGGCTTCAACGTTGACGATTTTAGTTAAAGCTGAGGAAATTCGTAAAAAGAAATTTCCAGAAATGACTTTTACAGATGTTCCAGCATTTTACAACAAACCAGATTATATTAAGAATCTGGCAGATTCTATCAAAAAACATTTAGCTGGATTTGATTATGATCATTTATTGTTTTCTTATCATGGAATTCCAGAGCGTCATATCCGCAAAACTGATGTAACAAAATCACATTGTAAAATAGACGGTTCTTGTTGCAACACGCCTTCGCCGGCGCACGATTTCTGCTATCGTCACCAATGTTATGAAACTACAAGACAAGTTATAAAACTATTAGACATTCCTCAAGACAAATACAGCCTTACTTTTCAATCAAGATTAGCGGGCGATAAATGGCTGGAACCTTATACTGATGTTGAAATTGACAATATGCCTGCTAAAGGAATTAAAAAGCTGGCTGTTGTGACTCCTGCTTTCGTATCAGATTGTCTTGAAACTTTAGAAGAAATCGCAATGCGTGCCAAAGAAGATTTCGAAGCAAAAGGCGGAGAAGAGTTTTTAGCAATTCCATGTTTGAATGATGACGACGAATGGTGTGAAACTGTTTCGAACTGGATTAATGACTGGGCTAAATAATATTTGTTTCAAGTTTCATGTTCCAAGTTAGCCAACTTCATGAAAACCTGAAACTTGAAACCTGAAACAAAACAAACAAAAATGGAGTATTATAATTACTTAAAATCACTGCATCTTATATTTGTAATAACTTGGTTTGCGGGTTTATTTTATATTGTGCGTTTGTTTGTCTATCAAATAGAAGCCAATGAAAAACCTTCTCCTGAAAAGGAAATCTTGCAGGCACAATACAAAATTATGGCCTACCGTTTGTGGTACATTATTACATGGCCATCGGCGGTTTTGGCGAGTATTTTTGCTTTTTGGATGCTGTTTTTTACAGAAGCTGGTCATATTTGGATAAAAATGCCGTGGATGCATGTAAAATTATGCTTCGTTTTCCTGCTGTATTTGTATCACGGAAAATGCCATCAGATTTTTAAACAATTACAAAACGACGAAGTAAAATATACCAACAACTTTATGCGTTTATGGAACGAAGGCGCAACGATTATTTTGTTTGCTGTGGTTTTTTTAGTAGTTTTAAAAAGCGCCATCAACTGGATTTTCGGCGTAATCGGAATTATTTTATTCTCAGTTTTAATTATGCTGGGCTTTAGATTTTACAAACGAATTCGAGAAAAAAAATAAAAAAGGTTTCCACGAATTTCACAAATTGACACTAATTTTATAGTTGCCACAGATTAAAGAATTTCAAATGATTTTTTATAAAATCCGAATAATCCTTTTAATCTGTGGCAAAAAAATATCAAAAATAATTCGTGGCAATTCGTGTAATTCGTGGCAAAAAATAAAAAACAAATGCTGAACAACTTCAAAATGTCAATGCTTTCGCTTCGTACCAGGATTTTCCTGTCGATGATTGTATTGATTGTTGTGGCATCTTTTTTATTGGCTTCCATTTCGATTATTCAGTTTAAGACGGAGGCCAAAGAATATCATCAGGAACGTTTAGAACGAAAAGAAAATGCAGTAAAAGAACATATCAATTATGTTCTGGCAACAACGACTTATCCGCTGAAAACCCAAAATCTGGATTTGATTTTTAAAGATAAAATCCACGAACTGGCGCAGATTCACAAAATTGAAATCAACATTTTCAGCCTTGACGGAAAACTTTTGAAATCTTCCAAAGAATCTTTTGCAGTTGATAAAGTCGCTCCGCCAATTCCAGAATATATTCTAAAACTCGTTCGTTCTTCAATCGAAAAACGTTTTGTAGACATTAAAACAATAGACGGTGTCAAAAACCGCTCTTCCTACAGTTTAATAAAAGACGAAAAATTCAAACCACTCGGAATCCTGAATCTTCCGTATTTAGAAGACGACGGTTATTACGACAACGAGCTGAATACTTTCCTAATTCGTTTGAGTCAGGTGTATTCTTTTATGCTGATAGTGGCTTTCGCGTTAGCCTATTTCCTTTCGACTTACATCACAAAATCGCTTAAAACTATTTCCGATCGTTTGGAAGAAACCAATCTGGATCAGAAAAACGAGAAAATTGTTTTGGAAGCTAATAGTAAAGAAGTCAACTTCCTGATCAAAGCCTACAATGGAATGGTTGACAAATTGGAAAGCAGTGCGATCAAATTAGCGCAAAGTGAACGTGAAGAAGCTTGGCGCGAAATGGCAAAACAAGTCGCACATGAAATCAAAAATCCGTTGACGCCGATGCGTTTAACAGTTCAGAGTTTTCAGCGAAAGTTTGATCCAAATGATCCAAATGTTAAGCAGAAAATGAATGATTACTCCGAAACCTTAATTCAGCAGATCGACACGATGACTTCTGTCGCTTCAGCCTTTTCGAACTTTGCTTCGATGCCGGCGCAGCAGAATGAAACGCTGAATGTTGTTGAGGTTGTCGAATTGGCGTTGGATATTTTCAACGAAGATTATATTGTTTTTGAAAAAGAAGAAGAAGAAATTATTTCCAAAATGGACCGTACACAATTAATTCGTGTGATTACCAATTTGGTTAAAAATGCTACGCAGGCAATTCCAGAAAGTCAGTTTCAGAAATCCATTGTGGTTACGGTAAAACGAAGAAATAACAATGTTGAAATCGCCGTAAAAGACAACGGAATCGGAATTCAGAAACAAGATATCAGCCGAATCTTCGAACCAAAATTTACCACGAAAACCAGTGGTATGGGACTGGGACTTGGAATTATCAAAAACATCATAGAAAATTACAAAGGAACAATTACCTTTGAGTCAACTTACGGAAAAGGAACCACTTTTAGAGTTTCTTTGCCAATAACCAACTCTTAAAATTAGTGTTATGAGCTACGAAAATATTTTAGTTTCGATCGAAGAAAGAATCGCAACGATTACCATAAACAGACCCGCAAAATTAAATGCTTTAAACAAAGCTACAATCGGCGATTTAAGCAAAGCTGTTTCGGCTTTGGGAAGCGATGAAAATGTTCGTGTAATCATTATAACCGGAACAGGCGAAAAGGCTTTTGTTGCTGGAGCCGATATTTCGGAATTTGCAAATTATAATGTTGTCGAAGGAGCACAATTAGCAGCAGAAGGACAAGAAGCGTTATTCGACTTTATAGAAAACCTAAGAAAACCTGTAATTGCTGCCGTTAATGGTTTTGCTCTTGGCGGAGGTTTAGAATTGGCTATGGCGTGTCATTTCAGAGTAGCTTCAGACAATGCAAAAATGGGATTACCAGAAGTAACTTTAGGATTAATTCCTGGTTATGGAGGAACACAGCGTTTGCCACAATTGGTTGGAAAAGGCCGTGCAATGGAAATGATTATGACTGCTGCAATGATTTCTGCAGAAGAAGCAGAAAAATACGGTTTAGTAAATCACGTAGTTTCGCAGACAGAACTTTTATCTTTTACAACTGTAATTGCTCAAAAAATAATCAAAAATGCTCCATTTGCGATTGGAAAAGCAATAAAATCAATCAACGCCAACTTTAAAGACGGCAAAAACGGATTTGAAACTGAAATAAAATCTTTCGGAGAATGCTTCGGAACAGCTGATTTTAAAGAAGGAACAACTGCATTTTTAGAAAAAAGAAAAGCAGAATTTACAGGAAAATAAAATTATACCGCAAAGCCGCACAAAGATTTCACAGAGATTCGCAAAGAATTTAAATCTTAGAGGCTTAGAACCTCTGCGCCTTTGAACCTAAAAGAAAAAAAATGTACGAACCAATATTTGCCCTTTTCTGTGAACGAGTTAAAGAAAGTATCCAGTCTGGAACTTTCGCCAAATTAACTCTGGCCAAAACAATGGGTGATACCGACTTAAAAAATGTTTATTTCCGTTTGGTTTTAAACGAAGACAATACGTATTCTATTTCGCTTACTTTTCGTTATAAAACAGAAGAAATTGAAAGCATTCATACTTTAGAGGAAGCGTTATTGATTTTGGGTTCACACATTAAAAAACCGTTTTTAACCGCGCTTTTATTTACAACAAATGATGATGTAACTTTCAAAGTAAATAAAAAGAATGCCGGAAGTATTATCGAACAACCTCCAACATTTAAAAACGCATCGCCTGTAATGTTGGAAATGATTGAAAAAGGAATCGTTTAGATAAAGATAAAACAATAAAAAAATCCCAAAACTACTCAAAAATTGAAGTTTTGGGATTTTTTTTGTGAATCTCTGTGAAGCCTCTTGGCAAATCTCTGCGAAATAAGCTTTAAACCAGCTTTACAAACAAATTAGAAGCGATTTTATTCGAAATAGATAATTCCCTTCCATCGACTTTAATTTTAACCGATAAATCAAAAGATTCGCGAGAAAGGAATTCAATTTTAGAACCTAAAGCGATTTCTTGTTTATCCAGATATTTCAAAAACTCTGAAGAAGTATCTTTTACACCCACACAAACTCCAATCTGACTTTCGTTTAATTCAGAAAGCAGTTGTTTTTCGATCTTAACAATACGACCGTTTGCATCGGGAATTGGGTCTCCGTGCGGATCTTCAGTTGGATTGCCAAGAAAATCATCCAAACGATTAATCAATTGTTCGGATTTGATGTGTTCCAATTGTTCCGCGATATCGTGAACCTCATCCCAGCTGAAGTTTAGTTTTTCAACCAAAAACACTTCCCACAAACGATGTTTCCTCACAATCATTTTAGCTGCAAGTTTTCCGTTTTCTGTTAACGAAACACCTTGATACTTTTTGTAATTCACCAAATCCTTTTCAGAAAGCTTTTTAAGCATATCCGTTACCGATGAAGCTTTTGTTTCCATCATTTCCGCAATCGCATTGGTACTCACTTCCGAATCGGCGGTTGCCGTCAGATGATATATAGATTTTAAGTAGTTTTCTTCTGAGAAAGTCATTTTATTTTTAAGCTTCTAAGCCTCTGAGTTTCTAAGCTCCTAAGCTCAAAGATTGGAAATCTCAGAAGCTTAGCATCTTAGCAACTTAGAAGCTTTTTATTTAACAATCAACAAAGGTATCGAAATTTTATGTCTCAATTTATCTACCGTTGTGCCAAAAAGAATATCTTTTAATCCAGTGTGGCCGTGGGTTCCCATAACGAGAATATCAAAATTGCCTCCGTTTATGATTTCTGGAATTATCTTGTTTGGTTTCCCAAAACCGAGTTCGGTTTCGATCTTGAAACCTTTTTCAGTCAGCATATCTTTATACTGCAGTAAAAGCTTTTCGTCAATTGTGGTTTCGTGATCATGCGTGTGGATTCCGTACATCAAAGCGCCGACAGTTTCTACTACGTGAATTAACGTATAATTTGTTGTTGCACCGCCCAATTCAAACGCCTTGTTTAAAGCTGCTTCATCTGCATTAGAAAAATCAACAGAAATCGCTATGTTTTGAATGGTCTGACTTTCTCTCGGAGAAAAACGAAGCTGTAAATTATGCGGCGAATGATTAATCGTTTTTAATTTTGCTTTGGCAATAAAGGGTTTAAAAACGATATAAAGCAACAATCCTAAAAAGCCAAAAGCCAGCGGAACTACTGTAAACCAAAGAAGTGCAGGATGATTAGAAGTTTCAAGCCATGAAGTGATTTCATCATAAACTAATTTTGCATTCAACGAAACAATGATCAAGGCGATAATCCAAGAAACTACCTGAGTGGTTTTTGAAATATGAAACCCATTCATTTTTGATTTATCACTCACAAAATGAATCAGCGGAATTATGGCAAATCCCAACTGCAGACTCAAAATAACCTGACTTAAAATCAATAATTTTCCTGTAACGTCTTCTCCATAAATGTAAATTACAATTAACGCCGGAACAATTGCAATTAGACGGGTTATGATACGACGCACCCAAGGCTGAATTCTTAAATGCAGATAACCTTCCATTACGATTTGTCCCGCCAACGTTCCGGTTACAGTTGAACTTTGTCCGGCAGCAATCAAAGCTACAGCAAATAAAATGGGCGCCCATTTATTTCCTAAAAGCGGTTCCAAGAATCTGTGAGCATCCTGAATTTCGGCTACCTCAAACATTCCGTTTTTATGAAAAGTCGCTGCAGCAAGAATCAATATAGCCGCATTTACAAAAAAGGCAAGGTTTAGAGCAATGGTCGAATCGATAAAGTTGTATTTTAAAGCCTGTTTGATTCCAGCAGGTGTACGATCAAATTTTCGGGTCTGCACCAAAGAGGAATGCAGATAAAGATTGTGCGGCATAACCGTTGCTCCAATAATTCCGATAGCAATATACAAAGCGGCAGAATTTGGAATTGAAGGAACCAATCCGCCAATGATTTTATGGATTTCAGGTTCTGCAAAAATCATTTCGAAAATGAAAGAGAAACCAATAATCGCCACTAAAGCAATGATGAAAGCCTCCATTTTTCGAATTCCTTTATTAATTAAAAACAAAAGAATAAAAGTATCCAGAACAGTAATCAAAACACCTTCGAGAAGCGGAATACCGAATAAAAGATTAATACCAATTGCCATTCCGAGTACTTCTGCCAAATCGCAGGCTGCAATCGCAATTTCGGCAAGGAAATATAAAATGTAGTTAATGTATTTGGAATAGGTTTCTCGAGAAGCCTGCGCTAAGTCACGCTGTGTTACAATTCCTAGTCTTGCACTTAAACTCTGCAAAAGCAAAGCCATCAAGTTACTCATCAATAAAACCCAGACAAGCGTATATCCAAATTGGCTTCCTCCTGCAATATCGGTGGCCCAGTTTCCTGGATCCATATAACCAACGCTGACTAAATATGCTGGGCCTAAAAAGGCTAAAATTTTCCTGAATCCTGTTTTTTTGTTTTCTGTAGAGACAGATTCGTGTACCTCTTCTAAAGATTTACCCATTGTAAAAGTATTGTTTTCACAAATATATAGAAAAATTATATTCGCGAAACAATATTTTTAGACGAGTCTAAATGTTAAATGTTAGAATTTAAACATTTCGGACATAATCCCGAAAGTGTAAAGTTGATCTCATTTACTTTGTAATTATGAGGCATAATATAACTTGGTTTTACACTTTCTAGACAAGTAATTTCATGACAACTTTCACAGCTGAAATGAGCATGATTATGTATGTGCACACGTTGATGTGAATGATTGCATTTTGCATATTTTACCGTTCCGTCAAGATTCGAAATTTTATGAACAATATCTTCGTTTACGAGACGATCCAAGATTCTATAAATAGTAACGCGATCACAGACATCATTCAACTGTTTTTGAATTTCGGTGTGAGACAACGCAGTTTTAGATTTATCAAAAACCTCTAAAACGGCCGTCCTTGCTGTAGTGTTACGTGTAGTTTTCATTTTATTTTGAATTAAAAAATTAACGCAACAATGTTGCAATTGATTTTATTATGTATATTTGCAACAAAATTGCATTAAACAAATCTACAGATAATGAAGAAAATAACCTCATCCTTTTACGATATTTTAGGAATTTCAAGCGCTACGATTTGTCTTGTACATTGTTTGATTTTTCCTCTTTTAACAATTCTTCCGTTAGGCTTAAGTCATAATCCAATTATCGATTTACTATTTGCTTCGATAGGCTTATTTGCTGTTTTCAAAATTACGAAAAAATCAAGTCTTTTGGTTTCTTCAATTTTGATAGTTTCAATGGGATTAATCTGGATTAGTATTTTGATCGATCTTTTTTTAGAAATACATCTTGACCTGATTTATTTTGGAGGAATTGGAATGATTATCGGGCATTTGATTAATTACAAATTACACAGAAAACAAAATCATTAAAAGCACTAATTATGGAACAAAAGAATTTTGACGTGGTTATCATTGGCGGAAGCTACAGCGGATTATCTGCCGGAATGAGTTTAGGACGTTCCCTTCGTCAGGTTTTGATTATTGACAGCGGTCTGCCGTGTAACAAACAGACACCGCATTCTCATAATTTTATTACACAAGATGGTGAAAAGCCCGCTGTTATTTCGGCGAAAGCTAAACTTCAAGTAGAATTCTATAAAACCGTTCAATTTTATAACGGACTTGCAGTAAAAGCGCTCAAAACAGAAAAAGGTTTTGAAATCACAACCGAATCTGGAGATGTATTTACAGCTCGAAAAGTATTATTTGCAACGGGAGTTAAAGATATTCTACCCGAAATAAAAGGTTTTGCAGCATGTTGGGGAATTTCGGTTTTACATTGTCCATATTGTCATGGCTATGAAGTTAAAAACGAAAAAACCGCGATTGTTGCCAATGGCGAAATGGGATTTGAATTTGCAAAATTGATTTCGAATTGGACAAAAGATTTAAGATTGTGTACCAATGGAAAATCGGAACTGACTTTGGAACAAACCGAAATCCTGAAGAAAAATGGTGTTCTAATTTTAGAAGAAGAAATAGATGCTTTCGAACATAATGAGGGTTATGTTTCGAATATTGTTTTTAAGAATGGAGATAAAGTTGAAGTAAAAGCAGTTTACGCCAGAATTCCGTTTGAGCAGCATTGTCCGCTTCCAAAAGATTTAGGATGTGAAATAAATGAGCAAGGTTATTTGAAAGTTGATTTTATGCAGAAAACAACCGTTCCTGGCATTTTCGGAAGTGGCGATGCTACAACACAAATGCGCTCGGTAGCATTGGCGGTTTCATCGGGATCTTTTGCTGGAGCGGTTATTAACAAAGAACTGATTGACGAAGATTTTTTATAATTGAATTGCCCCAAGCTTTAGCTAGGGGATTAAGATTTAATGAGGCAAGGGCTTCAGACAAAATATACAGGTTTGGCTAAAGCCCTTTCTCATCATTTATATTTTCATCTAGCTAAAGCTAGACGCAATTCATTTTTTTTAACGGATTGAAATTGAAATGTTTTAAAAATTTCATTTAAGAATAATCATTTGTCAAATTTAATTTTTAGATTTGTCTAAATTTAATTTTAAAAGAATGAAATATTTATTTTTGACAATATTAATACTCATTACTAAAAACATTTACTCACAAAACATTTCTGGAAAAGTGGAATCAATAACTCCTACTATTCAAGAAATTAAAGTCTCTTTATTAAATACTAACTTTAAAACACAAACCGATTCTTTAGGTTTTTATAAATTGGAAAATATTCCGAAAGGAAATTATAAAATCGTTGTGACCTCGACTGGATTCAAAACTATAACCCAAAGAATTTCAGTAGAAAATGAAAATTTAAATCTTGATTTTGAATTACAGGAAGACAACAACGAATTAAACGAAGTCGTAGTTTCTGGAACTTTAAAACCTGTAAAACGATTAGAAAGTGCGGTTCCGGTTGAGGTTTACTCTCCAACCTTTTTCAAGAAAAACCCAACGCCGAGTATCTATGATGCGCTTCAGAATATAAACGGAGTCCGTCCACAGTTGAATTGCGGTGTCTGTAACACTGGCGATATTCACATAAACGGATTAGAAGGCCCGTACACTTTGGTCATGATTGATGGAATGCCGATTGTAAGCAGTCTTTCGACAGTTTACGGATTATCTGGGATTCCGAATTCTTTGGTTGAAAGAATTGAAATTGTAAAAGGTCCCGCTTCGTCTCTTTACGGGAGTGAAGCTGTCGGCGGTTTAATCAATATTATTACTAAAAACCCAACCAATGCGCCGACTTTTTCTGCGGATTATTTTACTACTTCTTATTTTGAAAGCAATCTTGATTTGGGTGCGAAGTTTAATGTCGGCAAAAAAGCAACATCTCTTATTGGTGTAAACTACTTTAATTACGATCAGGTTATTGATAAAGACCACGATAATTTTACCGATGTTACGCTTTCTGAACGTATTTCGGTTTTTAATAAATGGAGTTTTCAAAGAAATCACAATCGTCTTTTTACGATTGCAGCACGCGGAATGTACGAAGATCGTTGGGGCGGAGACATTCGCTGGGAAAAGAAATACCGTGGCGGAGATGAAATATACGGTGAAAGCATTTATACCAAAAGAGCAGAATTAATTGGAAGTTATCAATTGCCTTTTGAAGAAAAGCTAATACTTTCTTTTTCTGGAAATGTTCATTATCAGGACAGCCGTTATGGAACAACTTCTTATATAGCGAATCAGAAAATTGGATTTTTGCAATTGACTTGGGATAAAAAAATTGGCAGAAACGATCTTTTAGCCGGAATCGCCAGCCGATATACCTACTATGATGATAATACGCCCGCAACACAAGAAGCTGAAAACACCTGGCTTCCCGGGATTTTTGTTCAGGACGAAATTACGTTTTCTCCAAAAAGTCAGGTTTTGTTAGGAATGCGATATGATTATAATTCCATTCATGGATCTATTTTCACTCCAAGATTTGCCTATAGATTTAAAGCCAATGAAAATACGATTTTCCGTTTAAATGTGGGAACTGGATTTCGTGTCGTGAATTTGTTTACAGAAGATCATGCCGCACTTACGGGTTCACGAGATGTTGTAATTGCGAACAATCTAAATCCAGAGAAATCGGTAAATGTGAATTTGAATTACATTCAAAAGATTAATTTCGGAAACGGTACTTTTATGGGAATCGAAACAACTGCTTTTTATACCAGATTCAGCAATAAAATTATTTCAGATTATGAATCAGATCCAAATAAAATCATTTACGACAATATTGATGGTTATGCGATAAGCCAGGGAATCAGTACGAATATCGATTTGAATTTTCCGTCGGGATTAAAATTCATTGTAGGCGCAACAGTTTTAGATAACAAAAATGTTCAAGACGGAATTTCAGAAAGACCTTTTTTAACTGAAAATTTTACAGGAACGTGGAGTATTTCGTATAAAATCCAGCCTTGGGATTTATCTTTAGATTATACAGGAAATGTTTATAGTCCGATGAATCTGCCATTGCTGAGTGAAACCGATCCGAGAAGTCCGAAATCACCTTGGTATAGTATTCAGAACATTCAGTTTACGTATTCTGGCTGGAAGGGTTTTGAAGTTTACGGCGGAATCAAAAATCTGTTGAACTTTACTCCTAAACAAAATAATCCGTTTTTGATTTCTAGAACGAATGATCCTTTTGATAAAAATGTACAATATGATTCGGCTGGAAAAGTATTGGTAACACCAGATAATCCATACGGATTGACATTTGATACCACTTATGTTTATGGGCAGAACCAAACTATTCGTGGATTTTTGGGATTGCGATATACTTTTAGGTAAAGATTTTTTTGCCACGAATTACACAAATTTCACTAATTAATTTGTGTGAATTGGTGTAATTCGTGGCAAAAAAAAAAAACAGCAACAAAATGAAAAAACTATTTTTACTTATTCTTTTCTTCGGAATAACTTCAACGGGATTCTGCCAGTTAAAAAGCAGGCCTTTTGAAGAAGTAGACAGTTTACAGCAAATCCAAAAACGAAAAACAATCATTTTCATTCACACAGATTGGTGTCAGTTTTGCCAGCGAATGAAAGCGACGACTTTTAAGAATGAGGAAATTATAGACAAACTAAACTCTGATTTTTACTTTATTGATTTTAATGCCGAAGAAAAACGAGATATTACTTTTCAAAACCAAACATTCAAATTCAAACCAACGGGAAATAATGTCGGCGTTCATGAACTGGCTTTACAGTTGGGAACGATCAATAAACAAATCACTTATCCCGTTTTGTGTGTTTTGAATGAAAAGAATGAGATTATTTTTCAATACAATTTTTATCTCAGCCAAAAGGATTTTAAACAGCTTTTGGAGAAACTGAAAGAATAAAATTCCTATTTTTGAGAATGAATTCTTCGCAAATCCCACATTACGATTACATTTTTACAGGAACCGGTCTGGCATCTTTAATGACGGTTTACAAAATGATTTTGTCTGGAAAATTCACTGATAAATCCATTTTACTACTCGATCAAGATGTGAAGAAAACCAATGACAGAACATGGTGTTTTTGGCAAAAAGAAAAATCAGTTTGGGATACGGTTATTTATAAAAAATGGGATTCGGCTTTGTTTGCCAATAAAGATTTTAAACGAAATCTTGAAATAAATCCATATACCTACAATAAAATCAACGGATTAGATTTCTATACTTTTATTTTTGATGAAATCTCTAAACATTCCAATATTACTTTTTTAAATGAAAAAGTAACTGACATTAACGAACTCGAAACGCATGTTTTTGTTGGGACCGAAGAAAACCGATATACTTGTAATTTTCTCTTCAACAGCATTTATACCAAGGCTTTCGCCGAAAGGCAAACTCAATATCCAGTTTTGCAACAGCATTTTGTGGGCTGGTTTGTAAAAACGAAAAAAGAAGTTTTCAATCCCGAAGAAGCCACTTTTATGGATTTTTCGGTAGAGCAAAAGGGAAATACAAGGTTTATGTATGTTTTGCCGACTTCTAAAACTGAAGCTTTGATAGAATATACTTTGTTTTCAGAAAAACTGCTTCCAATTGAAGAATATGAAAATGAAATCAAGCTTTATCTTCAAAAACTAGGAACATCTCAATTTCAAATACTTGAAAAAGAACAAGGAAGTATTCCAATGACTTGTTTTCCTTTTTGGAAAAGGAATACCAATCGTGTTTTGAATATTGGTACGGCCGGCGGATGGACAAAAGCAAGTACGGGTTATACTTTTAAAAATTCGGATAAAAAATCTTCCGAATTAGTTGATTTTATTGAAAATACAGAGTCGCTTAGTATGACAGCGTTTCATAAGAGAACCCGATTTTGGTTTTATGATTTACTGCTTTTGGATATTCTCTATCGTCATAACGAATTGGGAAGTTCGATTTTTTCTTCCTTATTCAAAAAAGGAAATCCGAAACTGATTTTTAAGTTTTTAGATGAAGAAACCACCTTTGTTGAAGATGTTAAAGTTATTTTAAAGTGTCCCAAAATTCCATTTTTAAAAGCGTTATTTAGAGTGATTTTTCTTTCAATATAAACTCCAAAAGTTAGACGAGGCAATTTCAATTTTTGATAAAGCACTAAAAATATATCCACAATTTTCTGATGCAAAGTTTTATAAGGGAATCTGCTGGTATAAAAAAGGCAGGTCAAAAGAAGAGATTATGGCTTTAATAAATGAAGGAAAAGAAGATACCAAAAAAGGATTTACCATCAATGAAGACAACACAGTTTATGAAACTTATCCGTATCAAAAGAGACTAAGGTAAATTACGATCGAACTATAACAAAACTTTATACTTCAAATTAATTAGTTGCGAGTAAACTTTGTAACTTTGCAGTTCAAAAGTAAAATTTAAAAACATAGAATATGTATCCACTAGACATGGTAAAACCAATGGAGGCTGAATTAACAGCTGCTGGTTTTCAAGATTTACATAGTGCTGAGGCTGTTGAGAATGCTATCAAAGCTGAAGGTACCACTTTAGTTGTTGTTAACTCTGTTTGCGGGTGTGCTGCTAGAAATGCGCGTCCGGGAGCAAAAATGAGTTTGGATAATGCTAAAAAACCAGATCACTTAATCACTGTTTTTGCAGGGGTTGACAAAGAAGCTGTTGATGCTGCAAGACAACACATGTTTCCTTTTCCTCCATCATCGCCATCTATGGCTTTGTTCAAAAACGGAGAATTGGTTCACATGTTAGAGCGTCACCACATCGAAGGACGTCCAGCTGAATTAATTGCTGAGAACTTACAAGATGCTTTTAACGAGTATTGCTAATTTTTAAGCTTCTAAGGTGCTGAGATACTGAGTTTCTAAGATTTAATTTAGCGACAGAGGATCAAAGTAACAAAGAGACAAAGATTTTGAAAAGCACCTTTTTAGGTGCTTTTTCTGTTTTACCCTATAATGATATAATTAAGACTTTTCAGGGCAATACATTTTTATGATAGAATTTAATTTTACTCAATTTTAAATTCCTTTATTATGTCTGAGCTAGAAAAAATTGAAATTATAAGAGACAATAGAGTAACTAGATTGTTATGGTTTTCTGTTGGATTTATCTGCGCCTTTATTATTAGCTTTTTAGCGTTCCATCTAAAGATTTCTTAAAACTACAAAAAACGCATGATTCCTAATCTTTTTTACTTCACACCCTCCCACTCTGCGTAAAACTGTGCTAGAAAACTTTCCATAAAACGATGTCTTTCTGCAGCGATTTCTTTTCCTTTTTCGGTATTCATTTTATCTTTTAGAAGTAAAAGCTTTTCGTAGAAATGATTTATTGTTGGAGCATTATTCTTTTTATACTCTTCTTTTGTCATATTAGTTACAGGAGCAATTTCCGGATTATATAAAGCTCTGTTCTTAAATCCGCCATAATTAAAAGCTCTTGCAACTCCAATTGCACCAATTGCATCTAAACGATCGGCATCTTGCACAATATCCAATTCGACCGAAGAGAACTTTCTTTCGAAATTTCCGCCTTTATAAGAGATATTTTCGATGATATTCACAACGTGGGCAATTATCTCCTCAGAAACGTTTTCTGCCTCTAAAAATACTCTAGCCGTTTTTGGGCCAATTGTTTCGTCACCATTATGAAATTTACTATCTGCAATATCATGCAGCAAAGCTCCTAATTGCACAACAGTTTCATCACAATTTGTATCTTTTGCAATTAAAAGCGCATTTTTATAAACACGTTCGATATGAAACCAATCATGTCCGCCTTCGGCATCATTTAATTTTTCTTTTACAAAAACAATCGTTTTATTAATTAGTTCCATATTCATATAAAGCTTCAAATTACATTATAAAAAATGTTGATTGTCAAAGATTTAAAAACTTCAACAATCAACAAATATATTTTAATTTCATATTAAAGCAACAAAGTTGCTTTTGTGAAAATCTTAAATTTCAAAGTCTGAAATCTGCATTCTAAAATCTAAAATTTCTAAAGTCTCGCTGGTTCAACCCATTTAAAGATGTGAGATTCTTGTGGAATTACAATTCTTTCAGAAATTTTTGCCATACGCGCTGGCAGTTTCATTAAGTAATCACGTGCTTTTTCTGCTTCGTCAGTCAAATTCGAAATTTTGTCAATTTCCCATTTGTTGATTAATTTCTGCATGATATCTACATAATCTGAAGCAGTGTAAACACCGATACGCTGTGCAGAATCTGAGAATTGTTCAAAAGCTGTACTGATTTTTTGCCCAGATTCTCTCAAGAAGTGCGCCGGCATAACGATTTTTTGTTTCATCATGTATTGAAACGCCAACATCATTTCGCTAGGATCTACTTGGAAAATTCTGGTTACAAATTCGCTGTATGCATGATGGTGACGCATTTCGTCCCCTGCAATCATTTTACACATTTTAGACAACTTGTTATCACCAAATTTCTTTGCAATCTGTGATACTCTGTTATGCGAAACATAAGTTGCTAATTCCTGAAAACTAGTGTATACAAAGTTTTTGTACGGGTCAGTTCCAGTTCCAATATCAAAACCGTCGTTGATCAAGTGCTGTGTTGTCATTTCGATTTCACGCATATTCACACGACCAGACAAATACAAGTATTTATTCAAAAGATCTCCGTGACGGTTTTCTTCTCCGGTCCATTGACGGATCCATTTAGACCAACCGTTTCCACCATTTTCTACTTGGTCAACACCTTCTACATCCATTAACCAAGACTCATATGTAGGCAAAGCTTCTTCGGTAATTGTATCACCAACAAGCGTAACCCAGAAATCGTATGGAAGTTCTTTAGCAATTTCGCGTAATTCTTTTACCTCTTCAAAGAAATTTTCTCCTTGCGAATTAGGTAAGAAATCTGTCGGCTGCCAAATTTTTTCCACCGGAATTAAATACTGTTCAACGAAGCTATCCACGTTTTTTTCCAAAAACTGCATTACTTCTAATCTAATGTTTTTTATAGACATTACTTATTTTAAATTTGGGTTTTACGTTTTAGCTCGGACTAAAACTTAAACCTGTTTATACTCATTTATTCCTTCTTTAACTGCTTTTTCAGCAATCTCCATCAACTCTTCAAACTTATAGTCTTTTACAGCCAAAGCTTTGTGAGCTGTAAATCTTAAGTGATTTCCTAAACCAACAGGAAAAAAACCAAACTTTACCATTTTCCAAGAATTGTTAATACTTACAGGCACAACATACGCAGAAGGCGCATATTTGCATAAAATTTTTAAACCGCTTTGCGCAAATTCTTTAGGTACACCCGTTTTACTTCTTGTCCCTTCTGGGAAAATAACGGCAGATCTTTTGTTTTTTTCGATATATTCAGACAAGCCCTTGATAACTGGTATCGCTTGTTTAGGGTCTTTTCGGTCAATTAAGACAGATCCTCCGTGTTTCAAATTATACGAAACACTTGGAATTCCGCTTCCTAATTCCTTCTTACTTACAAATTTACAATGAAAACGTCTAAAATACCAAATCATTGTAACGATATCATACATACTTTGGTGATTGGCAACAAAAATGATTGGAGCTCCTTTCGGAATAGTATCTACATTTTCGATTGTGTATCTAGTTCCAACAAGCCTTGTACAGGTTAAAAGGCAGAAATTTAGATAATCAACACTTTTTTTGTGAGCCTGGTAACCAAATACATTTAAACAAATCCACTGAATTGGATGAAAAACAGCCAAACACAAACCAAATAATAAATAATAAATTACCGATATGGGATAAGAAATAATTTTTTCCATGCTTCAAAAATTAATGCGCAAAAGTAGTAAATATATTTTTAGACTTATTAAAATTGAAAACAATAACCGTTTTTCTTCTTTAATTGTACCTTTGTACAAGAATTTGCAATTATTTTCTGAACGAAATGAACTTTACATACCCTAAAAACGAGCGATTAAAAAGCAAAACGACCATCGGATTATTATTTTCTGAAGGAAAATCGGTATCTAAATATCCGCTTCGTTTGGTTTACCGTCAAGCGGAAGCAAATTCAGAAGAACAAACCAAAATTGGCGTTTCAGTTTCAAAGAAATATTTCAAGAAAGCCGTTGATCGAAATTACTTCAAAAGAGTTTTACGAGAAACGTATCGATTAAATAAGCATTTGCTTTTAGACAATCTAGATCAGCCGTATTCCATAATGCTTTTTTATCAGACCAAAGACCGATTATCTTATGACGAAATCAATACTAAAATGATTCAGTTGTTTGAAAAATTTTCACTTCAAATAAACAAATCCCAAGAATCTGAAACAAAAACAGAAGCATAAGTTCCAAAAAGCAAGATTATCCATCAAGTTAGGCAAAAAAATCGTAGTTTTAGCTCTAAATTGAAATTTTATGCGTCGACTTTTCTTTTTATCGGTTTTGGTTTTAATTCTTTCTGGATGTAGTAAATCTTCGGCTTCGGCAGAAGAAAATTATGATATAGCGACAGTGAAGCTTCCGCCAAAAAGTGAAAATGTTGCTTATGATAAAAAAGCAAGTCCGAACGATGCACCACCTCCGCCTCCACCTCAAAAAACAGGTCAGCAAATTGAACAAAAAATCATAAAAGAAGCAACATTAAAATTTGAAACTGATAATTTAGAAAATTCATTCAGCCAAATTCAAAAAGCTGTTTCAAATAGTAGAGCAAGAATTATTAATGATTCTGAAGGAAAAGATTTTGCAACTCTTTTTAGAAATCTTACTGTAAAAGTACCAAGTCAGAATTTTGATCGTTTTATAAATGATGTTTCAAAAGGCGTTTCTTATTTTGAAGTCAAAAATATATCCGCCCAAGATGTTACAGAAGAATATATTGATCTGACTTCTCGATTAAAAACAAAGAAAAAACTCGAAGAACGTTATCTGGAAATTTTAAAGAAAGCGAACAAAGTCAGTGAGATTTTGGAAATTGAAGAGCAAATTTCAACGATACGCGAAGAAATCGAAGCCAAAGAAGGCCAGCTGAAATATCTGGAAAGCCGAGTTTCTGAAAGTACAATTACCATAGAATTTTACAAAACAATTGCCGAAAAAGAAGGTGTCAAAATATCTTACGGTTCCAAACTTTGGAGTGCCATTGAATCAGGATTCTATACTTTATCCGATTTATTGCTTTCACTACTAAGTGCTTGGCCGTTTGTCATTTTATTTGCTGTATTTGCCTATTTTATTAGAAAAAGATTAAAAAGAAGAAAAAAAGAATAATCATGTATCCGTATTTCAAAAAGAAATTTATTATACCAGTCGCTGCGGCGGGAATGTTGTTTGTTGGAACCAGTTTTAAAGAAGATTTCTTTGAAATTGCCAAACAGATCGAAATTTTTACAACCTTATTCAAAGCTGTAAATACCAATTATGTAGACGACACCAATCCTGGAGATTTGATGGACAAGGCTATAAAAAGCATGTTGGGAAGTCTGGATCCGTATACGGTTTATTTTAACGAACAGGATGTTGTCAATTTTAAAATCAACAATACGGGAGAGTACACTGGAATTGGTGCTTTGATTTCTAGAAAGAAAGACCGCTTGATTGTTCGTGAACCTTATAAAAATTATCCGGCAGATAAAGCAGGCTTAAAAGCGGGTGACGAAATTATTCAGATTGGAGATATTTTAATCGCCGATTTTAAAGATGATGCTTCGTCTTTATTGAAAGGAACAAAAAACACTAAAATCAACATCAAATATCTTCGTCAAGGAAAAGTCAATACAACTGTTTTGGTTTTGGATGAAGTAGACATCAAATCGGTACCTTTTTACGGAAAAATTGATGATAAAACAGGATATATCGTTTTGGCGCACTTTAGCAGAAAAGCTTCTAATGAAGTAAAAGAAGCTCTTGAAAAATTAAAAGCGGACGGAGCGAAACAAATCGTTTTGGATTTGAGAGGAAATCCTGGAGGTTTATTAAACGAAGCGATCGATATCTGTAATTTATTTGTTCCGAAGAATGAAGTAATTGTAACGACTAAATCTAGAATTGAAAAACACAATAACACTTATAAAACTCAGAAAGAACCAGTTGACACTCAAATTCCGCTTGCGATTTTAGTTAATGGAAGAAGTGCTTCGGCTTCTGAAATTGTTTCGGGTGCTTTGCAGGATTTAGATCGTGCAGTAGTTTTAGGAAGCAGAAGTTTTGGAAAAGGTCTTGTGCAGCGTTCTGTTGATCTTACGTACGGAACTCAATTAAAAGTTACGATTTCCAGATATTATACTCCGTCAGGAAGATGTATTCAAGCTTTGGATTACGCGCACAAGGATAAAAATGGCATAGCTCAAAAAACGGATTCGAAAAACTTTAATGCTTTTAAAACCAGAAAAGGAAGAACGGTTTATGATGGTGGCGGTGTTTTGCCGGATATTGAATTGGAAGAAGCTAAAACAAGCGCTATCGCGACGGCATTAATTAAAAATGATGGTGTTTTTGATTATGCAACGACTTACTATTACAAAAATCCAAATTTGGGTGATAAGATCCCAACCATTACAGATGCAGATTATACGGCTTTCAAACAATATTTAAAAGCAAACAAAATTACATTTGACACTGAAACCGAAGTGGCTTTGAAAAACACTTTAGCTGCGGCTAAAAATGAAAAAATCGACGAGACAATTGCTCCAGAATATCAGCAATTATTAGCTGCTTTAGAAAAAAGCGAAACTACTTTATTGGATAAAAATCAGAAGGAAATCAAAAACATGATTTTAGAAGAATTGATTAAAAGATATCAATACCAGGAAGGTTTGTATCAATATTATATCAAAAACAATTCTGAAATTAAGAGAGCAGTGAGTGTATTAAATAATCAAACAGAATATAAAACGATTTTAAAAATGTAGTGAATGAAACTAACTTTTGCCTTACTTCCATTCAATTTTTACACAGTATCGGCGCAGCAAAAACCTGTTGAAACCATTTATTTTGAGTTTGACAAATATGATTTGACATCAAAACAAATAAATGTAGTAACCCATTTTGTGAAAAATATAGACACGGCAAGAGTAGAATCTATTCAGATTTACGGTTATTGTGATGATCGCGGTAATGACGACTACAATTTTAGATTATCGAACAATCGAGCCAATACAATTCAGAGTCTTTTATTAAACTGCGGTTTTAATCAGAGTAAAATAATTATTCTGGAAGGAAAAGGACGTGTGGTAATCAAACCCGATACGGTCGAAAATCTTTATGAAACACGTCTAAGAAATCGGCGGGTTGACTTGATTGTGGTTAAAAAGAATAGTTTTGGAAAAGACATTCAAACTTCATTCAAAGACAATCTCAAAGTTGGCGACAAAGTATTTTTAGAATCCATTTTATTTGATATTGGAAGTGCGCGACTGACTCATAATTCTAAAAGGGTTTTAGATAAAGTTGCGGTTATTCTTCAAAACCATCGAAATTTAAAGTTTGAAATCCGCGGACATGTCTGCTGTACTCCAGAAATTTATGCCGACGGAATTGACAGAGATACAAAAGAAAGAAGGCTTTCTTGGAATCGAGCCAAAACAGTTTTTCATTATTTAATGGCCAAAAAAGTGTCCAAAAGCCGCATGACTTATCTAGGATGCGGCAATAAATATCCTTTGGGAAAGGGAGATAATTATGATCGGCGGGTGGAGTTTGTGATTACTCAGGTTTAGTTTTTTTTAAGTTTCTAGGATGCTGAGTTGCTAAGATTCTAAGTTTTTCTCACTGACTAGTTCTACTAACTTTTGATTATTCTTTTACCATCTCAATATGCGGAATATCATCTTCTAGATACATTTCGCTAGTTTGTACAAAACCGTGGCTTTCGTAGAATTTCTTTAAATACAATTGTGCTCCGATAGTTATTTTATCTTTTCCGAAATTAGATTTTATTTCTGCTATAGCTTCTCGCATTAAATCGTGTCCAAATTTTCTATCTCTGTAATTGGCATCAACCACTACTCTGCCTATTGATGCATTATCGAATGAAATTCCAGCATCAAATAAACGGGAATAGGCAACAATTTTACCATTCAATTCTCCTATTAGGTGTAATGCTTTCTTGTCTTTGCCGTCAAGATCCAAATAAACGCAATTTTGCTCTACTACAAAGATTTCACTTCTTAGTTGGAGCAAATCATATAACTCTTGAACAGTTAATGCCTCAAAAGGCTTTATTTTCCATTTTAATTCCATTATTCTTTTGTTTTTGCCGCGAAGGCACAAAGGCGCGAAGTTATATTATTTTTTTAAAGTTTTTGATATAAATACTTTTGCATAGAAGTCGTTAGTTACTTTTAGCGCAAAGGCGCAAAGTTAAATTTCATAGTAATTTGAAATAAAACTTTACGCCTTTGTCTCTTTTGGATTTTCAAAAAACTATTTTTTCGTCATCACAATTTCCATGCTTTTATATTCGGAACCATTTTTTACATCGAACATTTCCATTTTACGTGTCTTTGGATCTACTATCGTGTAAACTTCTCTGTATGGTGCTTTTTTCCCGTTAACCGGATTTACGACTTCGCCTTTGTACTCTATACTTTTTGATCCTTCATTATATTTACCCACAGCAACCATCATTCCGGTTCCCATATTGTCAATAAAAGTAGTTGTAAATTCTTTACTGGCGTTATTAAAAGCTACTGTGCTTTTTCCTTCAAAAGGCCCGCCCATTATATTTCCTTTATAATTTGCTTCTTGGTAACGTCCTCCGAGAATCATTTTAATATCTGCAACAGAACTTGCTTTTTCAGGTTTTCCGTCTGGTCCGTCCCAAAACGTCATATCGCAGTTCCATGTTCCCACTTCATCTGCCATTAATTTATGTTCACTTCCTGGTGTTGCATAAGCTTGCCAAGCTTTTACTTGTGCTGCAGAATCTACTGGTTCTTCAACAACTGGTTCTGCTGTCTTTACTGTATCAATGGTGTCGTTTGTGGTTACAACTTCTGTTTTTACTTCTTTTTTACATGAAATAAAACACATACTAATTATTGTGAAGATTGTCGTTAATTCTTTCATAACTATTTGTTTTTATGTTTGTTACAAATAAAATTACAAAAAAAAACAATACTGTTTGTTTTTGGGGTTCAAGTTTCAGGTTTCACGTTTTTGCGCCACGTTAACTTTGAAACTTGAAACCTGAAACAAAACCTTTTTATCTTTTATCAATTTTGACTGATTTGATAATTGCTTCTAAGTCCAGCATTAAATCTCTTTCTTGATTTGAGGGCGAATAACAGAATCCTTCAATTACGAGAAGTCGATTGTATTTTGGGTCAACAATAGCATAATTAACGAAAGGACCAGCCATAAAATCATTCTTTAATTCCCAAGTTCCTTTTGTTTCAAAAGCTTTTTTTCCGTCCAAAGTTATATTAGAAAAATAAGGTGCATATGCTTCTCCAGTAATCATGCGGGTATTTGGTTCTCGGCCTTTAATGTATTTTCCGACTGAATCACGCATTTTGATGATACTTCCGACTACATCATTTTTCATTTTAAAACTTCTCAATGGAATTTGATAAATTAAAAGACTCGTATTTCCGCTGATAATATCTTTTTTCAGCCAAATAAAATTCTTTTTATGAAGCATATATTCATAACCTGTCGGAATCTGAAGATCAACATGGAATTTATTTTTAATAACAGCTGGATTCAATAAGGATTTACTGTTATCCTGCTGAATTTTTTGAATTTCAGCATCTCGAATCATTTTGATGATCTGAGTCGAATTCAATTCGATACTACAGATAATATCATCTACAGATTTGCCATAAATTCGAAATGTATTATGAGGTAATGCTTTGCTGTGAAGGATTTCAAATTTATCCGATGCTGTTTTTTTGACTACAATGATACTTCGGCTGTCTGTAACAAAGCCTTCTAGTAATCGAGCGGGATATTGATTGATTGTAAAAATCGGTTCTTCCTGTGTGAGACCAAGAACCGGCGAAGCAAATTTATTTCGAATACTGTCGCCCACTTCTCCATACCACAACTGATCGTCAATAATGATCGAGATTGTATTGGTTTTTCCAGAAACGGGTTCGGACTGTTTATCGTTTTTAAAACAAGAAACAAAAAACAACGAAAGTATAAGCAATAAAAAATGGGTTTTATTCATTTTTTTAATTTATGAAATAAAACCCAAATTTAAATAAGATTTTTCTTTTATCCGTTTATTTTAAGTTTCATTCCCGGTTTAATATCTTCATCTTTAATTCCGTTCCATTTTTTAATATCTGAAATAGTTACTCCAGGATATTTTTTTGAAATACTGTATAAAGAATCTCCTTTTTTAACGTAATAATCTTCGCTTAAACTTTTTGCTGAAGCTGATTTTTTCTTGAATGAATCTACAGAATTTGAAGCTATCGCTGTTGAAGCAGGTTCTTCGATTTCTGTAACTATTTTAGAAACCACCAAAGTCTTTCCTAAACCAATGTTGTTTGAAGCTAGATTATTTAATTCTTTTAAGTCAGCAATAGTCGTACCGAATTTTTTAGCAATGCTTCCTAAATTGTCTCCGGCAGCAACAGTGTACTCAACAGTTTGTACAGAAACTTTGTCTTTATCTTCTGCAGATGCCAATGCTTCTTCTGTATTTTTCTCCATTACTGGTATAGATTTAGGCTCTTTTACCACTTTTGCAGAAGCGTCAATGTCTGATTTAATTTTTAATGTTTTTCCTAAAGCAATTGCATTTGATTTAAGATTGTTCCATTTTTTTAATTCAGAAACATTTACGTTGTACTTATCTGCAATAGCACCTAAGTTATCTCCTTTTTTAACTTTATAAAACTGAATATCTTTTGCTGTTTCTTTAGCTTCTCTTACAGGTCTTCCTTTTGGAGCAATTTTAGCCGCTAAACGCGTTGGAATTGTTTTAAACATTGCTTCGTGCTGCACGTAAGCATAAATTTTATCTTCGTTTGAAACGAATGTAGCGATTTTATCTTTTGGTAAACGAAGGAAATTCTGTTCGCCATGATATGCCGGAACGACATTTAATTTATAAGATGGATTTAAAAGCTGTAACTGTGCTTGCGGCATGTCTAACAAATCGGCTATTTGCTTGAATGATATTTGATTTTTGATTGCAACAGTATCTGTCTCGAAGTTTTTTATGACAGCTCTATCTGGATTGATGCCGTGTTCTTTGTGGTATTCAAAAAGATACATTGTAGCGTAAAATGCTGGAACGTAACCTTGAGTTTCTTTTGGAAGATTATTACGAATATCCCAATAACCTGTTTTTCCTCCCGAACGACGAATTGCTTTGGTAACATTTCCTGGTCCTGAATTGTATGATGCTAAAACTAATTCCCAGTCATTAAAAACGCTGAACATTCTGGTCATGTAATCTGAGCATGCAGCTGTAGCTTTAAGAGGGTCACTTCTTTCGTCGATATAAGAATCGATTTTTAAAGCGTATTGTTTTCCGGTTCCGTACATAAACTGCCAAAGTCCCGTGGCGCCCATTTTAGAAACTGCTTTAGGGTTTAAAGCAGATTCTACAACGGCTAAATATTTTATTTCCAACGGAATATTTTGTCTTGCAAATGTTTCCTCGAATATTGGAAAGTAGTATTCTGATAAAGCCATTAATCGAGAAAACGATTTTTTACGATTCTTAAGAAATGACTTTATTACATTTTCTAATCCTTGATTGTATTGGATTTCAAATGGTGATTTCTGATTCATTGCTGCCAATCGCTGTTTTAGCAATTCTGTCGGCAGTTCTTCATCAACGGTAACATCTTTGTTGATGGTTTGAATGTCTTTGGTTAAGTCATCATAAATATCCAGACTTACTAATTCTTTCATCCATAGACTGTCAGCTTTAGAAGCTAAGTCGTCTGTTTTGAATGTACTTTTAATAGAATCTAAATACGAAAGCTTAACTACTGGTTTGATTTCCAATTCTGTTTTTGCCATTTCTTGTGCAAACGCTGTCATTGAAAAAAAAGCCGAAACCACTAATGATAATCTTTTCATTACAATCATATAACATTTTTTTAAAATTCTATAAATCAGCAGATTATAGAAGTGTTATTTTTGCAAACTTAAGTTCTTTATCGAAGAAAACTAATTAAAAAAATGTTAATTGTGATATTTTAGTCTAAAATCGCAGCGATTCCAGGTAAAATTTTTCCTTCTAACATTTCAAGCATAGCCCCGCCACCAGTAGAAACGTAGCTCATTTTGTCTTCAAAACCAAATTGTTTTACAGCTGCAACTGAATCGCCACCTCCAACTAATGAAAATGCTCCTTTTGAAGTTGCCTCAGCGATATAATCTCCTAATGCAATTGTTCCTTTAGAGAAAGTTTCCATTTCAAAAACTCCTAATGGACCGTTCCAAAGAATAGTTTTTGATTCTAAGATTACTTTCTTGAAATTCTCCAAAGATTTTGGACCTGCATCAAGACCTTGCCATCCGTCAGGAATAGCTGTTACATCAACCACTTGTGTATTTGCTTTGTTAGAGAAATCGTCTGCAGCAATAACATCAACTGGAATGTGTACTTGCACGTTTTTCTCTTTTGCTAATCTTAAAATTTCTAAAGCTAAATCTAATTTATCGTCTTCACAGATCGACTCACCGATTTTTCCTCCTTGTGCTTTGATGAATGTAAATGTCATTCCGCCTCCAATAATCATGTGATCAACTTTATCTAAGATATTTTCGATAACCGTGATTTTAGAAGAAACTTTAGAACCTCCAAGAACTGCTGTAACTGGTTTTTCGCTGTTTTTAAGAACTTTGTTTAAACTGTCAATTTCTTTTGCTAATAATGTTCCGAAAGTTTTATCGTTTGGAAAAAATTGAGCAATAATGGTCGTCGATGCGTGTGCTCTGTGAGCTGTTCCGAATGCATCGTTTACGTAGATGTCTCCAAGAGAAGCTAATTCTTTAGCGAAAGCTACATCTCCAGCTTCTTCTTCAGCATGAAAACGTAAATTTTCTAATAGTAAAACTTCACCTGGTTTAAGGTCTTTTGCTGCAGACTGTGCTGGTTCTCCAACACAGTTTTCAGCAAATTTTACTTGAACTCCTAAAATATCAGAAGCTGTTTTTAATATATGTTTTAAAGAGTACTTTTCTTCAGCACCTTTTGGACGTCCTAAATGAGACATTAAGATTACGCTTCCGCCTTGAGCTAAAATAGCATCAATTGTTGGCTTTGCTGCTTCAATACGTGTTGTATCTGTTACATTAAAATTTTCATCTAATGGCACATTGAAATCAACACGGATAATTGCCTTTTTATTTTTAAAATCGAAATCGTTTAAAGTTTTCATTGCTAAATTTTTTTAATTTTTTGAAAGAATAACAAATATAGAACTTTTACAGTAGTATAAATTTCAAAAAACTAAAAATATTGCCGCAATAAAAGCGAAAACGTTGTAATTTGTGAAAATAAACAAATTTAGTTCGTAAAATGATAAAATTTGTTGTCTAATCTCGAATCGGACTTTGTGTACAAGGACAGTTACTAATAGACTGTAAGAAATCGAATCCAATAGTAATGGAATGCGTTCCTGAATTGTACGATGAAAGACCATTGAACATAATCTGGTACGAGTATGCGAAATAGAATTTCGATTTCATGAAACCAGCCATCGGACTAATAGAAAGCGGTTTTGGAAATTGGTCGTTTAAGAAACGATAAGAAACTCCTACCCAGTAGTAATCTTCGTAACGATTGTATCTACGATATTTAAAGTTAAAATCGGTAGTAGAACGCTGGTCACTTGCAAAGTATTGGTAAAATACAGACGGCTCATATTCGATACGTCTGTTTTCTCCATCTTTAAAAGTAAATCCTGTAAATACTTGATAATTCGAAAGTAAATCCGGCTCGTTTACTCTTTCAATATTAATGTTTTTCTTTAAAACGTTGTTGGCATTGAAACTGATATAAAATCCTCTGTTACGGTATAATGCACTTAAGTCAAAGTTATTGTTGGCAGAGTAACGTCTATCTGTAAAAGGCGGTGGAGTTCCGTTTTGATCCACAAATTGATCAACATCAATCTGAAAACTATTGAAGTTATAAGAAATACCAAAAGATAAATACTGCTCTGTACGATAATCTAAAATCAAGTGATGAGCAAAAGAGACTTTTGCACCAGTTTGTCTGGTATAACCGTTTTTATCATTGTAAATAGATATACCAACACCTGAACGGTCTAAGATTCTAAAATCGGCATACAGCGACTGGTTGTCCGGTGCATCTTTAATTCCGACCCATTGTGTAAGACCATTTGCCCTAATTCTCAAGTTATCTCCAATACCTGCATAAGCGGGTGAAAGGATAAAAGGGTTGTCTGCCAAATATTGGGTAAACACTGGTAGGTTTAACTCTTGGCTGTAACTTGTTGTTACAGCCATGAGTACTAGGGATAAAAATAATCTTTTCATTGTAATAATTTTTTTAGATAACATCATTGGGGCTCAAATTTTGTTATCTGTATAAAGTGAAATGTCCTACAAACTCTCTATTGTCTTTTTCATCATTCAGTTTAAGAACATACCAGTAATCACCTGTTGGTAATTCTGCACCGTTGTACTTACCATCCCATTTCTCTCCAACATGGTATTTAGCAACTACACGTCCGTATCTGTCAAAGATATCGAATGTTAAGCCTTTGTAAGCTAATGCACCACAACCTGGACCAATTAAATCATCACGTCCGTCTCCGTCAGGTGTGAAGTAGTTTGGTAAACAGAAATCGTAGAATGTTGCAGGGAATTGTTTAGTCACTTCACAACCATTTTGGTCACGAACAGTTACTGTGTAAATACCTGTTTTATAAATTCTGTATGTATTAGTAGTAGAGAATGCACCACCCTCAAAACTATACTCATATGCAGGAGCACCTCCGATACCTGTTACTGAAATCACATTAATTTCAGCTTGTACAGCAGAAAGCTGCAGATCCAGTTTATCAAATGCCTGAATTGTAAAACTTGCTGTAGGCTGCGTACATCCATTAGAATATTGCGCATAAATAACGTGAGTTCCTGGAGCTACATCTTTAAATTCATTTTCTAATTGATATGTTCCGTTCGGATCATCTAATGCATAAATTACTTGACTAGCATCTAGGTTAGGATTAACATTTACAGTTACTGTATTTGTTTCACATCCGTATACTACAGTTGCAACTGGCTGAACATCTACTGCAGCAGGAACAATAATTTCTACTTCATTATCACAACCATTCGCATCTTTAACGAAAGCTGTGTATGTACCACCTTTAAGATTTTCAAAAGTGTACTGAGTTCCTGTTACTTCTACATATGTACCACCAAAAGTAAGACTTACATAATATGGAGCGGTTCCACCTGCAAGATCAACTGTAAACTCACCGTTTAAGTCACCTACGCACTGCTCACCTGATATAGATCCCGGTGTAACTGCTATAGTTACTGGCGAAGTTGGCTGCATAATGGTCACATCTGTCATTACATAACATCCATTTTCGTCTTGAGCAATTACTGTATAAACTCCGAATGGAAGTTTGTCAAACACTCTATCAGTATCAAACAGATTCAAGTTTGGAGAAATTGCATATTTAATTACTCCTGTTCCTCCTATAGCGGTTACTTCAATTTTACCATTGCTTTGACCATAACAAGTAACATTCGTTGGTGTAAATGTAGCTTGTAAAGCAGCTGCAGGTTCTTCGATTGTTATTACCGCAGATGCTGTATCACAATCTCCACTTATTACCTTAACTACATAGTCACCAATAACTAAGTTCTCAAAAATTCCGTTTGCCTGTGGTCCTTGAAGAACAGTTCCTGTTGCATTTTCTAATGAGTAAACATAGTTTCCTAAACCACCTTTAGCCTCAGCTACGATAACTCCAGTAGCTTCACCTGTACATTTTACAACAGCGTTTTTAACATCTACTTCAATATCAAGCGGTTCTAAATCATCTATTGTAATTTCATTAGAAATAAATCCAACACAACCATAATTATCTCTTACATAATAACTGTGTTTACCTACCGCTACAGCGAAAGTAACATCTGTTGTAAACGAACCTAATGTCGTTGCAAAATTAGCATCTGTACTATAAGTGTAAGGAGCGGTTCCTCCTACTGCACTTAATGTAAGTGTTGCATCTGTTAAACAAGTTTTAGAAGTTTCAATTACTAAACTTGGAATTACCTCTGTTGGCTGCGTAATCGTAATACTTGCTGAAGTTGCACTACAGCTATATCCGTCTGTTACTGTTACACTGTATGTTCCGACACCTAATCCGCTGAAAACAGGATCAGACTGAGGACCTGAAACAATAACTGGGTTAGCAGATAAAATATTCAAAGTATACATGTAATTACTTCCTTGACCTCCTGTCGGCGGTGCTACCGTAATTACACCATTCTTATCTCCAAAACACGTTAACATTGTAGCGTTTGCCGTTGCGTTAATTACAATTGGAGCTGGAATAACCAACGTTTCGCTTGCGCTTACAGAACAATCTTTACCGTCTTTAACATTTACTGTGTAAGTACCTGCTGTCAATCCAGTGAATGTCGATTGCGTAGAGTAATCTACAACAATAGTAGTTCCGTTCATTAATTGATACTGATAAGTACCTAACCATCCACCTGTTGCAGTTGCAGTGATTTCACCGTCATTGTTTCCAGCCACGCAAGTGATGTTCGATTTATTAAGTGTCAATGCTAATGCAGCATTTGGCTGTTCGATCGAGAACATATTTGTAACTGTACAATATGGTCTTCCTACTAATGTAGCTTGAACTGTATACTGACCTGCTGTTAAACCTGTTAATCTCACAGGACCAGCATTTGTTGATGTTCCATTGCTTGGCACCGGACCAGTAACTATATAATTAAATATTCCTGCGTCGTCTGTTGGATCTAATTGGTTGTCAACAAAAGTAAGATCAACAATTCCGTCAGCTGTACCGAAACAGATTTTTCCGTTTACTGCTACTGCTTTAATTTCAAAAGTATTCGCATTGTTTACGTAATGTATCTTCTGAATAGAACATCCTGTCGCAGGATTTGTAACTGTAATTACATAGTTTCCAATTGTTAATCCAGTGAATACTCCACTTGTATTAGATTGGTTGTATGTATTACCGTCAGTTCCAGCGATGTTATAATTTAAAAGAACTGGAGTTCCACCTGTACTTGTTACCGTAACTGTAATATCTTCATTAGAGATACAAGTCATTGGTGCATTTACCGTCACATTCACAGCATCTAAACTGATAAATGGATCAATTCTGATAGTTCCTGTTGAAGAACCCATACATCCTTTATCGTCGTATACATTGATGGTATAAGTACCACCTGTATAGTCAGATTCAGTATATACATTTTCAGCACCTTTTTGAACTGAAATACCATTTTTAAAGAACTCATAAGTAACAAAGTTTCCAGAACCACCTGTAACTGTGTTAACAGTGATTGTCGCATATCTAGAAGTATTAGTCCCAGAAGCACAACTGTATTGAGCGATAACTGGAGTTCCTACAATAATTGCTGAAGGATTGATAATTCTCCAATCTTTCGAAACAACACAACCTCTACCTGAAGTCACTCTTACTGTATAATCTCCCGCCTCAAGATTAGCAAATACATTATTTGTCTGAGCTGGTCTATTTACCGCCACCCCAGTAGCTGATGTACCAAATAATGTATAAGTGTAAACAGGATTGTCATTTACTCCTGGCGCATTCGGCGCAAGAGTTGCTGTAATATTTCCGTCTGAACCACCTCTACAAGAAACCGGAGTTCCCGTTACTTCAAATCCTGTAATTGGTGTTGCTGGTGCAATCTCTACTTTTACATCAAATGGACAGTTCGTAACAAGATCTATTACACGAACAATGTGTGTACCTGGCATAACACCAATAAATGTTGCTGGTGTCGTTGTAGAAGGTATACCTCCATTAAGAGTATAACTATAATTTCCTGAACCGCCTGTTGCAGTAGCTCTAATTACACCATTGTTTAATGTACAACTTGGTAATGCTGTTACTAGTGCCTCAAGCTGTAATGCTGGAGAAATTGTAACTACCGCTGGTACTGTTACTGTACATGCATTAGCATCTCTCACTGTTACATCGTAAGTTCCTGCAGCATTTACTGTAAACGTTGGGCTGGATTGGAAACCGTTTCCAATGCTGTATTCATAAGGTCCTACACCAGTTCCTACTGTTACTGTGAATGTGTATTCACCTGCTGTAGTTGGACACTGACTTGCTACCGTTGCAGTTACTGCTGATGGCATTGGATCTGTTCCGATTGTAATTGGAATAAATGTTTCACAACCTTTAGAATCGATCACATATGCTCTCCAGTTTGTATTTGTCGCAGGATTCAATACAGCACTATTACTGTTTGAATAATCCGTAGATGCTGGAGTTGCAGTTCCTGGCATAAATGCATACATATAATTTGGAGTTCCGCCACCAGCTGTTACGCTCACTTTGGCACCTGTATTACAATTTGCATTTACATTTGTTGCTTGAGTTAAAGTTAATATGTCTGGCTGACCAACTAATACAGAAGCAGAAGTTCTGCACTGTGTTGTATTATCTACCACTTCAACCGTATAATTTCCAACAGGTAAATTAGTTAAAGTAACAACTTTTCCTGTTTGAGTAAGTGTTCCTGTTGTTGGACCTCCAATTAATGTCGCTGTATAAGCACCACTAAAGTTATCCACATCAAATTTCACAGATCCATTTGATTCACCATTACAGATCACGTCATTTACCAATTGACCTGCAATTGTAATGTTTACTAATGGCTCTACTGTATGAGTAGCTTTATCTGTACATCCGTTTGCATCTGTTACTTGGAAAATGTAAGTACCAGCTGTTAAACCTGTAAATATACCGTTAGAAGCACCTGTTACATTTCCTACTGCGCTTGCAGGAGAAAGTATTTCATAGTGTAATGTTCCAACTCCATTAGAAACTGTCACGGTAACTGTACTAGTAGTACTTGCCGCTGGAGCACAATAAATTGGTGTTCCTGTAACAGTGTTAATTACTGGCGGATCTAACGCTGGAATATTAATAGATACCGGCACTGCAATAACACATCCGTTAGCATCTCTAACATAGGCAGTAACTGTTCCTGCTGTTAAAGTGGTGTATGTGTTAGTATCATTGTAGTCTGTTCCTCCATTGAAACTG
>NZ_JBHUDZ010000002.1:0-496892 GCF_042678225.1 Flavobacterium artemisiae | reverse complement strand
CTGCGGGTGCAAAAGTAGAACCTTTATTTACATTTTCAAGCCTTTTTTTTATATTTTTCTCATCTTTTTTCCATCTTTTTCTTAACTCGCTGGTAACAGCTCCTTTACAAAGCAATGTTTTTTCTTTTATCGTAGGTTTTTTCTTGTTTCGTATGTTATTTTGACATTTTACACTTGTCTTCCATCGCAATTTTTATGGAGTTGTTAGTTTTCTATCCCTCTTTTTGCTCTTTTTATCCTTAAAAACTCTTTTGAAAACTGCATGCCATAGCCCTGATGGGAGGGAAAATCCTTTGGGGCCGGGGTTCGGCCCCAAAGATTGGAAGGAACAGCAGGAAACAGCTCCTTATTATTATTGAAATTTCACTTTTTTAAATTCCAAATTATTATTAGGAAATGCTTGACTCTGCTTTATCTTGATATTGATCTATACCTAACAGGTTTTGGAAACCTGTTAGGAGACTAAACAACTATACTTATATATATGTATAAAAATAAACTCGACAGGTTTTGAAAACCTGTCGGGTTCGAAATTAGAATTACACTTATATATAATAGAGTAAAGTTCTACTTATATATTGTATGTGTTTTTGTAATCATGTATATTTGCATTCACAAAATTATAAACAATGATCAAGATTACTTTACCCGATGGGTCAATTAGAGAGTTCGCTTCAGGCGTAACTCCAATGGAGGTCGCTAAAAACATTAGCGAAGGTTTTGCAAGAAATGTTATTTCTGCATCTTTTAATGGGACAACTATTGAAACCGAGACTCCATTAACGACCGACGGTAATCTTATTTTATATACTTGGAATGATGCTGAAGGTAAAAAAGCTTTCTGGCACTCGACTTCGCACGTAATGGCTCAGGCTCTTGAGGAATTGTACCCTGGAATCAAACTAACTCTTGGACCTGCAATTGCTAATGGTTTCTATTATGATGTTGATTTTGAAGATCAGAAAATCTCTGAGGCTGATTTCAAAAAAATCGAAGATCGTATTCTTGAAATTTCAAGAGGAAAATACGATTTCAAAATGCGTCCGGTATCTAAAGCTGAGGCTTTAGAAATGTATAAAGACAACGTTTACAAAACAGAATTAATTTCTAATCTTGAAGACGGAACAATTACTTTTTGCGATCATGCAACTTTTACTGATTTATGCCGTGGTGGACATATTCCGAATACTGGAATTATCAAAGCTGTAAAAATCATGAGTGTTGCGGGTGCTTACTGGAGAGGTGACGAGAAAAACAAACAGTTAACACGTATTTATGGAACTTCTTTTCCTAAACAAAAAGATTTAACTGAATATCTTGAACTTCTTGAAGAAGCAAAACGTCGTGATCACCGTAAGTTAGGTAAAGAACTTGAGTTATTTGCTTTCTCTCAAAAAGTGGGGCAAGGTTTACCTTTATGGTTACCAAAAGGCGCTGCACTTAGAGATCGTTTAGAGCAATTTTTAAAAAGAGCACAGAAGAAAGCTGGATACGAGCAAGTTGTAAGTCCACATATTGGTCAAAAGGAACTTTATGTTACTTCTGGTCACTACGCTAAATATGGAGCTGACAGTTTTCAGCCAATTCATACGCCTGCAGAAGGTGAAGAGTTTTTATTAAAACCAATGAACTGTCCTCACCACTGCGAAATTTACAACGTAAGACCTTGGTCATATAAAGATTTACCTAAGCGTTATGCTGAATTTGGTACTGTATATAGATATGAGCAGTCTGGAGAATTACACGGTTTAACTCGTGTTAGAGGATTTACTCAAGATGATGCGCATATTTTCTGTACTCCAGAGCAATTAGATGAAGAATTTAAAAAAGTAATCGACCTTGTACTATATGTATTTGGTTCTTTAGGTTTTGAAAACTTTACTGCTCAGATTTCACTAAGAGATCAAGAAAACAGGGAAAAGTATATTGGTACAGATGAGAACTGGGAGAAAGCTGAAAACGCTATTATCAATGCTGCTAAAGACAAAGGCCTGAATACAGTTGTAGAATATGGCGAAGCTGCTTTTTACGGCCCGAAACTGGATTTCATGGTAAAAGATGCTTTAGGAAGACAATGGCAGTTAGGAACAATTCAGGTAGATTACAACTTACCGGAACGTTTTGAATTGACATACAAAGGTGCTGATAATGAATTACATCGCCCTGTTATGATTCACAGAGCTCCTTTTGGATCTATGGAACGTTTTATAGCAATTTTACTTGAGCATACAGCAGGAAATTTCCCACTTTGGCTTATGCCTGAGCAAGCTATTATCTTGTCTTTGAGCGAGAAATACGAAAATTATGCTAAAAAAGTTTTAGATTTGCTAGAAAATCACGAAATTCGCGCCCTAATTGACAACCGAAATGAAACTATCGGTAAGAAAATTAGGGATGCAGAAATGCAGAAAACGCCATTTATGCTGATTGTAGGTGAAGAAGAGGAGAAAAACGGAACTATTTCTATTCGTCGTCACGGTCAGGAAGGAAAAGGAAATATCACAGTTACAATTGAAGAATTTGTCAGAATTGTAAACGAAGAAATAAATAAGACATTAAAAGTATTTACAGTTTAACTTAAATTAGAAAGTCATAGCAATAAAAAGTAACAGAGGTTCTCAACCTCGAGTAGAAAAAAAAGACGCACACAGAATAAACAATTTTATTCGTGGGGTACAAGAAGTGAGACTAGTTGGTGAAAACATCGAGCCTGGTGTTTTTAAACTAGCTGATGCGCTACGTTTAGCTGACCAATTTGAATTGGATTTAGTTGAAATTTCACCTAATGCTGATCCACCGGTTTGTAAAATCATGGATTACAAGAAATTCGTTTACGAACAAAAGAAACGTGACAAGGCATTAAAAGCTAAATCTTCTCAAGTTGTTGTAAAAGAAATTCGTTTTGGTCCTCAGACTGATGAGCATGATTACGAGTTTAAAAGAAAGAATGCTGAGAAATTCTTAAAAGAAGGATCAAAATTAAAAGCTTTCGTTTTCTTTAAAGGTCGTTCGATCATTTATAAAGATCAAGGTCAGATTCTATTATTGCGTCTTGCTCAAGATTTGGAAGAACATGGTAAAGTTGAAGCTATGCCAGTTTTGGAAGGAAAGAGAATGATTATGTTCATCGCTCCGAAGAAGAAAAAATAGTGTTCAGTTTACAGTTTCAGCTTTGTTAAGTTGAAACTGTAAACATGAAACAAAAATATAAGTAAGTAAGAATAAATTAAAACACTAGGAAAAATGCCTAAAATGAAAACAAAATCTAGCGCTAAGAAACGTTTTAAAGTTACTGGCTCTGGAAAAATTAAAAGAAAGCATGCTTTTAAAAGTCACATCTTGACTAAAAAATCTAAAAAACGTAAATTAGCTTTGACACACTCAGCGCTAGTTCACAAAACAGATATGAAAAGCATTAAACAACAATTAAGAATTATCTAATAATTCTTTAGGTTAAAAAATTATTTATATAACCTTGGAGTATGGCTTTGAAGTTCCTTTGATTCAATTCAGGACGCCTGCTACAAAAACACATTAAAATTATGCCAAGATCGGTAAATTCAGTTGCTAAAAGAGCAAGAAGAAAAAAAATAATGAAGCAAGCCAAAGGTTTCTTTGGAAGACGTAAAAACGTTTGGACAGTTGCTAAGAATGCAGTAGAGAAAGCAATGTGCTACGCTTACCGCGATAGAAAACAAAACAAAAGAAATTTCCGTTCTTTATGGATTCAACGTATCAACGCTGGAGCTAGATTAGAGGGAATGTCTTATTCTCAATTCATGGGGAAAGTTAAAGCTAACGGAATCGAATTGAACCGTAAAGTTCTTGCAGATTTAGCTATGAACCACCCAGAAGCTTTCAAAGCTATTCTTAATAAAGTAAAATAAACGTTTTATAAACTCAATTTACATTACTTACTTATCATAGAAAAACCATCCGACACATCGGATGGTTTTTTGTTTTTATTATCTTTCCATGCCAACACACAATTAAGAGATGAAGAAGCTATTTGCCATTTTATTCATAGTACAAATACTTTTTGTAAAAGCTCAAGAGAAAAATCTAGACAAAAATTCCATCCAGACAATAATTGGGCAAATTGATAAACGTGATATAAACTGTTTCACCGATATTAAAAGAGCCAAAATTGATTTTAAAAAACAAGAAGTATTTTACGAATTACTACCCGAAGGATATCTTGACAGCGATTACAACAGGCATTACTCCCATTTAATAAGTTTACTAAAAGAAAAAGAAATTAACTTTTCCGAATCTCGTGATTTAGATCCGTCTTGGATTTTAGATGATAAAACTAGATATCCATTAATATCAAACTGTTACTGCAAAGCATCTAATGCACTACTGAAGGAAAAATATGGGCAAAACTTCATTAAGAAGATTACTAAAACCGCGGACAGTTTGTACGTGATGAGCAGAATAGAAATTCCTTTTGAATATCCATTTGGCGTAGATAATTACTGTTTGATTTATCCAAAAGCCGGCGATTTTTTAGAGCAAAAGATTGAAATCCAAAAAGATTTTTTCTCTTCCTTTGTATTCCCTAAAAATTTCATTCAAAGCAATGAAAAAAGAGATTTTTATGCCAAAACTAAATTCACTATCAATAGAAATAATTCAATATCTAATATTACTATAAAGATCGAATTTAAAAATTCAAAAAATGAATACTTCAATAACTTCCTAATTAATCAAATTACTGAATTTGTTAAACATGCACATTGGGAAGCTGCTGTAAGTGATGGTATAAAAGTAAATAGTAACTTTGAAATTATTTTCCATAATTAAGAGATAGACCCAACCTTTATAAACATTCAATAATGCCTAACGAGCTTGTACACCATATAAAAAAGTTTATTGATCTTGATTCTTCAGAAATTGATATAATTGAATCTAGTTTGAGAAATTCTCAAATTAAAAGAAAAGATCACGTTTTACAGGAAGGACAAATCTGCAATACAATGTATTTTGTTGTAAAAGGCTGTATGCGCCAATATATAATTAATCCCAAAGGCACAGAACAAACATTGCAATTTGGTGTCGAGAACTGGTGGATTACAGATTACTTGAGTTATCACAACCACACTCCTTCTCACTTTTATATTCAAGCTGTAGAAACGACGGAAGTTATTGCTATTGAAAAATCTACCTTGGAATCGATATTAGTTCAAATTCCAAGTCTTGAAAAGTACTTTAGAATAGTGGCACAAAAAGCTTTTGGTGCGGCACAAATGCGAATTAAATTTTTGTTTACCATGTCTGCAGAAGAACGATACAATCACTTTAAAAATCAACAGCCTGATTTCGTTCAGCGCGTTCCACAATATATGCTTGCCTCCTATTTAGATTTTTCTGCTGAATTCATGAGTAAAATCAGGTCTGGAAAATTGTAATTTTTATTTCTTGAAGTAGTTCAAGATTTTTAAAGTATAGATAACTGAACTTTGTATCAAACTTTAAAACATATCAAAAATGGAATCAAGAATTGTTATCCCGAATGTTGCTCCAGAGGCATATCAAGCATTAATGAATTTAGAAAAATATATTTCTTCAACTTCATTGACAAATACTCACAAAGAACTTCTTAAAATTCGTGCTTCGCAAGTAAATGGCTGTGCATTTTGTATCAATATGCACACGGCAGATGCAAGAAAGTATGGTGAAACAGAGCAACGTATTTATCTATTAAGCGCATGGCGTGAAGCAGATGTTTATACAGAAGAAGAAAAAGCTATTCTAGCATTGACAGAAGAAGTAACTTTAATAAACAATCACGTTTCTGATGAAGTATATCAAAACGCTGCAAGATTGTTTGACAAAAAATATCTTGCTGAAATTATCCTTGCCATTATTACTATTAATGCCTGGAATAGACTTGCTATTACTACCGGATTGAGAGCCGTATAATTTTATAAAGATTAAATTTACAACTCACAACACCACAAAAGCCTTCTAAAATTGAAGGCTTTTTGTATATTCCTCAAAATGAGAAATCAGAAAAATTTCAATTGAAAATATTTTAAAATACCGTATTTCTACTCTTTCAAGGAATTTATATTTATCTATTTTTGGCGCATGATACCAAAAAGAATAGCATTTTTTCTATATACAACCTTCTTTTTAATTACTATTTTCTCTTGTCAAAACAAGGCATCTTTGGACGCGGCAGAAAATAATAGAATTTTAATTTCTACATTAATAACAAAAGCAGATCAGTTTAATAAAAATTGTAAAAATACAGACAGCGCATTCTTTTATTATAATAAGGCCAAGTTACTTTGTAATCCGAAAATTGATACTGAAAATTATGTTAGTATTTTAAACAACATGGCCGAAATTCAGCTCAATCATGGCGATTACATTGGAAGCGAAACTACTATTACGGCAGCAATTCCTTATCTTAAATACATTACAAAATCAGAAAATGCCTGGAATACTTACACTACTTTAGGTACAAATTATCTATACACTTATGATTATACGAATGCATTATTAAACTACAATAAGGCATTAGGATTGGAAACTGATGAATGGAGAAAGCAATCTACTAAAAGCAACATTGCATGGGTGTTGATGAAACAAAACAAATACGATGAAGCATTACAGATTTTTTTAAGACTTTCTACAAAAAAAGAAACGCAGCAAAAAAGAGAAATTTTTGCAAAAGTAATTGATAATATTGGCGTATGTTATTTTAGATTAGACGATCCGCGTGGGATTCAATACTTACATCAAGGTTTAAAAATACGAACTGAAATAGATGATAAACTCGGAATTGCAATCAGCAAACTGCATCTTGCAAGATATTATGATGAAAACAACAACGTATTGCTTTCGAAAAAAAATGCTTTAGGAGCTTATACTATATTTAATCAACTGCATTATATTGAGAGGAAGCAATCTTCATTAAAAATATTAATCAAAAACAGTTCGAATGACGAACTAAAAAAATATTCACTTTTATATGTTAATCTAACAGATAGTATTTATGAAGTAAGACAAAAGGCAAAAAATCAGTTTGCAAAAATTAAATACGATTCAAAACTCGAAAAGGAAGAAAATTTAAAACTAAAAACAAACAAAACGGAAAATGATTTAAAGCTGGAAAGGCAAAAAAATCGAAATATTATTTCCTACATCATCATAGCTTTAAGTTTGTGCATGGTTTTAATATTATATTTTTATCTCACGTCTAAATCGAATCGTGAGAAAATTGAAGCAACTTATAGAAGTGAAACCCGAATTTCTAAAAAACTTCATGATGAATTAGCCAATGATATTTACCACACAATGGCTTTTGCCGAAAATAAAAACTTGGCTCTAAATGAAAATAAAGAACAATTGCTTCAAAATCTTGATGCAATTTATGCACGAACACGAGATATTTCTAAAGAAAATGGTATTATTACTACTGATGAAAATTACATTTCTTCATTAAAAGAAATGATTTCTGGTTTTAGTACTCCAAACATCAATTTAATTTTAAACGGACTAGACACCATTTCATGGAATGAAGTCGATAAAAACAAAAAGATTACGCTCTACAGAGTTTTACAAGAACTCCTCGTTAATATGAGAAAATATAGTGAAGCAACTCTTGTGGGAATAAATTTCAAAAAGACAGAAAAAAGTATTGCTGTAAATTACACTGACAACGGAAAAGGGATAGAATCTGATAAAATTGTTTTTAAAAATGGACTTTATAATGTTGAATACCGAATTTTAAAAATTAAAGGTAAAGTCGAAATAAAATCCACAAAAGATCAGGGTTTTAAAGTGTTTTTCAAATTTCCTATCTAATAAAACAATCTTTTTCTGTTGATTTTTTCTTGTTTTAAATTACCTGTTTCTTGTAAATTAATTGAGTAATACGGCGTCTTGCGAAAGATCATTGAAAAAGAGAAACTAATTATTTTACCAAATGAAGTATAAAATGTGGAAAACCGTAATAAAGGTAAAAAAAGAACTGTTAAATTTGTAATCTAATTAAAACATACTTCAGATTAAGTATGGTATTTCAGATCTAAAAGAGTAAAATATGTACAAAAAAGTTTTAGTAGCAGAAGATTTAGACAGCATTAGTATAGCGGTTATACAAGTTCTGGAAGAACTTCAAATCCCTACTATTCATCACGTAAAATATTGTGATGAAGGCTTGATAAGAATAAAAAAAGCTTTAAACGATAATGAACCTTATGACTTGTTGATAAGTGATCTTTCTTTTAAATCAGATCACAGAAAAACGACATTAAATTCTGGAGAAGAATTGATTGAAGCGGCCAACAAAGTACAGGATAATTTAAAAAAAATTGTCTTTTCTATAGAGGATAAAAACTTTAGAATCAAATCGCTTTTTAATGATCTTGGAATAAATGCTTATGTTTCTAAAGGAAGAAACAGCATTACAGAATTAAAAAACGCGATTGAAGCTACTTTTAGAAATGAGGAAAGAATACTTTCTTCGGATCTTTCTTTTAATTTTAATGATAAAACTTTAATTGAAATCGAATCTTATGACATTTCGATTTTAAAGCTGCTTTCTAAAGGATATATTTTAGAGCATATTTCTAAAGAATTTAAGGACTTGGCTATTACGCCAAATGGTACTAGCAGTATAGAAAAACGCATTAATAAACTAAAAATTTATTTTAAAGCAAATAATAATGTGCATTTGATTGCTATTGCTAAGGATTTTGGGTTAGTATAATTTTTTTATGCTTTTACGGAATCCCGTAAGGAAATGCGTTTTTATAGGTCTAAATTTGTTTAAACCTATCGACTAAACCATGAAACCAAGATATAGAGTTAATTTTCCATCAAAGATTAACACCATTCAAAATAAAATTATCATTAAAACAATGCTTCTTTGTCTTTTCCTTTCAATAAGTTTTGCGTTTATATCAGAAAAAACGGGATGGCTGGAAATTGATTGGAAAATTATATTTATTCCTGCTTTGCTTGTTCTACAAATTATTATTATCGGAACGGCATTAAAAAATAGATATAAAAAATATTAAAGATTAGCAGTATCATTGTTTTTAAAATAGAAAACACTCAAGAGAAAATCTTGACCAAAATTCAATTGATTATATTTGCTTTTTAAATACAGCATGAAAAAAATCTTCGGTCTTTTATTCGTTTTCTTTACACTTTTTTCTTTTTCTCAAACCAAAATACTTTCTTGGAATCTTGAAAATTTTGGAAAATCAAAATCTGAAGCAGATTTAAAATTCATCACTAATAAAGTCGCCGACTTTGACATTATTGCCATTCAAGAAGTTGTAGCTGGCTATGGCGGCGCTCAAACTGTAGCTAAACTCGCTGCTTTGCTAAATGAAAAAGGCACTAAATGGGATTACAGCATCAGCGACCCCACTTCTAGCAGCAGTTATAAACGAGAAAGATATGCTTATATCTGGAAAACCAAAAAACTAAAGTTAAAAGGCTCTCCTTGGCTTGAAAAGAAGTACACTCTCGAAATTGATCGTGAACCCTATTACGCTACTTTTGAAATTGATAAAAAAAGTTTTACGCTAGTTAATTTTCATGCAATAACGAAAAGTAAACAGCCTGAAACGGAAATTAAGTATTTTAAATTTCTACCTGATCAATACCCACAGCTAAATCTGATCTTTTTAGGAGATTTTAACTGTCCGCAATCACATACTGTATTTTATCCTCTTAAGAAAAAAGGATATGAATCGGTTTTAAAAAATCAAAAAACGACTTTAAAACAAAAATGCCAAAACAATATTTGTCTAGCATCTGAGTTTGATAATATTTTTTATCCTCAAAATCGTATAAAACTTTACAATTCTGGTACAATTTTATTTTATAAAGATTTTGATTCGTTACAAGAAGCTCGAAATATCTCGGATCATATTCCGATTTGGTTTGAATTCTCTGTCAATTAAGTTTTAAGTTTCTTTTTTTTCGCGGCAGGAAATAAAACATTATTCAAAATTAGTCGATATCCTGGAGAATTTGGATGAAGATCCAAGACCGTTGGAGGATCTCCTACTTGATGCTGAAAATCTTCTGGATCGTGACCACCGAAAAAAGTAAACATTCCTTTTCCTTTTTCACCATGTATGTAACGTGCTTCTCCATTAAATTCGCAAGTTCCCATAACTAAGATGTTTGATTTAATTAACGAAGAATCAAAAGAAGTTGTCTGTCCCATAAAACCTTTTACCAATTGTGTATGATTTTGACAAAGCATACTCGGAATTGGATCCCATTTTGCTGAGAATTCCATCAAAGTAAAATAATCTTTTTCCATCGGAATTCTTCGTTTTATCGTCATATCAATATCTGAGAATTCATATACTTCTGGTTTTCTTTCCAGAGTGAAATTCTTGAAAGCAAAAGAGTTACTATAATTTAGTTTTGATTGGTAATTTGATTCGCTTGGATCACCGTCAAACATTGTCTCGCAGATGTCTACTCCGTCAGCGGCAAGTGCAATATCAAAACTATCTGTAGCCGAACACATTGCAAACATAAAACCGCCACCTATTACAAAATCTCTAATTTTTTTAGCTACTGCTCCTTTTTCCTGCGAAACTTTTGCGTAACCAAGTTTTGCTGCCAATGCTTCAGCATCTCTTTTTTGATCAATATACCAAGGTGTATTTTTGTAAGCAGCATAAAATTTACCATACTGTCCCGTAAAATCTTCGTGATGCAGGTGCAGCCAATCATAAAGCAGTAATTGGTCAGTTAATACTTCTTCGTCATAGATTGGTGTAAAAGGAATTTCTGCATAAGTCAGCACCAGCGTAACTGCATCGTCCCAAGGCTGTTTTCCTTTTGGAGTATAAACCGCAATTTTAGGTGCTTTTTCTAAAATTACAGATTCCATATTCTGTGATGGACTTGAAATTTCATTTAAAATCTGAGTTTGTTCTCCATCAGAAATAATTTCAAAACTAACGCCGCGGATTTTACATTCTTTACGAATTTCTTCGGCATCAGGCAGTAAGAAAGAACCGCCTCTATAATTTAAAAGCCAGCTTGCTTTGTAATCTCTACTTAAACACCAATATGTTATACCATAAGCTTTTAAGTGATTTTGCTGGGTAGTTTCATCCATCGGAATCAGGATAAAAGAAGCTTTGGCTGTAAAAGAAACCAATAATATGAATAGATAGAAGAAACTCTTTTTCATTAAAAAATCATTTTAAGTAAAGATATAAAGTAAGACTTTAAAAAGCTTCTTCAATTCATCTTTTTCTAAGTTTAATAAATGTTAAAAAATGAGTAAAAAAATATCAATTTTAACAAAAAACACGTAAAAACACGTATTTGACAACTATAAAATCTCTTTACATTTGCTAACCCAAATGATAAAACTAATCAATAAAAAACCACCACCATGAAGTTTAATGATAGTAAAAATCAACCAAAGGGGTTAAATGTAATGCAGAAAATAGGTTTATGCGTATTAGTATTGACAATTATACTTTACTACGTATTATCAATTCAATTTCTGACTGCTTAAATTACAAACTATAAAGTTAGCACTGCAATTTCGTTTTGGATCGCATATACCACCAGACCCGCAATATTTCTAGATTCAGTTTTAAGAAGTAAATTGTTTCTATGTCCTTCTACAGTCCTTGGACTTAGGAAAAGATGATCTGCAATTTCAGAAGTAGTTTTCTGCTGACAAATGAGCTGGAGTATTTCTATTTCGCGTGGAGAGAGAAAACTAGTTTCAAGACATCCCTTCGAATTCTTTTGAGAAACGATTGTTTCCTGAATAGTTTTTAAAACACTTTCGTTATAATAAAAACCTTTTAGAGCTACCTCATTGATGGTCTTTATTAAATCTTTTGGTGTTGTATTTTTAATTAAATAAGCTACAGCCCCAACTTGAATCATGTTGGCGATGAAAGACTTAGTATCATAACTTGTCAAAGCTATAATTTTAATTTCGGGAAAAGATTTTCTTATTATTTTTGTTGCTTCAACGCCATTTAGGACTGGCATTTTCAAATCCATGATAATAATATCAGGTTTAGACTCAGCTTTGTTCAGTAGTTCGATTAATTCTTCGCCGTTAGATGCTTCAAAAACAATATCAATATTATCTTCTCTTTGCAGTAAAAAAGCAATTCCTTTACGAAATAAAATTTCGTCATCTACTAATGCAATTTTAATAGCGGGATTCATTTTTTTTGGTTTTGGTCGTTTTTGGTTTGTCGAAATTACGAAATATGAAATGAAAAAAGCATAAACACAAAAAATTATTACCTGAAAAAAGGTATTTTTTCTTGTTTTTAACTTAAAAAGTAAAATTTACTGCAATTCCTTTTCCTATTTCAGATTCAAAATCAATTGTTCCGTCTAAAAAAGAAATTCGACTTTCTATATTTTTCATTCCAAGACCTTTTTGATTTTCTTGATTTTTAGAGTCAAAACCTATTCCGTTATCCTCATAATGACAACTATTAATTCCGTTTACAATTTTAAAAACAATCCATATCTCGGCGGCCTTACCATGACGAACTGAGTTGTTCATTAATTCTTGCAAAATTCTAAAAACATGCAATTGCCTGTCGATATCTTTATCATCAAAATCAATTTCATTTTTATAGTATGCCTTAACGGATTTACTGCTTTCAAATTCTTCGCATAATTCTTCGATTGCGGCATTAAGTCCAAATTTTTCAAAGACTGGAGGCAATAAATTATGCGCAATTTTTCTTGAATTTTCAAGTGCTTTAGTAGTAAGAGCAATAATATTATTTGTGATTTCTGCTGTTTCTTCTGAAGTCAGATTTGGAGCTGTAAGCAAATGGCTGTTGAGAGAAACAATATTAAGTTTTGAAGAAATATCGTCATGAAGATCTTGTGCGATTCTTTTTCGCTCTTCTTCTTGAGTTACAATTACAGCGTGTAATTGTTCTCTTTGATATTGAATTTCCAAGTTTTTATTTTCTAATTCTTTTTGGATTATCTTTTTTCTTGAAAAATAGAAAAACACAATTAAACATACTGCCAAAACCATAAAAAAGAGTGATGCATATAAAATTATAGCAACTATCTCTTTTTCAGAAATTGAATTTATATTCATATCAATTACTATTTTATTTTTTTACAACTTCTCTTTTTAACTAACTATTCTTTTTGTTTTAGCGGAACTGCTTTTTTAGAAAAGCTGATTTTCCATTCATATAAAATAAAAAGCTGATTCATTAATACTAAGACAGCGTTTAATGTCCAAGTGAGAAATTTAAAATTCTCGCTTAATCCGATGGTCAAGTTTCCAACTAAAAACAATATTGTACTCGTCAATAAGTAAATTATGATTCCAACTGTAATATAATAATACTCTTTGGTACTTGTAAGCATATTATATAAATGAAAAAGTGCAAAAAACACCACTAACAATGAAGTAACTGTAATTTCAAGCAGATTAAATTTAAAAAACAGACTTGGATCTAAACCGTATTGAACGATCAACACTAAAATACCAGCGATAATTCCTCCTAATATGATTTTTTTATCGATGGTATTTTTTGCTAGTGTATAATAGAAAAATCCCATCAACAGTAATTGTCCCACAAAATAAAGATGTGACATATATAGATTTGACATTTTAAAATACAGTAAAACTACACAAGTCAACTGCACAAAAACGAGCAAACCAAGATAACATGTAAAAATTTTATAGGCTTTTCCAAATTTGGAAAAGCCTATACTGTAAAGAATAAAGTTAATTATTAAAAATAAGTAACCTAATTTCGCAACAATAGAATACATCATTTAAGAATTCATAGGACTATTTGGATCACCATTTGGAGGGCAAGGTTCTGTCATATCATACACAACACCGTCTCCAGCATTTTCTGTTCCTTCTGCTCCTACTTTAAATACATCTCTGTAAATATTTGTTTCTGGATCATATTTTGTTCCAACAAACATAAGTACTTGCTGTCCAGCATTGTTAATACCTTTGTAAGCACGAACAGCATCAATGTCTTGATCTAACACAAGTCTTAAAGTAGTTAACGGAATTAAATAAGCATCTACCTTATTTTTTCCATCTTCTTCAAGCCCCGGCGCCTTTTTATATTTTTGGGCCCACTTTTTTCCTTCAGACAACGGAACTTCAACACTTCCTAACTTTCCTAGATTTCCTTTTTCAGACATAATTAATTTGTTTTTGGTTAATTAATAATTTTATAATTGGTTTAGCTAAGCTAAAAAATTTTATTAAGAAAAGTAACAATTATACATAAAAAAAGCCTTAAAAAATAAGGCTTTACTATTTATTAAAATGGAACATCACTATCATCATCGTCATCGTTCAAATTGCTTCCAAAAGCTTCATTGGCCGAGGGCAGGTTTTTCGTTACGAAAGAGCTGTCATCATGGTTCATTTTTGACGGTAAATCATCATAACCACCTGTAAATTCATCAAGATTATCAAATTTTCCTAAATGTCCTAAAAATTTCAAACGTATGTTTTCAATACCACCATTACGGTGTTTTGCAATCATAATTTCAGCCTGACCAGCAGTTGGCGAAGCTTCTTCATCATCCCATTCTTCAATTTTGTAATATTCTGGTCGGTATAAAAACGAAACGATATCGGCATCCTGCTCAATTGCTCCAGATTCACGAAGATCCGAAAGCAAAGGTCTTTTACTAGAACCACGCGTCTCAACGGCACGCGACAACTGAGAAAGTGCAATAACTGGAACGTTAAGTTCTTTTGCCAAAGCTTTTAAATTTCGGGAAATTGTCGAAATCTCCTGCTCACGATTTCCTCCTCCTTTATTATTTCCTCCCGCAGTCATCAACTGCAAATAATCTATAATAATAATTTTGATACCATGCTGCGAAGCTAAACGACGGCATTTTGCTCTTAAATCGAAAATAGAAAGTGAGGGTGTATCATCAATAAACAAAGGTGCTTTCTCTAAATCTTTTACTTTGGTACTCAACATTGTCCATTCATGGGCCTCTAATTTACCTGTACGTAATTTTTCTGATGATAATCCTGTTTCAGAAGAAATTAACCTGGTAATTAACTGAACAGATGCCATCTCTAGAGAAAACAAAGCTACTCCATGACCATATTGGATAGCAATATTTCTGGCCATAGAAAGTACAAATGCAGTTTTTCCCATCGCGGGTCTGGCCGCAATAATAATTAAATCACTTGGCTGCCATCCAGACGTTAACTTATCCAGATTATGAAAACCAGTTTCGACACCACTTAATCCTTCTTTTTTAGAAATCTCTTCAATTTTCTTTTTAGCTTGTAAAACTAAACTTTGTGCTGTTTCAGAACTACGCTTGATATTTCCTTGTGTTACTTCGTATAATTTAGATTCGGCTTTATCTAACAAATCAAATACGTCGGCACTTTCATCATACGATTCTTCAATAATTTCAGAAGAAATTCTAATCAAACTTCGTTGGATAAATTTTTGAAGAATGATTCGCGAGTGAAATTCGATATGCGCCGAAGAGGCAATTTTCTGTGTAAGCTGAATCAGATAAAAATCTCCACCAGCTACATCCAACTTTCCATTTTTCTTTAATTGAGTCGAAACTGTCAGGATATCGATTGGCTGCGTTTCGGTAAAAAGCTGTAAAATCGCTTCAAAAATATGTCTGTGCGCGTCTTTGTAAAAAGCATCGGGCTGCAAAATATCAATTACATCATCGACCCCTTTTTTATCAATCATCATTGCACCCAACACAGCTTCTTCTAAATCAACAGCTTGCGGAGGCAATTTTCCTTTTTCTAGATTGATAATAGTAGTTTTGTCGACCTTTACAGGACTAAAGTTTTTGAAATTTTCCATATAGCGAAAGTAGCAAAATTTAAAAAAATTCTACTATCGAGTTATAACTATTCAGTTGTTTATAAATAAGTTTTTTTTGTTGATAACCAAAAAAAAATCCGAAACCGCAGGGCTTCGGATTTTTAAACATTTAATATGAATTTACTCTTTATACTCGCCCATATTACTGTATTTGTCCATTCTTTGGGCAATTAAGTCAGCTGTTGATAAATCTTTCAATTCATTATATCCTTTAGTAATGTATTCAATAACTGTTTTAAAAGTAGTTTCACGGTCATAGTGCGCTCCTCCTAATGGTTCTGGAATAACATCATCAACTAATTTTTGTTTTTTCATGTCAGAAGAAGTCAGTTTTAAAGCTTCTGCTGCACGCTCTTTGTACTCCCAGCTTTTCCATAAAATAGAAGAACAAGATTCTGGAGAAATTACAGAGTACCAAGTATTTTCTAACATATATACTTTATCACCAACACCAATTCCTAAAGCTCCTCCAGAAGCACCTTCACCTACAATAATTGTGATAATTGGCACTTGCAAACGAACCATTTCGAAAATATTTCTAGCAATAGCTTCTCCTTGTCCTCTTTCCTCAGCTTCTAATCCTGGATAAGCACCCGGAGTATCTACTAAAGTTAAAACTGGAATTCCGAATTTCTCTGCCATTTTCATCAAACGCAAAGCTTTACGGTATCCTTCTGGATTTGCCATACCAAAATTACGGTATTGACGTGTTTTTGTATTAAAACCTTTTTGCTGGCCAATGATCATAAACGATTGTCCGTTTACTTTTCCAAGTCCGCCCACCATTGCTTTATCATCTTTAAAACCTCTGTCTCCATGAAGTTCTAAGAAAGTATCACCGCAGATTGCTTTGATATAGTCTAAAGTATAAGGTCTATTTGGGTGTCTTGACAATTGTACACGCTGCCAAGCCGTAAGGTTTTTGTATATATCTTTCTTAGTTTGCTCTAATTTCTTATTGATTTCCTTGCACGTTGGGGTCACGTCAACGTCAGATTCTTTTCCAATAATTACACACTTTTCTAACTGTTCTTCAAGTTCTTTAATTGGAAGCTCAAAATCTAAATATTCCATGGATTTTTGAATTTTGTTTGTAAATCGAACCGCAAATATAAAAATATTATATCATTGGCGAAGTTAATTGTTATTTAAAGTATAAAAATGCAATTTAAAAATAAGTAAACTATTACAAGTTTTCTTTCTTTGTTTGATAATGTTTAAAGACTCCATTTAGGATTACCGTTATAATAATTATTACGGCTCCGATGTAAAATTCGACACTCATTTTTTCTTTTCCACCAAGAATAAAATAAGCCAAAACGATTCCGTAAACAGGCTCTAAATTAGTGGTTAACATTACTGTATAGGGTGTTAATCGCTGCATTACTTTTACCGAAGCAGTAAACGCATATGCCGTACAAATTGATGCCAAAATCAATAATAAAACCCAATTATTTAAAGACAACTGAAAGAATTCTGCAGTGAATTTTCCTTGAAATAAAAAATAAATAGAAATAAAAAAAACACCAGCTCCAAACTCATAAAAAGTGATTACAGAAGGTTCGTGATCTGCAATTAATTTTCCGTTCAACAGCGTAAAAATAACTCCTAAAATTATGGCTGCTAAAGCGTAATATACTCCTGTAAGGTATTTTATTTCAACTTGTAAAATCAATGCTAACCCTGCAATTATTATTAATCCGAAGAAAACTTCGTACCATAATATTTTTCGCCCATAGAATAATGGCTCTAATAAGGAAGCAAAAAAAGCGCCCAGTGAAAATATCGAAAGTGTTATAGATACATTGGAAACATGAATGGCTTTAAAAAAGAAAACCCAATGTAATGCAATCAATAAACCGACAAAAATCAGCTTAAAAAATTCTTTTATCGGAACTTGAAAAGACTGTTTTGTAAAAGCAATGAATCCGCCAAGAAAAATCATAGCGATTAACATTCTAAACCAAACCAAATTTTCGGCATCAATGGTAATTAAAGCGCCCAAAATCGCTGTAAAACCCCAAATAAAAACAATTAAATGAAGATTTAAATAACTTTTTAAATTATCGTTTCGCATTACGTAGTAAGTAAACTGCCATGATACCGAACACTATATTCGGGAACCAAACGGCTAATAAAGGTGAGAAAGTAGATTTTTCGGCAAGTGTTCCAAAGATTTTATCAAAGAATACAAATGAAAATGCAATTGCAATACCAATGGCAAGGTTCATTCCCATTCCGCCTCTTCGTTTCATAGAAGAAACTGAAACGGCAATAATCGTTAAAATAAAAGCTGAAACAGGTACGCTGTACTTTTTATAAAGAACAACCAAATAAGTATTAATATTCCCAGAACCTCTTTTGCGTTCTTTATCAATAAAATCAATTAATTTTCCTAAAGTCAGCGTTTCTGCAATGTAAACAACAGGTGTCAAATCTGCTAATTCAAACTTAAACGGAACGTTTTTCTCCGGCGTTTTTTCAATAACATCATTTAATTCACCAACCGTTCTTTTGGTATAATCGTATAAAATATAGGTTTTCTTCTTCGGATCCCATTTTATACGGCTTGCAGTAATTTTATACGTTAATTTTTCTTTTTCAAAATGCTCTAAAGAGAAATTAAAAGCTGTTTTAGATTCTTCATTAAAACTATTTACAAAGATAAAATCATGATCATTAATCTGTCTGTAAACATTGGTATTTTCGCCCCGCATGAGCTCTTTACCATTTCCTTTTAAATAGGTATAACGAAAATTATTATAACCTTCACTTGCTGCCGGAACAATAAAAAATCCCATCAACAATACAAAAAGCGAAACTATTGTTGCACCTATAATATAAGGACGCAAAAAACGTGTAAACGAAATCCCTGAACTTAAAATTGCAATAATCTCTGTATTATTTGCCAATTTTGAAGTAAACCAAATTACCGATAAAAACAAAAATATCGGAAAAAGCGAATTGATAAAGTAAATTGTAAAATTGTAATAATAGAAAGCAATATCCGGAAACGGAATTTTATTTTCCAACATTTTATTTACTTTCTCAGAAACGTCAATAACGATTCCGATTGGCGCAAACAAAAGCAGCATAATTGAGAAAGTTCCCAGATATCTTTTTAAAATGTATTTATCTATTATTGATAACATATATTTTTGTTTCAGGTTTGAAAAAGTTTCAAGTTTCAAGTTTCATGTTACTGTACGAACTTGAAACTTGAAACCTGAAACAAAAAACTTTTAAAGTCGTTGACTCATATTTTTAACCATCATTTCTTTCCATGGTCTAAAATCTCCAGCTAAGATATGTTTTCTTGCTTCACGAACCAACCACATATAAAAACCAAGATTGTGAATCGTAGCAATTTGTTTCCCTAAATATTCATTAGCAGCAAATAAGTGACGTAAATAGGCTTTAGAATATTCTGTATCCACAAAAGTGTATCCCATTTCATCGATTGGAGAAAAATCTGCTTCCCACTTTTTATTTTTGATATTGATTGTTCCGTTTGCAGTAAACAACATTCCGTTTCTTGCATTACGAGTTGGCATAACACAGTCGAACATATCAATTCCTAACGCAATATTTTCTAAAATATTTATCGGAGTTCCAACACCCATTAAATAACGAGGTTTATCTTCTGGCAGGATTTCGCAAACTACTTCTGTCATTGCGTACATCTCTTCTGCTGGTTCACCAACAGAAAGTCCGCCAATTGCATTTCCCTGCTGACCAGAATTCGCAATATATTCAGCCGACTGACGACGTAAATCTTTATAAGTACTTCCTTGAACAATCGGAAAAAACGTTTGCTCATATCCGTATTTATAAGGTACTTTATCTAAATGATTAATACAACGATCCAGCCAACGGTGTGTCATATGCATAGAACGCTGTGCATATCTGTAATCGCAAGGATAAGGCGTACATTCGTCAAAAGCCATGATGATATCGGCTCCAATTGTACGCTGAATTTCCATTACATTTTCTGGTGTAAAAAAGTGATATGAACCGTCAATATGCGATTTAAACTTTACACCTTCTTCTTTGATTTTTCTGTTTGAAGAAAGAGAATACACTTGATATCCTCCAGAATCGGTCAAAATATTACGATCCCAATTCATGAATTTATGCAATCCTCCCGCTTTTTCAAGAATTTCAGTCTGCGGACGTAAATATAAATGGTACGTATTTCCAAGAATAATATCTGGATTTATTTCTTCTTTTAGTTCGCGCTGATGCACTCCTTTTACAGAAGCCACAGTACCAACTGGCATAAAAATAGGCGTTTCAATTACGCCGTGATCTGTAGTAATACTACCCGCTCTTGCTTTAGACTGCGGATCTTTTTGTAATAAATCAAACTTCATCTGTTTCTTTTTTCAGAGCGCAAAGATAGTCTAATTTGGAGAATTAGATAATTTGGCAATTAGAAAATTAAAGAATGATTAACAGAGTACAAACTTGAATCTTTTTTTCAGAAGTACTAATGTAAAACCTACAATATTAAGGCATAAAAAATATAACAGTCCAAGCAGTATCATTTCTTAATTTTAAGAAAATAAAAAATCAACTCAAATATTCATTAAAATATAGAAATCATGATAAATGCTGAAGAAAAATTAGATCAAATCAAGGATGATAAAATTGAAAGAAATCTTGAAAACATGGATTATCCTGCAAACGAAGATATCTACAACCAAGACGACGAGCTGGAAGATATTGATCCCGATGGAATTTCTAACGAAAGAACACTCAACATAAATAACGATAATGAGTGGAAACAAAACAGCGATAAACTAGGAAACGATTTAGATATTCCCGGCGATGAACTTGATGATGAACAAGAAGAAATAGGTTCTGAAGACGAAGAAAACAATTATTACAGCGAAGGCGATACTAATTAGCCTTAAAATTACCTTTGAAATTTCTACACACTAAAAGCCTTGATCTCAAGGCTTTTTCTATTCTTACTGCATCAACACTAAAATATTTCTGTTTTTATTATAACATCTATAAATAAAGTAGAAGAATTTAACATTTAAGACAAACTAAACCAAAAAATCATTTGTCTCCCCGCAAAATAACCTTTACTTTTGCTTCAGTTTAAACTTTTATATATAAAATGAAGCCTAACACACAACAATTAAGCGATTTAACTATCCAAGTAAGAAGAGATATTCTTCGTATGGTACATGCTGTTAACTCTGGTCATCCAGGCGGATCACTAGGTTGTACTGAATTTTTGGTTACACTATATCAAAATATTATGGACCGTAAAGAAGGTTTTGATATGAACGGAATTGGAGAAGATGTTTTCTTCCTTTCTAACGGACATATCTCTCCAGTTTTTTATAGCGTTTTAGCACGCAGCGGTTATTTCCCTATATCAGAACTTGCTACTTTTAGATTATTAAATTCTCGTTTACAAGGGCATCCAACAACTCACGAAGGTTTACCTGGAGTTCGTATTGCATCTGGTTCATTAGGACAAGGTTTATCTGTAGCCCTTGGAGCAGCACAGGCTAAAAAATTAAATGGTGATAATCATTTAGTTTACACTTTACATGGTGATGGAGAATTACAAGAAGGTCAAAACTGGGAAGCAATTATGTATGCATCTGCTAAAAAAGTAGACAACATCATTGCAACAGTTGACGTTAACGGAAAACAAATTGACGGAACAACTGACGAAGTTCTTCCAATGGGAAGTCTTCGCGCTAAATTTGAAGCTTTTGACTGGGATGTTTTAGAAATTAATGAAGGAAATAGTATCGATGCTATTCTTGCTGGTCTAAATGATGCTAAATCTAGAACAGGAAAAGGAAAACCTGTTTGTATCTTATTACATACTGAAATGGGTAATGGAGTAGATTTTATGATGCATACTCACGCTTGGCACGGTAAAGCACCAAATGACGACCAATTGGCAGCAGCATTAGCTCAAAATTACTCTAAAGATCAAGTTGATTATTAAAAAAGTATCAGTTATCAGTAAAAAGTATTCAGTAAAAATACTGAGACTTAAAAACTGAAAACAGCATCTCAAAAGAAAAATAATGAAAAAATATACAAATACAGGAAGTAAAGATACTCGTTCAGGTTTTGGAGCGGGAATGACTGAATTAGGTCAGAAAAATGAAAATGTTGTGGCACTTTGTGCTGATTTAATTGGATCATTAAAATTTGATGAATTCAAAAAAAATCACCCAGAGCGTTTTTTCCAAATCGGAATTGCTGAAGCAAACATGATCGGAATCGCTGCAGGTTTAACAATTGGAGGAAAAATTCCTTTTACAGGAACTTTCGCCAACTTCTCTACAGGTAGAGTTTACGACCAAATTCGTCAATCTGTTGCTTACTCTGATAAAAACGTAAAAATCTGCGCTTCTCACGCTGGTTTAACTTTAGGAGAAGACGGAGCAACACACCAAATCTTAGAAGATATTGGTTTAATGAAAATGTTACCAGGAATGACTGTAATCAACACTTGTGATTACAATCAGACTAAAGCGGCAACATTAGCATTGGCAGATCACCACGGACCTGCTTACTTACGTTTCGGACGTCCAGTTGTGGCTAACTTCACTCCTGCTGACGAGCCTTTCGTAATTGGAAAAGCAATTATGTTAAACGAAGGAACAGATGTAACTATCGTTGCAACTGGCCACTTAGTTTGGGAAGCTTTAATCGCTGCTGAAGCATTAGAAGCAAAAGGAATTTCTGCTGAAGTAATCAACATTCACACTATCAAACCTCTTGACGAAGAAGCTATTCTAAAATCGGTTGCTAAAACAAGATGTATAGTTACTGCAGAAGAGCACAACTACCTTGGAGGTCTTGGAGAAAGTGTTTCTGGAGTATTAGCTTTAAACAATCCAACTCCGCAAGAATTTGTTGCAGTTAAAGATAGTTTTGGAGAATCTGGAACTCCTGAGCAATTAATGGAGAAATACAAATTAAACAATCAAGCTATTGTTGAAGCTGTAGAAAGAGTAATCAAAAGAAAATAATTTTTTAGATTTTCTTACTTTATAATAAAGCCTCGAAATTTAAATTTCGAGGCTTTATTTTTTTATAAAATTTCGATTAAAGAAAAACCCAAACATTGCACATAAAAAAAACACCTGTTTATTACAGGTGTTTTTTTTATAAGCTTTGAATTAATTTAAACCTTAAATCCGGCTTAATTATTTCGCCGTATGATGATCTTTATCAAGATGAATTCTTAACCTTCCCGGACTTGTATAATCTGGAGTTCCAGAAGCAGAAAAGGCAGGAATACCTCTAGGCTCAGTTTCATCAACATTTGGTGTATTCGGATTATCTAAAACAGGATCAAAAGGATAATATTTACTTATTCCGAAATAGAACGGCTGTCCTTCTAATGTTCCCCATCCAACTTGATCAGTTGGCTTGGTAATCTCTAATCTTGTAGTATAACCGTCACCGTCATCATCTTGATCTAAGAAATCAGGAATTCCATCACCATCAGTATCATCAGGGTTCTTAGCCGGAGGATTTGGATACAACGTTTTATTTCTATAGTCGCGAACATATCCGTCTCCATCAATATCTTCTTGATAATCAAAAACGCCATCAGGATTTGGAACTAAAACTCCAGCAGAAGTATATCCATTGTTTTCGTGATCTAATCTTTGAATATTATATAATTTTATTGAAAAAATCAGTGGTGAATAAGCTGGAATTGAACTCGAACTTGGCGGATATGCATAGTAAGCTAAACCAGATGGAATAAACAATACTCCTGCACCAAAATCCTGATAATTTGCAGAACCATCTGCATTATAACTTGTAGTTCCTGTTTTAAACTGTGGAAAAACTTCACTCCATCCTATGATAGTACTGTACAAATCCAACATTCCTGTAGGATAAACTACTTGTTCAAACATTGTTGTAGTTAAATGTTCTGCCTCAGTATCTGTTTTTGCAACACGTTTTAAATATTCTCCTTTATAAGCAGTCACCACACCATCGGTATTCATAGGAGCCAGACCTGTACCTTCTCTTAAAACCAGATAATACATTTTATATTTAATTCCATGCACATCTATATCTCTTAAAACCAACTTAGGAAATGTCGCGCTATTTAAATAAGACATAATAGATGGCTGGGCCGCAGCATCTGTTATCGGTGACATGGTAACATCCATTGTTGTATTATCAACCGTTATATAATTTGTCTTTAAATATTCTTCAATATCTGCATTATCTACATTAAATTGTTCTTGATAATCTCTCAATGGCTCTACTACAACATCGTCATCATCTTTTTTATTACAAGAAACAATTGCAATACCTGCAAGTAATAAAACAAAATAATATTTAAATTTATTCATTATTAGCTTTTTTTTAGGTGCGCAAGATACAATATTGATTTATTTTTGTAAAGAATTTAACTTGGATTTTAGAAAAATTATGAGAGTAGATAAATACTTATGGTGCGTGCGATATTACAAAACCAGAAACATGGTTACCGAAGCCTGCAAAAAGAATCATATTACGGTAAACGGACAGATTGCAAAACCCTCAAAAGAAGTCTTTCCAACGGATCGAATTACCTTTAGAAAAGATCAAATTACTCAAATAATAACGGTTTTAGATATTCCAGAAAGCCGTGTTGGAGCAAAATTGGTAGATATTTACCGCAAAAATGAAACGCCGCCTGAAGCTTATGCACATTTAGAACTGCTAAAACTTTCTAAAGAACATTATCGCAAAAGCGGTACGGGGCGTCCTACGAAAAAAGACCGAAGAGACATTGATGATTATGGAGATGAGATTTATGATGATGAAGAACAGGAAAGTTAAATCTCAATTAGAAAATCTCAATATTTAAATTCCAAGTTTGAGTCTAAACATTGGAATTTCCAATTTCAAAAAATTAGAATTTAAACACTATTTTAGCAAAAAATAATTATCATGAGCAACATTATCCTTACCAATCAAGAAATCGAACACAAAATAAAACGTATTGCTTACCAGATTTACGAAACTTTTGTTGATGAAGAAGAAGTGATAATTGCAGGCATCGCTTCTAACGGATTTGTATTTGCTGAAAAAATTGCTTTAGCACTACGCGGTATTTCAACTTTAAAAGTTTCTATCTGCGAAGTAAGAGTCAACAAACAAAATCCACAGGAAGCAATACAAACTTCTTTAAGTACCGAAGAATACCAAAATAAAGGATTAGTCCTGGTTGATGATGTTTTAAATTCTGGCACAACTTTAATCTATGCGGTTCGTCATTTCTTAGATGTTCCTCTAAAAAAATTCAAAACCGCAGTACTTGTAGACCGAAACCATAAAAAATATCCTGTAAAGGCAGATTTTAAAGGAATCTCGCTTTCGACTTCTTTATTAGAGCATGTGCAAGTTGAATTTAATACAAAAGAAGGCGACTACGCATCTTTAAGCTAAAAGCTCTAAAATCTCCTGAACCGTTTCTTCGACAGATTTTCCGTCAACCGGAAGTTTATGCTGTGCTTGGTTGTAATAAAAACTTCTGTCGAATAAATGTTTCGCTATAAACTCTCTCATTTCTTCTTCGTCCATATTAGCGATTAACGGACGCTTACTCTTATTATGTATTAATCTATTATATAATGTATCAATAGACGCCTTTAAATAGACAGAAACAACATCGTCTCTTTTAAGTAATTCATGATTATTAGCATAACATGGTGTTCCTCCTCCTAAACCGATAATAATTTCTTCATCAGACTGCAGTAATTCTAGAAACATTTCGTGTTCTAATTTTCTAAAATAAATCTCTCCATGCTTCTCAAAAATTTCATTTATGGATAAATCTGCTCTTTTTTCGATGCATTTATCCAAATCTAAAAAAGGAATATTTGCAGTTTTTGATAAATTTTGAGCAATTGTTGACTTTCCGCAACCCATGTAACCTAATAACACTATTTTTTTCATACTAATAAAACCTTATAAACTAAGCAATTGGAATTTTTTCCAAAAAAAAGACAAATTTATGATAAAATAGCTTGGAAACTTCAAAAAAAACTCCTTATATTTGCACCCGCATTCAAGAAATTAAATGACTCGATAGCTCAGTCGGTAGAGCACATCACTTTTAATGATGGGGTCCTGGGTTCGAGCCCCAGTCGGGTCACAAATTTTGTGATTAACAAATTAAATTTCTTGAAAGCAATGACTCGATAGCTCAGTCGGTAGAGCACATCACTTTTAATGATGGGGTCCTGGGTTCGAGCCCCAGTCGGGTCACAAAAGGTCGAGTAATTTATTTTACTTGACCTTTTTTTCTTTTAAGGCCATGTGGAGAAACGGTAGACTCGCCATCTTGAGGGGGTGGTGCTCGCAAGGGCGTGAGGGTTCAAATCCCTCCATGGTCACTTCAAAAAATTAAAGCCTGCAAAGTGTATATTTTGCAGGCTTTTTTATGGTGCTAAAACCCTTGGTAATTTCTTTAATTGTATAAAGTGTCAATGTTTGCAAGTAATTTTGGTTCGAATCCCATCAAGGATTTTTAATTTTGAAAAAAAACTACACTATGATATTAATACAGTTTTTTTGCCCTAAATCATTACCTTTTTCAATTTATACTTATCTTTCATAAAATATTAATACTATTATTTATGAGAATATATTTGGGATATTTCTTTTATTTTATCTTATTTTCAATTTCTTCAAGTGCTCAAAGAAATATAACTTACTCAGGCTTGCTATTAGAAAAAGCGAATAATTATACAGGGCAGAATTTCAAAGGATCAGTAAAAACTGTTTATTTAAAAGCTTATGCAATTAATAAAAGCTTAACTAATAGTGAGCGAAGTGATTTTATGATGAACAATGACGTTCGTGGTCATAAATATGTTCGTTTCGATAATCATGGCAGAATTGAAGAAACTTTAGGAGCCACATTCGGTGAGAGTTATATAATTGATATTAATAAAAAGAAATCCCGTCAATATAAATATGATGAAAGCGATTGGAATGAAAAAAGCAAACAAGAAATAAAGCTCAAACAATATTATCCTATTTCTAATCATAATTTACTAATTAAGGTAAATAAAATTGAAATACCTAAAGATACTGTGATTATAGGAGATAAGATATGGGAAGAATATAGTGAAGACGTATACAAGTATATTTATAACAAAAATGGTCAAATTTTAGAAGAGCAAGAATACATTTTTTATAGAGTTGCTCCTGTTATCGAAAGTAAAATACCTGTAAGTGACGATTTATTTACCCGTAAATTATTTTTTTACAATGATAGCAATCAGGTTGTAAATCAAAAAATAGTAGGAGGTCATTTATCACAAAAAATGGCATATACAGATATGGGAACGCAAAGTAATTTCTGAAAGGATCTTGAATTAAAATATATCTATGATTCTAAAGGCAGAATACTTCAAATCATTATGTACGGCTGTGGAGAAATAAAAGCTAAAGAAGAATATACTTATCATCCAGTAGAGGATTACGTTAATGAAGTTAGGTGTTATATTACTGGTTTAGGAGGGATAGCTAATCCTACTAAAAGCTTTAAAAAGACTTACAATGAGAAAGGAGATATTATTAAAAAAGAGTTTATACCAGATAATCCAGAACAGAAGCTTAAACAAAAGGAGCGCTATTATACTTACGAATATGATATTCATAATAATTGGATTAAATGCAACATGTATCTTCAAGGAACAAAAGAAGGAGAGCCAACTCTTGTAGCTGAGAGAAAAATAGAATACTATAATTAATTAGAATTTTAGAAAAAAGCTAGACGTTATTTAAAATCTTTAAATCTTCCAACAAGTGGTTCGAATTTTGTACCACCGAGGTCAGTTTAAAAAATGAAATATAGTTACTCCCTAAGTTCCCATTTCGTATTTTTAATTTTACACTGAACTAATATAAGATTATTAATCATAATTTATAAATATAATTCCATTAACACCTGTTGTATCAATTTTACTTTAAAATTTAAAGAAACACAATCAACTAATAAATAGACATTTACAAAAATACTTTCAATTTATTCAAAAAATCATTTCAAAAAAGGCCGGTAAGCTAAAATAAGTCCTTATATTTGCACCCTCATTAGAAAAACAATGACTCGATAGCTCAGTCGGTAGAGCACATCACTTTTAATGATGGGGTCCTGGGTTCGAGCCCCAGTCGGGTCACAAAAGGTCAAATAACTTAGTTTATTTGACCTTTTTTCTTTTTTAGGATATTCATATTATTCTTCTTGTGAATAAATGAAAAACTCTTCTCCTACTGCCAAATTAATATGTTTTGCGAATATTGGAATTTTTACACTTACAAACTGTAATCAGTGTTTCTTTATGCTGCAGAAAGTTAATAAACTGCCGTAAAATATTTCCTATATTCGCTTAATGCATGCAAGAGATCGTTTTATTCAACAAAAAATATGATAGATTCACATCAATTACTTTTTTTTCTTAGTGCTTTAGGAGCTTTTAATGGTTTTATACTTTCACTTTATTTTGCCATAAATGCAAGGAAAAAAAATTCTGCAAACTACTTTCTATCGCTGTTAATGCTGGTTTTAAGTATCCGAATTATTAAGTCTGTATTTTTTTATTTCAATCCCAACCTATCTAATATTTTTATTCAAATCGGACTTTCTGCCTGCATACTCATTGGTCCATTTCTTTTTTTATATTTAAAATCAAATGAGAAAAAAGAAAATTGGATAAAACATGTTATACCTTCTCTGACAGCTATAACCATAGTCGGATTTTTTTACCCATATGTCCAACACAAGGCCGTTTGGCAAGTATGGATTGTAAAAGCAATCTATCTTCAATGGCTGGTTTATATTATTTTATCCGAAAAATATATAAGACCGATTATACAAAAGATCAAAGAAAAGGAAAGTTTCAAAAAAATTGATATCTGGTCGCTTAGCATCTATATTGGTGTCGCTATCATATGGCTGGCCTACACCGTTGCCTCTTATACATCTTATATCATTGGAGCTTTATCCTTTACTTTTGTTCTCTATTTAATTGCCCTGCTTTTAATTTTTAGAAACAGCAGTGAACCCAATTTTCTGCACGAAAAAGAAAAATACAAGAACAAAGAAATAGATCCAGAAATGCTGGCTGTGATCGATCAAAAATTGGCACTGATAATTGAAAAAGAATTGTATCTAAATCCATTTTTTAGTCTTGACGATGCAGCAAAGGAATTAAAAGTATCAAAACATATATTATCTCAATATGTGAATGAAATTTTAGGTAAATCGTTTTCCAACCTCATCAAAGAATATAGAATTGAAAAAGCAAAAAGGTTATTAGAAACTGAAAATAAAATTACACTCGAGAATTTAGGTTACGACAGCGGCTTTAACTCAGAATCTACTTTTTTTACTGCCTTTAAAAAAACAACAGGTTTGACCCCTGCAGAATACCAGAAATCGTATTCTAAATGAGTTTAAGTTTATAAATTAAGAGTTCAATATTATAAATCAGAACCTTTAAAATATCTTTACACTGGATATTTGCACTCATTATTAACAATTTAAAATTTTAAAAATGAGAAAAGTGTTTTTGATTATTTCCCTTTGTATTTTATCTTTTAATTCGAATGCTCAAACTGCTAATGCTGAGAATGATTTACTTCTCATTCAAAAAACGCTTAATCTTTATATAGACGGGCAGGCAACTGGAGATTCGCTTATGGTCGCCACTTCTTTTCACGATTCCTGGCAGCTGAAATATTTTGCTGAAAACAAATTCAATGTTGTAACTAAATCAAAATATGTTGTCGGTTACAAAAAACATCCTAAACCCGAGAATTGGTCTGGGCGTATCGTATTTATAGATTTCACAAATGACGTTGCCAATGCCAAAGTCGAAATAAGCACTGCAAGGCTATTATTTGTAGATTATTTTCATCTTATCAAAATAAATGAAGGATGGTTTATTGTAGATAAAATTTCGACCAGAACGCCTCATAAAACAGCTCCGGCACCAGCTCCACCGACAAAATAACTTGTTGTAACTAAAATTAACCTGATAACTTTAAACAAATGATGAGAATACTAGTATTCCTGATTTTAATCAGCTTATACCCTGTACATACTTATGCGCAAAATAAAATCTTGTTTGTAACTTCTAATCAAGATTTTTATGGAAAAACGAAAATCGCTGCCGCCAATCATTTTGAAGAAATTATTGTTCCTTATGATATTTTTGTAAAAGCAGGTTACTCGGTAGATTTTATAAGTCCAAAAGGCGGTGCAATTCCTATTGGTTATATTAACACATCAGACAGCCTTCAAAAAAAATATCTCTATGACAGTTTCTTTATGGACAAATTAGAGCATACTATGAAACCCGCTTCGATTACTTCCGACAGCTATTCGGCTATTTTTTATACTGGTGGAGGCGCGACGATGTATGGTGTTCCAGAAGATACTTCCATTCAAAAGATCGCAAGAGCTATTTACAATAAAAATGGAGTAATTGCCGCCATTTGTCATGGCACGGCAGGAATTACCAATTTAAAGGATGAAAATAAAAAATCATTGTATGCTGGCAGAAAAATAACGGGTTATCCAGATGAATTTGAGAACAAAGATGCTGCGTATTACAAGGCGTTTCCATTTTCTATAGACAAGGCAATTAAAGACAATAAAGGCGATTTTCTTTATTCTAAAAAGGGTGGTGACGGATTTTATATTGTCGACGGCAGATTTGTAACCGGACAAGATCCATCATCTGCTGCTAAGGTTGCTAATGAAGTAATAAAAATTCTAGGAAAAAACGATAATCCAATTCTAAAAAATGATTTAAAACAAGTGAAAGAAATACTGATGGATTACATTGAAGGCACAGCCAACGGACAACCTGAAAGGCTTCAAAAAGCTTTTGATCCAAATTTTAATCTGTACACAGTTGAAAAAGACATCTTGCGGGTGCGCTCTGGAAGAGAATATATTTCTAATATAAAATCTGGAGAAAAAAGAAACAGGATTGGAAAAATCATTTCAATCGACATCGAAAATGATGCAGCAATAGCAAAAGCAGAAATCATGTTGCCCAATTTTCGTCATTATACAGATTACTTTTTAATGCTTAAATATGAAGGAGCTTGGAAGATTATCCATAAAACTTATACTTGGCATGAATTGCCGAAAAAGGAGCTGCAATAAGACCCTATAAATGCTTCAAGCGGAAATCTTTATTGGTTTCCGCTTTTTAGTTCAAAACAAAACATTCGACAGCATTTTTTTTTTCAGAAATCAATTACATTTACAAAACTGTAAGCTCAAAATTATCAAAAGCAGATATAGATTTATGAAGCAAAAAATTACACTACTACTCATAACTATTTTCATTCTTAGCTCCTGTGAGCGAAACAGTGATAAGCAATTTTCTAAAGATATTCTCGGCGAGTGGACTTACATTAAAACAGAAGACCAAAGAAAACCGCTAAAAAACAAAAATTACAACTATCCGCCACCCGCGCCCTACTATGGCAGATACATACCAGGATATATATTTTCTGAAAATAATATCTGTGAAAATAAAACTGGCTATTTTCACAGAATTGAAAGTGATCAAAGAAAAGATAGAAAGATCATTTTCTTGGGCACCAAAACCAAATACAAAATTGAAAACGACAGCTTAAAAATTTTAGATCTGCTTACCAAAACTTGGGAGAGTCAAAAAATACATTCGATTATTGGAGATACATTAACAACTACAACTGGTGACAGCCTATTTGCAAAATATGCCAGAGCCAAACATAAAATCAACCCAAACGAAAATTATGACAAAATCATAGTTTCTAGTTCTGGTTGTTATGGGTCGTGTCCAATATCAGATATAAGTATTGATAATAAAGGGAATATCTTTTTTTATGGCCAAGATTACACTAGCAAAATTGGTATTTACACCTCTAAGATTACCAAAAATGAATTTCAACAAATTCAAACGAATTTTAAAAAAGCCGGCATAATAAATCTTGAAAATAATTACGAAGCAAATCATTCTGATGATGAGGCTATTACAATGACCTTTGTAAAAAACAATAAAATAGTAAAAACGATTTCTGATTATGGTAGAAAATCTCCAGCAACGTTAATCTGGGCCTACACACCTGTTCGCTTTTTATACCAGCACATCAAACTGGTTCCTTACAGAACCGAAGAACCCATTTTATCAATATTTGGTGCAGGATTTACAAAGGGAAATCAAATTTGTGATCTTTCAAAATCAGAGAGTTTTTATCTTTTTACTGAGATTTATAAAGGAAAAGAAACCACTCAGAAATTTGAAAACAAATACCAAATTATATTTTGGAATTCAGCCAATAAAAAAGAAACAATTTATACCGACGGAAGGTATTTTAAATGCAGAGACAAAATCGTTGATATTGGTTATAATTTCTTAACTCAAAATAATTTGACCGAAAATTTTAGACCAAAAATAAAATACGATTACTAAAACAATAATTATGAAAATCATAAAAAAGATTCTCTTGATTTCTTTCATAGTGATTATTGTATCTATTAGTTTAAAAAAAACAATTACGAATTATCACGATAAAAAGAAACTTGAAACTCGTTCAAAAATCATTGAAGGCGTAATTACGGATTATTACGAAATTGGTCTTTCAAGTTATTATTTACACTACAGGTACATTGTTGATAGTGATATTTACGAAAAAGAAATAATGCCTGACAAACTTTTAGAAGAATGTGAAAATGATAATTGGTGTATAAACAAAAAAATTCTTGTTAGATATTATGTAGACGATCCAGCAATCAGCGAACCCGTTTTAGATAGCATTACAACCTTTTAAATTATGTATTTAATCTTATACAAAATAAACAAAGACGAACAGCAATTATACGACCTCATCAAAGATTGCAATAATGCATTTGAAAATTCTTTTTTTTACAAAACAGATTCTGATGAAGGTTTAGAGTATAATGTTTTCGAAGGTACTTTAAACAATGAAGAAATTAGTATTTATTTTGAAGGAAAAATTAATTTCTTCAAACTGCATATTAAATACAGTCAATTTTTAAATCACGAATCTTATTATGAAAGGGTTTTAAATTTTGAGAAAGCATTTCTTGATTTATTTCATAATGAAACAGATTTATATCGTCTCGACGAAATACTTCTAGAAGATCTAGTTCCTAAACAAGGAATTAATTGGCATCAAAAAAACGATGCAAATGAAATTTTTAATCAATGGATAGTGAATGAAGAAAAACTACATTGGCTAAAAATTGAGATTCCTTACAAAGAATTAAGTTTTAGAGATTTTTTTAAAGAACGAGCATAAATATCAAATCTCTTCTTTCTCATCTTATTAAGATCAAAAACTATTTTACAACTTCAAGTCTAATCTTATCAACTAACCATCTATTTTCCTTGACAGAATACAAGTCCTTAATATTTCTCCATTTTCCTTTTGCATCTTTCATCAATACTGTTGTAGATTTCAAATCAAGCCAAACTTCAAAATCAATGTATTTTGCTTCTGTCGCATTTACGGTAATCACAAATTGGTCATTACTTTTTAAAGTCTCTTCAATCTTTACATTGCTGTTGGTCGTTTTTAAGTCAATGTCATTATTTCTAAGAGATGTAGCTCCAATAATAGTACTTCCAGTAAAAAGAAGTTTGCTTTCTCCAATTTTAAGTTTCGGTGACGGTTTATATTCTGGATACCAGCTATGAAGTATCACTTTTGGTTTTTTAGTTAATCTTACGGTATCCTGACCGTACATATTTCCAAATGATACAGACAGCAAAATCGATAATAATAAAATTTTAATTTCTCTCATGTAAATTAGTTTTTAAAAGGTTATTTGTATTATTTAAAAAGCTATCTCTCAAACCAAATGCCGGTCTGCTTTTGTTTCTTCCAAAAATCCTTGTCAAATAATTTGTTTTGCGGTAATAATTCGAGAGCTTTCTCATTCATATCTACTCCGCAGACTAAACCTAAATTATTATTGTAAGCAATTTCAAGAAGCGTTAAAAAACCTTCTGCTAATTCGCTGTCTTCAAATTTCAGGTTTTCTTTGTCAAGATAGAGAATTTGAACATCTTCATTAGAAATCCAATTGGTAATTCCCATACCGTAGGCAGAAAAAAATTCGTTCCAGTTGTCAAGCTCAGAAATGACATTCTCTGTAACAGTTCTTGCAGGTATCTCAAACCGACGAGAAACTCCTCCTTTTCCTAGGCCTAAATGTGGAAAAAAGTCGGCACAAGCTGCGAACAAATAATACTCAAAAAATCGACAGAATTCGTAATGAGCATCTAATGTACTTAAAAATTTATTGCGCTCTTCATAACTTATCTTCTGTATAAATTCATCCTGTTTTTTGAAAGTTTCATCGAATGATTTTGAGATCGAAATAAACTTCTCTACATAATTTTCAACCATTCTTTCTCTTTCTGCTTCGGTAAAACGCGAAATACCGCCAACAAGATGCGTTTTTAAAAACTGCAGGCATATTTCTGTCAAATCGCCCGTTTCTCCTTTTAAAACTGGAATAACTTCGCAGTAAAATTTGCTATCATCAAATAAATGCAGCGAACACCAATATCCCATTTTTTCTTTTTTTTGCTTTTAGGCGATTTATTTTTTCTGTGGTTTCTTCTTTTTCAAAGTTTTAAAAATCGTCAGTACTTTTTTCAAATCTGATTCAGAAGAAGTATGTGCAAAAGCGTGGATATAACTGTTCCAGCCTTCTGTACTGCCGCTTTCGATAATAGTTTGCAGAGAAAATCTTGATTTACACTGAATACTTGTCCACTCTGTATCTTTATTAAAAACGATACTCTTTATTTTTTTCGTCTTACAGCTATCAATGCTTTCATCGAATTGACTTGGATGGTTTCCAAAATACATGCCGACAGTTAAAGCCTCGGTCTTAGTGCTGTCTTTCGGAAAGAAATAATAAACCGAGAAATCCGGACCTCTATTTTCTTTTATCGTGTATTCTTTTGGAATTGAAATATAGAAATCAATATCTCCAATCTGTGTTTCTTTTAATTCTTTCAAATAAGGATCTTCTACAACTTTTTTTACTTTTTTATCATCTTTACAGCCAAAAGTCATTACCACTAAGACTAAAGAAAAAAATGAAATTCTAAAATTGATGTTTCTGTTCATTATATTAAAATTTAAAAATGATGAAATATTCAAATTACACGTATTAACAAATATAGAGATTATGATGTCCCAAAATCAAAATGAATTCTTAACAAAAAATCAATCCTCTATCAAACAAATCACAAAAGTGGTTTTCTCGTTTTGATTTCTAAAATCAAGATAACCTCCGTGTGCCTCGACAATATTTTTAGAAAGCGTTAAACCAATTCCAGCACCTTCTTTTCTTGTGGTAAAAAACGGCAGAAATACTTTGTTTTCAATTTCTTTATCAATTCCGTTTCCATTATCTGAAATCTGGATAAAAATTCGGTTTTCTTTGATTTCTGCTGCAATATAAATTTGCTTTTTTTCTATATTTTCTAAAGCATGTAAACTATTTGTCAGCAAGTTAATCAATACTTGTTCGATTTGCTGTACATCTACAGACAATAAACGATCAATTGCAATTTCATTGTAAACCTCAACACTTTTTTCTTTAAATAACGGATTCATTACTTCTAATGAATTCTCTATTAATTGTTTCAGTCCTATTTTTTCTTTTTTAGGCGAAGGAAGCATGGCTAGTTTTCTATAGCCTTCTACAAACTTCTGCAAAAGATCGCTTCGTCTTAACATCGTTCCGATACCGCTTTTTATATCTTCCAGATCATCATTCGAAATAGTCTCCTGCTCTACTAATTCTTGTAAATTCTGAGAAATAGAACGAATCGGTGTTATCGAGTTTAAAAGCTCATGCGAAATTACTTTCATCAAATTGACCCAGGCTTCTTTTTCTTTTTTCTCAACAACGTTCTGAATCGAATCTAATAAAACAATAAAATAATCCTGTTCAAAAATTTCAGTTCTAGAAGTCTGCATTACAAAAGTCTGCGTATTTTGCTCGTTGACACGAATTTCTAATGAAGTCTTAATTTCCTGAAAATCCTGTTCTTCTATAACTTTGCACAAAGACGGAAGATGACTTTTCAGCAAAGTCCATTTGGAAACTTTGGGCGAACTAAAGTATTTTGAAAAATAATCATTCATTAAAAAAACATTCCAATCATTGTTTTCTTTTTTTAGAATAATAATTCCCGTTTCGATATTATTTAAAATCGAAGTATAAATAATGTCTTTAGAAACCTGTTCGTTCTGTTTATTCTTCAACAAATCGTACAACTGAAACAAATCGTTTTGATTGGATTTATGTTTTGAAAAATCAGAACTAAAATCATTTTGAATGATCGATGAAATAGTTTTATCATAAAGAAGAATAATGCTTTTGACATAAAAATAAAGCTCAACTATTAAAAGCAAAACAATCAGAAAACCGAAAATCGGGGCAAAAACAAAATTGATTTTGGAGAGATAAATCGAAAATTCAATTCCGAATATAATGACCAGCAATCTTAAAAAAAGCAGTTTATAAGTTTTAAAGGATTTTAGCATCTTAATTCGTTCTGATGTTATACTTTTCCAAACGACGATACAAAGCGCCACGCGACAAACCCAATTCTTCAGCTGTTTTGCTGATATTATTATTGTGTTTCAATAAAGCCTTTTCGACCGTTGCTTTTTCAACACTCGAAAGCTGAATATCGTCTGGGTTTTCGTCATATTCCGTAATCTGTTCCAGATCTAAATCCGAAACCGTAATAATATTGTTTTCGCAAAGAATAACCGCGCGCTCCATTTTATTTTCCATTTCGCGGATATTACCATTCCACGCGTGTTTTTCAATTTGTTCTAGTACTTTTTTATCAAAAGTGATTTCGTCGCGATTGTATTTGACAATCATTTTATCCAAAAGATATTCGGCCAGCGGAATTTTGTCTTCATTTCTTTCGCGAAGCGGAGGCAGAACAATTTCCATCGTATTGATTCTATAATACAAATCTTCTCGGAAATTTTTATCGGCAACTTCGAGTTTTAAATTGAGATTGGTCGCCGTAATAATTCTAACATTCAAAGGTCTTGCATTCGATTCTCCTAATCTCGTAACCGATTTGTTCTGAATAACCTGCAATAATTTCGATTGTAAATGCAACGGCACATTTCCTATTTCGTCTAGAAAAATAGTTCCGTTTTGCGCCATTTCAAAACGTCCCGGCGTATCGGTTTTCGCGTCTGTAAACGCACCTTTTGCGTATCCGAATAATTCGCTTTCAAAAATATTAGCATTTAGCGAACCCAAATCTACCGCCACAAAAGGCTGATTTCTTCTTTCAGATTGATTGTGAATATGATGTGCTAAAACAAATTTTCCTGTTCCATTTTCACCTAAAATCAAAACGTTGGCATCCGTTTTGGCTACTTTATCGGCCAAAGAATAAGCTTTTTGAATCACATCTGAAGTTCCAATAAAAAAAGTATTTTCAACAACAACATTCTTTTGTTTCTTTTGTTCTTTTCGGCTTTTATCAACGGCTTGTTTTACAGACTCCAGCAATTTGGTATTTTCCCACGGTTTTAAAATATAATCGAAAGCGCCATTTTTTAAACCTTCAACCGCCGTTTCGACTTTTCCAAAAGCTGTCATTAAGATTACGACAGTTTTTGGCGAAAGCGTTTTTATTTCTTTCAATAAATACAAACCTTCTCTCCCATCTTCAAAACCAATTCTGTAATTCATGTCGAGCAAAACGACATCAATGGCATTTTTAGCCAATAAATCGACTATATTTTTTGGATTATTTAAGGTATAAATATGCTCAAAATATTTTTTCAGATACAATTTTGACGCAAAAAGAATGTCTTCCTGATCGTCTATAATTAAAATTGAAGCATTTGTTTTTTTCATTCTTGTTCGGTTTTGGACAAAAGGTGTCCACTTATGGACATTATAACTTTTTTCTTATAATTAATTACATCAAAATTAGACAGTTACAAACTTTAATTTTTTGGCACGAAAATCATGTTATGACTTGTAAACCATTAATTATTAAGACCTTTCTGGAGTAAAAATAACAAAATAAACATTTCTAAAGCAACGTAAATTATCTTAATTTTCGGGCTTGTTTCTTTTACTTCGGAAGACAAAAAGTAGTAATCAAAAACATTAAAAACATCAATCATGATTAAAATCGAAAAGCTTTCAAAAATTTTTAGAACCGAAGAAGTAGAAACCAGAGCATTAAGCGAAATTTCATTAAAAATAAATCAAGGCGATTTTGTCTCAATTATGGGACCGTCTGGAAGCGGAAAATCAACTTTATTAAATATCATCGGATTATTGGACAGCGCTTCTGATGGAAGTTATAAATTACTCAACGAAGAAATGGTTGGCGTAAAAGAAAAAGTAAAGTCTAAAGCCAGAAAAGAAAACATTGGTTTCATTTTCCAGAACTTCAACTTAATTGATGAGTTATCGGTTTTTGACAATATCGAATTGCCGTTGATTTACAATAATGTCCCATCAGCAGAAAGAAAAAAGAAAGTCAACGAAATTGCTGACAAATTAGGAATTTCACATCGTTTAAAACATTTTCCGCAGCAACTTTCGGGCGGACAACAACAGCGTGTCGCGGTGGCAAGAGCTTTAATAAACGATCCGAAAATTATCTTGGCCGATGAACCTACAGGAAATCTGGACAGTAAAAACGGAAATGAAGTGATGGAACTCCTTACCGATCTTCACGCCAGCGGTTCTACAATCCTGATGGTAACACATTCCGATTACGATGCTTCTTTTTCGCAAAAAACCATTTTGATGAAAGACGGAATTATTCTTTCTGAAAAAATGAATCATCGAAATGTAGATGTTTTGGTAACTTCTAAAAACTAGAACGATGCTGAAAAATTGGATTAATACGTTTTTTTATCACATTAAAAACAATAAGCTGTTTTCGATTCTGAATATTTTAGGATTGTCAATCGGAATGGCGACGTTGATTTTTGCGATTCTTTTTTGGAACGACGAACATTCTTATGATCAATGGAATCCTGAAAAAGATAAAATTTTCTCGGTTCTAAATGACATCGGAAACCATAATATCTGGACGTCAAATGCCGCTACAACGGGACCGATGTTAAAAGCTGTTTCTTCTGACGTAGAAAGTTACTGTTACTTTTATGCAGAATATGCCAAAGATGTTATTTCATATCAGGGCAAAAAAGAAATGTTCAATAAGATTTTTACCGCTCAAAATAATTTTTTCTCTTTTTTCCCTTATCAGTTTATTCATGGAAATCCAAAAACAGCACTTCAGGATTTAAACAGCATTGCTATATCTGAAGAAGCCGCAGAACGTTTGTTTGGCAAAGAAAATCCGATGGGAAAAATTGTCAAATATGACAATAAAGTTTTTACCGTTCGAGGCGTTTATAGAATAAACGAAAAATCGTCTGTAATGCCACAAGCCGTTACAACGCTAATAGAATATGATTTACAACGTACAAAAAACGAATGGACTTACCATTACGGATTGGTTTTAAAATTAAAGAATCCAAATGCGACGGAAGCAGTCGTAAAAACGATGGACCGTATTTTCTTTGATAATTGTACTAAAGTCTATGCAAAACAAGAAGGTATAACAGTAAATGAATTTATAAAAAAATATGGCGAACCCGTTAAAACTAGTTTATTACCATTGCCAGATGCAAAACTTTACACGGGAAGTCAGCCATTTTCTGAGCAAAACGGAAATTTACAATATCTACTCATTTTCATGGGTTTATCGATCTTAATTCTTGTTCTTTCTATCGTAAATTATATTAATCTGGCTACTGCAAATGCCATAAAAAGAGCTAAAGAAATTGGCGTAAGAAAAATTTCCGGCGCAGGAAAATCGCAGATTATTGCTCAGTTTGTTTTTGAAACCGCTTTGATTACTATTTTTTCTGCATTATTGGCTTTGGTTTTTGTAGAAGTACTAATGCCTTACTACAACTCTTTTTTAGAGAAAGATCTTCATCTTATCGGCACTCAGTTTTATATTCAGTTAATAATAATTACACTTTTGGTAATTATTGTTTCGGGAGTTTTGCCTGCGATTTATGTTTCTAATTTTGAAGTTTTGAAAGTTTTAAAAGGAAATTTTTCGCGCAGTAAAAAAGGAATCTGGCTCCGCAACGGAATGCTGGTTTTACAATTTGCAATCGCTGTGTTTTTTATCATTGGATCTTTTATCGTTTACAAACAGGTCAATTTTATGGCCGAAAAAGATTTAGGTTTTAAAGGCGCACAAGTTTTGGATATTACTTTTAAAGCCAGAAAAGAAGGAACGCAATACGAGCGATACAAAACCATAAAACCACAAATGATGCAGATAAAAGGTATCGAAGGAGTTTCGACCGCTTTATTTGCAATGGGATCTCAAGAAAATTCATGGTCAAGTATCGATTACAAAAATCTCAAACCTTTCTTAGTACAAGAAATGGCAATGGATTTTAATATGCTGGACATGCTGGACATTAAACTTTTGAAAGGACGAAAATTAAGTCCTGCTTTTTCTTCAGATACTATTTCATCGGTTTTAATAAATGAAGAAACTGCAAAGCTGCTTGGCGAAAAAGATCCTTTAAACAAAACAATTATTTGGAGAGAAGAAAAAGTGAAGATTGTTGGTGTCGTTAATAACTTTAATTATTTCGGGTTTGAAAGCCGAATTTCGCCTATGGTTTTCTTTTATGTCACTAAAATTAATGGCGTAAAAGATGATATCAGACATATTTTTGTAAAGGTTTCACCAAACGATATGTCGCAGACTATAAGCAGTCTTAACAAATTCTGGACAGAAAAAGTAGATTCTGAATATCCGTTTGAATATGGTTTTGTGGATAAAAACTATGCGCGAAACTTTAAGAAATACGAAAATCAAAGAAACTTATTCGCCTTATTGAATATCATTGTAATTCTAATCGCCGTTTTCGGATTATTTTCTCTTGCCTCTTTTTCTATGGAAAGACGATCAAAAGAAATTGCCATCAGAAAAACTTTGGGTGCAGAAACCAATATTTTACTCAAAGAATTATCCAGACAATATGTTATTTTTTGCATAATCGGGTTTATAATCGGAATTATCCCGGCGTATATTTTACTGGAAAAATGGCTTGAAAATTTTGCCTTCAGGATTGATATTCCTGTACTTCCTTTCGTTTTTGCTTTTTTCTTTTTACTCTTTTTGACTTTGACAATTGTATTGACAAAAGCATATCAGGTAACCAAAATTGATGTTTTGCGCTATTTGAAATACGAGTAATAAAGCTCTCCTTTTTCCTTATTAACCTTACCACCAAAAAATATGATCCTCAATTATATTCACATTTTTATTTATAATTTAAAACACAGCAAAGTTTTTTCAGCTTTAAACATTTCGGGATTAGCCATCGGAATTGCCGGAATCATTTTCGCTTTACTTTATTGGAACGACGAACACAACTATAATAAATGGAATCCCGAAAAAGACAACGTTTATCAGGTTTTGGTTCAATTAACCGACATGCCTGTAATGGCAGAACATCCTGTAAGTTTAAAACCTTATTTAGAAAATGATCCTAATGTAGAGAACATTGTTTATGCCGACAGCTGGTATCAAAAAGACAAGATTATTTTCAAAGACAAAAAAGAATTTGTCGACAAAATCATCAATGTCGAGAGTGATTTCTTTTCGCTCTTTCCTTTTAAAATCATAAAAGGAAATATGACTTCGCCATTGGAAAATGAAAACAGTATCGCAATCTCTGAAAATGTAGCGCTGCGCATTTTTGGAACTAAAAACCCAATCGGCCAGCAAATTAATTGTTTAAATGGTGTTTGCACTGTAAATGCTGTTTACAAAATTCCCGGCAATTCTTCTCTTGCGCCAAATATGGTGCTTAGAAGAATGAAAGATTTAATGAATCCCAAAAATCAGCAAGGGCTTTTCTCATTTAAAATTTTACTAAAAATAAAAGATCCTTTAAAAACAGAAAGTACCCGAAAAATGCTCGAAAAAGCATATTACAATGAAGTAATTGTATTAAATGCAAAACAAGCTGGTTTTACTGTTCAGGAAATGGAAAAGAAAATTGGCCATTTTAAGGTTTTTATGGAACCGCTTTCAGACGCCAGATTACATTCTGCCATTGATGGATATCCAGAAGGAAGAGGAAATTATCAGTTTTTACTAATTATGTTTGGTTTATCCATCTTGATCTTGATTATATCTATTATCAATTATATCAATATGGCAACCGCCAATGCTATAAAAAGAGCCAAAGAAGTTGGTGTTCGTAAAGTTCTCGGCGCTTCAAAAAGCGATATTATTTTACAGTTTATTTTTGAAACCGTTTTAATAAGTTCTTTTTCAATTTTACTGGCTTTAGTACTTGCAGAAGTGACACTGCCACTTTACAACAACTTTTTGGGCAAAAATTTAACGATGATTCAGGGCCAGTTTTACGTACAATTAATCCTGATTTTTATCGCGACGGTTTTGCTTGCGGGAATATTTCCAGCACTTTATGTTTCTAATTTTGAAACTATTAAAGTCTTAAAAGGCAATTTTGAAAGAAGTAAAAACGGAATCTGGCTGAGAAACGGAATGCTGATTTTTCAGTTTGCAATTGCTTCCTTTTTTATTATTGGTTCTAATATCGTTTACAAGCAAATTCAATATTTAAGCAATAAAGATTTAGGTTTTAAAGGAAATCAGGTCGTGGCCATCAATCTAAATTTTCCTCATACTTATTATGAAGGAGACCAACCTGGAACCCAAATTTTTAATCGATACAATGCTGTAAAACAAGAATTAAACAAAATCAAAGGCGTAGATAAAGTTTCTACCGGAATCTTTTCTTTTGATGGTTCAGACAATTCGTTATCTCCAGTATTATACAACGAAGTACTTTTTAAACAGCGCTCTATTGGTATCGATTATGGAATGTTGGATTTATTGAAAATAAAAATGCTGAAAGGAAGAGAAATTGATCCAAAATACGCGTCAGATACTATAAACTCAGTCATGATAAATGAAACGTCTCAGAAATTAATGAATATAAAAGATCCCATCGGGAAAGAATTCTTAATGAGAGGTCAGAAATTAAAGATAATTGGCATTGTTAAAGATTTTAATTTATTAAGTCCAGAAAGCGCTGTTCCTCCAATGGTTTTTTACCATATTAAAACCTTAGATATGGGAGAAAACATGAATATGCTGTATGTACGATTAAAATCGGACAACATAGCAAACACAATGGCTGAAATTGAAAATTTCTGGAAGACAAAAGTCGACACCGATTATCCATTTAAATACGATTTTGTAGATAAACAATATGCCAGAACTTATGAAGTTTATACCAAACAAAAGAATTTGTTTTCGCTTTTAAATATTGTTGTAATTCTGATTACGCTTTTTGGTTTATTTGCTTTAGCATCTTATTCTATTCAAAGAAGAATGAAAGAAATCGCGATTAGAAAAACGCTTGGCGCTGAAACCAATGTTTTATTGAAAGAATTATCCAAACAGTATATTTTTTACTGCATAATCGGTTTTCTACTTGCTCTGTTTCCTGTCTACTATTTCTTGACAAAGTGGCTCGAAAATTTTGCTTTTAGAATTGACATCAGCATCATTCCATTTATTTCCAGTTTTATTGTTTTGATGCTTTTAACTTTAATCATTGTTTTATCACGCGCCTATTTGGCCACAAAAGCAGATGTTTTACACTATTTAAAATACGAGTAAATCGAATCTTTAATTATTAATTCACATTCATTAAAATAAAAAAAGCCTGTAAAATCAGTATTTACAGGCTTTTTACTTTCAATCTCTATTTAAATTTTCATCGAATATTTCTTTGGTTTCATACCAATATGCTGTTCAAAAACCCTCGAAAAATGACTCATATTTGTAAATCCTAATTGATAACCCACTTCAGAAATCGTGAGATGATTTGTTTTTAAAAGTCTTGCAGCTTCCTGCATTCGAAGTGATTGATAAAACTCAAAAACACCTTTACCAAAAGTCTGCTTAAATAATTTTCGAAGTTTGGGTTCGCTCATTCTCGCTTCAATCGCTAGATTGGCAATATTCGGTGGTTCATCCAAATGCGTTTCCAAATGTGTTTTAATGGCATAAATTGCTTTGATGTCTTCTATATGCATATTGCTTGTCGGAATTGCTTCGCGTTGCATTAAAAGCGCAAAAATGTAACAAAGCAATTCTTCGCATTTTAATTTATAAAAATGACTTTCAAAACTTTCGGGAACAGATTGATTCAGGATTTCAGTTGCTGTTTTAATAATTTCTGAAGAAATACCAGTTTCAAAAACAAAATTATCTTTTGCTTCCAATACACTTTCTACAATCGGATGTTTTACAGTTCCAAAAAAAGAATGCAGATATTGTTTGGAAACCGCAATTGTAATACTCGAAAAAATAGTATTTGAAGGCATTGCCATAACCGAAGAAACTGCGTGTTTACAGATTAAAACACTCGCTTTTTCTGAAGCCAATTCTTTTTCGTTAGAAGGAAAAACACTGCTCAATAAAAAAATCACATCTTCTTGTCCTTCAGCAAATTCATTGACACGTTCAATTAAAACTTCTTCATTAAGATGGTAATTCCGTATCATCATTCGGAGATTTCCCCAATTAAACCCCGTAATAAAACCGCCTCCTTTGTTTTCTGGAATATAAATAAAACGTCCTTTTACAATTGCCCCAATAGCTTCTGCAAATCTGAACATAATTCCAGAACCGTGATCGGTAAGAGATATTTTCATTTACGACTATTTTTATATTATATATAAATATTTTAGCTGTAAAAATACACATAATTTTGTAATGAAAATAATGAACATTAAATAAAACAAAAAGATATGTTATTAGATAATAAACAAATAGCTATTATTGGCGGCGGTCCGGGAGGTTTAACCTTAGCTAGATTATTACAACAAAAAGGGGCAGATGTAAAAGTTTACGAAAGAGATTTAAATAGAGAACAGCGCATTCAAGGCGGCACCTTAGATCTTCACACAGAATCTGGTTTAGCGGCTTTAGAAAAATCAGGATTGATAGAAGAATTCAAAGCGACTTACAGACCTGGAAATGACAGGCTTCGTGTTCTAAATGAGAAAGCAGAAATTTTCTTTGATGAACATGAAAAAGAAATTACAAGAGATTTTGGAGACGCACATTTTAGACCCGAAATCGACAGAGGTCCGCTTCGCAGTCTTTTGCTAGATTCCCTAAACCCAGAAACCGTTGTTTGGGATAGTCATATTATTTCAATTGAAAAAGTGGCAGATAAATGGAAAATAATTTTCAAGAATGGCCAAACTGTATTTGCTGATATTGTAATTGGTTCAGACGGCGCAAATTCTAAAATTCGTCCGTTTGTTACTTTAATAAAACCTTTTTATTCTGGCGTTACGATTTTAGAAAAGAACATTCCGAATGCTGAAATAAATGCTCCAAAAATCTACAACTTATTACAAGGCGGTAAAATTATGGCTTTTGGCGATTCTAAAACTATCAGCGGAAGCGTAAAAGGCGACGGGAGCATTGATTTCTATATTGGTTTTAATGCTGATGCCGATTGGTACAAAAACTGCGGTATCGATTTTAAAAACAATACTGAAGTTTTAGAATGGTTTAAAAAAGAATATTCGAAATGGGACAATGTTTATCAAGAATTGTTTCTATACGCAAATACCCCTTTTACGCCGAGACCTTTACATTGTATGCCATTAGACCAATACTGGGACTCACATTCTAATATTACCATAATTGGAGACGCCGCACATTTAATGCCTCCATACGCAGGCGAAGGCGTAAACATGGCGATGCTTGATGCGCTGCAATTAAGTGAAAGTTTGACGAATGAAAATTTTACTGATTTAAAAACAGCCATTTCGCATTACGAAAAACAAATGTTCGAAAGATTTGCCAAAGTCGGAAAAGAAACCATGGACAATACCGAATGGATGCATTCTCCCGACGGATTGAAGAATATTCTAGAAATGTTTCAATTTCATTAAAAATGTAAGGCGGTACTTTAAAAAGTATCGCTTTTCTTTTTGTGTACTAAAAATATATTTTTAATTACTATTATTTCACAAAAAGAACTTTCCTTACAAAAAAATCTTTCCTAAATTCGTTCCCAATTCAAATTAACCTACTAATCCCAAATTAGTTTATGAAACATTTATTACTTGCATCTCTAATGATGCTTTCTTGCTCTATATGGGCACAATCTGCAACAGGATATTTTGACAGAGCCATGAAAAAAGCCGAAGCTGGCAACACAAAAGGCGCCATTGCAGATTACACCAAAGCCATAAGCATGAATTCTAAATTTGTAGAAGCCTACCAAAACAGAGGTGTCGCAAAAGTTAAAATCAACGATCTAAAAGGAGCACTTGCTGATTTTACCAAAACGATCGAACTTGACCTTATGAATGCGGATGCTTTTACCGGCAGAGCCAATGTCAATTACAAACTCGAAAAATATCAGGAAGCAATTGAAGATTGTTCGGCTTCTTTAGGAATAAATCCGAAAGATTATATTGCTTATAATTTGAGAGGCTTAGCATATAATAAAATCGGAGACAAGAAGAAAGCTTGTCAAGATTTTACTAAAGCAATCGAATTAGGTAGCCAAAGCGCCGCAAAAAACAAAGCTACTTTCTGTAAATAGTAAAATACAAAAAAAAACTTTTAAGAGCAATCTTCTAAATAACATAGACAGATTGCTCTTTTTTTAGCAAAACATTAAATTTAGTGCAAAGAATGTAAATGTTATACTATAAAATATACATTTTTTCAAAACAAACCTATAATTTCCTTTCTTTTTAATGTAGTTTTAAGGTCGCATTTAAGATTTTATTTTATTTTTGTTGACCTTAATCGCAGAAAATGATAAACAACATTAAAACTGTTTTCAGTATTAAAGACCTTGAGAACTTATCAGGAATAAAAGCGCATACCATCCGTATTTGGGAAAAGAGATACAGCATCCTTGAACCAATGCGAACCGACACCAACATTAGACTTTATAACCTTCAAAATCTGCAGAAACTATTAAATATCACGTTACTGCACGAGTACGGATATAAGATTTCTAAAATAGCAACCTATCCTGAGGAAAGAATTCCGCAGCTGGTTCGTGAAATTATTTCTAAGAAAAACTCTCAAAACTACGCCATTACTTCTTTCAAAATGGCGATGATGAACTTTGATCAGGAGTTGTTTTTCAATACTTTCGATTGGTTAATTTCGGAGAAAACGTTTAAAGAAGTTTTTAAAGAACATTTTTTACCTCTTCTAAAAGAGCTTGGATTATTATGGCAGTCAGAAACGATCACGCCGGCAAATGAACATTTTATGAGTCATTTGATCAAACAAAAAATATTGATTTATACAGAAAGTCTTCAAATTAGAAAACCAACCAAGACTGACCGAATTTTTGTTCTATCGCTTCCGCTAAATGAAATTCACCAAATCGGTTTATTATACCTTCAATATGAAATTCTAGATAAAGGTTACAAAACCATTTATTTAGGAGAAAGCATGCCGATTGAAAACCTGCAGGATTTAACCAAACATTTTGAGAACATTACGTTTGTTTCTTTCATGACCATTCAGCCGGATCGAAGCGTAATTAATCAATATGTAAAATCTATGGGACAGAAATTGCTTCAAAAAAACAACGAAATCTGGCTTATGGGAAAAATGGTAGAACACATCGACCAGAAAGTTTTATCAGACAGAATCAGGATTTTTGACTCGATGGAAGAAACTATTAACATGATCTAATTTTATTTTGTTTAAAGTTTTTCTATATTTGTTAAACAAATGAGAAAAACTGTCGCAATACTTGGTTCTGGCTTTTCTTCTTTAGCCGCCGCTTGTTACCTTGCTCAGCAAGGAAACGACGTTACTATTTACGAAAAAAATGAGACTATCGGAGGTCGTGCCAGACAATTTAAAAAAGACGGTTTTACCTTTGATATGGGACCAAGCTGGTATTGGATGCCCGATGTTTTTGAACGTTTTTTTAACGATTTCAATAAAAAAACAGCTGATTATTATGAGCTTGTAAAACTCAATCCTGCTTATCGCGTTTATTTTGGTATTGAAGATTTCATTGCCATTTATGATAATCTTGACGAAATAAAATCAACTTTTGAAACTATCGAAAAAGGAAGCGGACAAAAACTCCAAAAATTTATCGACAGTGCCAAAAGCAATTATGATATTGCGATAAAAGATTTGGTTTACCGTCCCGGAATTTCTCCGTTAGAATTGGTTACGCCCAAAACTATTTTAAAACTAAATCAGTTTTTTGGTTCTGTAAGTCAGGATATCCGAAGAGAATTCAAAAACGAAAAACTCATTCAGATTCTCGAATTTCCTGTTTTATTTTTGGGAGCAAAACCAACCAAAACGCCTTCCTTTTATAATTTTATGAATTATGCCGATTTCGGTCTCGGAACTTGGCATCCTAAAACGGGAATGTTCGACGTTGTTCTCGGAATCGAAAAACTGGCTATGGAACTTGGCGTAAAAATCAAAACCAATGCTGCAGTTGATAAAATAGTGGTAAAAAACAAAACCGCTGTCGGAATCACTTCTAACGGAAAACATATTCCTGCCGATATTGTAGTAAGCGGTGCCGATTATCAGCATACTGAAACATTATTAGAAAAAGAAAACCGAGCTTATTCGGAGAAATATTGGCAGAATAGAGTTTTTGCACCTTCTTCCCTCCTATTCTTTTTAGGTTTCAATAAAAAAATAGAAAACATTTCGCATCACGCTTTGTTCTTTGATGCCGATTTTAATCAGCATGCGATTGATATTTATGATAATCCAAAATGGCCTGAAGAACCTTTATTCTACGCCAATTTCCCATCTAAAACAGATCCGACTGCTGCGCCCGACGGAATGGAATCAGGTTTTTTCTTAATTCCACTTGCACCAGGAATAAACGATTCTGAAGCACTTCGAGAAGAATATTTTGACAAGATAATTTCTCGTTTTGAAAAAATCACCAAACAAGAAATAAAAAATAGTATTGTATTTAAAAAATCATTCTGCAAAAACGACTTTGTAAACGACTATAACGCCTGCAAAGGAAACGCTTACGGAATGGCAAATACTTTATTACAAACGGCTTTTCTGCGCCCTAAACTAAAAAGTAAAAAAGTCCGAAACTTATATTTTACAGGACAATTGACAGTTCCTGGGCCGGGTGTTCCGCCCGCTTTAATTTCTGGAAAACTAGTTGCCGAGTTAATTCAAAAATCATTAAAAGCTAAAAAATGAAATCAATCTTCGACACCGTTTCTTTCAAATGCAGTAAGCTTGTAACACAAAATTACAGCACCTCATTTTCTTTAGCTGTCAAAATGCTGTCGCCAAGTATTCGCGAAGCCATATACAGCATTTACGGATTTGTACGTCTCGCAGACGAAATTGTAGATTCTTTTCATGATTTTGATAAAGAAAGTCTTTTAAATGATTTTGAAATTGAATATTATAAAGCTGTGGAAAATGGCATCAGTTTGAATCCGATTCTCAATTCGTTTCAGCAAACTGTAAAGCAAAATAATATCACCGATGATCTTATTCAGGCTTTTCTAAAAAGTATGAAGCTCGATCTTAGTAAATCAACTTACAATACGCAAACCGAATACGAAGATTATATCTATGGTTCTGCAGATGTTGTGGGCTTAATGTGCCTGAAAGTCTTTGTAAAAGGAAATGAACAGAAATACGAACAGCTTAAATTTGAAGCTATGAAATTAGGTTCGGCTTTTCAGAAAGTAAATTTTCTTCGTGATTTAAAAGAGGACAACTTACTCTTAAACCGAAACTATTTTCCTGGAGTCGACCTTAATAATTTTACTGAACATTCTAAAATTGCGATTATAAACGAAATAGAAGAAGATTTCAGAATCGCTTTTGAAGGAATTATAAAACTCCCGATAGAGGCTAAATTTGGCGTCTATACCGCTTATGTTTATTATAAAAAATTACTCAAAAAGCTTAAAAATACGCCGTATTACGAAATCGGAAGTTCGAGAATTAGGGTATCTAATTATACAAAAGCAGGACTTTTGGCGCAGAGTTTTGTAACTTATAAGCTTAAGATGGTTTAAGGAAAGGTACTGAGGGGCTAAGGTTCTAAGTTACAAAGCCTCTAACTTACTAAGATGCTAAGGCGTCAACTGTTGTCATTTCTCCTTTCAGTCGAAATGGCAAATTAAAACAAATAATTTAAGTTTTAAATCCTAACTTTAATACATACAAAATATAAAATGATTTCTTTTTTGATCTTTATAAGTGTTTTTTTGTTCATGGAATGCGTTACTTGGCTTACGCACAAATACATCATGCACGGATTTATGTGGTATTTTCATGCCGATCATCATCAGCCTAAATACGAGCATACTTTTGAGCGCAACGATATTTTCTTTGTTATTTTCGCCACTCCGAGCATTACGCTTTTTTATTTTGGTGTTCAGGGCGGTTTCAATTATTTATTTTTCATTGCCTGTGGCATTACACTTTATGGAGCTTGCTACTTTTTAATTCACGATGTTTTAATACATCAGCGTTTTAAATGGTTTAAAAACACCAAAAACAAATACCTAATCGGTTTACGAAAAGCCCACAAAATGCATCACAAACATATGGGTAAAGAACATGGAGAATGTTTCGGAATGTTATTCGTTCCTTTTAAATATTATAGAATGTAAAATCTGTAAACTATATTCTGAATTTTCCCGCAGATTTAAAATTTGTTTAATTCGTAATAAAAAAGTTAAACACAGATTTCACAGATTTTCACAGATTTAAAATTGATGTGATTCGTGGCAGTCAAAAGTTTCACGCAGATATCGCAGATTTTAGCAGATTTAGATTTGTGTAATTCGTGTAATTCGTGGCGATAAAAAAGTTTCTCGCAGATCTCGCAGATTTAGCAGATTAAAAATTGGTACAATTCGTGAATTCGTGGCAAAAAAACACAGCAAATTTAGAATTTTAAAAATTTGATTTTAAAGTAATTATGAAACTATACAAAATAGAAACCGTACAGCATTTAAATACAACTATAGAACAATGCTGGGATTTTTTTTCTAGTCCAAAAAATCTCCAGACCATTACTCCAGATAATATGAGTTTTGTAATTCAGGATTTTGACGAAAAGAGAATGTATCCAGGGCAAATTATTACTTATACTTTAAAACCTCTTTTAGGAATTAAGGTTTCATGGGTTACAGAAATTACGGTCGCAAAAGAAAATGAGTATTTTATCGATATTCAGCTTTTTGGTCCATATAAATTATGGCATCACAAACACTTTTTTGCGCCAACCGAAACAGGTGTAAAAATGACCGACATTGTTCATTATGCTTTACCTTTTGGCTTTTTAGGTCGTATTATGAATAAATTGGTTGTAGAAAATAAAGTCAAATCCATTTTCGATTATCGACGCAATAAAATTGAGGAATTATTTAATTCTAAAAAATAGAACTGAATAGTTTTCTGCCACGAATTCACGAATTATCATTGAATATGATTTATAAAAAATTCGTGAATTCGTGGCTATAAAAATATATATAATGACAAAACAAAAAATAGCTTTTTTCTGGTTTCGACGTGATTTACGTCTTGATGATAACTTCGGATTATTCAACGCCTTACATTCTGATTTCCCTGTAATTCCATTATTTATTTTTGATGAAGATATACTGGACAATCTTCCAAAAAATGATGCCAGAGTCAGTTTTATTTATGATTCACTTGAAAAGATAAACACGCAGCTCAAAGAAATTAATTCATCCCTTTTAATCAAAAAAGGAAAACCATTAGAAATTTGGAAAACCCTTTTGGAAGAATATGATATTCAAAAGGTTTTCTTCAATAAAGATTACGAACCATTTGCCATAAAACGTGATTTGGCAGTTATCGAATTATTAAAACAAAACAATATCGAAGCGCTTTCTTTTAAAGATCATGTCGTTTTTGAAGAAAAAGAAATCACAAAATCAGACGGACTTCCTTATACCGTATACACACCTTATAAAAATAAATGGCTGGAGAAATATCATTTTAAAGGTGTAGAAGAATATCAAACCGAAACCTTGTTTTCAAATTTCGCCAAAAATGACTTTAAATTTCCAAAACTTTCAGAAATTGGATTTGAAAGAAGCGAAATCAAAGTTTTACCACACAATTTAAGTCAGATCAGCCATTATAAAGAAACGCGCGATTTTCCAGCTTTAGACAGCACTTCTTATCTTTCGCCGCATTTACGTTTTGGCACTGTAAGTATTCGAAAATTGGTCAATTGGGCCAACAAAAAAAATCAGACTTTTTTAAGCGAATTAATCTGGAGAGAATTCTTTATTCAGATTCTGTTTAGTTTTCCAAAAGTCATTAATCATAATTTCAAATCGAATTACGACGGCATTCAATGGCGTAATAACGAAGACGATTTTAAACGCTGGTGCGAAGGAAAAACAGGATATCCAATGGTAGATGCAGGAATGCGCCAACTAAACAAAACTGGATATATGCACAATCGCGTGCGTATGGTCGTGGCAAGTTTTCTTTGTAAACATTTACTAATCAACTGGCAGTGGGGTGAAGCGTATTTTGCCGAAAAATTGTTAGATTTTGAATTGGCCTCCAACGTAGGAAATTGGCAATGGGCAGCAGGAACGGGTTGTGATGCTGCGCCTTATTTTAGGGTTTTTAATCCCGAAATTCAGCAAAAGAAATTCGACGAAAAAGGAGAATATATCCGCAAATGGATTCCTGAATTTGATTTGGGTTATAATGAACCAATGGTCGAACATGCTTTTGCCAGAGATCGCGCAATTGCGACTTATAAAGCGGGGATAATTAAATAAAATTCCAAATTTTTAAATTCCAAATTCCAAACTTACTTAACAGATTCATAAAGATTTTCTGCAAAGACAATCGTAGCAGTGCGTCTAACATTTTCATGAAAAATTTTAATAAAAAAATCCAAATTCCAATTTGTAAATTTGGAATTTGGATTTTAAAAATTGGAATTTAAAATTTAAATCTTCTAATATTTCAAATAATTATCAACTATTATTTTCGCCTTCAAATCAAACATTAAATTATACAGACCAAAGAAAGTACGGTTCATGTAAATAAAATGTTTAGAACCGCGATTTCCGTTCATTTTTCGCAGGCTGGTATCTTCTGAAAAACGTTTACCTAATTCGGCAATTGCATTAAAGAAAGTTTCGTCTGCAAAATCGAAAGTATCATTTTGAAACGGTTTTGTGAAAAGCGATAACAAATCATGAAACATCGCTGTAAAGTATTCAATTTCTGAAGGAGTATCGTCTGGACGAAGAATTTCTAATTCGAATAATTTATCATTAAAAAGTTTCTCGTCTGTAATCACATTTTTATTGATTAACTCAAAATACGGTGTATAGAAATCTTCTGGAATCTGTTTCATACAGCCAAAATCAAGTGCAATCAAATTATTATTTTCATCTACCAAAAAGTTGCCCGGATGAGGATCGGCGTGCACTTTCTTTAGAACATGAATCTGATACATGTAAAAATCCCAAAGTGCCTGACCTAACTTATCTCCAACCGCTCTATCTTCGTTAATTGCTGTGAACTCAGAAAGATGAATCCCGCTCATCCAATCCATTGTAATAATTTTCTCTGATGAAAACTCTGGATAGTAATTTGGAAATTTGATGGATTCAATTTTACTACACGCATCTACCACTTCCTGACTTTGTTTCAGCTCAAGCAGATAATTAGTTTCTTCGATTAATTTATCTTCAACTTCTTTAAAATATTTATCCGAATCTTTTCCCTGAAGATTAAACATTCGAATTGCAATCGGTTTTACCAAAGCTAAATCTGAAGAAATACTATTGGCAACTCCAGGATACTGAATTTTTACCGCGAGTTTCTTTCCATCTTTTACCGCCAAATGCACCTGACCGATACTAGCTGCATTTACAGAATTAGGATTGAATTCGTCAAAGATTTCGTAAGGCGTTTTTCCGAAATTGGTTTTAAACGTTTTTAAAACTAACGGAGCAGAAAGCGGCGGTACAGAAAACTGCGAAAGCGAGAATTTCTCGACATATGCTTGAGGCAGGAAATTCTTGTCCATACTCAGCATTTGCGCTACTTTCAACGCGCTTCCTTTTAAGCTTTTTAAACCGTCGTAAATATCTTCTGCGTTATTTTCGTTTAGTTTATCTCGGGTTAAATCTGGATTAACCACTTTCTCAGCATAATGCTTAATGTAGTTAACACCAATTTTTGCGCCGGTTTGAACTAGTTTTCCGGCTCTTTCTATTTTTGAGGTTGGAATATAATCTATCGTTTTCATTGTCTGCTGTATACTTTTTCTTTAAACAAAAATTTTCCCAAATCAATTAAATGATTCATTGGAGCGACATTCATTAATTCAAAAGAAGCATTAACCGATTTTTCGATAAAAATATCTGTTTTTTCAAAAGCGGCCGAATCGTCTTCTTTCCAAAATTTAATCGTAAGCATTAATTGTATCCAAGCCGATTCCTGAATTGTTTTTTCTTGAAATTTTTGAAGTTTCTCTACTTCTATTCTATAATCGTCGGTAAGGATTTCTGAAACGTATTCTTTAAAACTTTCACGAAGTAATGAAAGCTGCGCTAGATTTTTAAGCGGATTTCTATCGATTTTTAAAACCTCAACAACATAACTTCTGTTGGCAGTTAGTACTTCGAAAAAAGTAAAATAAAAACTCAGCATTTTATTTTTCATATCGTACTGCTGATATTCTTCGTTTTTATGAAGAAGATCGACTGTATTGGTAAAAAACATTCTGAAAATTTCTTTCTCCAAACCTTCTAATGTTCCAAAAAAAGCATAAAATTCGGCTTCATCAAAATCATTTTCTTTGGCGAAATGATAAACCGATTTTGGCTTTTGACCCTTCTCTAAAACTTCTTCCATGTATTTAGAAACAATATCTTCTTTACTGATACTCTCATTTTTAGCTGTCATTTCGATTAAATTTAGAATTTGCCATAAAGGTAAGCAATGTTTAAGTACCTTTACTTATCCCTAAACAAAACACGCTGTTAAATAAATTATAAACTATGCCGAAAAATGTCTTATTAACAGGAGGAACGGGATTCATTGGCAGTCATTTAGTTGAGCTGCTTTTGGATAATGGATATACTGTTTCTGTTTTAAGTCGTTCTGCCAAAAAAAGCAATTCACAGATCACCTATTATCAATGGAATTTAAAACAAAATTTCATTGATGAAGAGGCGGTTTTAAAAGCCGATTTTATTATTCATTTGGCAGGTGAAGGCATTGTAGAAAAACGATGGACTAAAAGGCGTAAAAAAGCTATTATTGACAGTCGCGTTCAGCCTATCGAATTAATTCATTCTGTTTTAGTAAAACACAACAAAACGTTCGACGCTTTTATTTCGGCGTCGGGTATTGGAATTTACGGCGCTAAAACCAATCATAAAATCTGTACCGAAAATATGCCTCCTGCAGATGACTTTCTGGGAATTACCTGCCAAAAATGGGAAAATGCAGTGGATGCAATTGGCGCGCTGCAGATTCGAACTGTTAAAGTCAGAACGGGAATTGTGATGGGAAAAGATGAAGGTTTTATGAAAAAGATGATTCCTACTTTCAAATCAGGTTTTGGAGCCGTTATGGGTTCCGGAAAACAATATCTTCCTTGGATTTACATCGATGATTTGTGCAGAATTTATCTAAAAGCAATTACTGACGAAAAACTCGAAGGACCATACAATGCCTGCGTGACCGACAATACTACAAATTCTAGATTTTCTAAAACGCTGGCAAACTTATTCGGTTATACGATTTGGCTTCCAAAAATTCCGCCATTTTTCCTTCGCCTTTTGCTGGGAGAAATGAGCAAAGCGATCTTAGAAGGACAACGTGTTTCTTCTGAAAAAATACAGCAAACAGGCTTTGAATTTCAATTTACAGATTTAGAAAAAACATTGATTAATTGTATCAAATAAATGGTGCTTTTAGGACGCTGATAAAACGGATTTGCTTTTGCAAAGACGCGGATTTACACAGATTTATATTTATTCCATTTTTATATGAATTGCCTCCAGCTTTAGCTGGATGCTTAATTGCAAAAAACGATAATGGCTTTAGCCAAAACTACGATAGTTTGGCTAAAGCCATTTATTAAAAATTTTAAAACATCCAGCTAAAGCTGGAGGCAATTCATATTAAAAATATTAATTCGCTTTTGATCTAAAACAAAATCAGTGTAAATCCGCGTCTTTGCAAAAGCAAATCTGTTTAATCTGCGTCTTATTTTAAAGTCAACAGCATTTCTTGCGTACGAACTATTCCAGTTAATTCTGTATTCGCCGTTTTAGCAATTTTACCCGCAATTGGGTTTGGAATTTTAATATCAAAATCAGAAACTGCTATGGGGAAGTCGGATATTATTTGAATTCCGTCTGCTACTTTTTTGATAAAAGCACTTACTATTACTTCTCTTGATTTTCCTTTTAAACTTAGTCTGCCCTTTATCTGGTATTGTTTTTCGATTTCATTAATATCTTTCAAATCAAACTTCTGAATTTTCCCTTTAAAAACTGCTTTCGGATAACGATCGCTCTCCATATAATTTTCATTAAAATGCTGCTGCATCATATCCAATTTAAATTGAAAATCTTTGATTATAACCGTGCAGATAAAACTACTGGTTTTAGGCTCTAAAAAAATAACAACTTGTCTGTTTACCGCTTTTATTTCTTCAAAAAAAGGAACAGAAGCTTCAAAATTTACGGTGCCGGCAGTGGTAAAAAATTTGTCTTGCGCTAAGACTGAAAAGGCGGTAAAAAATAAAATTAATAATGTAGTTGTTTTCATAATCGTCTGCATTTAAACAATTATGTCATTCGATTTTTTTCCATTTAAGAGAAACGAAAAAATTAAGATTTCAGGTGAATAAAAAAAATCAAACGGCAGTACTCCGTGAATATCAGTTCGTTGAACTTCATACTTAAAGTTACGATTTTTTTACCACAATGGTTGTGGCTTTATCCTAAAAATTTGTGAAATATTTTGGACCTAAAATTAGTTAAAAACACACTGCTGGCTAGGATTACAAATTCTAGCCCGTAGTGTTTAAAACTTTATGGTTACGTTGCGGGCACGGATTACAAATCCGCGATAACGCGTAACGCGATAATAAATTCAAAAAACTACAATGTTTTATCTATGTCACAAATATCAATTGCCTCCAGCTTTAGCTGGGGTCTTAATAATTATACAAATGGCTTTAGCCAAACTATAGCAGTTTGGCTAAAGCCATTGTAGTTTTTTTAATTTATTATCCCCAGCTAAAGCTGGAGGCAATTGATATCATATAGATTTATAAATTATATCTTAGTAACACCGAAATGAAAAACAAATTATCCTTGCACTTCTGTACAAATCTCTATTAAAAAACCATTTAAGTCTCTTGCGTACGCTACAATTTGTCCCCAAGGTTTTTCTACCGGTTCAGAAACTATAACGGCTCCAAAAGTGGTCGCTTTTTGTAGCATTTCTGGAACATTATCTGTTATAAAACCAATTTCTATGGCAAAAGGTTTGTCTTCTAAACTGCTTTCTATAAATCCTTCTTTAAGATTTTGAGCTGCTAATTTTTTTGATGCAAAAGATAAAGTAGTTTCTCCTGTAATTAATTCTCCGTAATCATTATCTGGCGACACAAATTTTCTCGAGAATCCGAAAGCATTCTCGTAAAACGCAATAGATTCTTCTACATTTTCAACGTATAATATAGTATATCCGAATTTTATCATTTTCTAAATTTTTAAAGTTTATATCTTAAAGGTAGAAATTTATCTGTAATTTCCTTTTAAAATTTCAACTGCTAGCTTTTAGCTAATTTCCAGCAAGACATTATATTTCTCTAAACTAGCCAAATCTTCGATCGAGTTAATGTTGGTTAGTTTTTCGTGTTCTTCAACTTCTTTTCGAACTTCTATATGTTTTACGGCTTTTCTAAAACGGCGTACTTCTTGTAAATTCGATAAAATTAATCCGGGAACCTGTACGCTTTTGCCTTCTTTGTCTTTGGCAACCATTGTAAAATAAGACGAATTACAATGTTTGATTGCCCCAGTCTGAATATTTTCTGCTTCCACACGAATTCCGACAATCATCGAACTTCTTCCCACATAATTTACAGAAGCTTTCATGGTTACCAATTCGCCGACTTCGATAGGTTTTAAAAAATTAACTGTATCTACAGAAGCAGTTACACAATAATTACCGCTGAATTTGGATGCCGAAGCAAAGGCAATTTGATCTAATAATTGTAAAATATAACCTCCATGAATTTTGCCGCTAAAGTTGGTATGCGACGGAAGCATTAATTCTGATATGCTAATTTTTGAGGAAGAAACGGGTTTAAAATCTGTAGTCATGTTTTTGTTTGTTTTTTGGTATTTAATTTCAACCATACAAGTCATTAGAAATATAAGTTTTTGAATTAAATGAACTCATACGACTTACAGACTTATAGGTTTAATATTTTATTTTTTTAATTCAGTAATTCGTTTTCTTCTTCGTTAGAAGCTCTGGCAATGATATTTTCCGGAAGCGATTTCTTGGCCTTTGCTCCCATTTTCTTTAATCTTTCTACGCTCGTCACCAAGTTTCCTTTTCCTTCAACGAGTTTATTCATAGCGCTTTCGTATTCTGTTTTTGTATCTTTAATTTTATTTCCAATTCGAACTAAATCAGATACAAAACCTTCAAATTTATCGTACAAAGCTCCGGCTTGTCTTGCAATTTCAAAAGCATTTTCCTGCTGTTTCTGGTTGGTCCACATACTGTCAATTGTTCTTAGCGTTGCCAAAAGTGTACTTGGCGTTACAATTACAATATTGCGGTCAAAAGCTTTTGTGTATAATGTTGGATCTTCGTTTAAAGCGATGGCAAATGCGGGTTCCATCGGAATAAAAAGCAGTACAAAATCAGGACTTTCTATTTGATATAAATCATGATAATTTTTATTTCCTAATTGCTCTACGTGTCTTTTTATTGAGATAACATGCTCTCTTAAAAATTCAGTTTTTAAGAGTTCTGATTCTTCATTAATCCATTTTTCGTACGCTGCGAGTGAAACTTTAGAATCGACAATCATTTTTTTACCGTCGGGAAGATTTATAACTACGTCTGGAAAAACACGGTTTCCTTCATTATTCATAAAACTTTGCTGTACTTCATATTCGCGCCCTTTTTCTAAACCTGATTTTTCTAAAACACGCTCCAAAACCAATTCGCCCCAATTTCCCTGCATTTTACTGTCTCCTTTTAGTGCTTTGGTTAGATTCAGGGTTTCTTTACTCATTTGGGCATTCATTTCGCTTAAACCCAAAATCTGCTGGCGAAGCGCGGCATGATAATCAATACTTTCTTTATGAGTCTGCTCCACTTTTTGTTCAAAACCATGAATTTTATCCTGAAGCGGCAACAGAATATTTTTCATGTTTTCGCTGTTTTGTTCAGTAAACTTAGCCGATTTTTCTTCGAGAATTTTATTGGCTAAATTTTCAAATTCTTTGGTAAACTTTTCCTGAAGCTCGTTGATCTCACTTTTCTGTTCTTTATGACGTTCCCACAAATTTTCAAAATCAACTTCTTTTTTAGAAAGCTGAATCGCAAGACTGTCTTTTTCTGTTCTGATGTTTTCTTTTTCAGAATTCGTTAGCTGTATTACTTTCTGAAAATTATTTTTTTCGCTCTCAAACTGTTCTTTTTGCATTTGCAGCTGACTGTTTACAGCATTTATTCGCTCTTCTAAAATTGCTTTATCAGACTGCGATTTTGATCCAGAAAGTAATTTTCCAACATAAATCCCAATCACAAGCGCCACTGCAAAACCCAGTAAAAACGGTAAATAATCTAACATATCTAAGTTTATTTTACGTAAAAGTACGCAATAATACGTAGTAGAAAATTTTAAAAATAAAAATTTCACGAATTCATATTCAATTCAAATTAAATCAACATTTTATTTTTTTTTAATGCTGGACGCAACCTTTTTTTAAAAGTTTCATCTACATGATATAAACCTATTTTAATACCATCATGAAAAAATTATTGCTTAGCTTATTTATAGCTTTCGGATTCAGCGCCTGTTCTCTTAATAATGAAGATACTTATACTGATTGTGGCGCCAATACAGAAGTTGCTTTTTCTAAATTTGCATTAGGATGTAACTACACTGTAAAAACGCTTTACAACAACCCTGTTGCCTTGATTGCATCGTCTACAGAAAAAATGGATCAGTATTTTACGAAACACGTCAATAGCTGTTCTGTTCCAAGCGATCCTAATATTGATTTTTCTAAAAACTACTTGGTTGCTATTTTTGCTGGTGCAAAACCAACAAGCGGTTACGATATTAAAATTACTTCGATTGTAGAAAATCAATGTGAAATGATCATTAATTTCTACGAAAAAAATCCAGTGGCGGGAGAAACGCTGACTCAGAATCCAACGTATCCAGCAGATTACATTTTAATTCCAAAAACTAACAAATCTATTGTTTTCAATAAAACAAATGAAAGTCCAGATCATATTGTAATTGGAAACTTTACAAGTGTATCAGGCGGTACTCAGAAATTTATTCAGCTTAATGATTTTAATATTTTGAAGTTCCAAAACGTGGTTTTCAATCAATATAATTTTGAGCAATACAGCTATACAACTACAACTAAAAGAACTGAATATACTACGTTTTCTAAAGTTATTCCAACAGAAATTTTAAACCTAAAAGGACAAACTAAAATCTATGGTTCGCCAAATACTGCAGCTGAAGGCGGTGTTTATTTTGAATTGACTCAAGGCGCTTCTGTTACTAAAGTCTATATTGATAACAATGATACTGCAGACCAAAGTGCGGCGGTTATTGCTTTCAAAAAAGCTGTTAGAGAAAAAATCGCTGCTACAAACTAATATATTATGAAAAAATATCTTTTCTTTTTTATTGCAATTTGTCTTTTTACGACTAGTTATTCTCTAGACTCTAAAAAAGTTGCTGGAGGATCAATTATCAATACTTGGACTTGGGAAAAATCGGTTGGAGGAAATGCTAATCCGTATATTTCGACACCAAAAACAATTGGTTTTACTAAGAAAATTGTTTTTACATCTGAAGGTAGAATTATTACTTATAAAAATGATGTAGAAATTAGAAATAATACTTATCAAATAGAAAAAGGGATTGCTCATTTTGACAAGACCGAACACGACCTTATCACGTTTGAAGGCAAGACATATGCCATAGAAAAACTTGATAATCAAAACCTAACCATTATAACTAACAACGAAGATGGTGTTCGCACTATTTTTAAAAGATAGTTTTGTAAGCTATTTAAAACTATTTTTGCAACACCAAATTTAAACCTTTTCTTGAAAGACGATTTAGAAAAATATATCAAACTGTGCATGAAAAATGACAGAGAGGGACAACTGAAAATTTATCAGTTGTTCTCTCCTGTTTTATATGGTATTTGTTTGAAATATATGAAAAACGAAGACGATGCAAAAGACGTTTTTCAAGAAGCATTTGTAATCGCTTTTCAAAAAATAAGTCAATACAAATTTGAAGGAAGTTTTGAAGGCTGGCTGAAACGAATTTTTATCAATAAACTCATCGAAACCTTAAATAAAAAGAAAAAAGAAAGTTTCTTTTTGGATGTTTTTGATCCTGATACTGATTTTATTGAGGAGGAAGAACTCGAAGTGGTTCCGATAGAGCAGGAAAAACTGCTGGAATATATTCGAGACTTACCCGATCAATACCGGACGGTTTTTAACCTCTATGTTTTTGAAAAACTAAAACACAAAGAAATTGCCGAACTTCTCAAAATATCAGAAGGGACATCAAAATCAAATTTAAATCGCGCCAAGCACATTTTGCAAAAGCGAATTTTGAGCATAAAAAATTTTAAGACAGCATGAAAAAGCAAAAAATAGAAAATATTTTCTCTTCAATGGAAGACTTCTCGAGTGTTCCGCCTCCAGAATTATGGGCACAGATTGAAGAGAAATTAGACAAACCAAAAAAGAAAAAGAGAGCTATTCTTTGGTGGTCGGCTGCGGCATGCTTATTATTAGGTTTACTGCTTCCTTCTATTTTATACTTTATAGCTCTCGAAAACAAAAACTTTGACCTAAATACTAACGGTACAGAAAAAATAGTATTAGACAATAAAACAACTCCAAATTCAAATAAAACAACGCCTGCAAAGAAAAACGAAAACAATCAGCAAGTTAAATCTAATTCAAACGAAAACGAATCTGTTATCGCAAAAGAACAGTTAAATAATCCTTCAGACAATTTCAATCAGCAGTCAAGTTATGTTTATTCTGATTCAGATTCTAAAAACAAAAAAGGTGTTGAACATTTGAATTCTAATGCTAAAATTCAAAAAAATCAAACCAAATCTAATTTGAATAAAGAAGAATCTGTTATTGCAAAAGAGCAGTTGAGCAATTCTTCAAACGGCTTTAATCAGCAGTCGAGTTATGTTTATTCTGATTCGGATTCTAAAAACAAAAAAGGTGCTGAGCATTTAAATTCTAATGCTAAAATTCAAAAAAATCAGACTAAATCTAATTTGAATAAAGAAGAATCTGTAATTGCAAAAGAGCAGTTAAACAATTCTTCAAACGGATTTAATCAGCAGTCGAGTTATGTTTATTCTGATACAGATTCTAAAAACAAAAAAGGTGCTGAACATTTGAATTCTAATGGTAAAATTCAAAAAAACAACAATACCAATTCAGTTAAAGTTGGTAAAGATGTAAATATTACGGCTAAAAATCATGCAGTAGCCGAATCAAATACATTGATCGCTAAGAACAAAAAAACAGTAACGGGAATTCCTGCTGAAAATGTTGTTTTTGGAAAAACTAAAGGATTTAACGCATCAGTTAAGGATCCGTTTACAAATGCTTTTGAAGAGCAAAAAGTAGCATCGAATACTAAAAAATCTTCTCAAAGCAATGGTTTTAATGGAAATATGAACCTCAACAATACAACTAATAAAAACGGCACTTTTAATTTTGGTACTAACAACAATGCAAATATTCCGAATATCGCATTAAGTCCTGAATTAAATGCTAGGAATAAAACGGCTACAGGTCTGAATAAAACAGATTCTAAAAATGGAAATGTTGTTTCTGAAAAAGCAATTGCATTGAATCAAACTGAGAATTCTAAAAACACATCGAAGTTTGGTGACGCCTTAACTAAACAGGATTCTGCGCAGTTAGCAGTGCTTCAAAACTTAGAAAAAGGAATTTTGACTCCTGAAATTACAAAAGATAAGGAAGACGAAAAAGAGGATAAAAAAGTATCTAAAAAAGAAAAATGGGCAGTTGCCTTGTACGCAGGAGTTGCCAATTCTGAAAATTATAAAAACGACAAAACGCTGGGCAATGTAAACGATTCTAAGCAAACCAGTACTTACGGTGTAAAAACTTCTTATAAAATCAATAAGAAATGGGCTGTTGGTTCTGGGCTTAAAATCAATGAACTCGGACAAAGTGTAGCCAATGTTTCGTATATGAACGCGAGAAATACGGCATTTTTTACAACAAGTGATTATTACAATTCGCAAGTTGCTTCGGCTGATAAATTAACTGGAAATTCAGATTTCTTGTTTGTGCCTTCTAACAGCCAGCAGGCAGCGGCAAGTGAAAATGTAAAAAATGGTAATTTGGATCAAAGTTTACGTTACATCGAAATGCCATTAGAGGTTTCATATTCTATTTTTAACAGAAATAAAGCGAGCATCAATTTAAATACAGGAGGTTTTGTCGGAAAACTGATTTCGAACACTGTAACTCTTGACGGACAATCTCTTGGACAAAATATTAATGCAAACGATTATGTGTATGGTTCAACATTAAGCAGTACACTGCAATATCGTGTGTACAAAAAAACCAATGTTTTTGTAGAGCCAGCTATGAATTATTATATTAATCCGCTGAACAGTCAATCTTTCAATCAATTTCAGTGGGGATTAAATTTTGGTTTGAATGTGTCGTTTTAAAAGATATTTTGATGTAAATTTCAAAAATATTTTTTTAAATAAATGACTTTTAAAACCCATTCTATTCCATTTAATTTGCTGCAGATTCAGGAATTATTTTCAAATCATAATCTTCTAGAACTTTCGCTTTTAACAAAAGAAAATGAAAGCGAAGGATACAACGCTTATCGTTTTGAGATTCAAAACAAAAAAATCTGTTACAGAGAAGCCAAAATTACGCCTACGAAAACGGGTCAGTTTGTTACTTTATGGAAGAGAAATCAAAAGGGAATCATTGCACCTTTTGACGATTCTGATCCAATCAATTTTGTGATGATAAGTGTTCGAAAAGATGAAAACTGGGGAATGTTTATTTTTCCTAAAAAGGCTTTAGCAGCAAAAGGCATTTTTTCGACCATAACTAAAGAAGGAATTAGAGCCACACGTGTTTACCCTCCTTGGGACGAAACTTCGAGTAAACAAGCGCAAAAAACGCAAAAATGGCAGCTTGATTATTTTTTCTCGTTAGATAAAAACAATTTTAATCTGAATCAACTTCAAGAATTACTATCCGAAAAATAATTTTTCAGCATAAAAAAAGGCAGTCTTAAACGGACTGCCTTTTTAGTAAAATTTAAAAACAATTATTTTTTAACCAATTTATCTTTAAATATTACCTTATTATTTTCTGAAACGGTATAGAAATAAAATCCTGCCTGTAAATTACTCACAGAAACAACAGTAGTACTTATTTCATCTTCATTTTTTACACTAATCGGATTTCCAATCGTGCGTCCGTTAATGTCGTACAGTCTAATTTTCAGATTTCTGTCTGCTGTAGTTTTTACATCAAAACTCACCACATCAGTCACTGGATTTGGGTAAGCTTTTACATAATATTTGTTTTTAGCAAAATCCGGCGTTGACAATACATCTTGTTTCAACTGAAAACGAGCAATTACAGGTCCGTGATCAGAAGTCGTAGTCGTATAACTTGTTATATCGTTACGAGGATCATAAACTGCCGTAGAACCTTGAATATATTGATCAACTAATTCATTAGAAATGGTGATATGATCTAAAAATCCGCCTGAACTTAAAAAGCTGAATGCACCCGCTTGGCTGATTTCTAATGTCAAAGCTTTATAATTATTGGTATCTGTTACAAAAGCTTCATAAGAAGATGGCTGTCCTGGAATAACTGAAGCTTTTACATCGTCATTGTAATCTCCTAAAAGTATCAAATTAGCTTTTGGATAATGTGCATCTAAACTGTCTTTTAGTACCTGCGTATCGTATTTACGCATATTGTAACGTGCGATATCCGTTCCGCTGTTAGCACGAGCGTGAAGATCTATAAAATTAATTTCGTTTTTAACGCCATTAAGATTCGTTTCCAGAGTCACCATATATGGCAGACGTCCAGAAGAAAAGAAACTGCTGCTAGAACCTCCAGGATAATTAGCCAAAGTTTTTGTTCCGGCACGTAATTCATCATAAAGATCTTTAAACATAACGCGTGTCTTTTTAACCGTCGTAGTTTGAGTATTATAAATCACAACTAATTTTTGAGGCGGGAAAGTTGGATCTGAAGTCGGATCCCAAGAATATGACCATGATGTTGAAATGGCTTTATCAAATGTTTTCCCGTTTACATTTAGTTTTTGAATCAAATTATCAATCTGAGCATCACTTGAAACTTCCTGAACTACATACACGTCGGCATCTAGTTTGTTCATCACTGTTGCTACGTTATCCAGCTGTAATGTTTTATTAGCTGGTCCGTAAGCAGCGGTTGGAGCGCCAAAAAATTCTAAATTATAAGTTACCACATCAAAAGTTTCTGCTTTTGGAAGTGAAGATCCAGTTAAAGAACCTATTTGTTTGTTTAATGAAGTTCCTGTAACTGTCAATGGACCCGCAATTTTAAATTCTTTTGCAGTCGGTGCAAATCTCGCATATAATGTTTTTCCAGCAAAAGCATCTGCTTCTGTCAAAGCAACACTGTTTTGGAATGTACTATTATCTAAAGATATCTGATAACCTGCAGGTGCAGTAATTGTTACATCTCCATATCCTTTGGCTCTGAAAGCAAAAGATTGTGAAGCAGAAATAGTATTTTGGTCTATAGTTCCAAAATCTAAAACTGGGTTTGAAGCTACATAACCAGATTCATTTGTAATGGCATAATCATCAAAAGACCATTCTGCAGCATTTCCTGTACCGCCTCCCATTGCAGTTTCATAAACCCAAGCCAAATAAGTATTACTTGTTTTATAAGTTGTTAAATCAATATATTGAGATTGAACGTACGAATCTGTTGTAGTTGGAAAACTGCCGTCAATTTCTGTCCATGTAGCTGTTTCAGGACTGCTTACTCCATCATAGTTTGTAGAAACCATTAATTTTAAAGCTGGTCCCTGAAAGTACTTACGAGAATAAAAAGATAATAATGGTAATTTATCAAAAGTATCCAAACGTAATTTTGGTGAAATCAACCAGTCTTTACTTGCTCCGCTGTCTGAATAACCGTTCATAAGAACCGCTCCAGTTCCAGAATTTACATTTCTTGCTGTTGTAGTGTATGCCCATTTGTTAGCGGTTCCTGCTATATCATATTGTGTCCAGCCACTATTACTTAATACATTTGGATCATCAAAATTTTGAACATACGGATTAATTCCTCTTCCTTGTAATGATATATTTTTAATGACAGAAGTAGATTCATGCGTGATTTGACCAGTATAAACAGAAGCCAAATTTGGATTAAACTTTACATAAACCGTTTGTGAAGCATTTGAAGCAAAGTCCGCCGCAACAAATGTAAGCGTTGAACCAAACGTTACATTATCTTTCGAGATTGAAAAATTTGGCGTAACACTAACCGTTAAATCACTTAAAAGATCTGTTGCTTGAATTTGATAACTTTTAGATGTCGATTCTGTATTTATCTCCACTAAACCTAAATCTACCGCACCTACAGACGCTGTTATTACAGGCAATGGAGTTGCTGTTGTTGTAACATCTAATTTATTTACCGCTGTTTGTAGATTTCCATACTCATCTTCCGAAACAGAAAAAACAGAATAAGCCGTAGAAGCTGTTAAGCCTGCAAAGTTTTTAGTGTAAGCTTGCGCCGCATCAGCAATATCTAAAGAACCAGCTTGTAAAGCAGCGATTCCGTTAGCATCAAGACCCAATTTTACTTGAGCAGGAGTTGGTTCTGTGCTTCCGCCTGCAAGTAAAACGTAATAGGTTTTTCCTTCTTCATTCAACTTATTCGAAAAATCAAAATGTGTTGAAGATATATTGGCAGATTTTGGAAATCCAGTTTCGTTTACCGGTGCTGTGTGATCGCTATTTACATCAATATTGTCAATTGCAAAAGAAGGACGAGAGCCTGTCCCTGACAATTGCCTTGCGATCCATCTAATCTGAACTATCGGCTGATTATCACAATCCGAAGGCAATGTTACTTTTATAACTTGAAGATTTTGAGGTGAAGTATCTCCTGCCCCTATTTTCTGAGTTGAATTATTGACATAAACAGTAGTTGGCAAAGTTGTAAATACTCCTGTTGTTCCGACTCTGTATTGTAATACGAACTCATTAATTCTAGTTGTTGCTGGACTTCCGACTCCTGTTGGATTACGAATTACCATCACATCATATTGTACTTGAATTCCGTAGAAATTAGTAGTTTCTAATGCAAGTCCTATTGCTTGATCAAGGAAGCTTCCCGCATTCAAAAGTCCTATTTTGTCATTAAAATTGTAAACATCTCCAGAAGTAGAGCTAGCAGAACCCGCAGTTAACCCTTTATTTCCTGCTATAGTCCCTGAAGTTGTAAAACTTGAAGGTGTAGGTAAACTTGAAGGTGTACTTGCAGACCAACCTTGAATTCCTACAGGAAAAGCTGTTCCTAAGCCTGTAAAATCCTGTTTATAAGGAAGTACTTGAGCAGTCGGCATTGTCTGGGCTGAGAGTGTTCCCGCAAAGCATCCAAAAAAACATAATAAAGCCAGAATTTGGCGCGAAAAGTAGAGTTTTTTCATACGTTAAAAAATAGAGTTTTTAGAAATCAAATTTATCGCCTTTAAAGTTAAGGGAATATTATATAACCATAAATTTAATGTTTATAAAATTATAAATATAATTTAACAAAACACAATAATACTTTTAATATCCTAAATTAAAAACAACAAAAAACCCACATTTTAGCACATACTTCAACAAAACTCTAATTCACAAAACGTCCTAAAAGCTCCGTGTTTCCTACAAACACTAGCTTATTTTAAAACAAAAAAGCAGTAAACAAAAAGTTTACTGCTTTCTAAAAAAATATATTTTTTGAGTATTATACTGCCGTATAACCTCCATCGGCAATAATATAACTTCCCGTGGTGAAAGAAGATTTATCAGAGTTTAAGAAAACTACTAATTCGGCAATTTCTTCTGCGGTTCCTAAACGGTTCATCGCCGATTTGGCCGCAACAGCATTCATCATATCTTTGTTCAAATTATCTTTTAATAAGGCGGTTTCAATATAACCAGGACCGACCGCATTACAACGAATGTTTTTCTGAGCATATTCTACTGCAATATTTTTGGTCAGACCAACAACTCCGTGTTTACTTGCTGTGTAAGCGACACTATTTGGCGCAGCAACCTGCCCGTGAATTGAAGCAATATTTACAATGCTCCCGCCACCATTTTTTTCCATTTGTTCCAATTGATAACGGCAGGCGTAAAAAACACCGCTTAAGTTTAGCGCAATCACTTTGTCCCAAGCTTCTGGTTCGTATTCTCCTGTTGGTTTTGCTGGTCCGCCCATTCCGGCGTTGTTACACGCAATATCCAAACGGCCGTATTTTGAAACTGTCACTTCAACCATGTGCTTATTATCTGCGGCACTCGAAGAATCTCCTTTTACGAAAAAAGCTTCTCCGCCCTTTTCCTTTATAATTTTTACCGTTTCTTCACCGTGTTCTACGTTAATATCTGACAATACTACTTTTGCTCCTTCTCGAGCGTAGGCTTCTGCAACTGCGCGTCCGATTCCTGAACCGGCTCCAGATACAAAAGCTACTTTATTTTCTAAAAGTGCCATTTTATAAATGTTTTAAAATTGATACCTCTAATTTACAAAGATGTTTGCCGAAAGCCTTGATTTTACAAGAGTTTACAATAAGATTAACGCTAAGCGCTAATGTTATGTTATTTGATATTAAAATGATATTTTTTCATTAAAAATTTCGTATTAATATATTTATTCATCTTCATCCAATTTCATATTTCCTCTTTCTTTGTGATTATCAGGATTAGAATTAGGATATCGATTTGGCGTTATATCAGAGTTTCGGTCTTTATTTTCTACCGTTTTCTTCGCTTCTTCATCGGTAGCAACTCCTCGATTGGAGTTCGGATTATCTTTTGAGACTTTCGGAATCTTATTCGGAATATCTTCGTTTTCGTTTCTGGCTCTTTCTACTATTTTTTTATCTCCGTCAGCATCGGTGACCATTTCTCTTTTTAAATTTGGATCTTTCAAATCTTTATCGTGAGAAACGTTTTTACCTTTCTCGTCTATATTTTTCTGCGTTCCGTTTATCTTTTTTGTTCCTAAATTATTATTTTCCATGACATTATCCTTTTGTGTTACTATTATAATATTACGAATTTTAAGAACGAAAACTAAGTCATTTAACATTGCTTTAGGTCATTTTTTCTTTGAATTTTCTTTTGAGTAATGAAGAGTAAAAGAATGTAATCAAATGAAAATCAATCTCTTTTTGTATCATTTTACAGCTGTCTTTTTGTACTTTTAATGTTCCTTCCAAAAACACAATTCTTGCTTCAAAATCTTTTTAGAAACTCAAAAAACAAACGATATGAATTTCTTCAAAATCAAAACCAGCTGGTCAAATGCCGAATTTATCTTAATCAAACTCTGCATGGCTTCGGCTTATCTTTTTATCGGAAGTTATTTTCACGATTTCTTTGCAGCATATTACAATGTATTATTTGTTGTATTCGGATTTACTGTCGTGTGGTTCGTATATCAATGGCTCAAAAAAATGAAACAGCCGAATTAGCATCGATTTTACTTTCAATCTCTTTAAACAAAACTATCTTTGCAGTCTAATAATACGGCATGCACAGACATTTTATTCTTTTTAAACCCTACGGCTATTTAAGTCAGTTTGTTTATGAGCTGAAGCGAAAGAAAAAGCTTTTGGGCGAATTACATGATTTTCCCGAAGGAACAATGGCGATTGGACGTTTAGACGAAGATTCTGAAGGTTTATTACTTTTAACAACTGACGGAAACATGAGCGAACTCGTTAGAAGCAAAAAAGTAGATAAAGAATATTATGTACAAGTTGATGGTGTAATTACGCCTGAAGCCATAGAAAAACTTCAAAATGGTGTTGAAATTGGTTTGGACGGCGGTAAATACAAAACGAAAAAGTGTAAAGCATCTATTGTAACTGATATTCCTGATTTTGGACCAAGAGCCAAAAAAATTAGAGACGAACGTCATGGTCCTACTTCCTGGGCTTCGATTACGGTGAGAGAAGGAAAATTTCGTCAGGTGCGAAAAATGACTGCTGCTGTTGGTTTTCCGACATTAAGATTGGTTCGTGTTCGTGTAGGAAATGTATATTTGCAAAGCTTAAAAGCGGGAGAAGTACGCGAAGTGATTGATTTTGAATTAGATAATTAATTAGATAATTTGTGAATGCGACAATTAGATAATTCTTAACCTTAGAACCTTAGTCACTTTGAATCTTAGGACCTTTAAAAAAAATAAAATGCTAAACATAGTTCTTGTAGAACCAGAAATTCCAAATAATACCGGCAATATCGGACGTTTGTGCGTGGGTACCGAAAGCCGCCTGCACTTAATTCATCCTTTTGGATTTGTGATTAATGATAAAAACCTAAAACGTTCTGGGCTTGATTATTGGGTTCATCTTGATGTTACCGAATATCAAAATGTGGAAGAATGGATGCAGCAGATTCCAGATAAATCTCGTGTTTTTTTGATGAGTTCACACGCTGAAAAATCATATTTGGAAACCGATTTTCAAGATGGTGATTGGCTGGTTTTTGGCAAAGAAAGTGTGGGTTTGAGCAAAGAAGTTTTGGCTTTGTTTGATAATCATTTAACGATTCCGATGTCAAAATTAATCCGCAGTTTTAATATTGCCAATTCGGTTGCTTTTGTAGTTGGAGAAGCTAAAAGACAAATTGGTTTGAAGAAATAATATGAGACCAATTGTTGATTTAAATAATCTCAGCTATTCTAAAGAAACTAAAATTTATTATAGTCGAACAATTATTCTTATTAGAATATTGATTCTGTTATTATTAGCTGGAACTTTAATTTACTATTTAATTGAAAATGATTACTTATCATTACTCATAGCAGGCAGCATTTTTTTATTTCAAATTCCGTATTTAATAAAATCTATAAAGAGAATGAATGAAATTCAATTTCTAATTAATTCTATAGGAATTCAGTATAGAGGTCAAATGCTGGAGCCTTGGGATAATATTGAAAATGAAAGAATTGTTAATGAATACATTAATAATGACCAAGGTTATATAGATTACCTTATCTATTATATAAAAGATTCAGGGCAGGTTATGAAATTTGATATCAGAGAATTTGGTGTTGGTACTCGAGAATTAAAACACGCACTTACTATACATAGAGGTCGATTTGAAAATGAAAGAGCTGCAAAAATTTAGTTTTTTCTTTTGAAACCGAATGCCCTAGCCCCGATCGTAGCGACATCCTTTTATTTTTTTCTTTAAAAAATAAAAGATACAGCGGAGAGCGGGATAAAGCTCCTAATAAACGAGTGAAAGTCTTCAAAAATTAAGTCACAATAAACTTTCCTTTTTCAGCATCAAAAATGATGTTTTCATCTTTAAATAAAGTATCAAAACTCCCTTTTGAAATTAAATTGCACGGCTGATCCTGAATTACAAATTCGGGTGTCATGATAATCATTTCGTCACTTAACTGAATGGCTAAATCAATATCATGAGTCGAAAACAAAATGCTTTTCTGGGTTTCGTGCGTTAATTTTTTTAATAATTTGAATAAGGAAACTTTATGAAGCAAATCCAAGTGTGTTGTGGGTTCGTCCAGAATTATCAATGCCGTATCTTGTGCCAAAGCTCTTGCAATCAAAACTTTTTGTAATTGTCCGTCACTAATTTCGAAGTGTTTTTTTCTGGCTAAATGTTCAATTTGGGTCAGCGACATAGCTTCTTGCACTTTTTCTATATCATTTTGCGAAAGCGAATCGACCCAATTGGTATACGGCTGGCGTCCTAACGCGACTAATTCAAAAACAGAAAGATTGCTCGGCGGTAATTTCTCCGTTAAAACCACACTTAAATTCTGCGCCAAATCTAACGGACTGTAAGCATTAATTTCTTTTCCATTCAAAAACACATTTCCAGCCAAAGAGGGTTGAATCCCGGTAATGGTTCGCAATAAAGTTGATTTCCCTATTCCGTTTGCTCCAATCAGGGTAATAAGTTTTCCCGAATCTAAATTTAGGTTTAGATTCTCGGCAATGGTTACCGTTTCTTTTTTGGATTTGTAACCGATGTTTAGGTTTGAAGTTTTTAGAATTGAGTTCATTTTTAAGCTACTAAGTCACTAAGACGCTAAGGTTCTAAGTTTTTTTGATGTATAAATCCGTTAATCTTTGAAATCTGTGGCAAAATCAATTTTACTTAAAATTTCTTTTTCTAACCAAAAGCCAAATTACGACTGGCGCACCAATTATAGACGTGATCGCATTTATTGGAAGCGTAACATCAAAGCCTGGCATTTCTGAAACAATATCACAAAACAACATTATTATAGCTCCAAAAAACAATGTGCTCCAAAATAAAACCGTATGATTACTGGTTTGAAAAGTGAGTTTTGCAATATGCGGTACCGCCAAACCTATAAAAGCAATTGGTCCCGCAAAAGCTGTTACACTTCCTGCCAGAGTACTGGTTGCAAATATGATAATCAAACGCGCTTTTTTAAAATTCAATCCCATACTTTTTGCGTAGTTTTCGCCTAAAAGCAATGCGTTTAAAGGTTTTATACTGCTGGCACTAAGCAAAAGTCCGATGATTACACAAACTGCCAAAATAATGATTGTTGACCAAGACAAATTTCCAAGACTTCCCATAGACCAAAACGTAAATTTCTGTAATTGTTCTGCGGTACTGAAATAGGTTAAAACCGAAACGATTGCCGTAGTAAAACTTCCGAACATTAATCCGACAATCAAAATTGCCATTGTATCACGAAGCCTTTGAGAAACGACCAGAACTAATAACAAAACCAGAGTACTTCCTAAGGTCGATGCCAAAACAATTCCGTAAGAAGACAAAGCGATCGTTTGCAAAAAGGAAGGCAGAAATCCAGCTCCCAAAATTACAAAGGCAACACCAAGACTAGCGCCCGAACTTAGTCCTAAAACATAAGGTCCTGCAAGCGGATTTCTAAAAAGTGTCTGCATCAAAAGACCGCTTATTGATAACCCGATGCCAACCAAAACGGCTGTAATGGCTTTTGGTAATCTGTAATTTATAATAATGTATTCCCAAGTCGATTTACTAGCGTGGCTTCCCGTTAAACTTGAATACACTTCTTTAAACGGAATATTGACCGAGCCTAAACTGATGCTCGAAAAAAACATAAACACAAGACCCAAGGCCAGTAATACAAACAAAAAGGTATTTCGTTTTTTATCTGCCAATTTAATTCAGTTTTGTTGCAAAAGTAAATTCGTAGCTTGACATTAAATCCGGATGAAAAATCTTGATGTAATCTTTTAATACCAAATCTGGACGGCTTGGCGATAATTCATAATAAATGATTCCGCCGGTTGCTCCCAATTTAGTTTCGAAATTATACACATTTTTGTTTGTAAAAGCATCAAATTCTGTGTAATGCGGATTGCTTTTTCCCAATTCATCCAATGTTTTTACAGCTCCAGAAGCAATCCAGACTTGTGCCGTTTTGGCTTTGTCTAAAACTTTTTCAAAAGACAAACCTTCGCTTCCAGTTCCGTCAAGATCTGCCCATAAGTAATTTGCTTTCGCGTCTTTCATAAATTGTGCTACCCAGCTTTTACCTTTTGCTACATACCAAACATCTTCGTACATGGAACCATATAAAACATTTGCTGACGCAGGTTTTTCAGCAACCAATTTTTTAGCCTGATTATAACTTTCTACAATTTTATTAAATAATTCTGCGGCTTTCTCTTCTTTACCAAACAAAGCTCCGTACAGTTTAATCCACTCCGCTTTTCCAAGGGGTGATTGTTCCATCCAATCGCCTTGAATTAAAACATTTAAACCACTTTTCTTTAAATTATCCAGCATCGGATTGTTGTTATCTACTCCAAAAGTGACAATTAAATCTGGCGCCAGATCAATTAATTTCTCCATGTCTAGTTTTTCATTTTGTCCAACATTTTTCACAGAACCTTGATCAATCAGCTTTCTTGTTTTTTCTGATGAAATGTAATCTGTATGCGGAAAACCAACTAATTTGTTCTCCACCTCAAGCATTTCTAAATACGGAATATTCGTTGTCGAAGTAACAACAATAGATTCTAACGGTACTTTTATAGTAGTATATTTTTGTAAGCTGTCTGGAATTTTGGCTTCTTTTTCTTTTAAAATATAAATGAAATTCTTATTAGCATTTGGCCACGGATTTATCACATTTACAACAGAATAGCCTTCGTATTTTACTATCGAAAGTCCAGAAGCATATTCTATAGTATTCTTTGCTGTATCAGCTTTTACAAGATTTTCCGTTTCATTCTTTTTACATCCAATAAGAAGGAAAAACGAATAAACGATAAATAGTTTAGGAAAAAAATATTTCATATTTTGCGTTTTGTGTCGAAGCAAAGGTAAATCAATTTCTATTTTTTTTGTTTACCTTTATTCTTACAAATTTAAACAAATAATATTTTTATTTGATGAACGCAGTCAAAACAAAAAAATGTTCCAGTTGTGATACTAGTTTCAGCTGTGGAGATATTTCTATAGAAAATAAATGCTGGTGCAATGACTTCCCTCCCATTTTTAGTCTTTCTGAAGATGGAGACTGTCTTTGTCCAGCTTGTTTTAAAGAGGCATGCGAAGACAAAATTGACGCGTACTTAGAAACAATTACACCCGAAAAAGCCACTCAAAATAAAGCACAATCACTACCCAAAACCGAAAAACTAATTGAAGGAATTGATTATTATATTGAAAACGGAAATTATGTTTTTAAATCCTGGTTTCATCTTAAAAGAGGAAGTTGCTGCGGTAACGGCTGCCGACATTGTCCTTATTAGTTTTAAGTTAGGAGTTAAAAGGAAAAAGTTATGCTTCGATTTAATTAAATATTTTACATAGTTTCGCTGCAACAAAAATTTAAAAATTCTTGTCGTTTAACTTTAAACCTTAAGCAAAACTTCTAAACCTTAATAAGCCCTAACCCATAACCCTTAACCAAAAAATGATTTACTTAATAACCGGCGGAGAACGATCAGGAAAAAGCAGTTATGCTCAAAATCTGGCTTTGCAACTTTCTGGAAATCCAATTTATGTTGCTACAGCGAGAAAATGGGATGAAGATTTTCAAACTAGAATTGATCGTCATCAACTAGAACGTGACCAGCGCTGGACTAATATTGAAGAAGAAAAATACCTCAGTAAAATTGATTTCTCTGAAAAAACAGCCTTAATTGACTGCGTAACACTATGGCTCACGAATTTTTTTGTTGATACTAAAAATGATGTTAGTTTAAGTCTTGATGAAGCTAAAAAAGAGTTTGAAGCAATTGCAAATCAAAAAGATACAAATATCATTATTGTTACCAACGAAATCGGAATGGGCGTTCATGCCGAAACTCATATCGGACGAAAATTTGTTGAACTTCAAGGCTGGATGAATCAGTTTTTGGCTTCAAAAGCCGATCAAGTTATTTTGATGGTTTCCGGAATTCCCGTTAAAATAAAAGGCTGATTTATAGAAATTCGAAAATTTTTAAATTCCAAATTCCAAACTGATAGCGTAACTTTACAATATTTACAATTCTATTTCTTTACAGCGATTCGATATTCGAACTATAATGAAGATTAGAATTTGGAACTCTTAAAATTGGTATTTAAAAATGAGCCATTTAGACGATATACTAAAATCCCGACGCGACACCCGACATTTTACCCACGATAAAGTTCCAGACGAAGTAATTGAAAAAGCACTTCGCGCAGGACATTGGGCACCATCGGTCGGTTTGACAGATGCTACACGATATTTCCTCATAAAATCAGAAGAAGTAAAAACGGCTATTAAAGACCTATTTTTAGAATACAATAAAAAAGCCGCTTCTTTGACAGATAATCCAGAGCAAAAAGAACTTTACAATTCTCTTAAACTTGAAGCTATAGAAGAAGCTCCAATCGGACTTATTATCGCTTACGATCGTTCGGTTTTAAATCAATTTACAATCGGAACCATCGGAAGTAACGAGGCAGTAAAATTTAGTTCGGTCTGCGCGGCACAGAATATTTGGCTTTCTCTTACAGAACAAGGTTTTGGAATGGGCTGGGTTTCTATTCTAAATTATTATCAGTTTAAAAAAATCCTAGATCTTCCAGAAAATATAGAGCCTTTGGGTTATTTCTGTATCGGAAAACCTGCAACGAATTACAATAATCAGCCGATGTTGCAGCAACTGCATTGGAGACAAAAATCGGAAACACCCGATTGCAAAGAAATTACAACTCTTCATTTAAAAAATACTTCAGAAAGTAGTTCACATTCGACCTCAGAAAAACCAGAAGAAAAGAATTTTGATATTCTTTTACAAGAAAAAATAGATTCTAAAACAAAGCCGCTTGGCGCCTTAGGAACTTTAGAAACTTTGGCTTTTCAGATAGCTTCTGTTTTTGGAACTTTAAATCCGAAAATTATAAATCCGAATATTGTAGTTTTTGCTGCCGATCACGGAATCGCTAATCATGGTGTCAGTGCCTATCCGCAAGATGTTACGCGCCAAATGGTTTCTAATTTTTTAGACGGAGGTGCCGCAATCAATGTATTCTGCAAACAAAATGATATTACTTTGTCGATTGTTAATTCAGGAGTAAATTATGATTTCCCGACGAACACCAAACTGATAAATGCCAAAATCGGAAACGGCACACAATCCTTTCTTCATGCACCCGCAATGAGCGAAAGTGAATTAGAATTGTGTTTTGAAAAAGGAAAATCGATTGTCACTACTATTGCAAAAACGAACTGTAACTGTATCGGTTTTGGCGAAATGGGAATTGGAAATACAGCAACGGCTTCTGTTTTAATGAGTCTTTTGACGGGTTTTTCTATTGAAGAATGTACCGGAAAAGGAACAGGTGTTTCAGATGAAAAATTAATTCAAAAACAAAATATCCTAAAAAAAGCGATTGAAAATTATTCCGGTCAAGCCGAATTAAAACAACAGCTGGCCTACTTTGGAGGTTTCGAAATTATTCAAATGGCTGGCGGGATGTTAAGCGCTTTTGAAAATAATATGCTCATACTCGTGGACGGTTTTATTTGCACAACTGCTTTTTTAATTACCTATAAAATGAACCCGAAAATCAAACAAAATGCCATCTTTTGCCATTGTTCTGCTGAGAAAGCGCATCAGAAATTATTACATTACTTAGACGCTAAACCTGTTTTAGATTTAGATCTGCGCCTCGGCGAAGGAACGGGCTGTGCGATTGCATTTCCAGTTCTGAAATCTGCTGAAGTTTTTTTAAATGAAATGGCTAGTTTTGAAAGTGCTGGGGTAAGTAAAAAATAAAAATTCAATCTCAATGAAAATATCAATAAAAATCTTTTCCATTTAATGAAAAAAGAACTCCATATTTTTTTTACTTGTTTAATGTTTTACACCAGGATTCCTTGTCCAAAAAACATCACACATCATCCTGATTATTTAAATAAAGCCACACGATATTTCCCTTTTATTGGATGGATTGTCGGGAGTATTTCTTTTCTCGCTTTTTATGTTTTTTCTTTTTTTGTATCGATTGAAGCTGCTGCAATTCTGGCAATAATTGCTTCTATTCTAACAACAGGCGCTTTTCACGAAGACGGTTTTGCAGATGTCTGCGACGGTTTCGGAGGCGGATGGACAAAAGAAAAAATCTTAACGATTATGAAAGACAGCGCTATTGGAGCTTACGGAGCTGTCGGACTCGTTTTACTTTTTCTTTTAAAATTTAAATTGCTATCCGAAAGCATTTCTATCTTTCAAACAAACAATTTAGATTTTCCTTTTCTTATTTTTCTGTTGTTTGTGAATGCTCATGCTTTAAGTCGTTTATCGGCAGTGAGTATCATTTTTACACATGAATATTCTCGTGACGATGCTTCGAGTAAAAGCAAACCTATAGCGCAGCAATATACTTGGAAAGAAGTTTTTGGTTCCTTTTTCTTTGGTTTACTGCCTTTGATTGTTCTTTCTTATTTTTATCATTTGTTTATTCTGATTTTGATTCCGGTTTTTTTGACCCGCTTTTTTTTGGCGCGTTATTTTCAAAAATGGATTGACGGCTATACAGGCGACTGTCTCGGCGCCACACAGCAAGTCAGTGAAGTAATCATTTATCTCAGTGTTTTAATTTTATGGAAATTTATTTAATCCGTCATACCGAAACGGTTTGCGAAAAAGGTATCTGCTACGGACAAACCGATGTGAATATAGCTGAACCATTTGAAGAAGTTTTTAAAAATATACTTTCCCAGTTACCTTCTGAAGCAGTACTATTTACAAGTCCGCTTAAACGATGCGTGATTTTAGCAGACTATATTCAAAAAAACATGAAAATTCATTCTTACCAGAAAGATCCTCGTTTGATGGAAATGAATTTTGGAGACTGGGAAATGTTATCTTGGAATGAAATTCCGCAGGACCAGCTAAATCCGTGGATGGAAGATTTTGTGAACATAAAAGTTTCCAATGGCGAATCCTTTACTGAACTTCACGAAAGAACTGAATCTTTTCTAAATGAAAAACTCGCAAAAGACGTTTTGCATCCAATTATAATTGTGGCGCATGCTGGAAGTATCAGAAGTATCTTATGTCATCAAACTTCTTTGCCATTAAAAGATGCTTTTCAAAATAATGTTGATTTTGGCAAGGTTATTAGAATTAAGCTTTAACAGCTCTTTTGTTTAGAATTTGATTCAAAATGTGAAACAAATTTGAAAAATCGATAGTTTTAACTTTATCTTTGCACAAATTTAAGGTTGTGTTTTTATAAAAAAGCACATTAAAAGGGAATCAAGTATAATCTTGAGCTGTACCCGCAACTGTAAGCTTAGTTCAAAATGAATGCTTGTTGTTACTACAATCCACTGCCACGCCCTGCGTGATGGGAAGGAAGACAACAAGACGCAAGCCAGGAGACCTGCCTTTATAACTAATATCAAGCTCTCGGGAACAAGAGTGTAGAAATTTATGATTTTAAAGAAATTCGTCATTTTTTGTTTTTTATTCATGTGCCAATTTATTTTGGCGCAGCAGGATTCTATTACGAATTTAAAACAAGTTGTAGTTTCAGACAGCAATCTTAAAAAATTCTGTAGTTCTCAGTCAATTCAAGTCATAAGTGATTCGATCATCAATACCAATCAAGCATCACTAACTTCTCTTTTAAACTTTAACACGGTAATTTATTTTAAAGAAAATGGTCTCGGAATGACATCTGGCCCATCTTTTAGAGGAACTACAAGTGCACAGACAGCAGTTATCTGGAACGGTATCAATATCAATTCTCAATTTTTAGGACAGTCCGATTTTAATACTATCGGCACGAGAGATTTTAATTCTATTACTGTAAAAGCCGGCGGAGGAAGTATTTTGTACGGAAGCGGTGCAATTGGCGGCAGTATTCACCTAAATAATGATTTGAGTTTTAAAAAAGGATTTACAAATCATTTATTTTTCAGCGCAGGAAGTTTTAATACTTACAGCGCCAATTATAAAGCCGCAGTTTCATCTGATAAGTACAGTCTTCAAATTAGTATTTCTAGAAACAGCTCTGATAATGATTTTAAATATCCTGGAAATCAAAACGAGAAAAACTTAAATGGGCAATATTATAATACGAGCATGAATACGGCTTTTGGATATAAAATTGATTCTAAAAATACCATTAAATTATACAGTCAGTTTTATGACTCTGAGCGTCATTTTTCTCTAACAACCCCGACTGCTACCAAAACAAAATACGACGATTTTAATACCCGAAATCTTTTAGAATGGGAAAGCAGACTGAATCGTTTTACTTCAAAATTAAGAGCGGCTCATATTGGAGAATCTTATAAATATTTCCCAACTATTACTTCTGATTATTTCACTTTTGGAAAAGTAGAAACTTCTATCCTCAAATATGATTTGGCTTTTGATGTAAATGACAAAATCAAACTAAACACTATTGTGGATTATAGCCGAAATAAAGGCTACGGATCAAGTATTAATGATGTTAAAAGAGAAGTTAGTTCAGGGAGTTTATTACTAAGTCATTTAGTTTCTGAAAAATGGGATTATTCGGTAAGCATTCGTCAGGAATTAACGGACAATTACGGAAATCCATTTCTTTTTTCTTTTGGAACTCGATATTTATTGACTGATTTTTATCGAATAAAACTTAATGCTTCGAAGAATTACAGAATGCCGACTTACAATGATTTATTCTGGGAAGGAAGCGGCAATCCGAACTTAAAACCTGAAACTTCCTATCAAACCGAAATTGGAAACGAATTTTTCTTTAAAAACTTTTCTGTTTCTCTAACAGGATATTATAATGATATTCAGGATTTATTACGCTGGGTTCCTACAGATAGCGGCAGTGATGTGTGGTCTCCAGAAAATACTGATCATGTAAAAACTTATGGAGCAGAAGTTCTTTTAGAATGGAAAACCAAAATAAACAATCACAACTTTACTATCAACGGGACTTATGCCTATACGGTTTCAAAAAGCAAACAGCTCATTGCTGGTGAATTGGTTTACAAACAATTGATTTATGTACCCTACCATAAAGTGACGGCATCAGCATCCTATAATTGGAAAAAACTTTCATCATACTTTCAATATTTATACAATGGTGAAGTTTACAGCACGCCTTTTAACAGCAAAGCTGGAATCGTAAAAGCTTATAATGTTGCCAATCTTGGTGCTGATTATGATTTTGGAAGAAAAAACAGTTTCAAACTTGGCGTTCAAGTTTTGAATTTATTAAATGAAGATTACCAGCCTGTTATCAGCAGACAAATGCCTGGAAGAAATTATACTATATATATTAACCTAAATTTTTAAATACATGAAAAGATTTAATAAACTTTTTTTAACTGTCATTTTTGCGTCGGCTTTTTTTGTATCGTGCAGCAGCGATGATGATGAGACTCAAGCTCCACGTGGTAATTATGATGGAGGAATATTTGTTGTAAACGAAGGAAATAACGGTACTCCTAATGGAACTATCTCTTACCTGTCTGACGATCTTAAGGTTGAGAATGATGTATTTAAATTGGTTAATAATAAAACATCTGGCGACACACCACAAAGTATCGGTTTTAATGGAGATTTAGCCTATATCGTTACAAATGCTTCTAACAAAATTGAACTTGTTAATCGTTATACTTTTAAATCTATTGCAACAATTACTACAGGTTTAATTAATCCGAGATTTATTGCTTTTGCAAACGGAAAAGGTTATGTAACAAACTGGGGAGATCCAGCAAGTTCTTCTGATGATTATGTAGCGGTACTTGATCTTTCTTCAAATACCATAACTTCAACTATTCCCGTTGTTGAAGGTCCAGAGCAAATTATCGAAAATGATGGAAAGTTGTATGTAGCACACAAAGGCGGCTGGAATCAAGGAAATTCTTTAACAATCATTAATGCAGCTACAAATACCGTTGCAACAAATTTTGTGGTTGGAGATGTACCAAGTGTACTAGAAAAAGATAATGGAACATTATATATTTTATGCGCTGGAAAACCATCTTATGCTGATGTAGAAACTGCTGGTAAAATTGTTAAGTTAAACCTAAGCAGTAACACAATTAGCTCTACGATTAATTTCTCTGAGAAAACACATCCTGGATTCTTAGATATCGAAAGCAGCAAACTGTATTATACAATTGGAAATGAAGTTTATACAACTGCAGTAAGCTCTACATCTTTGCCGACCGCTTCAACTTTTAAAGCATCAAAAATCAATATTCCTTATGGTTTTGCTGTAAAAAACAATCAAATTTACTTTTCAGATGCTGTTAATTATTCTGATGCAGGAAATATTTACATCTATTCTTTAACAGGAACTTTATCAAATACACTTAGTGTAGGAATCAATCCAAACGGTTTCTATTTTAACGATTAAACTTTTACTTTTAGAATTGTTTTTGTTTATTCGCAAAAAAGGCTTTCATTTCTGAAAGCCTTTTTCTTTTTCTATTTCTTAATTAGATTTACTAACTCTTGCGGAGCCGTTTCTAAGTACATTCCGTGACGAAGTCCGTTGATGATTTTTGAATCCGTTACGTAAGGCATTGGATTAACTTCTAAATCATTGTCGCTTCTTTTAGCCGTATTACCTGTAATAATCGAGATAGTCTTACTTAACAAAGGCTCTGCAGGATCTCCTAAAACTCCGTAAGTCGAAATTCTCTCAATCTGTGGATAATCTGCTGTTAAACCTTGCTGATAATCTCCAAAACCAGATGCATTAGCAATTTTAAATACTAAAGGCTGCATGGCATATTTATGATTTTTATTCAAACCTTCTTTAGTAACATACGTATCTGAATCATAAACGGTAAATGAACCTACATTTTTACCAGTAGTAGTTTCTCCGATCTGTACAACGCTAATGTAAGGTTTCAAACCATTAATAATCAATTCACTTGCAGATGCTGTACTTGCTGTTGTAATAATATAAATTTTACTTAGGTTTAAGCTGTTTACTGCTTTACCATCAATATCGGATACAAATCTTTCGTTTAAACTTTCTGGACTAAAAACTTGCATCAATTTATCATTATATTGTCTTTTAGAAAATACATTAGTTCCAAACTGTCCAGTAATCATAGTAGCCAATCGAGTCGAAGTACGAACAGATCCTCCTCCATTGTATCGTAAATCTAAAACCAGCTCTGTAATTCCTTGTGATTTCAGTTCACCAAAAGCTTGATTTAATTTTTCATCATAATCAGAATAAAAACCATTATACATTAAATAACCAATTTTATGGCTTCCAGAAGTAATTACTTTATTGATAAAAATTGGATTTTCTTCTAAAACAGTTTTAGTTAAAGAAACCGATTTTCCGTTTGCCACAAATGTGCTTCCGTTATAATCTGCAAAGTTTAAAGTATAACTGTCTTGACCTAACAATTGCTGATAATTAGAAACCGTAAGTTGAGTTCCGTTGATTTTGGTAAACAAATCACCACGTTTTATAGCTTTTGAAGAAGCATCCGAATTTGGAATAATATAACGTACATATCCAACCACATCATTAGATCCAGTTGCCATGCGCATTAATCTAAAATCAACTCCGTTATTTTTAGAAACACCGTTTAATTCTTGTTCAAGTACGGTATAATCGGAAACAATCCAGCTGAAGCGATCTACAGCATCGCCATTTGGGAATTTACTTTCTGGTTTATATAATAAATCTTCAAATAAATCTTCTGGTTTGCTATATCCTTTTAAGAAATCATTTAATTCGTTCTGGCTTGCAAAACGATTATCAGCTAAATTCGGGACATCAGCCTGCCATAAATAAACTTCATTCAATCCCTTCCAAATAAAATCATTTACTTGTAAAGACGCTGGAGCCGCTTTATCATCATTATCTTCACAAGACTGTAAAGAAAAGGCAAGAAAAAAAATAAAAAGAACGCTTTTTAAAGGTGTTTTCATATCGTGTAGGTTTCTATAATCGTATTAACGTAAAAGTACTATCTTTAGTTTTATCTTTAACTTCTGTGCAGTATTTTTTTACAGAAAAAAAATATTTTTTTTTATTGTAACAAATAGAATTGTGCTTCGTCTTGACTATATAAGCTAATCACTAACCAACCGATTAATGAACCAAAATGTATTTATAGAACTGATAAATCCTTTTAAAGACAAAGTTTTTCGTCTGGCAAAAAGATTGCTTACCAGTACAGAAGAGGCCGAAGATGCTACTCAGGAAGTAATGGTAAAATTATGGAACAAAAAAGAAAACCTGGAAGATTATAATAGTGTAGAAGCACTTGCCATGACAATGACAAAGAATTATTGTCTGGATCAATTAAAATCTAAAAGAGCCAGTAATCTTCAAATCGTCCATAACAACTTTACAGATCGAGAACCCAGGTTAGATAAAAAAATAGAAGATGAAGATACGCTGGAATGGGTCGAAAAAATTATAAATCAGATGCCGGAACAAATGCAGTTATTAATACAGCTTCGGGACGTTGAACAATATGAATTTGATGAAATTGCCAAAATTGTAAACATGAATGAAACTGCAATTCGAGTGGCACTTTCGAGAGCGAGAAAAAAAATTAGAGAATCAATGATCAATACACACCTTTATGGAACTAAATAATATAGAAAATCTATTAGAAAAATACTTTCAGGGAGAAACTTCTATTGCCGAAGAAAATCAGTTAAGAGCATACTTTTCTTCATCAAATGTTGCGCAGCATTTGGAGCAATACAAGCCTATGTTTGGCTATTTCTCTCATGCAAAAGAACAGAAATCGACGTATGAGATTCCACTACAAACTAAGAAACGAAATACAGCGTGGTTATCGATTGCGGCTTCGGCTGTGGTTTTGCTGGGAATTGGAACCTATTTTTATGTCAGCGAAAGCAAAACAAACACTGCAGTGGCTTCTAAGACAGAATTAGGGACTTATGATGATCCTGAAGAAGCATTAGCGGCAACGCAGAAAGCTTTAGCATTATTATCAAACAATGTTAATGTGGGTATTGAAAGTGTACAATACATTAACGAATATGAAAAATCAAAAAGTAAAATATTTAAACAATAAAATCAATCAAAAATGAAATCAACAATCTTAGAAAACAGAAAAAATAATACCAATAGTATGAAAACAGTCTTTTTAACTTTAGTTTTTGCCTTATTCACGCAGTTGTTTTACGCTCAAAGTGCTTTTGACAAATTTGATGGTCAAGACGATGTAACCTCTGTAATTGTCAACAAAAAAATGTTTGACTTAATGAGCAAAGTAAAAGTAGATGCTTCTGACAAAGAAACACAGCAATACATTAACTTAATCAAGAAATTAGATTACTTAAAAGTGTTTACAACTAAAAATCCTAAAGTGGAAGCAGACATGAAAGCTTCTGCTGACAAATACATTAAAACAGCAGGTCTTGAAGAATTAATGCGAGTAAATGATAGCGGCAAAAATGTACGCATCATGGTAAAATCCGGCGCTAGTGACACACAAATCAAAGAATTGCTGATGTTTGTTGACGGAGCGAAAAACGACGAAACGGTCTTGTTGTCTCTAACAGGTAATTTTGATTTAAATGAAATTTCTGTCCTAACAGACAAAATGCAATTACCAGGCGGTTCTGATCTTAAAAAAGCTTCTAAAGGCAAAAAATAATATGAAAGCAACTGTTTTTACCTCAGCCCTATTCTTCTTGCTTACTTTAGTAAGTTGTAATTCTGAACCTTCTCTTCAAAAATATTTTGTAGAGAACTCGGAGAAGAAAGATTTTATCGCGCTGGATATTTCGCCAAACATATTAAATGTAGAAAAATCTAAATTATCTGCCGAACAAAACGAAGCTTTAAATTCTTTTGACAAAATGAATATTCTGGCTTTTAAAGCAGATCAAACGAATCAGGCGCAGTTTGAAACAGAAAGAACCAAAGTAAAAGCCATATTAAAAGATCCGAAATATCAAGAATTAATGAAATTTGGTTCGGGTAAAGACGGCGCTTCTGTAAGTTATGTAGGCAGTGATGATAACATTAAAGAGTTTGTCATTTTTGCTAACCGAAAAGAAAATGGTTTTGCAGTTGTAAGAGTTTTAGGAGACAACATGAATCCGAATAATATCATGACTTTGATGTCTGTTCTTCAAAAATCAAAAATTGATATGGAACAGTTAAAACCTTTGGAACAATTACTAAAAAAATAAAACATCTTACTTTATTTTTAAAGGAGTCTCAATTCGGGACTCCTTTTTTATTTAAATTTGATAACCAACTCAAATTTAAAACTTTAACCAAATGAAAAACTATTATTTATTGCTCTTACTTTTAATATTCTCTACACCAATAAATAGTCAAAATTCAAAAAAGCTGAGCCAGCCGGAAAAAGATTTTGAGACTTTTTGGAATACTTTTAAAGATCACTACGCTTTTTTCGAACTAAAAAAAGTCAATTGGGATGAAACCTATACCAAATTTCGTCCATTAATCTCAAAAGAAACTTCCGAACAGCAACTTCTTCAAACATTAGAAAAAATGGTCGAACCACTAAAAGATGGCCATATCACCATTTTAAAAGGCGAAGAAGTAGTTTACAAATACAAAAAACAATCTCCTTTTTTGGAAGAATTTAAAGGCGCTCAAAAACAATTATGGGAAACTAGTATTTTGACTTTAGAAAATAATGGTTTTTCTAAAATGAAAGGAAGCGGTCCTTTATTCAAAGAGGTTTATTTATACAACAGTTGTAGAAGCACTGATTTTGGTTTTATTCGAATTTCAAGATGTTTCGGAACAATTGAAAGTCTTTTTGATGACAAAAAAGAAAAAAAAGACATCGATTTGATGCTTACCCTTTTTGACAGTATTTTAAAATCTTTTACCGACACCAAAGGAATTATAATTGACTTACGAGCAAACGGCGGTGGTCATGCCGGCGAACTTCTGGCAAAACGATTTGCATCAGAAAAAAGAATTACGCATTATAAATCTATCAAAGAGAAAGGAGATTATGAAAATTTTTCTCCTTTAAAACCCATAACAATTGAACCTAATAATGGAGTCCAATATTTAAAACCAATCGTTATTTTAACCAACGACAAAACTGCGAGTTCTGCAGAAGATTTTACAATTTCACTTTATCAACAGCCCAACGTAACTACAATCGGCACCAATACTTCTGGAATGATGTCGGATATGTTTGATGCAAAACTTTCTAAAAATATTATGTTTACGCTGTCAAATCAACGCTATTATTCTACAGACAAAAAATTATTAGAAGATATTGGAGTTCCTGTAAAGATTGAAATTCAAAACACAAAAAAAGATATTGAGAATAAAAGCGACTCAGTTATAGCTGAAGCTATCGAAGTTTTAAAAACAAAATAAGAAAGATAAAACTTACTAATTTAATTTGCTTTTTATTTTGATGCTAATCAAAATTAATTACATTTACCAAATGAGATTTTAAACTACCAAAAACTGAATCTCAAAACTAATTAAACCATAATTATGATACAAAAAACATCAAATGCCTTTATAGCGGCATCGTGGGTGGCTCTTGGAGCTGGAACAGTTGGATTTATCGTTGGACTTGCGAGAGCTGAAATGTTATTAAACGAAAAAGGATATTATTTCACAGTTCTTATGTTCGGACTTTTTGCTGTAGTTTCTTTGCAAAAAAGCGTAAGAGATAGACTTGAAAAACTTCCTGTTACTGATATTTACTACGGAATCTGCTGGTTCGGAACTTTATTATCAATCGTTCTTTTAGTGGTTGGACTGTGGAATGCGACGATTCTGCCAAGCGAAAAAGGTTTTTATGCATTTGCATTTTTACTAGCTCTTTTTGGTGCTATTTCTGTTCAGAAAAATACTAGAGATAATATGAATTTTAATCAAAGTGAGTAATTTCAGAAATAAGAGAACAAAAAAGCTTCTAATTATTGAAGCTTTTTTAATTTATAAATAATCGTTTTATGGGACAAAAAATTTGTGCAATTGTAACAGAAAAAAAATATAAATACGATAAAAACTTAATTCATTTCTTAGAAAATGATGTGGTAATTATACCTCTAAAAATCGACGGAAATACAATTCAATATTTTATCAAAGAAGCCGATAATTTTGATACTATTATTGAATATATAGAATATTTAAAATCACTTCCATTTTATAACATAATGGGAGGTTCATCAGAGAGTGAGCAAAGCATTAATTCTATAATTGATATTATCGAAACATATAAATTAGAAGATTTTTCAATTGAATATTACACAGAATGGGCAGACATCCCAGATGATAATTTTTATATTGCAGTAATTAATGGAAAAATTAAAAAAGATTCAATTGCACTTGAAGAAGAAAAATTTTTCGGGAATTACAACAATAAGAAAAAATACAATGAAATTATAGGTTTAGATTTTTCATGGGTAGCAAATGAAGAAAGATATTTTGATTATGAAAATGCTAAAGAATCTTATTATAAAAAATAATTTAAATTTTATAAAAACTAAAAAAGCTCCAATTTTCATTGGAGCTTTTCTTTTATAATAGAATCTGAGATTATTTACTCAAATACATTTTTCTTCTAGAGTACAATTCGTAGAATTGATCGTCTTTTAAGTCATCAATAAACAAGATGCTTTCTCCTGTTGACTTCATTTCTGGTCCTAACGCTTTGTTTACGTTCGGGAATTTGCTGAAAGAGAAAACTGGTTGTTTAATTGCATATCCTTTTAATTGTGGATTGAAATCAAAGTCAGTTACTTTATTATGACCTAACATTACTTTTGTAGCATAGTTTACATAAGGTTCTCCGTAAGCTTTTGCAATAAACGGAACCGTTCTAGAAGCTCTTGGATTCGCTTCGATAATGTAAACGGTATCATCTTTAATTGCAAACTGGATATTGATTAATCCAACCGTTTTTAAAGCTCTTGCAATTTTATGCGTGTGATCTTTAATTTGCTGCATTACAAATTCTCCTAAGTTAAAAGGAGGCAATGTTGCGTTACTATCTCCAGAGTGAACTCCACAAGGCTCGATGTGTTCCATAATTCCGATGATGTACACATTTCCATCAGCATCACAAATTGCATCAGCTTCAGCTTCGATAGCTCCAGCTAAATAGTGATCCAGAAGTAATTTGTTTCCAGGAATTGTTTTCAACAAATCGATAACGTGCTCTTCTAATTCCTTTTTGTTGATTACAATTTTCATTCCCTGACCTCCTAATACATAAGAAGGACGAATTAAAAGTGGGAAATCTAAAGTATCAGCTAATTTTGAAGCTTCGTCAGCTGTTTCAGCGATTCCGAATCTTGGGAAAGGAATATGCAATTCAGTTAACAAGTCAGAGAAACGTCCTCTGTCTTCTGCTAAATCCAATGCATCAAAACTAGTTCCGATGATTTTAATTCCGTATTTAGAAAGTTTATCAGCCAATTTCAAAGCTGTTTGTCCTCCTAACTGAACAATTACACCTTCTGGTTTTTCGTGTTGGATGATATCATAAATATGCTCCCAGAAAACTGGCTCGAAGTATAATTTATCAGCCGTATCAAAATCTGTAGAAACCGTTTCAGGATTACAGTTAATCATGATCGTTTCGTAACCGCATTCTTTTGCTGCTAAAACTCCGTGTACACAAGAGTAATCAAATTCGATTCCCTGCCCAATTCTGTTTGGTCCAGAACCTAATACGATAACTTTCTTTTTGTCTGTTACAATACTTTCGTTATCTACAAAACGTTCTCCGTTTGCTTTTTCGATTTCTGCCTCAAATGTTGAGTAGTAATAAGGAGTCTGTGCTTTAAACTCAGCTGCACAAGTATCTACCAATTTAAATACACGGTTGATTTTTTGCTCCATACGTAAAGTGTGAACTTCACTTTCTAAACAATTCATCATGTGTGCCAATTGTCTGTCTGCAAAACCTTTTTGTTTCGCTTCTAACAATAATTCTTTTGGAAGATCGCCCACTTTATAGTTAGAAATTTCTTTTTCTAAAACATAAAGTTCTTCGTATTGTTTCAAGAACCACATATCGATTCTTGTAATTTCGTGGATTCTGCTCAACGGAATTCCCATTGCGATTGCATCGTAAATTACAAACACACGATCCCAGCTTGCGTAAGTCAGTTTCTCGATAATTTGTTCGTAATCTTTATATCCTTTTCCGTCAGCTCCTAAACCATTTCTCTTAATCTCTAAAGATTGAGTTGCTTTATGAAGCGCTTCTTGGAAAGAACGTCCGATCCCCATAACCTCACCTACAGATTTCATCTGAAGACCTAAAGTTCTGTCTGAACCTTCAAATTTATCGAAGTTCCAACGTGGTATTTTAACGATTACATAATCTAAAGTAGGTTCGAAAAGAGCCGAAGTAGATTTAGTAATTTGGTTTTGTAATTCATCTAAATTATATCCTAAAGCTAATTTCGAAGCGATTTTAGCAATTGGATAACCTGTAGCTTTTGATGCTAAAGCAGAAGAACGAGATACACGAGGGTTGATCTCGATTGCTACAATATCTTCTTTTTCATCTGGAGAAACTGCGAATTGTACGTTACATCCTCCAGCAAAATTTCCGATACTTCTCATCATTAAAATTGCGTAGTCACGTAATTTTTGGAAAGTTGTATCTGATAATGTCATCGCTGGCGCAACTGTAATCGAATCTCCAGTGTGGATTCCCATTGGGTCCATATTTTCGATCGAACAGATAATTACAACGTTGTCATTTTTATCTCTTAAAAGCTCTAACTCGTACTCTTTCCATCCCATTAAAGCTTTATCAATTAAAACTTCGTGAATTGGAGAAGCTTCAAGACCTCTTGTTAAAAGCTCATCAAAATCTTCTTTTTTGTAAACAACCGCTGCTCCAGTTCCTCCAAGTGTAAACGAAGGACGAATTACTAATGGAAAACCAAATTCTTGAGCGATTTCTTTTCCTTCTAAGTAAGAAGTAGCCGTTTTTGCAGGCGCAGTTGGTACATTTATTTTTTGCAAAAGCTGTTTAAATTGCTCTCTATCTTCAGTAATATTAATTGCATTAACATCAACACCAATTAATTTTACTCCGAAATCCTGCCAGATTCCTTTTTCGTCTGCTTCCAAACACAAGTTCAAAGCCGTTTGCCCTCCCATTGTTGGTAAAACTGCATCAATTTGTGGATGTTCCTTCAGAATTTCAATAATCGATTTTGTAGTTAAAGGTTTCAAATAAATATGATCGGCCATAGATGGGTCGGTCATAATAGTTGCTGGATTAGAGTTGATCAAGATAACTTCAATCCCTTCTTCACGAATTGAACGTGCAGATTGAGATCCCGCATAGTCAAATTCGCAAGCTTGGCCAATAACAATAGGTCCTGAACCTATTATTAAAACTGATTTTATTGATGTGTCTTTAGGCATTTTTTGTATGTATTGTGTAGTTATAAAAAGTCTTCTAAAAACATTCGTAGTGTATTCTAAACTAGAATGTTGGGAAAATTATTACCGACAAGGTATAAAAAAAGGCGATACTAAAAAAGTAATCGCCTTATGTATGTTTATACAAACATTATTTTTTGTGTCTAGGCTCGCTAGAAACAGTTAATTTATGTCTTCCTTTTGCTCTTCTACGCGCTAGAACTTTTCTTCCATTCGCAGAAGCCATTCTGTCCATAAATCCGTGCTTATTTCTTCTTTTTCTTTTCGATGGTTGAAAGGTTCTTTTGCTCATTGCTTTGTATCTTTAAAAATGGTATCTATTAACTCTTTTTTGGTTTTGGATATCGTTGTTCAAAAACCGAGTGCAAATATACAAAGACTTTTTTTTCTGGCAAGCACTTTAATAAAAATATTTTTAATTCATTTTACTATATTTGCAATCACAAATTTACAATAATTATGTTTCACAAAAATATTAAACTTATTTTGGCCGGACTTCTTGTGGTTGCTGGCATCTGGCAATTTACAGAAAGTAATATCGGGAACGGTGTTTTCCTTATTTTACTTACTGCAATTCCAATTTTTCTTTATTTTAAAAACGAATTTATCCTTTTAGCCTTCCTTAAATTAAGAAAACAAGATTTTGAAGGCGCTAAAAAATGGTTATCATACATTAGAAATCCAGAAGGTGCATTAGTAAGAAAACAACAAGGATATTTAAATTACTTACAAGGTATCATGTTGTCTCAAACAAATATCAACCAAGCAGAGAAACATTTTAAAAAAGCAATCGAACTTGGACTATCTATGGATATGGATTTAGCTGTAGCTAAATTAAACCTTGCTGGAGTTGCTATGTCACGCAGAAGAAAATTGGAAGCTACTAATTTACTTAATGAAGCTAAGAAATTAGACAAACAAGGAATGCTGAAAGAACAGATTACTATGATGAAAGAACAAATGAAGAAAATCTAACGATTTTTTTAAATTCCAAATATGAAATCCCAAATTCCAAAAGAGTTTGGGATTTTTTTTATTTTAGATTTTTTATCCGAGGAAAGAATCGACAATCTTTGTAGAGCTGCTTACGAAGATCCTTCCTTCGTCAGGATGACAAAAAAGGTGAAAAATACTTTGTCAAAGAAATCTCAAGTTAAAATTGGAATTTAAACCTTTTAATCTTCCAATATAATAGAAGGCAGATTCTCGTTCAGCCATTTATATTTATTGAGAATCATAATGTGTGTCCCTCCTTTTACGACAATACAGCTGTTGATATATTTTATAGGAAAAACGTAATCATTATCTCCATGAATATGAATTACTTTTTCGTCAACACTATTTCTATCCCATCGGATAACAGTTTCTACTGCCCATTGCAAATAACGAATATCTCGTACCGAAAGAAATTTTTCATACAATTGAATGCGCTTATTTATTCTTTCACCAAACGAAAACTTAGCTAGTTTTTCTACATTCAATAAAATCTGCAGCGGAATCAATTTGTATGCTTTTGTTCTTTTTCCAAACTTCATCCTTCTCGGGAATTCAGCATTACTTCTTACGCTCGAAATAATAATCACTTTACGAGCCTCTATATGTTTTGCCATTTCTTGAACCAAAATACCGCCAAACGAAACACCAATTAAAACAGGATTCTCATGTTTTATATTTTTAACTATACGAAGCGCATAATCAGATAATGATTCTTTTTGTTTCGGAATTTCCCATTCTAAAAAATATACTTCAAAAATATTTTCGTCTAGTTTTATTCTTTCAAAAATAGTAGGACTTGCCGCCAAACCTGGCATAAAATAAACCGGAATTTTACTCATAGCACCCAATAGAGATTACGATTACAATTATTTTCTAAAATTAACTTTTTTTACTGTTATCTTAATCAAATTTCAAGCCTTAATTATGTAATCGATTCCAAAAAAAATAGGTCTTCTCAAAAAATTAACTTAATATTGAAAATCAAATGATTACCTTTGTATTTGAAATAAATTCTGACCTAAAATCTTATAAAGAATTTTCTTTCAGTTTTATTTCCCGTCCCAAATTCACTATTTAAACATAACCAAAAAACACTAATTACTATGGAAACAATTGCAACTATGGAAATCAAAGACAACACTTTTGCGCGCCAATTTGAAGCCACAGTATCTGAAGGAATGCTGGCAGTTGAATATTCATTTCAAGAAAAAAAGATTTTTTTGACCAAAATCAACACGCCGGATTCTTATCAAAACGAAGAAGCTATTAATACACTGCTTAAAAATGTCTTAGATTTAAGCGGCGAAAAAAATTACAGAGTTGTCCCTATTCACCCAAAGATTGTGGCATTCTTCAAAAAAAATCCTCGATACAAAGAATTACTTCCTCCTGGAATCAGAATCTAAAAATCGCCGATTAATCGGAGCCATAATCCTCCGATTACCATATAAATAAAGAGCATAACCAATCCGGTTATCAATCCTTTAACCCACCAGCTTTTTAGGTCTACGTAACCGCTCCCGAAGAAAACGGGAGCTGGTCCGTGGCCATAATGCGTTAAAGTCCCGTATAGCGAACCTATAAATCCCAACATAAACGCAAGCAACAAACCAGGAATACCAAGTGAAATTCCAACACCAAGCAAAGCCGCATACATTGCCGCAACGTGCGCCGTTGCACTGGCAAATAAATAATGACTAAAGAAATAAACCAAAACTATAATAGGAAAAGCCATCTGCCAGCTTAATCCGCCAATTTCTGTTTTTACCAAATCACTGAACCAGGCAATAAATCCTAATTCGTTTAGCGAACTGGCCATCATTACTAAAACAGAAAACCAAACAATAGTATCCCACGCTCCTTTTTCGGCTTTGACATCATCCCAAGTTAAAACTGAGGTTAAAAGCAAAATCACTAATCCAATAAAGGCTGTAGTTGTGGCATCAATTGAAAATAAATCTCCTGTCATCCAAAGGAAAAGCAGAATAAAAAACGTTAATAACATCATCCATTCGTTTCGTGTTATTGCCCCCATTTCTTTTAGTTTCTGCGTGGCAATCTGTGGTGCATCTCCAGTCTTTTTTAATTCTGGCGGATATATTTTATACAACACAAACGGAATTACAAAAAAAGCGCATAATCCAGGAACTATTGCCGCAGCTGCCCAAGACATCCACGTGATTTTAATTCCGAGATTTAAAGCAAACTTCTGACACATGGGATTACTTGCTGTTCCGGTTAAAAACATAGACGATGCGATCAAATTCATATTATAACTATTTAAAGTTAAATAGGAACCCAATTTTCTATGCGTTTCGGGCTGATCTGGCATTGAACCAAAACTCATCGACATAGATTTCATTATTGGATAAATAATTCCTCCTCCTCTAGCCGTATTACTTGGAACGGCCGGCGCTAGAACCAAATCTGCCAAACCCAAACCATACGCTAATCCGAGCGAACTTTTTCCGAATATTTTAATGAATAAAAAAGCAATTCTGTTTCCTAAACCTGTTTTTATAAATCCTCTTGCGATGAAAAATGATATTCCGATGAGCCAGATTACTTTATCACCAAATCCTTTCAAAGCCAATGTAATCGATTTTCCTGGATCGCCAGGCGCTAAAACTTGTGACATGGCCGTCAAAGCAATTGCAATCATACACATAGTTCCCATTGGTGCTGCTTTCAGGATAATTCCTAAAATGGTTGCTACAAAAATGGCAAACAAATGCCACGCTTCTACTTTTACTCCATTTGGCGCAGGAATAAACCAAATTGCAATTCCGATTATTAATGTGATTATCGTCTGAGGAATTTTTACTTCTTTCATAAAAATAAATTTTAAGTAAATTAAAGTCGAAGCTGTAATTGAATTAAAAACAATTCATCATTATAAGTTGATGTATCAGGAATACTTCTATCAAAACGGTCAATTTCAAATCCCATTTCTATTCGGCCTGTATAAGCTTTTCCGAATTCTAAACTAACCATTGGCGTATAAGTCTGACGCACGTTTGAATTGATTTTATAACTCGGATCAAAAGTTTCATAACGACAGGAAACTTCTAGTGCCGTTAGTTTTTTATAATTGACTACGTAACGCAAATTGGGAAGAAAATAAACTCCGCGCATTTGATAATTAGAAACCTCACCTACTCTTTGATCTGCAGGAAGCGAGAAATACAAATTATGATTGGTTCCTTGTTTGTATTCTATCTGCAAATCGAAAGTAAATTTGTCTGTCAGTTTAAAATCGCTCGTAATATCGGCTCCAATTGCAAAAACATTTTCTTTAAACACTTTTCCGAAACCTCCGTTTAGACCTAAATTGATTTTATGTTCTTTTGAAAGGCCAAAAACCCAGCGAGTCGAATACTGCTTTCCGTTGTCTTTATCCATTTCCACGTTTTTACCATTTCCGTTTAAAACTGAAACTGCGTAACTTATTGGAATTTTCCCTACATCAAAAGACCCTGTTGCCGAAGCTCCAATTTGAAAACTGGTCCAGCCGTTTTTTCCAAATTCATAATATTGATTAGAGAAGTCAAAAGATTTTATGATATCGACAGGAACAAGCTCTTCAATACCGAATGCGGGACGAAATTGCCCTCCAGTTAAAGCAATATATTTATTAAAAGTATATTTTCCGTAGGCATTTTCGAGAACTTTACCTTTGGTATCTGATTTAAAATCCGCTAAATTGACCAAGATTACAACTTCGGTTGCTTCACTTAATTTTGTATTTAAACCGACACGCATTCTTTTGATATCAAAAGAACTCTGCGTAACGTCGCCAGTTGAATGATGCATTCCTAAAACATCAACATTATCTCCAAAACTTTCTAGATAACGCGCCTGCAAAAGCCCTTTTAACTGGTATTGTGGATATTTCACTTCGGCCTCGACTTTATCTTCGCCTTGATTTACGTCGCCTTGAGCATTCATAAAAAAAGGAAAAAATAAAAGAATAAAAACAATTCTTATTAGTGGCTTGTTTACAAACTCCATAAATAAAAAATTAAATTTTTATTACCTGATCAAATCAGTTTTTGGTTCTCACAAAAAGATAACTACCTTACATTCAATCTAAAACACACTCTAAAGTAGCAAAAATAGTTTTACAATATAAAAAAATCCGCATTAAAATTTTGTTAGCAAAGTACCGAAACAAAAAAAGCACAAGAATGAACTTGTGCTTTTTTATACTCAATAAAGTGAGATTTATTTTTCGATTTCTCTCATCGAATCCATTTTTTTGTGCGCTAAGAAACCAGCGACATCTTCAAAATGTTCTTTAACTCTTTTGTTTCCGAATTCAAAAACTTTAGTCGCTAATCCGTCAAGGAAATCACGATCGTGAGAAACCAAGATTAAAGTTCCGTCGAAATCACGTAATGCATCTTTGATAATGTCTTTTGTCTTCATATCTAAGTGATTCGAAGGCTCATCTAGAATCAACAAGTTAACAGGCTCCAACAATAATTTAATCATTGCCAAACGCGTTTTTTCTCCACCAGAAAGCACTTTTACTTTTTTAGTGATATCATCACCTTGAAACATAAAAGCACCTAATATATTTTTGATTTGAGTTCTAATATCTCCAACTGCAATTCCGTCGATAGTTTCAAAAATTGTAGCATTTTCATCTAATAAAGCGGCTTGATTTTGTGCAAAATATCCAATTTGAGAATTATGTCCAATTTCAACACTTCCAGAATCAACACCGATTTCTTTCATAATCGCCTTGATCATTGTTGATTTTCCTTCACCATTTTTTCCAACAAAGGCAACTTTTTGTCCACGTTCGATTACAATATTTGCATCTTTAAAAACCACATGATCTCCATACGATTTCGACATTTCTTTTACAACGACCGGATATTGTCCTGAACGGGCTGCCGGCGGGAATTTTAATCGTAAAGCAGAAGTATCAACTTCATCAACCTGAACGATTTCTAATTTCTCCAACATTTTCACACGAGATTGAACAGCATCTGTTTTAGAGAAAGTTCCTTTAAAACGATCGATAAAAGCTCTGTTATCAGCAATCATTTTTTGCTGTTCGTCATAAGCTTTCTGTTGGTGAATACGACGATCTTTTCTTAATTCTAAATAATGAGAGTATTTTGCTTTATAATCGTAAATTCTTCCCATTGTAACTTCGATCGTACGATTTGTAATATTATCTACGAAAGCTCTATCGTGCGAGATAACTACAACTGCTTTTGCCTGATTCAACAAGAAATCTTCTAACCATTGAATACTTTCGATATCCATGTGGTTGGTCGGCTCATCCAGCAAAATCAAATCTGGTTTTCTTAAAAGAATTTTAGCCAATTCGATACGCATTCTCCATCCTCCAGAAAACTCAGAAGTCTGACGTGTAAAATCTTCGCGCTCAAAACCCAAACCAATTAAGATTTTCTCTACTTCAGCTTCGTAATTCACTTCTTCGATTGCGTAGAATTTTTCACTTAAGTCAGAAACTCTTTCGATTAATTTCATGTAAGCATCACTTTCGTAATCGGTACGAACCGTTAATTGCTCATTGATTTCGTCGATTTCTGCTTTCATTGTAAAAATCTCGCTAAATGCTTTTGATGCTTCTTCCATCACAGTCGCTCCATCTTCTGTAAGCAAATGTTGTGGCAAGTAAGCAATTACAGCTTCTTTTGGAGCTGAAATACTTCCCGTTGACGGTTTGTTTGCTCCGGCAATAATCTTTAAAAGCGTAGATTTTCCTGCACCATTTTTACCCATTAAGGCAATTTTGTCATTTTCGTTTATAGCAAAAGAAACATCGCTGAAAAGTGTAGTTCCGCCAAACTGAACTGAAATATCGTTAACTGTAATCATTTAGATTTTAGATTTTTAGAATGCATTTATTTTTTGAAGCTGCAAAGATAGATTAATTAGATAATTAGGCAATTAGTTAATTAGATAATTTGCTAATTGCCTAATTAGAGAATGAGATAATTGGATAATGCGGTAATTTGTTAATTAGATAATGAGAAAATGTGATAATTAGATAATTGGAAAATTCAATAATTAGATATAACACAAAACCCGACAGGTCTTAAAAACCTATCGGGTTTGCAAAAAATTATCTAATTGACTAATTTTCTCATTATCTAATTAAATTAGTCCTTCCTCCACTTTTTGGTTTCTTCAAAAACGTGTTCTAAGATAGCTTGTTCTGTTTCGTCAAAATCTATATTTCTTCTTGACAAAACTAGACGTGCCGTTTCAAATGCTTTTTTGGTTACATAAGTTGTAAATCCAGCTGCGCCTCCCCAAGAAAAACTTGGTACAAAGTTGCGTGGAAAACCGCTTCCGAAAATATTTGCACTTACGCCGACTACAGTTCCAGTATTAAACATCGTATTGATACCACATTTACTGTGATCTCCCATCATAAGCCCACAGAATTGAAGTCCTGTTTTTGCAAAACCTTCTGTTTCGTAACTCCAAAGTTTTACTTCTTCGTAGTTGTTTTTTAGGTTAGAATTATTAGAATCAGCACCGATATTGCACCATTCGCCTAGAACAGAATCACCTAAAAAGCCTTCATGTCCTTTATTTGAATTCGCAAAAAGAACTGAGTTTTTAACCTCACCTCCAATTCTAGATCCTGGCCCAACGGTTGTTGCTCCATATACTTTAGCCGACATTTTCACTATGGCATTTTCACATAATGCAAATGGCCCGCGGATTACGGTACCTTCCATTATTTCAGAATCTTTACCTATATATATAGGTCCGCTTGATGCGTTTAAAGTAACAAACTCTAATTTTGCTCCTTCTTCTATAAATATATTTTCTGGCGAAATAACATTTACGCTTTTTGGAATTGGCTGCGAAATTCTTTCTTCTGTTAAATAATTAAAATCCTCACGAATTGCTGCATCATTTTTTGAGAAGATATCCCAAGTATGTTCTATTGTTATGCAATCTTCCTTATACTGAATGATTTCATAAGTATCAAAATCGACATCTTCTTGGTTTTCGTTCGTAAAAAAAGCAATTACATCTTCACCTTTAAAAATAGCCTGATTTTCGGTCAAATTAGAAACCATCTCTGCAAGTGTATCATTTGGCAAATACGCTGCATTGATCATTACATTTTCTTCCATTTCAACCATAGGATATTTATCTGACAAATATTCTTCGGTTATTGTAGTTATGGTTGAGCCTAATCGTCTTTCCCATTTCTGGCGAATGGTCATAATTCCGACTAAGATATCAGCTACAGGTCTTGTAAAAGTAAATGGTAATAAAGCATTCCGAACGGGACCGTCGAAAAGAATGTAGTTCATAAATAATTGAGTGTTTGTTAAAATTTGATTTGGTTACCTGACTCCAAAGTTACAAATATTTATGTTTTACATCAGGCATGTTTATGAGGAAATAGCCACGAATTCACATTTTTTTCATATTGCTCTTAATCTTAATTTATTTAGACGAAGGAAATTTGGCAACCCAAAAAAACATAACCAGCGGTTTAAACCGCTGGACGCAATATATTTAGAACACTAACCCCGTGATTGAAACCACGGGCTATATTTCAAAATTGGATTTCTTATTTTTTTTTTCAATTTAAAAACTTGAACCATAAAAAAAGCCTTCCAAATCTGGAAGGCTTTTGTATAATTTAAAACAGCTATTATTTTTTAGCGTGTTTAGCATATTTAGTTTTGAATTTATCAATACGTCCTGCAGTATCGATAAGTTTAGATTTACCAGTATAAAAAGGGTGAGATGTTCTAGAAATCTCCATTTTTACAACTGGATACTCAACTCCGTCAACTTCAATTGTTTCTTTTGTATCTGCAGTAGATTTAGTGATAAAAACGTCATCATTAGACATGTCTTTAAATGCAACTAATCTGTAATTTTCTGGGTGAATTCCTTTTTTCATCTTGTTTTTTATTTATTGTTTGGAGTATTTTTATTTTGAAGCTTTTTCATGGTTAGAAAAAGGTGTAAACAACCAATACTCTTTTTTGTTTAAAAATTTAATTATTTTTGAGTGTGCAAATTTACAATTCTTTTTTAATAATCAAATCTTTAGCACACTTTTTTTTAAGTCAAATTCAAAAAGCATTTTTATCTGTGTTTGATAGTCGGAATTGCTATATTTGTGGATTAATTAAATATAACTTTATGGATGTAAAAATATCTCCTGCAAATTCAGGCACACATTACGGCGTTTTATTTGGTGTGATTATGATTTTAGAGTTTGTGATCATGTATATAATTGGCATGAAATCACTAGTAAATACAAGTGTTGGAACAATTGTAAACATTGCTAATTATTTAGTTCTGCCTCTTTTGTTTATATATTTAGGATGCAACAATTACAAAAAGAATATTAATAATGGATTTATATCTTTTTCTGAATGTCTAAAAACAGGAGTTTCTATTACAGTTATTGCTGGCCTAACATATGCTGTTTTCAGTGTAATTTTTAATTTCATATTCCCTGACTTCATTAATGAAATGCTGGACATCACTAAAGAACAAATGCTTACTCAAAATCCAAATATAACAGCAAAGGAACTAGAAATGGGTCTTGGAATGGTTAAAAAATTCATGAATCCATTTATTGTTTTTCCAGTAACGCTTGTTATGTACTCATTAATTGGATTAATATACTCCTTAATTATTGGAGGAATAATTAAGAATGACAAACCCTAAAAAGTCTATAATAAAAACATAAATGAATTTATCCATACTTATACCGCTTCTAAATGAGGAGGAATCACTGCAAGAACTCTATACTTGGATTATTAAAGTGATGCAATCTAATAATTATTCTTATGAAATCATTTTTGTGGATGATGGAAGTACAGATAATTCGTGGTCAATTATTGAAGGTTTTTCTAATGCGGATCCGAATGTAAAAGGAATTCGTTTTATGAAGAATTTCGGAAAATCTCAGGCTTTACACGCTGGTTTTGCAAAAGCAAAAGGCGATGTAATTATTACTATGGATGCGGATCTACAGGACAGTCCAGACGAAATTCCAGAATTATATGAGATGATTACGGCTCAGAAATTCGACTTGGTTTCAGGCTGGAAGAAAAAACGTTACGATTCTGTTGTGGCTAAAAATCTTCCATCAAAATTATTTAACTGGGCAGCTAGAAAAACTTCTGGTGTTGAACTAAATGATTTTAACTGCGGATTAAAAGCTTACAAAAATGTTGTAGTCAAAAACATTGAAGTTTCTGGCGAAATGCACCGCTATATTCCTGTTTTGGCAAAAAATGCCGGATTCGGAAAAATTGGCGAAAAAGTAGTTATTCACCAAGCTAGAAAATATGGTGAAACAAAATTTGGAATGGAGCGTTTTATAAACGGCTTTCTTGACCTAATTACGATTTGGTTTCTATCTCGTTTTGGAAAAAGACCAATGCACTTATTTGGTGCAATGGGTTCTATAATGTTTATCATCGGATTTTTATCTGCTGGATATATCGGCGTTTCAAAACTATACCATATGTATAATGGTATGCGATATTCTTTGGTTACAAACAATCCGTGGTTTTACATTGCTTTAACCACTATGATTTTAGGAACACAGTTGTTCTTGGCTGGATTTTTAGGCGAAATTATCTTAAGAACAAAAAACAACGAAGAACGTTATAAAGTAGCAAGAGAAGTAAATTTTTAACACAAATCAGCAAAAAAAAGACTTTTTTGAGTTAATTAAACTTCCAGAGAAAAACTAACTTTATTAAAACATTAAAAGAAATTTACATGAATATTGCTCCTAATATTTTAGATGCTGTCAATGAATGGCTAACGCCGACATTTGACCAAGAAACACAGGCGTCTGTTAAAGATTTAATGACAACGTCTCCAAAAGAACTAGAAGAAAGCTTTTACAAAAACCTAGAATTCGGAACCGGCGGTATGCGCGGTGTCATGGGTGTTGGAAACAACAGAATCAACAAATACACACTTGGTAAAAACACTCAGGGATTATCTGATTACTTACACGAAGTTTTTCCAAATCAAACTATAAAAGTGGTAATTGCTTATGATTGTCGTCATAACAGTAATACTTTAGCAAAGGTTGTGGCTGATGTTTTTTCAGCAAACGGAATTCAGGTTTATTTGTTTTCAGATTTACGTCCGACTCCGGAATTGTCTTTTGCTCTTAAACATTTAGGCTGCCAATGCGGTATCGTTTTAACCGCTTCTCATAATCCGCCAGAATATAATGGTTATAAAGTATATTGGGAAGACGGCGGACAAATTGTTCCTCCACAGGATGCTGCAATTATTAATGTTATTGAAAGCTTAAGCTACGATAAAATCAAATTTAATGCTAACGAAAGTCTGATTAAATATATCGACACTGAAATTGACAAAGCTTTTGTTCAATCGTCTATTGATAATGCCAGCTTTAATACTCCGGCTGCAGCCAAAGATAATCTGCATATTGTTTTTACGTCATTGCACGGAACTTCTATAAAATCTATTCCTGATACTTTATCTCAGGCTGGTTATAAAAATGTACATATTGTTCCTGAACAAGCTGTTCCGGACGGAAATTTCCCAACAGTAAAATCTCCAAATCCAGAAGAGCCGGAAGCTTTGACAATGGCTTTGGCTTTGGCTGACAAAACAAATTCTGATATTGTTGTTGGAACCGATCCTGATTGTGATCGTTTAGGTGTTGCTGTGAGAAACAATGACGGAAAAATGATTCTTTTGAATGGAAATCAAACAATGGTTTTGATGACTTCGTTCTTATTGAAACAATGGCAAAAAGCTGGTAAACTAAACGGAAAACAATTTGTAGGCTCAACGATCGTTTCTACTCCAATGATTATGGAATTAGCAACAAGTTACGGCGTTGAATGCAAAGTTGGATTGACTGGCTTTAAATGGATTGCGAAAATGATCAAAGACTTCCCTGAACTTGAGTTTATTGGCGGCGGCGAAGAAAGTTTCGGATTTATGGTTGGCGATGCCGTAAGAGATAAAGATGCTGTTGCAGCTACTTTATTAATCTGCGAAATTGCGGCTCAGGCAAAAGCAGAAGGAAGTTCTGTTTACAAAGAACTTTTACAATTATACGTTGAAAATGGTTTTTACAAAGAATTCTTGGTTTCTTTGACTAAAAAAGGAATGGAAGGTCTGGAAGAAATCAATCAGATGATGATTAATTTACGTCAAAATCCTTTGAAGGAGATTAATGGAGAAAGAGTAATTATGGTTGAGGATTACCAATCGTCTACTGCTTTAAATTTGTTGACAAACGAAGAATCAACAATGGATATTCCAAAATCAAACGTATTAATTTATTATACTGCTGACGGATCTAAAATCTGTGCAAGACCAAGTGGAACTGAACCTAAAATTAAATTCTACATCAGCGTAAATGCCGAATTAGAATCGGTTTTGGATTTTAATGAAGCTGAAAGTTTCTTAGACGGAAAAATTCAAAACATCATTGCAGATATGCAGTTGAATTAAATTTCAATATTTTTCGAATTGCGCACATAGTTGGTGCACAATTGAAAATTCGATTATACGAAACTCTGATTTACATTTTTGAAATGCAAGTCAGAGTTTTTTTTATAAAAAAAACCAAAAAGAAATTGAAAACTCCTCAATTGGATTAATTTTGTGCAGTGAAAATTGCTTGATTAATTAATATTAACAAAGCCATTCCACCCAAAAATAAAATAACATCAAAAAAAATAAATGAGTAATTTCAAAAAAATAGTTCCTTTTATATATCCCTATAAAAGATATGCGTATTTAAACATCTTTTTTAATGTCTTATATGCACTTTTCAGCACACTTTCTTTTATGTCATTAATCCCTATGATTCAGGTTTTATTTGATCAAACCAAAAGAAATACCGTTAAGCCGGTTTACGAAGGAATATTGCACATTAAAACTTACGCCGAAAATTATTTAAGCTATTTTGTAACACACACTACAGATCAATATGGCGTAGGACGCACCTTGTCTATAATGGTAGCAGGGATTATTAGTATCTTTTTATTGAAAAACCTGGTAGATTATCTGGCTATGTTTTTTATCAATTTCTTGCGAAATGGAGTTTTGAGAGATATGCGTAATGCGATGTATAAAAAAACATTAGAACTGCCTTTATCTTTTTATTCTGAAAAAAGAAAAGGTGACGTAATCTCGAGAATTTCTGCGGATGTAAACGAGGTACAAACTTCTTTTCTTGCTATTCTGGAACTTATCGTAAAAGAACCTTTAACGATTGTTTTTACGATTGCGGCTATGCTTTTCATCAGTCCAAAACTGACTTTATTTGTATTTATTTTCATTCCTGTTTCGGGTTATATTATTTCTTTGATCGGGAAACAGCTTAAAAAACAATCTAGTAAAGCACAACAGGAACAAGGGCACTTTTTATCTACGATTGAAGAAACTATCGGTGGATTAAAAGTTGTAAAAGGTTATAACTCTGAAAACTATTTTAACAATGTTTTTCAAAGTTCAACAGATCGTTTTTTCAAATTATCAAATAGTATCGGTAATCGTCAGAACTTAGCATCTCCCGCAAGTGAATTTATGGGAATCACTGTTATTGCAATTTTGCTTTGGTACGGTGGTCAAATGGTCTTGATTGACAAAACTCTTGACGGCGCTTCTTTTATTGCATACATGGGATTGGCTTACAATATTCTTACGCCTGCAAAAGCTATCTCTAAGGCTTCTTACGGTGTAAAAAGAGGAAATGCAGCTGCAGAACGTGTATTGGAAATTTTAGATCAGGAAAATCCAATTACTAATAAAGAAAAAGCACTTGAAAAAACTTCTTTTGACAGCGAAATAGACATTCAAAACATCAACTTTAAATACGAAGAAGAAAATGTTTTAAAAGATTTTTCTCTTCAAATTAAAAAAGGACAAACTGTTGCTTTGGTTGGTCAGTCTGGAAGTGGAAAAAGTACAATTGCAAATTTATTGACTCGTTTTTATGATGTAAATGAAGGAACAATTTCTATTGACGGAATCAACATCAAGGAGATGACACTTCACTCTCTTCGCGGTTTAATGGGATTGGTTACTCAAGACAGCATTTTATTTAATGACACTATTAAAGCGAACATTGCTTTAGGAAAATTAGATGCTACAGACGATGAAATTATCGAAGCCTTGAAAATTGCAAATGCTTACGAATTCGTAAAAGATCTTCCAAAAGGAATTTACACCAACATCGGCGACAGCGGAAACAAACTTTCGGGCGGGCAAAAACAACGTTTATCTATTGCTCGTGCGGTATTGAAAAACCCGCCAATTATGATTCTTGATGAAGCAACATCAGCATTAGATACTGAAAGTGAAAAATTTGTTCAGGTTGCTCTTGAAAATATGATGCAGAATAGAACTTCTATTGTAATTGCACACCGACTTTCTACAATTCAAAAAGCAGATGTTATTGTGGTAATGCAGAAAGGAAAAATCGTTGAACAAGGCACTCACGAACAATTAATTGCACAAAACGGAACTTATAACAAATTGGTTACTATGCAGTCTTTCGAATCTTAAGAGACACTTTATAATCAATTAAATTATAGCGGCACAGATTAAGGAACTATTAAAACTCAGTTTAATTTTCTTTAATCTGTGTTTATTTTTTTAACTTTAGGATAGTTAAAGATGAAATCATTTAATGTATTAAAAATGTATCTTAACAATCCCAACATCAAACTTCCTGACAATCCAGACACTATCGTTTGGAAGTATTTAGACCTATCAAAATTTCTTGATTTACTGCTTTCTAAAAAGCTTTTTATGTCACGTTCTGATAAATTTGAAGATCAGTACGAAGGCACTTTCAGCGAACCTACTTACGAAGAGATCAAAAAACTCGCGATTGACAATCCAGAATTTTTACAATATTACAAAACACAACGGGAACAAGTAGCCGTTAGCAGCTGGCATATTAATGAATACGAATCTTTTGCCATGTGGCAGATTTTCACCCAAAACAGTGAAGGAATTGCTATTCAATCTACCATAAGCAGATTACAAAAAGCGGTAAAACCCGAAAACAATTTTGATCAATATATTGGCGAAGTCAACTACATCGATTATAAAAAAGAATATATTCCGTTTGACGATTTATTCTTTCCGTTTTTATTCAAGCGAAAAAGCTTTCAGTACGAACGTGAAGTCCGCATTCTGACAGATACTTCAAAAAGCAATATCAAATTAAACGACGGTATAAAAATTAATGTAGATATTAATCAGCTTATCGAGAAGATTTACATTCATCCTAAATCAGAAAACTGGTATAAAAAACTCGTAATCGAATTGGTAGAACGTTTGGGTTTTGATTTTGAAATCGAAAAATCAGATTTGGAAAGTGATATATTGATCTAAGGTTCTGAGTTGGTGAGATGCTAAGCTTCTAAGGTTTTTCACCAGAGATTAAAAGGATTTTGATAATAGTTCATAAAAAAGTCTGCTGCGAATTAATTTATAATCCGCAGCAGACTTTTTATTTATAAAGTTTAAAAAACTTAGAAGCTCAGCATCTCAGAACCTTAGCAACTTTAAATCGGCTTATACGACTTCACCTCCCATTTCTTAGAAGCCAAATCTATGTAGTTATAATGCAGGACATCATTTTTATCGAATTGCCCATTTTGATTGGTATCTTCGATGGTTCTAAAATACAAACGGTTTTTAGATTCTAGCAAACTCCAGTCTACCAATTCTTCTAGATCAGCAGAAATTTTCGTGAAATTTTGACCGCTGATATCACTCAAATACAACGTTTTAATATCTCCTGTATCTACTTTTCCGTCTTTATTAGTATCAGAATCCGTCAGCGTGTACACCATTACTTTGTTTTGGGTTTTATCTGCAACGGTTTTTAAGTAAGTAGCCGTTAAGATTAAAACTGGTTTGTCTGAAAGCGGTTTTATAGAATCGGAATCTATTTGTTGAAATTTTAAATTCTGAAGATAACCCGTGATTTCATATTCGCCTAAATTCGAAATATTAAAACTCACATCGTTTACACTAGATGAACCAAAACGTGCTTTGGATCCTCTTTCGTAAACTCTTAAATCTCCAACAGGATGAATCAAGTAATTTGTTCCTTCCATTTGAATAGGAAGATCTGCAATTTCTATCTGTGAAGAATCTGCTTTTACCGAAACATTGGTTTTGTTACTGGCATCATAAATTACTTTTGGTTTCTGAACTTCTTCACGGCAGCTTACCGCCGCAACGATTGAAGCAAAAGCGATATATTTAAAATACTTTTTCATTTACATTAATTCTATTCGATTATCAAATATAGTCTTTTTGGTTGTAATTTTGTTTTTTATTGAATTTTACTAAAACGAGAATGTTTAAAATAGCCAAACCAAGATAGCCTGCAAACAAAATCCAATTCTTTTTAAATAAAGCGATAATCTGTTCTAACTTTGCTTTTCGTTCTTGTTCCAAAAAATACTCTTGATCTACATCACCAGCTAAAAACCCAGAACCGCATACAATAGTCATAAGCTTTGGCTTATTTTTAGGTTTAGGCATCATTAAAACAAAAAAATCATCCTTGTACTGCATATAATACGGCATTTTTTCAAGTTCAAGAACTTCTAAAACCTTGACATAAACTTCATATTTCATTTTTTTACCCAAATGAATCTGAATGCCGTTTACAGTATCATTTACTCGATTTAACTTTCTTAACGCAAATTGAAGGTCATTTATTTTTTTATTTTCTAAATCTAAAGAATTATTCAAGTCAAAAACTTTATAATTTCTTTTTACGGCTAAAAATTTTTTGATCATTTTTGAATCCGCAGGAAAATAAGCATTTATACTTCCATAAACTGTAAAGGCATCTACTTTATAAAAATGATAGAAACAAAACAAAGGAATCAGAAGCAAAGAAATCATTCCTGGCACATAAAAAATTCGCTTTCTTTTTGTTTTTTCTTTAATCATAAATGGCGCTGTTTATTAAGTTTTATCAAAACAAACACATTAAGAAGTACAAGTCCAATAAATCCTAAGGAAATAAACTTCCATTTTCCTTTAACAAAAGCAGCCTGAAATTGATAGGCTTCTTCTTCTTTCTTCTGTTTAGCAGCAAAATAGGCTTGTCTTGCAATTAATTCTTGTGTCCCACAATTCATTGAAACATTACCAATATCACTTTTAACCTCTTTATAAGTATTACTGCTTCCAAGAATATAAATATCATTACCATTTATTATCCAAGTTGAAGCTCCTTCTTCGTCAATAATATCTATTGTTTTAATAAATACATCATAATGCGTTTTGGGATTATAGCGTAATTTAATTCCTCTAAGGGTATCTTTAGTCTTTACTAAATTCCGCAAGTACAGCCTTACATCATTAAACTGCTCTTTTGTTTTCAATTCATTCTCATTAAAATCAAAAACTTTATATTCTCTTAGAGACGCAATTTTATACTTTACAAAATAATCTTTTTCATAAGGTAAACCAAGATCGATACCTCCATAAACCTTAAAAGCATCGACTTTATAAAAATGATAAAAACAAAACAAAGGAATCAGAACCAAAGAAATCATTCCAGGTACATAAAAAATTCGCTTTCTTTTTCTTTGTTTTTGGATCATAATCTAGCGTTCAGCTTGATATTAAAAACTCTCGAAGTCATGTAATTCGGAATCGCATATTGGCTTTTGCTGTAAACATCGCGTACCCAAGTATTAGTAATCGCGTTTTGATTATTAAACAAATTGAAAATTTCAACACCTAAAGCCAATTCTTTAAAATTTTTAAGCCAATTTGCTTTTTTTGCTGTTCTGGTACTTGTATCGATAAAGACTTTTGAAAAACCAATATCAGCACGACGATAATCTTTTAGTCGATTTTGATACAAATAAGGATCTGAGTAAGCTGGAGATCCGCCCGGAAGTCCTGTATTATAAACTAAATTTAGATATACTTTTACGCTTGGAATATTCGGCATATAATCTTGAAATAACATTCCGAACTTCAAACGTTGATCTGTTGGTCTGGCAATATAACCTTTGTCTTCGTAATTTTCTTCGGTTTTCAAATACCCAAAACTTATCCAAGATTCAGTTCCTGGCACAAATTCTCCATTTAACCTAAAATCTAAACCTTGTGCGTATGCTTTTGCATTATTATTGGCCATGTAACGAATGCGGACATTATCTATGGAATAAACATTTACATCAGAAAGTGATTTATAATAGATTTCTGTTACCCACTTAAACGGGCGATTCCACATTTTGAAATTATAATCATTTCCTAAAACTACATTTATAGATTGCTGCGCTTTTACATTTGGGTTTACTTCTCCATCCAAATCGCGAAGTTCTCTATAAAACGGAGGCTGATAATACAATCCGCCAGAAAGCCTGAAAACCATATCTTTATCCCAATCTGGTTTAATAGCAAATTGTCCTCTAGGACTCACTACAGTTTGCATTTTTCCTTCTTCGGACGCTCCAGAAACATTCCAACTCTGAAAACGCGCTCCCAAAGTATACCAAATCTGACTCGATCCTAAATCTGATTGTTTGTTCCATTGTGCGTAGCCCGAAAAACGATTTATAGTATTGAAATTTGTAGCACGAACATTTTGGTAAGGCGAAAGCGGGCCAGTATAAGGCTCGTACGGCTGATTATTTTTAGGCAAAATAACAATTGGGGGATTAATTGAGAATCCTGCCGAATCGATTACCTCCCATTCTACAACGCGATCGCGAATAGATTCTCTAGTATATTTTAAACCAAATTCTAACTGACTTTCTTTCCAATCTTTAAAACCTTTCAATTTGATATTAGCAATTAAAGCATCCAAATCATTTCGCGCGTGATTTAACTGAGAACCAATACCGCGGGTAAATTCTACATCTTCTATACTTGTTGCTTCGTCTGCATTCGCATTTCCTAGTCTGTATTGTGCTAAAATATCAAAATGTTCTTTTTCTGTGGTATGAAATAAAGAACCAATTAATTTCAGAGTAAAATCTGGTGCGACTTTATAAGTTGTTTTAAGAGCACCAAAATAAGTATCATATTGATCTTTTTCCTGTCCTTCATAATAAACCGCAAGAGCCATCGGCTGATCTATAGTTCCGAATTTTGTTTCGCGAGTTAAAGGCTGATACAAATATTTATTCTGCGAAATATTTCCGAGAAAACTCATCTGCCACTTCTCCGAAATATCATAATTGATATTCGTCTGCACATCGACAAAAGTCGGCGTGTAATTGGTTTCAGTATCTTGACTGTTTACTAACAAACTATTGTTTCTATAACGAACTCCAGTAACGGCTGACCATTTTTTATTTTTTGAAACCAAATCTACAGAAGCACTTGCTCCTAAAAAACTAGCTTCTAGAGAAGCTCCAAATTCTGTTGGTTTTCGATAAGTAATATCTAAAACAGATGATAATTTATCGCCAAATTTTGCTTGAAAACCGCCCGCAGAAAAATCTACGTTTTGAACTAAATCGGTATTCGTAAAACTCAAACCTTCCTGCTGACCAGAACGAATTAAGAACGGACGATAAACTTCGACTTCATTTACATAAACTAAATTTTCGTCATAATTCCCGCCGCGCACCATGTATTGTGTACTGAATTCATTATTAGAATTTACTCCGGGAAGTGTTTTTAAGATATTTTCGATTCCTGCGTTGGCACCAGGAATCTTTTTTATTGTTGACGGATCAATAGTTGTAATTCCCTGAATTCGTTTTTTATTGCTGGATGAAACAAAAACTTCTCCCATTTGTTCCTCAGAATTATTCATTACGGGATTAAAAACAAAAATCTCGTCTGGTTTTAAACTCACGGTTAAACTCATCATTTTTAGAGAAACGTGTGTAAAAATCAGCGAAATCTTTTTATTAGCTGGTACTTCTATTTCAAAATAACCATTAGAATCCGATTGAATTGTTTTTCCCTGCGAAGAAACATTTACATAGGATACAGTATGTTTTTCAGAATCGACAATTATCCCTTTAACATGGGCATTCTGTGCTACTGCAATACAGCTGAAAAATAAAAATAGAAAAGCGCTACTATGATTCAAGGATTTGGGATTTATTTTTGTTGACTTCTAAAAAAATGAGTTTCAAAGATAGTAGTATTTCCTACATTATCAACAACTTCTATTTTTAAATCATTCGCACCTTCATTTAAAAGAGCATCATCAAAAGTATGTGTTATTCTTCTGGCTTTATTTTCATATTCAAATAAAACCCAGTTTCCGTTAATATATCCGTTATAAGATTTTATTCCAGATAGTGAATCGCCGATTGTAAAATCAATTTTCTTTTGATCGCTTATCCACTTTCCTTCAATAGGCTTCGCAATTTTTATTACTGGAGCAATAGTATCTAAGACCAAACCATACGTACCCAATATTTTTGCTTTTGCAGTAAAAACATTTCCATTTCTTAAAGTTCCGTTATGACTTGTTCCTTTTGCGATGTAAAGTTTATCTCGCAAAGATTCTGGATAAAGCGAATCTTTTATCGTGATCGTAAAATTAGAATGTACCGGAACAGTATCGTCGTGAATATAAACTTTGTTGTTTTTTACGTCAAAGTTCATATTAAAATCTTCGTAAAAAGTACCTGCAGGAAAGAATACAGACATATTATCTTTTTCAAAATTGGTATCTCTGTCGTATTTTACAAAATACTTTCCCGTTACAGGTTCTGATTCCACAAGAGGTGTTGCAGTATCATATTCTATGGGAATCGTAACTGAATTTAAATTCCCAAAATAATCCGAAACCTCGATCCTGTAAGACGAAGCTAGATTGGGTTCTGCGGTAATTATTCCTCTCAAAGCGTCAGTATGAATGATGCTTAACGCGAAAGGTGTCTTCATAAACAATTTCTGAACACGCTGTCCCGTTTTTTTATAACGCTGATAATCAATAAAAGCATTGATGTAGCGCATCTCATCAAAAGAATACGTATTGAATTGATAATTATAATTCGGATTTCCATTTAAAAATGCAGAGACATTAAATACTCCATTTTTATTATGCGAAACATCATCTGTATCTACAGCGTTGATTCCGAAACCAATTTTTCCATTGGCTTTTACTTTAGAAGCCAGATAAGTTCCGTCTTTTTGAAGCGCCATACTTAACAACAAAGGCTGTTTTGATTGATTCACAGTTGCATTATCCAAAGGATAAACATACAAACTAGATAAAGTCGGCTTTTTGGTATCTTTAATATTTTGGTCAAAGCCAAAGAAAATCGGGTTGATTACAAATTCGGTTTTTGTATCACGAAATTCAAAATGCAAATGAGGTCCTTCTGATGAACCTGTATTTCCCGAAAGTCCAATAATCTGCCCTTTTGTTACTGGAAGTTCTTCTGGTTTAGGAAACAATTCGATTTCATAAGCTTGGGCTTTATAATGTTCTTTTTTAACATATTCTAAAATTGATCCCGTGGGAGTCTGCAAATGTCCATACACAGATGTATACCCATTAGGATGCGTGATGTAAATACATTTTCCGTTTCCAAAAGTCGAAATTTTAATTCGCGAAACATATCCATCGGCAACCGCATATACATTCAATCCTTCTCTTTGATTGGTTTTTAAATCGAAACCAGCATGAAAATGATTGGGTCTTAACTCTCCAAAATTGCCCGAAAGCTGCATCGGAATATCTAGTGGCGGTCGAAAATAATCTTTGGGATACTGCGTCTGAGCAAAAATAAAATTAGTAATCAAAAGGGTAAGTACAGAAAATCTCATAAACAACATTTTTGCTAAGATAAAAAATTAACAGGCCAAAAACTACCATAATAGGACTAAAAACACAATTAACTGAAATTCATCAATTTGATTATTTTTAACGCAAAAAAATCGAGAAAAAATTGCATTAATAAAAAGGAATACTAACTTTGTATGATTAAGTAATGAATAGGATTTATAATGAGTGTAATTGCGGAAATAATTGATACTCTTGAATATAAAATCGAAAAGCTTTTTGAAAAATCAAAAGCTTTAGAAAAAAACAATCAGGATTTACGATTAGAATTAGCCAAAGCTGTGCAAATTATCCAGAAACAATCTGAAGAAATGGAGGCTTTGAAGAAGCAATATGAGACACTTAAGGTAGCCAATTCGTTACTTGGCAGCGACAATAACAAGAGAGAGACAAAGCTTAAAATAAATTCATTAATTCGCGAAATTGATTACTGTATAGCACAACTATCAGATTAACAACATGGACGGAAAGCTAAGAATCAAAATATCAATTGCAGACCGCGTTTACCCTTTAACGGTTGAACCATCTCAGGAAGAAGGACTTAGAAGTGCTTCAAAAAAAATTGATGCTATGATCAAGCAATTCGAAGAAAGCTATGCTGTTCGCGACAAACAAGATGTACTGGCTATGTGTGCACTGCAATTTGCATCACAAGTAGAACAAAAACAAATTGACAACGAAATCGATGGAGATGAAACTATCGAACGAATTAAAAAATTAAACCTGCTTTTAGATCAATATCTCGAAAAATAAACGTTCTTTACAAGAAACTAAGATACTGCCTACATTAGTTCACAATTGGTAAACTCAACACTAACAATTTAGAATGAGCAAATCGTCGCTACTATAGTATGCCCTCCTTTTGGCTGGGAAACTTGAACAGTGAGTTAGCTCAAAACTTGTCTTTACGAGTTTATACAAGCAATTAATGTAGGCTTTTTTTATATATAAACCTTAACAAACATGGACATCATAACGATCATTATTGGTATTGTAGGTATTGCGGCAGGTTTTGCAATAGCTAAAATTATCGAGAAAAGTAATATTTCAAACTTAATTAAAAACGCTAAAAAGGAAGCTGCTTCTATCTTAAAAGATGCTAACCTAGAAGCTGAAAATATTAAAAAAGATAAAATCCTTCAAGCTAAAGAGCGTTTTATCGAACTAAAATCCGAACACGAACAAGTTATTTTGGCACGCGACAAAAAAGTAGCCGAAGTAGAAAAACGTGTACGCGATAAAGAATCTCAGGTTTCTAATGAATTATCTAAAGCTAAAAAAGTAAATGATGATTTTGAAGCTAAAACTGCCGAATACAACAACAAAATTGAGGTTCTAGATAAAAAACAAGCTGAAGTTGACAGACTTCACAAAAGCCAATTACAACAATTAGAAGTAATCTCTGGTCTTTCTGCAGAGGAAGCAAAAGAACAATTGGTTGAAGGTTTAAAAGCTGAAGCTAAAACTAAAGCTATGTCTCATATTCAAGAAACTATTGAAGAGGCTAAACTTACGGCACAGCAAGAAGCTAAAAAGGTAATCATCAACACTATTCAAAGAGTTGGAACTGAAGAAGCGGTAGAAAACTGTGTTTCTGTTTTCAATATCGAATCTGACGACGTAAAAGGACGTATTATTGGTCGTGAAGGTCGTAACATTAGAGCACTTGAATCGGCAACTGGAGTTGAAATCATTGTTGACGATACACCAGAAGCAATTATCCTTTCTTGTTTTGATCCGGTTCGTAGAGAAATTGCCCGTTTGTCTTTACACAAATTAGTAACTGACGGACGTATTCACCCTGCTAGAATTGAAGAAGTTGTTGCTAAAACAACTAAACAAATTGATGACGAAATTATCGAAGTTGGTAAACGTACTGTTATCGACTTAGGAATTCACGGTTTACATCCAGAATTAATTAAAGTTGTTGGAAGAATGAAATACCGTTCTTCTTACGGACAAAACTTATTACAGCACTCAAGAGAAGTTTCTAAACTTTGCGGTATCATGGCTGCTGAATTAGGATTGAATGTAAAATTAGCCAAAAGAGCTGGTTTACTTCACGATATTGGTAAAGTGCCAGATACAGAAAGTGATTTACCTCACGCACTTTTAGGAATGCAGTGGGCAGAAAAATATGGTGAAAAAGAAGAGGTTTGCAACGCAATTGGAGCGCACCACGATGAGATCGAAATGAAATCATTGCTTTCTCCAATTATTCAGGTTTGTGATGCTATTTCTGGAGCTAGACCAGGTGCAAGACGTCAGGTTTTAGATTCTTACATTCAGCGTCTAAAAGATCTTGAAGATGTCGCTTACGGTTTCAGCGGTGTAAAAAATGCTTACGCAATTCAAGCTGGTAGAGAATTACGTGTAATTGTAGAAAGCGAAAAAGTTTCTGATGATAATGCTGCAAACTTATCATTTGAAATTTCACAAAAAATTCAAACAGAAATGACTTATCCTGGACAGGTAAAAGTTACTGTAATTAGAGAAACAAGAGCAGTAAATATTGCGAAGTAATCTAACACAACATAAGAATAAAAAAAGGCTGTCAATTGACAGCCTTTTTTTATGTTCTTTTATAAAGCTTTACATATCATTAAAAATAATTTTAAAGCTAGTCCCTACTCCAACCTCACTTTCTACTTCAACAGTTCCTTTCATCGCTTCAATCTGATTTCTGGTTATGTACAATCCAATACCTCGCGCTTCTTCGTGCCTGTGAAAGGTTTTATACATTCCGAAAAGCAGATCGCCGTAAATTTTTAAATCAATTCCTAAACCATTATCTGTAATTTTGAGCGATTTATAACCTTCCGGTTCAATTGCAAAATCAAAGCTTATAACAGGATCTCTATCCGGATGCGCATATTTTATCGCATTGGTTGTAAAATTGAGCAAAACACTTTCTAAATATGCCGGATTAAAATTAATCGTCAAATATTTCGGCACATTGTTTACAATAGTCACATTTTGGTGTTTATCATAGCCTTTAATGACCAAAATTGTTTTTTCGATATATTCACATAGTTTAAGCTGTTCTACCGCAATATTGATATTACTCTGCGTTTTTACAATTTGGGTTAAATTAGAAATCGTCTCATTCAAATCATTTGAAACGGTTCTCAAATGTTCTAACATTTCAGGAACCGTCCCTTTGTCTACGTCAGCATCAATAAAATCAAGAATAGACTTAATATTTCCTGCCTGCGTATTCAGATTATGCGAAACTATATGTGAAAAATTCAACAAGCGGCTATTTTGATCGCTGTATAATTTCATTGTCTTAATAAGCTCGAGTTCTTTTTCCTTTTGCAAAGAAACATCCGTATGCGTCCCGATCACACGCAGCGGCTTTCCGTTTTCATCACGTTTAATTACTTTGCCACGATCCAGAATCCATTTGTAATTACCGCTTGAAGTCATTACACGATGGTAATTCTCGTAATACGGAATCTTATTATCAAAATGCTCTTGTATATCAGAATAGTATTTTGGAAGATCGTCTGGATGCACAATTTTATCCCATCGCTCGGGATCATCAAAAATATCAGTAGATTCTAACTCTAAAATTTTAAGCGATAGCGACGAGTAAAAAACACTATTAGTTACCATATCCCAATCCCAAACACCAGCTGTAGAAGCATCTAACGCAAACTGAAAACGTTCTTCGGAGATGCGAAGTTTTTCTTCTTTATCTTTTAATTCGGTTATATCAGAAACATGACCATAAAAAACAACATTGCCTTCAGGAAGTGATTCTGTTTTAGATGAAACCTTAAACCACCTGATTCCTTTTTTAGGCAGTAAAGCTCGAAATTCTACCTCCCAAGGTTTAATCTCTTTTCTAGCTTTAACCAAAGACTGAAAAAACAACTCACGGTCTTGCAGTAAAATTCTATCGTAGATTATAAACTTAATTTCGTTTGTAAATTCCTCAACAGTAAGCTCAAATATATCATCTGCAGATTTACTTACTAGAGGAAAAGAATAATTATTGTCTTTATCGATAACAAATTGAAAAAGTAAGTCAGGCATTTCAGCCAGCAGTTTGCGGTAAAACTTATTCACCTCCAAACAATCATCATTTCCATATAAGTCAAAAACCATATAGTACTTTTTTAGTTAGATAATCTCAAACTTTTTCTCTTAAAAAACGAACAAACAAAAGTTATATTGCTTATTACATTCTCATTAAAATAAAAATTTAACACAATATATCAATTTCCACAATAAAATATGGGAATTATTGAGAAAATCTACCTTCTAGGATGAAAACTGTTCATAATTTCTTTCAAAAACCTACGATCCAAATGAACATAAATTTCTGTTGTTGTAATAGACTCATGTCCCAGCATTAATTGGATGGATCTTAAATCTGCTCCATTTTCTAACAAATGTGTCGCAAAAGAATGTCGAAGCGTATGTGGACTGATATTTTTTTTTAGACCGATTTTAGAAGCCAAATCTTTAATAATCGTAAAAACCATTGCTCTTGTAAGCTGATTTCCTCTGCGGTTTAAAAACAAAGTATCTTCACAGCCTTTTTTTACATTTACATTCGGTCTAATTTCTTTTTGATACAATTCGATATATTTTTGCGTAAGTCTTCCTATCGGCACAAAGCGCTCTTTATTTCCTTTTCCAGTGATTTTTATAAAACCTTCTTCAAAAAATAAGTCCGAAATTTTCAAAGAAATCAATTCAGAAACTCGTAAACCGCAACCGTACAGGGTTTCCAGCATCGCTCGGTTTCTTTCGCCTTCATTAGTACTTAAATCAATTGCTTCTATTAATGCATCTATTTCTTCCACAACTAATGTATCCGGAAGTTTACGCCCAGTTTTAGGCGATTCTATCAACTCAAGCGGATTATCATTTCTATAATCTTCAAAAACGAGATAATTAAAAAAACTTTTAAGTCCTGAAATTATTCTAGCCTGAGACCTTGGGTTTACTTCTTTTGAAACTGTATAAATAAAGTCTTGAACTGTTTCGTCTGTAATTTTTACAGGTGAAACATCTATTTGATTAGTTTCTAAAAAAAGGCACAAGCGCTCGATATCAAAACCATAATTCTCGATTGTATTCTTTGACAAACCTCGTTCAATTCTCAAATAAGACTGATAATCTTTTATGTACCGATTCCAATTCATATTCACAAAGTAAATCATTTTTTTGCATAAAAAAACCTTCCTTGATAGAGGAAGGCTTTTAATATTTTAAGCTGGCATTATTTAGAATTTATATGCTAATGATAAAGCTAATACGCTATTTTTAGGACTGTCAAGATATTCATCAAAATCCTCACTTTCATAATCTGCTACATTAGAGAAACCTACAGTGTAACGAAGACCTACAGAAAGATCATCGGTAAAATTATAGCCTGCCCCAAAATTAAATCCGAAATCCGTAGATTTATACAGATCTTTTGCATCATCATCATCATGCTTCGCCGATACTAAGAAACCAATTTGTGGTCCAGCTTCAACTGTAAATTTCTTTGTAATAAAAAACTTTGCTAAGACAGGAACATTAATATAGTTTAATTTAGCATCAAAATCTGAATCTAAAGGACCTTCAAGTTTTGCTCCTTGTGCTGAAAATAAAACTTCGGGCTGAATTGCCAATCTTTCAATAACTTTAATCTCTGCAAAAGCTCCAACATGAAACCCTACTAAAGATTTAGCATCCCAATAATTACCTCCTGCAAAAGATGCTACGTTAAGACCCCCTTTTACTCCAAATCGAGTTTGCTGTGCATTCGTAAATGCAAACGCCATTACCGCGATGGCAGTTAAAATTATTCTTTTCATTCTAATTTGCTTTATGGGTTAAAATTAATTTACCAACAAATATAAAATTATACTTATTAAAAAAATATTTGCTTTTTAACAAATAATGGCGTAAATACAAGAAAACGTGCTATGTACAAAATACAACGTTAAAAATCAGAGTCAAAAAGAAGGCTTTTTATTTTTGAAAAAACTACATTAAATTATCATAAAAAGTCAAAAAAGTAATTGATTATCCATTTGAATGACAACTACTTGTCACCTGAAAAAACCGAATAAAAAAATAAGAAAAAAGCCTTTCTCAAATGAGAAAGGCCTTTAGAGAAACTAATTGTAAATTAATTTTTAGAACTTGTAAACTACTCCAAAATTTACAGCTCTTAAGTCAGTACCGAAATTGAAATTGTTAGATTTTTCTGCACCGTGACCTCCGTTATTGTTTACACTATACCCTAAACCTAACCAAGTAGCTTCAATAGCAAAGTGCTTAGACAAGAAATAGCTTAAACCTAAACCAACGTTAGCTCCAACTTCGTTTTCTTTATAATCACCAGGTTTAATTTTACTATTAGTAAAATCAAGACCAGCTTGACCATACACAGAAAATTGCGAAGCAGGTGTAAAGTAATATCTACCAAATGCTCCAGCAGTAAAACTATTCGTTTTATCTTCACCAATCTTATTAGATCCAAAACCTAATTTTGCACCGATAGCAATGTTCTCACTTACAAAGTATCCTACTTTTGGTTCGATAGTAAATTCATTAGCTTTAGCATCTCCTGTTTTTTGAGAACCTACATTAAATGCTCCAGAAATAAAAGCATCACCTTTAGAGTAACCACCTGTTTGTGCATTAGCAAATCCGAATGTCATAACTGCAATAGCAGCTAAAATAATTTTTTTCATTGTTATGAATTTATTTGATTAAATAATTAATCCAAAAGTAAGATTGTGCCTATTAAAAAAAATCCCCGAGAAGATTAAAAAGTATTAAAATAAGACAAATCAATTTTTCTTCAGAATACACTAGAAATCAACAAAATAAGGCATTCGCAAGTCTTTTAACCATTTATAAGTGGGAATTTTAGTAACTATTTTATCTAAACTATAAAACAATAAATTGGCTAATAAGTAGTTTTGAAATGTAAATGACATTAAAAAAATACCAAACTCTTAAAAAAACATTTTTATGAAAAAGATAATTTTAGCTGCTATTTTGTTCATCGCAACATCTGCAGCTGTCCAAGCTCAGTTATTAAAAATTGGAGTTAAAGCAGGGGTTAACTTTGCTAACCAAACTGGAGATTTTCCAGATTCAATTGATAAAGAAGGTATCACTAGCTATCACGCTGGTCTAGTTGCAGAAGTAAAATTACTTGATAAATTTTCTATTCAGCCAGAACTTTTGTATTCTACAACAGGAGCATCTTACAAATTTGACGAAGTAAGTGATGACGTTAAAAATGAATTAGGTTATATCTCTATTCCAGTAATGGCTAAATTTTATTTGAATAAGACATTCAGCATTGAAGCTGGTCCACAAGCTTCTTTCTTAGTTAGCGAAAGAAATGACTTTGATATTAAGAACGGAGAAACTTTTGAGTTTGGTCTTAACGCAGGATTAGGAGTAAAACTTACTGAAAGCATCTTTTTACAAGGCCGTTACGGTATTGGATTAACAGAAGCTTCTAAAAATGCAGATGTTAAAAACTCTGTATTTCAAATCTCTGCAGGATTTATGTTCTAAGAGAATATCACATACTTTTATAAAAACCGTTCTATTAATTGGAGCGGTTTTTTTATTTTTACATTCTAGTGAAATACTTTAAAAAAGTAAAAAGAATTCACATACCTCACAATTAATCTAAATTACATTATGAAAATCTGCATTATCAACGGTCCGAATTTGAATCTTTTAGGAAAAAGAGAACCTGAAGTTTATGGAAGCCAGACCTTTGAAGATTATTTCAAAATCCTTCAGGAGAAATTTCCAAATATCGAACTTTCTTATTACCAAAGTAACATTGAAGGCGAATTGATCGGAAAAATTCAGGAAGTTGGTTTTACTTTTGACGGAATTATTTTGAATGCCGGCGCTTACACTCATACCTCAATAGGTTTAGGTGACGCGATGAAAGCCGTAACGACTCCAGTTATAGAAGTTCATATTTCAAATACATATGCTCGCGAAAGTTTTAGACACCAATCGTATTTATCAGGAAATGCAAAAGGTGTTATTTTAGGATTTGGACTAAAAAGCTATGAATTAGCTATACAATCATTCTTATAAGATTTTTTTTAACAAATAATTAATAATCTCCGTTTTTCCATGCTTTATTTTTGTTAGAGAAAACATACTTTATGAAAAACCATATACTATTTGCCTTTTTACTTTTTTCTCTTTTCTGCAACGCCCAAATCAAAGGAACTATCACGGATGAAAAAGGAAATCCGCTGCCATTTGTTTCTGTTTTTGAAGAGAATACCTATCGTGGTACCACTTCGAATGAACAAGGAAAATATCAACTTCAGGTAAAAGATGTTGGAAAAAATAAAATTGTTTTTCAATATTTAGGTTTTAAAACTCAAAAAATAACGGTTTCTACAGACTCAAAAAGTATAGTTTTAGACGTAAAAATGGCAGAAGAAAGTTTCTCTCTAAACGAAGTTATTATAGATCCAAAAAGCAATCCTGCTAATGCAATCATAAAAAAAGCCATTGCTCATAAAAAAGAGAATTCTGAAAAAACAGCTCGCTTTACGGCCGATTTTTATTCGAAAGGAATTTTAAAAGTAAAAGATCTTCCGAAAAAAATCTTGGGCCAAAAAGTGGATTTGGGCGAAGATATGGCTTCCAACCTTGATTCGACTGGAACTGGAATTTTATATCTATCTGAAACCGTTTCGCAGATCGCGTATGAGAAACCCAATAAATTAAAGGAAAAAATTATTGCTTCTAAAATTTCTGGCAGCAGTAAAGGTTACAGCTACAATACCGCCAGCTTATCTACTTATGATTTTTACGATAACAGTATTGAGTTTAACATCAATTTGATTTCTCCGATTGCTGATAATGCTTTCAGCTATTACAAATACAAACTTGAAGGGACTTTTTTTGACGATAACAAGCAGCAGATTAACAAAATAAAAGTTATTCCAAAAAGAGATAAAGAACCTGTTTTTGAAGGCTACATTTATATAGTCGATGATAGTTATGCCATTTACGCTTTAGATCTTGACATAAAGGGTTATAGAATGAAAAATGAGTTTACAGAATCAATGTCGGTTACACAAAGTTTCAGCTATAATTTGAAGAATAAAATTTGGACAAAAAATGCACAGACACTTACTTTTAATGCAGGAGCATTTGGTGTAAAATTTTCTGGACAGTTTAATTATGTCTATTCTAATTATGAATTCCCCGATTCTTTTGCGAAAAAGACTTTTGGAAACGAAATTGTTGCTTTTGAATTGAATGCCAACAAAAAAGATGATGCTTTTTGGAATGAAATTCGTCCGATTCCGTTAACTATTGAAGAAAGTGTTGATTACACCAAAAAAGACAGTCTTTTAGTCATTAGAAAATCTAAAAAATATACCGATTCTATTGATGCTAAAAACAATAAATTTAAAATCTGGGATATTCTACGTGGTTACGATTACAAGAACACTTTTAATAAATATTCCTTTAAATATGATGGTTTACTAAACATCACTTCTTTAAGTTTTAATACTGTGCAAGGCTTTAATTTGGATTCTGGTTTTTCGTTTAAAAAATGGAATGATGAAAACGGAAAAAGTACTTCTATAAGCACGACTTTTAATTATGGCTTTTCGGATGAAAGACTTCGCGTAACGGGACAATTCTCTCATCGTTTCAATACCATTAATTTTGCAACTATAGGTATTTCTGGAGGAACAAAAACAGCACAATTTAATAGTGCCGAACCTATAAGTAAATTTGTTAATACTGTAAGTTCCTTGTTTTTTAAAGACAATTATATGAAGCTTTATAATTTAGAATTTGCTCAGGTTAACTATGCCCAAGATGTTGCAAACGGAGTTAATTTGAATGCAAAAGTCGCGTATGAACAGCGAAAACCGCTTTTTAACACAACTGACTATTCTTTCTTTAAAAGAGATGATATTTACTCGTCAAACAATCCGTTATTGCCAAATGATTTTGAAACACCGGCTTTTGATCCGCATCATTTGTTTAAAGCAAATTTAACAGCCAAAATTAACTTTGGCAATAAGTATATTTCAAGACCAGACGGAAGATATAATTTTAAAAATGATAAATATCCGACTGTTTTCTTAGTTTTCGAAAAAGCTTTTGCAGCAAGCGAAAAAAAATATGAATTCGAAAGAATCGGCGCTGCTATTCAATACGATTTAGCACTGGGAAATAAAGGTGTTTTAGGAACTCATTTTAGAGCTGGAAAATTCTTTAATGCAGAAAATATCTCCTTTATTGATTACAGACATTTTAACGGAAACCAAACTCATATTGGAACAAGCGATCGATATTTAAACGTTTTTAATTTAATGCCGTATTATACTAACAGTACTAACGATAGCTATTTTGAAGTTCATTCTGAATACAATGACACCGGCTTTATTATGAATAAAATTCCGTTGTTAAACCTTCTGAAATCGACAATGAACATTGGTTTTCATTCGCTTGCATTACCAGATAGGAATCCGTACACCGAATTCACAGTTGGTTTAGATAATCTAGGTTTCGGAAAATTTAAATTCTTCAGAATAGATTACGTTCACTCTTACCAAAGCGGCATACAACAAAATGGAGTTGTTTTTGGTTTGAAGATTTTGAATGTATTAGACTAAGGTTCTAAGTTACTAAGCTTCTGAGCTACTAAGCTTTTAAGATGCCAAGGTTCTAAGTTTTCAACTTGGTGGCAATATAAAGTATAAAAAGGTCCGTTTAAATATTATTTAAAAGGACCTTTCTTATGATTGATAAAAGCAATACTCAGACACTTAGAAGCTTAGAAGCTTAGCATCTTAGAAACTTAGAAACTCAATGATAATCATCTGGCTCGATATGAATCAAAACATTTCCTAATTGAGGAATTTGTTCCTTTAAAGTATCTTGAAGTTTGTGTGACAAATCATGTCCTACTTTTACAGAAATTTTTGCAGAAACTATCGCGTGCAAATCAACGTGATAACGCATTCCGGCTTTTCTGATATAACATTTTTCTGTTCCGAGAATTCCGGGAACGGTTGAGGAAACAACACGAATTTCTTCGACTAAATCATCATTTAGATTTTCATCCATGATTTCGCCAAGTGCTGGTCGGAAAATTTTATAACTATTATATAAAATGAAAAACGCCGCAAAAAGCGCCGCCCAGTCATCTGCAGATTCGTAACCTTTACCCATAATCAAAGCAACAGAAATTCCGACAAACGCAGCAACCGAAGTAATTGCATCACTTCTATGATGCCAAGCATCTGCAGCAAGAGCAGAACTGTTGGTTTGTTTGCTTCTGTTCATTACTACTCTAAAAGAATATTCTTTCCAGATGATGATAGCTCCTAAAACATATAACGTCCATGATTTAGGCAATTCATGCGAAGTGCCAATATTGGCAATACTTTCATAACCAATAATTGTGGCGGTTGTAATTAAAAATCCGACAACCAAAAAAGTAATCAAAGGTTCTGCGCGACCATGACCATACGGATGATTTTCGTCGGCTGGTTTATTAGAATATTTGATTCCGAAAAGCACGAGACAAGACGAAAATATATCCGTCGTTGATTCGATCGCATCGGCAATCAAGGCATAAGAATTGCCAAAAAAACCTGCTAAACCTTTTACAAGGGCTAAGCAGGTGTTTCCAGCTATACTAAAGTAAGTAGCTTTTATAGCTTTTTGTTCGTTTGTCATTTAGACTATTTTTTTCGCCACGAATTCACGAATTATTTCTATAATCTTTCAAGATTTAAATTCCTGAATTCGTGACTAATAACTTTACGCTCGTACGATTTTTGCTCCAATTGCTCTTAAACGCTCATCGATACGCTCGTATCCACGGTCGATTTGTTCGATATTTTGGATTGTACTAGTTCCTTTTGCAGAAAGCGCAGCAATTAATAATGAGATTCCCGCACGAATATCTGGAGAAGACATTGTTGTTGCTTTCAATTGAGATTCAAAATTATGTCCCATAACCACAGCTCTGTGCGGATCACACAACATGATTTTTGCTCCCATATCGATCAATTTATCCACAAAGAATAAACGGCTTTCGAACATTTTTTGGTGAATTAAAACATCGCCTTTTGCCTGCGTTGCCACAACCAAAACGATACTTAATAAGTCAGGTGTAAATCCTGGCCAAGGCGCATCTGCAATTGTTAAGATAGAACCGTCGATATCTGTTTTTACTTCATATCCGTCTGTGTGAGCCGGAATGTAAATATCGTCATTACGTTTTTCGATTGTAATACCTAGTTTTCTAAATGTATTTGGAATCAAACCTAAATTTTCCCAGCTTACATTTTTGATCGTGATTTCGCTTTTTGTCATAGCCGCAAGACCAATCCAAGAACCGATTTCGATCATGTCTGGAAGAATTCTGTGCTCGCATCCGCCAAGACTTTCAACACCTTCGATAGTCAATAAGTTAGAACCAACTCCAGTGATTTTTGCTCCCATAGAGTTCAACATTTTACATAACTGTTGTAAATAAGGCTCACACGCAGCGTTGTAAACTGTAGTTGTTCCTTTTGCTAAAACAGCAGCCATTACAATATTTGCAGTTCCTGTTACAGAAGCTTCGTCAAGAAGCATATCTGTTCCTTGAAGTCCTTCTTCTGGAGATTCTACTCCGTAAAAATGATCTTCTCTGTTGTATCTAAATTTTGCTCCAAGATTGATAAAACCTTCGAAGTGAGTATCTAATCTACGACGGCCGATTTTATCTCCACCTGGTTTTGGAATATATCCTTTCCCGAAACGAGCCAAAAGCGGACCAACAATCATAATAGAACCACGAAGCGCTCCACCTTCTTTTTTGAAAGCTTCTGTTTCTAAATATCCAACATTAACCTCATCAGCTTGAAAAGTGATTGAACCTGGTTCGTTACGTTGAATTTTTACCCCTAAATTCCCCAATAAAGTGATTAATTTATTGATGTCTATAATATCAGGAATGTTATTAATTTTTACTTTCTCTCCTGTTAGCAGCACGGCACATAAAATTTGTAATGCCTCATTCTTTGCTCCTTGTGGAGTGATCTCTCCTTTTAAAGGTGTTCCACCTTCGATTTTAAAAATTCCCATAGATTTCTTTTAGGTTCTTTCAAAGTTTCTAAGATTCTGAGATACTAAGATTCTAAGTAAAAAAACTCAGCACCTTAGTTGCTTAGAGACTTAGTAGCTTATTTTATTTCTGATTATTGTTTTTTTGAAATGTCTTTTTTTGACCGCCTTTATTATTGTTATTGTTTTTGTTATTCTGAATTTTTGGCTGTCCTGCTGGAGCTGTTTTATTAGACATACGTTTATTCGTACGCATCAAATCTGTTGTGTTTAAAAGCTCTTCTGTACTTTCTAACAAGTTGATTCTGCCTCCAGACAATTCATATAAATGTTCAAAAATAACATCATCTTTTACAGTGTCTTTGTTCCAGCTCAAAAATGATTTTTTCATATGGTTGGCAATTACCAATACCAATGCATTTTTCATTTCGCCTTCTTCCCATTTATTCGCAACATCAATCATGTATTTAATGTTGTTTCCGTAAAATCTGTATTTTGGAAAGTTCTGCGGGTATTGCAAAACATCTGGTTTTAATTCTAAAACCTCTCTTGACGGAATCGGATATGGCGATTCTACATTCAATTTAAAATCAGACATGATGAAAAGCTGATCCCAAAGTTTATGCTGAAAATCTGGAACATCACGCAAATGCGGATTCAGACTTCCCATTACCTGAATAATATATTTTGCTGCTTTGTTACGCGTTTCATCGTCTTCAATAGCAGTGGCCTGATCAATCAATTTTTGCAAATGACGACCATATTCTGGGATAATTAAACGCTGTCTTTCTGAATTGTATTCTAAATTGTAGACAACATCGCTTGCGGCTTCTCTTTTATATTTTTCGATCATAAGTTATAATGAAACTATACCTTCTATTGTAGACACTTCTTTGTATTTACTGATCACATCGTCTGAACTGTGCATCGTAACATCTACAGAAACGCTGGTAAATTTACCGGTTTTAGATTTTGTTGTTTTAATAACCGCACCCATTCGATCAAAAGCTTTTTCGACACGCTCAACATTATCGGCAACAGAAGGCACAATAAACTTGTACAAATATTCTGCTGGCCAAGTATTTGCGTTATCTAACTCAACCTTTAATCTTTCGTAAAATTCGGCGGTGTTTTTTTCTTTATCGTTCTCCATTCGTAATTAAAAATAAACGCAAATATACGGTTTTGATTTTAGACTTTTGATTTTAGATTTTAGATTTTTTTTGAGCTTAAAACTTTGTTTTAAAGGGACAAAGTTGCAAAGGCATAAAGGTGCAAAGAAAAAAACTTTACAAGATTATTTGATTGTGAAATTTCATCTTATATTTGAGAAAAACAATACATAAAATATTTTTCGAAAAGTTCATCTAGAAGCAGATATACAACGTACTGTTTGTCATTTCGACGAAGGAGAAATCTTCGCAAGTAGCTCCGTAAAGAGAAGCTAATTTCTGTAGAATTTCTTATGGAGATTTCTTCGTCGTCGAAATGACAATATTGAACAAAAACTTTGCGCCTCAGCGACTTTGCGAGATTAAAACACAATCACAATGAAAAAAATCGTCTTCTTCCTTTTTACCTTTTTCACTTTTTACAATAGCAACGCCCAAGAAGTTAAAACACTTACTTATTTCCAAAATGACACTTTAAAACTGGATTTAGATTTATACTTACCAAAAGTAAAAGCTGGTGAAAAAATTCCGTTGATTGTATTTGCCTTCGGAGGAGGATTTTCTGGCGGCGAACGTACAAGCGAAAAAGATTTCGGGAAATTTATGGCGCAAAATGGTTATGCTGTTGCCAGTATTTCGTACAGTTTGTATATGAAAGGAAAAGATTTTGGCTGTAAAGGAACTTTGACCGAAAAAATAAAAGCGATTCAAATTGGCGTAAGCGATACGTGGCAGGCAACAGGATTTTTAATTGAAAATGCCAACAAATACAATTTAGATACTTCTAAAATCTTTATCTCGGGAATTAGTGCTGGAGCCGAAATTGGTTTTCACGCATCTTTTTGGGATTATAAATTAATGAACTTGTACAAAAGTAACCTTCCAGAAAACTTCAAATACAAAGGTTTTATCGGAGGTTCGGGCGCGATTCAGGACATTAATCTGATTACAAAAGAAAAAGCGATTCCGATGTTGTTGGCGCACGGAAACAATGACGATACCGTTCCATATGCGGCGGGTTCGCACCGCTCCTGCCCGACTAATGCTTCTGGCTGGCTGATTCTTTTTGGCTCTTATGCGGTTTACAATCAAATGAATGATTTACATAAAGACATTGAACTGATTACTTTCTGCGGAGGCGGACATGAATTTTCAGGTTATCTTTTCCATGATGGAAAACAATATGTTTTGGATTTTGTGAATGATGTTTTGAAAGGAAAAAAGTTTCAATCGCATTTGATTCTTCCTTCTAATAAAAAAGGTCCTGCGAAATATTCTTTTTGTGATTAATTTTTTTCTAAAACATTAATTTAAAATGGAACTACAATTCAAAATATCATTCATAGCATTTTTTGCATTCTTTCTGCACAATACTGAAAATATTAAAAAAATCCAAACAGAAAAAATATCACAAATTACAGCTTCAAATAATTATCATTTTGGAGGAAGCGTGAATTTTGAATTCTATTCCGACAGCACTTATGCATTTATTCATGTTAAAAATCAACTTAATAATAACAAACAAGAAAAATTTGAAGGTTCCTGTTTCTTAAAAAATGACACTCTTTACTTTAAACCAATAAAGTTTAGTTTTAACGAAAGTAAAAAAGCCGTAATTAAGAATAATTTTATCGAATTTGTAGATGGCAAATCTCCTTTAAAAATTGAAATCACTAAAAATATATTTCAAAAAAAAGCAGCATTAGATCTTACAAAACATAAAGATTATACATTTTTTACTTTTGACCCAAAATTCTACGGATACTATTTTGACTACAAGCCTAACATTATAAAAGCTTACGATTTAAATCAAAAAGAATTAACTGAAGTAGATCAAATTTTAAAAAAATGTTTTTCTAAAAACGCTTTATTATTAAAAAAAATAAATCAATATGTAAAACAATGTATTGTTATTATAAATGAGAAACAAGAAAAAGAAGTTTTGATAAATTGTTATTGTAAAGACTCTTGGATTGAAGCAGAATATAAATATTCACTAATAGATATGAGTGATGGCGGAAATTGTAATATCAGTGTAAGAATAAATCTAAACAAACACAATTACTCTAAGCTTAATATCGCAGGAGAGGCATAAATGAAAACTTTTTTTGTGAGCATTTTTTTTCATTATTTTGTTCCAATGAGAAACTAATATAGAACTGCCTCAAAAAACCAACCAGTAAAATTTAATGGAAGAAAGCCTAAAAAATCACGAAAAAACAATTGCAAGAAAGCACAGCTTTGGCTGGACACCAAAATTTGAAGAAGAATTTAGAACAAACTTAAACGATAAATTATTCATATCATTAGCAGAAAAAACATTTCAAAACCTGAATTGGGATGTAGTGTATAAAAATGATAAAACTATTGAAGCAAAAAGAAAAGAAAATAGTTTTGGCATTGAAAAATGGACTGAAGCCATTTCAATTACTTACAACCACGGAAAAGTTCTCGTAAAAAGTAATTCGTTAGGAAATGAAATGTGGGACAATGGAAGAAACTCAAAAAGGGTTAAATTATTTATTCATGCATTTAAAGAAACCGAAAAAAGTTTCGACAAAGAAGCTCTCAATAAATTAGAAATTGAAATTGACAGAAAAAATAATTGGGATGATTACGTAATTCCCGAAAATCTGCCTCAACCAAAGGAAGCAAAAATCCCTAATTTTGTAATTCCAATAGTTGGAGGCATTTTATCTTCTGTTTTATTAGCTTTTATTATCGCTGAGATATCTGTAAACGTAATTTATGTAATTGGATTATTTGAATTTTTAGCAGGATTGGCACTCGCCTTTTCATTAAAATATTTAATACAAGTTTCAAACTTTACTGAATTTCAAAAACTGAAATATCTATTAATCGGAATGATAATTCTAACTTATACTTTAAATCAATATTTTCAGTATGAAATAATCTTGAGAGAATACAATTATGAGAGAATTGGCTTTCTTTCATTTTTAAAACTTATTTTAGAAGAAGGATTAACAATTAAAAAAATAAACACCGGCTGGATTGGATTAGTAATCAGCTGGATTTTACAACTTGTAATTACCTATTATGTTGCTTTGCTAAGGTTAATTTCAAACATTGCATCCTATCAACTAAATAGAATTCCTGGAGAAGTAGTTGATTTTGCCTTTTATCACTTTGTAAAAGATAAAACCGAAAACGAAGTTAGAGCTGAATTATCAAAAAAAGGCTGGTCTGAAAAACGAAATCAAGATGAAGTTTTTGAAGCAATTGGTGCAATTAATGATGTAAAAGAACTTAGCCGATAAAACAATTTCAATCTATTATTATAGAAAATAAAATTTTCGTTTAAAAACTGCTCCAGTGGAGCAAAATATTTATAGAAAATTCATTTTCGAACCAAATAAAAGCTCCAGCGGGAGCGACATATAAATTATTTAAAAAATATGTCGCTCCCGCTGGAGCTTTAGCATTTATTGTCTATCCTTTTTCTATAAATATGTCATCCCTAGCGGGACTTTATAAATTAGTATAGCTTTTTTATTGCTTACCATTATTTGGCTAAAGCCGAATTCTTGACCTCTAAAATCCGTTGGTTAAAACCAACGGCAATTCAAATTCAAATTTATATTTTAGCATACTTTAAGGTTTTTAAAACCTTGTCGGTATTTATTTTTCTCTTCACTTGAATTTGAAATCTTGCGGGAAATGTGAGATTCAAAAACAAAACCATGTTGGCTTTTTAGCCCTGATGCAAGCGGAAATCCTTTTATTTTTTCTTTAAAAAGCAAAAGATTGAAGCGGACAGCAGGAACTATGTCTGCAAAAAATGCGAAATCATTCGCTCAAAGCAAATTTTATTTTTTATATATTAATAAGTTTAGGTAAATTTGCGCTTTATTTTTAGAAAGTGCAAAAAGAAATTATAGTCCTGCTTGGTGGACCTGGAACTGGAAAATCGACTCTTATTAACGAACTAGTGGCTCGCGGTTATTGCTGCTATCCTGAAATTTCTAGACAGGTAACCATGAAAGCGCAGCAAGAAGGTATTGAACAATTGTTTTTGGAACAGCCTCTTTTGTTTAGCGAAATGTTGTTGGAAGGACGAATTGATCAATACAAAAATGCTCTTACTGAGCCTGATACTATTGTTTTTATTGACAGAGGAATTCCTGACGTTGTTGCTTATATGGATTATATTGGTGACCAATATCCGGAACATTTTACTAAAGCCTGTGAAGACTATAAGTATACCAAAACTTTTATCCTGCCACCTTGGGAAGAAATTTACCAAAGTGATGCCGAACGGTACGAAAATTTTGATCAGGCAGTCTTAATTCAGGAACACCTTATTGAGACTTATAAAAAATATGGTTACGAGCTTATTGAAGTTCCAAAAGATACGGTTGAAAACAGAATTCTTTATATCTTAGATAAAATTTAGCGAGTCGTTTAAAGTTGTAAAACTAGAAACTGATTTCTAAATTTTTAACTTTAAAACTAAAGCGATGCTAGGACCGCAGGATATTCTTCTAAAATACTGGAAACACGACAGTTTTAGACCGTTGCAAAAAGAAATTATCGATTCTGTTCTCGAAGGTCAGGATACTTTTGCGGTACTTCCGACGGGAGGCGGAAAATCGATTTGTTTTCAGGTTCCTGCTATGATGCAGGACGGAATCTGCTTAGTAATTTCTCCTCTTATTGCCTTGATGAAAGATCAGGTGATGAATCTTCAAAAAAGAGAAATCAAAGCGATTGCTCTTACGGGTGGCATTCATACCGAAGAAATTATTGATCTTCTTGATAATTGTCAATACGGAAATTACAAATTCTTATATCTTTCGCCAGAACGTTTACAATCAGATTGGATTCTGGAGCGCATCAAAAATCTTCCTATAAATTTAATTGCTGTTGACGAAGCGCATTGTGTTTCACAATGGGGACACGATTTTAGACCTGCTTATCTTAAAATTTCAGAATTAAAAAAATATTTCCCAAAAATTCCTTTTCTGGCTTTGACCGCGACGGCGACTCCAAGAGTTATTGAAGACATCAGAACACAACTAGAACTAAAAAATCCGAATCATTTTCAACAATCATTTGAGCGAAAAAATATTGCTTATATGGTTTTTGAAGTAGAAGACAAATTGTATCGCGTGGAACAGATTTTGAAAAAAAATCCACAGCCTTCTATTATATACGTGCGAAATAGGAAATCGTGTTTGAACATTTCTTCTCAATTACAATCTTTAGGCTTTACGGCTACATATTATCATGGAGGCCTTTCGACGAAAGAAAAAGACAAAAACATGCAATTGTGGATGTCGGAGCAAACGCAGGTTATTGTTGCCACAAATGCGTTCGGAATGGGAATTGACAAAGACAATGTAAAAACGGTTATTCATACACAACTTCCAGAAAATTTAGAAAATTATTATCAGGAATCTGGAAGAGCGGGACGAAATGGCGCGAAAGCTTTTTCGGTTTTGCTTTATAATAATTCAGACGCGATTCAGACAGAACAGCAGTTTTTAAATATTCTTCCAGACAAGAAATTCCTAAAAACAATGTACATCAAACTGTGCAATTATTTTCAGATTGCTTACGGAGAAGGTCTGGATGAAACTTTTTCATTCAAATTGAATCATTTTTGCAATAAATACGAATTTCCGACTTTAAAAACCTACAATGCTCTGCAGTTTTTAAATCAACAGGGAATTATTACAATGTCTCAGGAATTCTCAGAAAAAATCACCATTCAGTTTATTATCGAATCAAAAGAAGTTATCCGATACATAAGTTTGAATCCAAATGACGAGGAAATTCTGCTGGCGATTTTAAGAACTTATCCTGGGGTTTATGAAGTTAAATCGAATTTAAATTTGGGATTAATCGCAAAGAAATCCAATCATACTGAAGAACAGGTTACAGCACTTCTCGAAAAACTCAAAGAAAAAGACATTATAGAATATAAATCTAAAAATAACGACGCTACTATATTATTTAATGAAGTCCGCGAAGACGATCTTACCATAAATAGGGTTTCAAAATATTTAGAAAAACAAAATCAGGTTAAAAAAGAACAGCTTTTATCTGTTTTACATTATATAAAGGAAAACAAAACCTGCAAAAACAGATTGGTTTTAGATTATTTTGGAGAAGAGACAAGAGAAAACTGTGGTATTTGTTCGTACTGCATTACGCAGAAAGGAAAAATCACTGAGTCCGATTCGATTGCAGATAAGATTTTATCTTTGCTAAAAACGGCTTCTTTGACTTCGAGAGAAATTGAGAACCAAATTAAAATGGATACAAAAGATATAATTTCAGTGCTTCAGGAATTACTCGAAAACAATCATATTATCATACAAGCAAATAATAAATACACTTTAAAATCATAATGGAGAAATTGAGAATTATTTTTATGGGAACGCCAGAATTTGCTGTCGGCATTTTGGATACCATTATTAAAAACAACTATGATGTTGTCGGCGTAATCACAGCTGCAGACAAACCAGCTGGACGCGGGCAAAAAATAAAATATTCGGCTGTAAAAGAATATGCTTTAGCAAACAACTTAAACTTATTACAGCCAACCAATTTAAAAGATGAAGATTTTTTAGCAGAATTAAAAGCTTTAAATGCCAATTTACAAATCGTGGTTGCCTTTAGAATGTTACCAAAACTAGTTTGGGAAATGCCTTCTTTAGGAACTTTTAATCTTCACGCTTCTTTACTTCCTCAATATAGAGGTGCCGCTCCTATTAACTGGGCTATAATTAATGGAGAAACCAAAACCGGAGTTACTACTTTCTTTATTGATGACAAAATTGATACTGGCGCAATGATTTTGAATTCTGAAATCGCAATTGAACCAGAAGAAACTGCGGGACAACTTCATGATCGATTAATGCATTTAGGAAGTACAACTGTTATTGATACTTTGAAAGTAATCGAGAATGGAAATGTTGTTACAACAATTCAAGAAGACAATGCCGATATTAAAACGGCATACAAACTAAACAAAGAAAACTGTAAAATTGACTGGACAAAATCTGGAGCAGAAATCAATAATCTAATTCGCGGTTTGAGTCCTTATCCCGCTTCATGGTGTTACCTAAAAGACCAAGACGAAGAACTGAATATCAAAATTTACGAGGCTAAATATATTTCGGATTGTCATTCGAACGAAGTGGGAAAATTATTTAGTAATAAAAAAGAAATTAAGATTGCAATAAAAGACGGATATATTCAGTTATTAAGTCTACAATTTCCTGGGAAAAAGAGAATGCTTGCTTCTGAATTATTAAATGGAGTTAGTTTTTCTGAAGTTGCAAAAGTTCATTAACATCAGTAAAACAGGGGTTTGTACTTGTTTTTTATCGATGAACAACAGCTGTTATGAACAAAAAAAGCAAGTTATTAACAATTTTTGCTAAAATTAGCCAAAACGCTTGCACGCAACGGATTTCCTACTAAATTTGTGTATTAACAATTTTTTTTAACCAACAATTAATAACTAATTATTATGAACAAATCAGAATTAATCGATGCTATCGCTGCTGATGCAGGAATTACAAAAGCTGCGGCAAAATTAGCTTTAGAGTCATTTTTAGGGAACGTAGGAGCTACTTTGAAAAAAGGAGGAAGAGTTTCTTTAGTAGGTTTTGGATCATGGTCAGTATCATCTAGAGCAGCTAGAGACGGAAGAAACCCACAAACAGGAAAAACTATTAAAATTGCAGCTAAAAACGTTGTGAAATTTAAAGCTGGAGCTGAATTAGAAGGTGCAGTGAACTAAGTAAGAAAGTTCTCTAAACTAATAATATAATTAAAACCCTCCTTGTGGAGGGTTTTTTTGTGCGGTTTAACGATTTTTTTTGTGATTTTAATTTTTTTATGATTAAATTTAATAAAAATTGTAGCCGTATGATTTCAGAAAAATTAAAAAAAGGACACCTGCTTATTGCCGAGCCTTCAATAATTGGAGATTTATCTTTTAACAGATCGGTAATTTTATTAGCAGACCATAACAAGGAAGGATCAATTGGTTTTATCATTAATAAGCCTTTAAAATATACTATTAATGATTTAATACCAGAGATTGATGCGAACTTTAAGATATATAACGGAGGCCCTGTCGAACAAGACAACCTATATTTCATTCACAATATTCCAGAATTGATCCCGAATAGTGTCGAGATTTCTAATGGAATTTATTGGGGCGGTGATTTCGAGTCTACCAAAGATTTAATAAACGACGGATCTATCAGCAAAAATAACATTCGTTTTTTCTTAGGTTATACTGGCTGGGACGAAAATCAGCTTGAAAATGAAATGCAGGGCAACTCTTGGATAATTGCTGATAATAATTACAAAAACAAAATTATCGGAAAATCAACCACTCATTTCTGGAAAGAACAGATTATTGAGCTTGGTGGTGATTATCTTATTTGGTCTAACGCACCTGAAAATCCATATCTGAATTAATTTTCAGAAATGGATTCATTTAGTTTCTGCAGCAGCAAATGAGCCAGATTAGTTTTAAACTCTTTTTTTCGATATTTAGTTATCGGTTGTATTCCCATGATTACATTTGTGAGAAATAATTCGTCCGCTTTTTGAAGTTCAAAGGGCGAAATTATTTCTTCGGATACTTCTATGCCTTCAAGTTTTTTAGCCAAAGCTAGGATTTGCTTACGCATAACTCCGTTAAGGCATCCTTCAGAAACTGGAGGCGTAATAAGTTTATTACCTACAACCATAAAAATATTCCCTTGCAATCCTTCAATTACATTTTTGGAGTCATTCAGTAAAATACAATTGGCAAGACCATTTTCGTGCGCAAAAATACTTCCCGTAATATTAATCATCTTATTAGTCGTTTTAATAGACGATAATAATTGTTTGGTTACATAGAAGTCTTTGTACAAATCAACCTCATATTCATTCAGATTTAAAGCGTATAACCTGCGTTCGAGCACGGTCGTATTTATCAAATAGGATATTTCATTAGTTTGAGGAAGATATAAACCGCCATTATTTCTATAAACGGTAATTCGCGCTCTTGCTGATGATGAAATTCCCTGCTCATTTACCAGTTTAAGAATTTCTTCTTCCAAAAATTCCATTGTAAAATTCATAGGAATCTGCATGCGCACAACACGCATAGAAGCCATTAGCCTAAAATAATGATCTTCAAGAAACAAGATTTTTCCGTTGATTATTTTTACCGTTTCAAAGACTCCATCGCCATATAAAAAAGCACGATTTTGAGTTAATATATTATCTTGCTCTACTATGTTTCCGTTAAAATTAATCATAAAAAAACCCTGAATTTTGTTCAGGGCAAATATAAGGTATAAAATAGACTTATACTAAACAGATCCTATAAGATGTTTTAGATCTGAGATTTGATTCTCCCACAATTGTTTAGCCTCTCCTATTTCTTCTTTATCAGCAAAATCTACTACCATAAGAGATACGTCTTTTGTCAATTCGTCTACTAAAATATGAAGTTCAAAAAAATACTCGGTGTCTTTACTGCTGTCATCAACCCATTTGAATTTTACTTTTTCTCCTGTTTTTTTAGAAGCTAAACGTGCTTTTTCCTGCGAGTCATTCCAGATGAATGTAAAAAACTCACCTCTCGAATTAACATTGTCAGCAAACCATTCTGATAAACCTGACGGAGTCGATATATATTGATATAATAATTGCGGCGAAGAATTTATGGGAAACTCGATTTCGTAACGTATTTTTGAATCCATGTGCTACTTTTAATTTTTTTGGAAATATAAGAATATATGTCCAAAAACAATGCATAATTAAAAATATTTTTTTTTCTTCAAATTATGCTTGCGAGCTTTAATATTATTTCTATCTTTGCACCCGCAATCAGGAATTCATGATAGCAGTCTTGGCGAGGTAGCTCAGTTGGTTAGAGCGCAGGATTCATAACCCTGAGGTCACGGGTTCAACTCCCGTCCTCGCTACAAACGGCAAAACCCTTAGACAGAAATGTTTAAGGGTTTTTTATTTAAAAATAATCTGACTTTTACAGACAACTGCGACGTCTTTAAACTACTTTTTGATTTTATAATGCCGGAAATTTTAATGCTGAACTAATAGAAATTTTATTAGATTTACGACTCTTAACGAACATTATGGACATAGTTAAATTTAAAATCACATCAAAAACGATAAAAGTAGAAGTACGCAATTCGAATAATTATGTTTTTAATTTTAATACTGCTTTGGAGATTGATAAAGCAGACCGAGATGTTTTATTAAAACTGTACAATGCATTGGATCTTCTTTTTAAGAAAGAAGCTACTATCGAAAATAAAAACTACATTTCTCCTAATCAGACCAATATATTGGATCAAATTTCTGCGGCCGATAATTTGGAATAGATTTGTAAAACATCATAAAAGCAAAAGCGAGTTAATTAAAAATTAACTCGCTTTTTTTGTTTTTAACCCTATTTCAATAGTATAAAAATATTACATTTTACTATTTTTAGAATTTGAAGCTGCATGAGCTCTTTTGATAATTTAAATTATCTTAATGATTAAAAAATGAGCAAATAAAATTCATAATTAAAAGTGTTGGATTTTAGCAAAAATCTCCTTCCAACACCACAATAACTATCAATTAAAATAGTATTTTGCAGCAGTAATTAGCGACATATGGATATAGTCAAATTTAAAATCACATAAAAACAATAAAAGTCGAAGTACGAAATTCGAATAATTATGTTTTTAATTTTAATACGGCTTCAGAAATTAAAAAAGAAGATAGAGATGTTTTATTAAAACTATACAATGCTCTAGATCTGCTTTTTAAGAAGGAAGTCGCACTCGAAAACAAAAACTATATTGCTCCTAACCAGACAAATATATTGGATCAGATTTCTGATGCTGATAATTTGTAATTGGAGAAATAATTGAATTTTATCATTTAAAACCCATTAAAATGTCTGGAGAAAAAAATCTCAATACAATCTTAAAAAACCTAAATCCCATTTTAAATGAAGGCCGTTATGTGTATTGCTGCGTAAACGATATTGACAATATTCCTTTCTCTAAAATTTCATTCTTATTTAAAGAAACCGAAGGAATTACGGTTGTTCTTAAAAAAGAAGATGCTGACCAACTTAACCTAGAATATTCTTATGTTGCCGCTTGGATCACTTTTAAAGTGCATTCTTCTCTAGAAGCTGTTGGAATGACTGCTGCATTTTCTACTGCTTTGGGCAATGAAAACATAAGCTGCAATGTCGTTGCGGCTTATTTTCATGATCATATTTTCATTGATGAAAAAGATGCCGAAAAAGCAATGAATGTATTATCATCTTTTAATTAAGGAAGGATTCTAAAATTTTCTAATCGAGTTTGCTGGACTACTTTTAATTTAATAAACTGTACCGCTAACATAACGTTTGTTGTTTTTATTTTTGTCTGAATAAATTTTAAACGAAAGAAAATGAATATCCATATTGTGCAGCATGAAGATTTTGAAGCGCCCGGAGCATATTTGGAATGGGCTGTTTCCAGAAACCACAACGTTACATTTTCAAAAGTTTACCTCAATCAATCTTTACCAGAAACGGCTTCGAATATCGATTTGCTGTTGATTATGGGCGGGCCACAGAGCCCTGACACTACTATAGAAGAATGTTCTCATTTTGACGCCAAAGCAGAAATCGGTTTGATACAAAATGCCATCAAAAACAATAAAGCGGTTGTGGGTGTCTGTCTTGGTGCGCAGCTTATTGGTGAAGCTTTTGGCGGATCATTTGAACATAGTCCTGAAAAAGAAATTGGTGTATTTCCTATTCAATTAACACAAGACGGTCTAAATGATCCTAAAGTAAATCATTTCGGATCAGAGTTAGAAGTTGGTCATTGGCATAACGATATGCCCGGATTAACTACCGAGAGCAAAATTCTTGCCTCGAGCAAAGGCTGTCCGAGGCAGATTATTTCTTATTCTAATTTAGTATACGGTTTTCAATGTCATATGGAATTAAATTCAGAAGTGGTAGAATTACTAATTGCTGCTGATGAGGATTTTTTATTGACCAACACCAAACATCAATTTGTACAGCATCCGGATAAAATTCGAAGTTTTGATTTTAGCGAAATGAATCAAAAACTGTTTGAGTTTTTAGACAAATTAGAAGCAGAATATAGAAACGCTGCTTCATAATAGTTGGATTATTTTAGTCTAAAATACTTTCTTTATTTAATTCTAAAATTTTCCCGTACGCAATTGCTGCTTTATGCACTTGAACCAGCCAGTCTTCAGCTGCATTATCATCTGCTCCGTCAGAAATATATTTGAGACATAAAAACGGAATATTCTCTTTCATTGCAATCATTGCCAAAGCGTATGCTTCCATATCTACAACAGTATAGGCAGGTGCGCAATGTCCCATTTCAAAATTATCTCCCGTACCACAGATACCTACCTGCAATCCATCCATAAGTAAACCATATTCGATAATTGGCGGAAGTCCAGACAATGGTGTTTCGTATTGCGCATAACCCAAACCTCGAACATCCATGTCTCTTTGTACAAATTTAGTGCAACAAACCACATCGCCTTTTTTGAAACAAGTGCTTCCCGCTGAACCGAGATTTATAATTAAAGAAGGTTTATTTTTATGAATGGCTTTCGAAAGTTCATACGCGGCATTGACTTTACCAATTCCTGTTATGATAGTATTACAATCTGTAAAAACTGCTGCCGCTTCAGATTCCAGCGCAAAAGTGAACAATATATCTTCGATTGCAAATGATGCTTCTGAATTAATTTTTATCATTAATCTTAAAATTTGTTTCGACAAAAATACATGGATACTATGTAGGTTTATCAAAAAGATTTTAGTTTTTGATCACTGGAATTTTTTCAACCAAATTCTTCCAATATCGTTTTGGCATGTGTTGAATATGTAATTTCATATTTTTTCTGGATTCAATATTGACACTTTTAAAATAATTGCGCCAGAGATCCTGAAAAAAGGCTTCTTGTTCATCACATATTTCGGCTAAGAATTTAGAAGAATTAGTTTTAGAATCAAATTCAAGCTGCACTGTCGATACACTTTTAAGATCATAATAAACACCGTATTTGTGTTTGACATCATAAATAAGCCAGCGCTGATCGGCGTATCTTTTCCTAAAATGATCTTTTATAATCGGGAGCACATCACAATCTGGCTCTATGATGGCATAATACAACTGATCTTTTGTTAATTGAAATCGAACAAAAGCTTTCATTCGATGGCTTTCTCTGTGTGTCAAATGTGCTGCTTTTCTAACCGCCAGAACTTCATTATTACTCAAATCACCTTCAATATTTTCTAAACTCGAAAAGACATATTTTACAAATTGAAACAAAACTTCATCAATCTTATTTATTTCAGATAAAAAAGCATGATAAACCATTTCTAAACCTGAAGTGGAAAGTCTTTTCTTTAATCCTTCTAAAACCCGTTGCGCCTTTACAATATCTGTGGAAACAGTATGAGAATTTGAAAAAAGTAAAGCATTCGGAACATTTTCTTTTGCAAAGACGACATCTGAAAATTTATAATCATAAATTTCAAATACAGCCGTCAGCCAGCCTTCAAAAGTCGAATCGTAAATTATTTGTATCATTTTAATTAAAACAAAGCCAGCTGATTGGAGAAATTATTTTGGTATTTACTTTTTTGAAAATTTAGAATATGATTTTTAATTTGGATTGAACTCAAATCTTTCTGCAGCGAAAAAGGCGAAGCAAACGCTAAAAAGTATTTTGCACGACTGTAGGCTATTCCGAGCTTTTTTAAATCATAAGCCTGAAGCCTTTTAAATTTTCTTGCTGCTACAATTTTCTTAGCACTTAAAAAACCAATTCCAGGAATACGCTGAATTAGCTCTAATTCTGCTGTATTAATATCAACAGGAAATTGATGCAGATTTCGCAACGCCCAGCCTAATTTCGGATCAATATCCAAATCCAAATTCGGATGATCAAAACCGACTATTTCATTTACATTAAATCCATAAAAACGAACCAGCCAATCTGCCTGATACAAACGATTTTCGCGAATCATCGGAACCGGAGTTCCAATTGCCGGAAGTCTATCGTCATAACTAATCGGCACATATCCAGAATAATATACGCGGCGCATATTCATTTGTTCGTAAAAATAATTGGCCATTCCTAGAATTTCCATATCATTTTCTTTTGTGGCACCAATTACCATTTGTGTGCTCTGACCCGCGGGTGCAAAAAGCGGCGTTTTATAATTCTTTTTCTTTTCTTCTTTATATTCCGAAATTCCATTTTTAAGATATACCATCGGTTTAATCACATCTTTATGATTTTTATCTGGAGCAAGCAGTTTAAGACTTTGCTCGGTCGGCATTTCGACATTCACACTCAAACGATCTGCGTACATTCCGGCCTGTTGTAATAATTCGTCACTTGCCCCTGGAATCGCTTTTAGATGGATATAACCATTAAAATTTTCTTCTAAACGTAATTTTTTCGCAATTCGAACCAAACGTTCCATTGTAAAATCTGGATTGTCAAAAATGCCCGAACTCAGAAATAGACCTTCGATATAATTTCTTCGGTAAAAACCAATCGTTAAATCTACAACTTCCTGCACAGTAAAAGCGGCACGTTTTACATCGTTGCTTTTTCTGCTGACACAATAAGCGCAGTCAAAAATACAGTGATTGGTAAGCAGAATTTTGAGCAGTGAAACACAACGTCCGTCTTCTGTATACGCATGACAAATTCCGTGTGCAGATGCGTTGCCCAAACCTTGATCTTTATTTTTACGATTGCTGTTACTTGATGAACAAGAAACATCATATTTTGCCGCATCAGCTAAAATCGCCAGCTTTTCCATTACTCTTTCGTGTACCATTTTGACTTTTTTTTTGTTTTTGGAAGTGTTTTTCAGTAATTACAAAATTAAAGATTCATGTTTTGAGACGGCTGAGAATCACTGTTCTAAATTGTATCAATTTTTGATTAACACTTTACAGCTTCATTTGTAAGTAAATAAAAACAGAACGGCGCAACTTAAAATTAAAGCCTAAAACAAAAGTTAAATTCATATTTCTGTACTAGATTTTGTTTTAGAAAAAATACTTTTGTTGAACACAGAAATCTGAACTTTAAAAACCAGAAAACAAAAATGCATGGATAATGAAAAATTTATTTTCTGTCTTGAAGGCGTCAAAGACATAGACGATCATACTCCGACTCATGTGGTAAAATGTCTTGAAGAATTGGCAATTGATCAAGGTATTTCGAGCATTCATAAAACCTGCGATACTATCGAAGGTCTTGAAGAAAGTCTAAATATACTTCTTTATGAAGATCATAATTTTAAAGATTATGAAATCATTTATCTAGCAATGCCAGGCCAGCAGAATAATATCTGCCTTCATGATTATTTTTATAGTATTGAAGAAATAGCCGAACTTTTTGAGGGAAAAATGAAAGGTAAGATTATTCATTTTGCTAATCTTAAAGTTTTAGATTTAACAGAAGAAGAGGCACAATATTTTCTAGATATTACAGGTGCCAGAGCAATTTCTGGTTATGGTTCGACTTATAATAAAATTGCCAGCTGCAGTACAATTGATAAAGCCTTTTTCAGCTTATATCAGGAGAATGACAATCTAATTGAAGTGGTTGAAGATTTATATACCAAACATTACAATTTGTGTAAACTACTTGATTTTAGGTTGTATTATTAGGAATGAAAAACAAGTCGGCAGAAAAAATAAAAACCTATAGTCCAACAGGTTTTCGTGAGAAATTTTTAGGAGAAGACAATCCTATTCATTTGCTTTTTAAATCCAATTCAGATCATTTTTTCTGTCTTGAGATTGAAGAAATTATGCAGATGCAACATCCCGTTCCGCCTTCGAAACACTCTTGTCATACTTTGATTTTTATTTCTTCTGGTCAGCATACAATGAAATTGGGCTATCAAGAATACACTACAAGGGATAACGAAATGATTATGGTTCCCGCGGGTCAGATTTTTTCGCTGGATAATGTCAACAATATTCATAAAGGTTATATCTGCCAGTTTCATCCCGATATTTTAATTCGAAAATACGGAAGCCGTGAAATGCTCAATGAATTTGATTTTTTGAAAATTTCTGGAAATCCTAAAATCGGCCTGGCACCAGAAGATGTTAACACTATTACCAACATCTTAGAACGGTTAAAAAAGGAATATTCTGAAACTGCTTTTACCGATTTGAATATCGTGCAGTCTTATCTCATAACTTTGTTTTATGAAATGAATAAAAATGCCGTAAAGACTCCAAATGGAATTTCGGCAGCCGAAGTGATTACTGGCAAATTTAAAGAACTTATTCATGATCACATTAAGAGTCAGCATCAAGTGAATTATTACGCTTCCATGCTGAATGTCACACCCAATCATTTGAATAAATGTGTAAAAACCGTGACAGGAAAATCTGCCGTAAAGTGGATTGATGAGAACATATTATTAGAAGCCAAATATTTACTTTTTCAAACCACACTTTCTGTAGGCGAAATTGCTTCTCAGGTAGGACACGAGGATCATTCTTACTTTTCCCGCTTCTTCAAAAAACACGAAGGAATAACCCCTTTACAATACCGCAAATTGATTGATAAGTCCTAATTATTGATTATGAAATCCTATAAAATAAGTGGCTCTTTTTTAGAAATTTGTTCCCTCTAAAAAAGTAACTTATGATTTATGTTTTTAAAACCTCTGTTGATTCTCCCGCCAAATTTGATTCAGCAAAAACTTTATTGGATAAATTATTGCCCAATGTAGCTTGGAATTTTGATCTCGAAGATTGTGATAATATTTTGCGAATTGACAGCGAATTCGAAATTCCTGAATCACTACTGCAAAATGACCTATTTGATTGTGTCGAATTAGAATAAAAACCTCAACTTATTTTCATAATGGAAACTGCTCTTCATCAAAACAAAACTTTTGACACTATCGATTATTCTGAACAAAGATTATCTGATAATGAATTTGTAAATTGTGAATTCATCAACTGTAACTTCTCTAAAAGCGATTTTACTTCAATTGATTTTTTAGATTGTACTTTTAAAAACTGCAATTTGTCACTGGCAATTTTAAGAAACACTGGTTTGAAAAACATCAAATTTATCGGATGTAAATTAATGGGATTAGATTTCAGTGCGAGTAACAGCTTTTTGTTTTCGATGAATTTTCAGGATTGTATTTTAGATTATTCGACTTTTATTTATAAAAAACTGAAGAAGACTGTTTTTACAGACTGTTCTTTAAAAGAAGTCGATTTCTCCAATACCGATTTATCTTTGGCTATTTTTAAAAATTGTGATCTTTCTAATGCCACTTTCGTGGATTGCATTCTAGAAAAAACAGATTTTAGAACTTCTAAAAATTATGCTTTTGATCCTTCCGAAAATAAAATCAAAGGAACCAAAGTTTCGCATACGGCACTTGCAGGTTTATTGCAAAAATTTGATTTTTCTATTGAATGATTTTAACGAAGGATTTTCTTTGAAAAAATTCTAAACAGTAAAAAACAAAAAGCGGGATACAAATTATTGTACCCCGCTTTTTAATTACTAACTAATTATCTTTTTTTATTTAATCCAACGTGGATCTCCTATCTTATTATCTTTTAAAGTTTGATTACCAACTGTAAAATCGCCCGCTGCTGCATTTGTAAACTGTGGGTTTAAGGCAGATCCAGTTGTATCTGGTCTATTATTAGCAAGTGGAATAGGATTACCATTTAAATTTGGCGAATTGAAATAATTATTATTTGAAAACGTTGGATTTGCAGTTACCGTTTCTCTTGTGTAAGGCGCAGGTGTATTAGCAAACAATGAATTTTTAATTGTTATTACATTGGTCACAAAACGCGTATATAAGAATGAAAATGTTGCATTTCCTACCATATTTGGATTAGAAATCGTACATGCGTCAATTAATATATTAGTTGTTAAACCTGTAAGACCAGCATCCATACGAATAAATGCTCTTGCTGTAGAACAATTATTAAATGTACTGTTTTTAAGCGTTAATTGTCCTAAGTGAGAACCTCTAAGATCTATAAAATCACCGCCTGATGTTAGTACATTTGTAACAATACTATTATCTATTATTGCAGAAGTAATTCTAGCTGCAGATAAATTTGCACTGATTAATGAAACACCATAATCATGTATATTGCAACCGCTTATTAAAAGCGCTCCATAATTAACTGTGTTATCATTGTATTTTATAAGTGAAACAGCCGCTGCAGCCGCACCTTTATCTCCTTTTAAATCTAAATCAATTAAAGTTAGATTAGCCGCTGGCCCAGAAGTTAGCACAAAGTTAACATGAAGTTTTGGTGTATTATAACTTCTTAAACCTCTTATTGTAAGTGTCTTGTTCAACGTGATCGCTCCCACTTGATTATCGGCCGTATAATCTCCCGGCTCTAATACAAGAACAGCTCCAGATGCCGCATCTACAATTTTCTGCATTAAATCATCAGTGTTTTTTACTAATATACCAGTACCAATATCTATTGCGGTAGTAAAAGCTTTAGATCCTCTTTTCTTAGTACCGTTAAGCAATTCTGCGGTATAAGATGTTTCTCCAGTAAGTCCAGTTACAATAGCTATTCCGCTAGCTTTTTCTGCTGGTGTAATAGTGTGAGTTATCGCACCAGGATTTACAACAATTTGTGTTACATTACTATTTGCAGGCCATCTTAAGGTTACTTGTTTTGCTTCAATATCACCATCAACAGAAGCTAAAAATAATTGCTCTGATAAAGTTGTTGCCGTTACCACTGACCATTTAGAATCCTCTAAACCTGCAGCATTTACCGCTTTCACTCTAATTGAATAAGTCGTTTCTCCTTCTAATGCAACTTGCACAGGCAATTGCGCTGCTGTAACATTTACTGTTTTGTAAATAGTCTTGAATTCAGGGTCATCAGCACTAAATTCTACAACATAATGATCTGCATTTTCATCTGTTTTAGCTGTCCAATTTAATTCAACCGTAGTTTGATTTCTAATTGTAGCTTTAAGCCCAATTGGAGAAAACTCTCTTGTATTACCTATACCGTCTAATAATCCTTCGTTATAACTTTCGCAGCTAGAAATTGCAATTGCAAGTAATAATACGGTTATTAATCCTCTAAATATATATTTTGTTTTCATCATAATAATTTATTATTAATTTTTTGAAAGATTTTAATAACCGTAATCGTTCTTTAATTGTCCGTTACTTCCATCAATAAACACTTGCCAGATTGGCCAGAATTGTCTGTTATCTGGATTAACTCCTGCCTTATACAATGAGTTTATCTTAGTATCTGCGGTTGTTCCAGTCCATGTCCAAGCAACTTGTGTATATGCTGCTCCAGGATTTGTAGATTCACCTCTATTTAATCCGTAAATATCAATCGATACATTATCTGCTTTAAACTTATAATATAAGGCTGTTGGCACATCAGCATATTCACCTGAACGTGCTGATAAGTTGGCCATTTTTAGTTTGGCCTCGTCTAATTTTATTTTTAACAAATTCCAACGAATTAAATTTTGTTTACGTTCCATTTCACCAGTAAACTCATATTTGTTTTCATTAACAAGAGCAGTAAACATCGCTTCTTTACTAGTTAAAGCATCTACATAAGCATCTACTTTTACAGCTTGAACCGCTGCAGGAAATGATCTTCTGCGAACTTCTTTCAAATAAGTCGCTGCAGCTGCAGGACCTTCTAATTCGTTTGCCGTTTCAGCGGCAATCAAAAGCACCTCAGCATAACGCATGTACATTTTATTAACTCCGTCGTCATTAGTAGAAGTCACATAACGCTTCATCCATTCGTAACGATATTTACCAAAATACCATGTATCTAGTGTACCCAGTTCTTGTTTAGCAATATTATTTGTTGTTGCACCGTATTTATAAGGTACACAAGTAACATCTCTACGAGTATCCACTTGGTCATAATCGTAAAAAACAAATGGTAGCGGACCAGCTACTCCTCCACGGTTAGCGCCATTTGCTTGAAATTGATCTTGAGCAGCTGTATGTTTTACGGCAAACGTAAACAACATTCTACCACGACCATCAGCAAAAGGAAGCTCCCAAAGAGATTCTCCACCAGCTGTAGTGTTTTCTTCATTATACTTTCTCCATAATCCTTCAAAAGTAGATTCTAAACGAGCAGAACCACTTTGAATTACTTCACGAGATTCTCTTAATGCCAATGTGTACATTGCCGCAACCGAAAGTTCCGGATCATTACTTCTTCTTACTCCGTCAGGATATTGCTGATAACCACTTGCTGCCAAAGCCAAACGTGCTCTAAAACCTTTTACAAAAGCTTTATTTACATGTTCTACAGTATTTGTATATGCCGTCTCATTAGGCCATGCTACCAAGGTTGATGCTTCTCCTAAATCTGCAATTAATTGTTTGTAAATAACATCTCTACTTGACTTAGGTAAATATAAAGTTTCAGAAGTAATAGGTTCAAAACGAGCTGGAACATCACCCCATGATTTAAGTAAATCGGCATAGTAAATTGCTCTCAATGTTAAAGCTTCTCCTAACAACTGCCCCATTTCTGTTCCCGGCAGAGGATTTCCGTATTGACGTATGCCTTTTATACAAATATTAGCACGCTCAATACCAGAAAACATCATCGAATAGGCATTATTTGTCGTATTCATCTCAGTATTACTTGGCTTTGCATCATAAACACACAAATCTGCTTTATCTCCTGCCGTTTGTGAAGTGTTATACCATTCTACATCTGTATTTAATCCATAATATGGTAAAAATCTTCCTCTATATGAGTTTGTTTCAGCAAATGGCACTTTTATTCCATCAACAGCTCCTTTTGCAAGTCCAGCTGTAGAGAAAATCAAAGCAGCATCTAAAGTTGATTCTGCTTTTGTATCTAAATAGTCATCTTCAAATTGCTGGCAAGAACTAAATAAACCCGAAATAATCAATCCCGCTATTATTATTTTATGTTTCATTTTGTGATAATTTAAAATTAGAAATTAAGATTCATCCCAAAAACCATTTGTCTGCTTCTTGGATAAGGACTTGAATCAACCCCTGGTGTAAGCGGGTTTTTTCTTCTTGTTGAAACCTCTGGATCAGAACCTGAGTAATTAGTCCAAACAAAAACGTTGGTTGCCGTTAGATAGAATCTCAATTTAGAAACTCCTAGTTTAGATGTAAACATCTGAGGTGCAGTGTACCCTAATGTTAAAGTATTTAATCTTAAAAATGATGCGTCTTCAACTGCCCAATCAGTAAATATTGCGCTTCTCATGTAAGGAGACCACATAGTTGTATTCGCATTTAGCGCTGTTAATGCAGCAGGATCTGTTACTAATTGACCTGTAGCAGGATCAAGATTTGTCCATCTTTCTCCATCAGCCATAGTAGAATTTAAGTTTTTGTATTTTCCTGAAGCTGTTGCTGTCGAAAATTCAATTTTGTCAGCGTTATAAACATCATTACCAATACTCCAGTTAAAAGCTGCCATTAAATCAAATCCATAAGCATTTCCGTTGATAACAAAACCTCCTGAACTTTTAGGATTAACATTTCCAATAATTGTTTTGTCTTTTAAATCTACAACACCGTCTCCATTAACATCTTTCAATTTCATGTCCCCTGGTTTAAGAGAACTTCCGTCTCCAACTAAAGTTGTAGCCGTAGGAGTTACTCCGCTTTTTAAAACATATTTACCTCCAACATAATCAAAGTCTGCAACTTCATATCTTCCGTCATTTTTGTAACCATACATTGTTCCTAAAGAAGAACCAACTTCAATTAAATAATCATCTCCAATTTGTGAAGAAGCCCAACCAGTAGCAGCTCCAAAATTGTTCATAACCCCTAATGAGTTAATACGGTTTTTATTTACCGACATATTGAATGAAAAATTCAATCCGTATTTTTCTTTTTCAATAGCCACAACATTTAAAGTTGCTTCGAAACCTGTGTTTTGTGTTTCTCCCATGTTACGATATTGAAAATCATATCCAGATCCAGGAACTGGGAAATTAATCAACAAATCACTTGTAATATTTTTGTAGATATCAAAGTTACCGCTTAAACGATTTTTGAAAAAACCAAAATCCAAACCAAAATTCTGAGTTACCGTAGTCTCCCATTTCAAATCAGGATTAGGCATTGTTTTAGAAGGTGCCCAAACACTTGTAACTCCATTAATCCATGTTGTTCCAGTAGATTGAAAAATTTGAACTTGCTGTCCAACCGGGATATTATTGTTTCCTGCTTCACCATAACTAGCTCTAACTTTTAAAAGATCTAACCAAGACTGGCCTTTTAAGAAACTTTCTTCAGAGATTTTCCATCCAGCTGCAAATGCAGGGAAATAACCCCAACGATTTTGTTCTAAGAATTTACTTGAACCATCTGCACGGAATGTTGCTGATAGGATATAACGGTTTTTGTAGTCATAATTAGCACGTCCGAAAAATGATAATAATCTATCATCAGGGCTGTAATAATTATCTACTAATTGCGGCGTTCCTTGTGTTGTTAATGTTTTTGCTTTGTTAAAATCAAAAAAAGTAGGGTATCCGTGAATCGTTGTTGTTACAGTATTTGAATTGTAGTCAATACTTTCCTGTCCAACAAGAGCAGTCAAATGATGATCTTCGCCCATTATTTTTTTGAAATCATAATTCAACGTGTTAGCATTTCTAAAGCGTCTGTCTTTAGTATCTGCCATAATCATTGCCGGCATATTTTGTAATGCACTTGCTGGAGCATTAGCAACATAATAAGTAGTTAGACCGTAAAAACGATAGTCTTGTGTATTAAAATTATCCAGACCTAAATCTACTTTTAGTTTTAAATTGTCTACAATCTCCCATCCAAAACTTCCTAACATATTAAAGTTCTTACGAAACTGCTGACGATCGTTATCAGAAACAGATTTAAAAGGATTTATCAATTGATCCGAACCGTCTCCTGCAATATCTTCTGAAGTCAAACCTGATACCGGAAGCGGTGCATAACCCACAATTGTACGCATACGCGAATCTGCAGAAGATTTCTCATTTTGCTCGTTTACCCCTCCACCATTAATCTGTGTATCAGAATAACGCATTGTAAAACCAACATCAACCTTGTCACTTATTTTACTTTTTAAAGCCAATGAAAGGTTATTTCTTTTATAATCTGAACCAATCATAATTGCTTTTTCATCATAATGAGCATAGTTAAAGTTATAACTAAGCTTATCACTTCCACCTCTAATTCCTAAATCACGGCTCTGAACTTCACCTGTACGTCCGAAAATTTGTTTCTGCCAATCATCTCCCTTTAAACCATTGTACATATCGTGATCCTGCCAATTTCCAAAATATCTTGTATATGAAGCTGGATCAGAAGCTACTTTTGTTCCTGTCTGTGAAAGCAAAGCATATTCGTACTGCCATTTCGTATAATCTTCTGGCGATAAAACATCGATTTGATTTGCGATTTTTTTCATACCATAAAACATATTGAAACTTACCGCCATTTTTCCGTCTTTTCCGCTTTTAGTAGTAATAAGAATTACCCCATTTGCACCACGTGATCCGTATATTGCAGTTGAAGCTGCATCTTTTAAAACGGTCATAGTTTCGATATCAGATGAAGAAATATCATTCATACTGTTAATCGGAAATCCGTCAACAATAATAAGAGGTGAAGCATCCTGAGTAAGAGAACCTCCTCCACGAACTCTAATTTTAATATCAGCATCTGGAGAACCTTCTGATGAAGTTACCTGTACACCAGCAATTCTACCTGTTAAAGCTTCAGCAACATTTGCTACTGGAACCTTTTTCAAATCAGTACCTGAAATGGTAGATACTGCACCAGTTAAATCAGATTTCTTAGATGTTCCGTATCCGATTACAACAACTTCATTTAAGCTGTTCGAATCTTCAGCTAAAGTAGCGTCTACCTTTGTTTTTCCAGAAGCAGGGATTTCAACAGTTTTAAATCCTATGAAAGAAAAACTTAATACTGCTTTTGGATTGGTCAGTTTAATTTTATAATGACCATCAAAATCAGTAGAGGTTCCGTTTTTAGTTCCTTTCTCCAAGACATTTACGCCAGGCAGAGAAAGTCCAGCTGCATCTTTCACGGTTCCCTCTATAGTTGTGGTCTGCGCATGAATTTGGTTAGTCATCAATAAGCACAGTAAGAAAACAAGTACAGAGCAGAAATTTGCTCTTTTGTTTAATAATTCTTTAAAGTTCATGGTTGATTGTTTAAGTTATTAATTGAATTTTTGAGTTGGTTTAAGTGGTTTTTTGTAGTAATTTTTTAATCATATATATGCTCTAGTTATTAATTTTTATTTAACACTTTTTAAAAGTTTTAATTCTTTGCCCAGCGTTTAAAATACTGTAAGAAGAAGATTAATACTTAATCGATTTCGAAGATTAAAAAAAAGTTGTAATCGATTACACAAACATAGATATTTTTTTTAAACGAAAAATAAAAATTCATAAAAAATTCACAAAAAAAATTATATATCAAAAAATATATCCCTTTTTTATATGACATATATAATTTATCTCTACTTAAAATATTAAATATATTTTTATTATTCGATCATTTGATTTGATTTTTGCAAAAAAAACAATCGATTACATCAACATACATTACGAAATTATTAGGTGTTATTTTTACACTTAATAAATTGGAATTCGAATGAAAAAAAATTAATTTGAGATGAAGAAGGCAAGTAATTTAAACTGTATTTTCTGACGTCACAAAACTTTTATACTTGTGTAAGAGCCATCAGAGAAACATCAAAAACAAAAAAAAGTCCTCAACAAAAGTTAAGGACTTTCAAAAAAAGAGTGTTTTTTATTTAAATACGCTGCAACTGAACTTGTTTGCGATGCGATTTCATTAGTATAAAAGTGATAATCATTCCGATAACAGACATTATTACACCAATTAAGTTTGGTGATGAATAACTAAAACCTGCCGTCAATGGTAATCCGCCCAAAAAGGCACCTAAAGCATTACCGATATTAAAACTTCCTTGAAGCGACGCAGAAGCAATCATCTCTGCTCCTTTCGCCGTACGAATCATAAGCATCTGAATTGGTGCAATAACAGAAAAAGAAATAGCTCCTGTTAAGAAAGTTAAAAACAATGATACATATTGATTTGACGAAAAGAAATATACCAATATCAAATCTATAGACATTACTAATAATAAAGCCAAAGTGGTTGGTGCAGGCGAAAATCTATCTGCTAGTTTTCCTCCGATAAAATTCCCTACAACCATTCCGAATCCAGCTAAGATCAAGATTGTCGAAACATCTTCTGGAGCAAATCCTGACACATTAATTAATAAAGGAGCAATATAACTGATCCAGGCAAATAAACCGCCAAAACCGATTGCCGTGATTCCGATAATTAACCAAGCCTCTGTTTTCTTAAAAAATTGAAGCTGCGTTTTCATGTTGACACTTTCTCCTTTTTCAAGATTTGGCATCCATAAATAAATTGCCAAAAATGTCAGCAGACCTACAATTGCAATTAGAACAAAAGTGTAACGCCAAATAAAATGATGACCTATATAAGTACCGATTGGCACACCTATCAAATTTGCAATGGTTAAACCAGCAAACATGATTGAGATTGCCTGCGCTTCTTTGCCTTTATCTGCCAAACGGCTTGCGACTACCGCTCCCACTCCGAAGAATGCGCCATGAGGTAGACCCGAAAGAAATCTAGAAGCAAATAAAATATTATAATCGGGAGCAATAATTGACAGTGCATTAAAAACCGCCAGCATTAAAGCTAATATCAACAACATTTTTTTAGGCGCATAATTTCTTCCTGCGATTACTAATAAAGGCGCTCCAATAACAACTCCAAGCGCGTAAGATGAAATTAAATATCCCGCAACAGGAATCGAAACTTTCATATCTGAAGCAATATCTGGGAGTAGCCCCATCATTACAAATTCTGTAATTCCAATAGTTAACCCTCCTAAAGAGAGTGCAATAAGACTTTTTTTCATATGTTTTAATAGTAGAAAGGAATGAATGATTTCTACGATACAAAATTAACACCGTTAGCCGGATTAGAAATTGTATATTTGTGATATTAAATTGTAAATTTAAGTTATGCCGAAATTAAATCAGTTTAAAACACTAGTACTTGATGAATTTGAAGAAGAGAAATTTCATCTTCCCCCGCATACGCATACCTATTATGAAATCATCTATATCAAAAAGGGAAGCGGTGTTCATCATTTGAATAATAATCTTTTGCCGTATAAAGCAGGAGATCTATTTGTGATTTCGCCAGACGACGAACATTATTTTGATATAAAGAAAAGTACAGGCTTCATTTTCATTAAATTCACCGATAATTATTTCAATTCGAAACAGAATCTGACTTGTGATGAATTTCTTTTAAATACTCCTGAAAGTTTCATGAGAGACAAAATCTTAAAAGAAACAGTTTTGAAGTTTGATGAACCTTGCAAAACGATTTTAAAAAATACGGTTGAAAATATTGTAACCTACGATCGTTATATTGATGTGACGAATTCTCCAATTGTATTTTATCAAATTCTTTCGATTTTTGGTTTGATTAAGGAAACTATTCGGTGTATGAATCTGCAGATGCAATCGACACATTTAGATAACGAACAAATTGCGAATTACATTCATCAAAATATTTATCAGCCAAAACTGGTTCAGGTAAAAGTAATTGCAGAACATTTTAATATTGCTCAAACGTATTTTAGTGCTTATTTCAAAAGAACATTTAGCATCAGTTATAGAGAATATATTCATAATTTGAGAATGACTTTAATCGAAAAAAGATTTCATAACAATCAATTACCAATTAAACAGATTGCGTATGAGTTTGGTTTTACCGATGAAAGTCATCTGACGAATTATTTCAAGAAAAGGAAAAATATGAAACCTACTGATTTTAAGAAACTCTAGTTATCGAAATCTTAAAAAGTATTTCTTCGGATATTTTTTAACTAAATTTGTACTTCTAAAAACAATTTCTTTGACCAAAAGAATACACATATTGATGCTTTTTCTAACGCTGGGTTTCTTTTTGAATCCTAGTTATAATTATGCATGTAATATGGTACACAAAAAAGAAATTGCTGCTAAAGAAGAAAACAGCTGTTCTAAAAAATGCTGTGAAAAGAAAACTACTAAAGAGGAAAAACATTCATGCGAAGGAAAATGTCGTCATTCTGGTTGTACAACTTCTACTTTGCAATTTGTTATTTTAACTTCAAATGATTTTGATTTACAAAATGATGTATTCAATTTTTCTTTAAAAAACACGATTTCATCTTATAGTAATTCTACCATTTCTTCTGGATTTACTTCTATTTGGCTAAAGCCGAAAATAACTTAGTTCGATTTGCGATAGCCATAAATGTGTTTTGTCCAGAATTTTTTTCTCACAAAGAAACACTAAAACAACTTTGAACCCTCGCGTCTTTGCGAGAGCTAACATTATAAAAAATAACATTCTTTCTAAATTAAATAAAATGAAAAAATCAATCATAGCAATAGCAACAGTAATCACTTTATTATTTTCTGCAAATAATATTCAGGCAAAAACAATCGATATAACAAACGAAGTTGTTGAAGCAAGTCAACTTCAATCGGTTTATGATTCTTATTTTGCCGTAAAAGATGCACTTATTAAAAGTGACAGTAAATTGACTTCGGCGAAAGCGGCAACTTTATTAACGGCAATTACCGCAGTTAAAATGGACAAACTAAAAAGTAATGAACATACGGTTTGGATGAAAGTGGTTAAAAAATTAACTGCCGATGCTAAAAGTATTTCATCTACTACAGATCTAAAAAAACAACGCGAAACTTTTAAATCATTATCTAAAAACACCTATGATTTAATTAAAGTTTCAAATCCAGAACAGCCAATCTACAAACAATATTGCCCAATGGCCGATGCTGATTGGTTGAGCAAAGAAAAAGCAGTTAAGAATCCGTATTACGGTTCTTCGATGCTGACTTGCGGAAATGTGGTAGAAACGATCAAATAAATATGAAGCTCTACATCAAAAACATGGTGTGCAGCCGATGCATAATGGTAGTGAAGTCTGAGTTAGAACAACTCGGACTTCATCCTACTTCTGTTGAATTGGGTGAAGTCGAAATCAAAGAGGAAATCGATGAAAATCAAAAAGAAATTTTATTGAAAAACCTTCAAACAATAGGTTTTGATTTACTTGATGACAAAAAAACCAAAACAATCGAAAAAATAAAAAACCTGATTGTCGATTTGGTTCATCATAAAAATAATGATCTTAAAATCAATCTTTCAGATTATTTGGCAGAAAACCTCAACCAGGATTATAATTCATTAAGCAATTTATTTTCTGAACTTGAAAACACCACGATTGAAAAATATTTCATCAGCCAGAAAATTGAAAAAGTAAAGGAATTATTGATTTATAATGAGCTTTCGTTAAGTGAAATTGCGGACATTCTAAACTACAGCAACGTAGCGCATTTAAGTAATCAATTCAAGAAAATTACTGGCTTCACTCCTACTTCTTTCAAGCAGTCAAAAGATAAAAAGCGTATTCAGATTGAGAATATATAGTTTCTCGTAAAAGCGAAAAATTATTCTCTCGCAGATTTAAACAGATTGTGCAAATTTTTTTGATTAATAAAAATTAAATCTGCTCAATCTGCGGAATCTGCGAGAGACTTAATCACAAAGAGCACAAAGATTTTATTTAGCCACAGATTATAATGATTAAAAGGATTTTAAAAATCTGTGATAATCTTTTAATCTGTGGCTAACTTTTTAAATAATCATTTCGCAATTTATTCAGAACATAGCCCAAGGTTTCAACCTTGGGCACACAAAGATTGGAAGGTAAACAAAAATTGAAACACAATACGTTTCCCAAGGTTGAAACCTTGGGCTATGTTTTATATAGAATTTAAAAAGCTTTCCAAACTTTTTAAATTTCTCAAAACACAAAAAACTTAGCGTCCTTTGCGTAAACCTTTGCGCGCTTTGCGGTTAAAAACCATAGTTTAGTAAATCTTACAAATCATTCACAAAATTCTACAAACCGTCCCCATTAATAGTTCCGAAATTTGCATTGTAATACTTAAAAACCAATACAATGACTCATCAATATATAATTTCAGGAATGTCATGCAACGGATGCCGAACCAAAGTCGAAAAAACGTTGAACGAAGTTGAAGGCGTTCAGGCAGAAGTAACATTAAATCCACCAACAGCTACCATAACAATGGACAAACATGTTCCGACGGAAAAATTTCAGAAAATTTTAACTGCGGCGGGAAATTATACTATTGAAATGGATTCTCCTAAAAATCACGGCGAAGCTAAATCTTGCTGTTCTAGCCATAAAAAAGAGAACCACTATCATCATAAAACAGAAACAAAAGTACATCAGCATAGTGCAAACGGCGTTTATTATTGTCCGATGCATTGCGAAGGCGACAAAACCTACAATAAACCTGGAGATTGTCCTGTTTGCGGAATGGATTTGGTACCACAAGTTGCCATAACCGCAACACAATTTACTTGTCCGATGCATCCGGAAATTGTTTCAAACGAACCAGGCGATTGCCCGATTTGCGGAATGGATTTGGTTCCGATGCAGGCTTCTGAAAATGAAGAAAACAAAACCTATTCTGATTTATGGAAGAAAATGAAAATTGCGATTTTGTTTACGCTTCCAATTTTCATTATTTCCATGTCAGAAATGATTCCGAACAATCCTTTATATAATATCATGTCTATTGAAAAATGGAATTGGGTTCAATTTTTGTTTTCTCTTCCTGTTTTGTTTTATGCCGGATGGATGTTCTTCGTTCGAGCTTATAAATCAATTGTGACATGGAATTTGAATATGTTTACTTTAATCGGAATCGGGACAAGCGTTGCATTTCTATTCAGTATTGTCGGAATGTTTTTTCCGGATATTTTCCCAGCCGAATTCAAATCGCACCACGGAACCATTCATTTGTATTTTGAAGCGTCAACGGTCATTATCACTTTAGTTTTATTAGGGCAATTATTGGAAGCCAAAGCACACGGACAAACCAATGGCGCTATAAAAGAATTATTAAAATTAGCGCCAACTGAAGCCACTTTAGTCGAAAATGGAATTGATAAAGTAATCTCCATTCATAATATTCAAAAAGACGATTTGTTACGCGTAAAACCTGGAGAAAAAATTCCTGTTGACGGAAAAATAACTTCTGGCGAAAGCAGTATCGACGAATCGATGATTACCGGAGAACCAATTCCTGTAGATAAAAAAGTTGGCGACGCTGTAATTTCCGGAACTATAAATGGTACTAAATCATTTGTGATGATTACCGAAAAAGTAGGGTCCGAAACCATGCTTTCGCAGATTATTCAAATGGTAAATGATGCGAGCCGATCTCGCGCTCCAATTCAGAAATTAGCCGATAGAGTTTCTAAATATTTCGTTCCGACTGTGGTGATTATTTCTATTTTAACCTTTTTTATCTGGGCGAAATTTGGTCCAGAACCCGCTTATGTTTACGGATTAATCAATGCGATTGCGGTTTTAATTATTGCCTGTCCTTGCGCGCTTGGATTAGCAACTCCAATGTCGGTTATGGTTGGTGTTGGAAAAGGAGCTCAGCACGGAATTTTAATAAAAAATGCCGAAGCACTAGAAAACATGAATAAAATTGATGTTTTAATAACCGATAAAACTGGAACTATTACCGAAGGAAAGCCATCTGTAGAAAAAATATTTGCGATTAATAATGACGAAGATTTTCTTCTTCAAAACATCGCTTCTTTGAATCAACATAGCGAGCATCCTTTGGCGCAAGCCGTAGTCAATTTCGCGAAAGCAAAAAATACTTCATTAAAAGAAGTTCAAGATTTTGAAACTATTGCAGGAAAAGGTGTTTTTGGAGCTATCGAAAGTAAAAAAGTAGCTTTAGGAAACAAAAAATTAATGGATGAAATCGGAGTTTCTATTTCTTTAGATCTAGAAAACAAAGTAACTGCCGAACAAAATCTTGGAAAAACTATTTCGTATATTTCTATTGAAAAAGAAGTTTTAGGTTTTGTAGCCATTACCGATGCCATCAAAGAAAACAGTGCGAAAGCGATTAAAGAATTAATTGACCAAGGCGTTGAGGTAATCATGATGACTGGCGACAATCACAATACAGCCAAAGCCGTTGCCGATCATTTGCATTTGAGCTCTTTTAAAGCCGATTGTCTTCCTGAAGATAAATTGAAAGAAATAAAACGTCTTCAAGCACAAGGAAAAATTGTAGCAATGGCCGGGGACGGAATCAACGATGCGCCTGCTTTGGCACAATCGAATATCGGAATTGCAATGGGAACCGGAACTGATGTTGCGATTGAAAGTGCTAAAATTACTTTGGTCAAAGGCGATTTAAACGGAATTGTAAAAGCGAAAAACCTCAGCCATGCTGTAATGTCAAATATCAAACAGAATTTGTTTTTTGCTTTTATTTATAACACTTTGGGTGTACCAATTGCGGCAGGAATTTTATATCCAGTCTTTGGCATTTTGCTTTCACCAATGTTGGCGGCGGTTGCTATGAGTTTAAGTTCTGTTTCGGTAATCGTAAATGCTTTGCGATTGAGAAATCTAAAATTGTAGTTTGTGGCGAAATTTTTTTAAACACATAGAAACATAGTTTGCATTGTGCGTAAAGGCGTTTCACTTGCATTAATACACATAGCTATGTGTGGAAACTAGTTTCTTTTATTCTCTTTTTTTTAGACACAAAAATCTATGTTTCTATGTGTTTAAAATAATTATAACGAATTAAAATCTATCATGAAAATCAAATACCTCTTTATATTTTTCTTAATCGCTTTTCACCTGAAAGCCCAGAAAGTCGTACGTTACGATTTGCACGTTCGCGATACGATTGTCAATTTTTCGGGTAAAGAAAAACGAGCAATTGCAGTAAATGGACAAATCCCGATGCCAACTTTGACTTTTACCGAAGGCGATATCGCCGAAATTTATGTGCATAACGATCTGGAAAACGAGGACACCGCAATGCACTGGCACGGATTATTTCTTCCTAATAAAGAAGACGGAGTTCCGTATCTAACACAAATGCCGATTAAACCGGGAACAACTCATAAATATACTTTTCCGATTATTCAAAACGGAACGTATTGGTATCACAGCCATTCGGGTTTACAGGAACAAATTGGTTTGTACGGACTTTTCATTATCAATAAGAAAAAAGACGATCCGACTATCCGAAAAGGGATTGACGATTTACCGACGATTCCAGTTATTCTAAGCGAATGGTCCGATTTGAAACCGGAGAATATTCAGCGAATGTTACATAATGCCAACGACTGGTTTGCTATCAAAAAAGGAACAACACAGAGTTATGCAGAAGCCATAAAACAAGGACATTTTTCGACCAAAGTAACCAACGAATGGAAACGAATGAATGCGATGGATGTAAGCGATGTTTATTATGAAAAGTTTTTGCTTAACGGAAAAAATGAACAACAGTTTTCTGATTTAAAACCGGGTTCAAAAGTTCGTTTAAGAATTGCCAACGGAGGCGCTTCAAGTTATTTCTGGCTAACGTATGGTGGTGGAAAAATCACCGTTGTGGCCAGCGACGGAAATGATGTCGAACCTGTAGAAGTGGATCGTTTGATTATTGCGGTTTCTGAAACTTATGATGTTGTAGTTACGATTCCAGAAGACAATAAATCTTTTGCTTTTTTGGCTACAGCCGAAGACAGAACAGGATCTGCTTCTTTATTTTTAGGAAATGGCGAGAAACAGCCTGTTCATCATCTTTCAAAATTAAAATATTTTGAAGGGATGAAAATGATGAACGATATGATGAAAATGAATGGCGAAATGAACGATATGGGCATGAATATGTCTCTCAACAAAATGGACATGAATGCTGTAATGTATCCTGAAATTTCGGGTGAAGATGAAAATGCAAAACCTGTCATAGATCATGCAAATCATACTATGGAAGACATGAAAATGGAAAGTGACAGCATGGAAACTTCTGAAATTGTGACTTTAAATTACGGAATGCTGAAATCGCCTTTTAAAACCAATCTTCCAAAAGACGCACCAGTAAAAGAATTACGTTTCGAATTATCAGGAAATATGAATCGTTATGTTTGGAGTTTAGACAATAAAGTAGTTTCTGAAACCGATAAAATTTTAATTAAAAAAGGAGAAATTGTTCGTATTACATTATATAATGGCTCGATGATGCGCCATCCAATGCATTTGCACGGACATGATTTCAGGGTTTTAAACGAACATGGCGATTATTCTCCTTTAAAAAATGTTTTGGATATTATGCCAATGGAAACCGATACGATTGAATTTGAAGCCAATGCAGATGGCGACTGGTTTTTTCACTGCCATATTTTATATCACATGATGGCAGGAATGGGAAGGATTTTTAGTTATGAAAATTCGGCTCCAAATCCGTTGATTCATCATCCTGAAATGGCTTATAAAATGCTTAAAATGGACGATCGCATGTTTCATTTTATGGGCGAAAATGATTTTGCTACGAATGGAAATGACGGAGAAGCCATGTACAGCAACACGCGTTGGAGCATTGGAACCGAATGGAGATTGGGTTATAATGACAAACATGGTTATGAAACCGAAACTCATATTGGGCGATACATCGGAAAAAATCAAATTTTAATGCCTTTTATTGGTTTTGACTGGCGTTACCGAAAAATGGGAATGGACGAACAGGAACAAAATCTTTTCGGACAAAAAAACACCAAAGACAATCGTTCGGTTTTCAGTTTAGGAGCAGAATATACTTTACCAATGCTGATAAAAGCGCAAGTTGAGGTTTACACGGATGGAAATGTTCGTTTACAATTTGAACGAAAAGATATTCCGCTTTCACAACGTCTCCGCATGAATTTAATGTGGAATACCGATAAAGAATATATGGCTGGCCTGAAATATATTGTTGCACGAAACTTCGGAATCACGACACATTATGACAGCGATATGGGAATCGGGTTTGGGGTTAATTTGAATTATTGATTTTTTTTTGAACCATATAAGTTATGTAAGTTCATTTAACGTTGATTAAAACTTATTTTTATCAAAACATTAACAACAAAACTATTCTTACAAATACGAAATCATTTTATATTTGATTCACCAATTATAATCTTTCTAACAAAAAACAATTAAAACACAATGACAAAAGTAATTACAATCGTTACTGCTGCTTTATTCACAATTGGCTTAAACGCTCAGGAAACAAAACCTGCTAAAAAAGAGAAAGCAAAAAAAGAATCTTGCTGTAAAAAGACAGCAGACAAAAAAGATAAAAAAGCTTGTTGCGTTAAAAAATAAACGAAATTTGATTTCAGTAAAAGACCTCGCTAAAAACGAGGTCTTTTTTATTTTTTAGCCACAAATTTTACTAATTCTCACTAATTATTTTGCATATAGAATTTGTGCTAATTAGTGAAATTCGTGGCAAAAAACTATTTCACTGTTGCCACATTTCCTGTTCTCGTCAGCACACCCCAGCTTTGGCTTTCACCTTTTATGGCTCTTCTTAAAGCTCTGAACAAAATCACATACATCAATTGTCGGTATACAAATCGCTGTGGAATCAGCCATATCAATTTGGTCAGTTTTTCTTTTTCGAAAATAAAAGCAATGACGCTGACCAACATATCTACGAGCATAAAAGCAATATAATAAACCAGTATTTTATGAAGACTGTCCGGATCATTGTAATTCCAAAACAAACTTAGAATAAGAACTAAATCTGCCAAAGGCGCAAAAATAGGCAACACGATCTGAAAGAGCAGAATATTTGGTAAAGCCACCAAACCTAAACCTTTGTATCTTGGATTAAAACAGGCGTCTCTGTTTTTCCAAAACGCCTGCATGATTCCGTAACTCCAGCGAAAACGCTGTTTCATAAATTCTTTCAAGCTTTCAGGAGCTTCAGTTACCGCCACTGCTTCTATACAATTTATGATGCGATAATCGTTTCTTAAAATTCGGATTGTTAAATCGCAATCTTCGGCAAGTGTATCTGTTGTAAAACCGCCGGCTTTTTCGATTGCTTCTTTTCTAAACGCGCCAATTGCTCCGGGAACAACCGTAATTCCGTTAATTAAATCAAAAGCTCGTCGATCAAAATTTTGAGCCGTTGTATATTCAATACTTTGCCATTTGGTAAGCATGGTATTTTCGTTTCCAACTTTTACATTTCCGGCAATAGCACCAATTTCCTGATTGTTTTTCAGTTGCATCGTAAAGCCTTTCATTAGTTGAGAAACCGCATCCGTTTTAAGCTGTGTATCTGCATCGATACAAATTACGTAGTCATTTTCCGTTAAATTGATTCCGTAATTTAATGCAGATGCTTTTCCGCCGTTGGGTTTCGTATTGATTTTTACTTTCGGATTATTCGCGAAAGCGTCATTAATCATCGTAAAAGTTTTGTCTTTAGATCCATCATCCACAAAAACAATATCAAAAGCGGGATAATCTTGTAAAAGCAAATTTTCGATTGTTTTTACTGCGTTTATTTCTTCATTATAAGCGGGAACAATGATACTCACTTTAGGAAGTCCTTCGGAAAAAGACTTATAAACAGGCGGATATTTATGATCTTTTCCTTTTTTTATAAAAGCCATAATCGCCATCAAAGCAATTCGCAGAAAACCAAGAAATATCGCCACCCAAAATGTCGCCGTAATAAAATGCCCAAACCAATATCCAAAGTCAAAAATAAAATTATCTACCGTAATAAAAGGTCCTTTTGCTTCTGGCATAATCTCCTCTTTGGTTTTGCCAAGCAAATGAGCCACAGTTGTAAACTGAATATTTCTGTCTTTAAAATATTTAATAATTCGGGGTAAAGCTTCAACAGTTGCTTCTCTGTCGCCGCCGGCATCGTGAAGCAGAATTATTCCTTTGTCCGGATTTGCTTCATATTGTTTTATGGTTCTAATGTAAACCGAATCGGCACTTACGCCTTTTTCCCAATCATTCGGATCGATACTTTCTCCAACACTATAATAATTTTGTGCTTTGCTTAGTGCAATTGGTTTCAGTTCGGCTTCTGTAGTTGGTTCGGCATCTGCATTATAAGGCGCTCTAAAAAGCACTGTACTTCTTCCGGTAACAGCTTCGATTAGCAATCTTGTCGTTTCCATTTCTTTGGCCGCGCGATCCGGACTTACCAAAGCAATATTGGGATGCGTAAAAGTATGATTTCCTATTTCGTGGCCTTCTTTGTAAATTCTCTGCAACAACGGAATATTATTTTCTGCCTGAATTCCGATAACAAAAAACACAGCTAGTACTTTTTCTCTTTTTAAAATATCTAAAATTTGCGGTGTATAGGTAGGATCCGGCCCGTCATCAAAAGTTAAAATGACTTGTTTATTGACATTCCCAAATTTACTTATTACATATTTAGTTGGTAATTCAACATAACGCTGCTCTGTGATAATGTCTTCATCTTTATTAATTTCCAAGTCAATTTTTCCTGGCGCAGGGTCAGCAATAACATTTAATATTTCGCCGTCGCCAATGTAAGCCGGACTTTCGATTCTGGTATTGACACGTTTCAATACTGAATAATCAAATGGTTTTTTATTAATGCTTTCATCTGTTAAACTTCGCTGATAAAAACTCCACAAACGCTGATCTTCACTTCCTAAGCGCCACAATGCAGTTCCTGCTAAACCATATTCGTCACTAAATCTTATCGTATTAAAATTAGTGGCTGCATCTTCAAAATCTACTTCATGCTTTTTACCATTGCTGTCGGTGTATTTAAAAGAGTTATTGTAACTGTTGTTATCAAATTTTATCACGGCATTGTGCTGTTTTGCAATTGCAATTGCCTGATCGTAAGTAATTGTTTCTCCTTCCTGTTTTTCCTGCCAATCGTATCCATAACCCGCAAAACAGAGAATAATCTTGTCTGACGGAATCTCTTTTGCTGTTTTATCGACAATACTTTCAATCCATTTTTGACTGCTGACTTCTCCGGGAATACTGCCGGCAAAATGTTCATCATAAGCCATCAAAAACATATAATCATTGTACTTTGACAATTCCTTTATATTAAAATCATCATCTCCAGCCATAATATCTTGTGAAACCAAATAACCAAGTGGATTCAGTTTTTCATATAATGCTTTTTGAAAAGTAATTATCGGCTCATCGCTATTTTCTTTAAACTCTTCAAAATCAATATTTATTCCTTGTAAATCATATTTTTTTAATGTTTTTACAATGTCATTAATAAGTCGGTCTCTTTTGTTTTTATCATGAAGAATGCGATGAATAAGATTTCCGTCAAATTCACCTTGACCTAATGATTCATTTATGTTATTGATTAAAGGAAGAATTCTAACCTTTCCTTTTTTCATTACTTTCAATGCAGCGGTATCGATTTCTGTTCGTAATAAATCGGTTTTTGGATCAATAAAAAACCATTCTGGAACTACCATATTGAGTTTGTCAATATTTTTTTCAAGAGAAAACAAACTCTGCGGATCCCAATCTACATAAAAAGCAGCACGAACTTCTGCATTTGTTTTTGGTGAGATTGGTTGTTTTCTTAGTTTTTCAATTTTCTTTTTTTCACGTAAAAAATAATCAAACCCTTGAAACTTTTTGAGTTCTTTGTCGCTTAATTTTTTTGGTGTAATCGGGTTTTCTAAAGTGCGTCCTGCTTTGCTGTTATTAGCTAAAAGCGGTAATGGCGGTTTTAATCCTCTTTTTAAAGTGAGAAAAAAAACAGGAATCATTAAAACAAGAATGAATAATATAAGCCGGCTTGACCATTGAAAAGTTTTCCAGCGCTTTTGAGTTACTGTCTGAAATATTTGTTTTTTACCATCCATACCTTTCTTATTGCTTAATGACGAATTTCATCGCCGAAAATCAATTAAATTTTAGTTTTAAATCTTAAAAAAAAGCTTAGAGAATACTTTACTTATTTTATTCGGCGGCAAATATACACGTATTATTCTTACAAAATAAAATTACTTTTGGCAGCAAAATTATTTTGTATTGATGAAGATATTATGAATTTTTTACTTTTTTGATGTAAATAATAATCACATAAAATTACAAAAGAAAAGTTATAAAAATAAAAAAACCAACAAAAGATGCTGGTTAACAAATAATTACAAAAAAGACCTGTTTTTACAGCAAGTCTTTTTTTTATATAAGAGGAAATTTATTTTAAACGAACGCTCCATTCAAAGTCCATTTCAGAAACCTGAATTCCTTCTTCATTTGTTCCTATAGATTTCATCCAGAAAGTTTGTCCTTCTCCGGTTTCGATCGTTTTTTTGATGGCTTCTGCAATTAAATGCCCGTCATTGCAGACAAAGTTAATTCTACCAGTTGCTTTTTTTGTGAAGTTCCCTTTGTTATTGGCTACTAACATTGATATTTTACGACCACTTTCCTGAATCTGTGAAATCACCAAAGCTCCAGTTGTAAGTTCGGCCGCCATTGCCTGCACTGCAAAATACATAGAGTTAAAAGGATTTTGATTTATCCATCGATGTTTAACGCTTACGATACAGCTGTCTTTGTCGATAGCTTTTACACGTACGCCGCAGAAGTAGGCTGATGGTAATTTGAACAACACAAATTTATTGAGTTTGGAAACTGAAACTGCCATAATATTATTTTTTTATGTAAAAATACAAAAAAACTATGCACGCACAATAAATCGAATGATCTTTCGAAAATCGCTAGTAAAATCAGGTGTTTCGAATGATTTTCAGTCAATTATAATGCAAATCAAAATTTCAATATTGTTAATATTTTGTTAATATTAGGTACTATGTAAAACAAGATACTTGTTTTTAGATATATATTTGCATTAGAAATTACTATATACTTTTAATCATGGAAAAAACAAAACCACTCATCATGGAAACATCATCAGAAAGAAACACTGCGGCGTTCACACATTTAAGTACATTAAGTCAATATATAATTCCATTTGGAAATTATATTTTCCCGATCGTAATCTGGTCAAGCTACAAAGAAAAATCAGAATATGTAAATCACCACGGAAAACAAGCATTGAACTTCCAATTGAGTTTATTGCTTTATACTTTGATTTTGGCTTTAATTGCAATTCCGATTTTTATCTCGGTAGTATTACAAAACATTCCTATGGAAGCTGTTTTTAACGACGACGATTTCTACATCAGAAATTTTAATTTTCAAGGAAATATCGGATTGTTAAGTATTGGCGCAACGGCTGTTTTACTTTTTGGATTGTTAAAATTTGTTGAATTCTTTTTAGTAATCTATGCTTCGATAAAAGCTTCAAACGGAGAATTATACAAATATCCGCTAACGATTCCTTTTATTAAATAATAGTAAAAAGTTAAAAGTTATAGGTTAAGGGAAACCTTAAAAATCAATCATCAATCAATCATCAATCAATCATCATCAATCAAAAAACGAATTGTTCAATCAAAAAAAAACAAAATGAAATTATGAACATTGAAAACACAAAAGCACAGATGCGCAAAGGTGTTCTTGAGTTTTGCATCTTATCAGTATTAAAAGAAAAAGATGCCTATACCTCTGAAATATTAGACACTCTAAAAAACGCAAAATTACTAGTTGTAGAGGGAACTGTTTATCCGTTGTTAACTAGACTGAAAAATGACGGTTTACTAAATTATCGCTGGGAAGAATCGACCTCAGGGCCGCCACGAAAATATTATGGATTAACCGAAATAGGACAAACTTTTTTAAACGAACTTAGCGGTACTTGGACAGAATTGTCTGACGCTGTAAAACTAATCACCAATCAAAATCAATAAGTCATGAACAAAACAGTAAATATTAACTTAGGCGGTATGTTTTTTCACATCGATGAAGATGCATATTTAAAATTGACACGCTATTTTGACGCTATAAAACGATCGTTGAGCAATTCGTCTGGACAAGATGAAATCATTAAAGACATCGAAATGCGTGTTTCTGAATTATTAACAGAAAAACAAAAAAGCGAGAAACATGTTGTTGGTCTAAAAGACGTTGACGAAGTGATTGCGGTGATGGGACAACCTGAAGATTACCGAATTGAAGACGAAGAAAGCCAAAATCAATCGTTTAATAATTATTCTAGAAAACATAAAAAATTATACAGAGATAAAGAAAATGGTATGCTTGGAGGTGTATCTTCTGGTTTAGGCCACTATTTTGGAATTGATACTGTATGGGTTAGAATTATTTTCTTGATCTTCGTTTTTGCAGGTTTTGGAACTGGAATCTTAGCTTATTTCGTTCTTTGGATTGTAACTCCTGAAGCAGTAACAACTTCGGAGAAACTAGAAATGACGGGAGAGCCGGTAACGATTTCAAACATCGAAAAAAAAGTTCGTGAAGAAATTGATTCATTATCTGAAAAATTTAAAAATGCCGATTATGACAAAATGGGAAACCAGGTAAAGTCGGGAGCTGAGAGAATAAGTAGTTCATTTGGAGACTTTTTAATGTCGGTTTTTAAAATCTTCGCTAAGTTTTTAGGAGTGGTTTTAATCATGTCAGGAATTAGCGTTTTGATCATATTAATAATTGGGGTTTTTACTTTAGGTACCAATATATTTCTAGATTTTCCTTGGGAGAATTTTATTGAAACAGGAAACTTTACACAATATCCAATCTGGTGTTTTGGATTGTTAATGCTTTTTGTAATTGGAATTCCATTTTTCTTCTTGACTTTGTTAGGTTTTAAATTGTTGTCTCCAAACTTAAAATCAATCGGAAATATTACAAAATATACGTTGCTGGCAGTTTGGATTATTTCACTTGCAATCACAGTAAGTATATTAATTAAGCAAGCTACTGAAATCTCTTATGAGAATAAAGTAGTTGAAAAAAAGATTACTGGAATTAAGCCTACAGATACTTTGTTTGTAAAATTTAAATACAGTGATTATTATGCAAAAAGTTTAGATTACAACAGAGAATTCTATTTTGTACAAGACTCCGTAAACAATGAATTGATTTACTCTAATATGGTGCAATTACATATTTTACGTACGGATGAATTGACACCATTTATTCAGGTAGAAAAAAGTGCCAAAGGAAATTCTTTTGCAAATGCTAAAAAAAGAGCAGAAAAAATTAATTACAAGTTTGAGATTCAAGGAAATAATCTATTTTTGGATAATTATTTTCTGACAGATGTAAAAAACAAATTTAGAGGTCAAGAGGTAGACATCTACTTGTATTTACCAGAAGGACAATTAATTAAAACTGATGATTCTATTCAAAAGTACTATAATTCTAATGAAGGTTTCTCAGATATTGATCGCGACGGAAACCATATTTATAAAGTTGAAGGTTCTACTGTAAAATGCCTGGATTGTTCTTCAGACAATTATAATGAAAATGATTCTGACGAAATTAATACAACTGAAAATGATAGCATTAAAGAATTATCAATAAAAGTTGGTGGCAAAGAAATTTTAAACGCAAAAAAAACCAAAGGAAGATTAACCACTGACAAAAACGGAGTAATAATTAAAATTAACTAAAAAACCATGATCAAAATAATCATTCATATTACGAAATTTATAATTGCCACAGTTACCGCTTTACTATTTGCTTCGTGCAACTATAACTTTAATGCTATCGAAGGAAGCGGTAATGTTACTACAGAAAAAAGAATTGTAGAAGGTAATTTTACAAATGTTAAAGTCAGTAATGCAATTGACTTGGTTATCGAGCAGTCTGATGTTAAAGAAATTACTGTTGAAGCCGATGATAATCTTCAAAATGAAATTATCACTAAAGTTGAACACGGAACGCTTGTTATCGAATGCAAATACAGCTCTTTTAAAAATGTTACTATGAAAAAAGTGACTGTAAAAATGCCTGTGATTGATAAATTAGAAGCTTCTAGCGCGTCAACAGTTGAAGCTAAAAAAGTGATTCAAGGAGAAAACATCAGCCTTGAAACATCAAGCGCAGCGACAATGAACGTAAATATAGAATCTGACAATATATCTTTAGAATCATCAAGCGGGAGTTCTATCAGCATTGAAGGAAAAGCATTAAAAATTAAATCTTCTGCTTCAAGCGGTGCAACTATTGACGCTGAAAAATTATTAGCCAATGATGTTGATGCAGAAGCATCTAGCGGCGGAAGTGTAAATGTTAATTCAATTGTGAGCTTAAAAGCAGAAGCATCAAGCGGTGGAAGTATCAACTATACTGGCTCTCCGAAAAATTTAGAAAAATCTGCTCAATCTGGTGGAAGCGTTAACAAAAGCTAAACTGCTTATCTGTTAAATATAAAAGAAATCATTCATCAAAAGTGGATGATTTTTTTATATTTGTCAAAATCAAATCTAGAATTAATGAAAAAAAGTACAGCGCTGCTCCTATTATTATTTGTTACCACTTTTACTTTTGCACAAAAAAGAGAGAAAATTAAAGGTTCTAAAATTGTAACTACTTCTATTAAAGAAGTTGGCAGTTTTAACGCTATTGAAGTTGATGATAATCTTGAAGTGTATTTGGAACGCGGAGAGAAAAACGAAATTAAAATTGAAGCCGATGACAATCTTCATGATATTGTCGGAATGGATTTAAGAGAAAACACACTTAGATTATATACCAATAAAGAATCTTCTATTTTTAAGAAACTATCTGTTCGTGTTACTTATACAAAATCGCTGAATAAAGTAATTACTAAAAATGAAGCAATCGTATATGCGATTCAGGAACTTCAATTGGATGATATTACAATGAATTGCGTTGATTATTCTAAATTATTTTTGAATGTAAATGCTAAAAAATTCAGTTTAATTGCTGATGATAAAACCAAAACAGAGCTGAATTTAAAAGCAGAAGAAGGAAATTTACAGTTGAGCAAAAATTCTTCGGTTAAAACATTAGTTTCTGCTATAAAATTTAAATGTGATTTGTATCAAAAAGCTACTGCAGCTGTAGAAGGAATTGCAGAAAAAGCGACTATTAGAATAGATAATAATTCTGTTTTTACAGGAACAAAATTCACTCTTAAAGAAGCAAATGTAACAGCTGAAAACAATGCTACAGCGACTATTTTTGCTGAAATAGCGCTTTCACTTGCTGTTGGAGATAAATCGGAAGTTTCCCTTTTTGGAAACCCTAAAATAGAATTAACTCGTTTTTCTGAAGAAGCGAAGTTGTTTAAGAAGATTAAGTAATCTAAGCTTTTAAGTTGCTAAGATGCTAAGTTTTTAGCTGTAGATTAAAACAAAAAAGTCCCATTCAAATTTTTTGAATGGGACTTTGTCTTTATAAAGGTTCAGATTAACAAACTTGAAACCTGAAACAAAAAAATTTACTCTTTAGAAGCTAAATATCTTTCAGCATCAAGCGCAGCCATACAACCTGTACCTGCAGCAGTAATTGCCTGACGGTAAACGTGGTCTGCAGCGTCTCCAGCTACAAATACACCTTCTACATTTGTTTTAGATGTTCCAGGAGTATTTATGATGTAACCTGTTTCGTCTAACGTGATGTAATCTTTAAAGATATCTGTATTTGGTTTGTGACCAATTGCTACGAAGAAACCTGTTGCAGGAATCTCAATAACTTCTCCTGTCGTTTTGTTTAATGCTTTAATAGCATGCACTACATTATTATCTCCAAGAACTTCAACAGTATCGTGGTTCATTAAAATCTCGATATTCCCTGTTTTACGAACACGTTCTTCCATGATTTTAGAAGCTCTGAATTTTTCGCTTCTTACCAGCATCGTTACTTTTTTACAAAGTTTAGACAAATAATGTGCTTCTTCGCAAGCAGAATCTCCAGCCCCAACAATTACAACTTCTTGGTTGCGGTAGAAAAATCCGTCGCAAACTGCGCAGGCAGAAACTCCTCCACCCATATTTAAATAATGTTGTTCTGATGGTAATCCTAAATATTTAGCCGATGCTCCTGTAGAAATAATAACCGTTTCGCAGTGTAATTCGATTGAATCATTAATCCAAACTTTATGAATTCCACCAGAAAAATCAACTTTTGTAGCCCATCCATCACGAATATCAGCACCAAAACGTTTTGCTTGGTCTTGTAACTGAATCATCATTTCTGGTCCTGTAACACCATCAACATAACCTGGAAAATTTTCTACTTCATTAGTTGTTGTCAACTGACCTCCAGGCTGCATTCCCTGATATAAAACCGGATTCATGTTTGCTCTGGCTGCATAAATTGCTGCAGTATATCCTGCAGGGCCAGAACCTATAATAAGGCATTTAATTTTTTCGATTGTATCTGACATAATGTGTATTGTTTTTTTGTGATGCAAATGTAAACTATATTATAAAAAATAACGCCTAAAATAAATCTGAAATAGCTATGTCAAAATAAGTTTTATTTATTTTCATTTTTTCCTTTTCTAAATGAAATTTATTTCTATCTTTGCATCCGCTTTCGGGCACTACAACAAATACATCTTCGGGGTGTAGCGTAGCCCGGTTATCGTGTCCCGCTCTAAGGCGGGAAGACCACAGTAACGTTACTAAGCAAAGCTACGGGGTGTAGCGTAGCCCGGTTATCGCGCCTGCTTTGGGAGCAGGAGGCCGCAGGTTCGAATCCTGCCACCCCGACAAAAGCCGAACAGAAATGTTCGGCTTTTTCTTTTTAATTCAAATCCGTATGTTTTTCGTTTACATTCTTTACAGCGCTACAAAGGAAAAGTTTTATATCGGTCAAACAAATGACCTTGACGATAGACTTAAAAGACATAATAATGGACAATCATTATCTACAAAAACTGGAATACCATGGAAGATCGTTTATTCCATTGAACTCAATTCGCGATCTGAAGCAGTTAATCTTGAAACTAAAATAAAAAAACGTGGAGCTAAAAGATATCTTCAAGACATAAATTTTGAGTATAAAGTGTAGCGTACGGTTATCGTGTCCCGCCTCCAAGCGGGAAGGCCACAGGTTCGAATCCTGCCACCCCGACAAAAAAGTCTTTTCAATTTTGGAAAGACTTTTTTTTTTTTGCAATAAACTTAAAATACATTGGTACCCACGGTTGCGCTCTTCCCGTAAATCATTAAGCCCTTTAAAGTTAAGTTTCTTTTTCAATCAAAATCAAAATGCATCTATATAAAGCAGGTTTTTTTATTACATTTGTTTTTGTACAAAATATCTGCTTAAATGATTTCCATATACACCATCAAACCTCAGTTTCAAAAACTACTCTCACCTATTCTGTTTTTTTTACATAAAAGAAATATTACTCCAAATCAAATTACTATTGGTTCTTGCTTTTTTTCTCTGCTAATTGGTATCTTTTTTTGGTATGCAGATTCTAATAATTTATTTTTTCTAATGCTTCCTATTGGTTTATTGCTGCGAATGGCTCTTAATGCCTTAGACGGAATGATGGCCAAAAAATATAATCTATCAAGCAAAACTGGCGAAATGTTCAACGAAATGGGCGATATTGTATCAGACTTATTTGTATTTTTTCCCTTACTCAAGTTTGAGCCAGAAGCTTTGTATCTTGTTGTATTGTTTATTGCTTTGAGTATTATAAACGAATTTGCTGGTGTTATGGGTAAAGTAATTTCGGGCGAACGAAGATATGACGGTCCAATGGGAAAAAGCGACAGAGCTTTATTGCTGGGAGTTTACGGAATTTTGAAATTTTGCAACGTTACTCTTGCTTCTTATTCAATTTGGATTTTCTCAGTTATTATTTTATTACTGCTTATCAGCACTTATATCCGAATCAATAAAACACTGAAATCATAAAGTGTAATGAGTAAAAAAGACCTTAGCACAAATAAATATGCCGATGTACCCCTTAGAGTAAGAAGCTGGATTGTTATTATAATAATCTTTACAACAGCAACACTGCACCCAACATTGATGTATGCATTTATTTGTTTTTTATCTTTTTGGGGAATGAAAGAGTTTTTATCACTCTACAACCTTTATACTAAAATAACAGCAGCCGTTCTTTTTCTGTTTTTGATACCGGAATACTTTTTATTGTTTACCCAAAACTACAGCTATTTCATAATTTATACGAGTCTGTTTGCTGTGGTAATAACACCACTCATTTTTTTCATCAATAAAACTCCTTTTAAAAAAAGTCTTATTGTTTTTATCGGAATCTTTCTTTGTGGCTTTTCAGTAGGTCATTTGGGATTTATATATAATTTTAATTTTCCGTACGCTAATATTATAGGCATACAACTCTTAATCCTTTTAGTTATTCCGACTGAATTAAATGATGTATTTCAGTACTTAACCGGAAAAGCATTTGGAAAAATAAAAATCACACCAAATATAAGTCCAAATAAAACTTTAGAAGGTTTTCTGGGAGGTTTGCTCTTAACGACACTTTTATGTAATCTTCTTGGTTTATTTTTATTACCCAATAAAAATTTTCTTTTAAATAGTGTAATAGGAATTCTAATCGGAGTTTTAGGATTTTTAGGAGATATTTTCATGTCTTATATCAAGAGAGATGCAGGTGTTAAAGACACTGGGAATTTAATTCCCGGACATGGCGGTCTATTGGACAGAATTGACAGCCTTATGTTTATTACACCAATTTATTTTGGGCTGCTCACTTACTTATTTCTGTAAATGCAAGAAAACAATATCAAATACAAAAGAGCAATGGTTTTTTCTGGCGGCGGAACACGCTTTGCGATGTACTGCGGTATGTTTGCTGCTTTTGAAGAAAAAGGACTTTCTCCCGATTTGATTATTGGCGTTTGCGGCGGTTCGATTGCAGCAGCAGTTATTAATTCATTTAAAACAAATTCAGAAAGAAAAAACTATTTACAATCAAGAGAGTTGTTTGAATTTGTACAAAACACAAAACTGACAAAAGAAAGAAAGCTTCATCGCATTGGCTGGTATTCTTTAAAAAAGACCTATTCTAAAAATAGAGCACCTTTTATCGAAAATGTTTTTGACAACTATCTTGTTAATATGTCACAAGATATTAGTTTACAACTTCCGTCACTTTCTTCTCAATTTGCTCAAAATATATCTTGTATCATTATTGGTTCTCAAATATTGTTTGACTCTTTGGATACTGGAAAAGCTCGAAAAAATAAAAAACTATACAAAAAAATATTATTTACAGATCCAATCACTGCTCAGAAAATTGATCTCAATACTATTAAAATTCAATCTAAAAATTACGAATTAAGCGCTGTTGATTCTTCTATTGAAATTTTAACCGACGTCCCAATGCAGAAGGCAATGCGAATTTCGGTTTCTGATATGTTTTATGTAGAACCAGTTCTATATCAGAATCAATATTATGCTGGAGGCGCAGTCGATTTGGTTCCTATAGAATTGGCTCTTGAAGTTGCAGACGAAGTTATTTTTGAAAACAAAAACAGCTATACCAATGTTGAAGAATCTCTCGTAAGAGCTGTTTTTGGCTTTAGCGGTAATCAACGTTTGGATGAAATTGAAAAAAAAGCAGTTAATTATTGGATTGACACCACCGACGCGACTCAAGCTTTGAACGGACATTACTGCCAGAAAAAGATTGACTGGAAAAATTTTGAAATAAAAATAGATTTGCCCGACTCATACGAAAAATTTGTAAACGACATAGGTAAACAATGGCAGTATGGATATGACAAAGCATTAAAAGCACTTCAAAAATGAAAATATTTATAACTGGCGGTACATCAGGAATAGGATTGGCTATTGCTGTACAATATTTAGAAGCAGGACATGAAGTTGGAATCTGCGGCCGTGATATTAAAAAGGTTCAACTTGAAAAAAACTATCCTCTTTTAAAAATGTATCAGCTTGATGTTTATGACAAAAACAGACTCGAAGAAGCCGTTTCTGATTTTGCAAATCAAAGTTTAGATATTATGATCCTTTCTGCGGGAAATTATTCAGACAGTGCACTTTACGACTTAACTTATGAAGAAAGCACAGAAATGCTTCGATGTAATATTGCGGGCGCTGTAAATTCTTTAGAAATTGCCAGAGATCATATGCATCTCAACAGAAAAGGTCATATCGCCGTTATTGCTTCGGTTTCTGGATTGCTGGATTATCCAAAAGCTACTATTTACAGCAAAACCAAAAGAGCGCTGATTCAGATTACCGACGCTTACCGCAGTGCATTAGAAAACTTTGGAATTAATGTAACCATAATAGCTTCCGGCTATGTAAATTCTCCAAGATTAAGAGAACTCAATAATGATGATTTATCTAAAAAACCTTTTGTGGTAGACTGCAGTTATGCCGCATCGATCATCATCAAAGGAATTGAAGAAAAAAAGAAACGAATTGTTTTTCCGTCAAAAATGAAATACCTGATTGGTTTTCTATCAATCCTTCCAACTCCATTATTGACTTTTATAATGCTGAAAAGGGTAAAACGTCAAAAAAATGGATAAAAAGGCGACTGTATCCACAAGGCTTTTATGGCTTGCGCTGAGTTATATATTATTTATGATAATTTATAATTCGAGTGCGTGGTATGCTTTTCATTTCCAAAAATCAGATTCTTTTGTATTTGATTTTGAAAAAAATATTCCGTTTTTAGAATGGATGATTATTCCGTACATGACAAGCGGACTATTATTTACACTTGCATTTTTCTTTTGTTCTTCGCAAAAAGATTTGATTCTTTTAACAAAGAGAATCAACTTTACAACTATACTATCGGGACTTTTTTTCTTTCTTTTTCCGCTCAAATTTTCTTTTGTAAAACCACAAACCGATTCTGATTTTTTAAATACTTTTTTTCATTTTTTAACTACTTGGGACAGTAATTATAATCAAGCTCCTTCTCTGCATATTGGCTATGCCGTTATTTTTTGGTTCATTATTCGCAAGGAATTCAAAAACTCAAAACTTCTAATAATGCTTCAAATCTGGATTTTGTTATTATGCATTTCTACTCTGACAGTTTTTCAGCATCATTTTATAGATATCATTACGGCACTGCTTCTTTCCTGCGTAACCTTTTTCATTTTTTCAGAAAATAAAAACCGAAATTATCGAATTGGTTTAGTCTACTACTTTTTCGGTTTACTGTTTTCATTAATTGCCTTATTGATTTATCAATATATTTCAAATTTCGGCTTATTGATTTTATGGATTTCTCTTGCTGTTTTTCTCGTTGGAACAGCTTATACTAACTCAAATCCAAGATTTCTAAAAAAAGAAGATGGCAGCATAAACTTCTTCAAAAAAATCATTTATTTCCCTTATTTGTTTATTTATAAAATAATCTGGCGTTTTGGCAGAAAAAACAGTAGTAATCCGATTACTGAAATAGTACCACAAATTTTTATTGGTGCCAAATTAAACTCCAAACAAGCAAAAGCTTTTATCAACGAACAAACTTATATAATTGATTTAGCAGCCGAAACTGAAGAAATTGACTTCATCAGGCATCAATCAAAATATTTTTCGAAACCTCTTTTAGATATCGGATCTATAAAAGACAAAGAGCTTGAAACAATAGTAACTTTATTAAAAGAGATTCACGCCAATATAAAACCCGACGAAAAAATTTTTATTCATTGTTTAATGGGCTATTCCCGAAGTGTATTTATAACTGTCTTTTTTCTGAAAGAATTATTGAATATTAAACTTGAAGAAGCAATTGAAATCGTTACAACAAAACATTCGCAATCTATATTCCCAAAATATCTAATAAATTAATTTAAATCAAAATCATGAAATCACAAACTTTCAATTCTTTTGACCAGGCTAAAATATATTATAAAGAATGGGATTTTAAACCTTCTCAAAAAACACTAATTGTACTGCATCGCGGTCACGAACATTCTGATCGTATGACAGAATTTGCAACTGACGAAAGATTTTCAAATTACAATATTTTCAGCTTCGACTTAAGAGGTCACGGTTATACAAAAGAGCCCGTATCTCCTGTTTTTATGGATTATATTAGAGACATGGATGCTTTTGTAAATTTCTTAAATACTGAATACGAAATTAAAACCGAAGATATTTTTATCGTTGCCAACAGTATTACGGGTGTAATTGTTTCGGCTTGGGTACATGATTTTGCTCCTCCAATTGCAGGAATGGCATTGGTAGCCCCAGCATTTGATATTAAATTATATGTGCCTTTTGCAAAAGAATTTATTGCTTTAGGAACTAAATTAAACAAAAATCTTTCTGTAAAAAGCTATGTAAAAGCAAAGGTTTTAACACACGATAAAACACAACAGGATTTGTACAATTCGGATCCATTAATTACCAAAGCTATTCATGGTGAAATGCTGGTGAATTATCTTGACGGAAGCAAAAGAATTGTCGAAGATGCAGAAGCAATAAATGTTCCGACTATATTATTTTCTGCCGAAAAAGACTACGTTGCCCGCAACAGCACTCAAAAAAAGTTTTTCATTAAACTAGAATCTACTCATAAAGAATTTGTAGAGCTTAAAGATTTTTATCACGGAATTTTATTCGAAAAAGACCGAACTATTGTTTACGATCACATCAAAAGATTTATTGAAGAAAGTTTTGCATTAACTGCGCCTCAAGCTTCTTTAAGCAGTGATAAATTTTCGAAAGATGAATTTCATACTATTTCTTTAAAAATGATTTCACTTCCCGAACGTTTAAATTTTGCGTTTCAGAAATGGTCAATGAGCAAAATAGGTTTTGTGAGCAACGGAATGAGAATTGGTCAGGTATATGGTTTTGACTCTGGTCTATCTCTTGATTATGTTTATAAAAATCAGCCTGCCGGGAAATTTGGTTTTGGTAAATTAATGGACAAATCTTATTTAAATGCAATTGGATGGAGAGGCATCAGAATTCGTAAACAACATTTGTTACATCAAATTGAAACTCAAATTAAGAGATTACAAGAAGAAAACAGACCGATTAAAATTCTAGATATTGCCGGCGGTACAGGAAATTATCTTTTTGACATTAAAAAGAAATATCCAGAAGCCGAAATTGTGGTGAATGATTTTAAGAAATCAAATATTGAAGCTGGAGAAAAAGAGCTTGCTGAAAAAGGAATTGATAAAATGCGTTTTACCAATTATAATTGTTTTGATCCCGAAACATACAAGAAGATTGATTTCACTCCTAATATTACTATTATTTCAGGAATCTTTGAATTGTTCGAAAACAACAAATTGGTAAGTAATGCAATATCTGGAGTAGCTTCGGTTTCTGAACCAAACAGCGCAGTAATTTATACTGGTCAGCCTTGGCATCCGCAGTTAAAAATGATTGCTTATGTCCTAAACAGTCATCAAGAAAAAGATTGGGTAATGAGACGCCGATCTCAAAGAGAACTTGATAATGTGTTTAAATTTAATAATGTAACAAAACAAAATATGCTGATTGACGATTTTGGAATTTTCACAGTTTCAACAGGAATCATAAATAAGTAGTTTTTCAACAAAACACGCTTCGCTTTGTAAAACAAAAAACTCTGAAGACAGCAATCTTCAGAGTTTTTCTATTTCTAATATCACTCCATATTTATATAAGCAGGATATGATTCTCGATTCGGTAAAGTAAATTCCTCATTAAAAGGCTGTGTTCCTCCTTCACCATTATATAAAGAAACCCGTTTTGCACCACCTGAAGTGCTGCCGCCTGTACTATTGATCACGTTTTGAATATTTCCAGAACCTGCAAAACGCGTAATGCACATTTTTTCGAGTTTCACTTTTGGACTGTTTGGCACTTCAAAACCATTTTTCTTATTTACATTTCCGTCTGTTCCTGTAAAAACGGCATAAGATCCCATTCCGATTGTGTGATGTTCTTTTACAGTATTAGCAACTTTAAAAGCAGCGTAACCATCAACTCTACCACCCTGACTGCTCCAGCTCGCCTGATTTGGCGCATCGTATGGAGGTTCATTTTGAAAGAAATAAGTCCTGCCTCTTTCTCCCAGCCATAAAACTTCATATTCTTGAAAATGTTCAACAAATAAAGCATAAAGTGTAACATCATTTCCTTTAACGATAAGTCCATTTTTACACCTGTCTCTTACCCAGCGCACATCGCCGCCTTTCTGCGAACCATGATCGGCACGCCATAACCAGAAATGATCGCCCACAACATTATTACTATTGATTTGCATCGAAGCCTGAATCTGGATATTTTTTGACTGAATACCTCCTACTCTGCAAGTGATATCCGTTAATAAAATAGGATCAACACTATGATCTGCATTTGCGTCTTCATTACCAATTCTGACTTGATACGTTGTGCTGTTAAAAGAATCCATTAAAAGTCCGGCGATAATAATTCCGTCTTTATCATCTGCGTAAATACACCCCCAAGTATTTTTCTCTGTTGGTTCCAATGTTACAGAAGCAATTCCTGCCCCCAAAAGAATCGCATCTTTCCTGTTTAATTGAATAGGCGCATTTAAAGAATAATGTCCAGGTGTAAAAAATATATTTTTACCCGCTTTTAACGCTGCATTAATTTCAAAATCAGTATCACCTTCTTTGGCAACATACCAGCTGGCAAGCAAATCCTGAACTTTTCCTTTTCCCATATCTGTTGCTGTCCATGAGGTTCCTACTCGATCTTTTTGCCAATCTGGAACAAATACTTTGTATTCTCCATCTTTATCAATAAACAAAAAAGGTTTTTCTCTAATAATAGGAGTTGCAGCAATTGGCGAATTGGTTTGATCTGCCTGAGGCGCATTTACACAACCCTGCCAAACCATATTATAAGAACCGCCCATTGCTCCCGAACCTGACGGAAAAACGGTATTTCTAGTATACCATTGCTGTTGACCAGCCCAGTTTGGTCTTGATGACGTATAATGCGTGTCGGCAATAAAACCGCCGCTTCCCCAAAAATTTGTATTTCCAATATCCGAAATATATTTTGAAGTACTATCAATAAGTAACCTTCTTGCGCTTGTAGACTGTGAAACGGTCCACGAAAAATCACGCATTACTTCTACATTTTCAACAGAACGCCAAAATGTACAAGTTGCATTTGCGCCGCCCGAGAGATGAGGTCTTGTAAATATTGACCCCAGTTTTACATCAGATGGTACTTTTCCTAAACCACCGATATGAGAATAAAATCCTAATTCGATTGAATTGGCTTCCGCCGAAGATGCAGAACCAGATCCGCCTACATCATAGGTCTGTCCGTTCACATTGGCTTTAAAATAATACGCCTGACGTTTTGTGGTCCACTCGCCGTTTGCACCTCCTAAACCAATGGCACTAAAATGCGAATTAATTTCGTTTCGCGCCGTTTCTGCTTTTTCATGTTTTCTGTCGTAGAAATACATATTGTCACCAAAAATTTCATTTTCGAGAGAAATTATCACTGTAATATCGTTACGGGTAACCTTATAATAATTTTCATATTTAGCCGCATTGGGTTTATTATCAGTAAATGTCAATTTAGAAGTCGAACCCACAGACACAAAATCTGATGCCAGACGACTTCCCCCTCTAGTTATCACATAATTCCCAGAAGAGCCAAAAGCCGACCATGATAACGTAATGTTGTGTTTCTTTTTGTTATAAACAATTTTGCGTTCTATTTTATTTCCTTCTATTTTTTTATTGTCAGAATAAGAAGAAACAAAACTGGATAAAATCAATATAAACAAAAATGCTGTAAATACTGAAGTCACTTTTTTAGTCATAAGAATGTTCATTTTGCGGTTTGATAGTTTGTAATAAATGTAGTTTTCAGGAAGTCTAAAATAGGGATAATCTTTACCAGTTTTGATTTCAAATTTCTTATCAAAAACTATACAAACGCCGATATTTAACCGTTCACAGCACAAACAAAACACATCATTTAAAGAAATCTCGTTTTATTATCTTTCAAAAAGCAGTTTAGTTTATCAAAAAAATGAGAAATTAAAATCCGAGCATTTTTACAAGACAAAATTTGATTCCAGTCGTTTTAAGACCGGAACTCTGATAATTTTTTTTCAAAATGTGGTTTATAATTCTATTCATAACTAAAATTATTTTCTGCCGAACACCCATGAAACCCCGATTAACCAAACTTTCTTAAATGTTAACAAAATAGATTTTCAAAAACCATAAATAATTGTATTTTTACGGTTCAAAATTCAGAAAATAAATGGGCAAAATCATTGCTATTGCTAATCAAAAAGGAGGCGTTGGAAAGACTACTACATCAGTAAATCTTGCAGCCGCATTAGGTGTTTTAGAAAAAAAAGTATTATTGATCGATGCTGATCCACAGGCCAATGCCACATCAGGTCTTGGAATTGACGTAGAAACAGTTGAATCTGGTACTTATCAAATTCTTGAGCATACTGTAACACCAAAAGAAGCCGTTTTAAAATGTACAGCTCCAAATGTTGACGTGATTCCTGCTCACATTGACCTTGTTGCTATCGAAATTGAATTGGTTGACAAAGAAAACCGTGAGTACATGCTTAAAAAAGCATTAGAAGAAGCAAAACAAGAATATGATTATATCATTATCGACTGTGCTCCTTCTTTAGGTTTATTAACTTTGAACGCTTTAACTGCATCAGATTCTGTAGTTATTCCGATTCAGTGTGAGTATTTTGCTCTTGAAGGATTAGGAAAATTATTGAACACTATTAAGAGTATTCAAAAAATACACAACCCAGAACTTGATATCGAAGGATTACTACTAACTATGTATGATTCTAGATTACGTTTGTCAAATCAGGTTGTAGAAGAAGTTCAAAAACACTTTAATGATATGGTTTTTGATACTGTAATTCAACGAAATGTAAAATTGAGCGAGGCTCCTAGTTTTGGTGAAAGTATCATTAATTATGATGCTACCAGTAAAGGTGCCGTAAACTATATTCATTTAGCTCAAGAAATTATAAAGAAAAACAGTAAATAGTTTTTATGACAAAAGTAATTAAAAAACAAGCCTTAGGAAGAGGATTATCAGCCTTATTAAAAGATCCGGAAAACGACATTAAATCAGTAGAAGATAAAAATGCTGATAAAGTTGTTGGAAATATTATTGAGCTTGAAATAAGCGCTATTGAGATAAATCCGTTTCAGCCTAGAAGCAATTTTAATGAAGAATCATTACGCGAATTAGCCACTTCTATTAAAGAACTTGGTGTAATTCAACCTATTACTGTTCGTAAATTAGATTTTAATAAATATCAGTTAATCTCTGGAGAACGTCGTCTTCGCGCTTCAACATTAGTTGGTTTAACACACGTTCCAGCTTATATTCGTATTGCGAATGACAACGAGTCCTTGGTTATGGCTTTGGTTGAAAACATCCAGCGTCATGACTTAGACCCAATTGAGATTGCACTTTCATATCAGCGTTTAATTGACGAAATTCAATTAACGCAAGAACAAATGAGTGACCGCGTTGGTAAAAAACGTTCTACAATTGCCAATTATTTACGTCTTTTAAAACTTGATCCGATTATCCAAACTGGTATTCGTGATGGTTTTATCAGTATGGGGCATGGTAGAGCAATTATCAACATTGACGATTTAGACGTTCAAACCGATATTTACCAAAAAATTGTAAGCCAAAATTTATCTGTACGTGAAACAGAAGCTTTGGTGAAAAATTACCATGAAGGTCTTACGCTTTCTCCAAAAGCAGAAGGAAAACCAAAAGCTGATTCTGCGTTTATTGTGAGAGAAACTCAAAAAAATACTTTTAACGACTATTTTGGTTCAAAAGTTGACATTAAAGTTGCTGGTAACGGAAAAGGGAAAATCACAATTCCTTTTAATTCTGAAGCCGACTTTAATCGAATTATAAAATTAATAAACGGATAGTGAATAAAATTGTCCCCATCAGTATATTGTTCTTTATAATAGGAACCGTTTCTCTTTTTGCCCAGGTAAAAAAAGACACGGTTTTGGTCGTAAAAGACACTACTGCAATACCAGAAATCGACCCTCTTACTCCAGCAAAAGCAGCTTTTTATTCTGCAATTCTGCCAGGTTTGGGTCAGGCATACAATAAAAAATACTGGAAAATACCTCTAGTGTATGGAGCGATCGGAACGAGTTTGTACTTTTATATTGATAATAATAAAAAATACAATCAATATCGCGACGCTTACAAAAGACGACTAGAAGGATATAATGATGATAATTACCAATTTCTTGACAACAGCAGACTTATTGCCGGGCAGAAGTTTTATCAAAGAAACAGAGACTTATCTGCTCTATTTGTAGTTGGTTTTTATGTATTAAATATCATTGATGCCAATGTGGACGCTGCTTTGATTCAGTTTAATGTAAACGAAAGATTATCAATGCGTCCAGAAATTTATCCCAACGATGTAACTTTTAGACCAAACGTTGGACTAACCTTTAATTATAAGTTTTAATAGAGTTCATTCTATTAAAAAAATTCAAAAAAAATATCATAATGAAAATTGCGCTTTTAGGATACGGAAAAATGGGTAAAGTAATCGAAAGAATTGCTTTAGAGAGAGGTCATGAAATAGTATTAAAAAAAGATGAATTAAATACTTATGACGGGCTTTCAACAGCAGATGTTGCCATCGATTTCAGCGTTCCTGCAGCAGCAGTTGCGAATATTTCAGCTGCTTTTAATGCCGGCGTTCCTGTTGTTTCAGGAACAACTGGATGGTTGGAGCATTATGACGAAATGATTGCTTTGTGCAATGAGAAAAAAGGAGGTTTTATCTCTAGCTCAAATTTTAGTTTAGGCGTAAATATCTTCTTCGGATTAAATGAATATTTAGCCAAATTAATGGCTCCATTTGATTCTTATAAAGTATCGATGGAAGAAATTCACCACATTCACAAATTAGATGCACCAAGCGGTACTGCAATTTCTTTAGCTCAAGGAGTTATCGAAAACAGTAATTATGCCGGATGGGCTTTAGACGAAACAAAAGACAATACAATACGTATTGAAGCTAAAAGAATTGGAGAAGTTCCTGGCACACACACTGTAAATTATGACTCTGCTATAGACAGCATCGAAATAAAACATACTGCCCATAATCGTGAAGGTTTTGCACTTGGTGCCGTTATTGCTGCCGAATGGCTTGCAGGCAAACAAGGAATCTTTACCATGAAAGATGTTTTAAACTTATAATAAATTGATCAAAATTTGAGAATACTTATCACTCAAATTTTAAATTAAAAAAATATACTATTATGACATTTTATGCTTGGTTCGTATTTTTCTTAGCTGTTCAAATTATCCATTTTTTAGGAACTTGGAAATTATATCAGGCTGCAGGAAGAAAAAGCTGGGAAGCTGCAATTCCGGTTTATAACTCTATTGTTTTAATGAAAATCATTAACCGTCCGACTTGGTGGACGCTTTTACTTTTCATTCCGATTATCAACTTAATCATGTTTCCTGTTGTTTGGGTAGAAACATTAAGATCTTTTGGTAAAAAATCGACATTAGACACTTTATTAGGTTTATTTACACTTGGTTTTTATATCTATTACGTTAATTACACGCAAAAATTAGAACATTATAAAGACCGTAAATTAACTCCAGAAAACAAAACCGGCGACACAATCAGTTCGTTACTTTTTGCAATTATAGTAGCAACTTTGGTACATACTTATGTTGTGCAGCCATACACTATTCCGACTTCATCTTTAGAGAAATCATTATTAATCGGCGATTTCTTATTTGTCAGCAAATTAAATTATGGCCCTCGAGTTCCTATGACAACTGTTGCATTGCCAATGGTTCACGACTCGATCCCGATGACTAAAAGCAAATCATATTTGAGCTGGCCTCAATTACCGTATTTGAGACTTCCAGCTATTCAAAAAATAAAACGATGCGACATTGTCGTTTTCAACTGGCCGGTCGATACCGTTCATTATTTCTTTGAGCCAAAAGGACGTCCAGGTGTTATTAAGCCAATCGATAAAAAATCAAATTACGTAAAAAGATGTGTTGGTATTCCTGGTGACAGTTTATCAATCAAAGATGGATTTGTTTTTATTAACGGACAAAAATTAGTTTTACCAGAAAGAGCAAAACCGCAATATTCGTATTCTGTAGCTTTGGACGGAAAAACACCAATTGATTTTGAAAGTCTTCTTAGAGAATTAGACATCACAGACGGAGCTGGTTTTAAAAGCGAGAAAAAGGACACTTTGTACTTTAGAGCGTTAACAGAAGCAAGTGCAGAACGTCTTAAAAATACTCCTGGAATTACTGCTGTAAAAAGAGAAATTGACAGAGGAAACGACAACGCTATTTTCCCGCACATCAATAAATGGAGTCAGGATAATATGGGACCTATTTATATTCCAGAAGCAGGAAAAACAGTTGCTTTGACTAATGAATCGCTTCCATTTTACAAAGAAATCATCACCAATTACGAAGGCAATAAATTAGATATTCAAGGTTCTAAATTTATTATCAACGGAAAACCTGCAACGACTTACACCTTCAAACAAAATTATTATTGGATGATGGGAGACAATCGTCATAATTCTGAAGATTCTCGTTATTGGGGTTACGTTCCAGAAAATCATATCGTTGGTAAACCAGTTTTCATTTGGTTAAGCTGGGATACAAACGGAAAAGGAATCAATAAAATTCGCTGGAACCGAGTTTTTACAACTGTTGACGGCGAAGGACAACCGCAATCTTACTTTAAATATTTCTTAATTGCTCTGGCATTATTCTTTATCGGAGATTTTTTCTGGAAAAAGAGAAGAGAAAATAAAGCATAATTAAATCAATAATATTTTTGTGTCAGGTTTCAAGTTTCAAGTTTATGTAAACCTGAAACTTGAAACCTGAAACTTTTTAAACTACATCCATATGACGTTTTACCTTTGGTTCGTATTTTTTCTTGCTGTGCAAATAATCCATTTCTTAGGAACTTGGAAATTGTATCAAGCTGCTGGGAGAAAAAGCTGGGAAGCTGCAATTCCGGTTTACAACGCTATTATTTTAATGAAAATCATCCATCGTCCTACTTGGTGGACGCTGTTATTATTTATTCCAATTATCAATTTAATAATGTTTCCAGTTGTTTGGGTTGAAACATTAAAAACGTTTGGCAAAAGTTCCACTTTAGACACTCTTTTAGGAATCTTTACTTTAGGGTTTTATATCTATTACGTTAATTACACTCAAAAACTAGAATACAAAACCGAAAGAAATCTTAAACCCGAAAACAAAACTTCTGACACAATAAGCTCACTGCTTTTTGCTATTATAGTGGCAACTTTAGTACACACTTACGTTGTACAGCCATTTACCATTCCGACAGCATCGCTAGAAAAATCATTACTAATCGGCGACTTTTTATTCGTTAGTAAATTAAATTACGGACCAAGAGTTCCAATGACAACCGTTGCATTACCAATGGTACACGATTCCATTCCGTTAACTAAGAAAAAATCATATTTAAGCTGGCCTCAATTACCTTATTTGAGACTTCCAGCCTATGAGAAAATAAACCGTTGCGACATTGTTGTTTTTAACTGGCCGGTCGATACCGTTCATTACTTCTTTGAGCCAAAAGGAAGACCTGGTGTTATTAAACCAATCGACAAAAAATCAAATTACGTAAAAAGATGTGTGGGTATTCCGGGAGACAGTTTATCTATTAAAAACGGAATTGTTTTTATTAACGGACAAAAGTTAGTTTTACCAGAAAGAGCGAAACCTCAATTTGCTTACGGAGCTGCGTTGGACGGAAAAACACCAATTGATTTTGAAAGTTTATTAAAAGAATTAAACATTGATCTTAAAGGAGTTGGTTTTAGAAGCGAAAAAAGAGATACATTATTCTTTAATGCTTTAACAGAAGCAAATGCAGAACGATTGAAAAGCGTATCTGGAATCACTTCTATGACACGAATTATTGACAAAGGAAATGATAATGCCGTTTTCCCTCACATCAATAAAGGAACTCAGGACAATATGGGGCCGATTTATGTTCCAGAAGCAGGAAAAACAGTTGCTTTGACTAACGAATCACTTCCTTATTATCAAGAAATAATTACCAAGTACGAAGGAAATACGTTAGAATTGAAAGGTTCTAAATTTATCATCAACGGAAAACCTACGACGACTTATACCTTCAAACAAAATTATTATTGGATGATGGGTGATAATCGTCATAATTCTGAAGACAGCCGTTATTGGGGATATGTTCCAGAAAACCATATTGTCGGAAAACCTGTTTTTATCTGGATGAGCTGGGATACAAACGGAAAAGGTATCAATAAAATTCGCTGGGATAGAGTTTTTACGACCGTAAACGGCGAAGGCCAGCCTCAATCTTATTTTAAATATTTCCTTATCGCATTAGCGCTTTATTTTGTGGGCGAATTTTTCTGGAAAAGAAGAAAAGCCAATAGAGCATAATTATAAAAATAGTACTTTTGTTTCAGGTTTCAAGTTTCAAGTTCAGACAACCTGAAACCTGAAGCTTGAAACTTTAAAACGAAACAAAAAAAATGAATTCCTTATTACTTCCGACATACTTCCCTTCTATCAGTCATTTTGCAGTTATTGCACAATCTGATGCTATTACTTTTGAAATGGAAGATAATTTTCAGAAACAGACTAATAGAAACAGAACGTATATCTATAGTCCAAACGGAATTCAATTATTAAATATTCCTGTTAAGCATTCAAAAAACGCGCATAATAAAACGAAAGATATTTTGATCGAAAATGATTTTGACTGGCAGAAACAGCATTTTAAATCACTAGAAGCCGCTTATAGAAGTTCTCCGTTCTTTGAGTTCTTTGAAGATGATATTACTCCTATTTTCGAAAAAAAACATGCGTTTTTAATGGATTTGAATTTCGAAGTTTTTGACATCGTAACAAAATGTCTTAGAATGAAAGTCGAGTTTGGAAAAACAACTGAATATTTCCACGAAACGCCAGATTTTAAAGATTTCAGATATTTGGCTAACGGAAAAAAAGACACGAATTCTTTTGAAAAATACACTCAAACTTTTGATGACAAACACGGATTCATCAACAATTTAAGTGTTTTGGATTTGCTTTTTAATGAAGGTAAATTTGCAATGGATTATTTAAAAAACCAGAAAATAGTATAATGCAATTTGGAATTTGGAATTTCAAAAATTGAATTTTTATATTTCTTTATTCCATTGACAATCTCGTCATGATCGGATAATGATCTGAATTTTCAAAATCGGAGAAGCTTTCAAATTGTTTAACTTTCATTTTACTGTCATTAAAAATATAATCGATTCTGGCAGGATAGTAACGGAATTTATAAGTTGCTCCAAAACCTTCTCCAGCTTCTTCAAAAGCGTCTTTCAGTTTTCCTTTTATACTTCTGTACACGTATGAAAACGGACTATTATTCATATCACCGCAAATAATAATAGGATATTTGCATTTTTTGATATGCTCTTTAAAAATCTCAGCTTGTTCCTGCTGCTGTCTGAAACCTTTACTGATTCTGTTATAAATAAGCTGTGATTTTTTCTGATTGACATTATCGATATCATTAGAAATTTCATTGACATCTGGCGAAATTCTAATCGACTGCAAGTGCATATTGTAAACACGGATAATATCTTTTCCGCGCTTAATATCGGCATAAACTACATTGTTATCTGATTTTGGAAAAATAATATTTCCTTCTTCTATAATTGGAAACTTAGAAAAAATAGCCTGACCCGTTTTAACTTTCTTTCCTTCAATAAAAATATAACGATGCGGATACACTTTTAAGTCTAAATGTGCCGAATTAGAATATTCTTGAATACATAAAATATCAGGATCTTTCTCGTCTATAAAAGTTTTAATGTTTAAAGGGATATCATCGCGGTCCAGCCATTTAAAAACATTAAAAAGGCGGACATTATAACTCATTACCGAAAAGTCTTTTTCGCCATGAATGTATTCTTTAGCGGAAAATTTATAAAATTTACTGATAAAAGTAATTCCGGTTAATAATACCAAACCAGACAAAATAAGACGCTTTTTAAACTGAATTCCCCAATAAACAAAGAAGAACCCGTTTAAAACGAAAAAAGCCGGCATAAACAGCGTAAGCACCGATAAAAGCGGAAAACTTTTAGGTGCTAAAAACGGCAGAATATAAATACTAAATGTCAGGACAGTCAGTACAATGTTCAAAAAGAACATAATCTTATTAAACCAAGAAAGGTTTTTCATATTTTCCTCCTACAAATTATTTTCCAGCTTTAAACAAAAACTCTTTTTCTTCTTTCGTCAGACAATCATAACCCGATTGACTGATTTTATCCAAAATTTCGTCAATCTGCTGCTGCGTTTTGTCTTTCGTAACAATTCTAGATGTTGATCTTTCTGTAGGTTTTTTGTAATTTTTATGAACTTTTTTAAATGGGGTCGTGGGAGATTTTCTAAAAAGATTGGCGAAAAAATCCAATGTTTTAGAAACAATGATACTCAAATCGGTACCATTTTGAAGCAGTTTGATATAAATAAATCCGAATAAAGCACCAGCAAGATGCGAAATATGTCCGCCAGTATTATCTAAACGAAACTGCATTAAGTCTAATACTAAAATTACAGCTGTAATGTGCCAAAGTTTAACGTTCCCGAAAAGAAACAAACGCACACCCATTAATGGCGAGTAAGTGGTCACAGCTACCAAAATTGACATAATCGCTGCCGAAGCTCCAACAATAGAAGCACTTATGTTTGAAAAATAGAATCCCAACGCAAATGCGATTCCAGCAAAAATGGCACTTAAAATATACAATCCTAAATACTGTTTTTGAGTAAAATAAGTCAAAAACAAAGTACTGGCAAAATTGAGCACCATCATATTAAACAACAAATGGAAAAATCCATCGTGAAAAAAAGCATAGGTTAAAAAAGTCCAAGGTTTATACATAAAAACCTGCGGATCTGACGACAAAGCCAGCCAGCTCGGAAAAGCAAACTGACCAATTGAAAACTGATAGAAAAAAATTAAAGAAACTATAAAACAGGCAATGTTCCAATAAATAACACGCATTGCAATTCCGCCCAATCTATATTGCAGTTTTAAATCGTCTAAAATATTCATAAAAGCTTTTTTGTATTTTTTAGAATTCGAACTTAAAGTTATAAATTAATTCCAACGATTATTGTTAAACTGATTTTTTTTCCAGTACCACATCATTAAAAATCCTGTCAATGCTCCACCAACATGTGCAAAATGCGCAATTCCGGTTCCGCCAGAACCAAATAATGAACTTCCTTTAAATCCTAAAAATAAATCGATTGCTAAAATCCCAGGTACAAAATATTTAGCTTTAATTGGCACAGGAATAAACATAAAACCAAGTTGTGCATTTGGAAACATAAAAGCAAAAGCAGTCAATAAACCGTAAATTGCCCCAGAAGCACCTAAAACTGGCGATTGCACAATTCCATTAGCCTCAGCCAAAATATTATACTGCTCTTGTGTACAATGTGCATTATTTAAAATAGTTGCTATTTCTCCAGGCATCATTCGATTATTAGCATCAAACAAGGATCTAAGATCCGTATTCAAAATTAAATGCAAATCTGTTTTAGACAAATGCAAATCAGCTACAGAATTTAAAAGAGATTGAAGCTGCAAATAATTTACTCCTGTATGAAGTAAAGCCGCTCCTAAACCACAAGAAATGTAAAAAAACAAGAATTTCTTTCCGCCCCAAAAATGCTCTAATGCAGAACCAAAGCTGTATAAAGCAAACATATTAAATAAAATATGCATAAGATTTGGCCAAGGTGCATGCATAAACATATGCGTTATTGACTGCCAAAGTCTAAAACTATCGCTTTCTGGATAAAAAAGCATTAAATATTCATACGACACTGGAACCAGCTGCGATCCAATAAAGAAAATAATATTAATAATGAGTAGTTGTTTAACTACTGGAGTCATATTCATCATATAGCAAACTTTTTATCTATATCTTCCACACGCATGGTAATGAAAGTAGGTTTTTGAAAAGGTGAAATATTTGGATCTTTACAGGCAAATAATCCATTTACTAGATTATCCTGTTCTTTTTCGGTTAAATAAGATCCCGTTTTAACCGCTAAACTTTTGGCCATTGATTTGGCAATTGTATCGTTCTGACTATAACTGCTTGCTGGGATACCGTCTTGCAAATCGCTCAATAATTGCTCGATTACCAACGAAACTTCACTTTCTGTAATATTCACAGGAATTCCAGAAATTACTACATGTTCTTTTTTTGATTCGTCAAAAACAAATCCTGTAGTTTCCAGCGAAGGTTTTAATTCTTCTATTAATTCTAATTCTGCGGCCGAATAAAACAAATCTAACGGAAACAATAATTGCTGGCTCGAAGCCTGATCAACTGTCATGTTCAGCAAAAACTGCTCGTACAAAATACGCTGGTGAGCGCGTTGCTGATCCACAATAATCATTCCTGATTTTATTGGCGAAACAATATATTTTTTATGAATTTGATATGTTTTCTGAGTCGCTTGCTCTACTTCATCATCATTAAAAAGAGAAGAAGTTACTTCTTCATTTTCAAATGTAAAAGGCGAACTTTCTATACTTTCCGGATTCTCAATATCCAAACCTACATAAAGACTTTCCCAGCTTGCAGTTGGCTCTACTTTTTTTGAATAACCTGAGTAAGACGATCCTGAAAATGATGAACCCGAAGAAGATCCAGATGAACCAGAACTATAACTTGACCCGCCAGAACTCGCTTTACTATAATGCTGATTGGTTTTATCATCTGTAAACGGATTAAATGTCCCATCAACCTGAATGGTAGGCACTTCTGCTTCTACATCTTTATAATGATATGGTGTATCTAAATTAGAGTCACGATCAAAATCTAAAACCGGAGAAACATTAAATTGTCCTAAACTATGTTTAATTGACGCTCTTAAAATAGCATACAACGCTTGTTCATCATCAAACTTAATTTCTGTTTTAGTCGGATGAATATTGATATCTATAGTATTTGGCGGTACTTGCAGATACAAGAAATAACTTGGCTGCGAGCCGTCTTTTAATAATCCTTCATAAGCCGACATCACTGCATGGTGCAGGTAACCGCTTTTAATAAATCGATCGTTAACAAAAAAGAACTGTTCTCCTCTATTTTTCTTAGCAAACTCGGGTTTGCAGACAAATCCTTGAACATTTATAATCTCGGTATCTTCATTAACGGGAACCAGTTTTTCATTGGTTTTCCCAGACATTATTCCTACAATTCTCTGGCGATAACCAGCGGCAGGGAGATTATACATTTCGCTTCCGTTATGGTAAAAAGTAAAATGAATATTTGGGTGTGCCAAAGCTACACGCTGAAATTCATCCATAACATGACGAAATTCGACTGTATCCGATTTCAAGAAATTACGACGCGCAGGAATATTAAAAAATAAGTTTTTAACCGCAAACGAAGTTCCTTTTGGCAAAACAGCAACTTCTTGCGAAACAAACTTACTTCCTTCAATTATAATATGCGTTCCTAGTTCGTCTTGATCTTGTTTGGTTTTCATTTCCATGTGTGCAATCGCTGCAATAGAAGCCAAAGCTTCTCCACGAAAACCTTTTGTACCAAGCGAAAACAAATCTTCGGCCTGACGTATTTTTGATGTCGCATGACGAGCAAAACACAAACGAGCGTCGGTAACATTCATTCCTACACCATTGTCAATAACCTGAACTAAAGATTTACCCGCATCTTTTATAATCAATTTAATGTCTGTTGCTTTTGCATCTACAGCATTTTCTAACAACTCTTTTACAACCGAAGCTGGTCTTTGAACCACTTCTCCGGCAGCAATTTGGTTAGCAACGTGATCTGGAAGCAATTGAATAATACTCGACATTAAGCAAAAATAATTTAAAAGTTAGGTTAAGTTTTTTCGAACCAAGAAGCACAAATTTAGTGAATTTTGGTTTGGTTTTGGAATAACACTCATCATAAAAAAAACAAAAAACCTATACTATTATGACACAGTATAGGTTTTATTATTTTTAAAACAAATGTGTTTATTCTTTTTCGATTTTTATTGGAGTTTCTTCGATTTGAAGGGCGCCCGAAGACAATAATGGCTGATTAAAAGAATGTGCTATTGAAGCCTGCTGACGAATATAAGCCATTTTTATAGCTGCAATTGCTGCTTCTGTACCTTTATTTCCGTGAATACCACCGCTTCTGTCAATAGACTGCTGAATATTGTTATCTGTTAAAACGCAGAAAATTACCGGAATATCTGTTTGCACATTCAAATCTTTAATTCCTTGCGTAACGCCTTCGCAAACAAAATCAAAATGTTTTGTCTGGCCTTGAATTACACAGCCAATTACGATAACGGCATCTACATTTTGAGTCTGAAGCATTTTCTTTGCTCCATAAATAAGCTCAAAACTTCCTGGAACATTCCAACGAATAATTTGCTGTGCTGGAACATCACAATCGATTAGCGCCTCAAAAGCGCCGTTATACAATCCTTCAGTTATAGTATCATTCCATTCAGAAACAACAATCCCAAATCGAAAGTCTTTCGCATTTGGGATTGTGTTTTTATCGTATTCTGATAGATTTTTATTTTCAGTAGCCATCTTTTATATTTTAGATTTTTGATTTTATATTCTTAAATACAAATCTACAATCTTAAATCTAAAGTCTAAAATTTTTATTGTGCTAATCCGATCAAAGCATCAATAGTTGCTGCTTCTGGAGTTGCATCGTAATTATCTTTAATATCATTAAAATACTTTAAAGCATCTTCTTTTTGACCTAAAGCTAAAGCTGTTTTTCCAGCTTTTAACAAGAAACGAGGCGTTGTAAAATCATTTTTGTTAGAAGAAGCTGCTTTTTCATAATAGTCTAAAGCTTCTTTTGGCTGGTTTTTTTGAGAATAAGCATCACCGATAGCACCTTTTGCTAGAGCGCTTAAGATTATATCTTCTGATTTGAATTCTCCTAAATATTTAATAGCATCGTCATACTTACCTGTATTTAAGTAAGCCATACCTGCGTAGTAGTTTGCTAAGTTTCCTGCATCTGTTCCAGAATATTCGTCAGCGATTTTAACAAATCCGAATTTACCTTCTGAACCGTTTAATGATAATTTGTATAATGAATCGCTAGAAACACCGTTTAAAGCTTTTTCAAAATTTTGCTGTGCTACAAACATTTCGCTTGCTGCTTCTTCCTGCTTAGGATTTGCAATAAATTTTTGGTAACCTAAATATCCAATTGTAGCAATTGCAATACCTGCAACTAAACCAATAATGATTTTTTGATTTTTAGCCACCCAATCCTCAGTTTTTGAAGCTGTCTCGTCTAATTTTGAAAAAACGCCAGCTGTTGTGCTGTCTTTTTCGTCAATAATTACTTGTTGCTCTTCAGTAACTTCTTTAACTTCCTTCTCTTTTGGTGTCTTATATCCTCTTTTATTGTAAGTTGCCATTTAAAAATTATTTAGTGAACGGCAAAAATAAAATTTTTATTGAAATTGACGTAAAAAATTTCGATTTTATCACTATTTTAAAAGAAATATTTTGCATTTGCTTTTATGCTTCCGCGAAAGCGCCAAAACTAATCAGCTCAAAACGTCGTTTATTTCCTTATTACCAAGACTTTTCTAATCATTTCGACACTTAATCCCGAACTTGATTTTATATTAGCAGAATAGTATATTTAGGTTCTGATTTATCAAAATATTAAACTTCTTTAAGAATCTTCCTTTTTGTACCTTTGTGGTTTCTTTTAAAAATGCATTTAAACAAAATCTCCTTATTTAATTACAAAAACTTTTCTGAGGCAAGTTTCGAATTTGACCACAAAATCAATTGTTTTGTCGGCAAAAACGGAATCGGAAAAACCAATGTATTAGATGCTATTTATCATTTGGCTTACGGAAAAAGTTATTTTAATCCGCTTGCCGTTCAAAACATTAAACATGGTGAAGAGTTTTTTGTAATTGATGCCGAATTAGAAAAAAGCGAACGAACCGAACAAATTGTCTGCAGTTTAAAGAAAGGCCAAAAGAAAGTTTTAAAACGTAATGGAAAAGCTTACGATAAATTTTCAGATCACATTGGTTTTATTCCGCTTGTGATTATTTCACCTGCCGACCGCGATTTAATTGTTGAAGGAAGTGAAACCCGCCGTAAATTTATGGATAGTGTGATTTCGCAATTAGACTCTACTTATCTTCATCAGCTTATTCAGTACCAAAAAGTAATCGTGCAGCGAAATGCGCTTTTAAAATATTTTGCTCTAAATCATGTTTTTGACAACGATACCTTGTCTATATATAATGAGCAATTACAGGAATTTGGAAACTCGATTTTCGAAAAAAGAAAAGATTTCATAGGGCAGTTTCTACCTATATTTAATAAACATCATCACGATATAACGGGATCGGAAGAAAGTGTACAATTGGTTTACGAAAGTCATTTATTCGAAAAAGACTTATTAACGCTTTTACAGGAAAATATAAACAAAGATCGTGCACTGCATTATACAAGTGTCGGAATCCATAAAGATGATTTATCTTTTGAAATTGATTCGCATCCGATTAAAAAATTCGGCTCGCAGGGGCAGCAGAAATCATTTTTGATTGCATTGAAACTGGCGCAGTTTGAATTCTTAAAAAAACAAAGCGGCGTAAAACCAATTTTACTTTTTGATGATATTTTTGACAAACTAGACGAAACGCGTGTAGCAAAGATTGTAGAAATGGTAAACAGCGAAACTTTCGGTCAATTATTCATTTCTGACACTCATCCTGAACGTACCGAAACAATTGTAAAATCGACACATCAGAGTTATAAGATATTCAATTTGTGATTTTTTTTCGCCACGAATTACACGAATTTCACTAATCAAAACTTTGACAAAGTTTGAAACTTTGTCAAAGTTGATCAATAACCAATAAGAAAATTAGTGTAAATTCGTGTAATTAGTGGCAGTCTTAAAAAAACAACTGCAATCAAAAAAACACACAATATGCTAACGAAAGAATCATTACAGTTTTTAGACGATTTAAAAAAGAACAACAATAGAGAATGGTTTCAGGACAACAAAAAGAGATACGAAGTTTTCAAAAAAGATTATCATCAATTGGTAAGCGATTTTTTGGACGCGATGAAACCGCTTGATCCTTCACTGGATTTGTTAGAAGTTAAAAACTGTACTTTTAGAATCAATCGTGATATTCGATTTTCTAAAGATAAATCTCCTTACAAAGCACATTTGGGCGTCTGGCTTTCGGCTGGCGCGAAAGGTGCAAATCGTTCCGGTTATTACGTTCATATAGAAAAAGGCGCAAGTTTTATTGCCGGCGGATTTTATTCTCCAGACGCTGACGAACTTAAAAAAGTACGTAAAGAAATTGCGTTTTTTCATGAAGATTTGGAAGCCATTTTAGCGGATAAAAATTTCAAGAAAGAATTCGGAAGTTTAGAAGTAAACGAAAACAATTCACTTAAGAGCATGCCGAGAGGCTACGAAAAAGATCATCCGGCAATTGAGTTTTTGAAACTAAAAAGCTTTACGGTTTCTCAAAAATACGATATTTCAGAAGTGCTTCAGAAAGATTTTGTTTCTAAAATGACTAAAAAATTAATTGTTCTTAAGCCTTTAAACGAATTCATCAACCGTGCTTTAGAGACAGAAGAATTTTAAAAAAATTGATCGCCACGAATTCACGAATTATTCACGAATTATTCATGAATTCGCGGCGAAAAAATATTTCATAGTTTTAAACCTTAATTCGTAGAAATTAGTGAAATTCGTGGCGAAAAAATTTAAACCATAGAATGAAAAGAAAAATACTTTTTCTGGGAGAATCTTACCGCGCTGATGCCATAACTTGGATGAATGGTTTGAAACAATTTGGCGATTTTGAAATTATTACATGGGAACTTCAAACCCCAAATAATTCGAAAACCAACAGATTGAAACGCATTTTAGAGTATTTCTTCTCTCCTATTTCTATTCGAAAAATTATTAAAAAAGAAAAACCAGACATGGTAATCGCCGAAAGAACGACCAGTTATGGTTTTCTAGCCGCTTTATCAGGATCTAAAACTATTGCAATCGCACAGCAAGGACGAACAGATTTATGGCCAGAAGGCTCTTCATTATATCCTTTTAAAAAATTCATTCAGAAATATGCTTTCAAAAAAGCGCATTTAATTCATGCTTGGGGGCCTGTCATGGCAATTCACATGAAAGCAACTGGCGTTGATATGAACAAAGTTTTGGTTCTTCCAAAAGGAATTGATTTATCGCGTTTTACTCCTTCAATAAATAATTCAAATAAAATTGAAGCGATTGTGACACGTTCACTTCAGCCAGAGTACCGACACGATTCTATTTTAAAAGCTTTTGGAGTTTTAAATCAAAAAGGAATCGATTTTTCGTTAACTATTGTGGGTGACGGAACTCGATTGCAGTTTTTAAAAGATTTAGCTAAAGAATTACAAATCGAAAACAAAGTGATTTTTACAGGAAGAATTCCGAATACAGAACTTCCTAATCTTTTACAAAAATCCAATATCTACATCAGCATGCCGATTACCGAAGGCGTTTCTGCTTCTTTGTTCGAAGCTATGGCTTGCAATTGTTATCCTATCGTTTCTGATATTGCCGGAAATCAAAGCTGGATCAAACACCGCGAAAATGGTCAATTAATTACAATTGATGATATTGAAATGTTAGCAGAAGAATTAATCTGGTCTTTTGAAAATCCTGAATTGCGAAATGAAGCCATTATTCGAAATAGAAAATTTGTGGAGGAAAATGCTAATTATGATATTAATATGAAGGTTGTTTCGGAGAAATATCATGAGTTATTGAACAAATAAAATTGCTTATCCTATTAAAAACAAAATAAAATGAGTGGATATTTCAATTATTATAAAATCGACACAGATAGAACATCAATCAACTTATTACAAAAACTGACTGACGTAAAATTAACGAAAAAAAAACATCACTATTTTCCAGACAAGCTGATTTCTAATTTTAAAGATTACATAACTGAGATTAACAAAAACTCGATTTTTACCCCACTTTCATTTGAAGAAATAATCTTTAAAACAAAAACTGATTTTTGTAAAATTAATCATTTCGAGTTTGAAGCAATAATTAATTGGATTGATGACTATTACAATGATGAAGTCGAGGATATTGAGACATTTCATATTGATTTAGGATTCAAGGAAATCTTAACACTTCATTCTAGATTCGAAAACCAAATTTTATCTATAGGAGAAGATGGCTTAAACATGTATTACCAAAAAATAGCAGAAAAAGAAGGATCTTCTAAAAAAGTAGATATTTCTGTACCTTCAAACGCGAGGGAAATAGAATTAGTAATAGATTTTTTAATCATTTTATCAATCAAGTTTATAATCTCTAACATAGAAGCTTACTCAACCGAAAGAGAAGAACTAATCGGCAAACTAAAAGGTTTAGAAGAAAACAAATTATTAACAGAAGCCTCAAATCTATTTTTTGATATATTAGAAGACAAAAAAAACGATTATACCAAATTATATCACGATACAATTGATTATTTCATTGAATGTGCGGAATCTTTTTTATACTCAATAGAAGATTTTAAAACCGAAATAACGAATTATGATGGCTTTGTTTTTAGAGAAGACCGTTTCTAAATCACAAAACGCATAAGAATCGTCTCGACAAAAACAAGCTTTGCGGACTTTGCGCAAACTTTGCGTCTTTGCGGTTAAACCAAAACTTATAATCCTTACTTTTGAACCATATTAAAAAGCCTTTTATCTATGGAAATCCAATCCAATTTTTCTTTAAAAAAACATAACACATTCGGTATTGAAGCCAATGCCAAACAATTTGTTGCCGTTCATTCTGTTGTAGAATTAAAAACGATTTTACAGGAAAACAAAAACGAGAAAAAATTTATTTTGGGAGGCGGAAGCAATATGCTTTTAACTAAAGACATTGACGCACTTGTTATTCATATTGATTTAAAAGGCAAAAAAATAATCAAAGAAGACGATGATTTTGTTTGGGTAGAAAGTCAAGCTGGGGAAACTTGGCATGATTTCGTTTTATATACCATTGACCATAATTTTGGCGGTTTAGAGAATATGTCGCTAATTCCTGGAAATGTGGGCACAACCCCAGTTCAAAATATCGGTGCTTACGGAACAGAAATTAAAGACACTTTTGTTTCTTGCGAAGCGATGAATATTGCAACTCAGGAAATGAGAACTTTCGACAATAAAGAATGCAATTTTGGCTACCGTGAAAGTATTTTTAAACACGAAGTAAAAGATCAATATATTATTACGTCTGTTGTTTTTAAATTGACTAAACGAGATCACAAAATCAATACTTCTTACGGAGATATTTTGGCTGAATTGGCCAAAAACAATATTACTGAACCTACTTTAAAAGATGTCAGTAATGCAGTAATCGCAATTAGACAAAGTAAACTTCCTGATCCGAAAGAGTTAGGAAACAGCGGTAGTTTCTTTAAAAACCCAATTATATCAAAAACTCAATTTGAGGAAATTCACCAGAAATTCCCAGAAATGAAGTTTTATAAAGTTTCTGAAACCGAAGTAAAAGTTCCTGCCGGCTGGCTGATTGAGCAAGCTGGTTTTAAAGGAAAACGTTTTGGAGATGCTGGTGTTCACAAAAATCAAGCTTTGGTTTTGGTAAATTATGGAAATGCAACGGGACAAGAAATTTTAGCCGTTTCAAAAGAAGTTCAAAAAACTGTTTTTGAAAAATTTGGTATTCAGATTGAAGCTGAAGTAAATGTGATTTAAGACTACAAACCTCTGAACCTCTGTCTCTTTGGGTCTTTGAACCAAAAAAAGAAAAAAATGTACACACCAGACTTATACAAAAACGAAAATCAGGAAGAAATCAGAGCATTTTTAAAAGAAAATAGTTTCGGAATTCTCATTAATCAAACCAACGGAAAATTAACTGCAACTCATATTCCGATTGAATTAGGAATTAATGCCGACGGAAAAGAAATTTTGGAAGGTCATATTTCAAAACTAAATCCGCAAGCTGACGGCTTTAAAGAAAATGACCAAGTTTTGGCTGTTTTTACGGGACCGCACAGCTATATTTCTTCTTCTTGGTACGATCATGAAAATGTTCCTACTTGGAATTACATAGCTGTACATGTTTATGGAAGAATCAAAATAGTAGATTACGAAACTTCAGTAGAGCAATTAAAAAAACTGGTTGACAAATACGAAGCAAATTCTGCGAAGCCAATTCGTGTTGAAGATTTATCTTCAAAAACAATGCGCGAAGCCAGAGGAATCTTTGGTTTTGAAATAGAAATTGAGGAAATTCAAGCCACAAAAAAACTCTCTCAAAACCGTGACGATCACAATTATAAAAACATAATTTTGGAACTAGAAAAGACCGAAAACCCTCAGTCTATTGCCGTTGCAAAAGAAATGTCAAAATGCCGAAAGTAAATCGGTTTTACTTATTGAATTTAAAGAATTCATAAGTACATTTGCAGTCGCAGAACGTGAATTTTAATAAGAACCAAATAAATCAGATGCTTATATACATATTTTACTTTTTTATTGCTATTGTTGTTGTTCAACTTTTTTATTATCTCGGAATTTTTGGAAAGTTTGCTTTTGCCAAACCTCAACAAATTACACCTAAAAATATTTCGGTTTCTGTAATTGTTTGTGCTAAGAACGAAGAAGAAAACGTAAAAAAATACATCCCGCTTTTGGCAGAGCAAGATTATCCCGATTTTGAAATCGTTTTGATTGACGACGCATCAAGTGATGAAACTCTTGAAATTTTCGAAGAATTTGAACAAAAATATTCAAATATTCGTTTGGTAAAAGTAGAGAACAACGAAGCTTTTTGGGGAAATAAAAAATACGCCTTGACACTTGGAATAAAAGCTGCAAAAAAGGAATATTTATTATTTACGGATGCCGATTGTTATCCTTCTTCTAAAGATTGGATTACAGCTATGACCTCGCAATTTACTGCCGAAAAAACTATTGTTTTGGGTTACGGCGGTTATGAAAAAGTAGAACGCTCATTTTTAAATAAAATTATTCGTTTTGAAACTGTTTTAACAGCAATTCAATATTTTTCTTGGGCAAAATCGGGACTTCCTTACATGGGAGTCGGTCGAAATTTGGCTTACAAAAAAGAGGAATTCTTTAATGTAAACGGATTTATCGATCATATTCAGATTCGTTCTGGTGATGATGATTTGTTTATCAATCAAGCGGCTAACAAAGAGAATACTACCATTTCTTACACGCCAGAAAGCTTTACTTATTCTGAGCCTAAAAAAACTTTTGGAGAATGGTTCACACAAAAAAGAAGACATATCTCTACTGCAGAACATTATAAGTTTTTTGATAAAATGCAGTTAGGTTTATTTTTCTTATCACAATTATTTTTCTTTTTATTAGTTATAATACTGCTGTCTTTCCAATTTGAATGGATCGCCGTTTTAGCAATTTTAGCAACTCGTTACACTGTAGTTTGGACAGTAATAGGCTGTTCTGCAGGAAAACTAAAAGAAAAGGATTTAAAATTTTGGTTTCCAGTTGTTGAGATAGCACTTATATTAACGCAAATTAATATCTTTATAACTAATATCTTCTCAAAACCAGTATATTGGAAATAAATTCTAAAATAGAAAAAGCAAAAAAAGGCGATCAGATCGCCTTTACTTTTTTATTAGATCATTATTGGAATGAGGTGTACGGCTTTATGCTTAAACGTACCGAAAACGAAACCATTGCAGAAGACATTACAATAGAAACTTTTTCTAAAGCATTTGACAAAATAGCTTCTTATAACCCAGAATTTCAATTCAATACATGGCTGATTGCTATTGCAAAAAACGTCTATATTGATTTACTTCGAAAAAAGAAAACCAATCTTTTTATTGAAATTACTGACAACGAAGATCAGCAGGCTTACAATATTGCTGATCCCACTCCATCTGCAGAAGATGCATTAATTAAAGAACAGAATCTTTCTCGTCTGCTCCTATGCATCAAAGAACTTAAACCACATTATCAAGAAGTGATTCAGCTGCGATATTTTCAAGAAATGTCTTATCAGGAAATTGCTGTTAAGATAGACGAGCCTTTGAGCAGTGTAAAAGTAAAACTTTTGCGTGCTAAAAAATTATTGGCAGAAATTATCGAACGTAACAGATAATTTATTATCTTTAATAAAAGAACAAGAATTTCTTTTCTTTGTTCTTAAAAAGTTAATTATTCCACACATTAAAACTACAATTCCTATTGTAGCTCAACCAAAACTTATTGCGTATGATTTAAAGTTACTTAACCTTAAAACCCAAAATTATGTCTAAATTAAGCCTTTACGAATCCAAGTGGACTGATCTTGTTTTCGAAAACAGAAACAAAGAGTATGGAGCGTATCAATTACGCCAAGAGAATGCTAAAACCACTGTCACTGCTCTATTTATGGGTTTATTGTTATTAACTGCTGTGAGTAGCATACCTGTTTTGATTAATCAATTCAAAACCGATCCGATTGTGGAACCTAAGGAGCCGATTGACATACCGCTTACGCCCGTAACAATCGATCCGCATGTTATAACGCCTCCGCCGGCGCCAATAGCACCGCCAGTACAACAAAGTACTACAACTGCTACAGATGCTAAACAATTAGTTAATCCTGTAGTAAGTAAAACTCAAGATGCGGTACAAAATATTGCACCAAATGTTGATAACGTACCAACTGTTGACAATGCTAATTCGGGAACTGGACCTGCTACTTCTAATCCGTTACCAGGAGGTCCTGGCGGCGTAGAAAACGGAAGCCCTGTTTCAGTTACTCCAACTAATGAACCGTTTATTCCAACTGCTCTAGATAAGATGCCTGAGTTTCCTGGTGGAATCCAGAATTTCTATAACTATGTTGGAAGAAATTTTAACAGACCAGAACTTGATGAAGAAAAAACACTTAGAGTATATGTTTCTTTTATCGTTGAAAGAGACGGATCTTTAACAGATATCGTTGTGAAAAACGATCCAGGTTATGGAATGGGAAAAGAAGCCATTAGAGTTTTAAAATCATTAAAAACTAAATGGTCGCCTGGAATTCTTGATGGAAAAGCAGTGCGTACCGCATATAATCTTCCGATTACAATAAAAACGGAAATACAATAAATAATAAAAAAGCAGAACTTAGGTTCTGCTTTTTTTTTGCTTTCATTCCACTAATGATTAAAAGGTTAAGTTAAATCAAAAGATTCACTATAAATCTAAATTTAACTTAACCTTTTAATCGTGTAAAAACTATTCTGTTTTTATTACTTTTACTACAAATAAATCAATTTACTTAAAAAATCAAAAACAAAAACAATGGGAATATTTTCTGCAATTCTTGGCAATGCAGGCGCTGTAAGCCAAGAAGATTTAATTAAAAGATACGGACAGCTTTTGACTGATAATGAAGAAATCGAAATGGGTTTTAAACTTATTCGTGATACTTTTATTTTCACTAACAAAAGATTAATTCTGGTTGATGTGCAAGGTCTTACTGGAAGCAAAACAGAATACAAATCTATTGCGTACAAAAGCATTACAAGATTCAGCGTCGAAACTGCTGGAACTTTTGATCTTGATGCCGAATTAAAAATTTGGGTTTCAAGCGAATTAAATCCGAGTATTGTAAAGCAGTTCAATAAATCGGTTAATGTTTATGATGTACAAAAAGTACTTGCATTCCACGTTTTAGGATAAAAAAAAGAACCCCGACAAATCTTGAATCTGTCGGGGTTTATACTTTTCTACTTTAAAGATTTTTATTTCTTCTTTTTTGTAGTTTTTTTAGTCGTTGTCGCTTTCTTTGTTGTTGTAGCCGGAACAGTGTTCACGATTTTTTGCTGTACATACAACTTGTAGGCACCATCTTTTTCTGCTCTTGCTTTCGCATCATCTGCTCTTTTTTTAGAATCTGGATGTGAACTCATCATTTGATCAATAAACGACGCTTCTGCACCTTCGCTCATTTTAGCTAAAATTCTAAATGCAGATTCTTCCGCATTCACATTGTAACCATTTTTTTTCATAAAATTATAAGCAAACAAATCTGCTTCTGATTCTTGCTTACGACTGTATTTACTATCGATAATAGCGCTTCCAATTTTACCAAGCTGACTGTCTGTTACAGTTGCAATAGTAGCCGATTGAGAAGCTGCACCATCCATCAAAGCTTCTTTTTGATATGCTGCTCTAATTGCATCTCTAGAATCATTGTTGATAACGTGGCCAATTTCGTGTCCAATAACAGCAATTAATTCATTATCATCCATAATGTCCATTAAACCAGAATATACACGAACACTTCCGTCTGCAGTTGCAAAAGCATTAACTTCTTTTATTTTGTACACTTTATAATTTAGTGTAACGCCATCTGTAGTAGCATGTTTTCCAAATACTCTATTCAATCTTAAAGTATAACCATCTGTAGGTCCGGCAATTTCGTGTTCAGCATCTAATTTATCTACTGCTTCTTTAGATAATTTTGCAGCATCGGCATTACTAAATGTAAAACCTGCAACACCTTTTTGAACTGCACCTATTGCTTTTTCACCAAAATTAATCTGTGCTGTCATTTTAGTAAAACTAAAAGATGCCAACACAAGTGTCATTATTACAAAGTTCTTTCTCATATTTTTTATAATTACAATTTAACATCAAATGTAGTACAACAAAATATTATTTCCATTTTATTAAAAACTTCTTTTTTAACAAATAAAGATATAAATTTTAGGCGAATTAAGAATGCATTTAAAATGGTATTTTCATGACATAAAAAAAACCGGCAGATCTAAGATTTACCGGTTTCCAACAATAATTATTTCTTTTTTGCTGTCTTTTTTGGAGTTGTAGCCTTTTTTGCCGTTGTCTTTACCACTGGCGCAGTATTATCAATCTTTTGCTGTTCATAAGCTTTATACAATCCGTCTTTTGTTGCTCTCTTTTTCGCTTCATCGGCTCTTTTACCAGAATCTGGGTGCGAACTTTGCATTTTAGCAAAAAACGAAGCGTCTTGACCTTCACTTAATTTCTGAAGAATTCTAAATGCCGATTCTACGGCATTCACATCATAATTATATTTTTTCATAAAATTATAAGAAAACAAATCGGCTTCTGATTCTTGCTTTCTGCTATGTTTACTATCAATCATTGCACTACCCAATTTTCCTAGTTGAGAATCTGTAAGAGACGTAATTTTTCCTGACTGAGCTGCTGCAGCATCTAATAAAGCTTCTTTTTTATATGCCGCTTTTACAGCATCTCTTGAATCATGATTTACAACGTGGCCGATTTCATGACCTATCACAGCAAGTAATTCATTATCATCCATAATATCCATTAAGCCCGCAAATACACGAACACTTCCGTCAGCCATTGCAAAAGCATTTATATCTTTTACTAAATAAACTTTATAATTCAAATCAACACCTTCACTATTAATATGATTACCAAACAATCGATTTAATCGAAGTGTGTAACCATCGGCTGGACCTGCAACAGGATTATTTTGATCCATTACAACAATAGCTTCTTTTGCTAATGCAGCGGCATCTGCATCACTAAAAGTAAAACCACTTATACCTTTTCCTACAGCTCCCATTGTTTTGTCTGAAAGAATTTGCGCATTCATATTTGTAAAACTAAAAGAAGTAAATAAAATTCCTAATACAATAAATCTCATTTTTTATAATTTTTTAACTGATTAATATTAACAACAAAATTACTACAGCAAAAAACTACCATTATCCCGTTGAGCCTAATTTATAACAGATTAAGACAGAATCTTGATTTTTTAAAAGACTCAAAAAATAGCACAAACAAATATCAGAAACTCAAAAAACAGGATTTATAAGACTCAATAAAACAATAATTTAACACTAAAATTCAATATTTTTCAAACAGCGATACTAAACTTGAGAATAAACGAATAGCAAATTAAAGCGTTCAAATAAACTACATTCCGTATCTTTGTCTTTTGAATATTGATATATGGAAACAGTCGTTGAAAATATACCACCTGCAAAACCAAAATGGTTAAAGGTTAAACTTCCAATTGGACAAAAATATACCGAACTTCGAGGTTTGGTTGACAAATACAGCTTAAATACAATTTGCACCTCGGGAAGCTGCCCAAATATGGGAGAATGCTGGGGAGAAGGCACCGCTACTTTTATGATTTTAGGAAATGTCTGCACGCGTTCCTGCGGTTTTTGCGGCGTAAAAACCGGAAGACCAGAAACGGTAGATTGGGACGAACCTGAAAAAGTGGCTCGTTCTATTAAAATTATGAACATTAAGCATGCTGTTGTGACAAGCGTTGACAGAGACGACTTGAAAGATGGCGGTTCTATTATCTGGATGGAAACTGTAAGAGCTATTCGCAGAATGAATCCGAATACAACTTTAGAAACTTTAATTCCTGATTTTCAAGGAATGGAAAGAAACATTGACCGTATTGTAGAAGCCAATCCAGAAGTGGTTTCGCACAATATGGAAACTGTTCGCCGTTTAACACGTGAAGTTAGAATTCAGGCAAAATATGACCGAAGCCTTGAAGTGCTGCGTTACTTAAAAGAAAAAGGAATTAACAGAACTAAATCTGGAATTATGCTTGGTCTTGGAGAAACTGAAGAAGAAGTTTTTCAGACTATGACCGATTTAAAAAATGCTAATGTTGATGTGGTAACTATTGGACAATATTTACAACCAACAAAAAAACATCTTCCTGTAAAAGAATTTATTACTCCTGAGCAATTTGCCCGATACGAAAAATTTGGTCTTGATCTAGGATTTAGACATGTAGAAAGCGGACCACTAGTTCGTTCTTCATATAAAGCACAAAAACACATTCTTTAAAAAAAGTTATTCGTTTAACTATCCGATTTAAAATTAAATTGGATAGTTAAACTACCTAACAAATTACCGTTCATTTGAAAACAAGAGTAGCTATTAATGGATTTGGAAGAATTGGAAGAAATTTATTTCGCCTGCTTTTAAATCATCCCGACATCGAAGTTATTGCCATAAACGATATCGCGGACAACAAAACAATGTCGCATTTAATTAAATATGACAGTATTCACGGCGTTTTGCCTGCTGCCGTAAATTTTGATGAAAATGGAATTATTGTAGACGGGCGTCATTTTTTCTTTTTTCATGAAAAAAATATCATAAATTTAGATTGGAAATCACACAATATTGATTTTGTAATTGAATCAACAGGTAAATACAAAACACATGAAGATTTAAATCTTCACTTAGAAGCGGGAGCTAAAAGAGTTATTTTATCAGCTCCTTCTGAAGTTGACACTATAAAAACAGTAGTTTTAGGAGTAAATGAAAATATCTTAGAAGGTACAGAAAATATTGTTTCTAATGCGAGCTGCACCACTAACAATGCTGCACCGATGATTAAAATCATCGAAGAATTGTGCGGAATCGAGCAAGCTTATATTACAACGATACATTCTTTTACAACAGACCAAAGTCTTCACGACCAGCCGCATAAGGATTTACGCAGGGCGAGAGGTGCAAGTCAGTCAATTGTTCCAACAACTACAGGAGCAGCTAAGGCATTAACAAAAATTTTTCCTAAATTGCATAATAAAATCGGAGGTTGTGGTATTCGTGTACCAGTTCCAGACGGTTCATTGACAGATATTACCTTCAATGTAAAACGCGCAGTGACCATTGAAGAAATTAATAAAGCATTTCAAGAAGCCTCAAAAACAAATTTAAAAGGAATATTAGATTATACAGAAGATCCGATTGTTTCGGTCGATGTAATTGGCAATACACATTCGTGTTTATTTGACGCACAACTCACTTCGGTTATCGATAAAATGGTAAAAGTTGTAGGTTGGTACGATAACGAAATTGGCTATTCATCACGATTGATAGATTTGATCTTACTGTTAAGAAAAAAATAAAATTCATTGTAAAAGCATTGCAATACATGAAATACTATCTTTTTATTGTTGTTTGTTTTTTTACTTCGTTTTTGTATTCTCAAACTAAAAAGAGTACAGACAGCGTTTCCTATTATAACAAGCTGGCCAATGCCAATCTTAACAATAAAAAGTACAATCAGGCAGTACTTTACACCAAAAAATCAATTAATTTTTGTGAGGCAAACGGTAAAAAAGAAAACCTGGCCAATCAGACTTTTAAGCTGGGGAAAATTTATTACAATCAGCAGAAATACGAAGAGGCTTTAAAAAATTTTCATAAAACTGTTTCTCTCTTTGATACTTTAAAACCAAGCTGTACCAAAGTATTGGCATTGCATTATATTGGCGTAACTAATACAGCAAAAGGCGATTATAAAACCGCTTCAACTTATTATATAAAAGCTCAGGATCTCCTAAAACAGCTTAATATTGTTGATCATGCCGAAGTTTTAGATTATCAAAAGGCATTAGCACTAAAAGCCAATAAAGATTTAACACAAGCAGCTAAGACTTTTCAAAAAATAACGAAAAAGACAGACAATGCATCTATTTTAAAAACAAAAATAGATGCCTATTATCAGCTTGGACTAATTGAAACACAGCTTAAACGAAATGATTCTGCTATTATTTATTTTGATAATGCATTAGAATACAATGCAAAAACAAATGATCTTGCACAGAAATCTAAAATTGTATTAGCAATCAGCCAATTCTACAAAAAAAACAGAAACTTTGATTTGGCCTATTCTTATTTGGACGAGCATTACCAAATCGAAAATTATCTTTTAAGATTAAAAAATACCAAGATTGATCTTAATGAATTCGAAAAATTCAAAAAAGCACAGTCTTTAAACAATACAATTAAACGGGAAAGCGAAGAAAAAATTCAGCTCAAAACGTATCGTTACTCCAAACTTGTTAGTATTCTTGCCATTGCATTGATTTCGATTTTGTCACTTTTAAGCTTGGCTTTGTATAAAAACAATATCATCAGAAATCAGAATAATTTATTGCTTCGAGAGAAAAACAAAGAATTGATTCTTGCCAAAAATAAAGCTGAAAAAGCTTCAAAAGCACGTTCCGAATTTTTATCAACCGTAAGTCATGAACTCCGGACGCCATTGAATGCTATTAACGGAATTACTCATATTTTATTAGAAGATAATCCGAAGAAAAAACAATTAAAATATTTAGAATCACTTAAATTCTCTGGAAATTACCTCACTACATTTATCAACGAAATTCTTGAGATTAACAAAATTGATTCGACTAAAGTTGAAGTAGAAAATATCAGTTTCAACTTAAAGGAACTTCTCTTCAACATTCAAAGTTCTCTTAAAGAATTAGCTACCGCCAATAAAAATTATTTCAATTTAGAAATAGACAAAGCAATTCCCGACAACTTGATTGGCGACCCTACCAAATTATCTCAGATCATTCTAAATTTGATTAACAATGCTTTAAAATTTACTCAAAACGGCCACGTAAATGTCATTGCAAAACTCTATTCTCAAGAAGAGGAAAATGCAACTATATATTTTGAAATTGTAGATACCGGAATCGGAATTCCTGAAGATAAATTACAATCTGTTTTTGAAAGTTTTTCGCAAGGATCTATTGAAGTAAATAGAAAATATGGCGGCACAGGACTTGGCCTAACCATTGTAAAAAAACTAATCGAACTGTTGGGCGGCGAAATCAAATTAAAAAGTGAAGTGGGTAAAGGCTCTACGTTTACTTTCAAATTAAATTTTCAAATTAATAATGAACCATTGGAAGTAATCGAAGAAGTTAAACCTTACAGCGATAAACAATTGAAACATAAATCAATTTTACTGATTGAGGATAACAAAATCAATCAGATGATTACGCGTAAAATGCTCGAAAACAAATCCATAACTTGTGAGATTATTGATAACGGTGAAGAAGCAGTTGATTTGTTAAAAGTCAAACGTTTTGATATGATTTTGATGGATGTGCATTTACCAGGAATCAACGGAACAACTGCAACGAAGTTAATTAGAGAATTTGACAAAGCAACTCCAATTATTGCTTTAACCGCTATATCACTTGACGAAAATAGAGATATGCTGCTTTCTTTCGGAATGGATGATGTGATCACAAAACCTTTTGTTCCAGACGAATTTTACAGCACAATTGCTAAGTTTTTTGATTAATTTCTAAGTTGCTGAGATACTGACACGTTAAGATTCTAAGCTTTTTTTGACATATTCCAAAATTGTCGCGTCAAAATTTTGCTGGTGATTGATGAAAGAACTTTTTATTGGTAAATAATACAACTGAGAAATTAATTTTGAATCTTTTAGTCTTACGTAATCTTTTTCGGTTGTAATTATTTTTTTTCCGTTTGCTTTATTTTGAATAGTTTCTAAATCGGCATCAGAAAAATGATGATGATCAGGAAAAGTCAAGCATTCATCGTTTTCATTTTTTAAATAATCAAAAAATGGTTTTGGCTTTGCAATTCCAGCCAAAAGGATTTTAGATTCTGATTTAATTTCGCTTACTGAAATTTTTTCAGCTGCTCCATAAATCACTTCATCGTAATTTATAAAAGTAAAAAAGATTTGTTGTGAACAACTTAACTTAAGTTTCAATCTAATTTTAGCTTGTTGTTCTTCCGTCAAATTATTTGGACATTTTGTAACAACAACAATATTAGCTCTTTCTGCCCCGCTCCTGCTTTCTCGTAAATTTCCTGTTGGAAGCATAAAATCATCAGCATATAGATCATCGTAAGATGTCAGTAAAATATAAAAGCCTGCTTTTACTTTTCTGTGTTGATAAGCGTCGTCCAGCAAAATAATTTCAGGTTTTTCGTTTTGCGAAAGTAATTGCGTTATTCCATTCGTCCGATTAGCATCAACTGCAACCATCACATTTGGAAATTTTTGATAAAACTGAAATGGCTCATCACCCAAAATTTCGGCATTAGCATTTTCATCAGCCAAAACAAAACCATCAGACTTTCTTTTGTACCCACGACTTAAAGTGGCAATTTTATATTTATCAGACAATAAACGAATCAAGTATTCAATTTGGGGTGTTTTCCCAGTTCCGCCTACGCTTAGATTTCCCACTGCAATTACAGGAAGATCAAATGAAGTTGATTTTAAAAATCCATTATCAAAAAGAAAATTACGGATTGAAGTAATGAATCCGTACAAAACGGCGAAAGGAAAGAGTATTTTTCGAAGTATGTTCATAAGTTTACGAAATTACAAAACATTCTTTATCTATTTTAAACATTTCTTTCTGAAACATTCATCTAAATTCAAAAAAACTTTTTGAGCTAATTAACAAGAAATAATTATAATAAATGAATTATGAGAAAAAAGGCTTTCCAAAAGTGGTAGGTTTAGCCTTACTTTGAATATAAAGATCTAATAGTTGTTTTTTATTCTTAAAAATAAATTTTTTAACAAAAAACAACAGCAATTACTACATATTTAATAAAAATCAAAAAAAACAGAAAAAAAATACTGCAAAATAATTTTTTAATGTGCTATTTTTAGAACGAATTTTCTTTAACTAATTTAATGCCTCCAAGTGCACGTGGTGAAGTTTTACTAGCAAGAAATCAAAAATAACCTAACATTATTAACATCTAAAAAATTAAAGATGAAAAAATTAAAATTAGAAAATTTAAAAGTTAAAACACTTACTAAAGAAGAACAAAAAAAAGTTAATGGTGGTCAGGAGCAAGAACAATTCTTATCAATAGGAACTACTTGCAGTCTTAGAAATTCTTGTGAAAGAGTTTGCGGACCTCTAATTGCATAATTAAAACATTTATGTTTTGATTTAAATTAAATAAAGGCTGTCTTTTATAGATAGCCTTTAGCTTTTATTTTATTAAAAGCTAAATTCAATAGAACTCCGATTAGAAAATCCCCAATAATACCATGAAATTCCTTTTTACTTTATTCTTCAGCTTACTTATTAATTTTAGTTTTTCACAAAAAAAAATATCTGGTGAATTTTCCGAAATCAATAAAAATGATTATTCTTTCTTAGATCCGAAAATTAAAACCAATAAAATAATATTACTGGGAGAGCAATCTCATGGGGATGGTGCTACTTTTGATGAAAAAGTAGAACTTATAAAATACCTGCACGAAAAACAGAACTACAACATGATTGTTTTTGAAAGCGGTTTATATGATCAGTATAAAGCATATGAGGAATATTCTAAGAAAAAAACTCTAATTTCTATATTTGATCAAAGCATTTTAGACATATGGTCAGACACAAAATCTTTTCAAAATTTACTTTCATATATTGACCAAAGAGCAAAACAAAAAGATACTATAAAAATTTTAGGATTTGACAATCAGGAAGGTTTACTTTTTTCAAATCATTATATGAATGACTTAATAAAACTTCTTGAAAACAGAAAAATTGAAATTCCTAAAAATAGTTTAACAAGAATAGAGAAAGCTTTTGTATACAGAGACTTAGCAAATATTGCTTCAAACAAAAAAGATTCTTTAGAATTATATCAGGATTACGATTTGATTTTAAATTCGCTACAAAAAATTAACAATCCCACTTTTCACGAAAAAATTATAACGCAAGTTTTTGCCAGCAAAATTTCTGATGCTGGTTTTGATATTATGCAATTACAAAAACAAAAAATTGCAGTTCAAAATCCAAGAGATGAACAGATGGCGAAAAATTTGATTTTTTTATCCCAAATGTATCCAAACCAGAAAATGATCTGCTGGGGAGCTTCTTATCATTTCTCAAAAAACATTAACGAAACAGAATATACTGAAGTAACCGAAGATTATCTACAGCAACAATCTAAATTAGAATTAAAATCTACTGGTTTTACAGATTATATTCCTGGAAGTGGAGCAAAACTTCTTGAAGGTGCTTTACCTATGGGAGGGATACTAAAAAACTATTTTAAAGATCAGATTTACAGTATTGCCTTTTCTTCTTATGAGGGAAAATATGGATTGGTAGAAGGAAAAATTTTACCTATTATTTCACCTCCTAAAAACAGTATTGAGGAACAACTTGTAGCCGAAGGACACTACAAAACTTTTGTAGAATTTGACAAAAAAGATACTAATTCCTTTTACTGTTCGGCATTTGGCAATATTCCTATAAAAGCCAAATGGAACAGTATTTTTGATGGAATACTATTCGTCAAAAAATCATATCAGCCTGAAACACGAACGTTTGAGAAAGAAAGATTATCTGAGAATCAAAAAGATGTTTTTATTCTAACTGGAAAAATTCATGATTCTAAAAACAGCCGGGCAATTGCTAATTCAGATATTTCTATTTTAAAAACAAATAAAAGCATTCTTGCTAACAAAGATGGATTATTTCGTCTGGTTATTGAAAAAGAAGATTTTGATAAAAAAATTGTCACAGCTGCTTTCGGATATATTTCAGATACTATTTCTGTACAAAAATTAATTGATAGTAATCGTCAAAATATCAAAATCAGACTAAAACAATTTTATTTCAATGGAATTAATTTGGATGAAGTTGTAGTGAATTCAAATTTAAAAGCATTATCTGCTGAAGAGATTCTTGCCAAAGTCCAAAACAATCTTGCACTTAATTATTATACAGAACCATACAATCAAACTTTTTATTATCGAAATGAGATCATTAAAAAAGATGAAATTATTTCGCATGATGAATCTGTTATTGCAACCTATAATGCCTCAGGAATGAAAGGCATCAACAATCCTGATGAAAAAATGTTTGGAGAGATATTACAGACTAGGGAAGTTGTCAAAAATTTATCAAAAAACAAATTCAGCGGTATAAATACTTTTGCTTTTCTTTTTGATCGCGATCTTATTCTTAGCAAGTCAAATGTTTTGTACAAACCTGGATCTTACACACTTAAAAAAGAAGGCATTGTAATTTATAATGATCAAAAAGTTTATAAAATAAGTTTTAATAATAATTCGCCAGATACTTATTCTACAGGTTATGGATATCCAGCTCCAAAAAAATCATCTGGTTTTTTATATATCGACACACAAACATTTGCTGTCTTAAAATATGAACACTGTGTAGCGAGAGAAGCTTTTGAGATTAAAAACCAAGCTGATAAAACAGCGCAGATGAATCACAAAATTATTATTACTTATAAATTAACAGAAGGAAAATATTACATAAAATATTTATATGTGATTGACAAGTCTATTATTACTTCAACAAAAGACAATTCTTTTTTATATGACACCTACAACGTTAGTAATTTAATGTCTAATGAAATCAAAACTGTAAACATTCAAAAAATAAATCGTCCTCTTTTAAAAATCAATCTGAACAATACTGTAGACGAAAATTTAGAATACTGGAAAACCAATAGTTTTATTTTACCTGACGAAAAAATTATTTTTGATGGATGTAACTAACAATATATTACAGCAAAATCGAATGGATATTATTATTTCGAATATTGAACCACAAATATGGAACTCAGTAGCTTCAGAAAAGAGAATTGGAGTTCTTGACGGCCTTTCTGGAATTGCATTATTCTATCATTATTTGATACAAATTGAACCTAGTGAAGAATACCAAAATAAATTATTTTCAATAATTGACCAAATTAGCGACCTAATTTCAGAAGAAGTATATAATTCGTCTTTGTGCTCTGGAATGGCAGGTTACGGGTGGGTTTTATCAAAAATAAAAAATCAGAATATCGAAATTGAAGATGAATATTTTGAAGCATTAGATGATATATTAGAAGAGGCATTACGAGAAGAAAGTGAAAAAAACTATTATGATTTTTTGCATGGAGCTCTTGGCATTGCTTTGTATTTTATCGAACGATATAGGGATAAGAAAGAAGAAAAAATAAAACGTATTCTATTAGAGTTTTCAAATACTTTAACAGACAAAATAAACCAGAATCCAGAAAGTGTATTTTTGAGTAATTCAGAAAATCCAAATCAAAAATGTATTTATTTTGGTTTGGCACATGGTCTGTCTGGAACGCTTAATTTCTTAATTTTTTTACAAAAAAATTTATATCATGAAAACCAAAATACTGATTCTGCTATAATTAAAACAATAGATTTCATGAACCTCTATAAAATATATGATGAAGAATCTAAACAATTTTATCCAAGTCAAGTTCTTATAAATGATTCTAATATTGTTAAGGCACGTTTAGGCTGGTGCCAGGGTGACTTAGGAATCGTAAATGCAATTTTTAATTCGGGTATTTTTTTAAATGACGAAAAACTAAAAAAAGATGCCGATATTTTATTAAAAACGACCACTAAAATAAACGTAGAAGAATCTTTGGTTAACGATTTTGCTCTGTGTCATGGTTCTTCTGGGATAATTTTACAATATTATATGACAGCAAAAAAAACAAATCTTTCTTTGTCTTTTCCAGAAACTACATCAATTTGGTTTGAAAACCTTAAAAAACAAACTAAAAATCACACTGAATTTAAGTCATTCTTTATCGATAAATATATAAATGAAACAAATATTTTAAATGGCTCGGCTGGTTTAGCACTAACCTTTTTAACTGTCGAAAATCAGATTTCATATGATTGGACCGAATGTTTAAATTTATATTAAAACTAAAATTTTATTATAAAAGCATTCTGTCTTACTGTTTTTTTTAATTGCCACTTTAAAATTTAAAAAATGAAATTCTTTAATAAAATTGTAAAAAGAGTAGTCTCATTTCCTGTTGAATCATATGACGAAAACAGAAATACTATTTCGAATTTCTTTTCGAAAAACAACTTGTTTCAGCTTTCAATTTTATTTGCATCCCGAAGCCTTTACAATGATGTAAAAAAAAACAAACTTGAAAAAACAAATTTGTCATTAAAAAAATACTTTTCAAGAGCCCATTTTAACCCAATTCCTTTTGGACTTTTTACCAGTATTGGAACGACAGAATGGAGCGATATTACTTCACTCTCAAAATCAAAAACACTCGAGGTAAAAACAGAATTTGATAATTTTTATATTACAGAAAAAACAGCCCTTTTAGAAAACCAGCAATGGAAAGAACATAACTATTTCACTAATCCGTCTCTATATTTTTTAAATCCAGAAAAAATAAGTTTTTACAAATCTCAAAAACTTCCGATTGGTTCTTATGAAACAAAATATGTTGAAATAGATTACGATGAAGATATTCAATGGCTGATGGATAGATTTGAAAATGGCGCCAGCATTGAAGCAGTTACAGATGACTTACTGAAAAATGATTTTTCAATACAGGAAATAGATGATTTTTTATTGGAAATAATTCAAGCAGGACTTATAATCTCTGAAACGACTTTTTATCCGTACAGTAAAACAATTTACAATCATCCAGATTTTTCTAAACTCGTAAACAAAAACATACATGAGTTAAAGAATGAAAGTGATATTGCTCAATTTTCTAATTCATATCTTGAAGAACAGGATTCGTTTTTATCAGACAAAGAGATTCAGAGTGCACATTCCCATTCTATTACATTGTTTGAAAAAGAGAATGATTTTCTAAGTTCTGAAATACAGGAACAATTACTTAAGTATGTAAAATTTAATTATAATTACAATAACAGCCATACTCCGATTACCAATGCAATACTTGAATTTGGCAATAAATTTTATCACAGTTATAGCGATGGCTTTATTCCGTTAAGCAAAGTTTTTAATCCGTATTCAGGACTAAAATATTCTAGTATTAAATTAAAAACAGAAAGTAGAATTCATTCTGATATAATGACCAAAATTCTCGCTGCAGATTCCAGAGATCTGCATCTCCAGAATACAAAAGAAATTGAATTTAATAGAAATCAGCTTCCAGCAACATTTAATGTTGTATTTGAATTACTAAACTGCAAAAAAACTGGAAAAGAAATTGTTTATTGCAAATCTGTTACTGGTACTTCTGCCATTAATTTATTATCGCGTTTTAATCATGTTTCCGAATCTATCTGTCAGGATATTGCGCATTTTGAAAAAGAAATCTATGCTGGAAAAATTATTGCCGAGTTAAATGTGATTGCTAGACCGAGAGCTTTAAACATTGTTTCTTCACATCAGTATTATGATTATAACATTCCAATAAACACCGTTCATTCAAAAAATTCGAACCCGATTTTATTGTCCGACATTTATATGAGATTTAATGGATCTCGTTTTATTCTAGTTTCAAAAAAACATCAAAAAGAAGTCATTCCGAGAGTAACTTCATCTATCAATAATGCCCTTTCAGATTCAGAAGCATATCGTTTTCTGGCAGATTTACAGTCTCAAAATAATGAAATTCATCATATAAACTTCAATTTAAATTATTATAAAAACGTTTTAATTCAGTATGTGCCGAGAATTTATCTGGAAAATCATATTTTACTCTACCCAGCTCAGATGCTGCTAATAAATGATAATTATACTATTGAGGAATTTAAAAAGAAAGTACTTAAAAGTATCGAAAAAAATAATTTCAGTAAAAAGGTATCATTAACCGATACCAAAGGAGATATCATTATTGATATTGAAAATGACGAGCAATTAAAAATTTTATTCTCCAAATTTAAAACAACAAATACAATTTATGTTTCAGAATGTTTGTATGAATCATTTCTTCCTGCTGTTTCGCTTGACAAAAAACACTATGCACATGAATTTGCAGCCAGCATTAAAAATACAGATTTTATAAATACACAATCTTCTTTTATAATTCCAGAAAACGATTCTTCGATCCCTCAAAACATTCCGATAGTTTCCAATTGGCTTTACTTTAATTTACAATGTAATATTTATGCACAGAATGATCTTCTTACAATTATTGATGATACTATTCTTTCTCAAAAAAGTATAGAAAAATTCTTCTATGTAAGATATGATTATCCTGAAAATCATTTACGAGTTCGGTTCCAAACAGAATCACAAGAAGTAAAAAATTATATTATAAAAAAAATACATGAATTAAAGTTGCGAAACATAATTCTCAACTATACCATTTTACCATATGAACAAGAAATGTATCGATATGGTGGAAATGAATTAATACAGCTAACTGAACAAATATTTTATTTGGACAGTCTTGATACCATCACAAATAGTATTAAAACAGATCAAGATAACAACGAAATCATTTGCAACTCTATATTTAAAATTAAAGAGTTCTTCCAATTTTTCGATTTTCAGCTAGATGAAATGATTCGTTTCTGTGAAAACAATATCGAACAATTTTCAAATGAATTTGTTTTATCTGCTGATTTGAAAAAAGAGCTTAATAAAAAATTTGCCGAAGTAAAAAATTACTTAGATGAATCTAGTGCCGTAAACTTTCTTGATTTTCCAAATTTAAAAACAGAAGTCGGCAATGTTTTGAGCAAAAGCAATTTAGTAAAATCAAATTACATCGCCGATCTTATTCATATGAGTATGAATAGACTTTACAATAATGATCAACGTTTTCAAGAATTCAAAAGCTATTATTTTGCAAAATTATATTTTAACAAACTAAAATTTACTCAAAAAAATAATTACGATAAAAGCGTTCACATCTTCAATTGAAATAGTACAAAAAATCAATTACTTTTGTTTTTATCTAAATTTTTAAATGAAAATGAAAATAAAACAAATCATATCAGTTCTCGAAGAAATGGCACCTCTCGCATACGCCGAAGATTTTGACAATGTTGGTCTTTTAGTCGGAGATCCTGAAACTGAAAGCACAGGTGTTTTGGTTTGCCACGATGCTCTGGAAAATGTAATTGACGAAGCTGTTTTTAAAAACTGCAATCTGGTGGTTTGTTTTCACCCTATTTTATTTTCTGGAATTAAAAAAATCACGGGTAAAAATTATGTGGAACGCGCTATTTTAAAAGCAATTAAAAATGATATTGCCATTTATGCCGTTCATACCGCGCTTGATAATCATTCGCAAGGCGTCAATAAAATTTTCTGCGATGCTTTAGGATTGATTAATACCAAAGTTTTAATTCCTAAAAATAATTTCATTCAAAAATTAGTCACTTTTACAGTTCCAGATAATGCGGATAAAGTACGAAATGCAATGTTTGAAGCTGGAGCCGGAACAATTGGAAATTACGATAACTGCAGTTTTAATACACAAGGATTTTTTACTTTTCAGGGAAATGAAGACAGCAATCCGGTAATTGGAGAAAAAGGAAAACTGCATACGGGTGAAGAAATCAAGATTGAAGTTGTTTTCGAAAAACATCTTCAATCCCGAATTTTAAAAGCGCTTTTTGCCAATCATATCTACGAAGAAGTGGCTTATGAAATCTATAATTTAGAAAATCAACACCAGAATATCGGCTTAGGAATGATTGGCGAATTTGAAGTTGAAATGGATGAAAAAGATTTTTTACATTTTGTAAAAGAAAAAATGATCGCTGACGGAATTCGTCATTCTGAATTTTTAGGAAAGAAAATCAAAAAAGTTGCTGTCTTAGGAGGGTCTGGAAGTTTTGCTATAAGAAACGCAATTCAGGCTGGAGCTGATGCATTTTTGACTGCAGATTTGAAGTATCATCAGTTTTATGAGGCTGAAAATAAGTTACTTTTGGCAGATATTGGTCATTTTGAGAGCGAACGCTATACAAAAAATTATATTGTTGATTATCTTCGAAAAAAAATTCTTAATTTTGCAATCATTTTATCGGAAGAAAATACAAATCCAGTTAAGTACTTATAAAATATGACGAATACGAAAGAATTAAGTGTTGAGGACAAGTTAAGAGCAATATACGATTTACAGCTTATTGACTCTAGAATTGACGAAATCAGAAACGTTAGAGGAGAACTTCCTTTAGAGGTTGAAGATTTAGAAGATGAAGTTGCAGGTTTAAGCACTCGTTCAGAGAAACTGAAAGGTGAACTTGAAGTGATTGAGGAGCAAATCAAAGCAAAGAAAATTGCTATTGAAGAGCATAAAGAGGTTATCAAAAAGTACACAAAACAACAAGAATCAGTACGTAACAACAGAGAATTTAATTCTTTGACAAAAGAAGTTGAGTTTCAAGAATTAGAAATTCAATTGGCTGAAAAGCAAATCAAAGAAATGAAAGCTTCTATCGAGCACAAAAAAGAAGTTATTTCTAACTTAAAAGAAAAACTTGATGCTAAAAGCTCTCATTTAAAACATAAAAAATCTGAATTAGACGCTATCATGGCAGAAACTCAGAAAGAAGAAACTTTCTTGACTGAAAAATCTGCTGAATATGCTGCACAAATCGAAGACAGATTATTAGCTGCTTACAACAGAATCAGAACTAGTGTTCGTAATGGTTTAGCTGTAGTTTCTATCGAAAGAGGAGCTTCTGCTGGATCTTTCTTTACAATTCCACCACAAACTCAGGTTGAAATTGCTTCAAGAAAGAAAATCATCACTGATGAGCACTCTGGAAGAATCTTAGTTGATACGCAATTAGCTGAAGAAGAAAAAGAAAAAATGGAACAATTGTTCGCAAAATTCTAAATATCAAGTCCCGATTAAATCGGGACTTTTTTTTGCTTTTTTTTGTCACAAATTACACGAATTTTCACTAATTTAAATTTGTCTATAATTAAGGAGAATAAAAAATTCGTGCAAATTCGTGTAATTCGTGGCAGACCTTTTTTTACCTTTAGAAAAAAAATTAAGTTTTGAAAATTAAAAAAGGAATTCGTTTTATTACATTAAAATCGGTTGGGTCTTACATTAACTTTTTGAGTTATGTGCGTCCGCAAAAAGCTGTAGAACTTTCTTATGCCCTTTTTAGTCAGCCTCGAATTGGGAGATTACAAAAAGAAGAACTTCCAAAAGTTTTAAGAAATACTGAAACAGAAACCTTTAACCATAACGAACATCATTTTCAAACTTATATCTGGAAAGGAAACGAAACTAAAATCCTTTTAGTTCATGGGTGGGAAAGCAATTCTTCACGCTGGAAAAAAACCTTACCTCATCTTCAAAAATCGGGAAGTACGATTATTGCTCTTGACGCGCCCGCACACGGACAAAGCAGCGGAAAAGAATTCAACGTGCCGCTTTATGCAGAATTCATCAACAAAGCAGTAGAAAAATATCAGCCGGAAATTATTATCGGGCATTCTATTGGCGGTGCTGCCTGCGTATATCATCAATATTTATTTCCGAATACCAGTATCAATAAAATGGTAATTCTTGGCGCCCCGTCAGATTTAAAAGTTTTAATTGATAATTATGTTTCGATGCTGAGTTTAAACACCAAAATGTTTTCATTACTTGAAAGCCGATTTTTGACACATTTTAATTTTAAACTAGAAGATTTTTCAGGTCAAAAATTTGCATCCACTATTAATATTCCTGGACTTGTTGCGCACGATACTTCTGATAAAATTGTGGCTTTCGCCGAAGGAAAAAAAATCGCCAGTAATTGGATAAACAGTCAGTTTATTGAAACTAGTGGATTAGGACACGGCATGCATGATGATGAACTTTATGATAAAGTAATTGAGTTTCTTTTTTCTTCTGAAGGCACGAAGTAACCGAGGAACAAAGTTCCAAAGACTTTCTCGCTATAACTTTAAACTACTATTTTAAAAAGTCGGAATAATTCCTTTTCGCCTTTTCCTGTAATTTGGACAGCTCTAGAATCTTTTGTTTTTCGCAGCCAACCTTCGCTAATCATTTTAGTTAATAATGATGCCCCAACAGAACCTGCAATGTGATTTTTTCTTTCGCTCCAATCTAAACAGGGTTTTAAGAATAATCGTTTTTGTTTTTTGAGATCTTCCAATTCTATTCCGAAATCGGCAAACCACTTTATTCCTTCATGGCTTATCTCAAATTTATTATTTGAATCTATTATTATTTTTTGCTGTAGGAGGCTTTCGGCTACAGCCACACCAATTTTTCCTGCCAAATGATCATAGCAGGTTCGGCAATGTTTTATGGGAGAATGTTTTTCTGTTTTTTCTTTTTGAAGCGTTTTTGGCGGAATCAAACTTCCTAAAGCTTCAATCGCATACGCAACTTCTTTGTTAGCAAAACGATAATATTTATGACGGCCTTGCTTTTCTACCACAAGTAAACCGGCATCCAAAAGTTTTGCCAAATGCATACTCATATTTTGTGCCGATGTATTTACTACAATTGAGAGTTCTGTTGCTGTAAAAGCCTTTCCATCAAGCAATGTCCACATAATAAGGGCTCTGGTCGGATCACCTATTAAAGATGCTGTTTTTATAAATTGATCTTCCATTTTACTCAATATATAGTTAAATCTAAACTGAAGTGTTGCGATGTAAAGTTAAATAACTTTGCTAAAAATAATAGATCATGACAACCTTATTTCTGCAATCTGAAATTAAAAATCCCTATCCTTTTTATGAGAAAATGACAGTAGAAAATCCAATTTATTGGGATGAAACCAATAAAATCTGGGCCGTTTATTCTTATGAACATTGTGTCGAAGTTTTAAAAAACGAAAATGCTCATATTCCTCAACTTCCTTTCAATCCAAATCTTAATCATTATGCCTTGGAAATCATTTCTAATTTGGCTCGATTATCAAATGGCGTTCAACATCAAATTGCTAAAGAAACGGCTAATATTCTTTTTTCATATATGAAAACCATTGGTGTAGATTCTATTTTAAAAGAATTGATTGACAACGAAATCAGTCAAAATCAAATAAACTGGGTTGATTCGGTTTGTAAAAAACTACCCGTTCTAACTGTTTTAAAAAGTTTTGATTTTGATACTCAAGATTCGATTTTTATTAGTGAAAAAATTTCATCATTTGTAAAAATAATGTCTCCGAATAAAACACTTGAAGAAACTATTTTATTAAATGAAATTGCAGAAAAAATCTATACCATCACATCCAAACATATTTCAAAACTCCCGTTTTATGAAAGTTTACTAAGTCAGATCTCGACGTCGCAAAATATTTCATTAGAAAAAACATTATCGATTTGTACAGTCAATTTAATTGGATTATTTATTCAGAGTTATGATGCTTGCAGAGGACTTTTGAGCAATGCATTATTACAGATTATTTCGAAAGAAACACTTTTTAAAGATAAAAATTGGATTCAAAAAATGATTGTTGAAACTTTACGTTTTGATCCGCCTATTCATAACACCAGAAGAATTGCTAATATTGATATTCAGCTTAATAATATTACAATTAAAAAAGACGATTCTATTTTAGTTGTTCTTGCGGGAGCGAATCGTGATTCAAAAAAATTTGAAAATGCAATTGATTTTGATTTCGAAAGAGAGAATAATTCTGAACATCTGACTTTTGGAATCGGCGGTCATATGTGTCTGGCAAAATATTTTTCTGTACAACTTACCACAAACGTTTTGTATTATTTATTGAAGCATTTTAAAATTAGTATTTTAGAAAACGAAATAGAATATGAACCGATGATAAATGCAAGATCACCAAAAGCAATTTATATTTCACTTTATAATTAAACCAAAAGATGATAGCAGTAATTTTTGAAGTCATTCCGAACGAAGGAAAAAAAGAAGAATATTTGGATATTGCAGCCAATTTAAAACCCGAATTAAGTCATATTGACGGATTTATTTCAATAGAAAGATTTCAGAGTTTAGCTGATCCCAGCAAAATTTTGTCTTTGTCTTTTTGGAGAGATGAAGAGAGCATTCAAAAATGGCGAAATCTCGAAATGCATCGCCACGCACAGCAAAAAGGACGAAATGAAATTTTTAAAGATTATCACTTAAGAATTGCAAACGTAGTTCGCGATTATGGAATGTTTGAACGAAAAGAAACTCCAGAAGACAGTTCCAAATTTCATCAGAGATAAATCTAAGCTGCTTAATAATCTAAGATGTCTAAACTTTTCTCTATTTTTGCATTATGGAAGAAAATCTAAAACGTCTTAATAAATTTATTGGAGAAACTGGTTATTGTTCGCGCCGTGAAGCCGATAAATTGATCGAAGAAGGCCGTGTAACGATAAATGGTGCTGTACCTGAAATGGGAACGAAAGTTTCACCAGATGATGAAGTACGCATAGACGGAAAATTAATCGTGGAAAAGCACGAAAAAATGGTTTATCTGGCTTTCAATAAACCTGTCGGGATTGAATGCACAACAAACTTAGAAGTTCGCAATAATATTGTTGATTATATTAATTACCCAAAACGTATTTTCCCGATCGGAAGATTGGATAAAGCCAGTGAGGGATTAATTTTTATGACGAATGACGGCGATATTGTAAACAAAATTCTCCGTGCCAGAAACAATCACGAAAAAGAATATACCGTTACGGTAAACAAACCAATTACAGAACGTTTTATCCAGCGAATGGGTAACGGAGTTCCGATTTTGGATACTGTAACCCGAAAATGTAAAGTCGAGCAGATTAGTAAAAACACTTTTAAGATCATTTTGACACAAGGTTTAAATCGTCAGATTCGTAGGATGTGTGAATATTTAGGCTATGAAGTAACGGCTTTAAAACGTATCCGAATTATCAATATTTCTTTGGATGTTCCCGTTGGACGTTATCGCGATTTAACAGATGCCGAGATTAAAGAATTAAATCAATTAATCGCACCTTCTAGTAAAACGGAAGAAGCGAGTTTGCCAAAACCCGAAATTCCGAGCAGGAGAACCACTTTTATAAATAGAAATGATCCTAAATTCAGGAGAAGAAGAGATAATTAAAAAAGGCGCTGAAATAGCGCCTTTTTGTTTTCTATAAAATCATATTCTATTTTAGAACTGTAAATTTACTGATTACATCTTTGTATTTTTCACTGAGTGTTACATGATGATTTCCTTTCAAAACGATCAAATTATCACTCAAAACGATTTCCGTAATTTTACTAGAGTTCACAATAAAATTACGATGCGTTCTGATAAACTGCATCGGATCTAAAAGTTCCATTATTTTGGTCAGCGAAATAAGAATTACAAATTTTTCTGTGTCTGTAATAATATTGCAATAACGATCCTCTACTTCGATGTAAACAATATCTTCCATATACACCTTTTTTAAGGCTTTCTTTTTTTTGATAAAAAGAGAATCGTTGCTTACAACCGTATTTTGATCTTCGCTATGAAAAACATTTAACTGTTCATAGAATTTCTCTACAGCCATTTCCATTGCATAGAGAATTTCAAGTTCGTTAAAAGGCTTCATTAAAAAGCTAAAAGGTTTGGTTAGTTTCGCTCTTTCAAAAATCTGACGATCTTTAGAAGAGGTTAAAAAAACAAAAGGTTTTACGCTGTTCGGAACAATATTTATAGTTTCTGCAAAAGTAATACCGTCGGGTTTTCCGTCCAGAAAAACATCAATAACCACAATATCGACAACATTGTTGTAAAACATTGTAAGCGCTTCGTTGTAAGTAGATGCGATTCCGACAATATTATAATTATTATCCGTAAGTACTTTTACGAGTGCATCACTTTCTGCTGCCGTGTCTTCAATAATCAGTACATTTATGTTATCCATGATTTTTAAACTTTTGTAATGCAATAATAATTTTAGTTCCTACACCCTCTTCACTTTCTATCTCTAATTTACCGCCATTTTTGTAAATCATGCTTTTACACAATTGTAGTCCGAGACCGGTTCCAATGATATCGTCATTTTTCTTTTTAGAAAGCAGTACAGTATCTTTTAACAATTCTTCTCTTGTTGCATTACTCATTCCTAAACCCGTATCTTCTATCACCAGATAACAAAACTCTTCTGTTGAAGGTTTTGAGTAAATAGAAATAGATCCGTTTTCTTTAGAGAATTTAATAGCATTATCCAGAAAATTACGAATTGTTATTTTTACTGAATCCATATCCGCAAAAACATAATCTGAGCCATTAACATTGCTTTTAAAATCAAGATTTTTATTCAGCATTAAAGGCTTATAGTTGTACTCCACATGTTTTACAATCGACGACAGATGTAAAGATTCCTGATAAAAATAAGCTTGTTTCGTTTGTAACAAAGCCCAATTGAGCAGATTATCTAACAAATTATAAGCACCGTTTGCAATTGTACTATTGTTATGAAGCAAAACGTCTAGTTCTGAAAAGTTTTTGCTTTCCAGATTTTCCAACAATTTACTGTTACTCGTTTTTAAAGCATTTACAGACGAACGCAAATCATGACTTACAATAGAAAATAACTTATCTTTTGTGGCATTTAACTCATCCAGTTCGTTTTTTTGTTTTAAAATAATTTTACTGCTTTTAATTTTCTGTCTGTAAAAATAAACTCCAGTTCCAAACAAAATCAGCAATAAAGCCGAAGAAATGATGAACCCATTTCTTTCGGCTATTTTTGCTTTATTTTCGGCGGCAAGAACATTGACTTCTTTTTGTTTTTGCTGTACAGCAAACTTTTTTTCGAAATCTGCAACTGCCCAGACTTTATTTTGATCGTTTAAAGAATCTTTCCAAGCTTCGAATTCTTTTCTATATACTAAAGCCTGCGAAAAATTCTTTCTGTTTTCTTCGACTACAGCCATATTTAAGGTTGCAGTACGTTTAAGTTCAAATGATTTTACTTTTTTAGATAAATCATAAGCTTTTTTAAAAAAAGGGATTGCCTGACTGTCTTTATATTGAGTATAATACAAATTTGCAATATCCATATAAGATCCTCCAAGCATTAAGCTGTCCCCTTCAATTTCTTGTAAAACAGCACTTTTAAACAAATATTTTTCAGCTTCGTCAAACCTTTCCAAATGTAAATAGCATATCCCTTTATTATGAAAGACAATACTTTTTTTAAGTCCAAATTGTATTGATTTTGAAAGTTTTTCAACCTCTTCAAAATATTTTAGCGCTTTTTCAAATTCTTTTTGCTGTAAAGCAATTTCACCTAATTTAGTATTTACTTGATAGTAAAACTTGAACGAGGAGCTAATTTTATTAAATTCTTTTTTCGCTTCATTAAACAGTTTTTTATTTTTAAAGCTTACACCTCTAAAATATCTGCAGAACTCTTTAAGCTCACTATTTTTAGAAGTGCTTAATTGCTTCATAGAATAGACTAAAGTAGAGTCCCAATTATTTTTTATAAAGAATGACTGTGCTTTTCTAAAATTAATTTCTTCTTTAAATTTCTCTGCCTTACTTTTTATATCATTATTAAAGACACTGTCAAACTGGATTTTCTCCTGAGAAATTACCGAAAAATGAATAAAAAAAAATAAAACAATATATAACTTAGTTTGAACCATTACTTTTAAAATTATGAATTAAAAAAATAGATAACGTATTATAAATACCTGAAAAATTAATTCATCCTATTTTTTAATAACTCACAATTAATTCTGCGTTTGAACAGTTGTTTCAGTACCTCTGGAAGTCACTGGATCAATATCCCAAAGATAAGTTTGAATAGTTTTTATATTAGCAAATGTCTTTTCTCCATAAGGATATGGTTTGGCTTTAAAACTTGTTTCGTAAACATCAAACTCTTGTTCTGGATCATCCAATATATCATAAGCTATAAAAAATTGCAATTGACGCTCTCCTTCAAGATCTACATACCAATTTTGATAAATATCAAAATCTAAGTCAACTTCTTTCTGGTTCGGTTTGCGAGCAACTAAAAAAACGGCCCTAACTTGAAACGTTCCATCCTTCATTAATGTAGCCTGAACAATTGGAGAAAAAGGAATTTTTGAAGTATTCTCTGGAAAACTTAAAGGCGTTTTTTTCGTTATTCTACTTGTACTTTCAGGCTTCATACATTCACCTGGAGGGTAAATTTTGTCCGTTGGAGAAAGTGGTCTTGGGGTAATGTTGTTTGTCATGGTGATTGTTTTTGGGTTAAATTAATAGAGTAATAAAAATTTCTATGATTTTTCTTGATTTCTTACAGTAAAAACACAAAAATCAAGGTTTTCAAGAATCAAATATAATAAAGATTTTCCTATAACTTTTAATAAACAATCGTTAAATAGCGTAAATAATCAGACAAAGAACATAAATTAACGTTTTTGAAACAAAAGATTAAAAAAAATCCCATTTAAAAAACTAAATGGGAATTACTTCTTTCTTTTTTCTTAATCTCCGTGCTGAACATTAGTTACAGTTCTTCTTGAAGTTCCTGGCCCACCAACAACCGATTCTAATTGCTGATTAGTTAATGGCTGGAAAACTTTAACTAATTTCTTTTTAGCTTTCTCCAAAATAAATTTTTCTGTTTTCATAATTTAAGCTTTTCATAATATTTTTTTATGTGTGTTGAACAGTAGTTTCTGTCCCTCTTGAAGTTTCTGGTCCACCAACAACCGATTCTAATTGCTGATTAGTTAATGGCTGGAAAACTTTAACTAGTTTCTTTTTAGCTTTCTCCAAAATAAATTTTTCTGTTTTCATAATTTAAGCTTTATATAATATTTTTATCCGTGTTGAACAGTAGTTTCTGTACCTCTTGAAGTTTCTGGTCCACCAACAACCGATTCTAATTGCTGATTAGTTAATGGCTGGAAAACTTTAACTAATTTCTTTTTAGCTTTTTCCAAAATATTTTTTTCTGTTTTCATAATTTAAACTTTTTAAAATTATTTAATCCCCTTTTTGAACAACACTTTCCGTATATCTTGAAGTTTCTGGTCCACGTACAATCGATTCTAATTGTTGATTGGAAAACGGTTTAAAAACTTTATTTAATTTTTACTTATTTTCCATTGTAACATGATTATTTATCTTCATAATTTATTAAAAAGTTATGTCCCTTGTTGAACAGTAGTTTCTGTACCTCTTGAAGTTTCTGGTCCACCAACAACCGATTCTAATTGCTGATTAGTTAATGGCTGGAAAACTTTAACTAATTTCTTTTTAGCTTTTTCCAAAATATTTTTTTCTGTTTTCATAATTTAAACTTTTTAAAATTATTTAATCCCCTTTTTGAACAACACTTTCCGCATATCTTGAAGTTTCTGGTCCACGTACAATCGATTTTAATTGTTGATTGGAAAACGGTTTAAAAACTTTATTTAATTTTTACTTATTTTCCATTGTAACATGATTATTTATCTTCATAATTTATTAAAAAGTTATGTCCCTTGTTGAACATTAGTTTCTGTTCCTCTTGAAGAAACTGGTCCGCCAACAACCGACTCTAATTGCTGATTAGTTAATGGCTGGAAAACTTTAACTAATTTCTTTTTAGCTTTCTCCAAAATAAATTTTTCTGTTTTCATAATTTAAACTTTTTAAAATTACTTAATCCCCTTTTTGAACAACACTTTCTGTACCTCTTGAAGTTTCTGGTCCACCAACAACCGATTCTAATTGTTGATTGGAAAGTGGTTTAAAAACTTTATTTAATTTTTCCTTATTTTCCATTGTAACGTGATTATTTATCTTCATAATTTATTAAAAAGTTATGTCCCTTGTTGAACAGTAGTTACTGTTCCTCTTGGAGTTTCAGGCCCACCAATGATAGTTTCTAATTTTTTAACATCAATCGATTTAAAAAGTTTATCCTTTTTAACCATGTCAACTGTAGTAATGATTCTTTTTTGATTTTTTTTCATAAAAATAGTTTTTAGACATTAAACGATATATTTCCTAATATCCAAAGAAAACAAATAGATTACTAAGAAAATGCCTTAAATATATAAAAAAATGTACGCTATTTTTTATTTTTTTTTGTAAAAAGAAAAAATTAGGTTATAAATTTATTTCTTTTCTGAAACTGTAAAATATTCTCTCAGCAAGTGTCATATTCTCTGTTATTACTTCTGCTGTTCCCTCCATTCCGTTTCTGAAATTTAATTGCTTACCACTTGTAGTGTTTTCATTGTTTAGCAATTTTATCGTGGCATAAAAATTAGCATTGTTATTAGCTGGTAATTTAGCTATGGATTCTATTTTCCCTTCTATAATTCCGTATTCTTGATAAGGATAACCTTTAAATTTAATTAAAACGATTTGACCCGTTTTTACTTTTCCAAAATTATCCTGAGGAATCTTGATTTCTCCTTTATACTTATTCTCCAGACCAGAAACAAACATAACTTCACTATTTGCCTTCAAAGTAGTTTTTTCCTGTATGAGACTGGTAAAATTAACTTCCCCATCACTTGGTGCTAAAAAGACGTAACGGATTTTCCAATCGGCTATAACACTTCTAAGCGTATTTAATGATTGTTTAAAAACTTCTTTTTGTTCCGTAGCTAATTTTGTCAGGTCCAAAATCTCTCTTTCTTTATTCCGTATTAAAATTGTATTATTTATCAATTTGGTTTCAATTTCTTGTATCGGTTCTTTTTTATTTAATAATTTGCTTTCTTCCCTAAACAATTCTGAATCAGCAATTACCTTATTTGCATGTAACTTTTTATTCATTTGGTATTCTTTATCCTGAAGATGTAAATCCTGATAAAGAATCTGTTTTTGATTTTTAAGATTTTGTGACATTTCAGTCAATTCCCTTATATCTAGATTTAAAAAGACTTTTGTCTGATTATAATAATGATCACTAAACAATGCCGAGGTCTGAACATAAACCTGTTGAAAATTTTGATAGCTCTTTTGTATTTCTCCCAAATTTTGATACTCTTTCAAATGAAATTTCTTTAAATCCATCACGTCATTTGATTTGATAAAGTCAACCATATCATTTAATTCTTTTTCTAATGAATTCACTTCTTTATAATTAGCAGTACTTTCAACATATCCCAAAACCTGATTTACCTTTACTTTTTGATTGTCTCTAACAAAAATTCGTTCAATTCTCCCATTGGTTTTCATTACAATTGGCTTTGGAACGACAAGAGCATTTAATTTAAAATCGGCATAAACAATTGATGGATATTGCAGAAAACAGGTCATTACAAATAAAGCCAACAACACAGCACATATTACATAACTCCCCCAACGCACTAAACCACTTGGAATTTGCTCTAAATAATCTCTAACAACTTCGTTTTCTATATCTATATTTTCAGGTTTTGACATGCTATCTGTAATTCTTAATCTCCTAATTCTAACTGATTTTTTATTAATCCAAAATAATAACCTTTTTTAAAGACTAATTCATTATGATTTCCTCTTTCGACTATTTGCCCTTTATCTAATACGATAATTTGATCTGCATTTTTAACAGTGCTCAAACGATGCGCAACTACTACAACAGTTTTGTTTTGCTCAGAGCCATTCTTAAAAAACTCTTCGAGATTTCGCATAATTACACTTTCGTTATTGGCATCAAGAGAAGAAGTTGCTTCGTCAAAAAAAACATATTCAGGATTTTTGTAAATGGCTCTTGCAATTAATATTCTTTGCTTTTGTCCGCCGCTAATTCCAATTCCACTTGAACCAATTTTAGTTTTGTAGCCATTTGGTAATTCTTCTATAAATTCTGTAATATTTGCAACTTTAACAGCAAGTCTGAGTTTTTGTTTATCAATCATTCCACTGCTGTCTGATTCGCTTATGTTTCGCGAAATAGAATCCGCAAAAATAAATCCGTCTTGCATAACTGCCCCACAATTGGCTCTCCAAAAATTAAAACCGAAATTCTTCAAATTCGTTTTTCCAACAAAAATTGCGCCGCTGGTAGGGTTATTAAATTTTAATAAAAGCTTAAGCAATGTCGTCTTTCCGCTTCCGCTTGCACCTACAATTGCAGTAATTTTACCTTCTGGAACGGTCATATTTATATCTTTTAAGACCATTTCTGAAGCAGAACTTCCGTATCTAAAACTTACATTTTCAATTTTTAAAGTTTTATCTCCTGCAAAATCGTTTATAAACTCAACATCTACAGGCTCTTCATCAATTTTATCATGTATTTCAGACAATCTTAACAAACTCAATTTAGCATCCTGATAATTACGTATAAATCCTAAAAAGTTATTAATAGGAACATTCATTTGACCAATAATATATTGTACGGATAACATTGTTCCCAACGTCATTTTACCATCTATAACAGCTTTTGCGGCGATGATACTAATAATGATGTTTTTGATCTGATCTATAAACTGCCCTCCTTCATTTTGAGTTTGTGTAAGTGCTAAATTTTTTATGTTTAATTTAAATAGCCTAGTTTGCAATGCTTCCCAATCCCATCTTCTTCTTTTCTCAGATCCATTGAGCTTAATTTCCTGCATTCCGTCTATTAATTGTATTGTCGTATTCTGATTGCTAGCTGCTTGATCAAAATAACGGAAATCCATTTCTGCGCGACGTTTCATAAACAGTATTATCCAAATTATGTATAACGCAGATCCAATAATAAAAACTACAAATAAGAGTAAATTAAAATACGCTAGGATAAAACTAAAAACTAAAAGTGTTACAGCCGAAAATAAAACATCTAAAGTCGTTGTCGATAAAAATTTATGTATTCTGTTATTATCTGTTATTCTCTGCAGAATATCTCCTGTTGCACGGCTATCAAAATAAATTATCGGAAGCTTCATTAACTTAATAACAAAATCTGACAACATCCTTAAATTCATCCGACTCGTTACGTGCAATACAATCCAATTACGGGTAATATTAAGTGCCGATTGTGATGTAAAAAGAACAATTTGCGCTATTAAAATCAAATAAATAAAATTAACATTTCGGGTATTAATTCCTGTATCGACAATTTGTTGTGTAAGAAATGGAAATACTAATTGTATGATTGTTCCAAACAATAAACCTAATACTATCTGCGCAAAATATTTACGATACGGTTTAAAGTATTTGTATAAAAAAGAAAGAAGGTTTGTTTTTAAATCATAATTATCCTGCTCATAAAACAATGGCGTAGGCTCTAATGTTAATAATAATCCCTCAGATTCTTCATCATTATTTTTAGAGGAAAGCCACCCTTTTAAAAATTCTTTCTTAGTGTATGTTATTAAATCAAAATTGGCTGGGTCAGCTACTATTACTTTATCATTGGTTATTTTGTAAACTACTGCATAATGTCGTTGACGCCAATGCACTATACAAGGTAATGGCAAATGCTCAGACAAGTCCTCAAATGTAACGCTTAATCCCATAGTTGTCAGTCCTACTTTTTCTGCTGCATCAATTAAACCAGCAAAAGTAGTACCCTGACCGCTTATTGAAGCCAGTTCTCTCAAGTATACTAAATCTATATTTTTTCCAAAATACTTGCATACCATTTTCAAGCAGGTTGGACCACAATCCATGAAATCATATTGATGATAATGTGGAAATTTTTTTCTCATATTTATAGTAAATCTCAAATATTTAATCTCTACCACAAATAAGATCTAATCTATAAAACCAGTAAAAACAATTGTTTATTGATAATTTTAATATATTATTCAAAATCCGAGGTATATTTCTAGCCAAATATAACAAACATATTCTTATGAATTTTTCAATTCTTGTTATTGTAAAAAACCCATCTCGAAAGATGGGAATTCAAAGACAAACAACTCTAAAAACAATTCTTACTTATTTTCTTTTCTCAATAAACTCATAATATAATGCCTTAGACAGAAAAGTACTGTTCTGATAATTCTTAATCATCTTTTCTCTCATTAGTTCGTTTATTTCTCCATTTAAATGGTTTTGAGAGAAGTACGTTCTTCGCGCTTCGTCATTAAAATTTAAACCACTCAAAAAAACAGGTTCAACTCCTTTGCTTACAGAAATATTATAATTTGTGACTATATTTCCCCAATTAATATAGCTGCACAACAAAATAGTTCCGTAAAAATACCACACCATTTGATTGAATAAAAAAGCGTTTGTTTTTTGTTTTACGATTTTATAAAAAGTTAGAATAAGTCCGATAATAGCTAAAATTAAAAAGGCGTAAACACCAAGTCTTTTATAAGTAAGTCCAAAGAAAGATACGTATTCTGTATTTTTAATTACTGCGCTGATGATTAAAACCATATTCAAGATAATCCAGAGCTTAGCCAGTTTTTTTAGCGATGCTGCTTCTCGATCAAAATTAAAACCTCCTTTAAAGTAAAACAGAATTACGCCAACTGCCATTAGAATCGAAAAAATAACTGAATTTACTCTTTCGTGTATTGCAGCGCTCAATTCAGACATTTTGACTACCGTGTCTTTAATTTCAAAAAACTGCTCATAATTGTAAGTGCCGATAAAAACTAAAAGCATGATATTTAAAAGCACTAAGGTTACTACACCGCTTTTTCTTTCAAAATCAAGATCTAAAAAAGAGAATGTGCTTTTTGTTTTGATTTCAGAAATATTGCTGAATTCATTATTAAGCATTGGATTGTACTGATAACAAGTATCTGGAACCCAATAATTCCAAAAACTAAACGAAACATAAAATCCTAAAATAGCAATCAAAATCAGTTCTGGTAAATCTATATCTAAGGTATAATCTGTAAATAATGATGAAAAGTGACTGCTTCCGAAAGAATAAACAATAAAAAACAATCCTAAAAAGATTACTGGAATCACTACAAATGCCACAAGTTTTTTGGCAAAATCGTTATGATTTTTTCGTTCTGGAAGCCATTGCTTAAATATAAAAATACGGCCAAGTGACGTAATTGCGTTTAAAAATACCAAAGGAAAAATCTGCAGTATTTTGAGTTCTCCATCCTGCGTTTTAAATTGTAGAAAAAGAATAGACAGAGCGAAAGCCAAAAATGAAGCGAAGTCGCCATACCAGGCAAAAGCAAAAGAAGACAGAATCGAAGTCATTACTAAAACTAAGTGTGATCTTTTTACTAATTTCTCTTGAAAGCAGTAACTAATTAATAATGTAAGCATTACCCCAAAAATAGAAAGGTTTATTCCGGGAGCTTCATTGTAAAAAAGCAGTGTAAAAATTAAACTGCTGACGAAAATAATTTGGTGTTTTTTCATGGCTATTTTATTTATTATTTTTTTTAATTTAAAAGTACTTTGTAATTCAAAGTTTTTAGGTAAAAAATTTTAGTTTTTAAGATTTCATTAATTTTTCCAGATAAGACAAGTGTTCTTTAAAAGCTGCACGTCCTAAATCGGTAACTTGATAAGATGTTTTTGGCTTCTTGCCCACAAATTCTTTTTTTACTTCTATATAAGAAGCTTTTTCAAGTGCTGCGGAATGACTTGCTAAATTACCATCAGTAATATTCAAAAGCGTTTTCATCTCGGTAAAATCTACCCAGTCGTTAACCATCAGAATGGACATAATACCCAATCTGACACGGCTTTCAAAATCTTTATTTAGTTTATCAATGATTCCCATTGGCGGTTATTTGTATTTTTTGAACATCACTAATCCGTATACAATATGCAGGATTCCAAATCCTAAAATCCAGAAAATCAAACCATATCCTATATAAAAAAGCGAAATACATCCTAATATCAGTTCTGAAAAGCCTAAATACTTTACATCTGAAAATGTATATTTTTCTGCATTGATAACTGATAATCCGTAAAATATTAAGGTAGACGGCGCAACTAAACCAAAATATCCGTGATGGATTAATGCAAGGCAAAATATCCCCCCTGCTGCAAGCGGTACCGCAAGATTGAAAACCATTTTTTTTGTCGCCGAAGTCCAAATTGGCAGATTGTATTTTCTACTTTTTCTAATCGTGAAAAAGATGCCGAATGCGAATGCAAAAACTAGAATCGTAACGCCGATCCAAACTAATTCGGAAATAAGATTAGCAGAATATAATCTATGCTCATCATTTAAATAATCCATTCCGTTTGCCTTAAACAACTGGTAAACATAAATACCGCCGATTAAAGCCGAAAGTCCAGCGAAGACTCCCGAAAGTCCGCTTAATGATATAAATCTTGAAGAGCGCTCCATCATGGAACGAATATGTGCTAAATCTTCTTGGTGCTTTTGATTCATAATTAAAGTACTTTGCGGTACAAAGTTATTATTTATTTTGAAATGACAATAAAAAAAGCCGCTTTTTTTTAAAGCGGCTTTAGAATTCATTTATTCCTTAGATTAACTCTCGTTTGTTCCAAAATTCTGAAACTTATAAATCAGAGAAAACATCACATAACGTTTTAATACATTGTTCTCTGAATCAACAACCGAAGTTGGAGAAATTGTTCTCGAAGTACTTTGATTTTGATTCAATACATCATAAACTTTTGCTTTTAGTATAAATTTTTCTTTGGCGAATCTGTAAGACAAACTGGTATTCCATAAATAAAAATCTTTTTTATACGGACCAGAAAGATTCGAGTTATAAGTGTAACCAAAGTCGTTGCCAAAAACCCAGTTCTTAGGCCAATAACTTGTCATTTCGATATTACAATTGTGAGTTGTATTTGACATTGATCTTAAAGAAGCATTGTTATATTGCGTATCATTATAAGTGAAATTATATGAGGGTTTGACGCTTAATAATTCTCCATAATCATACGTAAACGCAAAACCTGGAGTCAGCCTAAATGCTTTTGCTTCATACAGCTGATCATTTGTAAAACCTTTATTAAAAATATAATTTCCAGACATACTAAATCGCAGTTTAAAAGTATTTGCTTCTTTCTTGATCGTTTTATCCCATTCTCCTCCCAATAGTACATTATAGGTACGTTGCACATTATCAAATGTAGAAATTTGTTTCCCAGAACTGTTGTATGTCGAAGCTCCTACAATCTGATTATCATAATACGTGGAGTGAAAACTAATGTTATAACTTGATCCTTCTTTAAAATTATAGTTTGAAAAACTTCCGTGCAAAAAATGAAAAGTAGAAGCTTTTAGATTAGGATTTCCCGTTCTAATATTCAATGGATTATCTAAATTAGCAACTGCCAAAACTTGATTTTCTGTCGGAATTGCAAATTTGTAATCATACATTATAAATAAGTTTTTCGATTTTGTGATTCTATAACTTGCATGAAATGATGCACTAGGTATAAAATAATTTTTATCCAAATCTGTAGTTTCCTTTAAATACAGCGCATGATTTTCAGTCTTTATAACAGAAGTTCCTGTAGATAGAGTTAAATTTAATTTCTTTCTGCTAAATGAAAAACCTGCTTTAGGATTTACTTGAAAACTAGTAAAAGAACTAAAATTACTAAGTGACTCATTAAAAACATCATATTCTACATCTTGACCATTACGATCAAATGTTTTTTTATCATCTGTTCTTTTCTCAAAATCTGTAATTACTAAAAAATTCAGGGCTAACGAATCTGATAACGGTTCATTGTATTGAAGTGTTCCTGTATATTTATTTCTATCATTTTTCTGAATAACATTTTGTCTACGCAAATCGTCTGGACTTGTTCCCTGAGCGAAAACTGTTGCTGAATTTACCCTTGAATCTGAATCGTTACGTGAATTATCGTTTAGAAAAGAAGCCATAAAGTGTCGCCCTTCTTTCTTACTATTTGATATAATCGTGATATTATTTCTGAAAGCAGCATTGTTACTTTCATTTGTATTAAAAGAAGTGCTGGAATTGACTAATTGATCATTTTCATCCCAAGTCTTTTTATCGAAATTATTTATTGATGAACTTTTTCCTATGTCGATGTTCGGTGTAAAAAAGATTTTTATCGAAGGAGAAACATTAAAGTCAAAATTTAAATTTGCCGTATGTTTATTAAAATCCTGATTACTTTTTGAATTAGATTTAGCTGTTAAAAAACCTGTTGGAAGCAAAGTAAGTTCAGACGTTCTATTTGAATTGTCCGAATTAGAATTGGTGAAATAATAATTTGCATCTGTACTGGCTCCTTTAAACCATTCCATGTAATTTCCGCCAATCATATTTGATTTTGTAATTCCTGAACCAGCCGAAGCGCCTCGTGAACCATCGTTTCTTCCGCCTCCCATATTATCAAAAACATCATCCATAGTAAAGCCGCTTGCATTAATATTATTAGAGGATGCCAAAAAGCTGATACGTTTTTTATCACTAAATTTACTCATTAAAGCACTGCTTTCATATCGTTCTGAGCTTCCGTAGCCACCCAGCAGTTTGCCAAAAAGACCTTTATTTTTATCTTCGTTTATGGTTAAATTGATAGAAACCTTATCTGATGTCGAAGCTTTTTTGGTAAATTCTTCTTCTTTGGTTTTAGTATTTGAAACCTGCACTTTATTTATCAGTTCAGCCGGAAGGTTCTGCATCGCTATTTTCCCATCTTGATCGAAAAAAGGTTTTCCGTTTACTAATATTTGGTTTACCTCTTTTCCGTTTACCGTTACTTTTTTGTTTATATCAACAGTTACACCTGGCAATTCTTTTAACAAAGCTTCTACATTGGCATCTGGACGTAATTTAAATGACGCGGCATTAAATTCTAAAGTGTCTTTTTTTACACGGATTGGAGCCTCATTCTTTATAATAACTTCATTCAATTCAACTTCATATTTTAAAAGCTTAACAACTCCTAAATCTATATTTTGAGTGCGTTCTTCTATCGTCTCAGAAAACTCCTGATAACTTTCTGCTGAAATTTTTAAAATACTATTTCGAGATGCTGCTTTAGTTTCTAATTTAAAGCTGCCACCTTTATCCGATAGTGTATAAGCTACTAATGAAGAATCTTTAGGATGGAGCAAATAAATTGTTGCAGACTCGATGGGCGAATCTTTTTCGGTAACAACTTTACCAGTGAAAACGACATTTTTCTGCGCAAAAGAAGAAAGGCTACACAAGAAAAACATCCAAAAAATGAGTGTTTTTGTCCTGATACGTATTGATGAAAATTTGTTTAAAAGAACTAAATTATGGAAAAGAAAAGTGTTTAATTGTAGAGTTTTAATCATGGGGAACTGATATACTTTAAAGGCTTAGATAATTTGTTTTTATTAGGGCCAAACTTACATTTATAAATTGGGAAAAATTATAACTAATTGTTAAAAATTAGACATTAAAATTAAATTTAAACAAAGAGTTATTTTTATCTATTAAAAGATTTTGTTGTTTAAAGCATTTTAACACTCTTGGAGTTCTTGAAGAAATAAATGGTCTAATAGCAGCGAATTTGCGTGAGGGATAGGAGCTGGCTGCCGAAGCAGCGCGGATAGCCCGACCCCGACTGGTCGAGAGGGCTCATAAGCGCATTCTATGTCTGCCCTCTCGACCAGTCGGGGTCACGCCCAAAACATAAAAGCCCATTCTTTTACGAACGGGCTTTTGAAAATTGTTTAATTGGTATTTAAAACCATCTTCTGCGTTTGAATAATAAAACGCCGAAAACAGATAATATAATGGAAACTAAAAGCAAAATCCAGATTCCGTATTTGCTTTCTTCGAGACCGTTTGGGACGTTCATTCCGTACAAACTGGCGATTAGTGTCGGAATCATTAAAATGATAGAAATCGAAGTCATCTGTTTCATAATATTATTCATATTATTGGAGATTACAGAGGCATAGGCGTCCATCATTCCAGTTAAAATGTTGCTGTAAATGCTAGCGGTATCTTGTGCCTGATTTAATTCGATTTCAACATCTTCAAGTAATTCTGGATCATAATTGGCTTTGTGGGCTTTTAGGTTTTTTATTCTTTGAAATAATACGTCGTTTGCTTTTAAAGATGTGATGAAGAATACAAAACACTTTTCGATTTGAAGCAATGCCTGTAATTCTTCATTTTTGATGGATTTCTCTAAATTGTCTTCGGCAAGTTTGATTTTTTGATTAATCTGTTTTAGATATTTCAAATACCAGACGCTTGAGGAAAGCAGTAATCTTAAAACCAAATTTAAATTGTCTTCGATTTCAATGTTTTTGCGTCGGGAATAAGACACAAAATCTGGAATAATTTCTGTTTCATTAAAAGTGATGGTTACGCAAATGTCTTCTTTAAAAATTACACCCAGCGGAACGGTATGAAAAGGAATTTTGACATCACCGCTTTTTACAGGAATACGCATGATGATTAAAGTCCAGCCGTGTTCGATTTCGATACGCGGTCTTTCGTCTATATCTTCAATGTCATTGTAAAATGCTACGGGAATTTGAAGTTCTTCTAGTAAATATTTTTTTTCTGATTCTGTAGGAGATTCGATGTGAATCCAGCAGTTTGAAGTCCATTTCGGGATTTCTACTAATCCGTTGTTGTTTGTGTAAAAGGCTTTCATTTCTAGTAACTACGTGTTTATTGCAGCACCTTGAAATTTCAATTGCTGCTTTTAATTAAATACTAACGAATAATAATCGTCCATTGTGGAGAAGTGTTTTTTTAAGTGGTGCAAAAGTATCCTTTATTTTTAAGAACCAAAAGTTTAAACTATTAATTATATATTAAAATGGTCGTTTGAGTTTTTTAAACACATAGAAAGTGTTAAGTGTTCGGTTTTTAGTATTCAGTCTTGAAAATGTAAATAGTTTTAACCGCAAAGTGCGCAAAGATTTTTTTTAGGGATACTTTATAAAAAAGAAAGTTCGCAAAGCTTTATTGAATTAGCTTTGCGAACTTTATATTTTATAAAACTTAAGCGTAAAAATCTTTGCGAACCTTGCGGTTAATCAGACTTTACAATATATATTAAAGCAATATTATTTGTTTCTTGCGCTTCTCATTTTACGTGCTAAAAGTGTATTTTTCAAAAGCATGGCGATTGTCATTGGTCCTACTCCACCTGGAACTGGCGTAATAAATGATGCTTTTTTGCTTACACCGTCAAAATCAACGTCTCCTTTGATTACGTATCCTTTTGCGTTTGATGCATCGTCTACACGCGTAATTCCAACGTCGATAACGGTAACTCCATCTTTTACCATATCGGCTTTTAAGAATTCTGGAACGCCTAGAGCTGTAATGATAATATCAGCATTTTTAGTAAATTCTGCTAAGTTTTTAGTTCGGCTGTGAGTCAAAGTAACTGTTGAATCTCCAGGATTTCCTTTACGGCTCATCAATATACTCATCGGACGTCCTACGATGTGGCTTCTTCCAATAACTACCGTATGTTTTCCTGCAGTTTCTACTTTGTAACGCTCTAACAATTCCATAATTCCGAATGGCGTTGCTGGAATAAAGCTTTCCATTTCAAGAGCCATTCTGCCAAAGTTAGTTGGGTGAAATCCATCTACGTCTTTATCAGGATCGATTGCCAATAAGATTTTTTGCTCATCGATGTGTTTTGGCAAAGGCAATTGAACAATGTAACCGTCTAAGCTATCGTCTTCGTTTAGCTCTTTAATTTTTGCTAAAAGTTCGTCTTCTGTGATGGTTTCTGGTAAAGAAACTAAAGTTGAATCAAATCCGATTTCCTGGCATGATTTTACTTTACTTCCTACGTAAGTTAAACTTGCTCCGTTATTTCCTACCAAAACTGCTGCTAAATGAGGTACTTTTCCTCCGGCTGCTTTTATAGATTGAACTTCGGCTGCGATTTCGTTTTTAATGTCGTTAGATGTTTTTTTACCGTCTAGTAGCTGCATTTTGTTTTGTTTCAGGTTTAATTTTTGTGTGAAGTTTCAGATTTCAGGTTTCCTCTAAAAACGAAACTGTATTATCGAAAAAAGTTTCAAATTTCTGTTTCATAACTTGAAACCTGAAACTTGAAACTTTTATTATTTTTTATCTCGGCATTCCTCCTGGCATTCCACCCGGCATACCTTTCATTCCTCCCATCATCTTCATTAAGTTTTTTCCGCCTGGCCCCTGCATCATCTTCATCATCTTGCTCATTTGGTCAAACTGCTTCATGAGTTGGTTTACCTGCTCGACTTTTGTTCCCGAACCTTTTGCGATTCTGGCTTTTCTTTTCACGTCGATTAATGCTGGCTTACTTCTTTCTGCTGGCGTCATCGAATAGATAATCGCTTCGATATGTTTGAAAGCGTCGTCTTCGATCTCAACATCTTTCATGGCTTTAGAAGCTCCTGGAATCATTCCAACAAGATCTTTCATATTACCCATTTTCTTTACTTGCTGAATCTGTGTTAAGAAGTCGTCAAAACCAAATTCGTTTTTAGCGATTTTCTTTTGAAGTTTTCTTGCTTCTTCTTCGTCAAATTGTTCCTGAGCTCTTTCAACAAGAGACACAACGTCTCCCATTCCTAAGATACGCTCAGCCATACGTTCTGGATAGAAAACATCAATTGCTTCCATTTTCTCTCCAGTACCAACAAATTTAATTGGTTTGTTTACGATTGATTTGATTGAAAGTGCTGCTCCACCACGAGTATCACCGTCTAACTTCGTTAAAATAACTCCGTCAAAGTTTAAGATATCGTTGAAAGCTTTTGCTGTGTTTACAGCATCTTGTCCTGTCATAGAGTCGACAACGAACAATGTTTCTTGCGGCTGAATTGCTTTGTGTACACGAGCAATTTCGTCCATCATTTCCTGATCTACTGCCAAACGTCCTGCTGTATCGACGATCACAACATTGAATCCGTTTGATTTTGCGTGTTTGATTGCGTTTTGTGCAATTTCTACAGGATTTTTATTTTCTGGTTCTGAGTAAACCTCAACACCTATTTGGTCTCCAACAACATGCAACTGATTAATCGCCGCCGGACGGTAGATATCACACGCTACAAGAAGTGGTTTTTTAGTTTTCTTTGTTTTTAAGAAGTTTGCTAATTTTCCAGAGAATGTAGTTTTACCAGAACCTTGCAAACCTGACATCAAAATCACTGTTGGATTTCCGGAAAGGTTTACTCCTGCAACATCTCCACCCATTAATTCGGTAAGCTCGTCTTTAACTAATTTTACCAATAATTGTCCTGGCTGTAATGTTGTAAGTACATCTTGACCTATTGCTTTATCTTTTACTTTTGCTGTAAAATCTTTAGCAATTTTAAAGTTAACGTCGGCATCAAGTAATGCACGGCGAACTTCTTTTAAAGTATCGGCAACGTTTACTTCTGTAATTTTACCGTGTCCTTTTAATATATGGAACGCTTTATCTAACTTATCGCTTAAATTATCAAACATATCATTTTCTTTATTTGAAGTGCAAAGATAATCTAATTAGATATTTCAGGCAATTTTTATTTTTTAAGGTTCAGAGGAACATAGTTACAAAGGTGCAGAGGTATTTTGCTACGAATTACACTAATTTCTCGAATTGCTTTGCTACCGTTTTTTCTCTCGCAGATCTCGCAGATTTTGCAGATTATTTTTTTTTTGCTCGCAAAGATACAATGTCGCAAAGTTTTTGTTTCACGCAGATTTAAAAAGATTTAAGCAGATTCGCGCAGATTATAATTATTTAAAATCTAAAAAATTAAATCTGTCAAAATCTGCGTGAAACAAAAATCTTTTTAACCCTTTTATCCCAATAACTATTGATAGTGGCAAAACAAAAAGGCGCAGAGAAAAATCCTCTGCACCTTTGTAACTATGTTCCTCTGAACCTTTATTTTAAAATTGGAAATAAATAAACGGCTGTGATCCTGCCACCGCTGTTGCGTAAACTATCCAATAAACAAAGCCTAAGATTATTGCTTTTATTAATAATGGCGTTTTGTCGAAAACAGATTTCATTCCGTTTGTGAAAGTTTCTGGTAAGAAATGCCAAACATAACCAAATAGCATTAATCCGAAAACATTTTTATATCCTAAAACGATTGTTTTCCAAAGTTCCGGTTCAAACGTTAATTGTCCGATATTGTTAATTACTTGTAATGCCGTTTCGAAATCTCTGGCGCGGAAAAAGATCCAACAGAAAACTACGAAATGGAATGTAATTATGATGGAAAAAAATCTCCACAAGAAATTTGGACTTTTATCTTTTTTGGAAGGAAAGAATTCCATGAAAATTTTATGAACGGCTAAAGCTAATCCGTGAAGTGCTCCCCAAACTATAAATTGTGCGCCTGCTCCGTGCCACAAACCGCCTAAAAGCATTGTCGTAAACAAATTGAAGTTGGTCACCAATGTCTGCTTTCTTTTGCTTGAAAGTAAAAATGACAAACAGAAAAGCAAAATACTGCTTCCCGCAATAATTAGCGGAATTATACTTTCATTATAAGATGACATTCCCCAAAGCAATAATCCGAAGAAAAATAAACTAGGAAATAAATATCCTGCAAAAGAACCTGATCTGTTTCCTCCAATAGAAATATACAAGAAGTCTTTTAACCAAGTGGATAGCGAAATGTGCCATCTTCTCCAGAAATCGGTGATTGACGTTGATTTATACGGTGTTCTAAAGTTGGCAGGCAATTTAAATCCTAACAATAATGCAATACCGATTGCCATATCAGAATATCCAGAGAAATCACAATAAATCTGAATCGCATATCCGTAAGAAGCCATTAAGTTTTCGAACGATGTATAACTCATCGGTGTATCAAAAACACGATCGACAAAGTTTACCGAAATATAATTTGAGATTACTGTTTTTTTAATTAATCCGCCAATAATTAGAAACAAAGCGTTGTTTACATCTTCTTTGGTGAGATTTAATTTTTGATAAATCTGCGGCAGGAAATCTTTTGCTCGTACAATTGGTCCAGCAACTAACTGCGGGAAAAATGAAACGAAGAATAAATATTCAATGTAATTTTTTGTCGGTTTAATTTCTTCACGATAAATCTCAATAATATAACTCATTGACTGGAAAGTGTAAAAAGAAATTCCTACTGGAAGAAATACATTGTGTAATGCAAAATTTCCGTTGAACATATCGTTAAATGTTACGATCAAAAAGTTCATGTATTTGAAATAGCCCAAAAGTGCTAAATTCAAAATAACACTAATTACTAAGTAAAGTTTTTTGACACCGTCTCGGCTTTCTTTGTAAATAATCTGGCTCAAACCATAATCTACAACAGACGAAAGCAGTAATAACAGAAAATAAATACCACTTGATTTGTAGTAAAAGAAAAGTGAGAATAGAATAACGTATGTTAATCTTAAATAAAACGTTTTGCGTAAAAATCCATACACAAAATAGAAAACCAGAAATAAACCTAAGAATAAACCGGTATTAAATAAAAGTTTTTCGTCTGGATTGTAAACAAACCAACCTTCAACCTGCTCCATCGTAATTGCACCAAAATTTTCAATAAACCAATTATTGATGCTCTCTATTGTTGTCAATTTTATCTCTTTATTTTTTATAATTATCGTACGCTCTTATTAAAGCCTCGGTAAACATTTTTCCTTGTTTTTCGTATCCTTTTTTAGAATAATGAACCCAGTCTGGACCTATTAATCCTTGGGTTTTTAGCTGCTGAATGCCGCTCATTCCACCAAATTCGTCATATAAATCCCAAACTGCAAAACCATCTTTTTTGGCGGCTTCTATTATATCTTTCGTATAATCTTGAATATATGTATTTGGTTTTCTTCTCAATAAAGAAGGCGGGGGTGTCATTATTATTATCGGAGAGTCAATTTTTTGTGCTCTTACATTACTAATAAACTCTCGCAGCTCTCTAATGTATTTCCCAGATTCCATTTTATCATAACTTTCGTTGGTTCCCAGCGAAAATACAAGCAGATCTGGTTTTAGTACTTTTAACTGCTCGAAGAATAATGGGTATTTGTTATAATCTGAATATTTGGCTCCATTTACTCCGATCCCGCTGTAAATTATTCCAGAAGCATCTTTTTCTAAAACTAATCCGTTTAATTCGTAATCCGAAGCTTCTTTATTTGGAACTAGAAAAATTCTGCTTAATGGTCCTTTTGAATTGTAATAATGTGAGAAAGAATCGGATTGAATATCTAAAGGCACAAATTCGGACATTGAAATGGTTTTAGGCCTTGTTTCATTTGTCGAAATTCTCAAAGTTCTTCCTGCTCGAATATTGTTGGACTTTAAATTATTTTCTCTCTTAATTTCAGTAACAGAAACATTGTATTTATCTGCAATTGTCCCAAGCACTTCTCCTTTTTTGATTTTATGCGTAATGACTTTTCGCTCTGTGGTCTGAATTGAATTGATTTTGGACGAAACTGCCAGATCAAACATATTCTTATTTTGAGGCGTTATAATTTTTATGGTATTGAATTTATACGCTACATCTTTTACATTCATTTCCACCACAAATCCACCGCTATCTCTCCATAGTGCAATACCGCTCAAACCAACTGGATTATTCTTATGTGGTAAAATATTGCGATAACTTTCCCAAGTTCTGTTGGATTTGAAACGTTCATTGTACGAACCATTTGTTTTAGCCAATTGATACGGAAAAACTAATCCGCGTCCTGCATTTCCAAACTGATATTGTAAACGTTTCCTGATTTCATTGGTCATCAAATCACCTTGAATATGAGAATCGCCAATATGAACAATATTGATCTTTTGATTTTTATGATTTTCGTTTTCGTTTAATTGCTTAAAAAAAACGTCTAATACTTTCGCATTATAAATCGGTTCATCAAAAGGAGTCTCAACTGAGGCTGTATCCGCTTTTTGAATCATAGTTTTCGAAATAGGATTTGAATCTGTTTTGGGCGTTTTATCATTTGTTGAGAAAAAGAGACAACAAAAGAAAAATATTAGTTTATGGGTCATAGGCTGTCGTTTGTTACTGAAACGGAATCGGCTTTTTCTTTCCTGACTGCTTTTCGTTTACTCCCTTCGGCATCTCTCTTTTCTCTGAGTTTTTTATATTCTTCGTATCCTTTATTTAACTGTTCGTATAATAAATTTCCAATGGCTTTTGCACCACGCTGGTTAAAGTGCGTGTAATCTTTATTGGCTTTGGCTGGCGCTTCGTCTACCCATTTAATCATAGATCCGTCACCGCCCATTAAAGTGTATAAATTCACAAAACCAGATTCCGTTTCCAGAGCATAATGTTTTTGCGCTTTCATTAATGGAACAACGGCAGAATCGGTTTTCATTTCTAAATCATATTTCGTCGATTTGTCTGCTGTCGAAACAATTAAGATAGAAACTCCAGGAAAAGATTCTTTGATTTTATTTACGGTTTTCGTCATTCCTTTTTCGTACCAAGAATAATTTTTGGTGCCGTAATTTAAAACATTAGTTCCATAGTGCAAAATAACCAAATCGTATTTTAAACTATTATTGAAAGCCTGCATCACATCTGCATTGAACATTGAAATCGGAAGTCCCGAATTTCCTCTTTGAGAGAAATTGTCTACGTGAACACCGCTGCCGTTATCAAAATTAAATCCGTAAATCGGAATAGAATCTGCGTGTATGAAATTGGCTTTAAACGCTTTTAAACTTCCTGACGAAACTTTTAGTGTATTTACTATATTATTTGGAGATAAAGTTTTTCTAAGTGTATCTTTTCCGATAATAAAATTAACATTTCCTGTTCGAGACGAACGTCCGTAAAATAAAGTCGGATTATCTAATGAAGTAGAGAATTTATTTAACCCGGCTTCAAACTGAATCCAAGTAGTATTAGCGCCATTATTGGCAAAAAACACGTGGCCGTTTACGCCAAAAGGACTTATCGGTTTTTTTACATTTAAATACGATTGTGTTTTCCAGTTTTTAGAATATTGTCCTTTTATAGAACCACGAGAAGCTGCAGACTCAGAAGTTATCGAAACAAAACCTACTCCATTACCTCCAAAACGTTCTTGATAATTCATACGAACATCTTGTACGATTAAATCCCCGTCAGTCATAGAATCTCCGTAATATGCAATTCTAACTTTGCTCTGCGGATTTTTTTCTAATTGATATAATCTTTCGTAAAAATGAATCAGGTACTGATATCCTTTGTAGTTTTCAAAAGTTTCAGCAGGAAACTCAATTCCGCCTGCTTCGTCATAAACGATCTTTTGCTGATTAAGCAATCTTTCGCTTTTAGCAAGACTATCTTCATCAAGAGACAAAGAATCTTCGGCAACAGACTCTAACAGCAGACTGTCGATCAATATATTTTTTGAATCGAGTTTACTCTCCGAAAATATTTTATCCGGCAGAATTTGTTTGAAACCAATAAAAGCGACAAGCGCTAAAGCTACAATTGCAAAAGACTGAAAAAAATAAGATTTTGTATTCACTTAAAAAATATAATAAATATTGAAGATCTGACTCAAAAATTAAACCAATTAAATTATTGTTAATTTATTACAGAAAAAATTTGTGCAAAGATAGAATAACATTTTGTTTCTAATTCATTTTAACAAGAAACTAGAACAAAAAAAAGAGGTTAGACGAATCTAACCTCCTTATCAAAAAAAAATAAAAAAAACAAAGCTAATGATTAACTAAATTTTGAATGCAAGGCATTGTATATTAGAATGAAATAATCTTTATATTTTTTAGATTTTTCATTTTTAAAAATTATTTCAAGATAGCGTATTGGAATGTAGGATAACCTCTTTCACCAGCAGCGTTTACTCCTGCTGTAAATCTAACTTTATAAACATTTCCTGCTGGATCTTTCACGACGTAGAAACGATCTGATCTTGCATTAAATCCAGAAGTTGGGTTACCATTTGCATCTGTTCCTCCAACTGTTCCTCGCCAGTTTGAACCAATATTTCTTTGGTCATCTGTGAATTTACTGTTATCAACATTTGCCAAAGCAAAAGCGTCATAAGTAAAGGCTGTCGTAAGCACTTGGTATGTTTTTGCACCACCTTTCACGTTATTTAAAACAAAGTCTGCGAAATTATATGGCACTAAACCTCCTCCAAAATTAGTTGCATTAGTAAAACTTGTGAAACTGATATCCCACTGTGCTTTTTGAGGCTCTACACTAACTGTTTTCTTGTCTAATAAACTTAAGAATGTAAAGTTGTAAGCTGCATTTTTAGCAACAGTAATTTCATCATGAGTAGTAGCAGCAATATCAGCGTATTGTACTTTATAATCATTACCACTTCTTAAGATTCTAACTTTTTTCCATCCTCTAGAAGGTCCGTTAGCAGTACCTTCATTTCCAGTTTCTGGTTTAGTTATCCCTGGGTTGCTTCCCATATTAATCACATAAACTTTATTCTCACTGTCTGTAGCCGAGATAGCTGCAATAGTTGTTTTAGTAATATCTCCTGCTGGATCATCTACTTGAGTTATACTTCCAGATCCTTGATTGAAAATCATACTTGCATCTTCTGCTTGAACTTCATCAATATTTATACTAGTAGTTTGTTTAGCAGACATTTTTACAGTATGATTTATTATAACTCTAAAATCTGTTCCAGAGTAGAATCCTAAATCCCATGAAACTCTAGGAACAGTAGTCATTTTTCCGCTGCTTAAATCAACGAAAACCTGGTTTGGCTCAGTTGGCCCACCAACTTCTGGTGCTAATGCATTTCCTAGAGAAGCAGTTTCATTAAAGTTTACCTGAATTGATTTATTTTCAGAAATTACCGCGTTAATAGATACGCTGCTAATAGTGAAAACGACATTTTTTACCTCTCCTTCGATAGCCTCTTTTAATTTTTTAAAAGAAAAAGATACAGTAGACACATTTTTCTCAAAAGGAACTACAACTTTACTTGCAGCGATTGCTGGTGTAGTATTGTAATCTGTACCATTTGCAACTGCTGTTTCAGTATAAGTTAAAGTTAAAGATCCTGCTGTTGCAGTTGGAGATGAAAATTTAATTTCGATCGGAGTTGTTTCCGCAGATAAATTTAACGAAGTCGAAGCAAAAGCTACAGCATTTGCCTGAGCTACTTCATCATCGCTACTACAAGCTCCAAGAGCAAGTAATACAAAAGATAGTATTAAAATAAAGTTCTTTTTCATGTTATTGATTTATTAATTAAAATTTAGATTATATGAAAGTTTTAAGAAGTAAGATCGGCCATATCCCAACATCATATCGGAACTTGTACCTCCTCCGTGAGCACCTCCAGATGCATCACCACTACCCCCGTTTATAGCGGACTGCAGATTAGTAACATCAAACAAGTTTCTGGCTCCTACGGTTACTTCAAATTTATTTTTAAAGAATGCTTTGCGAATGGAGGCATCCATCCAGCTAAATGGCTGAAGTTCATTTAGAAAAAATCCCGTTTTTCCATCTGTACCGGTTGCTGCCACATATTGTTGCTGCCTTCCATTATATTTATAAAAAACCGCTAGCAGAGTATTCCATTTAGGGATATTGTAAGAGATACTAGAATTTAGTCTGAACGAATAGAAAAATTTATCATCAGATACTAAGTTTTCAGCAGCCAAGTCAAGTCTTCTGGAAATCCCTACTACAGCTGCCCCTAACATTACATTCCAATTTTTATAAGTATATTGTTCAACCGTTGAAATGTTCCACATCTTATATTTATTGATATTAAGATATTTATAATTCCAGCTAGGAATGGTCTGCGTTACCACTAGATCAATTCTGTCATCAACATCTAAAAAAGTAACTGCTAAGTTGTTCGAGATCTGAGCGCCCGAATCAAAAGTACAGGCTCTTTTAAAACTCATTTCATAAGAAGTACTGTTTTCAGGAATCAAATCAGGATTTCCCTGCATATTATGATTAGAATCAACAAAATAAGTATACAACTCATCAAAATTTGGAGTACGATAGGATTTCCCTAAAGAAGCTCTTGCCTCTAATCCTTTGTCAAACAGATATCTTAAACCAAGTGAACTTGCGTATTGATTTTCGAAAGCAGTTTGAAAAGAAAATCGAAGTCCAGGGCGAATCGAAAATTTATCACTTACACCGATTTCAGCGACTGAATAAATATCATAGTTTTCCAATCTCTTTCTAATATTCTGCCCTACTTGATTGTCATCTCTAAAAGCTCCAACTGATGAATCATAAAATCCGTTTTCATTAGTAATTTCATATCCAAGCTGAAAATCTACTTTTTTATTATCAAAGAAGTTGCTTAGCGCACCTGTAGAATAAAACACTTCTTTTGACTGGTAAGTTTTCCTTTTATTATCTACCTCCTCTCTTGTATCCAACTTATAAACAAAATTCTCTAAATCACGCTCCTGTTTTTGCTGGGAAACTGACACATTATATTTTAATTTTGAGAAAATATTCCCACTAGCATTTAAATGGTGATAATAACGGTTCGTAATATATCTTTTATCTCTTGAAAAATAGGTATCTGCGAAGGGATAATTATCTTGTATATTTATTACTGGATTATAATAATGTACATCTTCTCCATAATAATCGAATTTGTAAAAAATCCTGAAGGCATCTTTCTGGTAACCAAGTATTGCATTTCCTACCAATTGCTCTTTTGGTAACTGTGTGTATCCTCTTAATCCGTCATTAACATCATAATCTCTCCCTTGCCTATTATCATAATAACCAGCCATTTCGTTACGATTTCCTCCTATATTAACAAACCAGTTTTCATTAAAATTATGAGCAATTTTAGCCGATTGAATGTGACGGCCTTTATCAAAAAAACCAAACTCTTTACCAACTGTCTCTTCCTGGACAGTTGCGCCGATCTGCCATTTATATCCCCCTCCTTTTTTCGTAATAATATTTAGGATTCCCGTAACCGCATTTGCTCCGTGAGTAACCCCCATTGATCCCTCAATGATTTCGATTCGCTCAACATCATCAAGATTAACTTGTGTTAAATCAACATTGGTTCCCATCCCTGTATCACTTACTAAAGGTATATTATCAACCAAAATCTTAAAGTATTGTGCATCTAAACCAAACATCGAAACCTTAGAACGCCCATCGTCACCATTAGATGTCACACTAATATTTAAATACTGATTTAATACATCTGCTAAATTATTTGCAGCTAATTGTTTGATATTTTCTTTAGTTACAACACGGACATTAAACACAGATTTCTTTATTGATTGTGGTTCCAATTGCCCTGTAACAACAACTTCAGAAAGTTTTTCTCGCGATGCAATTGTATCTTTTTGCTGTGCAAAAAAAATATTACAAAAAAGCAATCCAGCAAAAAGGGTAATTTTTATTCTCATTATTTTTATTCATTCTTAATAACCGGTGCAAATATATAACTATTTTTAATTGTTCTAAATTAAATTTATATATTTGCGAAAAATTTTAAAACAAAACAATAAGTTATGATTTCAAAAAGCCTTTTAATGTCAGCCGCTGTGGCTTTAACATGCAGTCTTGGTTTTAGTCAGGACAAAAAACAACAAGATATTAAGTCTATCAAATCAATGTGCGGCTGCTATGAAGTGAAGTTTAATTTCACCGAAACATTCTCATATCCTAAAGATTCTGCATCATACAAACCATCTGAAACTAAGCATGAATCTGCTTTGGAATGGGTTGAATTATTAGAAGACACTCCAAACAAAATCGTAATGCAGCATTTATTGATTGTAAGTGATGACATGATTATCAAACACTGGAGACAAGATTGGCTATACGAAAACACAGACTTATATTCTTTTGATAAAGGAAATTCTTGGAAATACAAAAAGTTAGATAAAAAAGCGGTAAAAGGGCAATGGACTCAAAAAGTATATCAAGTAGATGATAGTCCGAGATATGAAGGATCTTCAACTTGGGTACATGTTGACGGAAAAGATTACTGGGCAAACGTTGCAGATGCACCGTTGCCAAGAAGAGAGCAGACAAAACGTAACGATTACAATGTTTTAAAAAGAAGAAATATTCACGAAATCACTGCTACTGGATGGAATCATGAGCAAGACAACGACAAATTAGTTCGTGATGATGCCGGAAAAGATGTTTTATTAGCGCAAGAAAAAGGATTTGATGTTTACACAAAAGTTCCAGACATTAAATGTCAAGCTGCTCAAAAATGGTGGGTTGCTAACAATGCTCTTTGGAAAAATGTTCGTGACAAATGGCAGACTTTATTTGACAGACATAAAGACTTAAATTTAGAGGCAAAAGTGGAGAAAAAAGCGCTTTATTCTCTTTTATTTGACTTAAAACCAGATACTGCTAAAGCAGAAACAGATAAGATTATTGACAAATTTGTTAAATAATTAAATTAGAATTAGTTGTTATAAAAAAGCCGGAAGTTTTTTGAAGACTTCCGGCTTTTTGCTATACAAAATAATTGACAATAAAGATATTATTATCTAGTACCCCCTGCCCACCAAACTTTTTCGGTATAGACATATGTCCCATCTCCAAATGCTTCTGTTACATTCTTGTTTGCAGACACATCAGAATTTCCGTAAGTCAGTCTAAGCGGAAATTTAGCTGCATTAAGTGGATTCGCCAATTGAATTGGATGCGCTGCCGCTGATCCATAAATTGCCAATAAACGTCTATAATCATTATAAGCTTCAACACATTCGTTTTCATAGAATGATAGATATTTTTGAACAGCTATTTCTTTTAATAGATCAGCATTATTTGTAATATTTAATCCTGCAACATAATTTGCTGCATTTGTAGTCGAAAAATTAATAACCTCATCTTTATTAAAAGCAGCATTTACAGCTGCGGTTAAACTTGCTGTACTTGTAACCGCGTCTGAATTTCTTGCTTCTGCTTCTGCTTTGATAAACAATAGTTCGTGGTAGCTTAACATGAATATTGGATTGTTTCTATTTATTAATGCTGAAAACGAATAATTTTGACTTTGAGGGCTCTCACCATTTACAAAAAATTCATATGTAAGAGGCGCACCAGATGTTTTTCGGATTTTTGTGAAATAACCTTCAGCACGTGGATCATTTGCTCTTGCATTTAATTTATCCGATAAACTTTTACTTGCAAATAAATATCCTCTGGCATTATCTAATTGATAATACGGATTTGGAATATCATTATTTTTCAATTTAAATTCGTCATTTTTACTTGTAAAAGATTTACTTACATAGATTAACACCTTTGCATAATCTGGATTTCTAAAAGAAAGACGCAATGTATAGCGAGCCAATAAACCATTAGCGGCTTTTATCCATTTTGTTTTATCGCCTTGGTATATTAAATCCTGATTTCCTAAAACTGGATAATTTGATGTTTTTCCTAAATTAACTATTGCGTCTTCAAGGGTTGCAAAAACAATTTTATAAAGATCTTCCTGATGGTCTAATTTAGGCTGAAAAATTACCCCAGGCTGAAAAGCTTCTGTAAAAGGAACATCTCCATACATATCTGTCAGTAAAGCTAAATTATAAGCATATAAAACTTGCGCTATTCCCAACGTTGTGTAGTTTCCTTTTTCCGTGCCGGTTGTACATTTCTCGATAATCAGTTTTAGATTGTACATTGTCTGATATTGATTGTTCCAAGAGTTGTTATAAGTTGTCTGATTTATAGGTTCACCATTTCTTGTTTCAGCATTATACATTTGGCCAGAACCTCCTGCGTTTAATTCTACATACACTCCCGAGTAGAAAGAAAGATCTGAACCTGTATTGCTAAATGCTGTACTGGTCATAGCATCCGTAATTGCAAAATGGCTTGGAACATCTGTTGGATTATTTACATTTTTGTTGATATCATCCATTTTATCCTCTGAACAAGAATTTAATGAAAATGATGCGATCGCTAAAAGTAATATAGCTTTATATTTTTTCATGATTTTTTGAATTATATTAATTTATTGTTAGATTCATTCCCATTCCAATACTTCTTGTTTGTGGAATAGATAATCTTTCAAAACCTCCGGCCATATTGTTATTTCCTTGGGATGATTCCGGATCTAAGTTTGGCATTTTAGCCCATAATAAAACGTTTCTTGCGAATGCTGAAAGGCGTATATCAAATCCTGCTGAAAATTTTGGAAGGGTATATCCTAAAGAAAGCTCTCTTAATTTAACGAAAGAAGCATCGTATATAGCAGTTTCTGCAATATTTGAATACACAGTATAAGTCGCTTCTTTTGTAGCTGCTTTTGTATTTACTTCTCCAGTTGCTGTAACACCTTGCTGTACTATTAGTTCATCACGATTTCCTGTTTTAGCACTTAATCCATAAGTATCTAATAGTGAATTTGTACCGCTGTACATTTTCCCTCCATTTTTCCAGTCAAAAGTAGCGGCAAGAGTTACTTTTTTGTATCGGAAAGAAGTTGTTCCTCCTAAGTTGAATTTCGGAGCAACCTCACCAAGCGATTTGGTTTCACCAGCAATAGCCAGCCCATTATTATCAACTAGAATATTTCCTTTATCATCTCTCTTAAAAGATGTTCCATAAATAACTGGAAAACGCTCTCCAATACTCGCTCTAATTTGTGGAGTAACAAATCCGCCTAAGAAAATATTAGGTACTCCTTCTTTTAATTCATCTACAAAGTTGTCTATTTGTGTGTAGTTTGCAGAAATCGTCCAATCAAAATCAGCAGTTCTAACTGGATTAACACTAACAATTAATTCATGACTATTAGTATGGATTTTTCCTCCGTTCATCATTAAAGAAGAGGCTCCTGTCGAACCTGCTAATGGCACTGAAAAAATTTGATCTATTACATTTTGTCTAGCATAAGTATAGTCTATACTAATTCGATTATTAAATAATCGAACCTCTCCACCCAATTCATAAGATCTTGTATTTTGAGGTTTTAAGTTTGGATCATACATTATATTATTTGGAATGTATGAATTTACTCCACCAACAGGATAACTTATAGGAGCAGTTCCCCAGAAACCGCCTCCATAAGAAGGTACTGAATAATAATTAGCTTTATAATTTCCAGCTTGACCTACCTCTGCCCAAGATCCTCTTAGTTTAGCGAAAGATAATATAGAGTTTCCTTTTAAAGCTTCTAGCTCTGTTAACACTACACCTAGTGATACTGAAGGATATACAAATGAACGGTTGTTTCTTGGCATTGATGATACAATATCATTTCTTATTGTACCGCCCAAGTAAATAAAATTTTTGTATGAGAGGTTTACATTACCAAACAAACCAAAAGTTCTGTTTTTATTGATTTCATCTGTGGCAACTGTTTGTTGTGTATTGGCTAAATTAGCCCATCCACCAAAATTAAGATTGTTTCCAATCATATCATAGTCCTTTTCATACTTATCGTTAATTTCATTACCAACCAATGCTGTTAAATTTAAGTCTTCTGAAATTTTGTACTCATAATTCGCTGTTAATAATGAATTAATTGTTCTTGATGAAATTCCATAAATATATAAATGACCTGCTGTATTTTGTTTATTACCATATTCTTCTATATTTCTATAATTAGTTGTATAGGTATCTGCTCCAAGCTGGTAACGAAATGTAATCTTATGATGATTGTCTACCGAGATTTTGGGTGCAAATTCAACATAGCTGTTTCCATAAAAACGATCTGTTTGTTCGTCAAATATGTTGTGTTTAGCGGCCCAATAAGGATTGTTCCATCCTAGTGGTCTGTAATAAATTTGTTTATAAGGATCAGTTGGGTTTTCAAATCCGTTTCCTTTTAAGTCATAACTTATAGGAGCTGCAAATGCACCTGCCACAGAAGAATCATTCGCGCCTGTAGCTTTTTGAATTTTAGTATTTACATAGTTTCCTACGAATCCGGTTTTCCATTCGTCCCCTAATTTTGTACTAAATGAAGCTTTAGCATTATAACGATCCATACCCGTTGCAGGTATAAATCCATCCTGATTTGACGAGCCCAACGCAAATGCGTAATTACTTTTATCAGTTGCTTGTGTTATATTAAAAGAATTATTAACAGTTATTCCAGTTTTAAAGAAATTACCAAAATTATCATAAACCTTAGGTGTTACCCATGGATCTAAGCCAGCAGTAGCTCTTTGCGGCACATAATATTTACCTGCATATGCTGTTGCATTCATACCATTCAAGGTGTTCGCAACATTTCCTCCATATTTTGCATCATTTGGCAACTCAGAAATCTTAGGTCCCCAAGACAATGAGTTTGTTGGATCGTATGCACCTTTGGTTCCTTGTGCATACTCATTCTGAAAGTTAATCTTTCTAGAGATGTTATCTGCTGTAATAGAACTATTGAAATTAATTGTTGGTTTACCATTTTTAGAAGCACCTCTCCCGCTTTTTGTAGTAATCACAATTACTCCATTTGAAGCTCTAAGACCATAAATTGCCGAAGCTGCTTGTCCTTTTAGAATGTTGATCGATTCAATATCATTAGGATCAATATCTACAGCTCGGTTAGCACTATCTGCTCCAGTCACACTGTTTCCTGTACTGTAATCAGCTTGCGATGCTACCGGCATACCATCAATTACATATAAAGGAGTATTATTACCTGTAAAAGAACGGGCTCCGCGAATTACAATTTGAGAAGAAGCTCCAGGAGCACCACTAGAAGGGGTGATTTGTACACCTGCTAATTTTCCTTGAAGAGCTCCTGCCAAACTATTGTTATTTCCTTTTGTTAATTCAGTAGCTTTAATTTCCTGAGTAGCATAACCCAAAGCTTTTTTCTCTTTTTTAACTCCCATTGCAGTTGTAACTACGACACTTTCTAATTCCTGTGCACCAGCATCTATCATTTTTACATCAATAACTGAAGAACTTGCTGCTATTTCCTGAGTCTTCGTACCCATATAGCTGAATACTAAAACCTGATTTGATGATGCAGTAATTGAATATTTTCCATCAAAATCAGTTTGGGTTCCTAATTTTGTTCCTTTGATCATGACACTAACACCAGGAAGCGGCATTCCCGCATTATCCAAAACCGTTCCTGTAATTTTTTTTTGTTGCGCAAAAGTAAATTGAAGCGCAAAAACAAAAAATACCACTATTAATCCTTTTAATTTTTGTTTCATTTTTTTTCTTTGATTTATTAAAGGCCGAACTTATAAAATTTAAATATTTTTAACAAGATTTATTTTTAATTTAACACAAATAACAAGAGTAATTATACTACAAAAAATAAAAACTAATAGATATATTAAAATAAAATACTTACATAATTATTTAAAACGAGAAAAAAATCATTACTATCGGATCTTATATATCATAAATAAGAAAAAGCCGTCATAATTTTTGACGGCTTTTTGATCCTTGTCATTTTCAGACTAAATAGTGTACTAATTCAAAATAGCAAAAAATGAATGTAAGGAAGATATTTCCAAGTAATAGTGTCGTATAAAAAAGTGTGTTGTTTCAATTTAGTGGGTGAGAATTTTGCTCATGAATTACAAAACTTCTAAATCGAAATAATTAACTCTACAATATTTTAGGGAGTGATATTGTTTCTGAAATCGTGCACAAACATAAATCATACAAACACAATTTCCTACAAAAAAAATATTTGGTACCGAAAATATGTCGTATTCTAATACTTCTCAACCTGTAGTGGCTATAAAAGTAAAAAGCCGATAGTTCTACAACTATCGGCTTTTTTGTATTTAAATTTTATTCTAAATTATTGCACACACTCAGAATAAGTAAGAGAGTGTTTTGTTAAATCACCCCATTTTGGCTCTGGGTTTTCTGAGATTAACTTATCACAGCTTTTCCACAATTCAGCAAATTCTTTTTTGTATTCTTTTTTCTTTAATAAGAAAGCAGGCTCGTTTTTCTTAGCAACGTAAAATGATTTTGCATCACCTCCAACAAATTTCATACCGCCAACTCCTATTGATGCAGTTTCTTTTGCATAAGGATCACAGTAAATTTTAAATTCTTTACTAAACGCAGGGTTAAGAAGCTGCATCAATAATTTAGTCTGTTTCTTCTTAATTTTTACATCCGTAGTTTCAAAATAAGCGTAACCTTCTTTTAAGTACTCTTGGTTTAATTTATCATCATTCCATTTTTGAACATCAGAAATAAAATCTAATTTTTTATTTAATTTATCCAGACCACTTGGTGGCAAGTACATAAATTTAATGTCTTCTGGTTTCAATTTGTGTTTTTTTCCAGCAGCATCTTGCAATTTGATATATTCAATTAATCCTTTTTCTCTATCAATATCTCTGATAGTTCCGCTGATTTCAGTTCCGTCAGCCAAAGTAATGTAAGCTGTTTTACTGTGCGAAAATGCATAAGAAGGAGCGATTAAATCCTGTGCATTCATTATGCCGAATGCAAAAAGCAACATCATTAATAAAGTAATTTTTTTACTCATTGTATTTTTGGGTTATGTTTTGCCTACTCTTACGATTTTCAGCTTCCTCGTCTACGATTCATAAAAAAATAAAATTATGGGGATTTTTTAAGTTTTTTATAGCACGCATTTTCTTACCGTAAACATACTTATAAAAAAAACATATTTACAAGTGGTATTTTTATTTTTTTTATAATTATACACTTAAATATTATTCGTAAACATTTAACAATCTTACAGATATAAAAACAGAAAAAATGCTTAAAACTTTCAAACGGTTTAATCCCTGAAACAAATTTTTCTATAAAAGCAGACTAAATTCAAAATAGTTAAAAAAATTTCAGGTGAAACTGCAGTTAGTTTGCAATGAAAATCTTCTTTCATCAAAATTTTTCTTGAATATGAATAGCATTGAATTATTGCTAAAATAATATTGAACCTAAATAGAAATGAGATGTTTAAGAAATAAAAACAATAAAAAAAGCCAATAATTTAAAAAACTATTGGCTTTACAATTTTAGCTATTCTCTAAAACTACATTCTTTCTGGAACTTCAATTCCTAATAATTGGAATGCAGATTTTATAACTTCTGCAACTTTCTGAGAAAGCTGTACTCTGAATATTTTTTTTGTCAAATCAACTTCTCCTAAAATATGAACTGACTGATAGAATGAATTATATTCTTTTACTATATCATAAGTATAATTTGCAATTAAAGCAGGACTATGATTTTGAGCCGCGTTCTGAATTACTTCTGGAAAAAGTTCGATTTGTTTTATTAGTTCTTTTTCTTTTTCGTGAAGTTCTTCAATGTCAATTTTAGCAGAAAAATCAAAATCTGCTTTTCTTATTATAGATTGAATTCTAGCGTAAGTATATTGAATAAACGGTCCTGTATTTCCAGCAAAATCTACAGATTCTTCTGGATTAAATAAAATACGTTTCTTCGGATCTACTTTTAAAATATAATATTTCAACGCTCCAAGACCTATTGTCTTGTATAGTTTTGCTTTTTCTTCTGTCGAATAACTGTCTAATTTTCCTAAATCTTCTGAAATTTGTTTTGCGGTATCCGTCATATCCTGCATTAAATCATCAGCATCTACAACAGTTCCTTCACGACTTTTCATTTTTCCAGAAGGCAGATCCACCATTCCGTATGATAAATGATACAAACTCGAAGCCCAGTCAAAACCAAGTTTTTTCAAGATCAGGAATAAAACCTTAAAGTGATAATCTTGTTCGTTACCAACTGTGTAAACCATTCCTCCCACATCTGGCATATCTTTTACACGCTGAATCGCAGTTCCGATATCCTGTGTCATATAAACAGCAGTTCCGTCAGAACGTAATACAATTTTACGATCAAGACCTTCATCTGTCAAATCGATCCAAACAGAACCATCAGGATCTTTTTCAAAAACACCTTTATCAAGACCCACCTGGACAACATCCTTTCCTAATAAATAAGTATTGCTTTCGTAATAATATTTATCAAAATTAACTCCAAGATTAATGTATGTAGTTTCAAAACCAGCATATACCCATTGATTCATTTTTTTCCAAAGAGAAACAACATGGTCGTCTCCAGCTTCCCATTTTTGAAGCATTCCTTTAACTTCTTTACCTAAAAGACTATAATTATTAAAATATTTATCTTTGAAATTCGATTTGAAATTTTTATGATCACCTTCATCTGTAAAAAGATCTTCATCAAATTCTCCTCCATCATTAAAAAAGACTGGCATCTCTCCATCTTCACCCATCAATTTATCAATCAATGAAGTATCTTTATCTTTTAAAAACTCAACAGAATATTCTACAGTTTTTTGCCATTCAGAGTATTCATTTTGAAAAGCCTTTTCAAATTCTACATAATATTTACCAACTAGTTTATCACCTTTTAGACCAGAAGTTTCTGGAGTTTCTCCATTTCCAAATTTTTCCCAAGCCAGCATCGATTTACAGATATGAATACCTCTATCGTTGATGATTTGCGTTTTGTACACTTTTTTACCAGAAGCTTTTAAAATCTCAGCAACAGAATATCCTAACAAGTTGTTACGAACGTGCCCTAAGTGCAAAGGTTTGTTGGTGTTTGGCGAAGAATATTCAACCATTATTGCTTTTTCGTCTGGATTTGGAGATATAAAACCAAACGGCTTTTCATTTTTAATTCCGTTAAAGAAATTTACGTAGTAACTATCTGAAATTACAATGTTCAAAAAGCCTGAAACTACATTAAATCGCGCAACTTCATCAACGTTTTCAACCAGATAATTTCCAATTTTATTTCCTAACTCAACAGGATTACTCTTAATCAGTTTTAGTAAAGGAAAAATTACCATTGTAATATCGCCTTCAAACTCTTTTCTAGTAGTTTGAAGCTCAATTTTATCAATAGAAACATCGAATAATGCTTGTATTGCTTTTTGTATAGAAGGTGTTAGAATTTGTGCTAATGACATGTAAACTTAATTTTAAAGTGAGCAAAGATACTGCTTATTCATCAATTACAGAAAATCAAAAACATATTAAATTCAGTAAAACAATTTGAATTTGACAAAAAAGCAGTCTTTACAATTGTCAAAATTATAAAAAAATCAAAAGCTTAAAGTATTACAAAACAGCACTTCTAAAAAATATTATAAATTTTTCTAAAATTTATTGTAACATATTCTATTTAAAAGAGTCTTAATAGGGACTTCAAATTTTATCTGAAGCCAATCAAAAAAAAGTAAAAAAAACAAAAACTAACAAAAATCATCATCAATCAAATCAAATCAATCACGTAACTAATCATGAAATTAAAATTCTTTCTGTTTGCATTACTGGGGGTAATTGCAACAGCACAAGCCCAGAACACCGGAACGGTTTCTGGGAAAATTACAGAAAAGTCGAATAACGCACCAATCTCGTATGCAAGCGTTTCTCTAAAAGAAAACGGCAAAATAGTAGGCGGCGTAAATACCGATGACAACGGAGACTTTTCATTTAAAAACATTGCTTTAAAAAGTTACACGATCGAAATTCAATACATTGGATTTAGAAAATATATCGGTTCTGTAATTTTAAGCGAAAACAAAAAAGCGGCAACAGTAAATGTTGGTCTTGAAGAGGAAGCAACTCAGCTAAAAGGCGTAAATATTGTAGCTGAACGTTCTACTATCGAACAAAAAATCGATAGAAAAGTAGTAAACGTCGGAAAAGATTTAACCACAGCGGGAGCGTCTGCATCGGATATTATGAACAACATTCCTTCTGTGAATGTAGACCAGGATGGTAAACTTTCGCTTCGCGGAAACGATAATGTTCGTGTATTAATTGATGGAAGACCAAGTAATATTGACCCAGCGCAGTTGTTGAAACAAATTCCTTCAACTTCTATAAAAAAGATTGAGCTAATCACCAATCCAAGTGCAAAATACAATCCAGAGGGAATGTCTGGAATCATCAACATTATTCTGCATAAAAATGCTAATACTGGTTTTAACGGAAGTTACAGCGGCGGGATTACTTTTGGGGAAACGGCTAAGTTTAACCAATCTTTAGATTTGAACTATAAAACTGGAAAAGTAAACTTTTTTGGAAACGCTGGAAATAACTCTGGAAAATACTTTAACGATGGTTTTATCGAAAGATCAGATCGAACTGTTACTCAAAAATTAGATATTGTTAACGATAATGAATCATACTTATATAAAATTGGTATGGATTATTTAATTGATGATCATAATACTTTGTCTATTTATACGAATCAAAATAAATCAACTGGAAATGGTATAGTGAATACCGACATTGATTATATTAATTCTCCAGATAACATTGCTAATATGTATCAAAGATCAAGATATCAAGGACCTAATAAAACGGGGACTTATAACTTGGCATACAAACATATCTTTAAAAAAGAAGGACACACTTTAGATTTTGAAGGAAACTACAGTGACACGAAAGAAAGTCAAAATGCAAATTTTGACAATCAAATCACTTTGATTAATAATGCTCAAAGTTCAGATATTTATAATGATTTCTTGAGTAATAACCGAAAACTAAGTACTGTAAACGTTGACTATGTTAATCCGTTAAACGAAAAAACAACACTTGAAGCTGGAGCTGAAGCAAGATTGACAAGAACTGATAATGATTACAGTCGAATAAACGATCAAAATCCTACGCAGAATTTAGTTTCTAATTACACTTATGATACTGATATCTATTCTGCTTATGTGACTTTTGGACAGAAATTCAAAAAAATCAGCTATCAATTAGGTGCTCGTGTTGAAAGTTATAAAATGCAGGCGAATTTAAATCATGACCAAACTAAGTATGATGATGATTATCTTACTTTATATCCTTCTGCTTATTTAACTTATAACGTAAATGAGAAAAACACTTTGCAATTTAGCTATAGCCGCCGTGTTGACCGTCCAAGTTTAGGACAGACAAAACCAATTCGTGAGTTTTCTACTCCGTTAGTAACTTCTTTAGGAAATCCAGATCTAAGACCTCAGTTTACTAATTCTGTAGAAGTTAATTATACTAAAACTCTTGAAAAAGGAAGCTTTACAGCTGGTGTTTTTGTGAGAAGTATCAATGATCAAATCAGCAGAATTTTGTATCCAGATAATACAGATCCAAGTGGAAATAAACAAATTATGTCTTACACGAACTTTGACCATAATACCGCTTATGGATTTGAAGTGTCAATGAATTATAAAATTACAAAATGGTGGGATATTCAGCCGTCTATTGATTTCTCTAGCATAAATCAAGAAGGTGTTGTATCTAAATTCCAAGAAGACATTAATGGAATTAAAATTATCGCAGAAAACAGAAAAGTGACCGTTGCTGCATTTAACGGACGTATGAACTCGAACTTCAAAGCAAATAAACGTTTAAGTTTCTTACTTTTTGGATTCTACAGAGGCGCTGTTGACGGTGTTCAAAACAATAGTAAAGAAATGTATAAAATGGATATTGGTTCACGTTATACATTGTTAGATAACAAAATGAATATCAGTGTACGTTTCAACGACGTTTTCAATACTATGAAATATGCATTTGATACTGAGTATCCGTACGGTCAAACAGGTCAGTTTACATGGGAAAGTCAAACGGTATATTTAGGATTAACCTATAACTTTGGAAGCAGTAAAATCAAAAAATTACAGCGTAAACAAAGAGATGATAATACTAATAAAGGCGGTGGAGGAATGTTCTAATCTTCCTTTATTACTAATTTTTTAGAATACTTGTAGAAAAGGAAAATCCTGAAGTTATGCCAAACTTCAGGATTTTTTTATTTTATAAATACTCCAAGATTGCTTTGATTTCTTTAGGATCAGCGGTTTCAGAGTTATCCGTTATTGCTGATGTATGAAAATAGGTTTCTTCTTTTAATTTTTCTTCTATTGCCTGAACATTAGTAGATCGCAAACCGCCTCCGGGCATTATTACAATTCTTTCGTCTGCCAATTTTTGAATTTTTTCTAAAACTTTGATCCCTTCTAAAACGTTTGTACCTTGTCCTGAAGTTAGAATAGTATCAAAACCGCATTCTATAACATCTTCGAGAGATTCTTCAACATCTTTTACGACATCAAAAGCACGGTGAAAGGTACAAGAAAGCGGATGTGCCAGTAGTACCAATTCTTTATTTTGTTTTTTATTTACTTTTCCGTTTTCTTTCAAAATTCCAAAAACAAAACCATCGACTCCTAATTTTTTAAATTGTTTAATGTCCTGTTTCATTTCAGTCAACTCTTCATCAGAATACACAAAATCTCCACCTCTCGGTCTTATAATTACATGCATTTTAATATTTAGGCTTTCCCGAACTTTTACAACCAAAATCGAGTTTGGAGTTGTCCCTCCAAGTTTCATATTTTCACATAATTCAATTCTGTCCGCGCCATTTTCTTGCGCGATTATAGCAGACTCGTAGTTAAAGCAGGCTATTTCGAGTTGATTTTTTCTCATTGTCATTTTTTTGTCATTTCGACGAAAGGCAGATTAAACAATTCTAAGGTGCTAAAATAAAAAAAACCTGCTCCAAAACGAAGCAGGTTTGCAATATAATGTAAGATGATGATTTTACCATTTAATGATAGCACTTGCCCAAGTAAAACCACTTCCGAAAGCGGCTAGAACAACAGTGTCTCCAGATTTGATTTTTCCTTGTTCCCACGCTTCTGTCAAAGCAATTGGAATTGAAGCTGCGGTAGTATTTCCGTATTTCTGAATATTATTATGAACTTGATCATCTGTCAATTTAAATTTATTTTGAATGAATTGAGAGATTCTCAAATTGGCTTGATGCGGAATCAACATATCAATATCTGAAACTTGTAAACCATTTGCTTCTAAACCTTCGTTGATTACTTCTGCAAAACGAACAACAGCATTTTTAAATACAAATTGTCCATTCATATAAGGATAATAACTTTCGTCATTTGGGTCATTATCAGCAATAATATCGGTTACCCATCTTGCCCCCATTCCTGGTGCCTGTAATGCTAATTCTTCAGCATGTTGTCCTTCTGAGTGCAAGTGCGTAGATAAAATTCCTTTTGACAAATCTTCTTCACGGCTTAAAACTGCCGCTCCTGCTCCGTCTCCAAAAATTACTGAAACTCCACGTCCGCGAGTAGTCATATCCAAACCTGTTGAATGAACCTCAGATCCAATTACCAAAATGTTTTTGTACATTCCCGTTTTAATATATTGATCTGCAACAGAAATAGCATAAACAAATCCAGAACATTGATTTCTAACATCTAATGCTCCAACGGTTTTAAGACCTAAATCTCTTTGTACTAAAACTCCAGGTCCTGGAAAATAATAATCTGGACTTAATGTAGCAAAAACTACTAAGTCAATATCTTCTTTGGCAACGCCAGAACGTTCTATTGCAATTTTAGCTGCTTTTACTCCCATTGAAGTGGTGGTATCTTCTCCACGAATAATGTGTCTTCTTTCCTGAATCCCTGTCCTTTCCTGAATCCATTCATCATTGGTATCCATTATCTTAGACAAATCATCGTTAGTCACCACATTTGAAGGAACATAATATCCTAAACCAGCTATTTTTGAATGATACATACTCTTTTATTATTTATTAAAAAATTGGATTGCAAATTTACGCATACTTTAAAACATAAGCATACAAATTACTATTTTTTTCGTAATTAGCAATTTAATATCTACTAATAATAAACCGCTTTACACATTTTTTAATTCAAAAAAAGCAAAAAAAACTTCTAAAACATAAAAAGAATTAAATTAGCGATCTAATTTGTAACAAGTCTAAATGATCTGAGACAAACATTTAATATTACCCTTTTTTTAATCCCAAAAATTCAAATTATGAAATTAAAAGTTACGCTATTTTTATTTCTAAACTTTGGTTTTTTTGCGCTCGCTCAAGAAAACCTTACTTACCAAAAGCCATCAAAATCTATTCTTGATCTTGCAGATTATGAAAGAGCTCCAACAGTAGCTACAGATACTAAAAATGAAAATATCCTTTTCATGTATCGCAATACTTATAAAACATTAGATGATCTAAACCAAGACGAACTTAGATTAGCTGGTTTAAGAATCAACCCTACTACTAATATTTCTAGTACGGTAACTTATACCACAAATCTTAAGCTCCGCAAAGTAAACGGCAAAAATGAGATACAGGTTGCAGGACTTCCAAACAATCCAAAAATCAGTAATGTTTTATGGTCTCCAAACGACAAGAAAATTTTATTTTCTCACACAACTGCAACAGGAGTTGAACTTTGGGTTATAGATGTAGCATCTGCTCAAGCAACAAAATTAACAGATGCAACTGTAAATGCTAATCTTGGAAATCCGTTCAGCTGGCTTCCAGACAATGAAACTATCTTGGTAAAAATGCTTCCTAAAAACAGAAAGCCTTTATTAGATTCTAAAAAAGATTTACCAACAGGACCTATTGTTTCTAACACATCTGGAGAAAAGTCTCAAAACAGAACGTATCCTGATATGCTTAAAAACAAGAATGATGAATTCAATTTTGAAAATGCTGTTACTTCTGAATTATATAAAGTAAACCTTAACGGAAATGCTGTTCTATTTAAAGAAGCGGCTATGTTTTTTGGTGAAAGAATTTCGCCAGACGGAAATTATATCATGCTGACAACAATTCAGAAACCATTTTCTTATGTAGTGCCTTTGTATCGTTTTCCTTCTAAAACAGTTGTTTATGACATTAGAGGAAAAGAAATTAAAACAGTCAATGAAGTTCCGTTAAGCGAAATCATGCCAAAAGGTTTCATGGCTGTTCGTAAAGGAAAAAGAGAAATGGCATGGAGAACTGACAAGCCAGCAACTTTGTATTATGCTGTTGCTTTAGACGAAGGAAATCCAGCTAATAAAGTTGAAAACAGAGATGAATTATTTTTATGGGACGCTCCTTTTACCGCAGAACCTGTTTCTTTTGCTAAAACGCCGCAGCGTTTCAGCGATATTACTTGGGGTAATGACAATCTTGCTGTTTTATCAGATCAATGGTATGATACTCGTAACACCAAAACATATTTAATCAATCCATCAAATCCAGCACAAGCCCCGAAAGTTATTACAGACAGAAACTCGCAAGATGTATATTCTGACCCAGGTAATTTTCAAACTAAAAAAAATCAATACAATAAATATGTCTTATTATTAGAAAAAGACAATGCTTACCGTATTGGAGAAGGGTATACTAAAGAAGGACAATTTCCTTTTATTGATGAATTTAATACCAAAACACTTCAAACTAAACGTTTATACACTTCTCCATACAAGGATAAAAAAGAAGATTTAATTGAAATTGAAGATGTTAAATCGGGTAAAATTTTAGTTCAGATTCAATCTAAAAGTGAATATCCAAATTATTATTTTAAAAATATTTACAAGAAAAACAGCTTAACCCCAATTACAGATTTCAAAAATCCTTTTGAAAGTATCAAAAATGTAAGTAAAGAAGTGATTAAATACAAGCGTAAAGATGGTTTAGAATTATCTGGGACTTTATACTTACCTGCTGGTTATGACAAAGCAAAGAAAGAAAAACTGCCTTTATTAATCTGGGCTTATCCGGCAGAATACAAAGACAGAAATAGTGCTGCACAGTCTACTCAGAATTCAAATGAGTTTACTTTTCCTTACTATGGATCATTTGTGTATTGGGTAACAAAAGGATATGTTGTTTTAGATGATGCTGCTTTCCCAATTATTGGTGAAGGGACAACAGAACCAAACGACAATTTTATCTCGCAATTGGTTGACAACGCTGCTGCTGCAATCGATGCTGTTGACGCTTTAGGATATATCAATCGTAAAAAAGTGGCTGTAGGAGGACATTCTTATGGTGCATTTATGACAGCAAATTTACTGACACATTCTAATCTTTTTGCTTGTGGAATCGCTCGAAGCGGTGCTTACAACAGAACTTTAACTCCATTTGGTTTCCAGACAGAACAGCGTAATTACTGGGAAGTTCCAGAGGTTTACAACACCATGTCTCCGTTTATGAATGCTGACAAAATGAAAACGCCTATTTTATTAGTTCACGGAGAAGCAGATAACAATCCTGGAACATTTACATTGCAGACAGAACGTTATTTTCAAGCTTTAAAAGGTTTGGGAGCGCCGGCTAGAATGGTAATTCTTCCAAAAGAATCTCACGGATATGCTGCTAAAGAAAACATCCTGCACTTGTTATGGGAACAAGATCAGTTTTTAGAAAAGTATTTGAAAAACTAATTTAACCCATGTTATAAAAAATAAACCCGACAAGTTTCAAAAACCTGTCGGGTTTATTTTTTATCATAGTTAAAGAAAAAATTATCTATTATCTATTATCTATTATCTATTATCTAATTAAAACTAAATTACAAATAATTCAAAGCCAAGAAAACCTCCTGCTCCAGCGGTAAATCAATTTCACTTTCAAAAAAGATTAATTGTCTTTTATAAACTGCTTCGATCAAATAATGGCTTCCTCTGAAATAGGTTCTTCTGATCTTTACCAAAAGTCTAGACTCTGAAACCATTTTAAATTGGTGTGGGTATACTAAAGTTTTATGATTTTCGTCTTCATATGACAATAACAAATGAGTCGGAATTTCGTTTACTTCTCCAAACAAAGAAGCTACATATTTAATCTGCGGGTTCTCGTAAATTTTGTTCGGATCATCTTTTACAATGACTTCACCATTTCGCATTACAATTGCCTGATCTGCAAAAGACAAAGCATCAGTACTGTCGTGCGTAGCAATAATACAGGTAATTCCTTTTTGTTTTAAATAGCGAAATAAATTACGACGAAGTGCATTTTTTCTAAAAGCATCAATCTGGCTGAAAGGTTCGTCTAACAAAATAACTTCTGGTTCAAGAGCCAAAACTCTTATCAAAGCCACACGTTGCTGCTGTCCGCCGCTCAGAAATTTTGTTTTCACATTCGCAAATTGTTCCATTTCTACCATTTCTAACAATTCCTGAACACGAAGTTTTTTCATGTTTGCAAAACCGTTCGATAGAAACTTTCCAACATTTTCTGCCACAGTTTCATAAGGTGACAAATCGAAATCCTGAGCCAAATACTTCATATAAGGCATTCCTGGAATCAAATTAAACTTTGGTCCTAAAATGGGTTTGTCCTCATAAAAAATCTTTCCTTCGTCCAAATCATAAAGACCATAAATCAGTTTTAGCAGTGTACTTTTTCCGCAGCCACTTTCGCCTATGATCGAAATGTTCTGACCTTTCTCTATAGTAAAAGAAATGTTTTTGATGACAGGATTTTCAGTGTACGAAAATGTTATATTTTGAATGTCGAGCATGAGTTACAATTGAGACGTCAAATTTACGATGTTTAAGTTCTAAAGTCAAAAAAAAGCTGCTTCAAATATGAAACAGCTTTTTTTATAATTTATTTTGTCTGAAATTATTTTCCAGCTTCAGCTTTTGCGTCATTAACCATTTTATCGTTTGCTGTAATTGAGAATTCAACACGACGGTTTTGCGCTCTTCCATCTGGTGTATCGTTAGTTGCAATTGGATCTGCAATACCTAAACCTGAAGTTTTAAAACGGCTTGATTTTAATCCTTTAGAAACTAAATAAGATTGTACTGAAGCAGCTCTTTGTCCAGAAAGTGTTAAGTTATATTCTGGTTTTCCAGTATTATCTGTATATCCAAAGATTTGAATATCTGTATCACCGTATTCATTAAAAACAGGAACCAATTTATCCAAATTCGCTTTTGCCTGAGCTGTCAAAGTTGATTTATTAGTATCAAAACGAACAGCATTTTCGTTTAGAGTTAAGTGAATTCCTTCTCCAACTCTTTCTACAGATGCACCTGGTAAAGCTTGGTCAATTTGACGAGCTTGTTTATCCATTTTGTTTCCAATCAAGGCACCAGTACCACCACCAACAGCAGCACCAATTGCAGCACCTAAAGCAGCATTCCCGCCTTTTCCTAGGTTATTACCCAAAACGGCTCCAATAACACCACCCGCAACAACACCAATTCCTGCTCCTTTTTGTGTATTATTTGCATTTTTTACAGAGTCACAACTTGTAAAAAAACTAGTTAAAACTAGTAAAGTACTTAAACCTAAAACAGTTATCTTTCTCATTTTCTATATCTTTAAAATATTAATTAGCTCTTTGAAATTGGTATGTCACATCTTTAACTTGACCGCCAACATTAATGTTATCAATTAACTGGAAAGAACTTTCAGTTACACCAGCAACTTTAAGTAAATATCCATCTCTTACTTTTTTTGCTTTTATCCCAGCGTCCAAAACTTTAAGTACAAAAAGTCCTTGATCGTTAATACTCCAAACAATTGGAGAACTAAATGATGTACAGCTTGGAGAAGTTAAAGCCATTGTTCCTTTATTGTTGTTAGAAATAAAGCTCCAAGTACTTCCAATAAAACATTTAGAATCTGCCAAATCAAAAGAATTTACCTTAATATAATCTGAACCTGGATATGTTACATTGGTAAGAACCCAATTTCCTTTTAAGGCAACTTGCGTTTTTCTATCAAGTTTGTTGGATAATGTTGTTGCTTCTGAAGACGAAGCTGTTGACGAAGCCGATTTACACGCAAAGAACATTGTGGAAATCAAGCAGATGAATATGATCTTCTTCATTTTTTGTACTTTTTTTAAGTTAATACCTACAAGTTTAACAATTATTATACCACAAATATACGATTCGTTGAAATATTATCTGTTCTAAAATCTAATTATTTTCTTTCAAAATTAACATTTCCGCCATTTTGTCACCTCAAAAACAATTGGTATTTTATTTGAATAAGTGAATATCATCACATTAAATAAAAAAGTAAAAAATATGGCTACAGGTAAAATTAATGTTTCAGTAGAAAACATTTTTCCTTTAATTAAAAAGTTCTTATACAGCGACCACGAAATTTTCTTGCGCGAGCTTGTTTCTAATGGTACCGATGCTACACTTAAACTTAAACATCTTATCAGCATTGGCGAAGCTAAAGTAGAATACGGAAACCCGATTATTGAGGTTAAAGTGGATAAAGACGCAAAAAAAATCCACATTATCGATCAAGGTTTAGGTATGACTGCTGATGAAGTAGAAAAATACATCAACCAAGTTGCTTTTTCTGGAGCTGAAGAATTCTTAGACAAATACAAAGATTCTGCAAAAGATTCTGGAATTATTGGTCACTTTGGTCTTGGTTTTTATTCAGCATTTATGGTTGCTGAAAAAGTAGAAATCATTACAAAATCATACAAAGACGAACCAGCTGCACATTGGACTTGCGACGGAAGTCCAGAATTTACTCTTGAACCAGCTGACAAAACTTCACGCGGAACAGAAATCATTCTTCATATCGCAGAAGATTCGTTAGAGTTTTTAGAAGATTCTAAAATCAGTGGTTTATTAAACAAATACAATAAGTTCATGCCTATTCCGATTAAATTCGGAACTAGAACAGAAACACTTCCTAAACCAGAAGACGCTCCAGAAGATTACGTAAATGAAACTGTTGAGACAGACAACATCATTAACAACCCAAATCCAGCTTGGACAAAACAACCTTCTGAATTATCTGACGAAGATTACAAAAACTTCTACAGAGAATTGTACCCGATGCAGTTTGAAGAGCCGTTATTCAACATTCATTTAAATGTAGATTATCCGTTCAACTTAACTGGAATCTTGTATTTCCCTAAATTGGGAACTGACATGCAGATTCAGAAAGATAAAATTCAGTTATATCAAAACCAAGTTTATGTTACTGATAACGTAGAAGGAATTGTTCCTGAATTCTTGACAATGCTTAAAGGTGTTATTGATTCACCAGACATTCCGTTGAACGTTTCCCGTTCTGGATTGCAAGCAGATGGTGCGGTTAAGAAAATCTCAAACTATATCACTCGTAAAGTTGCAGATAAATTAAAAGCATTATTCAACGAAAATCGTGCGGATTTTGAAGCAAAATGGAACGATATTAAAATCGTTTTAGAATACGGAATGCTTTCTGAAGATAAATTCTACGAAAAAGCAGGTGCATTTGTTTTATACCCTACTGTAGATGACAAATACTTCACTTTAGAAGAATTAAAAGAAAATTTAAAAGAAAATCAAACAGATAAAGACGGAAAACTAGTTGTTCTTTACGCAGGAAACAAAGATGCACAGCACTCTTATATTGAAGCTGCAAAAGAAAAAGGTTACGAAGTATTGCTTTTAGATTCTCCGATTATTTCGCATTTAATTCAGAAAATCGAAAACGACAACAGTGATTTAACTTTTGTTCGTGTTGACTCTGATCATGTTGATAACTTAATCAAAAAAGAAGAAAACGCTATTTCTAAATTATCTGATGACGAAAAAGCGACTTTAAAAACTTCTTTAGAAGCCTATATTCCAAAAGCATATTCTGTACAATTAGAAGCAATGGATTCTCAAGCTGCACCTTTCATTATTACACAGCCAGAATTTATGCGTAGAATGAAAGAAATGAGCCAGACTGGTGGCGGTGGTATGTTCGGAATGGGTAATATGCCAGAAATGTACAACTTGGTTGTAAACACAAACTCTGATTTGGCTTCAAGCATTTTAAATACAGAAGACAAAACACATCAAGAACATTTGGTAAAACAAGCTTTAGATTTGGCTAAATTATCGCAAAACCTTTTAAAAGGAGAAGCTTTAACAGCCTTTGTAAAAAGAAGCTTTGAGATGATTAAATAATATTTTAGTCTTTTTAAAATCTCATCAAAATAGCAAAGCCCTGCAAGTTATAAACTTGCAGGGCTTTTTTTTTTAAAACCAACGCATTAAAAATAAGGAATTTATGTCATTTTTATATAAGAAAAATCACTTATTTTTGAGTGTTTATTTTTTTTACACTAAATACAATAGCTGATACAGCTTAAAAACTTATTTCCAAAGAATGGGAGCCAGCCAAAAATCCTAAACAGAGTAGGCAGACAAATTTTAAAACTATGTTCTACGTAAGATTAAATAGATTAAGAATCATCAAAAATGGTGACTTAATAGGGAAAGGAGAAATTCAATTTATGAGTTTTATAAATCAATCCACAGATAGTTTTCCAAATCTCAATGAATTTTTTGAAACTAATGATGAAGCTAGAAAAAAAGAAATTATAAAAGAGTCTGTTTCAAATGTTATTCAGTCCAGAATTTTAATGACTATCAATAAAGTAAAAGACAAAAGTCTTATCACTTTTGGCGATACCGGCTATATTGTTTTCAAAGATGAAAAAATACCAAAAGACTTCAGCTGGCAGATTATCGGCGTTGAATTAGACAAAAAAACACGTGATAACGCAGGATTGATTAAGGCAGTTCTAACCGATTCTAATGTCAATGTCATTACAAATGGAATACAAGCGCTGGCCAAAACGACTAATCCTATAAGCGGCGCTGTTGTTGAGCTTTCTAAATTAGTTGTTGGACTAATTTTAGATATTGCAAAAAACAAAAAAGATGATCAGGTTGGCTATTACCTAAGTTCTTTTATCGAAAAATTAGATTATCCAAACGGAATTAGAGACAGACAAGATGTACCCGATTTGACAGGCAATATGTTTGTAGATTATTCTATTTTTGGCTATGATGATTACGCTGTTAAAGCTGTAGATGCACTGCAATAAAAATTTACAACTATATCTCACTTTAAAAATTCTATAGATTAAGTTTTATGGAATTTTTTCTTTTTTAACGCTCTCATAAAAAGGGGAATTCTCCCCTTTTCTAGAAACCATTCTTTCTATATTTTTGAAAATCAATGTTTTAAAACAAAAAAATTAAATTCTAGAAATCATGGATAAGAGAAAATTTACTGAAAACGGAGAAATTCTAGCAATTTTACAAGATTTAGAAGAACAAATCAGAGATAAGAAATTCTCAGACATTATAGACAAGAACAATTATCAATACGTAGATCTTGTTCAAGAAGGAGGCGGCGTGCTAGGTATTGCACTTGTGGGCTATGTTTATATTCTGGAACAAGTAGGTATTCGTTTTTTAAGTCTGGCAGGAACTTCTGCGGGAAGCATTAATACCATTTTAATGGCCGCCGCAGGAACTTGCGACATGAAGAAATCAGAATGGATTTTGGATTGTCTCTGCAATAAAAACTTATACGATTTTGTTGACGGCGATCGAGATGCCAAAGAATTTATTGATGCTTTGTTAAGTGATGCCGGCAACTTAAAATTGGTTTTAAAAGGCTGTCAGGTTGTAGATAATTTTAAAGATGATTTGGGTTTAAATCCCGGAAACAACTTTCATCAATGGATGACCAATCTGCTTTCGCAAAAGGGAATTAAAAATTACGCCGATTTAAAAGCTTTGAGAAAAAAAGGAATCTCAGAAAAAAATCAATTATATCGCGTAATCGGTCCAAAACCAGAAGACGTAGAAGATTATAACCGAGAAGATCATTGGAGTAATTTGGCCATAATTGCCGCCGATATTACAACCGAAAGCAAAATTGTTTTTCCGAAAATGATTGATCTTTTTTACTCCAATCCTGATGTCCAAAATCCAGCAGATTTTGTTCGCGCTTCTATGTCTATTCCGCTTTTCTTTATACCTTTTAAAATCAAAAATATTCCAACTGGTGTTGAAGCTTGGAAAAGATGGAACGAAGAAACCTGTCTAAGAACTTCCGTTCCCGCCGAAGTTATGTTTATGGACGGAGGAATTATTTCTAATTTTCCGATAGATATTTTTCATGAAAACAATAATGTTCCAGCCTCTCCTACTTTTGGAATTAAATTAGGATATGATAAAAATGAAATCAACACAAACGAAAAAATATCCAATGTTATCAGTTCTTTGTTTGACACTGCGAGATACGGTTATGATTCTGAGTTTTTAAGAAAAAATCCTGACTTTAAAAACTTAATTGGCTACATTGACACCGCAAGTCATAATTGGCTGAACTTTGGTTTGACCGACGATGCTAAAATTGATTTGTTCATTCGCGGCGCACAAAAAGCAGCCGAATTTTTAACTCGATTTAATTGGGAAGAATATAAAAAGATCCGAAAAGCAAAAAGCGATTACTACAAGTCTGTTTAAAACCTTTAGATAACATGCATTTTTTTCATATTATTTTGATTAGATAATTTTCAAGCAAAATCGACGTTACAATATACTGCAAGAGGTTATACTTCTGATTTTAAATTTTGTAATTCGATTTTTTTATTACATTTGAATAGCCTTTTATCTAACCAAAAAACAAAGACACTATGAAAAAAACTGTTATTTCTCTAACCGCTGTGTTTGCAGCTGCATTACTTTATGTTTCTTGCTCAAACGATGACAACAAAAACATTACAACATCCGATTACACTACTATAGGTGCTTCTACAGCCATAGACGCCGCTAACGAAATGGATGTAAACACTGGTTTATCAGTAACAACTTCAAATCCGGCCACAAAACCTGCCGAAACACCTGTAGGTGCCTGCAGCACAATTACTGTAAGCGGCACAACTTATCCAAGAGTATATACCGTAGATTTTGGAACAACAGGATGTGTAGACGGAAACCTTACTAGAAAAGGAAAACTTGAAATCACACTTACAGGACCTGTAACAACAACAGGGAGCAAAATGACTATTAAAAGAATTGATTATTCTATTAATAATTTAAAACTTGAAGGAACTATAGAATACACGAATACAACTACTGTTGCAACTGTACCACAATGGACAAGAAAAGTTACAGGCGGTAAATTGACAGACACTCAAGGAAGAGTATATACAAACTCTGGCACCTACACTACCAAACAAACTGCAGGTGTTGACACTCCATACGTTTTATCAGACAATGTTTATGAAGTTCCAGAAGGATCACATACTGTAATTGCTGGGGACGGAACGACACTAACATTGACAGTTCAAGAAACACTGATCAAAAAATACTCTTGTCTTTTTATCTCTAAAGGAAAAGTAAAAATTCAAGGCGGTATATTAAACGGAGTTATTGATTACGGAAACAATGATTGTGACTCTAAATATACGTATACACACGAGAACGGAAGCAGCGTTGAGCTTTCGTTGTAAGCAAATGATTTCAAAAGATTTAGAAATCCCAATTTAGAAATAGATTGGGATTTATTTTTTTTCAAAAATAAAACTACAGCCTCTATACATTTAAACTATTTTCTTTATTTTGCAGCAAAATCTAAGAAACCAATGAAAAAAACTATTATTGCCTTTGCTGCCATTTTACTTGTAATTGCTTGCAGCAAAAAAGAATCTACTGATGGCCTTCATATCACAGGAAATATCAAAGGATTGAAAAAAGGAACTCTTTATATTCAAAGAATTGTTGATACTTCTCTTGTCGTAATTGACAGTATTAAAATGGACGGAAATTCGGCTTTTGAGACTACTATAAAATTAGATTCTCCAGAAATGCTTTATTTATTTTTAGACCGAGGCGTAACCAATTCTTTAGACAATAATATTTTATTCTTTGCAGAACCTGGAAACATTAATATTGACACTAATCTTGACAACTATATTGCAGGAGCAAAAATTACGGGTTCTAAAAATCAGGAATTATACGAGCAGTATCAAAAAATAAATTCTCGTTTTATCGACGAAAACCTTTCTATGGTAGAGCCGCGTTTTAAAGCCATTAAAAGACAAGATCAAAAAGCATTAGACAGCCTTACTGCTAAAGAAGAATCTAATATTAAAAGAAAATATTTGTACGCAACCAATTTCGCTTTAAACAATAAAGATTACGAAATTGCTCCATACATTGCTTTATCTCAAATTTATGATATCAATGTGAAGTTTTTAGATACAATTGAGAAATCAATGAGTCCAAAAGTTGCAAAATCATTATACGGAAAGAAATTAACCAAATATGTTGCTGACATTAAAAAGCAACAAGAAGCTGTACCGGCAACTCCAGCCGCTGCATCAGCACAAGAATAATTTCTATTTTGAAAATTTATAAAAATGCCCTGAGAATTTCAGGGCTTTTTTTTTGCAAAAAAGTTTCGTTATGGAAATAAAACTTCTAAAAATAAAAGTATACATAAAACTAGAACCAAAAATGTAGTAATACCAGTTAATTTATAATGTGCTTTTAAAGATCTTAAAGACTTGGTCAAGGCTTCAGAATCATTATTTTTAAATGCTTTTTGCGCATTCACACTAAATTTAAACAAAAAGTAAACCGGAAAGAACAAAATACCGGCCGCAATAATATAAAAGGTATTTAAAGCCGTTCCAAAAGAATCCATCATCTCTCCAGTTCCAGGAAGTATACTGCCTGTAGCTTTGAAAATTGCAAACGCAAACAGTCCGTAAATACACAAAACAGTAATTACGATAAATCCTAAAACTGCTAGAACAAAAGTCCATTTTGAAACCTCTTTTAAAAAGCCTTGTGCCAAATTTTGAAGTTGAAGATCAAACTTTTTTTCTTCCATATATATATAAGTTTTATTGGCTTATTTTATTCGACGAAATAATTTAGTTATAAAAAAAAAGCCCTGATAAAGTATCAGAGCTCTTATTACTTTAATCTTTATTACCTACCTAATAATCCGCCTAAAATAGCAAAAACAAGTATCAAACCATATAGAGATAAAAGAATCAAAACAAAGATTCCGATAAACTTATAATGCGATTTTAAATACTGAAATGAAGTAGTCAGTGCCTCAGAATCATTATCTCTAAAGGCTCTTTTGGCATTTGAAGCAAACTTATTTAAGTAATATACCGGGAAGAAATAAATTGCTGCCATAGCAAAATAAACAAATCCCATTATAAAACCAAAAGAGCTTCCTCCTATTCCGCCAAAACCTGATCCAAGTGCAGAGAATAATGTTCCTGCAAATACAGCAAAAATTAATAAAAAACCTATTCCTACGTAACCAAGTATTGATAAGAAATAAGCCCATTTGGCGGTTTCTTTTAAGAAATCTTTTGCAGCATGGTCAAGCTGCAATTCAAATTTTTCGAAAACTGATGTTTCTTCCATTTGTTATTTATGTTTTTGGGTTAAGAAACAAACATAGGAAAAATATTCTAAAAATAAATTTCGAATTAAAAAATTTCAAATTCCAACCTGAAACTTAAAACCTGAAACTCGAAACTTTTGGACAAAAAAAAACCATCACAAATTGTGATGGTTTTGGAGCCGATAGAGGGACTCGAACCCACGACCTGCTGATTACAAATCAGCTGCTCTAGCCAGCTGAGCTACATCGGCGTATTTTATTTTGCAGATTTAAGTTTGATTATTTGAATTTCAAAAACAAACCTGTCTTCATTTTTTGTTAAAAAAACCATTCACCGAAGTGAATGGTTTCCGTTGAGCCGATAGAGGGACTCGAACCCACGACCTGCTGATTACAAATCAGCTGCTCTAGCCAGCTGAGCTACATCGGCGTCATTACGGGTGCAAATATAAAGCGGTTTTTCGTTTCTCCAAAATAAATTTGCACTTTTTTATACTTTTTTTTGCTTACAATGCGTTGATTTTTTCAATCAATTGATTAGCAGCTTGTTCTAATTCAACATTAATTTGCTTGAAGTGTGCTTTTTTGTTTTCAACGTTCTTTGCGTTCACTTTTGTGATCAAAGTATCAAATGCAGCAATAGCTTCATCTACCAAAGCATTCGTTTCTGGAGTTGGATTTCCTGTTGTTGACATCTCAAATAAGTATACTGCCTCAATAATATCTCCTAATACGAAGTTGATGTCTTTCTTTAAATTCTTAACGTTTGCCATTTTTTTTTATTATTTAAATTTGCGTCTGCAAAAGTACATATAATCTTTTTATTTACTGCTATGAAATGTAAATTTCTAAAATTGAAGCTTTTCCATTCAAAATAAATGCATTTATCGCAGCTGGAACCAAAACAGTATCACCTTGTTTATAGCTTTGTTTGAAACCATTATATTCAATTTCAAAACTTCCTTCGATACACATATAAACGGTAAATGTTTCACCAGATTTCGCAATTTCTACTTTCCCGTCAAGCGGAAGATAATTCGTAGTGAAATAAGGGCAATCTACAACTGTATTCGAAGTATTCTCTTTTGAATCGTATTTTTTCTGTGTATCAACTTTATTATAGTTAATCGCATCAAGTGCTAAATCTACGTGAAGTTCACGTTTATTTCCTTGTGCATCTACACGGTCAAAATCGTATAAACGATAGGTAATATCAGAAGTCTGCTGAATTTCTGCAACAACTAATCCGGCTCCAATTGCATGAACAGTTCCCGTTTCTAAAAAGAAAACATCGCCGGCTTTTGCTTTTACATCGTCTAAGATTGAAACCAAAGTATTGTCTTCTAAATGTTTTAAATATTCTTCTTTACTAGAATTTTCTTTAAAACCAACAATAATTCTAGCATCTGCATCTGCTTGCATTACATACCACATTTCGGTTTTTCCGAAAGAATTGTGACGTTCTTTTGCCAGTTTATCGTTTGGATGCACTTGTATAGAAAGATCTTCTCTTGCATCAAGGTATTTAAATAGTAACGGAAATTGTTTTCCAAAACGTTCGTAAACTTTTGTTCCTAAAATTTCATTTGGCGTTTCATCAATCAATTCCATTAATGATTTCCCTTTCAAATCTCCGTTAGCAACTACGCTTACGTCTCCTTCTACAGTAGATAATTCCCAGCTTTCGCCAGTAATTTTAGAAGTAATTGGTTTGTTTAATAATGTTTTGAGTTTTTCTCCTCCCCAAATTCTTTCTTTCAGGATAGGCTCAAATTGCAAAGGGTAAAATTCTGGTTTCATATTCTAATTTTATGGGCTAATATCTGTATTAATTAAACAACGATTTAATACTATTTTAAATCTACAGTACTAATTCTTTTATTATTTCTAATGCTTTCGGAATGTGTTTTGCTGCATTTATACTATCAAAAATATAAATAACCACTCCGTTACGGTCTATTATATAAGTTACTCTTCCTGGAAGAAGACCAAACAAATTATTTTTAACACCAAAAAGATGTCTTAATCTTTTGTCTTCGTCTGATAATAAAATAAATGGCAGTTTGTGTTTATTAGCAAATTTATGATGCGACTTGACACTATCGCTGCTAATACCGATTACCTCGGCTCCTAAATCTTTAAAATCTTCGTATTGGTCTCTAAAGCTGCAGGCTTCGGTAGTACACCCCGGCGTATTATCTTTTGGATAAAAATAAATAACCAATGGTTTTCTTCCTAAAACACTTTTGCTTTCAAAAACTTCTCCGTGATTGTCTTTCGCAGTAAAATTCGGAACTATATCTCCTATTTTTAATGACATTTTTTATTCTCCTTTATAAGTTACAAAATTTCGGTCCGTTTCATGCAGTACAATTTCTAAATCAAAATCGGACTGAATTCTTTTTTTAATTTTATTCCATATCACAACTGCAATATTTTCTGCAGTTGGATTCAAATCTTGAAATTCTGGAACATCCAGATTCAGATTTTTGTGATCAAACGGAATTTCTACTTCTTCTCGTATAATATCCGCTAATACTTTCACATCGAGAACAAAACCAGTTTCGGGGTCAATTTTTCCTGTAACACTTACTGTTAAACCATAATTATGACCGTGAAAATTGGGATTATTGCATTTGCCAAAAACAGCATTGTTTTTTTCAAAAGACCAATCTTTTCTATGCAGTCGATGAGCAGCATTAAAATGTGCTTTTCTGGATATGGTTACTCTCATTTAGGTTCTTGGTTATTCTGGATTAAAGTTTATGATCTTCTAAATAATGATAGAATTCGTCAAAAATAATTTTAAACCAAACGGTATATATTTCGGGCTGTTTCTCTATGTCTGATTTTACATCTTCAATTTTCATCCATTTCCAATCTTCTACCTCTTCTATATTGATGCTTGGATTTTCGTTGAAATAACCAATCATTACATGATCCAATTCATGTTCGGTTAAACCATTATCAAACGGCGCTTTGTAAATAAAATGAAATAGTTCTTTTAAATCTGTTTTAAAGCCCATTTCTTCAAACAATCTTCTGCTGCCCGCCTCAAGATTGCTCTCGCCTTCACGCTGGTGACTGCAGCAAGTATTTGTCCAAAGCATCGGCGAATGATATTTTTGATGCGCTCTTTGCTGCAGCATAATTTCATTCTGATCGTTTAAAACAAAAACCGAAAAAGCGCGATGCAAAAGTGCTTTTTCATGTGCTTCTAACTTTGGCATTAAACCAATCTGCTCGTCATTTTGGTTAACTAATATTACGTTTTCTTCTATCATAGGGCTTATTAATCAAGCAAAAATACGAAAAAAGAAATGGCATGAAAATCCAAACAAACTTTGTCTAATTATTAGCATTCAAACCCAATCTTTACTTTCTTGATTTACAAGAGTCTAATTTCTTTTAATTTTTAAAAGCTGTTAAAATTAAGACATAAAAACTACAAAGCGCAATTTTACGTAACTAATAAAAAGTTAAAACACACTTAAAAAAATCTGAATTGTTTCTAATTCGATATTTCGAGCTTAATCTCGTCGTATCTTTGATTCAAAAAGTTAAAAAAACTGAATAATTATGCCACTCAAACTGAAATCTCAACTTTACAGTCTTTTTGTTTTATTTTCTTTTTTTATGTTTCAGGCATGCGCCCAGACAACTAAAAATAAAACCGCAGCAAATTCAATTACTGCCAACAAAATAGAAAAACCAGGAAATCCTTATTATTCGAACACCGACACTACAAAGCTAAATGTAAGCGATGCGGAATGGAAAAAAGTACTTCCAGAAGACGTTTATGCCGTAATGCGCGAAGCAGATACCGAAAGACCTTTTACTGGGAAATATTGGAATACGAACGAAAAAGGAACGTATTACTGTGCTTCTTGCGGGAACAAACTTTTTCGCTCAACAGCAAAATTTTCAAGCAGCTGCGGATGGCCAAGTTTCTTTGAACAAAGCAGTAAAAAAAGCATTGTTTTTAAAGAAGATAATTCACTCGGAATGGAACGTACCGAGACACTTTGCGGTCGTTGCGGCGGTCATTTAGGTCATATCTTTGATGATGGTCCTGAACCAACCGGGAAACGTTATTGCATGAATTCCATTGCACTGGATTTTATTCCAGATTCTAAATAAATAATAGAGTAAAACTTACAACACAGCTTAAAATCATTTCAACACATAGAAACATAAATTTTAAGATTTCTAAAAGAAGTTTAGAAAGAAACCTTTCTTACACATAGCTTAAAACTACGTGAATTTTGGTAAGTGAAACGTCTTTATCAAATATTTCAAAACCTATGTTTCTATGTGTTTAATAAACAATATCATTATGAAAAATATACTTTTAATATTCTTTTTGGCGCTTTCGCTGAATGGCATTTCGCAAAATAAAAAAGCTTCAAATTTAGAAACCATTACAATTGGCGGCGGCTGTTATTGGTGTGTCGAAGCTGTATATGAAAATCTGGACGGAGTAAAATCTGTTGTTTCTGGTTTTTCTGGCGGAAAAGTCGCTAATCCATCTTACGAAGAAGTCTGCACGGGAACAACTGGTCACGCCGAAGTGGTTCAGATTACTTATGACAAAAACGTTACGGATATTAACGAAATTTTCAAGGTCTTTTTTACGGTTCACGATCCGACAACTTTAAACCGACAAGGTGCAGACGTTGGAACACAATATCGTTCGGTGATTTTTTATAGAAATGAAGAACAGAAAAAAGCCGCTCAAAGTATTATTACCGAATTGAACAAAGCAAAAGTCTACAACAATCCGATTGTTACGAAAGTAGAACCTTTTAAAGCATTTTATAAAGCAGAAGATGATCATCAAAATTATTATGCGAATAATAAAAACCAGCCATATTGTAAAATGGTCATTCAGCCGAAGCTGGAGAAATTCGAAAAGGTTTTTAAAGATAAACTGAAAAAGAAATAATAAAAAAGGGGAAATGAATCTAATCATTTCCCCTTTTTTTAGAAGTTTAAACTTTGACAAAGTTGAATTACTTGAAACTATTGCTTAGCTACTTTTTTAAATCGCATCATTGGTACATCACCTTGAATTAAATTTAATTTTCCGTCTTTGTCAATTTCATAGCTTGTGATTTTTTTCATCTGCTGTAAAAACTGCTGTTCACCTCCACCTTCACAAAACATCATTGTTGCCGGCCCTGGTTCTCCAAATGTCAGCGATTTCCCTTTTAATGTATACGGCGCGCTGTAACCATTGCATCCGTTATTTCCGTAAACTTTTGTTTCTTTTTGGTCAAAAGTGATCTGCGGTTTTTTATTCGGAAATAAACCTTCAAAAGCAATTCTTGGCCCCGAAATATATTCTAATTCCCAAGTGGTATCATAAAGATTTCCTCCTGTACTTTTGGTTTCTTTTGATGCATTGCATGCAGCAAATAATAATGTTAAAACAGAAACGACTGCTAGTGTATATTTTTTCATAAAAGTTCTTTTTTAAAGATTACTATAATTTGTTTTTTTGAAGATTAAAAAAATGCTTTCAATATTCATGCCCTTATTACAGATTTTCAGCGTTAAATTTTTGTGATTTACTGTTATTTTCTAACTCTAAGTTACAGTATTTTATTTATTTTTCTACTAATCAAACAATTAAAGAACAAATTCTGATTGCATTTTTTTTGTAATTTGCAGTGATCAAAAAACAGAAATCATCACCAAAAAACCAGAAAAATGAAACAATTACTTTTATTGTTTGCCTTCTTGTTTACAATCGTTCAGATTGAAGCACAAGAAAACCTGCCTACAGATTATCTTTCTAAAGAATTTCATAAAGGACGACGCGAAGCTTTTAGAAATCTAATGCCTTCAAACTCTGTTGCAGTCGTTTTTTCTTATCCAGAAAGAGTTTTTTCAAAAGACATTAATTATGCCTACCACGCAAATCCGGACATGTATTATTTAACAGGATACAAAGAGCCAGATGCGATTTTAGTTCTTTTTAAAGAAAATCAAACCAAAGGAAATGAAACTTATAACGAAATTCTTTTTGTGAGAGAAAGAAATGCCGCTCAGGAAACTTGGACAGGAAGACGACTTGGTATTGAAGGTGCAAAATCAAAACTAGGTTTCACTACAGTTTACAACGGAAAAGATTTTAGTAATGCCAGCATTGATTTTAAAAAATTCGATAAAATAATTTACGACAAAATTCCAACAGATTTAGCAGGAAGTAATAATGCTGGTAATCTTTATGCCTTAATTCAAACTTTTAAATCAAAAGCGAATATTATTCAGGAAGACGAAACTTCAAACGAGCTATTTACCAAAATCACCACAGCACTGCGCGAAATAAAAACGCCTGAGGAGTTGGTTCTAATGCGTAAAACGGTTAAACTTTCTTGCATTGCGCACAACGAAGTGATGAAAGCGGTTGGTCCAGATATGAGCGAAAATGAGGCAGATGGAATTCACGCTTATATTCACAGACACTACGGTGCCGAAGACGAAGGTTATCCGCCAATTGTAGGTGCGGGTGCTAATGGCTGTATTTTACATTATATAGATAACAATGCCACAAAAATGGACAATCAATTATTGTTAATGGATGTTGGCTCAGAATATCATGGTTATTCTGCCGATGTAACAAGAACAGTTCCGGCGAACGGAAAATTTTCTGAAGAACAAAAAGCGATTTATCAAATAGTTTATGATGCCCAAGAAGAAGTTTTCAAACTTTGTAAAGAAGGAACACCTCTTCAAGACGTAAACAAAAAATCAAAAGAAGTAATAGCAAACGGACTGTTGAAACTCGGAATCATTAAAAACGCAAAAGAAGTAAACAAATATTATCCGCACGGCTGCTCTCATTTTCTTGGTTTGGATGTTCATGATAAAGGAAATTATATGGGAACTTTAAAAGAAAATATGATTATCACGGTTGAACCAGGAATTTATATTCCAGCAAACAGTAATTGCGACAAAAAATGGTGGAATATCGGCGTTCGTATCGAAGACGATATTTTGATCAAAAAAGATTCATACGAAAATCTTTCAGCAGATTCTCCAAGAAAATGGGATGAAGTTGAAGCGCTTGCTAAACAGAAAAGCACTTTTAATGAAATGAAATTTCCTAAAATATAATTTGAATATACGCCCAAAATACATATTAGGATAAACAATAAAACAGACAATGAAGACATTTTTAAAATTTATTTTACTTGCACTTATTTTTTCAGGATGCAACCAAAATGCCAAACAAAAAATTGAAAATCCCAGCAAAAAAGATACGCTAACGAAAACCGAAATTGCTGCGCCAGCTGTCGAAAGCAAAAAAGAGAAAAATCAAATTGAAGATTTAGATCAGCTTTTTGCGATAGATATTGTTGATCCAAAGAGCGAAAATGTCTTTAAAAAGTACGGAATAGAATTTACAGGTAATTGTTATGCATGCGATTTGGCAATTTTATCTCTAACTGAAAAACAGTTCAAAATGACCAATGTGTGTAATGACAAGGTTACCAAAACTTATGAAATTATAGAATTTTCGGGATCTGATAATCTAATTCAATTTAAAACAAAACAAAACAATTTTGTATTAACGAAGATTGACAAAGCACCTGTTTATGAATTAAAAATTACGGGCGATACTACAGAATTAAAAGATCTAAGGATTTCAAAATTCTATACTACAAGCAAAATGCTGGATAAGTTTGAAGAGCATGATTGCGGTGATTTTCAGGGGTAAATGCAAATCCTTGTAGAAAAACAATCTTATTTTTCATCTTAGAAAGCAAAAATGACTAAACTCAAAATTATTTTACATATCGGATTTTTGTTTTGTTTGTTGACAGTTTGTAATGGTCAAACCCAAAAAGCTCAATTAACAAGCAGGCATTGCGTCTATTCAGAAAACAGCTCTAAGCTTTGCAAATGTCCTATGCAATTTGATTTAAAAGACAGCGCGAAACTGACCCACATCAAAAATCAGTTTTATAAAAGCAAAACGGGACATCTCTACGAAAAGACAATCGCGATGAAGGAAATAAATAATAAACTAACAGAAGTTATTTATTTCAATGGTTATTTTTCCCAAGAAATAGACCCAATCACTTTTGAAGCGCTCGACGGCTGGTATGCAAAAGATAAAAAATATGTTTATGTCTACAGACCTACGAGTGGAGGCATGCAGCTTTCAAAAATTGACAATGCAGATCCCAAAACTTTTAAATTGCTTGCAGGACATTATAAATATGCCAGAGATAAAAAGTTTTTCTATGAGGAAGGTGAAATTATCGCTGGGTTTTCTCCCTCGAAAACAAGCCTGAAACTAGACAAGAAAAAAAGAGTAATTGAAATGACTTATAAAACAAAGAAATATAAATTTGAAGTTATTGATTGAGAGATTAAAACTGTATAACTTTTGAGTAGAAATTTATATTCAAAACCTTAAGCAATAAGCCAATAAAAAACATCATTATACAAATGAAAAGACATATACTTTTATTACTTTTTACAATACTAATCGCCTGTAATAATCGCGATGAAAAAGCAAAAGAGCCTAACAATATCATTGAAACCAAAAAAGAAGCCACTACATCGATAGAACCAAAAGAGAAATCAAAAGACAAATCAATTTATGATTCAAAATTTCTTGAAAAAGGAAATGTCTTAATCAATGATTATAAAATAATATTGTCGAAAGATGAATTTGAATCAATTTATACTCACGTTGATTCTACAAAAACACAGCTTTGGGAATGCGGCAGTCCGTTTGAATGGTTAGACGAAAAATGGATGATTAAAACGTATGGTAAGAAAAATAAAGAAACGGGGATATTTGAGAAATTCAATGGAGAAATAACGACCATCTACATTAAAAATAGTCAGTTTACCACCAACAACCATATTGTGTTATTTGATACTGGATTTGCCGCTACTAATTCATTTAAAATAATTTCGCATAACATAACATTAAACAAAGACACCACTGTAGAAGAGTTCCAAAGTAAGTTTCCAAATTCAGAAATAGAGAAAACAGAAAACCCAAACGAAGTGCGGTTTAGGTTTTATTTAAACGCTACCAGTGATGATGCTTTTTTATTTTATTTTAAAGATGGAAAACTCAACTACCTTACTTTATGGTGGCTTTTGTGTTAAAAAAGAACTTTTAAACTTCGACTTAAACCAAATAACAAAGACTTTAAATAAGCTTTAATTTTCACTTACTTTGTATTTCTAAATTTAATAAAAATGAAAGCACTCACATTTTCTACTTTTGGAAATTCCGATGTTTTAGAATATATAGAAATCCCAAATCCCGAATTAAAAAGCGATGAAATTTTAGTCGAAATGAAAGCCATCGGCCTCAATTTTGCCGATGTTTACCGTCGAAAAGGAAATTATCATTTAAAAGGAAATCCACCATTTATTGCTGGCTACGAAGGTGCCGGAATTGTGGTCGATGCCAATAATCATTCGGAGTACAAAATTGGTGATCGTGTTGCTTTTGCAGATGCTCCGTTTGCGAATGCAGAATTGGTTGCTGTAAATGTAAATCATGTTTTGCCTCTGCCAGACCAAATTTCTTTTGAAACTGCTGCTTCTATTTTACTTCAAGGTTTAACCGCGCATTATTTAGCAACCGATAGTCACAAAACTCAAAAAGGCGAAACCGTTTTAATTCACGCTGTTGCTGGCGGCGTTGGGCAGTTTCTAACGCAGATTAGTAAATCGTTAGGCGCCAATGTAATCGGTTTAACCTCATCTGCAGAAAAAGCAAAAATTGCGATCGGACAAGGTGCCGATCATGTTTTATTGTATAATCAAGACTGGAAATCGGAACTTTTTAAAATAAGTCCGAAAGGCGTAGATGTGGTTTACGACAGTGTAGGAAGCACTTTGGCAGAAAGTTTTGAAGTTACTAAAGAATGTGGTCAGGTTGTTTTCTTCGGAATGGCGGGCGGAGATCCAGCGCCGGTAGATCCGAGAATGTTAATGGACGGTTCCAAAACTTTGACAGGAGGAGATTTGTGGAGTTATTTAAATTCTAAAGAAGAAAGAATTAAAAGAGCTACGCAATTATTTAATTGGATTATTGACGGCAAAATCAAAATTTTAGAACCAACTTCTTTCAAATTATCAGAAGGAAAACTGGCGCATGATTTCTTAGAAAGCAGAAAAAGTACAGGAAAGATTATCTTGATTCCATAGTTTCTTTTCGCCACGAATTCACGAATTTATTTAAAAACTTTGCATATAGATTTTAAAAATAAAATTCGTGAATTCGTGGCGGTTAAATATACTTTACAATTGATCAATCTCAATTTTTGTTAATTCTGATAATTCTAGAATTCTATCTACATCTTCTTTATTGGCAACAAAAAACAAATAATTATCGCCATTTGTATTGTAGCTCATTAATTCGAAGCCACGTTTTTCTAAAGCCGATTGGATGTACGGAAACAAATCGTGACTGTAGGTTTCTTCTGGATATTCAAAATTCAAATCTTCGCCAATCATTTCAGAAATAAAATATTCAGCATCTTCTGGATCAAATTTCCAATCGCTATTCCAGGCATCAATATTTTCAAAAAACTCAAAATGTCCCTCGACTATGTCATGATAATCTTCTGCTGGTCTTTTAAAATTCTCAAATAGTTTTTCAGATTGTTCTTTCAGTTCACTTTCCTCAATATTTCCTCTAGAAACTAATTGTATAAATTCTTCAAAAGTTTCTGGGGTAACTTCTTCACTTTCAACTAAGTTTTCACTTGATGGGAGTTCGACCGACTTTGGGATTTCTATATTTAAATGCTGGCAGATGCCCTGCAAAACCAATTTAAAATCCCTGATTCCGATAGTCTCGCTTTCATTTTTTGGATTATTTACATCTATAACTTCACTTTCTAATAATCCTTTTGTATAATCATAGAAATGTCTACCTGAATACAACATCCTAAAATCGTTTGTTTCTAAACTATTCGTAGAACAAAAAAAGATCAAGAAATTTTTAATAGAGCGTTTAAAAAACTTTTTCTCTTCTGCAGTCGGTTCCGAGTAAAATTCAATATGTATAAAATCATATTCCAACCCCTCCTGAATCATTTCTTCCGAAAGAGTACCAATATTCATTTTTTTATAAAGTTCATTTAAAATTTCATACGAATTATTAAAACCAGCTTTTTTAATTTCTGCATTTCCTTCTTCATGATCCAATGATCCTGGAAAGTAGAATAAATTTACAATGACATTTTCTTGAATTCCTTTTACTTTAAATTCAAGACTCGCCTGCTCATTGTATAAATGTGAATAAATCGAATTTATAACATCAAAAGAAATTATGGATTTTGGATCGTTATTACGACCGAATAAATTGGAAAAAAAGCTCATAGCAGGATTTTTATTAAAAACTAATCATTAGAATATTTAAAACTTTGATTCATTTTTTCAAAAGGAATTACTTCATTCACAATCGATTCTAGTTCGTGATCTGTCAATAATCCTCTTGCCGATTCTACAATTTTTGGAGAAACATTTATTTCATAATCAATAAGTTCTCGTGTCAAAATTTCTTCTAGGATTTCGTTTTGACGCTGGGTTAAATATTTTTTATGAGATCTAAAAACCGATTCGATTTCACTTCTAAATTCATCGTCACTAAGTTGGTTGTATTCGTCCTTTTTCGACATATCAAGCAATAAAACCTTAAAGATAAAATCCTGCAGGTTTTTAGCCAGATAATCTACTTCGTTCATGTCATGCCAGACAAAAACAATCGGCACATCTCCGTTATTTTCTTCATTTAAGAAAAAGCAATAATGATCGCCGCCGCCACTTTTAGCAAACGGAATAAATCTAAATTCAGGATTTATATTTCTATAATCCTCAGGATCTCTAAGGTCTTCGATTTCTTCGGCAACCGATTTTAAATTCAAAGATTCAAAATCATAAGAATGCAGCAGTAAAGGCGGATTGTCTTTTAGTGTTGGGTAAACTTCTGTATACCAATTTGGTCCATATTCACCAACATCCAACATTCCGTCGGCATCTAATTGTTTGTATAAAAGCGGATATTTAAATCCGTATTTAGTTTCTATTTCTTGTATGGTCATCTTTGGGGGAATATTCTATTAGAATTAGAATACTAAGATAACACTCTTTTTACTACACAAAAAACGTGAAGCCAATTATTTCAAGGATTCCGCAATCATTAAGGCACATTTTTCACCGTCAATTGCTGCAGAAATAATTCCTCCGGCATAACCTGCCCCTTCTCCGCAAGGATATAATCCTTTGATTTGCAAATGCTCTAAAGTCATAGGATCTCTCGGAATTCTAACTGGCGACGAAGTTCTGCTTTCTGGAGCATGCAAAATTGCTTCGTTAGTTAAATACCCTCGCATTGACTTTCCAAATTCCTGAAATCCTTGACGCATGATCTGCGATAAGAAACCAGGAAAAACCTGTCCCATTTCTACCGAAGTCGTTCCAGGAACATAAGATGTTTTTGGAATATCTGCTGAAACTTTATTTTGTGTAAAATCGATCATTCGCTGTGCCGGAGCTTTTTGGGTTTGTCCAGCCAAATGCCATGCTTTTTGCTCGATACTTTTTTGAAATTCCATTCCGGCCAAAGCACCGAATTTTGCGAAAGGCTTAAAATCTTCCAATTTCAATTCGACAACAATTCCAGAATTTGCCGTTGATTGATCACGTTTAGAAGGCGACCAACCGTTTGTAACTACTTCTCCCGGACTTGTCGCACATGGCGCAATTACACCTCCTGGACACATACAAAACGAATACATGCCACGGCCGTTAACTTGCTTTACAATTGAATACGGCGCTGGTGGTAAATGCTCACCGCGATAATCACAACTGTATTGAATGCTGTCTATTAATTCCTGTGAATGTTCTGCACGAACACCTAAAGCAAAAGGTTTGGCTTCGATTAAAATTTTCTTTTTATCTAATAATTCGAAAATATCACGAGCCGAATGTCCTGTTGCTAAGATTAATTTATTTGCATGAATTTTATCCCCATTCTGCGTTACGATTCCTTCAACTTCATTATTCTTTAGCAAAATATCAGTTACGCGAGTATCAAACAAAACCTGTCCTCCGAATTCGATAATTTTTTCACGAATATCTTCGATGATTTTTGGCAGTTTATTGGTTCCAATATGCGGATGTGCTTCAACCAAAATATCATCTGAAGCTCCAAAAGCCACCAAAAGTTCTAAAATTCTGGTTACGTCGCCGCGCTTTTTAGAACGTGTATATAATTTTCCATCAGAATAAGTTCCTGCTCCGCCTTCGCCAAAACAATAATTAGAATCTCCGTTTACGATATGTTCACGATTGATTGCTTTTAAGTCACGTCGGCGTCCGCGAACATCTTTTCCGCGTTCAAGAACAATTGGCTTTAAGCCTAATTCAATTAATTGTAATGCGGCAAAAAGTCCAGCCGGGCCTGCGCCGACAACAATAACTTCTTGAGCATTGGAAACATCTTTATATATAGGAAGCTCTAATTTAGTTTCCTGAAAAGGTTCACCCTGCAAATAGATAAGAACTTTCAAGTTCATTTTAATCGCTTTCTGACGTGCATCAATAGAGCGTTTTAAAATAGAAACATGCTGAATTTCTTTTGGAGAAACCTTTATTTGTTTGGATAAATGGTCTCTTAAAAGCGATTCGTTTGCAGCAATTTCCGGCGATACTTGAAGTAAAAGTTCTTTAGGCATTTTTTTGTGTTTATTCTATTAGCTTTTCTTTCTATGAAAAGAAGATGCAAAAGTACTATTTTGAAATGAGATTTTATATTTCATGTAAAATTTGCATACAGATTAACATCTCTTTCATAAAATGTTCATTTATTTTCAGCCACAGATTAATTAGATTAAAATGATTTTTTTCCAGAAAAGTTACACGCACCTCAGTAACGTCTACAGAAAAACTTAGAACCTTAGCATCTTAGAATCTCAGAGCCTTAAAAAAATACTTTGTACCTTTGTTCCTAAGAACCTTTGCACCTTTAGAAAAAAAATGTCTAGAAAAATAAAATTAATTTGGGATTTCCGCGGACCGGCTTCGGCTAAAACGGCTGAGCATCACGAAATTCACTTGAAAGAATATATTGTTATCGAAAAACTACCTTTAAATATTACTGGTTTTACTATTGTAAACGATATGCATGCAACCGCATTTATGGTTGTCGAAGAACCGAATATGATTCAGGTAAGAGATGCTTTAAAACCGCATCGAGGGGAAGTTTATAGTGATCAGTAATCCGTTTTTTAGTGATCAGTTTTTAATGATCGAAAAGTCTAAATAGATTATCAAAGTTTAAAAATAAATCAGCTTTTAGTATCACTGAATACTAAAAGCTGATCACTGAATACTTTTTTATTAGTTTGCGACTTCGCTGATAAACTTAATACGCATTAAACGTAATTCATCAATATCGTAATCACCGTCAAATTCTTTAAGTGCATCTTCGATTTTATCAGACTCTGATTCCATAAAATAATCGTGAATTTCTTCCTGTTGATCGTCGTCTAAAATATCGTCTAACCAATATTTAATATTTAATTTGGTTCCCGAATAAACAATTTGTTCCATTTCTTTGATCAAAGTATCCATCGTCAATCCTTTAGCGGAAGCGATATCTTTTAGCGAAAGCTTTCTATCAATATTCTGGATAATATATAATTTATTAGCAGAGTTGACTCCTGTAGATTTTACGACTAAATCATCTGGACGAATGATATCATTATCTTCTACATAACGACTAATCAGCGTCACAAAATCTGCTCCGTATTTTTTAGCTTTTCCTTCTCCAACTCCGTGAATGTTATATAATTCCTGTAAAGTAATCGGATATTTTAAAGCCATATCTTCAAGAGATGGATCTTGAAAAACTACGAACGGAGGCACTCCTAATTTTTTAGCTACTTTTTTACGAAGTTCACGTAGCATTCCTGTCAGCACTTCATCGGCTGTACCAGAAGCTTTAGAGCCTGCTACTACCGTTTCGTCATCAGTTTCGCTGTATTCATGATCTTCTGACATCATAAACGAAACCGGATTTTTAATAAAATCTAATCCGTTTTGATTGATTTTTATGATTCCGTATGTTTCGATATCTTTAGACAAAAAACCAGAAACCAAGACTTGTCTTAATAAGGCCATCCAGTATTTTTCGTCATGATCAGATCCTGAACCAAAATACGACTGCAAATCTGTTTTGTGTGCTTTAATAACTGCGTTCACACGACCTATTAAAGTAAACACAATTTCTTTTGACTTATATATATGTTTGGTGTCGCGAACAATTTCGAGCAGTTTAACCACTTGGTCTTTGGCTTCGATTTTGTTTTTCGGATTACGAACGTTGTCGTCCATATCTGCACCTTCGCCAGTTTCGCTGTCAAATTCTTCACCAAAATAATGCAGCAAGAATTTTCTTCGAGACATTGAGGTTTCGGCGTAGGCCACCACCTCCTGTAAAAGCGCAAACCCAATTTCTTGTTCTGCAACAGGTTTTCCAGACATAAATTTTTCTAGCTTTTCTACATCTTTATAAGAGTAATAGGCCAAACAATGTCCTTCTCCTCCATCACGTCCTGCACGACCCGTTTCCTGATAATAACTTTCCAGGGATTTTGGAATATCATGGTGAATTACAAATCGAACGTCTGGTTTATCAATTCCCATTCCGAAGGCGATTGTTGCTACCACTACATCTACGTCTTCCATCAAGAACATGTCTTGATGTTTGGCGCGGGTTTTAGCATCTAAACCAGCATGATAAGGAACCGCACTAATTCCATTTACTTGTAAAACCTCCGCAATCGATTCTACTTTTTTACGGCTCAGACAGTAAATAATTCCAGATTTACCTTTGTGCTGTTTTATAAATCGAATAATATCCGATTCAATATTTTTAGTTTTTGTACGAACTTCGTAATATAAATTTGGTCTGTTAAACGATGCTTTAAAAGTATTGGCATCGGCCATGTCCAGATTTTTAAGAATATCTTCCTGAACTTTTGGTGTTGCAGTCGCTGTAAGTCCAATAATTGGCACTTTGCCCAGCTGTTTAATAATATGTCTCAGATTTCGATACTCCGGCCTAAAATCATGACCCCATTCAGAGATACAGTGCGCTTCATCAATAGCAACAAAAGAAATAGGCACGCTTTGTAAAAAAGATACGTATTCTTCTTTTGTTAAAGATTCGGGAGCTACATACAAGAGTTTGGTCAAACCAGAAGTGATGTCTTTTTTAACCTGAGCAATTTCTGTTTTAGTAAGAGAGGAATTCAACACATGTGCAATTCCATTTTCTGAAGATAAGCTTCGAATCGCATCTACTTGATTTTTCATCAAAGCAATCAATGGAGAAACAACGATTGCTGTTCCATCCTGAATTAAAGCGGGTAATTGATAACAAAGAGACTTTCCACCACCAGTCGGCATAATTACGAAAGTATTTGTTTTACCTAAAATACTCGTAATGACTTGCTCTTGCAAGCCCTTAAATTGGCTAAAGCCGAAATACTTCTTTAATTCTTTATGTATTTCAATTTCGTTTGAATTCATTCTCTATATTAATGGTAATTTGTATAAATTTGCAACACATAAAGATACAACTTTCTTTTATACATACAAATTTTAAATATTCTGTTTTGATTACAAAAGAAAATATATTGGCAATCGCCAAAAAAACAATACTCTCTGAAAGTGAAGCAATTACAAAACTAATTGATTTTCTGGACGAAAATTTCTACGAAGCAGTTCAGCGCATTTACGAAACAAAAGGACGACTAATCGTTACCGGAATCGGAAAAAGCGCCATCATTGCACAAAAAATGGTTGCTACTTTTAACTCTACAGGAACTCCATCTATGTTTCTTCACGCATCAGAAGCGATTCATGGTGATTTAGGAATGATCCAAAACGACGATATTATTATCTGTATTTCAAAAAGCGGCAACAGCCCCGAAATTAAGGTTTTGGTTCCGTTATTAAAAAGGTTCGGAAACACTTTGATTGCAATTACAGGAAACGTAACTTCATTTTTGGCAAAAGGATCTGATTTCGTTTTAAACACCACTGTTGAAATGGAAGCCTGCCCTATTAATCTTGCTCCTACAAACAGCACCACTGCGCAGCTTGTAATGGGCGACGCTTTAGCAGTATGTCTTATGGAAATGCGTGATTTTAAACCAGAAGATTTTGCAGTTTATCACCCTGGAGGCGCTTTGGGCAAAAAATTACTGCTTCGCGTAAAAGACATGATCGAGCATTCGTTAAAACCAGCTGTTAGTCCAGAAACCTCTATCAAAAAAGCGATTTTCGAAATTTCTGAAAAAAGATTGGGCGTAACTGCAGTAATTGAAGACAATAAAATTATTGGAATTATTACAGACGGAGACATCCGAAGAATGCTAAATGACGTAGATACTATTGCGAACTTAACGGCAAAAGATATTATGTCTAAAAACCCTAAATTAGTTTCTTCAGAGACTATGGCGGTTGACGCATTAAATATTTTAGAAGATTTTTCTATCACACAGCTTATCGTGGCTGACAACGGCGAATATAAAGGAGTTTTACACTTACATGACATTTTAAAAGAAGGAATCGTATAATGGCAAAGAAAAACCTTGGCGAGATGTCGTTTTTAGACCATCTTGAAGAATTAAGATGGCTTTTAGTGAGAAGTACAATTGCAATATGTATTATGGCATTTGTAACTTATTTTATTAGTGATTATTTGTTTGATCAAATTATCTTAGGTCCAATTAGACCAACATTTTTTACTTATGTGTGGTTCTGCGATTTATCGCATCAATTGGGTTTTGCTGACAGTATTTGCATCACGGAACTGAATTTTATTATTCAAAATACCGAAATGGAAGGTCAGGTAAATATTTTTGTATGGATGTGTCTTTTGGCAGGTTTCATTCTGAGTTTTCCCTATATTTTATGGGAAATCTGGAAATTTATCAGTCCTGCTCTTTATGAGAAAGAAAGAAAAAATGCAAAAACATTCATCTTTGTTTCTTCTCTACTTTTCTTCTTAGGAGTATTGTTTGGCTATTTTGTCGTGATTCCGATGTCGGTAAACTTCGTGGCAACTTTCTCTGTAAGTGATGTTGTAAAAAACCAATTTACCCTAGATTCTTATATGGGAATGGTAAAAACAAGTATTCTAGGAAGTGCTGTATTTTTTGAATTGCCAATTGCAATTTACTTCTTAACCAAATTAGGATTAGTTACTCCTGAATTCTTAAGAAAGTATTGGAAATATGCCGTAGTTCTTATCTTAATCATTGCTGCAATTGTTACACCTCCAGATGTTGTGAGTCAAACCATTGTGGCGATCCCGATGTTGATTATCTACGAAGTAAGTATCTTGATTTCGAAAATTGTTTATAGAAATAAATTAAAAGAAAATGTCTGATTTAGTTCAAGAATTTAACGACTATCGTTCTAAAATGAACGAAAAATTATTAGCTGACAATAATAAAATTGTAAAGCGAATTTTCAATCTTGACACCAATGCGTATGCAGAAGGTGCACTCGATGTAAAAACAAAAGAACTTTTAGGCTTGGTTGCTTCGGCAGTTTTACGCTGCGACGACTGTGTAAAATACCATTTGGAAACAAGTTATAAAGAAGGCGTTACTAAAGAAGAAATGATGGAAGCAATGGGAATTGCAACTCTTGTTGGAGGAACCATTGTAGTACCGCATTTAAGAAGAGCTTACGAATTCTGGGAAGCTCTCGAGGAAGCCGGAAAATAATTAGAAAATGTGTCAATTAGATAATTAGATAATTACCTTAAAAACATAAATATCTGATTTTGAAAATGCAATAATTTGTTAATTCATTTATTTGATTGATTATTTTACTTTTAATTTGCCTCTTCTAATAAATTTTAAAATTAAAAATTGAGTTAGTTTTTTCAATTATCTCATTTTCAAATTATCTAATTATCTAATTAAAAAATGAAGCTAAGAGCCGATAATTTAATAAAAACATACAAAGGACGAAGTGTTGTAAAGGGAATTTCTGTTGAGGTAAATCAAGGAGAAATTGTCGGGCTTTTGGGACCAAATGGTGCTGGAAAAACTACTTCTTTTTACATGATCGTGGGATTGGTAAAACCAAATCAGGGAAATATCTTCCTTGACGATTTAAACATTACCGATTATCCGATGTACAAACGTGCACAACAAGGAATTGGATATCTAGCACAAGAAGCTTCTGTTTTTAGAAAACTAAGTATTGAAGATAACATTCTGAGCGTTTTGCAATTAACAAACCTTTCTAAAGAAGCTCAAATTGCTAAAATGGAAAGTTTGATTGAAGAATTCAGCTTAGAGCACATTCGTACCAACCGAGGCGATTTACTTTCGGGAGGTGAACGTCGTCGTACAGAAATCGCACGTGCTTTGGCTACCGATCCAAAGTTTATTTTATTGGATGAGCCTTTTGCTGGAGTTGACCCTGTTGCGGTTGAAGATATTCAGCGAATCGTTGCTCAGTTAAAAAATAAAAATATCGGAATCTTAATTACCGATCACAACGTTCAGGAAACGCTTGCGATTACCGACAAAACCTATTTGATGTTTGAAGGAGGAATTCTTAAAGCTGGAATTCCAGAAGAATTGGTTGAAGACGAAATGGTTCGACGTGTGTATCTTGGACAAAACTTCGAGCTACGTAAGAAGAAACTAGAATTTTAAATATAGTGATCAGTGGTCAGGTTTTTAGTGATCATTGATTTGAAAGTATTTTAGTGGTCAGTTTTTTAGTCATCAGTTTGAAGCTGAATACTAAAAAACTGATTTTTTTTGAATCCTAAAGACTGAACATTAAAAACCTGAACACTAAATACTATTATTCAACTGTAATAAACTGCAATTGCTGTAAATCTCCGTTATAAATATTCACATCAACTCGATGTTTGATTCCAGGCAGAGAAGCTTTTTCTGTAAACTGCCAAAACAACCAGTCGTCTTCGATTTTTTCTCTGTAGAAATTATAATTAGCAATCCAGAAAAGATATTCGCTAAATTCTTCTTTCAAAAAATCAGAATAATATCTTTCGCCAGAATAAATAATCGGACGAACTTGATAATGCTTTTCTACTTTGGTCAGCCAGCGTCTTAAACCTACTTTTAAACTATCTAAAGACTGATTTTTAGGTAATTTTTCGATATCCAAAACCGGAGGAAGATCTCCTTTTTGCAATTTTACTGTTTTAATAAAAAGATCAGCCTGTTCTATAGAATTTTCGTTTGGGCGGTAATAATGATAAGCGCCACGCATAATTTTTTCTTCTTTAGCTCCTTCCCAATTTCGTTTAAATTGACGATCTACTCTATCATTTCCAGCTGTTGCACGAATAAAAACAAATTGAACAGGATATTTTTCATCCAGAATTTCAACATCATCCCAATCTACTTTTCCTTGAAACTCAGAGACATCAATTCCGATCACTTTCCCTTTATGATTTTCGAGAACGCGAATATTTCGAACATCAGAAAGGTGTTTATCAACTGCATCTTCGTCTAAAACTTTTTCTGTTTTAAAACCTAAATAATAGGCCAGACCTTTGCGATAATGATAAATTATCCCAATAAATAATACTGCGAAAAAAAGTAAAGAAAGCCTCCTGAAAACCCTGCCCAAAAATGATTCTGAGTTTGATTTTCTTGAAGTTGTTTTACGATAAGTCGTTTTTCTTGCCATTACAATTAAACTACTTTTTCAAAAACATATTATTGATAATTGACAATAACACATAAAAAGCTATAATCAATGGAATTGCCAAGTATTGAAGCAAAACAACCATCAATATACAAACCACTAAAAAAACAATTTGAAGTACATTATCTTTAAAGTTAAATTTCTTGATTTTTAAAGCAAATAATGGAATCTCTGCGTTCAAAATATAAGCACTGCATAACGTTATAAGCAATAAAACCCATTGATTGGTTAAAATTTCTAATATCATTAATGAATCTGAAAATGATATAACCAATGGAAGGCTTAATATAAACAGCGCATTTGCCGGAGTCGGTAATCCTATAAAAGAATCTGTCTGGCGTGTGTCTACATTAAAATTAGCCAAACGATAGCAAGATCCTAAAGTGATGATAAATCCTAAAAATGGAATTGCTGGGCTTGTTCCTAATTCGTGGCCGCTATTAGCAAACATACTGTACATTACATACCCAGGAGTTACACCGCTGGTTACCATATCTGCCAAAGAATCTAATTGCAGCCCGAGCGGACTCGAAACTTTGAATAATCGGGCAAAAAAACCATCAAAAAAGTCAAAAAAGATTCCTAAACAAACCATGAAAAAGGCCATTAAATAATTGTCTCTGGAAACAAAAACAATTGCGACACAACCGCAGAAAAGGTTTATTAATGTAATTAAGTTTGGAATCTGTTTTTTAATATTCATGTTTTAAAATTTTGATAATCGCAGAGAACAAATTTAGCATAATAACTCGATGCGAAACGAGTTTTTGAAAGAGTTTTTTATTTTGACGTATTCGTTTCAGAATATTTCTAAAAAGGAATCATTTACGTGCGCAAAATATTATATTTTTGAAAAAAATTAAAAACAGGCCTCGATCTGCAAAAAACTATATTTTGAAGAAAATCTTTGCATTTTTATTGTTTTGGAGTTTTACTTTTCAATACGCTCAAACTGTTCGAAAATACTCGAATGAATTTATGAATATTGGAGTTGACGCTGCCGCTCTCGGTATGGCTAGTGCCGTAACTGCATCTACCAATGATGTAAATGCCGTTTACTGGAATCCGGCAGGTTTAACCAATCTCGAAGATCATCAAATTGCTTTGATGCACGCGAGTTATTTTGCCAATATAGCGCAATACGATTACATTGGTTATGCAAGTCCGATTGATGATAGAAGTGCTTGGGGGATTTCGATGATTCGTTTTGGTGTTGACGATATTATGGACACCACGCAATTAATAGACAGTCAAGGAAATATTGATTACAACAGAATCCGTTTGTTTTCTACTGCCGATTATGGTTTTACTTTTTCGTATGCGAGAAAACTTCCTGTTGATGGTTTTGAATATGGTGTAAATGCCAAGGTAATTCGAAGAGTTATAGGGAAATTTGCCAATTCTTGGGGATTTGGATTCGATATTGGTTTACAATTTGAAAGAAATGATTGGAAATTTGGTTTGATGCTTCGCGACATTACAACAACTTATAATGTCTGGAATATCGACGAAAAAGAATATGAAAAAATAGCAAATGCAATTCCGGGAGAAAATAATGAACTTCCTGAAAGCACCGAAATCACTTTGCCAAAAGCACAACTAGGAGTTTCAAAAAGATTTGATTTTCATAATGATTACAGTCTTGTAACTTCTGCCAATTTAAACATGCGATTTGAGCAGACCAACGATATTATTTCAACAAAAGCATTAAGTATAGACCCAGCTCTAGGGTTTGAATTTGGTTACACAGAACTTGTTTTTTTAAGAGCTGGCGTAGGGAATTTTCAAAACGTGACACAATTGGATAATACCGAAAAAATAAATTTCCAGCCTAATATTGGCTTAGGTTTTAGATACAAAGGCATTCAGGTTGATTATGCCCTGACCGATTTAGGGAATCAAAGTACGGTCTTATATTCGAACATTTTTTCTTTAAAAGTAGATTTAGGAATCTTTCGATAGCAGCGCAAAATCAGTAAATTCTAAAAAATTAAAAACATGAAAAAGTCCATTTTCAAAAAAGCACTTTTTACTTTATTATTCTTAAGTAGTTTTATTGGTTTCTGCCAAAGTCTGCCATTATCAAAAGATGCAACAATAAGCGTTCTAACCTGCGGATTAGGAAATGAAACTTATTCTTATTTTGGACATACAGCGATTCGAGTTTCTGATCCTGCTAACAATATTGACATTGTTTATAATTATGGTGCATTTGATTTTAGAACCCCTAATTTCGTTGCTAAATTTGCAAAAGGCGATTTGCAATATTTTATTATTACACATCCTTTTCCAGATTTTATTGCCGAATATAACGAAGAAAAAAGAAGTGTTTACGAGCAGGAACTTCAAATTCCGCTGGCTTCAAAGCAACTATTATTTGATAATTTAAATAAGGCTTTATTTTCTGAGGAACGTTATTACACTTACAAATTTATCGACAGAAACTGTACCTCGATGGTGGTTGAAGTAATCAATAAATCTTTGAATGGAAATGTAATTACTAAAAAAGGAGACACTGAGACTTCTTATCGTTCTATTTTGTTTCCTTATTTTGATGGTCATTTTTATGATCAATTAGGAACAAGTATCATTTTCGGAACAAAAGTAGATCAATCGGGAACACAAATTTTTCTTCCATTTGAATTGAAAGACAGTTTAGAAAAAACCAAATTTCAAAACCAGTCTTTAGTTTCTCCAAGTATAACTCTAATTGAATTTGCAAAAGAAACTCCTAAATCTTGGTGGAATAACATTTACAGTTATATTATTGTTTTATTGCTTGTAGTTTTTGCCAAAAATAGAATTCTTGATAAAATCTATTTTACCATTTTAGGTTTAATGGGCATATTTTTTATTGTAATGGGATTTTATTCTTTTCACCAAGAACTGGCGATGAATTATAATGTTTTCTTGTTCAGTCCGCTTTTGTTGTTCTTAGTTTTATTTTCGATTCTAAAAAACAAAAAATGGACGTATAGATTCTCGTTGATACACTTTGTTTTCCTGCTTGTATACTTTTTATTTTTGATTAATAAAGCACATTTCTTTATCATGCTGCCATTAATCATTACAAGCGGTGTAGTTTTGGTTCGTACTGCGATTCGCAACAAAAAACCAATTCCGATTATTATCTAAAAATTTTTATTGTCCGCGGTAAAATAAAACTGTAGTTATCGTTTTAAAAGTGATGCTTAAATCTAGAAAAACACTTCGGTGTTTAATATAGTATAGATCGTACTGTAATTTGATCAAACTTTCGTCTATCGATTCGCCGTATGAATAATTTACTTGCGCCCAGCCGGTAAGTCCTGGTCTGATTACATGACGCGTTTCATAAAAAGGCATTACGCTTGCAATTTCTTCGACAAAAAACGGACGCTCAGGTCTTGGACCAATTACAGCCATGTCTCCCTTTAAAACGTTAATAAATTGAGGAAGTTCATCTACTCTTGATTTTCGTAAAAATTTCCCAAAAGGGGTAATTCGTTTGTCATTTGCAGAAGCAAAAACAGCACCATTGACTTCTGAATTCTCTGTCATTGTCCTGAATTTATAAATCTTAAAAACCACTCCATTTTTACCTACTCTATCTTGAGTGTAAAAGAGACTGCCTTTGTTGGCAAATAAATTGATAAATGAAATAATTGGAATAAAAAGTAAGCAAAGCGAAAGACCTATAAAAGAAAATAAAAATTCCATTAAACGAATCTGAAGCAAATACAAACGATTATTATTACTTCTGCTGAAAGGGAAAAATCGATAAAAATCTCTTTCGATATAATGCACTGGAATTCGCTGTGTTTTACTTTCGTAAACCTGCGTATATTCTCTAATAACATAACCAGATTCTAGTAAATGAAGAAGTTGTTGGTATAAATCGGCTGTGATTCCGTCTGTTTTTTGAGAAGCAATTACAATTTCGGATACATTATTTTTTATTGCAAAAGATTCTAAGTCACTTTTGTTAATTTCTTTGACATACGAAAACTCAAGTTTTGTATTCGAAAATGAATCTGAATTAACAAAACCCACAAATTTATAATGCGGATCTACATTTTCGAGACCAAGAACCAATTCTTCAACTTGACTTTTATCGCATATTAAAATTACATTTTGCGAAAAACGTATAGAAGCTAAAAAAATAACATAAAAAAAACGCCATAACAACAAGGCGCTCAAAACTGCAAAATAAAATAAAACAATTACCAAACGTTGTTTAGGCAACTCTGGAGATAAAACTGGAGTAAATAAATATACTGTAGCACTTACTGTACCGGTAAGGATTACACTTCGTAAAATCTGAAATTGATTACTTGCAGTCTGCAGATTATACATTTCGAATATAGTTCCAAAAGAATAGATGTAAACGATTAAAACTAAAGGTTTAAAGTATCGTCCGTCTTCTAAATCAAAATATTTGTAATCAAATAAGATGCTCAAAACAAACAATGCCGATAAAACAAAAACGGCATCAAAAAGAGAAAGCAGGACTTTTCTTTCTGAGATCTCAAAATGCATTTTTTTATTAGAAAACATCTTTAAAATTATTTTTTATTTACTAAGATTTGGGGCAAATGTATTGTAAAAAAAATGAATTTATTCTAAAATTTTCTACCCCTTTTCAGGTATTTTTACCTGCACTGATAAGAGCGTTAAAGCATAAACAAAAGCGGGTGCTGCTATCCTTAATGCCGCATGATTAATTGTTAACAGCCAAAACATAAAGAAAGACAGGAAATATAAATGCTGAATATTATTTACATATAATAAAAATGGGGTTATTAAGAGTATCAAAAGACTAAAAATCCCAAGTAAACCATGTTCACTGAGTAAGCGTGAAACTTCATTATGTGCAGCAACTGACTGCCCTAATGATTCTTTTCTTGTTTCTTTTCCAATTCCTACTCCTACACCTGTTATAGGGTTATCAAGAAACAATTGTAAATCTGTATCGATTACAGCTTCTCTTCCTCCAAGACGATCTTTTTTCTCTCGGCCTTTTGCATCCTTATTTGCATATCTTTTTTCGATAAGTCCACCCGTTTGTAATGACGTATAGGTCCAAATCCCAGTTCCCATTAATGCTATCAATAAAAAAACCAATCCAATTTTACTTTTCCCTTTTTGATTTGAAAAGGAGTATAACAAAAACAGCAGACTAAGAATCATTATTATACCTGCAATTACTCCTCCTCTTGAAAAAGTGGCAATTCCTCTATAGCTTACAAATATTAATAGAATGAGATTTAGGATTATATTCATTTTTGTTTTTGAAAAGAGAATTAACTGTGAAAAGAAAATAAACATCCCTAATCCTAAAATTGTTGAAACCTGATTTGGTCCAAATCCTCCTGAAGTTTCAAAATTAGACTGAGTTCCAGTTACAACATCTCTTACGCTGGGATTATACAAAAACAAATAGACAACCGTCGTAATTATCGGAAGTCCTATTAAAACAAGAATATTTTTTAAATCAGAAAATAAAATTCTCCTTTTATACATATAAATGGACGAAATTCCTAAACAAAAAGGGCCAGACAAATTAAAAAGAATTGCTTTCTTTACATCTGTATCAAAATACTCGCTGTTAATAGTAACTAAAATACTGGGTAGAAGTAAGAGTAAAAAAATGCCATATATTAAAGCGTTTATTGAAAAATTACTGTAGAACATTCCAACAATCATAAAAAAAATGACTAGGAATTTGACATACTCGTTATTAAAATTCCCTCCCGTCATTCTAAGAAAAACCTCTATCCCCACCAGATAAGCTGCGACTAAAAGAACTTCATTGTTTTTGTTTTTATTTTTGATAACAAATGCCAATCCTAAAATAGGCAGAAGCAGTCCATAAACTTTAGATAAAAAAGGTATTATAAAAATTACCAATCCTATTACGGCATGAATTAAGGCAAGGAAACTATATGAGGATGTTTTTTTTTCCACTAATTTATTTTTTATACAAAAGTAATAACTGATTAATTACTTTTTCTTCTGTGTAATTATCAAAAATAGTTTGTTTTAATTCTTCAACTACCTTATCTCTTAATGATTGATTTTCGACCATTTTGAGTAATTGAGTTTTTGTCTGCAAAATATTTTCTGGATCAAAAAGTAAACCCGAAGTTTCGTTTTTTATGATTTCTGCACAATATCCAACATTGGTTGAGACAACTGCAATACCTGCCAAACCATATTCCAGCAAAGTTACTGGAAAACCTTCGTCTGTCGAGGACAAAACTCCAATAGTTGCTTGAGACAGGATATTAGCAATATCATCTTTTTGACCATACAAATGTATAGCATTTTGCAACGAATTAGAATATATAAAGTCTTTTATAGATTGTGAATATGTGTCATTATAATCTTTTCCGATCAAATGCAGGCTCCAGTCCTGATCTTTTAATCCCAATTCTAAAAATGATTTTAGAATGAGAATATGATTTTTAGGATTTTTAAGATTCGCTAAAAAAACAATTCTTTTACCATCTGTTCCTTTTAAAAGAGTTGTTCCCTGATAATCTTTTTTTTCTTTAGTAAAATTAGGTATAAAACTAACTTTTTTACACCACGTATTTTTCTTGTTCCACTCTTCTAATTGAAGACTTACAGCAAAAATGGAATGAAAAAAAAGAGATGCTGCTATTAAAGTTTTATTTTCAAATTTCGATTCTTTCGTTCTTGGTCCATAATGATCATGCCAAAATATTTTGATTCTTGGCAAAGTTAATTTTACCAAAACGGCAATAAAGAAGGAAGAACCGTGGGCATGAACAATCTCAACTTTATTGTTCTTGATAAATTTCCTTAATCGAAATATACTTTTTAAGTCAATTGTTTTTTTTTTATAGAGATACAAATAACCAACATCATTGTTTATATCCTGACGTAACTGACCTTCAGTTCTTGTAGCTGCTAAACCAGAAAACGTTACTTTTGACGCCAGTGCATTGGCGTAATTCACAGCCATTCTTTCTGCACCGCCGGCATTTAATGAATCTATAATTTGAAGAATTCTCATTTTATAAGCAACTTTTTAATTTCATTTTCAAAAACTTCTGTCGTATAGTTTTGCGACCAAATTAGCGCCAAATTACTTTTTTCTAAATACTCCTTTTCATTTGCAAGCAGGCTATCAACTTGAAGTGTGTCTTTTTCTAAATTCATGTTTAATAGTATACCCCTTCTGCCATGATCCAACATATAAGAAACACATGATACGTTTGTGGATAAAGGTACGCATCCCCAAAACATTGCTTCTGCTACAGCTTTTGGCCAGCCTTCACTTTTTGATGGTAAAATTACAAAATGACCTTCCTGATACGCTTTTTTTACAACTTCTTTACTCTGGTTTCCATGTAAAAAAACAGAGTTCTCTAATTGATTTCCTTTAATATAATTGAGTAAACTTTCTTTTTCGATTCCATCTCCATAAATATGTAAAACGGCATTCTTTCCTCCTTTAATTAAATTATCTATTAACTGCACGGCATACATTGGATTTTTCCCAATAACTAAACTTCCAACAAAAACAAATTCAATAACTGAATCAAAACGTTTCTTTGGATAATTTTCTTTTTCTAGATCCGAATATGTTGCTGTAAAAAAGGATTTTATGTTTTTTGATTGATTTTCCCATTCTCCATAAACTAAAACCTGCATCTTTTTAGTTAGAAAAGTATTATTTAAAATCCACTTTTGAAGTTTATAACTCCAAGGCTGTTTGCTTTTTGGATCCCAATTTCCGGCATATTTGGCGGTCTTTGTTTTGTTTGGAAATAATACCTGAACGAGACAGCCCAATAATCCCATATTTCCTGGACAGCGCAAATGAATGTGATCTGCGTTTTTCATTGCCTTAAAAATCATTATGAGATTAAATGGAAAGTATAAAAAAGTAAAAAAAATGTTTTTTATAGAACTGAGATTAAAATCTATTAGCTTATAATGTTTCTCGAATTTAAATGGTATTGATGAAATTAAAAGCCCATTGTCTTTCTCCCATTCAGGACAGCAAAAACTAATATTCCCCGCGAGTTTATTCAACAGAATGAGTTCATTTACATATGGAGCATATGCATAACTTTGTTCATTTTTATAAATAATCGGAGCAGATGAAACTATTAATAAATTCATTATATATAACCTTTTGAACCGTTTTGAGAAACCTGAATACCCGGCACACCCATAATAACAGAATTATCTGAAAAACTATCTTTTACGAGTGAACATGCACCAACTAAAACATTATTTCCTAAAATAATTTTCCCCGCAATTACAGAATTCGCACCAATGTAAACTTCATTTCCTAAAATAGGAGTTCCTCTATTCTGATCTAATCCTGAAACACCAATTGTTACTCCTTGAGAAATATTACAGTTATTTCCGATTACTGTATTTGCATTAAGGATTATACCGCCAAAATGTCCAACGTAAAAAGAATGCCCAATTCTTGCTGATCCTGGAATTGAAATACCTGTTAAGATTTCGATACCTTTTTGACCTATCAGCATAATAAAAAGTAAAGGAAAACGAAAAATTTTCCATTTCACTTTTTGATGTATAAAGTGTGAAATTCTATAATGGTATACAGCCCAAAATCCTTGCGTAAAAAATACAATAGTAAAAAAATTACCTCCATATTTTTTATGCTTTTTATAATCTGAAGCAATTAATTCAAATAGATTCATTGTAGTATTCGTTTTTCTAATTATGACTGTTATTTGGAATTATTTTTTTGTAGAAATCAACATTTTGAAGTACAATACTTTTTAATGAATATTTTTGAAGTACAAATTCTCTTGCCTTTTTCCCAATCGTTTCAGATTCTTTTTTGTTTGAGAAAGTCCAAATAATTTTTTCCGCAATGTTTTTAGGATTGTGAGGATCACATAATAATCCCGTTTCATGATCCGTGATTGCTTCTGGACCTGGACCTAGTTTTGTAAAAACGACTGTTTTTTCCATCGCCATGGCTTCTGGAGCAACAAGACCTTGAGTTTCCATATGAGAAGGAAAAACGCAGACCTCAGCTTGTGAGTAAGCATTAGGAATATCCAAATAGGAAACAGCACCTTTAAAATGTATATCTTCTCTAATAGCTCCCAATTGAGGCAGTTCTATATCTTTTAACATTTGCATATAAGAACTCCCATCTGAAAAAAACCAATCTCTACCATAAACTTCCAGAGTAGCATTCGGGAATTCATTTTTAACAAAAGGAAAAGCTTGTATTAATTGTCGTATTCCTTTTTTCTCACATACAGTTCCAGCAAAAACAATTCTGTTTTCTACTTCATTTTCTTGAATTGGCTTAAAAAAATCGGTATTGATTGGATTACTAATGTAACCAACTGGTTTATTATCTAAACTCAAATATTTTTCTGTATGTAATTTTACATATTGAGAAACAGCAATAAACGCATCACACTTTTTAAAAGATTTTTTTTCCTGAAATCCTTTCCATTTATTAATCCCACGATTTTCACTTTCAGCAAAAAAATGATGTCCTCCGTGCATTCGGATTACATACTTTATTTTTTTTATTTTTTTTATAAATGCAAAACCTAATTCAGAAGCTTCAACAATATCTATCGAGTTTTGACTATGAATTTCTTTTATCTTTTTTGAAATAGCGATTGAATTTAAATACCATGAAAGGCCTTTAACTGAGCTTTTCTTTAAGCGATAAACAGAAATCCCGTCAATCTTCTCGAATTCATTTAAAGAAATATAATTTAAACCAACAACCGATACTTCAACTCCTTCTTTTACTAACGCAGCACCGAGAGTCTTTACGAAGCTTCCAATTCCTCCATGCGGGAATCCTTCTTTTGGAAATTCGTTTGTTAAAAAACAGATGTGCACCTTATAAATGTTTTTGAATAAAACGATCCATTGGTAAATAGAAATCGTTTATATTTTCTTTAATTTTTTCTTCAGACCAATCCCACCAGCTAATCTTATTTAGCGATTCAATTACTTCTTCACTATGTTTCAAACTTAAAATTTTAGCTGGTACACCACCTGCCACTGCATAATCTGGCAGGTCTTCATTTATAACCGCTCCAGCTAAAATAGTAACTCCATTCCCTATTTTAACCCCAGGTAATATTGTCACATTCACACCGATCCATACATCGTTTCCGACTAAAATATTAGTTCTTTTAGGTTTTAATTTTCCCTTGATGTCTTTAACTAAATAAGATACATTATTAATTATAACTTCGTCATCCTTTTCTAAAACTTCATGAAAAAGCGGAAAGGATGTTATTTGACTTTCTGCATGATAACCCGAATCACATACAAAATTAACATTATTGGCTATTGAGCAATATTTTCCAATTCTTAAAAGAGAGCCATTATACCATCGCCAAACAAAGGCTCCATTGTCATAGGTTTTATCTCCAATGACAGCCCATTTCGCATCTTTCAAATATGTAGCATTTGTTCCTTTTAAATAATTATAATATTTAATTCCTAAAACACTCCACAACAATCTTCTAACAACTGCAATCATAGCTTTAATTTTGAGAGATCTTTTCTAGTAATTCTGAGATTGTAACAGATGCGTAATCGCTTTTTTCTCCAATTACGACATTGTACCATTCTTTTAAGCTTTCATTTGATTTCCAACCTTTTTTGTAAATGACTTTATCAATAATCTCTTCTTTTCCATTTAACCACAAAACAGCATTTTCGTCTGGCATACTTCTAAAGTGCTGAAATTGGTAGATCGTTTTTACTGACCAATTTTCCTTGTTTTTTTGCTGTTGATCGTAATTAATAAAAACACATGGCTTATTGAATTTCCCAAAATCAAATGCCATTGTTGACCCTACATTTACTACTATCTCACAATAAAATGCAGTACTTACCAGAAGCTTCACATCATCTTTTAAAGGATATACTGCATTCCATTCTTTAGATTGATTAAAATGCCATAAAGGAGGAGCTTCTTTAATTAAGTCTTTATATTTTTCTATAATGGGGTTAAATCTTCCTGAAAAATCTACTGGGCATCTTCTCAACAAAATCTGATATTCGTCTTGTAAATTTGCTTTTATAATTTCCTCTGCAATATCATTCAAATAAGAAGGATCGTCTGGAGATGTTTTCACATCATCACCTGAGAAACAAATTATTTTCTTGTTCTTATCTAAACCATACTGGTGGTAAAAAGTTTCTTTATCAATTAGATTTTCCTGTGTTTTGTAAAATTCAAATTGCGGTGTTCCAGTGATATGAATTGACTCTGAAGGAATTTCAGAATAAAAAAGTTCTAATTCTTTTTTCATGTATTCTGACCATACCAAATAATGATCTGAATGCAAAGCCATTCGAGCTTTTGGCAGATTATCCCAAGAGTAGATTACGGTTGAAGTCGGAATATTTAAATCTGATGCTGCACTAAATATTGGAGCTGCTTTTAAAGCTCTTTGATGAGAGCAAAAAATAACGGAAGGCTTCACCTCTTTCAAAATTTTTTCGACATTCTTATAAAAATGATTTTGACGAATGGCTTTTTGATACCTTACTTCTAATTTTAAAATGCTTTTGTAATTTTTATAACGAGGCGCTAAAAATTGAATTAAATTGTAAAATATCTTTTTAGAAAATGATTGTTGATTCCAATTCCAATTAGTCAATAATGTATAATTATCAACTTTTGAATTATTATAATATAATCTTGAAAGACATATTAATTCTCGCAAAAATTTTTCTTTAAACGACTCTTTATAAAAGGGTATTAAGACATTTTCTTTTATTGAAGTATTCTTTTCAATTACCTCTATAGTTTCTGAATCGAATTCGTGAAAAAGAACTAAATCACCATCAAAACCATTAAAGGTGCCAGAATAAAGATAATTTCTAATTCCGACTCCATCTGGAAACAACAATAAAGCTTTATTTTTTTTCATTTATTTTTTTTTCAAAAAAATCATTTAAAATTCTTGCCGTAAAAATCTTAGAACCGGCATCATTCATATGTCCACAAGATGCGAAATATTCATCTCCAATTACCACATTTTCATAGTTATGAATTTCTGGATAAGCTTTCTTTACTTTTTCAAAATAATTCATGCCTGCGGTATTTTCACACATTGGCGTCATCACAGCAATAAAGTTGATATGATTGGTTTTACAAAGATTTTTTATCTCTTCGTAATATTTGTTATGAGGCAGTGGATTTAAATTAACGATATTATTTTTCATATTACCATTCTTATGTTTTTGCAAAGGGTAATATCCTAGATGATCTAAAGCATTTGTTTTTTTGTTAATTGCAGTAAAAAAAGCTTCCCTAAAACCAATTCTAGAATCATATTTAATGTATCTATAAAAAGGAATATAGTATAATTCATTAAAATCTTTTTCAGTAGAAAAATGATCTTTTATAATTTTAGATTCATGAATATAAGGCAGAAACTTAGCTGAAATTCCCTCTGCTTGGTGCTCATTGGATAAATTTAGATCGGCTTCGAGAATTACATTTTTTATTTCATACTTTCTTTCTATCATTAATTTCAACATTAATGATGCTTCAAAGAGATGTCCGCCGCTCATACCGTAATTAAAGGTTTTAAGACCTTTTTCTTCAAACATTGGTGCTGCAAAATGGTTATTGGCTCTAGAAGATCCAAGAATAACCACATCAAATTTTTGAGCCTTTGAATTAAATACCTGTTCAATCTTGCCTCTATTATGAGAAGACATAAACAATTTAGTATACAATCCATCTAATAGAACTGCTACGAGAAGAGTTAACAAAAGAATCTTCGCTGTATATATTAAAAACTTCTTCATTAAAACTGAAAATATATAAATTCTTTATAATCTGAAAAAGTACCAAAAGCCATAATCGCCATAATTGCTAAGACAGCTTTTACAGTACTCATTCTTCCCGAAATTGGCTCCACTTTCTTTCGATTATTCCATTCTACTAAAACAAATATTACAATCAATAAAAGCATTTCGTAACTGTAACGTTCGTTATCGAGATATTGAAAACTAAAATTTTTACTTGTAATAATACGTTTGAGGTATTGCACAGCATCTGAGATTGTTTTTGCTCTAAAAAACACCCAAGCTAGACAGGTTAGTGAAAAAGTATAGAGAATACTCAGTAAAATTTTCAACGAATCGAAATTGAATTTTAACTGAATTTCGCCCATATTATTTCTGTTACTGTTTGATAATAACAATGGTAAAAAATAAACAGCATTAATGAATCCCCAAACTACATAGGTCCAATTGGCACCATGCCAAAATCCACTTACGAGAAAAATAATAAATGTATTTCTAATTTTCATCCAAAGTCCGCCTTTACTTCCTCCAAGTGGGATGTACAAATAGTCTCTAAACCAAGAAGAAAGGGAAATATGCCAACGACGCCAAAATTCTGCTATATCTCTTGAGAAATATGGATAATTAAAATTACGGAGTAAGTCCAGACCAAATAATTTTGAAACTCCGAGTGCAATATCTGAATATCCTGAAAAGTCTCCATAAATCTGAAAAGCAAAATAAATTGCTCCCAAGATTAATGAAAATGAATTCATTGAAGTATAATTATCAAAAATTGCATTTGCATACGTTGCACAAGTATCTGCAATGATAACTTTTTTTACTAATCCCCAAATGATTTGGTAAACTCCTTCTTTGGCCGTCTGAAAGTTAAACTCTCTTTTTACTTTTACCTGAGGAAGTAAATGGGTTGCCCTTTCTATTGGACCGGCAACCAAGAGCGGAAAATAGCTGACAAACAATGAGTAATCAACAAAATTATATTCGGCTTTAATTCTTTTATAATATATATCGATTACATAGGACAATCCGTGAAAAGTGTAGAATGAAATCCCGACAGGAAGTATTACTTCTAACAAAATTGGACTTGCCTTAAGTCCCACAGAACTCAATAACTGAGAGAAAGAAACTGCAAAAAAGTTATAATATTTGAATATCCCTAAAAAACCTAAGTTTACCAGAATACTTAACCAAAACCAAAATTTTCGACTGTTTTCTGACTTTCCTTTTTCGATTTGAATTCCTGTGTAATAATCCAAAAAAGTAGAAAAAACAAGAAGAAATAGAAATCTCCAATCCCAGCAAGAATAAAAATAGTAACTCGCTATTATAAGTAATGCATTTTGTGTGCTTTTCGTTTTATTAAAAACAAACCAATACAGAAAGAAAACTATTGGCAGAAAAACAGCAAATGCTAGAGAATTAAAAAACATAAATATATAAAGTGGTATTAGTTTAATAAGACATTTTAAATATCTCTAAATTGTTTTTGATGATTTAGTTTCCAAATAGCATTTTTCTGTAATGATTCTAGAAATAATTCGTTACTATTTCCTGCCCCAAAATCATTATCAGAAATATTGATTTTGTGAGAATCAATTTTCGAAAGTGCTTTATTTATATGCTCTTGAGAATAATCAACATTTACAATATCTGCATGAACTGCCCTGTTTTGCTGACGAGTTCCAATATTTATAATTGGAATCCCATAATAAGGTGCTTCGCGAATTCCAGCGCTGCTGTTGCCAATTATAAACTGACTGTTCTTTAAGAACGTTAGAAAATATTCGAAACGAAGCGAAGGAAAAACCCTAAATCTTTCATTATTTTCTAATCTCTTAAATTCATCCAAAATGTATTGGCTCCCTAAATCATTATTAGGATAAATTACAATATAGTTATGATCATCTTTTAGTAAACAATCAACAAAATCAGAAGCATATTTTTTCATCAAAGTAAATTCTGTTGTAACAGGATGAAACATTACAACAGCATACTTTTCGAATGGAATTCCATAATATTTTTTTGCTGTTTCTAAAGAAGGCAGATTATCCGAAAACATAATATCTATATCTGGAGAACCAATCGTAAATATAGATTCTTTTACTTCTCCCATTTGAAGCAATCTTTTAGCCGCTTCTTTGTTCGACACAAAATGGACATGGCTTAACTTACTTACACTATGACGGATAAGCTCATCAACGGTTCCAGAAATTTCTCCTCCCTCAATGTGAGCTACTAAAATGTTATTCAGAGATCCCACTATTGCTCCAGCAAGCGTTTCTACTCTATCTCCATGTACAATAATCATATCCGGATTAATCATTTTGCAATAACCAGACAATCCTTCTATTGTTTTTGCCAACGTAAGGTCCATTGTAGTTTCGTGCGTATGATTTTCGAATGTAGAAACATTCTTAAAATTACAACGCTCAATTTCTATCAATGTATAGCCATAAATTTCCTGAAGGTGCATTCCTGTTACAAAAATAAAAACTTCAAAATCCGATTGTTTTTCAAGAGTTTGAATAAGTGATTTTATTTTTCCGAAATCAGCACGTGTACCGGTTAAGAAAACTATTTTTTTTGTAGAATTACTCAAAATCAGTAAAATCTAATTGCTCATCATTTTCGATATCCCTTACCGCAGTTTTACCCATTAAATCATTAAAGTGTTCTGCTAGAATTTTGCCAGTACCAGGACGTTTTACCCAAATATTTTCTTTAGACAATAATTCTCCTTTTTTAATTGGTTTTATTGAACATACGGTTGCAAAAGCAAAATCAATAGTTACTTGTTCTTCTTGTGCTGGTTTTTTTGTTCCACCTCTCATTAATGCGATTTCTTCACTGGAAACAATTAGTTCCTGACATGCTTTTTCGTCCATACTGCAAACAATGTCTGGACCTGTTCGCTGCATGTGATCCGTAAAATGTCTTTCGAGAATACTTGCTCCAAGAGCAACTGCTCCTAAACAGGCATTATTATTTAAAGTATGATCGCTTAGACCAAATACCTTATCGGGAAAAGCTTGATGCAATTCCATCATTGCTCCAAAACGCACTAAGTGAATTGGAGTTGGGTATAAATTTGTAGTATGTAATAAGGCTACAGGAATGTCGTGTTTATCAAAAACGGCAACTGCTTTTTGAATACTTTCGATTGTATTCATACCTGTGCTAAGAATTACGGGTTTACCAAAAGAAGCAATATGTTCTAAAAGTGGATAGTTATTGCATTCACCTGAACCTATTTTGTAAGCGGGAATATCAAAATTCTTTAACCTTTCTGCCGCGGCACGAGAAAAAGGCGTTGATATAAAAATCATTCCTTTACTTTCTACATAGTTTTTTAATTCCAGTTCATCATTTTCATTTAAAGAACATCTTTCCATAATCTCATAAATTGAGACATCGGCATTTCCTGGAATTACTTTTTTTGCTGCCCCCGACATTTCATCTTCAACAATATGCGTTTGATGTTTTACAACCTCAACACCTGCTCTTTGAGCGGCATCAACCATTTCTTTAGCAGTTTGTAAAGATCCCTCGTGGTTAATTCCTATTTCAGCAATTACCAAAGGTGGAAAATCTGGTCCAATTTTACGGCCTGCAATTTCAATATACGGATTCATTGTTTTTTAAATTTGGGGTTTTATTGTCTTTTGATACAGATATCTTGCATAATCTAAGTCATCCGGAGTATCAATATCAACTTGTGCAAAAATATGATTTACTTCGAATGGTAATGCATTTTCTGAAATAATTATATTATCTAATATTAATGATGCTTTTGTGATATACAACAATCCATTTTCAAAATATAGAGGCTCCAAATCCTGACTTCTTTGTCCAAAACTATAATTAAATGGATTGAATTTATCTTCAATAATTTTTCCTAATTTGTGGTAATTACGCGAAACTGTAAATAGACTGTCTTTTTTTTCTGTTTGAAATTTATTAAAAGCTTCCTTAATTAAATCTATAGGGCGTAATGGATTTGTTGGTTGCAATAAAATTACATTTTCAATATTTTGAGAACTTATATTTTCTAAAACATGTTTTAAAGCAGAAACGGTTGGTTCTAAATCTCCAGAAATTGATTCTGGTCTATCAATAACTTTTGCATCAAATTGCAATGCCGCTTTTTTAATCTCTTCATCATCTGTTGAAACATAAACCTCATCAATTATCGCTTTATTTTCTTTTGCATAAATAATGGAATGCGCAATAAGAGGTAAATCTCCTAAGGTCTGGATATTTTTTTCAGGTATGCGTTTTGAACCTCCTCTGGCGGGAATTATAGCGATTGTTTTATTCATATATGCTATTTCTATTTTCACAATTTTTAAAAAATAATGGTTTTATTTTTTCTAACTCAGATTCTGAGTAATTCCACCATTGTAATTCTTCTATTTCTTGAATGATGTTTTCCGAAAATCTCTTTTTAATCATTTTTGCTGGAACACCTCCAACAATTGAATAAGGCAATACATCTTTTGTTATTACTGAACCAGCCGCCAGAATTGCCCCATTTCCGATAGTAACATTTCCAACGATTATTACATTATGACCGATCCAGACATCATTTCCTATTGTAACTTGATTTTCTTCTTTTAAAGAGGTAAGTTCTCCTGCAAATAAATTTTTATTAATATAAGTTGATAAATAATTAATTGGATGATTGGTACTATGAATAGCAACATCTGAACCAATTTGGCAGTATTTGCCTATACTTATAGAACCTGCTAAAAAATTATTATATCCTAAAGTAGTTGCATATCCAATTTTTATTCTTCCAGAAAAATTACATCTATCAGCAATTGCATTTTTACCTTCAAAATCAACATTCTTTAATCCTCTTGAAAAACCAAAAAAATGTACTTTATCGTTTTTTACTGTAGTGTTTAAAAAATAAAACAAGATCTTCCTTATTAACAATCTAACATTTTGAAGCATATTAGTATTTTTTAGAATTAATTTTATCAAGCCCTTTGAATTGTAAAAACCAAATCCAAATTATCTTTTTATTTAAGGTTTTCCAAAAAAATCTAGCCTGTATAAATCTCAGAATCTTTAAACTAAAATTTATTTTTAATGAAGGCATTTCAGTTTCTATATGACTTCTATCTTCTAAAGTGCTGACTCTTTCTCCCATCCATGGTTCGATTACATTTCCCATATGATATGCAAAATTATCTTCAGTAGACAATCGCCAATACCCCTGATCTACTACTGGTTTATCTAGAAACATTACTTCACTAGATCCACCCATTTTAAAATTAGAAAACCGATTTTTTAAATTATTAAAAATTGTTCCCCTATAAGTTGTAACAAAATGGCCTGCTCCAATCACTGCTTTAGTATTATCATTAGAAACAGTAAGGTAACTTTTAAGATGGGTTTCATTATAAAAATCTGGATTACCAATACTGGAAGCAAAACTCAACATAGCTTCTCTGTTTTTTACTTCAGAAAACTTTAATTTTTTAGAAAAAAACTTTTCAAATAAAATATTATAAGTATACTGTTTTATAACTTTTGATGATGGAGTTGGACTGATTGCTCCCGCTTTAGGGAATGCATTAAATACACAATAAGTCTCTTTTTGCCAATCATTTAAAAAAAGAACATCAGCATCTGTAATAGTAATAATATCAAATTTATGACCTACAACTCCTTTTAAAACAGCATTGAGTTTTCCAATATTAGCAGTATGAATTATTTCGTGTATTTTTTCTTTGTTGTAAAGTTCATTTAAATAATCTGTTACATCTCTGCAACTCCCATTGTTAACTACAGTGATAAAAGTTTTTAAATGACTCGTTTTTAATAAGGAATTCAAACAATACTTCAATATCTGAAAACTATCTTTAAAATATCCTTCTTGATTAGGGATATAGACAGGAATTATTACCTGATGAAAAAAATCATTTCCTTCTTGAGCTTTATCTTTATTTGGGTTAAATCCAATCCTCATTTATTGTATATTTCGATATAAATCTATAATTTTTTCTCTATTACTTTTATAATCTAATTTTTCAAAAGCAATTTTACTATTGATATCCAATGCTTTTACCAGCATTTTTTTATTTTCTATTGCCATCAAAATAAGATCTATAATAGCATTTGTATTTTCAGGATCTTCAATTAGAAATCCATTCAATCCGTTTTCTATGATTTCGGCGGTAACATTTCCTGGATTAGATTGTAAAGGAAAAGCTCCCATAAACATTGATTCTAATAATGTATTGGGCATTCCGTCTGAGATACTGTTTCCAATGTAAATTATCGATTTCCCCATTATTTTCAGAATTTCAGTCTGAGATATCGTGTCTTTATGGTAAACTTGAAACGATAGATTTTTATTCTTTACATAATCAGCGACCTCTTTATGAGCTCCAAAAACTACCACCTCCAATTCTTTTATTTTATCCTGAATTTGCTCTAAACTCTTAATCACATTTAGTGCTCTTCCAAAATTATGCTGATATCCTTTTACGATTATTGTCTTTCTGTTTTCTAATGAGACTTTAAATTTTTCATAAATTGAGAGATCATAACCTCCGCCCCCGGGAATTATGCCCAGATAACTGCCTTTAAAACCTAATGTCAATGCAATTTTGTAATCACGATCACAATCTGTATGCAAAAAATCTATTCGTGAGAGAACATTTTTTATTCTTCTTTTATGCCCTTTTATATTTTGATAATGATATAAATCGCTCCCCCAGCATGAGTAAATCCATTTAATACTTGAAAATTTATTCATTGTTTTTAAAATTGGGTATGAGCATGACTGCATTTCAAAACTATGAATTACATCTGGATTAATTTTTTTTATAATTTTTTCAAGCGTTTCGTTCTCGGTTACTTCTAAAAAAGAGCGTATGCCTCTATATAAAACTGGAGTTTTTTTTGATAGCCAGTATTCTCCTTTTATATGTGGAATTTTTCTTTTTGAAGTATCTGTAAATTGTTCTACGCTTGTCAGAGTTTCTATTCTTCCTTTGTTTAAAATATCATACCAATACAATTCAAAAGAGGTTTCTTTCAAATTTTCAATCCATCGAATAACATGAATTGAGGGCATAGAAATAAAAAGGATTTTCATAAAGTTTATACTAATTAATCGAAATTATGAATGATTAGATCTGAATATTTTTTTCATAAATCTTAACGGTTTTAAGATTTTGTTACCTATTCTATAATCTACTGATTTTTTGATAATATCATTTCGACTAGATAGTCTGTTAAACTCTACTAAAAAATTTGAAAGAAGTGTTTCAAAATTTTGAACCGATAAATCTCTATGTTTTATCAATAAGTAATTTATTAATTCATACCTTACTTTGTTTGCATTCTTGTTTCTTGAATTGGGTTTATTTCTATAATAAAACAAATGCTCATTAATAACTTTAATTTTCCAGCCGGTTTTAAGCAGGCTGATGTGAAAATCCCAGTCTTCATAACCTTTTCTCATATTCTCATCAAAACCACCTATTTCTGACCAGCATTTTTTTCTGAATAGAGAATTTCCGATAGCAGTATTTTCAAAAAGAAAATCATCTGCATTCCCTTCTTTAGAAATAATTTCTGTTATAATACCTTCATCATTAAAAACATATCCATTGCAAGTAACCAAACCGATATCTTCCTGTTGATTTAGAATTAAAACCGCTTTTTCTACAAACGAGGAGTCAAAGTAATCGTCGGCATCCAATGTTAGTATAAGATCACCTGCTGCATGTTTTATTCCGTTGTTTCTTGCTGCACTAGGCCCCATATTTTCTTGAAATAAAATAGTCAGATTTTCTTGTTCTAAACTTTTAAGAACCTTTTTTGTTTCTTCAGCTGATCCGTCATCAATAATAATTATTTCAAAAACGCTGTAAGTCTGATTGTTAATCGAATCTATTGCTGCCTGAATATATTTGTAATCATTGTAACACGGTATAATTACAGATACTAAATTATTTACACTTGTTTCCATATCTTTTAATGCAGGTATTTTAAACCTAATTCTCTGTTCTGCGTAACGCTAAGCTTAATTTCTGTTGGATTAATAAGTTTATACTTCTTTTTATTGACCTGATATTCAGTAAAATTTAATTTCAGAAAACTAATAAATGCCTCTTTAAGAAAATATCTTTTTAATTTATCCAGTTTTTTAAAATCGTTTGTATTAACATCCCCGTACTGAACTTTTACTCTATTTAAAAATTTATTATAAAAATTAGGCGATCCTTTAGGAAAATCAACTTTAAAATTATTACCACTATCGTGTTTTATTGCTGTTAATGGTGTAATTCCTATTTTTAATTTGTGATACAGTACTCTTTGACAAAAATTATCATCTTCCCCATAAAGAAAAAACAATGGATCAAATCCTCCAACTGATTCCAAAGTTTTTCTTGGTAAAAACCAAGCTGCTGCATTTATCATTTCAAGCTGATAAATATCTTTCATCTCTTTATTTAAAATAGAATCAGAAACCAAGGACTGACATTGTTTATTTATATAATACAAAAAACTAATGTCTAACGACGAACCATCACCATTTGTATGTATGGGACTGATTATTCCAAAATCTGGATTTTTAATTGCTAGTTCAAAAAGTTTTTCAACTGTATCTTTTTGTATAATTGTGTCTTGATTCAACAAAAAAATAAAATCAGAATCTGATTGAAGCGCTAGAGAAATTCCTAAATTATTTGCACGACCAAATCCTAAATTTTCGTTTGACTCAATCAGTATGATTTTCTCCGAATATTTGTTCTTTAAAAAATGGACTGTATCATCTGTACTACAATTATCAACAACTATAATTTCTGGCTGCATTGTGCTTTTAAGAATAGATTCTATGCAGTTCTCTATCCACTTCATTCCGTTAAAAGTAACAATAACGATACTAGTCTTCATTTTAAAAAAATTTATTAATAATATATTTCCCCAAAGTATATTTTACCTTAAAGGAATTAGTGAATCTAAAAACCGATAAAAGATAGATAATACCCTTTTTTTTACCTAAAATGCGCATGGTGTAATCAATAAATCTCTTTCCTGCAAAAATCTCTTGCTCAGGACTAGAATTGTTTATCGTTAAACTCTTAAAGTATTTTTTATGAAATGCAGCAGTAGAAATAAACCAATCTCTATTTAAGTTTCCTACAGACAAATGCTCAAGCAAAATTTTATTTGTTACGCCAATATTACCGCTATTTTCTCTTATCTTAATACATAAATTTAGATCGTAGTTATGGAAACCTTTGAGATCTGTATCAAATAAAAAAAAATGATTTTTTTTCAAAGCCATAAAAACCCCGTCGATAAAAAGCACTTTTTGTAAATTACCTTTGTTAAATCCAGAATTTTGGTAATCTATTTGATCTTTATCATGCTGGATTATATTCAACACTTTATATTGGTCTTCACAATCCCACCATCCTGTTGGAAATTTTGTTTTAACCTTGGAGCCAGCAATTCCAATAACAGAAAAATCTGGATTCTCTTTAAACTGTAACTCCAAAACTGCTCCCCATTCTTTTGTATGAAATAAAACATCATCGTGAACAAAGCACAATATTTCACCTTTACTCTGTTGAATTCCTAAATTGTAAGCTTCAAAAATAGAATATTGATTTTGTGAGTTGTCTATTACTATTAATTCATATGAACAACCAATAGTATCACTTACATTTTGGGTGAAACTTTCTGGAAGAACATTTGTCCGACTACAAATAATTAAGGAAATCATTTAGAAATTAAATAGTTGATTAAGTCGTTTACGAAAAGGATATTTTTTTATAAAAAAGCCCATTATTCCAAATACAAGCACAATTGCTTTCCACTTTTGTTTATCATTAAACAAAATCAGAGCCTTATCATACTTAAGTTCTTTCGTGATTTTTGTGTTGTTTTTTATAATCTCATGTTTGTTAGCCGATGTATTTTGTTTTAACAAATCGTCCATAACATTTCGCATTTGAAGATCAATATCGATCAAGGCCAGTTTTTTTTCCGATTTTGACACAACCGCTATCACACTATTATCATGATATCTAAAATTGTTTAATGATTCAGCTATAAATGAAACTTCCTGTTTCATTATTACTTGAAAATATATAACCCAATCACCGCAATATCTAAGTGCCGGCGTGTTAAACAACTGGTTTGAGATTTGAAGTTTTTCTTTGCGAAATAATACAGCACTTGCGTTTGGAATTACATTTTTATTAATCAGAAATTTTTCTATAAAAAAATCACCATCCAGAATAAAGTTTTGAGTAAACTGAATCGGATCCAGACTTTCTGTGTAGGTTTTCCAGCTCCCCGTTATTTTATCGCTGCTGTCTACTCTGTTAGATTGGCAGTAGGATAACGAAATCTTATCGTTTATTGTTAATGGTTTACTGACTTTTTCTAAAAAACTTAGATCACAAAAATCATCCGATTCGGCAATCCAGATAAATTTTCCTTTTGCAAGCTCAATTCCTTTTTTCCATTGTCTAAAAGTATTTCCAGAATTAGTTTCATTAAAAACACAATGACTTACATGTCCATCATCAGCATATTTAGAAAGTATTTCTCTACTGTTATCTGTACTGCAGTCATCTAAAAGAATTACTTCAAAATTGTTATAGGTTTGTTTAAAGATACTGTCGAGTCTCTTTTCTAGAAATTTTCCATGGTTGTAATTAGGAACAATTACCGATATCAGTGGTTGATTGTCCATTTTACTTTGATTTAAAAATTGAGACACATAATTTGAAAATAAAAGATATTACAGGGGTCTTCTTTATTTTCTTAATAACCCTAAGTTCCGGAGAGGTTTTTATTTCTAACAGCTCCAGTCTTAATTTTTCATTCTCATTATTTTTTTTCTGAATTACATGTATCAAGTAATCACTATATTCTTCTACAGAAAGAATATCCTTAAAAAGCTTCAAAACTTTTATAGTATTCTCTTCCATAAATTGGTGATTTTTAGTCATACTCGAAGAATGTGACCTATAAAAAGCGAATGGCTGATTTATAAAATACACTTTAATGTCTTTTTTGAAGATATTTAACCACATAAGCCAATCTTCTTTTGCTTTTAAATCTGTCGAAAATCTAAAATCCTCAAATAGTTCTTTACTAAAAAAACCACAGTGTATAGGAACGCTGAACTTATAATCCCAATCGTAAAGAATACTTTTATAATTTAGAAATTCAAGGTTCAAATAACAATAACGATCCGTAGCATCTTCAATATTATTGGTAAAAAAATTAAAATGAGAAACTACAACCGCCTGTTTTTTAGGCTCAAATTTTTCTAACTGAGATAGGGAGATTTCAAACTTTTCAGGAGCAATCAGATCATCGGCATCCAAAAACTGAACATAATCGCCTTCGGCGATATCTAATCCTGCATTTCTAGCAGAACTCAAACCTCCATTTTCCTTAAAAAGATATTTAAATCTTTTATCCTTTTTTAACCATTCTTGAGCAATTTCATGAGTATTATCCGGGCTACCATCATTAACAATAATACATTCCCAATTTTCATAAGTTTGATTCAATATAGATTCGAGGGCTTCAGATAAATATTGCGCCTGATTATAACATGGAACTATAATAGAAACCTTATGCATTTAATACATATATTAAAATTCGTTTGGTCGCTTTTGTCGGCAAAAAGTAATTAAGAACTTTGTAAAAATATTTTACAGCAGATTTCCCAAGATATTCGGTATTTTTATTAATCCAAGAACTTAATTCTGATTTAGAAAAAATGTTTGTTCTGTAAATATGAATAAATTTTATTTTTAAGGCATGTTTAATCTCTTTCCTAAAAGCAGGATAATTTTGAAACAAATCAAAAAAAGCATTCGGAACTTTACTATGAGCAGCTTTATCTGCTGATGTTGCTGCATTTTTATGAACTCTATATTTAGCTAAAACATAATCTAAAGCATAAAATTTACAGCCCGACATTAGTAATTTCAGCCAAAGATGATAATCTTCAACATTCTGAATATCTATTGCCTCGGCAAAACCACCAACATTTTCGACTTTTGATTTATTAACTAATACGGTTAGTATCGGAATTCTATTTCCTTTTAAAAATAAATTTATAGAATTCTCGTCAAAAAGAATGTTCGTTGGAATATTCATTTTTTGAGAAGTATCGTGGATATCATTATCATTAAAAATATAAGAATCCGAAAAAACAAGATCTACATTTCTAGTTTGCATTTCGTTAATTTGTATACTTAATTTTTCGTTTAGCCAAATATCATCCGCATCCAAAAATGCGAGATACTGACCTCTGGATTTGGCAATTCCAAGATTTCTGGCTTTCCCTTGTTTCCCATTTTCCTGATAAAAATACTGAATCCTCTGCTCTTGCGACAGCCATTTTTTCACAATATTTTCAGTCTGGTCCGTAGAGCCATCATTAACAATAATAAGCTCCCAGTTTTTATATGTTTGATTAATAACAGATATAATTGCATCTTCAATACAGAATTCTGCATTAAATGAAGGCATTATAATACTAATTGAAGGATTTGTACCTGCCATTATTAGTTTTTCTTATGTATCTGAAGATATAATTCTTCGACCGTTGCTATTAGTTTTTCCATATCTCTATTATTTTTTACATCTTCGAACTGTAAATTAGAGAGTTCTTCTGCCTTACTTTTAGAAGTTAGGATTTCAAGAGTAAAATCAACAAATTGATTTAAATTTTTAAAATGCGGATACACAGGATTAAAGATCTCAATCGGTTTAGAAAAAAAATCCCAGCAAACCAAAGGAACACCTGTCAAGCAAAGATCATAACCTGCGAAACCTGCGGGTCTATTATTATACCCTTGAAACCATGATAAATCAAGATTTTCGTTTACTGCAGTTTGCGAAATATCTTCTTGATGTCCTCTAAAAAAAACTTTATTTGTAATTCCTAATCTGTCTAAATATTCTAGCATACCTTCTTTTTCTGGATCTCCATTTCCAAAAATATGAAGCTCACAGTTGTTTTTTTTGTCAAGCAATAAATGAAAAGCATAGAAAAAAGGATCAAGCGGTTTATTTTTGTCTAACCTTGTGAATATTCCGATTTTTTTAATTTCATTATTATTAAACTTCCAATTGTTTTCCTTCTTTTCCATTTTTATAGCTAGCGGAAGGAATGTGTGCGAAATATTTTTAAACTGACTGTATTCAAATTTTAATTCTTCATTTTCAAAGCCTGAGATAAATTGATACGGAAAATCAAAATCATATTCATTATATAAAGTTGGGTGTTGAAATTTAGCACACATTGAGTGTATTAAACTTTTTTCTTTAATCTTTAAAGGGACTTCATGAATAAAAGTATATTCTCCCATCCAGTGAATCAGATTAAAATTATCTAAAAATGAGAATAAAGTTTCTTTGTAAATTTTCTTAGTCTTTCTAAACTTCTGTCTCGTCAGTTTATGAAAAATTCTTTCTGCCCTATTTAACTTCTGTTTTTGTATAAATGAATCAATATATGTTATCTCAGTACCAATTTCTTTGTGTTTTTCATCATAGTACCTTCCCGCCCATTTTGGAGATTCATAATTTTCGGGTTGCAAGCATAAAATCGAAACATTAAATTTTTCTTTATTTAATGCTTGGTCTATTTCATAAGCAAAACGTTCCGCGCCTGCCTTATGAAAAGCTCCAACAATAAATAATATATTAATTTTCTGCATTTAACATAGCTTTTAAGATAAAACTAACATCCTTTTCATTTAGTTCATAATAGAGTGGAAGTCTAAGAAGATTTTCGGAGTAGTTATCGCTCCAAAACAAATTCCCTCCTGTGTGTTTAGCAGCATAAAAAGGACTCTTATGTAAGCTCAGATAATGAAAAACTGCGTGAATTCCTTTATTTCTTAATTTTGAAATACATTCAGTTCTTTTTTCTGCCGACTCAAAAACCAAGTAAAACATATGAGCATTATTTACTGCATAATCTGGAATTTGAGGAAGTTTAAAGTTGCCTTCTAATGCTACTTTTTTAAGACCATCAAAGTATTGATTCCAAATCTGTTTTCTCTTATTCTGAATTTTATCAAGATGCTCAATCTGCGCCCATAAAAAAGCCGCAATAACTTCTGACGGCAAAAAAGATGAACCTATATCTACCCAGCCATACTTATCAATTTCACCTCTGAAAAAAGCCGATCTGTTGGTGCCTTTTTCCCAAATAATTTCAGCACGTTCAGCAAATTTCATATCATTGACTGCGAGCATGCCGCCTTCTCCTGAAATAATATTTTTAGTTTCATGGAAAGAAAAAGCAGCAAGATGTCCGATTGATCCCAATGCTTTTTTTACTCCATCTCTACCAATATAATAACTATCAACTGCCTGAGCAGCATCTTCAATTACAAATAGATTATGACGATTGGCAATATCCATAATTAAATCCATATCACAGGCAATTCCTGCATAATGTACTGGAACAATTGCTTTTGTTTTTGATGTGATTAATGATTCAAGTGTGCCGGCATCAAGATTTGGATTTTCAGAATTGGAGTCGGCAAAAATGATATTTGCTCCTCTTAAAACAAATGCGTTCGCAGTCGAAACAAATGTATAAGATGGAATAATAACTTCATCGCCAGGCTGGATATTAATTAAAATAGCAGCCATTTCGAGAGCGTCTGTACATGATGTGGTTAGGAGACACTTACCGAATCCATATTTATCTTCAAAAAATTTTTGGCATAATTGAGTATATTTACCGTTTCCAGAAATTTTCCCTGAAGCTACTGCATCTTCTATATACCGGGTTTCGTCTCCCGTTAAATAAGGTTTATTAAAATTTATCATTATTTTATAAATCGCGCCGGATTACCTGCATATAATCCGCCTTTTTCTATTGATTTTATAACTACACTCCCAGCACCAATTTGTACGGTATCATTAATTTTCAGATTATCTATTATAGTAGAATTTATTCCTAGAAAACATCTTTCTCCAATAGTCGTAAAACCGGCCACTGCAACGCGTGGAGACAAAAAGGAATGTCGGCCGATAATAGTATCATGAGCAATGGCACAAGCGATATTAAGTACCGCATTTTCCTTAATTATAACATGCGCATCGATAATACAACCTGGATATATTACAGCACCATTTTCAATTCTGGCGGAAGGATCTACCGTTACGGTCGAATGTATAATTTTCCCTAATGGAATCTTTTTTTCAAATTTTTCAAATAATTCTTTTTTTATAGACAGATGTTTATATCCTACAGCAATCAGTAATTCATCAAAAATATTGTCATTAAAAGCTTTTTCCACGTCATTGGTTTTTCCGATTAACGGAATATCATTTATCAATTCTGCTGTTGAAAAATCATCAAAAAAAACTACTTTTTCATAATGCCTGTCATACAGAGCATAATGAGCAATTTGCTGTCCTAAATCTCCAGCTCCAATTATCCCTAATGTTTTCATATTATAATTGAATCTTATTTTTTAATTCTAATAATGACAGAATCGTGTTTGGGTTATTTGGATAAAAATTATCCCTGTCTACTATAAGTGTATTTATTCCTAATCTTACAGCAGGTTCTAAATCTAATTTGAAAGAATCTCCAACATACAAAATATCTTTGGGTTCTATTTTTATTTTTTCGATTGCTTTTTGATAAAATTCAAGAGAAGGCTTGGATATTCCAAGCTCTTCAGATACAAAAAAGTCTGAAAAAATGGAACCAAAATAATCGTTCATTTTTTTCTTAAGTGAAGAATTAAAATTAGAAATAATACCAATCGGAATTTCAATTTCTTTTAAAACATTAGTATCTTCAAACTTTTCCCATGGCAGGTATGAACAGGATTGAAAAACAGCATTTAATAATTCTGCGTTTGGAATTATTCCGAGAGAATATAAAAATTCAGAATTAAAATAGCTATAAAAATCAACATCTGTTCTATCTGGAAACTTAATAGTTTCAGACAGCATTTTATGGTTGTACCTTAGCTTATCCAAAGCAATTGTATGCCCAAAATTTTGCAGTGTATTATTTATTGTCAAAAATAAATCTGGCTTATGCAAAAGCGTTCCTGCAACATCTAATAATAAATATTTCATTAATAAATAATATGTTGAGATTTATTGTTATTAAGTTCTGATTCATTAACGGCGTACGGATATATCACGTCATATAATAATCGTACAGCAACTCCTTCAATTGGATTTACTTCATCTGGTTTTTCGTCAAAAAGATACTCTTGAAGAGTATATTTTACATCTTGAAATCCTAGATTGTGTCTTATAGAATTGGTTCCAGAAATTCTGCAATTTACTTCAAAAGGAAAAATTTCTCCATTACTGCTTACTATCGATTGTAAATTTATACTTCCATACAATCCTTCTGATTGAATCATTTTTTTTATAATTTCCTCTAATTGCTTATCATATAATTTTGTGGTCTTCGATTTTGAAGTTGCTCCATTCGAAAGCTCTCGCTCCATTGTAAAAAGACCATGAAGTTTATCTTGTTTTGTTACATAGAAAGCAGTTGTAATTTCTATTCCTTTATGCAAAGGCTGAATTACAAACTCATCTGAAAAACTTTTAGGATCAGCTGGATTTATATAAATTCCTCTTGAACCTCTTCCTTCACGAGGCTTTACTATAAAATCTTTAGTTTCATCATTAAATTCGCTAGGAAGCCACGACTTAGAAAACGGGATATTCAGTGTTTGATGGTGAAGATATGTCAAATATTTATCCAGATAAATTTTCGCTTTTTCGCTTTTACTTACAGCAATTTTAGCCACTATCTGATTTTGATTTACCGCCAGATAATAAACTTCGTAATCTGTTGTCGGAATAATTAAGTCTACTTTTTCTTTTTCTACAATACTATTAATTGTTGAAATATAATTTTCTGAATAAGAATAAGGAACTCTATACGTTACATCGCAAAGATGATTTCCTGCTGTAAAAGCTTCTATATCTGTCCCTATAACAGTAATATTATAACCCAGAGATTTTATATTTCTTAAAACACCCTGTCCAACGTTTCCTCCTGTTCCAGTAACTAAGACTACTTTTTTTTCCATTCTAAATAATTTTTCAAACCAAATTCCAAATCAGTTTTTGGCTGCCAATTTAATATTTCTTGAGTCATCGTGTTATCAAACTGAAAAGATGACGAGGTGTCTTGATTTATATATTCAATTCTAGCATTTGTAAGAGTTGAAATGATTTTTGCTGCTTCATTATTCGAATATTCTTTTGAGTGCGTTCCAAGTACAGGAAAAGCAATTTCAGAGTGATAATTGAGTACCTTATCAATAAGATTCACCGCATCATCAATATGTATATAATTTTGAAGTCTGTTACCATCCCCCCAAACCTTTATTGCCTGGCTTTCTAAAGCCTGATTAAAGTAATTTGGAATCAAGGTATTTTCCTTCATACCATTTCCATATAATGATGAAAATCGTATTATCGATGTGTTATTATTTTTCTTTACTTCATTCTCTGCGTCTAACTTTGAGAATGCATAATCTGTTTGTGGATCAGGAAAAGAGTTTTCTTGAATAATTTCTTTCTTATTCCCAAAAACAGAAACCGATGAAATATAGATCATTTTAACTCCTAAAAACTTTTGCAGAATCTTTTTTGTAAAATCTACATTAACTTCAAATAATGTGTTCTTATCAACATTTGTTATTCCTGAAGATACAGCTGCATGGCACATTATAATTACGTCGGGAATATTTTTAATAGATTCCAGATTATCAAAACAAGTTATATCCGCAATTAAATCACTCTTGTTTAAATGATATAATCCGACCACAGAATGTTCTTTAGATAATTTTTCTGCCAAATGCGAACCTAAGAAACCAGATATTCCTGTAATTAATATATTCATAAACAATTAACACTTAATACGTTAATTTTCAAAACGCAGTTCAATGTTTTTTTATACATCACGTTATTTAAGTAAAAGACTTTATTTAGAACCAGCCTCGTCATTTAGAATCTTGTTCATTCTTTGATTCCAATAAAAGTCTAAAGAATCTTTAACTATTTTGCATTTCCCGACTTTTTGCCAAGGTTTTCTAATTTGCTTTATCAGAAAATCTTTTTCCCATTTATCAGGTATTTGAATTTCCTTAACATAAAAATTAAAATCGCCAAGGCTAATATTGTTGTCTTTACAATAGTATTTTAAATAAGGCAGGATCCCTTTTTCAAATTTTTCTTTTTCAATTTTCTGCGTGACAACATTAAATGAAATATTTCTCCATATACAGCCCGAAACATATTCCGCAGGCATACCTTTATTATCTAGTATTGGAACTACTTTTTCCTGATTATTTACAGAGTACGTAATTTTAAAAATATGATTAAATCCTTCAAAATGCTCATTTAGAAAGACGGTATGAGAAGTGATTCCGAGATATTTTTTTAAAACCCATTCAGACTTTTGGTACGGAATATTGACAATTTTGTTTAGTCTGTTTTTTAATGGAATATGATGTTGTATAGTAGGAGAATACCAAATCATAAGAAGCTGACCCAGAATAACCGTAATTATAATTCCTTTCCAGAAAATCTGAGTAAGATAAACTTTGTTTAAACCTTTTATAAAAAAATCCTGTTTTTCTCCTGAAGGTTCGCAATAAACAGGAACAGAACAAGACTGTTTTGTGCATCTTTCTGTTAATCTATTTTTTGCGATATGATTATAAACTTTTGCCCCTAAATTTGAAATCCCTTTAATACTGAAAAGCAATGCTAATGGATAAGTATACAATAAATATCTAAATAATTGAACATAAGCCCAATAACCAACTGCTATTTTTCCATATCTGTTAACTCCATGGATATTGGTCAACAATGAATTCTCCTCTAGGCCTTTTAATGCCGCATTTTCCTGATAATTATTCTGAACTGTTTTGCAATTAATCGATTTAAATATATCGAAATGGTCTATAATTAAAACTATTTTTTGACATAATGGACATTCTCCGTCGTAATAAAAAGTATAAAGTGCTGTCTTAAATTTAAATTTATTACTAATTCTTTTCCACAAAGAAACTGGAACCATCAGTAGATAAATTGCTATATAAGCTAATGCAAAATATGGGATGGGATAAGCTATTAAAATTCCAATATGAAAAAATATGCCTAAAATAAAAAATGGCATTCTAAATTTTTTGATCCAGAATAGGAATATAAAAACAGCTTCAAAAACAAGTACTAAATAGCTTAAAAACTTAACAGCCCATTCTTGATTAAGCAAAAAAGAAGTATCATTCCACGTAATCATAGGCAGACTCGAAGGGAGCCAGACTCCTAAACCATCAAGCCATAATTTGCTTGAAAGTTTATGAAAAACAGAATCTATGTACACCAGACCTATTCCTACGAATACAGGAATTAAATAATTTATCTGTAAAACTTTTGAATCAACCTTATATATTTTAATAGAATTCGAATATTTTAGCTTTTGAAGTAAATTATCAAAAGACAATACTCTTGACACTGGCATAAAAATCATTAAAAAATTTATGCCTACGTACACATAAAAAACATGATATTCAAAATCAGTCGCAGAACTAAATATAATTACTGAAAAAATATAATTTATAATCGTCGCAAAACGCGTTCGAAAGCCTACAATAAGAAAGATAACTATTAAGAACCAAAAATAGAATAAAAAAGAAACATCCAATTCACCCGTAACAATAAAAGGCTGTTTGTCGTAGATTACATTTCTAAAACTGAACAGCTGTTTTATTTCAAAAAACAGAATAATGGAATAAAATATTCTAAATAAAGAAAGCCCAGAGGCTTCGATTTTTAAATTAAAAAATTTATCCATTATGATATTATGTCCCATTCTAATTGAGGCCTTACCATACCATTAACCTTCCCCAGGTAACCAGATTCCCTCTTGACATCTTTTATTTCAAAACTCAAAAATTCTTCGTCATAAAATAAACCGCTCATTTCATCCGTATGAAAGTAAACATAAATTTGATACGCATCATCATTTAAAAAGTTAGAAGGAATTCTACAAGCTATTTCAGTAATTCCGTTTGTAATGGAATTAATTTTAGTTCCAGAACCAAAAACTACATCTCCTTTTATTGTCATCAAATCAAAACCCATAGATATTCGCTGTTTGTTGGTTTGATTTACAAATTTCACCCTAAAGTCAATGTCTGATGTTACATCGATAATATCATTTTTATTTTCTGACGAAGCATTTTCTATCGCAGCATACAAAACTCTAATATTATCATTTCCTTTTGCTGTTTCGATTGAATCAAAGCTGATTACTCGTTCAGAAGATGAACTACTTTGTAAATATTCCGATATAACTTTTGTTGGATTACCATTTCCGCACAATGTTCCATTTTTCATACTTATTACTCTTGTACATAGTGTTTCGACAGCTGCCATATTATGACTAACAAACAATACTGTTCTTCCCTGACCTCTCGAAATATCCTGCATTTTTCCAATAGCTTTTTTCTGAAACTCTGCATCTCCAACTGCCAAAACCTCATCAACAACCAATATTTCAGGTTCAAGAAATGCAGCGACAGCAAAAGCCAAACGAACTGTCATACCTGAACTATATCTTTTTACAGGAGTGTCTATATAACGTTCACAACCCGAAAATTCTATAATTTCGTCTAGCTTAGAGGCAATTTCTTTTTTTGTCATTCCAAGGATTGCTCCATTCAAAAAAATATTCTCTCTTCCTGTCATTTCGGTATGAAAACCAGTACCGACTTCCAGAAGTGATGCAATACGCCCCTTTGATTTTATGCTGCCTGTAGTAGGAGCAGTAACTTTAGAAAGGATCTTTAGAAGTGTAGATTTCCCTGCTCCGTTTTTCCCAATGATTCCCAAAACTTCTCCTCTTTCTACTTCAAAATTAATATCTTGTAATGCCCATACATATTCTGAAGTACCTTTTACAGTGCGATCATTTGTTTCGCCAATTTTTAGGTAAGGGTCTTCTTTTCCTCTAATTTTGTGCCACCATCTATTCAAATCATGACTAATGGTACCCGTACCAACCTGTCCTAAACGGTATTGTTTAGAAATATTTTCAGCTTTTAAAATAATATCTTTTTCCAATTGTGAATTGTAAAGTTGCAGATTATAATATTGTAATTGTTTTTTTAATCCTCCAGTCTATTTATACAGTATCAATAAAACTTTTTTCTGTTCTATTAAATGCCAATAATCCAATAAAAAAGACTACAACGGTAATCAGCGTTGTATAAGTCAAACCCCAGACTGATATATCGCCAGTATCGAGCAACATATAACGTCCTGTTTGAATAATATAAGCCAGAGGATTATATTCTACCACCCATCCGTATTTTGGAAGTTTCTGCTGGATTAATTCCATTGGGTACATTACTGCAGACAAATACATAAGTAACGAAATTCCAAAACTTACTAAGTACGAAAAATCTCTGTATTTTGTAACCATTGACGAAATAATCATTCCGATTCCTAGACCTAAAATCCCCATGATAATTACTAAAAAAGGAAAAAATAAAATCGAAAGATTAATAGATAAGTCAAAACCTGTAAAAATGTAGTACAAGTAAAAGATAACGAAAATTATAAATTGAATGCCAAATTTTATAAGATTTGAAGTTACAACCGAAAGAGGTGTAATAATCCTAGGAAAATAAACTTTTCCAAAAATTCCTGCATTAGATTTAAAAGTATCTGAAGTTCCTGTTAAACAAGAGGTGAAATAATTCCAAACAGTTATTCCTGCCAAATTAAATAAAAATGGAGGTATTTTACCAGTATTAATTCCTGCTACATTATTAAAGATAATCGTAAAAGTAATCGAAGTCAGCAGTGGCTGAATCAAATACCATAATGGACCAAGGACTGTTTGTTTATAAACAGTAATTACATCTCGCTTTACAAACAGAAATAATAAATCTCGATATTGCCAGACTTCTTTTAGATTAAGTGAAAAGAATTTGTTTTTAGGTGTTATTTCAAACAACCATTCATTAGAATTTGGGGTAGGGTTCATTTTTTTTAATTACATCAATTTGTAATAGTTTGCATTAAACAATTTTAAAATCATTTAAATTAACAAGATTTTTACACTTTTTATTGTTTTCTAAAAATAGAAAAAGGCGTTTTTAAAAAACACCTTTTTATTATTAAAAATTTTGTCAAATGTAATTATTTATCGAGAACTTCAAAAGTAGAATTCATACTTTTAAATTCGGGAACAATTTTTTTCATTTTTGTGACAATATCATCGTTATCATAGAAATCAGCAATACCAATTAATTCATCAACATCTATGTGCAAATTCTCGTATTCATCCTGTATTTCTTGGGCGATCATGATTTTATTATGGTAAGTAGGAAGTGTTTTTGAAGTGTCATTTAATAATTCTTCATACAATTTTTCTCCAGGCCTTAAACCCACAATTTTAATTTTAATCTCTTTGTCTGGAATAAAACCTGCCAATTTTATCATTTTTTTAGCCAAATCAATAATTCTTACCGGCTTGCCCATGTCGAATATATAAATTTCGCCTCCATTCCCCATCGCTCCAGCCTCAAGAACAAGCTGACAAGCTTCTGGAATGGTCATAAAATAACGTATAATATCTTGATGAGTAATAGTTACCGGGCCACCTTCAGCAATTTGCTTTGTAAATAAAGGAACCACAGAACCATTTGAACCTAAAACATTTCCAAAACGAGTGGTAATGAATTTTGTACCTCCTTCAACGTTTTCTCTTTGATTTTTAAGAAACAAAGATTGAACATATTTCTCAGCAATACGTTTACTTGCCCCCATTACGTTACTCGGATTTACGGCTTTATCTGTAGAAACCATAACAAATTTCTTAACACGATATTTACATGCTAAATCGGCAAGATTTTTAGTTCCTTTAATGTTGGTCTGAATTGCCTGAGAAGGATTTTCTTCCATAAGAGGTACATGTTTATAAGCCGCAGCATGAAAGACAACATGAGGATTATAGGTTTTAAAAACTTTCTCCAAAGCTTTTTTACTTCTAACATCGGCAATAATTGCAACAATTTTAGTAGCAAAATTCATATTTTGCGTCTCTAAACATAAATTATGAAGCGGCGTTTCTGCATGATCCAAAACAATAACATTTTTTGGATTAAAATTCAAAACTTGCCTCACAATTTCACTCCCAATTGATCCAGCCGCACCAGTTATAAGAATAGTTTTGTCTTTTAATTGCTTAGAAATTGATTTACTATCTAGAACTATAGGCTTACGCTCCAGCAGATCTTCAATCTGAATATTTTTTACCTTTTGAGAAATTTCCTTTTGGTTTTCCCAATCTGATATTAGTGGAACAGTATAAACTCTATAATTAAATTCTAAGCACTGATCAACAATAATTAATTGTTCATCTTTCGTTAAACTTTTATCCGCAATAATCACACCTTCTGCAGCAACAGATCGCATCAAAGCTGGAAGTTTCTTTCTCAAAATCAAAATTGGGAGATCCAGCATACGCTTAGATGCATTTTGATTGTTTTTATCTACAAAACCAACAATCTTAAATCGAGAAGGTGTTTCAAATTTTAACGCATTGGCTACGGAAATTGCATTAGCATCTGTACCATAAATAACCGTTCGAACCAACTTTGTTGATGCTTTTTCAGAAAAATACATCTCAAAAGTCTGCTTAACAATTACACGGTATAAAAATAATCCGCAAAATGATAAAACGAGATTAATGAAAAGAGCTGTATTTAAAAAAGCTTTATGCCCAGCATACAATTCAAATACTAAGTTTGCAAACAAGAAAAACACCAAAACTGACATTTGTGAGAAAAGCAGTTTAATAGCATCTATGTAAGAGGAGTGCCTTATAATTCCAGAATAAGTTCTAAAAAGCCAAAAGAAAAAAACGTTTACAAAAATAAGTGTTCCAACAAAATAGAAATCATGTGAAGTAATTATATACCCAATAGCAGTACCATCAAAAAGCATATAAGTAAATGAAAACGAAAAAAGCAACACCATTACATCTATTGCAATAATAATCCATCTAGGCAGATAGCTTAAATTATTAATATTAGCGCGCAGATTTCTAGGTGAAAAAGCGTTATACAACAAAGATGATATATTATTTGATTTATCTGAATTCAATTTTTTTTGTTTAAATCGGTAAAGTATTGTATACAAAAATACAAAGTAAATGTTTTAATTAATTATTTTACTTTTCAAATTAAATTTTAACACCCTTTTTCTTTTGTTTTAAAAAATCTAACAAATAAGTTCCATAACCAGATTTTAATAACGGTTGGGCTAATTTTTCAAGCTGATCATCATTTATAAAACCTTGTCTCCAAGCTATTTCTTCAATGCAGCCAACTTTTAAACCTTGTCTTTCTTCTAAAACTTGCACAAATTGTCCTGCTTGCATTAAACTATTAAAAGTCCCTGTATCCAGCCAAGCAGTCCCTCGGCTTAAAATACCAACCTTTAGTTTTCCTTTCTCAAGATACACTTTGTTAACATCTGTAATTTCATATTCGCCACGAGCAGATGGTTTAATATTTTTCGCTATTTCTACTACAGAATTATCATAAAAATATAGACCTGGAACTGCGTAATTTGATTTCGGTTCTAATGGTTTTTCTTCAATAGAAATTGCATTTTTATTTTCATCGAATTCTACAACTCCATATCTTTCTGGATCAGCAACATGATATGCAAAAACAACGCCTCCTTCTGGATCAGCATTCGCTTTTAATAATTGCTGCATGTTTGTACCAAAAAAAATATTATCCCCAAGTACTAGTGCAACTTTATCTGTCCCAATAAATTCTTCTCCAATTACAAAAGCCTGTGCTAATCCATTTGGATTTGGTTGCTCAGCATAACTGAATTTACATCCTATCGAATTTCCATCGCCTAAAAGCTTTTTAAAGTGCGGCAAATCATGAGGTGTAGAAATAATTAAAATTTCATTAATTCCCGCCATCATCAAAGTTGATAAGGGATAATATATCATGGGCTTATCATAGACCGGCATTAATTGTTTACTAACAGCCAACGTTAATGGGTGCAATCTTGTTCCCGATCCTCCGGCTAATATAATTCCTTTCATATTTTTTAAGTCTTGAATTTAGATTAATTTATTATCCAAAAAACTTCTTTAAACTTTCTTTATAATTTGGTACTTCTAAATTATACGTTTTTTTTATTTTTTTCTTATCTAATAATGAGAATTCTGGACGCTTTGCTGGTGTTGGATATGATGATGATGGAATTCCTCCAACATTACATTCATAATTACCTAATTCCTTAATTGACAACGCAAAATCATACCAGCTTATTTCGCCCTCATTTGAATAATTATATATTCCAGGAATCCAATGTGGAAATTCAACAATATCCATCATTGCTTTTGCTAAATCTGCGGCATAAGTTGGGGAACCAATCTGATCATTTACAACATTAATTGAATCTCTTTCATGCATTAATCGTTGCATGGTTTTTACAAAATTATTACCAAATTTGCTGTATACCCACGAAGTTCTAATAATTATTGAATCCGGATTATCTTTTAAACATGCCTTTTCACCCGCCAGTTTACTTTCTCCGTAAACATTTATTGGATTAGTATCCGCTTCTTCTTTTAAGGCAATTGAAGAAGTACCATCAAAAACATAATCGGTGGAGATATGAATTAATTTTATATCATTTTCTTTTGAAAATTTTGCAATTAATTCTACAGCTGAATTATTAATTTTGAAAGCTAATTCTTTTTCTGATTCAGCTTTATCTACCGCAGTATAAGCTCCACAATTAAATATAATATTAGGTTTAATAGCATTTAATTGTGAACTCAATAACTCTAAATCATCTAAAGTAATTTTTGTTCTATCTGCAAAAATCCATTCATAACTTGAATAATTTTTAGATAATAGATTTAATTCAGATCCTAGCTGACCATTTACTCCCGTAACTAAAATTTTTTTCATTAAAATAAGCTGTTACATTCGTTAATGTAAGGAAGAATTTGATCTTTTTCAGAAACTATAGCATCTTCCAAATTCATTCCCCAGTCAATATTTAGAGTATGATCATCGTATTTTATCCCTCCTTCCGAAGCTTTATTGTAAAATTGATCGCATTTATACATTACAGAAGCTGTTTCGCTGATTACCGAAAATCCATGAGCAAACCCCTGTGGAACCAAGAGTTGTTTTTTATTTTCTGCTGATAATAATACACTAAAAGATTTTCCATAAGTTGGTGAATCTTTTCTTAAATCTACAGCAACATCAATAATTTCACCTTCTAAAACACGGACTAGTTTTGTTTGCGCAAATGGCGGGTTCTGATAATGTAAACCTCTTAAAGTTCCTTTTTTCGAAAATGATTGGTTGTCTTGAACAAATTCGATATTGATTCCTAAATCTTTAAACTTAGTCTTACTATAAGATTCAAAAAAATACCCTCTTTCATCTCCAAAGACAGTAGGTTCTACAATAACTAAATCTTTTATAAATGTTTCTTCGATTCTCATACTAAATTTTCGCTTCTTAATAATTATATAAAGAAGTTCTTAACTACTTCTCTTATTCTTTTTTTATCTTCTAGTGATAAATTTCCTGAAGGAAGACACAATCCTTTTTCAAATAATCCTTCAGCAGTATTTTCACCATAATAAGGATAATTTTCAAAAACAGGTTGTAAATGCATTGGCTTCCAAAGTGGACGACATTCAATATTTGCTGTTTCAAATGCCATTCTTAAATTTTCTCTATTTACATCTCCTTCATTTTCCACCAAAACTGTCGTCAACCAACAGTTTGAAAAAAAATCTTGATTCGAATTTTCAAAAACTGTAACTCCATCAACATCTTTAAAAAGTTCTTTATAAAAAGTATTCATTTCTCGTCTCTCCTCGATATTTTGTCCTATAATTTTCATTTGACCAAGTCCGATTCCCGCACAAACATTACTCATTCTATAATTATACCCAATTTCGCTATGTTGATAATGAACTGCTTTGTCTTTTGCCTGAGTTGCAAAAAATAAAGCTTTTTGTTTGATAGATTCGGAACTTGAAATTAATGCGCCACCGCTGGAAGTTGTTATAATTTTATTTCCATTAAATGACAAAATTCCTAAAGCACCAAAACTGCCACATTTTTGCCCTTTAAACCTACTTCCTAATGCTTCTGCACTATCTTCAATTATTGGAATATCATATTTATCGGCTACAGCGTGCACATCTTCAATTTTGTAAGGATTGCCGTAGAGGTGTACCGCAATTATGGCTTTAGGTTTTTTACCATTTTTGATTCTATCCTTAATCGCTGTTTCTAAGAATTGAGGACAGATATTCCATGTATCAATTTCACTATCTACAAAAACGGGAGTTGCTCCCTGATATAAAATTGGATTTGCGGATGCTGAAAATGTCATACTCTGACAAATTACTTCATCACCAGCTTTTATTCCTAATAAAACTAATGCCAAATGAATAGCAGAAGTTCCAGAATTTAAAGCCGTTACAAATGATTCTTTTCCAAAACATTCTTCTAGTTTGTATTCAAATTCTTCTACATTTGGTCCACCAGAAGTAATCCAATTGGTTTCAAATGCGTTTTTAATATACTCCTGTTCAAAACCGCTTTGTCTGGGTAAAGAGAGATAAATTCTTTTATTGTTCACTTAATTGCCAATAATTACTTTCATATCGAACATCATCTTCTGCAGCCTTTGTTAATGGCAGTGTCGAAAATGAAATTAATTTTGAGTTTGACTCTAGAGACTCAATTGCATTTGCATATCCAGCAGGAATATGAACAACTTTACTGTCTGATTCTGAAACTAAAATTGTTTCAATTGGAAGATCTTTAGACGGATTTTCCCAGTCATCAATCTTAACAAAGTGAATTCTAAAAGATCCTACTATACAATAAAAATTTTTTGAATCTAATTTATGTCCCTGCCAAGCACGAATTGGATTTTCATCAGAATTACTAATAACATAAAACCGTTCAATGTCATCAAAAGTGAAATCATTTACATATGAAATACTGCCTCGGTGATCTGAAAAATGACCTCCCTGAATTAATTTCGGATTCATGACTGTGTTTTTAAATTATATTTATTCAATAAATAAAACTTAGATGAATAAACTATTAATAATGGAATAATAACAACCGTAAATAAGATTATATCTTCTACTATTTGATAAAGTGATACCACTAAAAATGAAATTCCAGCTTGAACTATTGCATAATAAAGAGAAACAAGTCTGTGTTGCATTTTATATTCGTTACTTAAAACTTGATAAAGATGTAAACGGTGTGCTTCAAAAATATTCTGTTTTAGATATAGACGATGTAGAATAGTACAAACAGCATCTGCACCATAAACAGCTAAAAATAAAAGCCAGATTAAAGAATTTGTATTCAAAATTAATTTCAACACTAAATAAATAATCCAAAATGCAATTGCAATGCTTCCTACATCTCCAGCAAAACATTTAGCTTTTTTTCTATAATTAAAAAACAAAAATACCAAGCTTGCGATCATAGCATATTTGATAAAACTTGCGTCAACAAATAGCTGTATTTTCGCATTTACATACAGTAATGCACCCATTACTGACAAAGTGTATAGTCCCGTAATGCCATTTATTCCATCCATAAAATTATAGGCATTGATCAAACCTATAGAAAGAATATAAGCCGTAATAATCTGCCAAATTGGTAAACTCTCGAAGATTCCAAGATCAAAGAAGATCAATGAAATAGCCAGAAAATGAATTGATATCCTAATTTTGTTTGACAGACTTTGAATATCATCCCAGAAGCTTACCAAACTTACCAATGTAATTCCAGTAAAAAACAAATAATTGTATTGTAGATGCTGTACAAAATATATTAGAGAGGCAAACCAAAAAATGATTCCCCCACCTCTTAAAGTGATTTCTGTGTGTGAACTTCTTAAATTTGGTTTATCAATGATATTAAAACGATCTGCTACTTTAAAATAAAGCAACATTAATATTATTAATACAAATCCTAATAATACGTATTCCATATTTGAATTCAGATTACTCCCAGTTAGTATCTTTTATTTCTGCATAAACCTTCTCGATTCCTTCCTCTAAACTAGTTTTAGCTTTCCATCCAAAACTGTTTAATTTTGAAACATCCATCAGTTTACGAGGTGTTCCATCAGGTTTGGAGGTGTCTGTTAGAATTTCCCCTTCAAATCCAACTATTTTCTTCACCAAAACAGCAAGATCCAAGATTGAAATATCTTCTCCCACCCCAATATTTACCAATCCTTGCTCATTATAATTTTCCATTAAGTACAAACAAGCTTGAGCAAGATCATCGGCATGCAAAAATTCTCTTTTAGGACTTCCTGTTCCCCAAATCGTAACAGAGGCATCGCCATTTCTTTTAGCAGTTATAAACTTTCTAAGCATTGCTGGCAGTACATGTGAATTCTTCAAATCGTAATTATCATTTGGACCATATAAATTGGTAGGCATTACAGAAATAAAGTTACAACCAAACTGATCTCTATAAGCATCACACATTTTGATTCCTGCAATTTTTGCTATTGCGTACGGTTCATTTGTAGGCTCTAGTTCTCCTGTAAGCATGTATTCTTCTTTTAATGGCTGAGGAGCCATTTTCGGATAAATACAAGAGGACCCTAAAAACATTAATTTCTTAACATTATTTAGATATGACTGATGAATTATATTGTTTTGAATCATCAGATTTTCGTAAATAAAATCTCCTTTGTAGGTATTATTAGCGATAATTCCTCCAACTTTTGCCGCAGCTAAAAAAACATAATCCGGTTTTTCTTCAGCAAAGAAGTCTGCCACTGCTTGCTGATTTCGCAGATCTAATTCTGAAGACGTTTTCAATACAAAATTTGAGTATCCCTTTTCTTTTAATTGACGTAAAATTGCTGAACCCACCATACCTCTATGTCCAGCTATATATATTTTATCTTGTAAATTCATAATGTTTCTCTCTTAAATCTAAAGTACTTTGTGTTGTATGTTTAAATTAATACCTAATAGCCGATCTTACTTCATTTAACATTTTCTCTCTTTTTACATACTCAAGATCCGATATCATCATTTCTTTCACTAATCCAGCCAAATCATATTTAGGAATCCATCCTAATTTTGTTTTTGATTTTGTTGGATCTCCAATAAGTAAGTCTACTTCTGTTGGACGGAAATACTGAGGATCTACAGCAATAACTTGCTTTCCAACTTCGATTTGATAACTTGGGTTACTACAAGAAGCAACATATCCTTTTTCATCTACACCTTCTCCTCTAAATTCGATATCTATTCCTACTTCTGCAAATGACATCTTAACGAAATCGCGAACATAAGTCGTTTCTCCCATTGCAATAACATAATCTTCTGCCACATCTTGTTGAAGAATTCTCCACATCGCTTCAACATAATCTTTCGCATGTCCCCAGTCACGTTGCGCATCTAAGTTTCCTAAGTATAGACATTCTTGTTCTCCTAAAGCAATTGCAGCGGTAGCCATAGTAATTTTACGAGTAACAAAAGTTTCTCCTCTACGTGGAGACTCATGGTTAAACAAAATTCCATTACAAGCAAATATATTATAAGCTTCACGATAATTTTTAGTAATCCAGAAACCGTAAATTTTTGCTACTCCATAGGGAGAGCGCGGGTAAAACGGAGAGTTTTCGTCATAAAGACCTTTTTCATTTTTATTTTCTGCTAAACCACCATATAATTCAGAAGTAGAAGCTTGATAAATACGAGTTTTCTTTTCTAGACCTAAAATACGAACTGCCTCTAAAATTCGTAATGTTCCAATACCGTCCACATTTGCAACGTATTCAGGAGAATCAAATGATACTTTTACATGGCTCATTGCACCTAAGTTATAAATTTCATCCGGTTGTACTTCTTGAATGATTCTAATAACATTTGTAGAGTCCGTCAAATCCCCATAATGCAACTTAAAATTCACATGAGCTTCATGTTGATCTTGGTAGATATGATCTATACGCTGTGTATTAAAAGAAGAAGCTCTTCTCTTTACACCATGAACCATATATCCTTTTTCTAATAATAATTCTGCTAAATATGATCCGTCTTGACCTGTAATTCCTGTTATTAGTGCTGTTTTCATTTTTCTTTTTGTCCTTGATTTTTTATTACTACGCTATACCTACTTTAACGTTTAACTATAAACTATTATTCTTTAAATATTCTAAAACTGAGCACGGGTTCCATCCCACCAATTCTCTCGCTTTTGAATCATTAAAAGTCAAATCAGAAGTTATTTTTTTTATTTTGGAAGAATTTATAGGAGATTTTTCTCCTAATACATCTCCGACATAGCCCATAAACTTAGCAATAAATAAAGGTAAATTCATAGGTGATTTCTTTTTTTTCTGTTTGGAAATGGCAATACTTAATTCGCTAAAATTTGGATGTACTCCGTCAGTTAGATTATAAATTCCGCCTATAGTGGCTACTTTTGGAATAAGTTTGGCTACATCATCTGCAAGTACCATACTTTTTTTAGCTTTTCCACCATCAATATTAAAATAATACCCCTTCTCAATAGCTTTTACCATTGCTCCTAAATTGCCTGGGGGATTTTCTCCTACTAACAATGGCAACCTTAAAATAGTACAAATAACATTATTATTTTGGCACCATTCTGTTATAATTGCCTCAGCAGTAATTTTACTTAACCCATATGGATCATTTGCATTTAGTGAAGATTCTTCGTCTATAGTACTCCCAGACTCCCTACCATAAACTGACACGGAACTAATAAAAACAAATTGTTTGGGAGCTCCAGCATTCTCTAAACCTTGCAACAAATTCAGAGTACCAGTAACATTCACATTCGTGAATTCTTTTTTCTCTTCTTCTGTTCTGGGGATACTATGTGCTTTTCCAGCGGCATGTATAACCAAATCAAAATTTTGTTTTAAATCTGGTATTTCCTTTTCTAAGAAAAACTGAAATTCTCCTACAGTTCTTGATAGTTTAAAAATATTGAATTTTTGATTTAATTCTCTTGCAATCGATTTTCCTAAAAAACCACTTGATCCGGTTAATAATATATCCATTAAATCTTTAAAACTTTATCAATTAGATCCCAAACTTTTGTTTGTTCAAAATTTTCTACAACAAAACTTCTTCCATTATTTCCGTGACTTACACATATCTCTTCATTTTGCATATAGTAAGTAATCTTAGATGCAATATCAATAGGGTCATGCGTTATAAAAAAACCCGTTTTGTTTTCAATAATTGCTTCAGTACAACCAGTTGCTTTACTGATTAATACTGGAACACTCATCGCTGAAGCTTCTAATGCAACAGTTGGAAAACCTTCTCGATAAGAAGGTAATATAAAAACATCCATTAAACAGTAATAAATAGATGCATCTAATATAAAATCAGTAAATCTAATTGATGGTTCATTTAAAATTTTCGCTTTTGAATAATCTGATATTGCATCTCTTTCTTCAATCGGCCCGATTAATAACAATTTAATATTTTTATGATTTTCCTTTAAAATATCCCAAGCCAAAATTAACTCATCAATTCCTTTATCTTTAACTAATCGCCCTACAAAACCAACAACAAAATCATCATCTTTAATATTCAACTTCCTTTTTAATTCCTTAATATTTTGTAAGTCGTACGAATTGGGATTATATTTATTTTCTATATCAATTCCACTACAAGTTCCAAGACCCAAAACCAAATTCTTTTTAAAATTATTTAATTTGTCCTTTTCACTTATTTCCTTAATGCCATTACTAACACAAACCACCCGAGTAGCAAGTACTCCTGTCAATCTTTCTATATTCTTTAATAACACTCTTTTAAATCCTGAACTCGTCTCATAAACCAGTCCATGTCTAAAATAAATCCTTTCAGAAACTCCTGCTAAAAAAGACGCTATCATAGCTATCATACCTCCTTTTGGTGTATGACCTACAACTTTATCAATTTTATTTCTTTTTATATATTTATAAGTTTGTAATATCGCCCTTATATCTTTTAAGGGAGTTATTTCGCGACTAATTTCAACTTCAAAAGGGATAAAATCCAATTCTTTAGAGAGCTTATTAAAATCTTGAGATGGAGAACAACCTAAATGGTATTTATTCCCATTCTTTTTTAAATAAACAAATTGATTTCCAAAAAAATAATTTATCGAAAATGAAACAGCAACTATATGTAAGATATTTTTTTTTATCATTATTACTTTTCCAACAATTCTTTATATAATATCATTTGCTTTTCTATCATTTTCCCAACATCAAATTGTTGAGCATGTTTAAAACCTTTCTCTGCTATTTCATTATAATAAACATCATCACATAATAATTCTTCAATTTTTGAAGCCAACTCCCTATCGTTACCTTTTTGAAATAATAAACCAGCATCAGCAACTAACTGAAAAACCCCTGGAACATTTGAAGCGACAACGGGTTTGTTAGAAGCCATACCTTCAATAACAGATAAGGGCATTCCTTCCCAATGTGAACTTATAACAACTATATCAGAAGATTTTAATAAAACAGGCACATCTAAACGAATTCCTAAAAAGAAAACCCTCTCATTCAATCCCAAACTATTTACCAATTTCTCAAGATCATTTCTAAACTCTCCATCGCCAACTAAAAGTAATTTTATGTCCTGTGGTAAATGTTGCAAACATTTTATTGCAGTCACCTGATCTTTTTGATAACGAAATCCCGCAACTTGTATTAATAGTTTATCACTATCTAAGATATTTTTATTTATTTCACTTTTATTTATTGAAACTGTTTTTGTGAATAGTTCAATATCTATACCGTTTTCAATAACAATTAATTTGGATTCATCAATAGTTAAATGTTTAACCAAAACATCTTTTATTTCATCACTAATACAAATAACCTTCGCATAAAACTTATAAATAAATTTATCTATAACTCTAAAAAAAGAATTAACAATTCGTTTATTTGAAGTACTATGCTCTGTAAAAACAAGTTTTGTTTTGGAAAATGAAAAAATCTTTGCTAAAACAACCCAGTACTGAGCAGGAAAAAGATGTACATGAATTAAATCATATTTCCTTAAATAAGGAATTAATTTAAAAATATTTAATGGATTATAAATATTTCTAGAATTAAGACTATGAACAGATAAAAAAGACGAAGCTTTTAACTTCTTTAAATAAGGATATTCATTTCCATCTAAAGTTAACAAATCAACATGACGTTTTTTTTTGTTAAACAGTGGAATAGTGTCTATTAGTAATTTCTCGGCTCCGCCAGTACCCAAATTATTTATAATGTGAAGAACTTTCATTTATTTTAATGAGAATAATTTAAAAATTAAATATAATGTACTCCCTCGTAAAGTAAATTTACTTTTCATAACAATTCTGGCTTTCCTGAACATCGATAATTCATTACTCACGAGTAAAAAATATTCTTCGATAATTTTTTTCTTTCTTTCTGGAATTGTTGATTCGTAATGTTTAGAAAAAGCTTTTAGATAATGAAGCATTTTAACATCATATATGAAAGATTTTTTTTTCAAAACCCATCTTAATCTGCTTAATATTGTCAAATTTTGTACTGTCGTAGCTTTTTCATGCCTTCTATACAACATTAAAGGCCTATCAATATAAAAAACATTCCCCAGTAATAAACCAACTAAAGATATATGATAGTCATGAACAGGACAATTATCAAAAAAAGGGAATATTTTCTTCTTTAAATCGATATTAAAAATCATTGCAGCACCCTGATATCCCGCATTGTAAAATAAAAAATTAGTTAGCTCCGGCTTAAATGAGGTTCTATAATTAAAACCGAACTTTTTAGTTAACCCTTCATTCATTAATATTGAATTTGAAAACACTAACGTTGGGCTATTTTCCTTTTCAACTTTTCTTATAAATTTTAATGAAACTTCAACTTTATCATTTATCCAGATATCATCTTGATCGGCAAACATAATATAAGGAGAATCTGAAATAGAAATCAATTCCATGAAATTTTTAAAAACTCCCAAATTTCCTTTATCATCATTACATATTATAATTCTAGGATCTAAGTCAGCATAATTGTTTATAATTTCAGTTGTTCTGTCAGAAGAATTATCATCTCTAATTATTAAACGCCAATTTTTGTAAGTTTGATATAAAATTGAATTTATTTGATCTTTCAAATATTTTTCTCCATTATATGTTGCCATTAAGATGTCAACGACAGGCAATTCAAATTCGTTCATGTTTTTTTTGTGTTAAATATACTATTACTACAAATGGGGTGATAAATACAAAAGTCATGAATACAGAATTCAATTGACCTATAACGTAAGGGAGATCTGTTTCTAAACTTACAATTTGAAAATATAAAACACAAAAAAACATGCCTAATATACCTGTATTTCTCATTTTTTTAAATCCATAAGTTCTAAAAAGACCTAAAATAAAGCCTAAAATAAAAGAAAATAAAATTGAGCCTAAATAACCAAAATATACATAGCCAAAAATATTATGTCGAGCATTAGAGCCAAAAACAACATCCCAATAGGGATAATTCATATTAAACAATTGCAAGCCAATAGACTTCGGAATACTTTCCCAGCCTACAATTCGGTAGGACGCTAAAAAATCGCCGAAAATTGCCATAAATGGGTTAGCAGGAAGTATGTTTTCAATCGTTTCGTCAGGATAAGCCGACCAATATACATCACCAGAACCAACAATTCTAACTAAAAAATCACTTGAAGCAGATACTAAATCACCACTTTTTATAGACATTATTAAGACTACTACTATACCTATTATCACTACTAATTTCAAGTTTTTTTTCGCCTCTCCTTTTTTTCTTTCACCTTCTACTGCCTTATAAACAAATAATACAAAAAGAAAAGTTATAAAAGAAGCTCGACTACCTGAAAGCACAAAAAACAAGGTAGAGAGTATGCCATATGCAATAACACAATTCTTAATCCATCTTTTTTTTGTTTGCTTATATGTAGCTATTGCAGTAAACAATCCACCTATTACAAGAATACTTAAAAACCGACTTATAATCCCTATACCATTACCTCCAGAAAAAGTTTCTAATCTAGATTCCTGAAATAATGGGATACCGACAAGTAGATAAGCTATGATTTGTAACAAAACATTGAAAGTCGAAAAAACAAGAAAACAAGACTCTGTTAATAACAATTCGTTCTTTATTCGTATTCTTGGAAAATTTGCATCTACTAATTTCGTCTTTTTAAACAGGAAAAAACCAAACCAAAAAGCAAACTGAGTAAAAAGATAACTTGAAAAATAAAACTGACTTATCAAATTATCAAAAAACAAAAACAAAACAACTGAAAATCCAAACATTGAAGATAACAATTGTAAAGCTAATGGATCAAATATTGAAGCTATAATCCTCCTGTACAAAGTAATAAAAACAAGAATACTTATCAATAATGCAATTATGTACGTTCCATAAGATTCTAATAAATGTATTATAAAAGCTTCATTTGTCATATATAATTTTCTTTACTGTTGCTTTTAACAGATCATATATTTTTATATAAGCCGCATAAGTTTTAGATAAATGTAGTGAAACAATTTTGTATTTATCATCCATAAAAACTTTATCGATACTTTGATTTACACTTCCATATTGATTAAATACAGAAATTAAAAAAGGCATGTATTCAAAATTTAATCTAGAATCACCATAGCAAATTATGTTATAATTATAATCTGCAAGTAATTTATACTTTAAATCATATTCTCTTTTTTTATAAATCATTTTTGGATAAAAGATAGCTTGATGACAAATGTTTTTTTTACTTAATTTAAAACCATTAAATTTCCCATCATAGATTAGCAACTCTTTATTAAAAAAAGAATTACCATAATACACTGAACTTTTATCTTTCATCAAAGGCTCTATCTCATGAATAGTATTCAATAGTAAATCATCACATCCTAAAAACATCAACCATTCACCATTAGCTTTTAGTAGGCCTTTATTCATTGCATCGTATATGCCTTTATCTGGTTCTGAATGCCAAAAACTAATCTTATCTTCGTATTTTTTTATAAGATCTAAAGTACCATCAGTAGAACCTCCATCTATAATTATAAATTCGATGTTTTTGTAATTCTGATTAATCACACTCAATATAGTCGATTCTAAGGTACTTGCCCCATTAAAAACAACTGTTACTATGCTTATTTTTGGATTATCATCCATATCCTTCTATCTATTTTTAAACTTTACTGTAGAGTTTTCGATTTGGATAATATTGACTCATATAATTGTAAATATTTATTTGCGATAAATGAGCTTTCAAATTCATTTACAATTTTTTCTCTTCCAGCAAGTGATAATTTTTCATAATCTGATGTTTCTAAAACCCACTCAATACCAGAAGCTAAATCTCTTGTATCCAAAGTTTTAGCCAGATATCCTGTTTTTTTATGTTCAATGATATCCAATAAACCTGTGTGTGCAAAACTAACTACCGGTGTTCCACATGCCATTGATTCAGTAGCAGACTGTGGCAATGTCTCTTGCAAACTTGGCACGACCATGACATCAACAGCACTATACAAACTTACCAAACTTACATCATCTGTTAATTGACCTAAATAATGTGTTTTCATGCTAAAAGGCGGCTTATCTTTAGGTTCGCTACTACCAAATATTACAAATTCAACATCATTATCATTCAAAAGTAATAATGCTTCGACTAATTCTTTGTAACCTTTGTTTATATCACTAGTTGCGCTCATAGCACCAAATAAGACCAATTTCTTATCTAAAGGTAAATTCCATAATTCTCTTGCCGTTTTTTTTGCTAATGGCTTAAAAACGTTTGTATCAATTGGATTTGCAAGATTTACAACCTGATGTTTTTTTAGTAAACTGCTTTCTTTTGCGCAATTTTCTAACCATCTACTGAGGCCAATTATCGTTAAGTTTGGTATTTTTTCAAAAGTCTTTTTCTTTCTATTGAATACTCTTCTACTTAGATCATTTTCAACATGACTACCTAATAGAGGGCAGGAACCACAATTTGTTTTATATTTATCGCATTCCCACATAATATGGCAACCACCAGTGAATGCCCAATTGTCATGTAAGGTCCATACAATAGGAGCCTTTATCCGTCGCAAATCTTCAATCTTAATCATCCCTGCATTAATCCAATGTAAATGAACTATATCTGGTTTTGCGGCATTAATTTTTTTTACAACATTGCTAAAACCAAACCAGGAAGGGCTAAAAAGTGTTTTTGTACGTCCTTTATACATTCTAACTGGTAAACCATCTATAAGAGATCTTATTTTAGATATTTTTTTTTGAAAAAAAGATTCCGAATAATCTCTTACAGTGAAATCATCACTTAGTTTTAGTTGAACTAACATTTCAACATCTACATTTTTTTTAAGAAGTGATTTATGAAGTCTGTAAGATGCTCTAGCGGCGCCCCCTAGTGTATCAGAAGCATTTACTAATAATATTTTCATACACCGTCTTAATAATAAAAAGTAACTATATAAATAATTTTATAACTACTTAAATTCATTTTTTGTAAACCAAATTATGGAAAAAATTAATTTTTAAGAGAAGTTTGATCTGTTTCTTAAAAGTCATAATAAGTTTTACAAGAATTTTAGAAAAAAAAATCTTAATTTTATTTTTTCTATAAAAATCCAAATTAATACTTTTAATTCTACCCAAATCATTATTCGAAATACCTAGATCTACAAAAAATCTTACAGTTGAAAATCTTTTGTTTATACGTGATTCAAATTTTGCAAGTAACTTCTTTGACTTTTCACCTATAACATTAAAAAATAATTTATGTTCAAGATCAGAGTGTCTAAATGTGACTTCCATTAGGTCGTAATTTTTTTCCATATATCTCAAACATACAACAGATTCTTTTGGAACTATAATTTTAGGAATTACGTTTTGCTCATACTTTCTAAAGAACGATAACCAAAAACAACCATAAGCATGAGATGTGCCAAAAAGGTATTTAAAATCATCGTGCTTAATATACTCTCTTTTAACAAGTAAATTACCATATGTGCAATATTCTTTCAATTCAAGTAATGCCGTATCAAAATCTGAATATTTTTTATCATAAAATCCAATTAGCTGTACTTCATCAGCACTATTATCAGTTACACGCAGTGCGTTGAATACTGACAAATCAAACTCTTCTTCTTTTATTAAATTAAATATTTCTTTTAATCCTCCTTCTTTTAAATAGTCATCATCCCCAATTAAAAACAGATATTCGCCAACAGCTGGAGAAATAGCCTCAAACATACTTTGATCAATTTCAACTCTAGAAGTGCCCTTTTTATATTTTATATTAAATTCCTTTGACAATTCTTCAATCTCATTCTCTACATCAAGGTAACTTGAATTAGAAAAATTATTATAAATACATATTTCAAATTGAGAGCTATAGCTTTGATCCGAACATATTGACTTGAGTGTTTTAACAAGAAAATCCGCTCTATTTAGAGTAGGTATACAAAAGGAAATTGTCATCTTATTTTACTGTTTTGAAATATTGAATGGTATACAGTTCTTAAAATCTGTGATTTTAACTTCTAATTTGTCAAAAATTTGTTTTGGCCAAAACCAATAATTAAAACTAAGCTGGATTAAAAATTGAGGAAGAATAACCGATAAATAAATAGGCATTAATTTACATAATATTAATGTGCTTAAAATTATTATTGTCGCCGAAATAGCATACGGCCACATATAATTTAATTTATTCTCGGAAAACAAAATAAAAGTAGACATATTCTGAATCTGATCCAGTAAAAGTATTAGTATTACAAATGAAAATGGAATTGCTGGAATTAAAGTCATTTTACTACCAATAAAATGCAAAATATAATCCCCTAAAAAGACTAAAACAAATCCTCCCAGAAAAAGAGAAAAAAATGACATTATTATACTTGATAGAAAAATTTTTTTTAACCCGCTATTGTCATGATGAAAAACCATCGAATTAACTTGTGGTAAATGTGTATAAAAATACATAAAGGAAACTTCAGATAATATAAAAGCTAAATTCATCGAAAAAGCGAAAATACCTGCTTCTTTTAAGGGTAAAAATAATGAGATAATTATTATACCAGATCTGTATATAGCAATTGACGAAATAGATGCAATACTTACTTTATAGGTGACAGACCATATTTCCTTAAAATAAGAAACATCAAATGCAAAAATTTTATTAGGTATCATAGGCCTAATTTCCTTACTATATAACCTATACAGGAAAAATCTATTAAAAAGCACTGAAATAAAACCTGAAAAAGTTATTGCTATCAAACCATACCCCATAAATATTCCAACAATAGCAAATACCATAGAAAGCATTATTCCATAAACACTTATTTTCTGAGTTTCTTTAATTAGGCCCTTGCTTTCTAATATTATAGTTAAATAATTATAAAAAAAATTCAAAATTGAACTTCCAATTAAAAAAGCCCAAGAAAAATAAAGTTGAGTTTTATTCTCAACATCCTTTCCTATATAATAAATATAATAAGTGCCAATAGTCACCAACAATAATAAAAGCAATAGTGATATGTAACCATAAAATTTCTTCATTATTATTATTAGTTTCTTTAAACTATACAAGTCCAAAGTATCTTCATTTCGATCATCAGACGATCCCTCATCCAACAACTTTACTTTTTTACCTGATAATATCTGAGTTAAATTTCTTGAAAAAACATTACTAAATCCTAAATCAAATACACTTATTAAAGCTGTAATTGTTGAAAATAAAGCCCATATTGAAATTTGATCAGTTGGTAAGAATCGAAGAATCAAAGGAAGTAAAATTAAACCTTGACCTATTCTTAAAAACTTCGATAAATAGGTCCATATAATATCGAATTTATCAATTTGTATAATCATTTAAATGAAATTAATCAATTTATATAACAGAAAGCTAAAATTCATTAAAAGGAATTGTATCTTCTGGCACAAATAATTGATCTGAATATGCAAGCAAAATAAAATCTTGCTCTGAATTATTTATAAAAATATGAGCAACATTATTAGGAACATAAACAGTTTTTGGTGTAATTGATGACAAATTTATAGTCAATCTCTCATTAGTTAAAGTATCTACTAACTTTAACTCAGCTTCTCCAGTTACAAGTGTAAACCATTCATTTGCTTTCTCATGATAGTGCCCTCCTTTTGCTTCGCCAGGGGTCGCATTCGTAAGATAAACTTCTCCCGTGTAACTTGGTATATTATCCTCGTAACCATTTATTACTTTTAAAAACCAACCTCTAGAATCTTCAATTTTTTTCCTTTCAATAATTTTTATCTTAGATAATAACGTCATTTTTTTAATTTTTATATGATGCAACCGTCAATTTTATTCCTTCAGTAAGATTAAATTTAGGATACCATCCTAAACTTTTTAATTTTGAAATATCAGCATCGGAACATAATAATTCATTTTCTCGCATAGGAATTTTTCCAAATAATAAGTTAGAATCACTCCCCGATTCTTTTTTTATTGTCTCAACAATTGTTCTTATAGTAACGACTTCACCCGAACCTAATGGCAGGACGTTATATCCTTTAAATTTATCTAAATTATCTAACAAACACATGTATGCATTTATAACATCCTCAATAAATATAAAATCTCTTAATTGAGTACCCGCAGTAAGTTCAATGTTTGCAATATTATTTTTCATTTTACCAATCATCGAAGTTATGAATTTCGAATCTTCATCATCTGGTCCATAAAAATGTTCAAGCAAAATATTTAGTGTCACAATTTTTGAAGAGAAAAAATCGAGGCATTCTGCAAATTGATTTTTAAATAATGAGTATTGATTTGTAAGATATGGCAATGAGGTTCCTGTATTGATAAAATATTTAACATTATTATCAATTGCATATTTTAATAAGATTAAGGGAAAGTCTAAATTAGCATCTTTAATTTCAAATAAAGTTTCTCCTTTTCTACCATATAAAGTAGAAAAATGGATAATTGTTTCTACACTATTTTCAAAAAAAAGATTACAAATGCTAATGTCATCATTATTATAGAATTTAATGTTTTTGGACAAATCTCTTAATTTTGATATATCTGAAGTTGGTCTTTTAATAATACAAATATTAAAATTATCTTTTAGCAGATGTTTCAAAAACTTAAACCCAAGATATCCCGTTGCACCTGTTATAATAATGCTTTTACTCATTGAAAAAAAATTTTATTTGTTGTAATGTAAAATCCTCTATTTCTTCTTTACTAGAATTGAACTTACTATACCAATCCATCGTCATACTAACAGCTTGTTGTGCATTCATTTTTGGTTTCCATTGTAATTCAGCTGTAGTTTTACTTATGTCAAGTTTTAACAAACCTGCTTCATGTGGTTCACCCTCAATTTTCTGAACAACATAACTTCCTTCTTCCCAACTTTTCATAGCTAATTCCAACATTTCCTTAACCGATAAAGCATCAGACAATTGAGGCCCAAAATTATATTCTTGGCTAAACTTTTTAGGATTATCTGCTAACTTAGTTCCTAATAATAAATACCCGTAAAGTGGTTCTAATACATGCTGCCAAGGTCTAACAGAATCAGGATTACGTATAACAACAGGTTTTTTTAGTGTAAAAGCTTTTGCTATATCAGGAATCAACCTATTATCTGACCAATCACCTCCACCTATTACATTACCAGCTCTTGCTACACCGATACTTTTTTGATGAACGTGATAATCTTTGACATTAAAAAATGAATTTCTATAACAGTCTATTACTAATTCTGCACAAGCTTTACTTGCACTGTAAGGATCATAACCACCTAAACGATCACTTTCACGATAAGGATACTCCCACTCATTATTATGATAAACTTTATCAGTAGTTATCATAACGGTAGTACAAGGCTTATTTAATAAATGAATTGCATCTAATAAATTTGCAGTCCCTATGGCATTTATTTCAAAAGTCTCTGAAGGGATTTCATAAGACAACCGAACCAAAGGCTGTGCCGCTAAATGGAAAACAAAATCAGGCTCAAAGTTCAAAATTGATTCAGTTAGTTTTTTTCTATCTCGTAAATCACCAATAATAGAATTACAAATTGAATCTCCATTTATTAAATAATACAAGTCTTCATTACTTTTAGGTTCTAAAGAAAATCCTTTCACATCTGCCCCTAAAAATATCAAAATTTTGAGTAGCCAAGATCCTTTAAAACCTGTATGACCAGTCAAAAAAACTTTTTTGCCTTTATAGGTATTTTTTAATTTCTCCAACATAATTACCATACTTTCCAAGCCGCCTTGCCTGTAATCCAACTTTCCTCTAATTCAGTTCTATCTCTTAGCGTATCCATGGGTTTCCAAAAACCTGAATGCTTATATGCAACCATTTGACCATCTGAAGCAAGTTTTTCCATTGGCTCTTTCTCAAAAGTAGTGGAATCTCCTTCTATATAATCAAAAACTTCAGGCTGACAGACAAAATATCCACCATTAATCCAAGAGCCATCCCCTTTTGGTTTTTCCAAAAAAGAATGTACTTCATTATTCTCCTTAATATCTAATGCACCAAATCTTCCAGATGGTTGTACAGAAGTCACCGTACATAATTTCCCGTTGCCATTATGGAAATCTACCAAACTTCTGATATCAACATCAGAGACACCATCACCATAAGTCAACAAAAAGGGTTCATTACCTATATGCGGTTTAATACGTTTAATGCGACCTCCTGTCATAGAATCTACTCCCGTATCTACTAACGTTATAGTCCATGGTTCTGCCTGTGAATCATGCACTTTTAATGAATTGTCTTTTAAAGAAATAGTAACATCGGATCTGTGTAAAAAATAATTTGCAAAATATTCTTTTATTACATACCCCTTGTAACCACAACAAATAACAAAATCATTGAATCCGTGAAACGAATAAGTTTTCATTATATGCCATAAAATTGGCATTCCACCAATTTCAATCATTGGCTTTGGCTTTAATACTGTTTCTTCAGAAATCCTTGTTCCAAAACCTCCTGCTAGTAAAACTACTTTCATCTTATTTTTATAAAAATTTAAAATTTTAACAATACCCTTAATATCTCACTTTTATAATGCTTGAATTTAATCTTTAAGAAATTTAATATATATCATTTTAGAAATCAAGATAAATAAAACTAAAAAAGTGGCTAGGACTGCACCTAAAACTATTCCTTTCATTTTACCAAAAGACTCTTTAGGTAATGGCAAAATTGGCTTATCAATAACTTGAATTAGAGGAGTTTCTTTACGTAACGTTACTTTTGCCAATTCTGCCTGCTTCACCAATTCTGTTAAAATAGCAGTATTTGCTTGCACATCAACTTGTCTTCTAGCCGAAGGAGCACGGCGTACATTCAGTGCTGGATTCAAATTAAAAGTGTTATCGTTAGCAATTGCAACTCCCGTAATAGCGCTGTTAAGTTCTGATCTTATAGAATCTACTTGGTGTTCAAGAATTTCCATATTCATTCGCGCCTTTTTGCTTTTAGTATTTACATAGAACGTACCAACCTGATTGGCAAGTGCTTGACAAAAATAAAGTGAAAACAATTCATTATTTGAAGACACATCAATTGAAATTATGGAAATTTTTTTATCTTTCTGAGCTACAGATAAGGCATTTTTTGATAAATTTTTATATATCACCCCCATAATACTATCATGTACCCTTGTAAAGTATTTATGATTTATATCTGGTAAAAATTTTATATTCTTTATTTTAGAATTATTATTCCATTTCTCTCTCCATTTATTGTTTTGAATGTACATTTCAGCTAGAGAAATTACTTCTCCATTTACATTAACGGGTGTCATTAAAGTTTGCTCTACCATCGAGCGAGATTTAAACAATTCTGTTAGATTCGAACCTGAAAAAATACTTCCACCGCCACCACCTACATCAATACCGAAAGAACTAGCTAATCCTAATGCTCCTCCTAAACCACCACTAGATTTCTCATCTTCTACAGCAAATGTTAAAGTTGCCGTATAAATTGGTTTTTTTTTGAGCGAATATACTAATCCCAAACTTGCTCCAATTATTCCTGCTAAAACAATAATTTTCCATTGAGTTAACAAATAGGAGTACCACTCTTTAATCTTTTTTAATAGATCTTTTAACGAAATTTCTTCGTTTTCAATAGTTCTTTTTTCCACCGAAATTTATTTAAAAGCTGTTACAATTAATAAGGCTAAACTCGAAATTACACTTCCGATACCAACCCATTCTCCTGCAGTCATTTTCTTTCTTTCAGGTTTTTCTGGAACAACAATTTGCGAATCTGGCTCAACTTTAGGGTAAGACCTAAAAAACAAAAATGAAGTTGTTACATCTGCTTTTCCATTTGGATAAATGATATATGCTTTTCTTTTCCATCCTTTATTATCAACACCTCCAACTGCATTTAAGTAATACTTAAATCCTTTACCGCTTCTGTAAGGTATTTCAGAAGTCAACAATACATTACCTGTAACTTTTACACCTTCATTATATACTGAAACTTCAATTTCATCACCTGGAAATAGTGTAACATTAGAAAAATGACTTTTGTCTTTAACGATTTTTTCCCAATTTACTGGAATCGTAGCAAATTTCAAATCCTCCTTAAGTTTCTTAGCAAGCTTTCCTTTTATGGTATCACTTTTATCTAAATTTAAATCTATTCGTTCTAATGTCTCAATTTGTTCTTCTTTTATTGGCCTTTTAATTTTCATTCCATCTAGATTGGCAATAGAAGTTAATCCTCCCGCTCTCATTACAACATTATAAACCGTTTCTTTCTTATTCGCTAAAACATATTTTCCCGGATAGCTTACCGCACCACTTATCGTGACCATTTGAGGTTTTTCGTAAACAGCCATTCTTCTAATATTAATAACATCGAATGGTTTTAATACAAAATTTTTAACCTGCTCATTATTATCAGCGGTAATTTCAAGTTCTACTAATTCGACTCTTTTTGGATCTGCATCATCGATTTCATCTGATTTTACCATTCTGGCAATTTCAACTCTCTTAGATGCTGAACCTGTCAAACCTCCAACCTGTACAACTAAATCGTTTAAAGTTAAATTTTCATAGTAATCGTATTCTCCTGGATTTTTAATTTCCCCATCAATTGTAACTTTATACTCTTCTCTAAAATCCAAAATAGAATAAACAGTTACTATATCTTCTCTCTTTAATTCAATATCAGCACTAAGATCTCCTGATAATGCTGCTTCAAGATTAACGTTGACAATTTCTGTAGTTAAATCTGTTTTTAAACGAATAATTCTTGCTCGCTTACTATAAGCATCTTCTTTCAAACCTTCTGCTCTAGTTATAAGATCTGAAATTCTCATCCCTTCTGTGAATGAATAATAGTCTGGTCTAAAAACTGCTCCTTCAATTTTAATACGATTCTCAAAACGATTCAAAATCCTAGTTACTCTGAAAACATCTCCAGATTGAGGTTGATAGGTTTTAAACTCACCTTCGTTAATGTCGTGAACCTTAAATTCTTTGCCAGTTTTTTGAACTACGTTAACAGAAGCGGTATAAGCAAATTCATTAAATCCTGAGGCAAAACCTAATAAATCTGCAAATGTTTCTCCTTTTTTCATTTCGAAAATACCAGGACGTTTTACCTCACCATCTATTGTCACTCTTTGTGTATAAGCAGGAATTCTAATAACATCGTTTTCTTTCAAACTGACATTATCTGATTGATCTCCTTTTACTAAAAATCTATAAATATCTATGTTTTTATAGACTTTATTATTTCTAATTAACTCTATATTTCTATAACTGCCGTTTTTTCCAGGTCCACCTGCTAAATGTAATGCATTATAAACTGTAGCTAAAGAAGATATTGAGTAATTGCCCGGCTGTTTTCCTCCAACTACTGTAATTTTTATTGTTCTAATTTTACCCAAGCTTACACTTACTTGCGACTGACCTGATCTAACCGTGCTATAAACTCTTGCTATTGATGCTTTTATTTTTTGCGTTGCCGCTTCTATTGTCATTCCGGAAACAGCGATCTGTCCCACATATTCAATAGAAATTTTTCCTTCCACACTAACAGGTAGCGTTCCGTTATATTCCTGTACTCCATACACTGTAACTTGAAGTTCATCTCCTGGTCCTAAAATATAATTCATAGGAGTTGCCATTTTTAAATCCGGTTCAAAATTAAGGGTTGGATTATCAAATAGCTCAGATCCGAAAATAATAGCATTTGCAGAATCTTTTACTTTGACATTTTTTATTGCGTCTTGTTTTCTGCCTGAATCAGTTTTTTTTTCTACTTTCTCAAAATTCTTCTCTACTGGGTTGGCATTTTTCTTTGTATATTCATTCAACTTAGCCCTCAACTTGTTGAAATTAGCCTGAGTCATTCCTTTTGACAATGCCATTGGCTCAACCTGATCAATTGTTGCATTATTACTTTTTAGCTGCGCACTGATTTTTGCCAAATCATCTTCCGATAAATAATCTACATTAACGGTACTTAAGTCTTTAGACTTCATTATATCTTGAGCATTAACACTTAAAGACATAGTAAGTGAAAAAAGCAAAAGAAGAACGTATGTTATTTTTTTCATAGATTTATGAATATTGTTTTTGGTAGTATTCTTTATAGGCACCAGAAGTTACGTTCTGTAACCATTCAGTATTGTTCAAATACCAATTAATTGTTTTTTCAAGTCCTTCTTCAAAAGTGACGGAAGGTTGCCATCCTAATTCTTTATTAATTTTAGATGCATCAATGGCGTATCTTAAATCATGTCCCGGTCTGTCTTTTACATAAGTTATCAACTTCTCAGAATCTCCATTCTCACGTCCAAGTTTTTGATCCATAATTTTGCAAAGTAATTTTACTAAGTCGATGTTCTTCCACTCATTAAAACCTCCAATATTATAAGTCTCATGGTTTTTTCCTTCATGAAAAACTAAATCGATCGCAATAGCATGATCTTCTACAAAAAGCCAATCGCGAGTATAATTTCCATCTCCATACACTGGAAGAGGTTTATTATTAATGATGTTGTTTATAAATAGCGGGATTAATTTTTCAGGAAAATGAAATGAGCCATAATTGTTAGAGCAATTTGTTAAAACATAAGGAAGTCCATAAGTTTCTCCATAAGCTCTTACAAAATGATCTGAACTTGCTTTTGAAGCAGAATAAGGCGAATTTGGATCATAAGGAGTAGTTTCTGTAAATAAACCTTCAGCTCCTAACGAACCGTAAACTTCATCCGTACTAATATGATAAAATCTTTTTCCTTCAAAATTGTCTTTCCATTGATTTTTAGCGGCGTTCAATAAATTCATTGTTCCGATAACATTTGTTTTCACAAAAGCCAGTGGGTCCTCGATTGAACGATCTACATGCGATTCTGCTGCTAAATGCAAAACTCCATCAAAATTATGGATTGAAAAAAGTTCATTAATAAATGACTCGTCTACAATATCACCTTTCACAAAGGTGTAATTAGATTTATTTTCGATATCTTTAATATTCTCGAGATTTCCTGCGTATGTTAAAGCATCTAAATTAAAAATCTGATAATCTGGATATCTATTTACAAAACGTCTTATAACATGTGAACCAATAAAGCCAGCCCCACCAGTTATTAAAATTTTTTTCATTTAAATTTTAATTAATTTAATAATTCTGAATTTATCTTTTCTAATTCACTATAGATATCTTTTACATCTTGTGAACTTTCTTTTTGTAAAATTAAATTAGCAGTATCTGTATAAACAAAAATGGTATTTTTAACCCCTAAAAAAGTGGTGTGTTTATCGCATCCTATTACCATGTTACCATTTGTATCGACCGCATGTCCTTTACCTACCAAATAATCGTAAACAGATTCAAAAGATCCTAAATCTGACCATGAAAATGAAGCAGGTACTACTTTGATCTTTTTGCTACGCTCCATCACGGCATAATCAATACTGATCGATGGAATTTCCATTGATAAATTGAAATCTAAAAAGCCATTTTTACTTGCTTCCCAAACTGCTTTTGATTTTTCATAAACATCTGGTTGATATTGCTTCAATTCTTCTAAAAGAACATTTGCCTTAAAACAAAACATACCACTATTCCATAGGAAATTACCTTTTGCTATAAATTCCTTTGCGGTAGTTTCATTTGGTTTTTCACGAAATGAAATAACTTTATCACCTTTAGCTTCGATATAACCATAACCTGTTTCAGGTTTAGTGGGTATTACTCCAAATGTTACAATGAACCCATCGTTAGCTTTTGAAACGGCTTCGCTTATAGCTTGATTATAATTTTCCATTAAATCAATAATGTGATCCGATGGTGTAATAATTAATATATCATCTGGCTCTGAAGCAAATGCTGCAAAGGCAATAGCTGCAGCAGTATTTCTTGGTGTTGCTTCTACAATGTTTATGTACGAAGTATTGGTTTTACCCATTACATTTCCGCTTAATTGATGATTGTCAATATTTCCAACAACCATTACTTTATTAGCTAAATGACTATTTCTTTCTACTGTCATTTCAAATAAAGATTTCCCTTCAAATATTTCAAGATATTGTTTGGGTCTGCTTTTGCGTGAAAGCGGCCAAAGTCGACTTCCAACTCCCCCAGTAAGAATTACGTGTGTTACGGATTTATCTAAACTCATATATTTTATAAATAAAAAAAGGTAATTTTAAAACTAAAGCCTGTTATCAGCTAAAGCTCCTAAAACTCCTTTTACATCATATATTAAACTATTTGATTTTTGCAATTCAGCAAAGTCCAATTCTAAAAATTCTTTATGTGAAACTCCTAGAACAATAGCATCAAATTTATTGTTGGGAACAAATTCTGATGTTACTAAATTATATTCTTTTTTTACATCATCCCCATTTGCAAGCGGATCAAAAATAGTAACTGTTATTCCATAATCCTTTAAGGCTTTAACAACATCAACAATTTTAGTATTTCTAACATCTGGACAATTTTCTTTAAATGTTATACCAAGCATTAATAACTCAGCCCCATTAACAGAAATACCTTTTTTAATCATCAATTTAACGATTTGCGAAGCCACATATTCCCCCATACTGTCATTTAAACGTCTTCCTGCCAGAATTATTTCCGGATGATAACCAAACTCTTGTGCTCGTTGGGCCAAATAATAAGGGTCTACTCCTATACAATGTCCTCCCACAAGCCCTGGTTTAAAAGGTAAAAAATTCCATTTTGTAGCTGCAGCATCCAAGACTTCCTGTGTATCAATATTCATTAAATTGAATATTTTAGCCAATTCGTTTACAAAAGCGATATTGATATCTCTTTGAGAATTCTCAATAACTTTTGCCGCTTCAGCCACTTTTATAGTTGGTGCCAAATGAGTTCCAGCTATAATAACTGATTTATATAATGAATCTACTTTTAAACCTATTTCTGGGGTTGAACCTGAAGTTACTTTTAAAATTTTTTCGACTGTGTGTTCTTTATCTCCTGGATTTATTCTTTCTGGTGAATATCCAGCAAAAAAGTCTTCGTTAAATTTAAGTCCCGAAACTCTTTCTAAAACCGGCACACATTGTTCTTCAGTTACTCCTGGATATACAGTTGATTCATAAATAACGATATCTCCTTTTTTTAGTACTTTACCCACAGTCTCACTCGATTTATATAAAGGGGTCAAATCTGGACGATTATTTTTGTCCACTGGTGTAGGAACTGTGACAACATAATAGTTACAATCTTCAATATCTTTGATAGAGGAAGTGCAAAATAATCCTATTTCTGTAGTAGAGGAATTTAATAATACTTCTTTCAGAACCGCTCTTTCAACCTCCAAAGTCGTATCAATTCCAGACTTTAAAGAAGAAACTCTTGATTCATTGATATCAAACCCAACAACAGAATATTTTGTAGCAAATAATCGAGCTAAAGGCAATCCGACATAACCTAGTCCAATTACTGCAATTTTTATATCATTTTCCAATTTACTTCTCTTTAAATTCACTTCAATCATCTTAATTCACGGCTTCGCCCTTCCAAGTCACAAAGCAGTGACACAGATACCTAAATTAATCATTTTCGGCAAATATAGTACAATAAGTCTAGGAAATCAATACAGTTTCCCGCAATAACGACAAAACAATCGACAACTTACTCCTAATCAGCCTGTAAAAATTTACTTTATAAAAAAACAGAAGAAAATTTTCCAAAAGGTTATTTTTCTTCTGCTTTTTTGCAAGTTATTTATATTTTATTTTAAGTACACAGCCCAAAGATTCTAATACGAGTGTGTAATAATTATGGGATACTTCCTGAACGGTTGCATTCTGTTTGGCAAATACTCCAGATTCTAATGTAATTTTGTCTCCTGCTTTAATGGGGGAAACGGAAATTTCACTTATGTTGTCAGCTTTTAGATTTATTTTAATATTTTCAATTTCTACATCTTTAACAATGGCAGGTTTTCCTAACCAAAATAAATATCTAACTGCTCCTGCAACTTCAAAAACCTTATTTCGATCTATATCTTCTAAATGAACAAATACATATGAATTAAAAAGAGGCACCTCAATTTTTTTCTTTCTATCCGACCACTGCTTTATCTGGAACATCAAAGGACAATAGCATTCAATTCCTATTTGATTTAGTTTTTCGGCAACCTTCTTTTCCCATTTCGGTTTTGTGTAAACCACATACCAATTCATAACTTTTCGTTTAAAATTGAATTAAAACTTTTCTGAGCTACTTTTTGAATAAGAGCCAAAATCTTAAAATTATATCTTATGATCCTATTCTACTGTAAACAAATCCAATTGCTTCTAATTCTTTCGAATTCAAAATATTTCTTCCGTCAAAAACAAATGCTGGTTTGTGCATAGAATCATAGATTTTTTTCCAATCATAATTCGTAAATTCATCCCATTCTGTTAAAACAGCAACAGCATGAGCTCCTTGACAAGCCTCATAAGCATTATCAAACGCATTCAAATACTCTTTATTATCTAAACTTGTTCTTGTTTCTAAATAATCTAGATCATTTAACATTTTATTTTTTGATACTTTCGGATCATAAACCGCAATTTTAGCTTGTTCGTTTATTAAATCATCAGCAACATAGATAGCTGCAGATTCTCTAGTGTCGTTTGTATCTTTTTTGAAAGCCCAGCCTAAAAAAGCAATTTTTTTATCAGCCACTGTATTATATAATGTTTGAACAATCTTATTAGAAAATCTTCTTTTCTGATGATCATTCATTATAATCACCTGTTCCCAATAATCAGCAACTTCATTTAAACCGTATGTTTTCGCAATGTACACCAGATTTAAAATATCTTTCTGAAAACAAGAACCTCCAAAACCAACAGAAGCTTTAAGAAACTTAGGCCCTATTCGACTGTCCATTCCAATCGCTTTAGCCACTTCATTAACGTCTGCACCCGTTTTTTCACATAATTCCGACATGGCATTTATTGAAGAAATTCTTTGTGCTAAAAATGCGTTAGCAGTTAATTTAGAAAGTTCTGAAGACCAAACATTCGTTGTTAAAATTCTATCTTTACTTACCCAATTTGCATAAACATCAACTAAAGAATTTATCGCTTCTTCTCCCTCTGGAGTTGTATCACCTCCAATTAAAATTCGGTCCGGATTAAGCAAATCTGTAACAGCAGTTCCCTCAGCTAAAAATTCCGGATTTGACAATATTTGAAATTGAACTCCATTTCCAGTATTATCCAAAATACTTTTAATTGCTTCTGCAGTTCTTACGGGCAAAGTCGATTTTTCGACTACAATTTTATTTTGTTTCGCTACTCTAGCAATTTGTCTAGCACATAATTCTATATATTTTAAATCAGCTGCCATCCCTTTACCTTTTCCGTAAGTTTTAGTTGGCGTATTTACTGATATAAAAATCATTTCTGCTTCATCTATTGCTTTATCAACTTCTGTTGAAAAAAACAAATTTCGACCACGAGCTTCCGATACTATTTGGGATAATCCTGGTTCGTAAATTGGGATATTATCTGTATTCGGATCATTCCAATCTTTGATTCTTTGTTCATTCAAATCAACGACTGTTACCTGAATGTGTGGGCATTTTTGAGCTATAACAGCCATCGTTGGACCTCCAACATAACCAGCACCTATACAGCAAATCTTTGTAATTTTCATTTATATAACTATTATCTTGATCGTTTAAATTTTATTATTTTAAGTTTTCCCAATACCAGCTAATCGCTTCTTTTAATCCATCTTGTAACGAATATTTAGGATCGTACCCCAGATTGGCTTTAGCTTTTTCTATCGATGCTAATGAATGTGGAATATCTCCTGCTCTATTTTCTCCATAAATCACGGATATATCTGCTATTTTTGAATCGAATTCAGACAAATATCTTTTAAGATATCCAACCAAATCATTCAAAGTATTTCGATCGCCAAAAGCCGTATTATAAACTGTATTAACTGCCTCTTTATTTTGAGATGTCATGGCCAGTTCATTCATTTGGATCACATTATCAATATAAGTAAAATCACGAGAATAGTTTCCATCGCCATTTATAATCGGGCTTTCGTGTTTTATCAATTGTGAAATAAACTTAGGAATTACAGCTGCATAAGCTCCGTTTGGATCTTGTTTTCTTCCAAACACGTTAAAATATCGTAATCCGATTGTTTCTATACCATATGCATTACTAAAAATTTCTGCATAAAGTTCGTTCACATATTTTGTAATCGCATAAGGAGACAGTGGTTTACCAATGATATCTTCTACTTTTGGCAGACCTTGAGAATCACCATATGTAGAAGAACTTGCAGCATATATAAAACGTTTTACTTTAGCATCTCTTGCAGCAACCAGCATATTTAAAAAACCAGAAACATTTACCTCATTCGTGGTTATAGGATCATTTATAGATCTCGGAACAGACCCTAATGCGGCTTGATGCAAAACAAAATCTACACCATCTGCTGCATTATTACAATCTGAAATATTTCTTATATCTCCCTCAATCAATTTAAAATTTGGATGATTAATAAAATTATTCAGATTATGACGATGTCCAGTTGAAAAATTGTCTAAACAAATTACTTTATATCCTTTTTGCAGAAAGTATTCACATAAATTTGAACCTATGAAACCTGCGCCACCAGTAATTAAAATTGTATTTTCTGCTTCACTCATAACATTTAATCTTTTCTAAATTTACTAAGAAGAGTTTTCCAAAAGCCCGTTTTCACTTCTTCTTCATGATAACCATTTGCATAAGCTCCATAACCATAACCGTAAGTTGCGCCATATTTTGCTTTATTCTGATAACCATTTAGAACAATACTTGCGTTATTCAATTCACCTCTTTTAACCCTGTTATTTAACAACGTTATCATGTCTTTTTTAGTGTAATTCTGCCTCACAATATACAATGTCACATCAGCAAATTGAACCAATTCTAATGCATCTGCAACCAAACCAACTGGAGGAGTATCTAATATGATGTAATCGTATTTTTGTTTAAGCTCATTAACCAATTCAGCCATAGCATCACTCAAGATCAACTCAGAAGGATTTGGGGGAATTGGCCCAGAAAGAATTACATCTAAATTAGGTATTGGAGTGCTATTCGTAATTTCTTTTAAACTATTTTGTCTAATTAAATAATTTACAACTCCTAAAGGTGTAGTTAAATTAAATTCATCTGCCAACCTTGGCTTTCTTAAATCTAGACCAACAATTACAGTTTTCTTTTCACTTAATGCAAATACAGTTGCAATATTTATTGAACAAAATGTCTTTCCTTCGCCACTAATAGAAGAAGTTATCATTAATGTTTTGGAACCACTCAATTGTTGTTTTTTATATAAAAACTGAAGAGAAGAACGTATTCCTCTAAATGCCTCTGAAAGAGCCGATTTAGGCTTATCAAATACGGCTAGACTTACTACGTCTTTGTTTACACCAACAACGCCAATAATTGGTATTTGCGTTAATTTGGAAATATCATCTGAGTTTTGAATCGAATTATTTATAAAAAATATTCCAAAAACAAATAAAAGCGGAATAAGTATTCCTAAAAACAATGCCATAACATAATTAACAGATGTTTTTGGACCAATTAATCCTGCTCCTACATCTTTTGCTGGATCAATAAAATGAATATCTGATAAATTAGAAGCTTTTACGATTTCTGCTTCATTTCTTTTTTTCAAAAATTCACTGTAAATATTATCATTTAAATCATACTTTCTTTTGATCTTCAAAAGTTCTTGCTGTTCTTGAGGTAATTTTCTAACTGCACTTTCGGCTTGACCAATCTTAGAGTTAACTAATGATAAATCGTATAATAACGAAGATTTTGCAGAAGCAATATTTTCTAAAAGAACATTTTTAACGGCAACCATCTGATTATCAAAATCCCTGAATATCTTTTCACTTTTTACAGCATAAGCCATTTCTGATCTTTGAGTAGATAGAGCTATCAGTTTACTAACATTGCTCACAATATTAGGATCTTCTATTCCAGCTACAGAAGGAGCAGGTAATCTTGAATAATCATTGCTGTTATTTAAATATGCTTTTAATGAATTATAATAGGCTATTTTTCTTGTTACCTTATCTTTTTCAACATCAAAGCTCATTATTCTATCTGATGCTCCAGCACCACCTTGCTCAATTTCATAGATGTTTTTATCTTTTTGAAATGATTTTAATTCATTCCCTGTCTGTTTTAACTGAGATTCCATTGCAACTAAAGTACTGTCAATAAATTGAATAGTATTGGTAGCAAATTGATTTTTACCATCAAGCTGTATTTTTATTAGCATTTTTACAGTCGAGTTTAAATAATCAACCATTCTTGCTTTATTGGTTCCCTGCATAGACAAGGTCAATATTGAACCACCACCTTTATCTCCATCAACATTCAATCCTTTATATTTTGAAACTGTTTCATCAAAATCATTGAATCTCACAAAATATTCTTTTCCAATGTAAATACCTGGATTATCATTAATCTGCAATTTCCAATTCAAAAAAGGCATTATTACACGTTCTCCAACTTTAAATCTTTTTGTAAAGTTTGTCGGCACAACCGAAACAGATGTATAGGCATTAGTACTATACGTTATCGTCGGAACCGAACTATTTTCAAACAGCACCTGAATTTGATATTCATTTGCAGTTAAAAACTTTATTCCAATTAATGTATTTGCAAGCTGCGGTTTAGTTTTATCTATTTCAAGATAAAAAGGAACCTGACCATAAGAGTCAATAAGGTTATATTTTCCTTGTTCAAGATAATCGATATAAAATTGCAGTTTATCAACCACCCTTTCATTGTGAGATCTAGATTGTAAAATAGTAGATATGCCATTTACTTGATCTGATATTCCACCCCAATTAAATACTAAACTAGTATTTGAAGTAAAAAAGGGATTGCTTTCCTCCTTTATAGAAACAACAGTCTGCATCGTGTAAATTTTCTCTTTACGAATGTTTACTTGATACGCAATAGTGAATGTTATAATTAAACTTATTAAAAACCATTTCCAATAGCTGAGAATTTTTAATAAAAAGCCTTTAAAATCAAAATTGGAATGATTTTCAAAAATCGAGAAATCTTTTATATCTAACATCTTTTAAATCTTCTTTAGTTTTTGATAATTAGATATACCGTTGTTGCCAAGGACAACAGCGTAATGATTGTTCCAATGGACTGAATTCCTGTTTGTCCTGTCCCCCAAGTTTTCTGTCTTAAAGGTTTCACATAGATATAATCGTTTGGCTGTAGATTATAGAACGGTGATTTCATTACATCAACATCTGTTAAGTCTAACTCTTGCATTTGTACTCCAGTTGGATTCTGGCGAATAACTGTTACCGCTCGCCTATTTCCCACGGTAGTAATATCCCCAGCATTAGCTATAGCTTCCATAATATTTACATGTTCTTTAAATAACATTTTAGTACCTGTACTACCTACTTCGCCATTAATTGTATACCTAAAGCCTCCTAATTTGACTGTGACAAAAAGATTTGCTTCACTTTTAAAATATTCCTCTAATAATTTTTTTTCAATTTTAATACGAACTTCTTCTAAAGTATATCCGATAACATTTATTTCACCTAAAATCGGCATTCTGATATTTCCGTGATCATCAACTGTAAAACCATCAAAGTAAAGTGTAGATTCAGATTTAGCCGTCGTAGAAGAACCATTTTCTGATGTATTAAAAATCGAAACCAATTTAGGATCAATCGCTTTTATATTAATACTAATAATATCATTTACCTGTAATCTGTAAGGTTTTAAATCAACTTCTTTTATATTATTTTGTTCACTTGAGGTGCTTTTATCCTGCAGATATACCAATTCTTTCAGGGGAATACAAGAAGTAAATAACGTACTAATTAATAGTAAGATATAAATGCTTTTTTTTGTCATCAGTTTAAATTTGTCGCAAATATAGCTTTTCCTTTAATTTTCAGGAAATCTAAGTTTAATTTGGGGATGGTTAATTATTTTTAAATGTCTTTTCAAATGGAATTCGATGTAGAATACTTCGTCCTAGAGTAATCTCATCAGCATATTCAAGTTCGTCGCCAACAGAGATTCCTCTCGCAATTGTTGAAATTATAATATCCTTGTCTGCAATTTGTTTATAAATGTAGAAATTAGTAGTATCTCCTTCCATAGTTGAACTTAAAGCAAAAATAATCTCATCAACCTTTCCTGCTTTTACTTTTTCAACTAAACTGAAAATCATCAATTGACTGGGACCAACTCCTTCAATGGGAGAAATTTTACCTCCTAATACGTGATAGATTCCTTTATATTGCCCCGTATTTTCAATTGCCATTACATCTCGAATATCTTCAACAACACAAATCGTTCTATGATTTCTGTTATCATTAGCGCAAATTTCACAGACTTTAGTATCCGAAATATTATGACAACTTTCACAAAATTTAATATCTTCTCTCATTGCTAAAAGCGCCTGAGACAAAAAAGCAGTTTGTTCTTTAGGTTGTTTCAGTAAATGAAGTACCAAACGCAATGCCGTACGCTTACCAATACCTGGAAGCTGAGAGATTTCGCCTACTGCTTTTTCTATTAATTTTGATGAAAATTCCATGACGACAAAAATAACACTTTAAAGTTTCTTTATAACCTTAATTACTTTACTATTATTTAGTTTCAAATTAAGATTTCTTCAAACCTCAAAAGAGTTTTAGTTTTTAAATCAATATTGATTTGTAGCCAATAAAACTAAGGTACAAGCCACTTCAACTTCAATATCATTCAATTCTAATAATTGATACAGTTCTGGATTTTCAGTTCCTGGATTAAACACCACTCTTTTTGGATGAGCTTCTACGATATAATTGTAATAATCTCGTTGACGTGAAGGGTTTAAGTAAAGCGTAATAGTATCTATATTTTTAACTGGAATCGCCTTAGTTTGAATTTTTACTCCTGCTACTTCTCCCGTTTTCTGACCTACTGCTAAAACAGAATGCCCTTTCCCAACCAACATATTTACAGCTCTATATGAATAACGTTCTGGATTTGTAGATGCTCCAAGAACTAATGTTTTCTTATTTTTCATTTTTTCGATTTAAAATACAAAAGTAATCAAAAAGAATGAGTCTTAATTTTATTTACTGCTGTCGATAAATTAATATTTAAAAATTAATGCAGTAACACAAACCAGCTTTCAAATGTTAAAAAAAAGAGTACTTTTACTTTACTAACCCAATTTATATGGAATTATTCATTTACTTATTTGCCGCTTTATTTTCAGTTCTTAATCCAATTGGCACTGTACCAATTTTTGTGGGTTTAACGCAGCATGATTCTAAGAAAGAAAGATCTAGAATTTCTCTCTGGACAGCTATTAACGTTTTTATCATTTTATTGGTTTCTTATTTTATTGGCCAATACGTATTATCTTTCTTCGGGATCAGTATTGATGCCTTAAGAATTGCGGGAGGAATTGTAATCGTAAATTCTGGTTTTTCTCTACTTTCTGGTAAATTCAATAAAAAACGAGGAATTAATAAAAAGATAGAAAATGAAGCACAGCAGCGAAATGATATTGCTCTTACACCTCTTGCAATTCCAATGCTTGCAGGTCCTGGATCGATGTCGCTTTTAATTGCTTTTTATCAAGAGCATCATCAGTTAAACGAAATTATCATTTCTACCCTAGCAATTCTTGCTATAGCAATTGCGATTTTTGCTATTTTAAAAAGCGCTCATTATTTAGCCCGAATACTAGGAGCATCTGGAATTGTTGCTATTTCTAGAATTGTTGGCTTTATTGTTATTTCGATAGGTATTCAATATATCGTAAGTTCGATCGTAAATATCATCAAAGGAAACTTGATGTAATCAAGTTATTTTTAAACATAAAAAAGGATAAAACTCAATATCTTATCCTTTTTTTATAAAGTTCTTTATTAATTTCTTGGAAGAAAAACTTCTGCCATCATGCATCTGGCACTTCCTCCTCCGCATGCTTCAATAGTATCTAAACTTGAACTTAGAATTTCGGCATGTTTTTCTAATTGCTCAATTTGTTTTGAAGTCAGACTTTGGTGAGCAGAAGCACTCATAACGATATAACGTTTATCATCATTCCCTCTAATTTCTAACATATTACCTGCAAAATTATTAACCTGCGCTTCTGTAATTAAGATTACTTCCTTATTATCTGCTTTTAGGTTATCCAAAACCATTTTGCGTTCTTTTTTGTCATCAATGCAATCGGCACAAATAACTGCAAAGGTTTCTCCTAAACACATCATCACATTCGTGTGATAAATTAGTTTACGTTCGCCGTCAACAGTTTGAAAAGCTTCAAAAATTACTGGTGCATAATCAAAGTCTTCACAGAATTCTATAAAAAGCTCTTCATCTGCTCGTGGAGATAATGCGCAATAGGCTTTTCCGTTTGCACGATCAAGAAGCAAGCTTCCAGTCCCTTCTAAGAAAATACCATCTTCTTCTGCAGAAGTATAATCCATGATATTTGTAATTTCAAATCCTTTTTCTTCTAAAGTATCTAAAATATCTTCACGGCGCTCTTGACGTCTATTCTTCGCAAACATCGGATATAATGCTACATCCCCATTTTCATGAAATGAAACCCAGTTGTTTGGAAAAATACTATCCGGAGTATCCATTTCTAAAGTATCTTCAATTACGGTTACATCAACACCAACTGCTCTCAATTTATCTACGAAAGTATCAAATTCTTGCTGCGCTTTGGCATTAACCGTACTTGGCAAAAGTCCGTCTAACACTTTTTGGTAATAATTATTTACAGCCGTCTGCTCATTCATTCTAAAAGCAACTGGCCGAATCATTACGATTGAATTTGTTGTCTGTTTCATGTTTTTTATTTTTTTATTTCAAGTTTGCGTCGACTGTTCAACCAAAGCTTTCGAGCGAGATTTCAAGTTGTCGCAACTTGAAACCTGAAACCTGAAACTTTTTTTAATCTCTAATTAATGGCAATGTTGAACATCTCAACAAACCTTCTTGTTTAGCAATTTCAGCATATGGAATTTCTTCAACCGTAAAACCATTTTCACGAAGCCAGTTATTCAATCTTGTAAAATTCTTTTCAGAAACCACTACATTTTCATCAATAGAAAACACATTCGAAAACATATTATACATTTCGTTTCTTTCGATATGAAATAAATTTTCTTTTCCAAAAAGATTTACCAAATACAAATAGTCAGCTTCTTCGCGGAAACCTCTTTTATAAATAATTCCTTTATCTTTTCCGACAGGTTGAAAACAGCAATCCAAATGCAGAGCATTATCTCTAGCTTCCAATTTTGATTTTACTAAATCAAATTCTTTAACTATTTTATTTGGGAATAATGATTTGATATAATTTACCCCCTGCATGTTTGTGCGCGCAGTAATATAACCTTTGTAATCACTTCCTTTATAAGTTCCTATAAAAATATGGTCATTCCAAAGCATTACATCACCGCCTTCAATGTGAACTTCTTCAGGTGGACGAACTACTTTCAAAGGATCCATTTGGTCAATTACATATTGAATAGCGTCTAACTCTCTTTCTCGATCAGGCAAAATATTTGATTTCACAAAAGTATCATCAATTACAAAACCAATATCTCTTGCAAAAATCTGATTGTAGTTTTCAATCATTTCCGGACGATAAACAGTTACATCATATTTCTGGAAAACAGCAGTAAAAGCATCCATTTCAGCAACCATATCTTTCTCTACGGGATAAGTTCCCGCTTTAATATGTTCCAATGATTTAGGATCATAAGCTTCCTCAATTGTTGGAGTCGGCCCATTATGAACAGCAGAACCCAAAACAACAGCACGAAGCCTAGATGTTTCGTTCTTTACATTTAATTGCAACATAACCTTAATATATTTTGAGCAAATATAAAAAAAGCTTCACAGTTAAGTGAAGCTTTCATTTTTTTTATTTGTTAGACTTAAATTCTCTAAGCGGATGCCCAGTGTAAATCTGTCTTGGTCTACCAATTGGTTCTTTATTTTCACGCATTTCTTTCCATTGCGCAATCCAACCAGGTAATCTTCCTATAGCGAACATAACCGTAAACATATCGGTTGGAATACCTAAAGCTCTGTAGATAATTCCAGAATAGAAATCTACGTTTGGATATAAGTTTCTTGATTTGAAATAATCATCTTCAAGAGCAGCTGTTTCTAATTTTCTAGCAATATCTAAGATTGGATCTTCAACACCTAACGTTTCTAATACCTCTGTTGCTGCTTTTTTGATAATTTTTGCTCTTGGATCGAAGTTTTTGTAAACTCTGTGTCCGAATCCCATTAAACGGAATGGATCATTTTTATCTTTTGCTTTTGCTAAGAATTTATCTGTATCACCACCATCTTTATTAATTTCTTCTAACATTTCAAGCACCGCTTGGTTAGCACCTCCATGAAGAGGCCCCCAAAGAGCAGAAACACCAGCAGAAACTGACGCAAATAAACCTGCATGAGAAGAACCAACCATTCTTACTGTAGAAGTAGAACAGTTTTGTTCGTGATCAGCATGAAGGATAAATAATTTATCTAAAGCATTTACGATTACTGGATTTGCAGCGTAAGGTCCTGTAGGCAATTTGAACATTAATTGCATAAAGCTTTCTACATATCCTTTTGTATTATCATAATAATTTAAAGGATAACCCATAGATTTTCTGTAAGTCCAAGTAGCAATTACAAGGAATTTAGCCATTGTTTTACAAATAGCCTCATACATTTCTTTTTGATTATCAACATTTACTGCTTTAGGATTAAATGCTGTCAAAGCACTTGTCAAAGCAGATAAAACTCCCATTGGGTGAGCTGTTTTTGGAAAACCATCGATGATATTTTTCATTTCTTCGTTTACCAAAGAATGTTTTTTAATACCATTTTCAAAATCTTCTAATTGTGCAGCAGTAGGTAATTCTCCAAAAATCAAAAGATAAGAAACTTCTAAGAAGCTAGCTTTTTCTGCTAGATCTTCGATTGAATATCCTCTGTAACGTAAAATTCCTTCTTCTCCATCAAGAAAAGTGATCTCACTAGTACAAGATCCTGAGTTTTTGTAACCTGGATCAATTGTAATAACACCTGTTAAATCACGTAATTTGTTAATATCGATAGCCGATTCATTTTCACTTCCTGTGATTACTGGAAGTTCAATTTTTTTACCGTCTATTTCTAATGTAGCTATTTTTGACATAATATATGAGAAATAATTCTTTAAATAATAATTTACCAAATCTAATAAATTTAAGACTAACTAAAAAAAGAATCCTGCTATGAATTTGTTAAAAGTCCAAAAAAAAACCATTCATTAAAAAATGAATGGTTTATCTTAATATAACTCTTATGATTATTTAATCTTGAAAGCATTTAAACCAGGGAAATAAGCAGTACTTCCTAGTTCTTCCTCAATTCTTAATAATTGGTTGTATTTTGCCATACGGTCTGAACGAGAAGCAGAACCTGTTTTAATTTGACCACAGTTTAAAGCGACAGCTAGATCTGCAATTGTATTATCTTCAGTTTCTCCAGAACGGTGAGACATTACAGAAGTATATCCAGCATTTTTAGCCATGTTTACAGCTGCAATAGTTTCAGTTAGAGTACCAATTTGGTTAACTTTTACTAAGATTGAGTTAGCAATTCCTTTTTGAATTCCAGTAGATAAGCGCTCAACATTAGTAACAAACAAATCATCACCAACTAATTGTACTTTATCTCCGATTTTATCAGTTAAAGCTTTCCATCCATCCCAGTCATCTTCGTACATACCATCTTCGATAGAAATGATTGGATATTTAGCAGCAAGTTCAGCTAAATAATCAGCTTGCTCTTCAGAAGTTCTGATTTTTCCAGTTTCACCTTCAAATTTAGTGTAATCGTATTTTCCGTTTACATAAAACTCAGAAGCAGCACAGTCAAGAGCGATCATAATTTCGTCACCGAAAGAATATCCAGCTTTCTCAACAGCTAATTTTATAGTATCTAAAGCATCTTCAGTACCACCAGCTAAGTTTGGAGCAAAACCTCCTTCATCACCAACAGCTGTACTTAAACCTCTATCGTGTAAAACTTTTTTCAAGCTGTGGAAAATCTCAGTTCCCATTTGCATAGAATGTGTAAAAGAAGTTGCTTTTACAGGGAAAATCATAAATTCTTGGAATGCAATAGGTGCATCAGAGTGAGAACCACCGTTGATGATATTCATCATCGGAACTGGTAATGTATTTGCAGAAACACCACCAACGTATCTGTATAATGGCAATCCAAGTTCGTTAGCAGCAGCTTTTGCAGCAGCCAAAGAAACTCCTAAAATTGCGTTAGCTCCTAATTTAGATTTGTTTGGAGTTCCATCCAAATCAATCATTAATTGGTCAATTGTGTTTTGTTCAAAAACAGAAGTTCCAACTAATTCTTCAGCAATAACAGTATTTACATTATTCACTGCATTCAAAACACCTTTACCTAGGTAAGCTTTACCTCCATCACGTAATTCAACAGCTTCGTGCTCTCCAGTTGATGCTCCAGATGGAACCGCAGCTCTACCTAAAACTCCATTTTCAGTTACTACATCTACTTCAATAGTAGGATTACCTCTAGAATCAAGAATTTGTCTTGCGTGAACTTTAATTATAATACTCATTATTTTTGTTTTTTATTAATAAATTATATTTTTTTTTCGAAAGTATAAAAATATTTAATACTAAAAACTCATTTTAGTCATTAAGCATCTTTATTTATTAACTACATCGTTTTAGACTTTGCTAGTTTTTATATTCTCCACAAATTGATCAAATAAATAAGAAGAATCGTGTGGTCCAGGACTAGCTTCGGGATGGTATTGTACTGAAAAACAATTCTTATTTTTCATTCTCATTCCAGCTACAGTATCATCATTTAAATGTATGTGAGTTAGTTCTAATTCTGGATGACCTTCTAAAGCTTCTCTTTTTACAGCAAAACCATGATTTTGAGAAGTGATTTCTCCTTTACCAGTAATAAGGTTTTTCACAGGGTGATTAATTCCTCTATGGCCACCAAACATTTTATATGTCTTAACACCATTTGCAAGAGCAATTACCTGATGCCCCAAGCAAATTCCGAATAAAGGCTTATCTTCAGCAATAATTTTTTCAGCCACTTCAATAGCCCCATAAAGTGGATCTGGATCCCCCGGTCCATTTGACAAGAAATAACCATCTGGATTAAATGCCGTCAAATCTTCGTATGTTGAATCGTATGGGAAAACTTTAATATAACAATCTCTTTTAGCAAGATTTCGTAAGATATTCTTTTTAATACCTAAATCTAATGCTGAGATTTTGTATGTAGCATTCTCATCACCCACAAAGTATGGTTCTTTAGTAGACACTTTAGATGCCAATTCCAAACCTTCCATATCAGGAACATTTGCTAATTCTTTCTTTAAATCTTCAATAGAAGTTCCATCAGTACATATAACCGCATTCATAGCACCGTTGTCTCTAATATAGCTTACTAAAGCACGCGTATCAACATCAGAAATACAGATTAAGTTCTGTTTTGCAAAATAATCTTCTAAGCTTCCTGAGGCACCTTCACGTGAATAATTAAAGCTGAAATTTTTACAAACTAAACCAGCAATTTTCACGCTTTCAGATTCAACTTCTAAATCATTAATACCATAATTCCCAATATGTGGATTTGTAGTAACCATGATTTGACCAAAATAAGAAGGATCAGTAAAGATCTCTTGATAGCCAGTCATTCCAGTATTAAAACAAACTTCACCAAAAGTTTTACCGCTGATACCAATAGATTTTCCGTGAAAGATTGTTCCATCACTAAGTAATAAAATGGCGCTCTGTCGTGTTGTGTATTTCATTATTTAATTTGTATTGTTTTTTTATCGTCTTAAATCCAAAAGGACATTAAGTGTAATTAGATATTTTGCAAATTTAATTCTTTAAAAGAGTGTGTCCAAGATTTTTTAAAACTTTCATTCATAAAAATAAAACCACTCAATTCAAATAAGTTAGATTTCTCTAACCTCCAAAAAAATCAAAAAAAAAGGATAAACTAAAAATTAGTCTATCCTTTATTTTTATAGAATGATTACTCTCATAATTATTCAGAAGCTTCAGTAGTCGTTTCTGTTTCAGAAGCAGGAGCTTCTGGAGCAGCAGTTTCAGCTTTTTTAGCTTTACCTCCACGACGGCTTTTCGCTTTTTTAACTTCTTTTTTACCTCCGTTGTAAAGTTCATTGAAGTCAACAAGTTCGATCATTGCCATATCAGCATTATCTCCCAAACGATTTCCAACTTTAATGATACGAGTGTATCCACCTGGACGGTCTCCAACTTTAGCAGCTACATCTCTGAACAAATCTGTTACAGCATATTTACTACGTAAGTAAGCAAAAACAATACGACGGTTGTGAGTCGTATCTTCTTTTGATTTTGTAATTAAAGGCTCAACGAATTGTTTAAGCGCTTTAGCTTTAGCAACAGTAGTGTTAATACGTTTGTGCTCAATAAGAGAACAAGCCATATTAGCCAACATAGCTTTTCTATGTCCAGTTTGTCTGCTTAAGTGGTTGAATTTTTTTCCGTGTCTCATGACGTGTTTTTTTTATCTTCATCTTGCTACAATCCACTATGGAGAGCAAAATATGAAGTAAATTATTCTTTATCTAATTTGTATTTAGCTAAATCCATTCCGAAAGTTAAATTCTTCACTGCAACAAGTTCATCAAGTTCAGTTAAAGATTTTTTACCGAAATTACGGAATTTCATTAGGTCATTTTTATTGAACGATACTAAATCACCAAGTGTATCAACTTCAGCCGCTTTCAAGCAATTTAATGCTCTCACAGATAAATCCATATCAACAAGCTTAGTTTTAAGCAATTGTCTCATATGCAATGACTCTTCATCATACGATTCTGTTTGTGCAATTTCGTCAGCCTCAAGTGTAATTCTTTCATCAGAGAACAACATGAAATGGTGAATTAAAACTTTAGCAGCTTCAGTAAGAGCATCTTTTGGATTGATAGATCCATCAGTTTTGATTTCAAAAACTAATTTTTCGTAATCTGTTTTTTGCTCTACACGGAAATTTTCGATTGCATATTTTACATTTTTTACCGGAGTAAAAATAGAATCTGTAAAAATTGTTCCAATTGCAGCATTCTGTTTTTTGTTCTCTTCAGCAGGAACGTATCCTCTACCTTTTTCGATAGTTAAATCGAAGTTCAATTTGATTTTAGAATCTAAATTACAGATAACAAGGTCTGGATTCAGAACTTGGAAACCTGAGATAAATTTTTGAAAATCACCTGCTGTCAATTGGTCTTTACCAGAAACAGAAATAGTAACTGATTCATTATCGATATCTTCAATCTGACGTTTGAAACGTACTTGTTTAAGATTAAGGATAATTTCTGTAACGTCCTCAACAACACCTGAAATAGTAGAAAACTCATGATCTACACCTTCGATACGAACAGATGTAATTGCATAACCTTCTAACGCTGAAAGCAAAACTCTTCTAAGTGCATTACCAACTGTCAATCCATAACCAGGTTCTAAAGGTCTAAATTCGAATTTACCTTCAAAATCGGTTGAATCGATCATGATAACTTTATCGGGCTTTTGAAAATTAAATATTGCCATAAATTTCGACTAAGTCAATTATTATTTGTTGTACAACTCTACGATTAATTGTTCTTTAATGTTTTCTGGAATTTGAAGTCTTGCAGGTACAGAAACAAAAGTTCCTTCTTTAAGATCATTGTTCCAAGTAATCCATTCATAAACATGACTTGAATTTGATAAAGAACGTTCGATAGCTTCTAAAGATTTAGATTTTTCACGAACTGCAACTTTATCACCAGGCTTAAGGTGGTAAGAAGGAATATTAACAACTTCTCCATTTACAGTAATGTGTCTGTGAGAAACGATTTGACGCGCACCTCTTCTAGAGGGAGCAATTCCCATTCTAAAAACAACATTATCTAATCTTGCTTCGCATAATTGTAATAAAACTTCACCAGTAACTCCTTTAGTTGCTGATGCTTTTTCGAATAAATTTCTGAATTGTTTTTCTAAAATTCCATAAGAATATTTAGCTTTTTGCTTTTCCATTAACTGAACAGCGTACTCAGATTTTTTTCCTCTTTTTTTAGCCATCCCGTGTTGTCCAGGTGGGTAATTTCTTTTTTCGAAAGATTTATCATCTCCGAAGATTGCCTCGCCAAATTTACGAGCGATTTTGGTTTTAGGACCAGTATATCTTGCCATTTTAAAAAAAATTTAAGGTAGAAATTATGAATTCAGGTCTAATCCTTCGATAATCTATGTTCTACCTTGTTTATACTATAAATAATAAAAATTAAACTCTACGTCTTTTTGGAGGACGACATCCGTTGTGAGGCATTGGAGTAACATCAATGATTTCTGTAACTTCAATTCCACCGTTATGAATAGAACGGATAGCAGACTCACGTCCGTTTCCTGGTCCTTTTACATAAACTTTTACTTTTTTAAGTCCTGCCTCTAGTGCAACTTTTGCACAATCTTCTGCTGCCATTTGAGCCGCGTACGGAGTGTTCTTTTTAGAACCTCTGAAACCCATTTTACCAGCTGAAGACCAAGAAATAACTTCACCTTTTTTATTAGTCAAAGAAATGATAATGTTATTGAAAGTGGCAGAAATATGAGCCTCACCCGTTGATTCAACGATAACTTTACGTTTTTTTGCAGTTGCTTTAGCCATATTACTTATTATTTAGTTGCTTTTTTCTTGTTAGCAACAGTTTTTCTTTTACCTTTTCTTGTTCTAGAGTTGTTTTTAGTTCTTTGTCCTCTTAATGGAAGACCAGATCTGTGACGAATACCTCTGTAACAACCAATATCCATTAAACGTTTAATGTTTAAAGAAATTTCAGAACGTAATTCTCCTTCAATTTTGTAAAATGAAACAGCCTCACGAATTGCTCCGATTTCGTCGTCATTCCAATCTTGAACTTTTTTATCTTGGCTTACTTGAGCTTTTTCTAAAATCTCAATAGCTCTACTTTTTCCTAATCCGAAGATATAGGTAAGTGCAATAACACCTCTTTTGTTTTTTGGGATATCTACCCCTGCTATTCTTGCCATAATTATCCTTGTCTTTGTTTAAATCTAGGATTCTTTTTGTTTATTACGTACAATCTCCCTTTTCTACGCACGATAATACACTCGGCGCTTCTCTTTTTTACTGATGCTCTAACTTTCATATTGAATATCCTTTAATATCGATAAGTAATTCTTGCTTTTGACAAATCATAAGGACTCATTTCTAGTTTCACTTTATCACCAGGTAATAATTTGATGTAATGCATTCGCATTTTACCAGAAATATGAGCAATTACAATATGTCCATTTTCTAACTCTACACGGAACATTGCATTAGATAATGCTTCAATGATTGATCCGTCTTGTTCTATTGCTGATTGTTTTGCCATAAATATATTAAGCTACTGCTTTTCTATTTTTACCAGTCTTCATTAAACCATCATAATGTTTGTTTAACAAGTATGAATTGATTTGTTGAATAGTATCTATTGCAACTCCAACCATAATTATTAATGAGGTACCTCCAAAAAACATCGCCCAAGATTGTTGTACATCCATAATACTTACAACAATAGCTGGGAACACAGCAATCAAAGCAAGGAATAAAGATCCTGGGAAAGTTATTAAAGACATCACTTTATCTAAGAATTCAGAAGTTTCAGCTCCTGGTCTTACACCTGGAATAAAACCACCGCTTCTTTTTAAATCATCGGCCATCTTGTTAGTAGGTACAGTGATTGCAGTGTAAAAGAATGTAAATACAATAATTAAAGTTGCAAAGACAAAATTATACCAGAAACCAAACATATTACTAAATGCTCCAACAATCGATTGTGATGCATCTGATTTAGACAATCCAGCTACAGCAGCTGGTATAAACATAATTGCCTGAGCAAAAATGATCGGCATAACCCCAGAAGCATTAAGCTTAAGAGGAATCCATTGTCTATTACCACCAGCCAAATCTTGCTCATAGTCTCCAGTTGTTGTACGACGAGCGTATTGAACCGGAATTCTACGTACTGCCATAGTAAGCAATACACAAGAAATGATCACTAATAACCACACAATAATTTCAATAACTAATAACATTGGACCTCCATTGTTATTGGTAACTCTCGTTGTAAACTCTTGAATAAAAGCTTGTGGTAAACGAGCAAGGATACCAACCATAATTAATAATGAAATTCCGTTACCAATACCTTTATCTGTAATTTTTTCTCCAAGCCACATAGCAAAAATTGTACCTGTAACTAGAATAATAACAGACGAAAACAAAAATTCTGGCGAATTAAAGCCCAGTAAAAATGCATTACTAGGCAATGTTTTGTATAAATTATAGATATAAGTTGGACCTTGAACCAGTGTAATAGCTATAGTCAACCAACGAGTGATTTGATTAATCTTTTTTCTACCACTTTCTCCATCATTTTGAAGTTTTTGTAAATATGGAATCGCAATTCCCATTAACTGAACAACAATAGACGCAGAAATATAAGGCATGATACCTAAAGCAAAAACTGAAGCTTTAGAGAAAGCACCCCCTGTGAACATGTCTAGAATAGATCCTAGACCATTTTTAGTTTGTCCCGCTAAACCAGTCAATTGCGTTGCATCAATTCCAGGAAGCGTAACGTGTGCTCCAAAACGATATACTAAAAGTAACCCTAATGTAATTAAGATTCTATTTTTCAGTTCTTCGATTTTCCAAACATTACTTATTGATTCAATAAATTTCTTCATCTTAATAGATAAGTTATATAGTTACAGCTTCTCCACCAGCAGCTTCAATAGCCGCTTTTGCAGTAGCAGTAAATTTGTGGGCAGTTACTTTTAATTTTGCTTTCAATTCTCCTCTACCTAAAATCTTAACGATTTCATTTTTAGTAGCTAGACGATTTGCAACAAATTCTGTCATAGAAACAGAGTCAGTAATCAAACCATTATCTACTAACAATTGAAGAGTATCTAAATTAACACCTTCGTATTCTTTACGATTGATGTTTTTGAAACCAAACTTAGGTACACGTCTTTGAAGTGGCATCTGCCCTCCTTCAAAACCAATCTTTTTAGAATAACCAGAACGAGATTTTGCTCCTTTGTGTCCACGTGCAGCGGTACCACCTTTTCCAGAACCTTCTCCTCTACCTAATCTTTTATTTTGATTGTGCGTAGATCCTTCAGCAGGTTGTAAGTTACTTAAATTCATAACAGTATTTGTTATTTAGCTTCTTCAACAGAAACTAAGTGTTTAACTTTGTTTATCATCCCAAGGATAGCAGGATTTGACTCGTGCTCCACAACTTGTCCAATTTTACGTAGACCTAAAGCTTCCAATCCTCTCTTTTGAGAAAGAGGGCAGTTGATTTTGCTTCTTACTTGTTTTACTAATAATTTAGCCATAATTTCCTAATTAACCTTTAAAAACTTTCTCTAAAGAAACACCTCTTTGTTTTGCAACAGTATGAGCGCTTCTCATTTGCAATAAAGCATCAAAAGTTGCTTTTACTACGTTATGTGGATTTGATGATCCTTGAGATTTAGACAATACATCATGAATACCTACTGATTCAAGAACCGAACGAACAGCTCCACCAGCGATAACTCCAGTACCATGAGATGCTGGAATTAAGAATACACGTGCACCACCAAATTTACCTTTTTGTTCGTGAGGAACAGATTGTCCGTTCAAAGGAATTCTAACTAAGTTTTTCTTAGCATCTTCTACTGCTTTCGCAATTGCTTCAGAAACGTCTTTAGATTTTCCTAATCCATGACCAACTACTCCATTTTCATCACCTACAACTACAATAGCAGAAAAACCGAAAGCTCTACCACCTTTTGTAACTTTAGTAACACGATTAACACTAACTAGACGATCTTTAAGTTCAAGACCACTAGGTTTTACTAATTCTACATTTTTGTATTTAGACATAATATATTAGAATTTAAGTCCAGCGGCTCTTGCGCCTTCTGCTAATGATTTAATACGACCGTGATACAAATATCCACCTCTATCAAAAGTGATGGTATCAATCCCAGCTTTTAACGCTTTCTCTGCAACAAGTTTTCCAACAGCAGCAGCGATTTCAACGTTAGTACCTTTTCCTATTTCTTTTTCTCTTGAAGATGCAGCTAATATAGTAACTCCATTTACATCATCAATGATTTGAGCGTAAATTTCTTTATTACTTCTAAAAACAGAAAGTCTTGGTCTAGCAGCAGAACCACTAATCGCTTTTCTAATTCTGTATTTAATTCTCTGTCTTCTATCAGATTTTGTTAATGACATAATCTTATTTTTTAAGCTGATTTACCTGCTTTTCTTCTTAATACTTCACCCACAAATTTAACACCTTTTCCTTTATATGGCTCTGGCTTACGGAAACCTCTGATTTTCGCAGCAACTTGACCTAAAAGTTGTTTATCAAATGATGTTAATTTTACGATAGGGTTTTTACCTTTTTCAGATATTGTTTCTAAACTTACTTCAGGAGCAATTTCTAAAACAATATTGTGAGAATATCCAAGAGCTAAATCTAACTTTTGACCTTGGTTTGAAGCTCTATAACCAACTCCAACTAATTCTAGTTCTTTAGTAAAACCTTCAGATACACCAACAATCATGTTACTGATTAATGCTCTGTATAATCCGTGTTTTGCTCTTTGGTCTTTTTGATCTGACGATCTTTCAACTAAAACTTGATCGCCTTCAACTTTTACAGTTACGTCCGAAAACTCCTGAGTTAGTTGACCTTTTTTTCCTTTTACTGTAATAGTACCGTCTTTAATTTCAACGGTTACACCAGCAGTGATTGCAATTGGGCTTTTACCTATTCTTGACATCTTATCTACTGTTTAAAATTAGTATACGTAACAAATTACTTCACCACCTACATTTAATTGCTTAGCTTGTTTTCCAGTCATCAAACCTTTTGATGTAGAAACAATAGCAATTCCTAATCCGTTAAGGATTCTAGGTAATTTGGCAGCACCTGCGTACTTACGTAAACCAGGTTTACTAATTCTTTGAATATCTTTGATTACAGGCTCTTTAGTATCTTTATCGTACTTCAAAGCAATTTTGATCGAACCTTGAACAGTGTTCGTCTCAAATTTGTAACTCAAGATATAACCTTGATCAAATAAGATCTTAGTTATTTCTTTTTTTAGATTAGATGCTGGAATTTCAACAACTTTGTGGTTTGCAGCCACAGCGTTACGAACTCTAGTCAAATAATCTGCAATAGGATCTGTATACATATGTATTTGATTGCGATTATGGTTTTCGGGAAACACCCGTTTCCCGAACCTTTAATCAATTAAAAATTATTTTTTGGTTTGCAAAAGTAATAACTTATTGCGAGATTACCAAGATGCCTTTTTAACTCCAGGAATTAATCCATTATTAGCCATCTCACGGAAAGTTACACGTGAAATACCAAATTGACGAATATAACCTCTCGGTCTACCTGTTAATTTACAACGATTGTGCAAACGAACTGGTGAAGCATTTTTAGGTAATCTTTGTAGGCCTTCATAATCTCCAGCTTCTAATAAAGCTTTTCTTTTTTCAGCATACTTAGCTACCGTTTTCTCTCTTTTCACCTCACGGGCTTTCATTGATTCTTTAGCCATGTCTTAATTCTTTTTAAAAGGTAAACCTAATTCAGCCAATAATGACTTTGCCTCTTTGTCTGTTTTTGCAGTAGTAACAAAAGTAATATCCATTCCTGAAATTTTGTTTACTTTGTCAATATCAATTTCAGGGAAAATGATTTGCTCTAAAACTCCAAGATTGTAATTTCCTCTTCCGTCGAAACCTGTAGCTTTGATACCACTAAAATCTCTAACGCGCGGTAAAGCAGAAGTTATAAGTCTATCTAAAAACTCATACATTCTCTCACCACGTAAAGTTACTTTTGCTCCAATAGGCATCCCTTTTCTTAATTTGAAAGACGCAACGTCTTTCTTAGAAATTGTAGATACTGCTTTTTGTCCAGTGATCTTTGTTAACTCATCAACTGCATAGTCAATAAGTTTTTTATCAGATACAGCTGCACCAACTCCACGGCTCAAAACGATTTTTTCCAATTTAGGAACTTGCATTACGTTTGTATATCCGAATTCCTCTTTAAGAGCAGAGATTACTCTACTCTTATATTCTTCTTTTAGTCTAGGTGTATATGCCATTACTATAGTACTTGATTAGATTTTTTTGAAAATCTTACTTTCTTATCTCCTTCTACTCTAATACCTACTCTAGTTGTTTCCTTAGTTTTAGGATCAATTAAAGCAATGTTAGAAATTTGAATAGAAGCTTCTTTCTTAACGATACCACCTTGAGGGTTTTTAGCACTTGGTTTTGTATGTTTCGAAACCATGTTTACACCTTCAACTATCGCTTTATTTTTCTCACGGTAAACACGTAAAACTTTACCTTCAGCACCTTTATGGTCTCCAGCAATTACTCTTACGATATCTCCTGATTTTATTTTTAGCTTTATCATCTTAAAACGAATTAAAGCACTTCTGGTGCTAATGATACAATTTTCATGAATTGTTTTTCACGAAGTTCTCTTGCTACCGGACCAAAAACACGAGTTCCTCTCATTTCCCCTGCAGCATTCAAAAGAACACATGCATTGTCATCGAAACGGATATAAGAACCATCAGCTCTTCTCACTTCTTTTTTAGTACGCACAACAACTGCAGTTGAAACAGCTCCTTTTTTCACGTTTCCGTTTGGAGTTGCATCTTTGATAGAAACTACAATTTTGTCACCAACAGAGGCATATCTTCTTTTAGTACCTCCTAAAACACGAATAGTTAAAACTTCTTTAGCTCCCGTGTTATCTGCTACTTTTAGTCTTGATTCTTGTTGTACCATAATTATTTAGCTCTTTCTAAGATTTCAACTAATCTCCAACATTTTGTTTTACTTAAAGGACGCGTTTCGCTAATTCTTACAGTATCTCCAATGTTACAGTCGTTTTTTTCGTCGTGTGCAACATATTTCTTAGTTTTTAACACGAACTTACCGTATAATGGGTGTTTTACTTTTCTTACTTCAGCAATAACAATAGATTTATCCATTTTATTTGAAGTAACAACACCTATTCTTTCTTTTCTTAAATTTCTTTTTTCTTCCATCTTTCAGCAGAATACAATTATTGTAACTCTCTTTTAGTTAACTCTGTAGCCAATCTTGCAACTGTTCTTCTAACACTTCTAATTTGAAGTGGGTTAGCAATTGGAGAAATAGCGTGAGCCATTTTTAGGTCAGCATATACTTTCTTAGTTTGACTAAGTTTTTCTTGCAACTCCGCTGCAGAAAGATCTTTTATTTCTGATTGTTTCATAATAAATATAAATTATGCTTCGAAATCTCTAGCAACGACGAACTTAGTTTTTACTGGAAGTTTTTGAGCTGCAAGACGTAAAGCCTCTTTTGCAACTGACAATGGAACCCCTCCAACTTCAAACATAATTCTTCCTGGTTTAACAACAGCAGCCCAATACTCAACTGCTCCTTTACCTTTACCCATACGTACTTCAAGAGGTTTCTTAGTAATAGGTTTGTCTGGAAATATTTTAATCCATAATTGTCCTTCTCTCTTCATGTAACGAGTTGCAGCGATACGTGCAGCTTCGATTTGACGAGAAGTCAAGAACATTCCATCTTCATGTACAGATTTAATACCAAACATTCCATTTGAAAGTTCATGCCCTCTTTGAGAGTTACCTTTCATTTTACCTTTTTGTACCTTACGGTATTTTGTTCTTTTAGGCTGTAACATTTTTCTTTAGTTTAAAAATTTACTTTCTTTTACGAGCGTCTGGTTTTCCGCCTTTGTTAAAGTTAGATTTGCCTCTAGGAGCATCTCCACCTTTACCACCACCTGTACCAGATTGTTTTTTGTCCATTCCAGCAAGCGGAGAAAGCTCTCTCTTACCGTAAACTTCACCTTTCATGATCCATACTTTGATACCCATTCTACCGTAAGTAGTGTGAGCTTCAGCCAAAGCATAATCAATGTCAGCTCTGAAAGTTGATAGAGGAATTCTACCTTCTTTGAAACCTTCTGAACGCGCCATCTCAGCACCATTCAAACGACCAGAAATCAAAACTTTGATACCTTCAGCGTTCATACGCATAGAAGCAGCAATAGCCATTTTGATTGCACGTCTGTAAGAAATACGGCTTTCGATTTGACGAGCGATGCTTGTCGCCACAAGATAAGCATCTAACTCAGGTCTTTTAATTTCAAAGATGTTGATTTGAACCTCTTTGTCAGTAACTTTCTTAAGTTCCTCTTTTAACTTGTCTACCTCTTGTCCACCTTTACCGATAATGATACCAGGTCTAGCAGTAGTGATAGTAACGGTTACAAGCTTTAAAGTTCTCTCGATGATTACTTTAGATACACTAGCTTTTGATAAACGAGCGTGGATATACTTTCTGATTTTGTGATCCTCAGCTAATTTATCGCCGTAATCATTTCCACCATACCAGTTTGAGTCCCATCCTCTGATGATACCAAGTCTATTTCCAATTGGATTTGTCTTTTGTCCCATGCTGCTTAAGAATTGCTTTGTGTGTTATTGATAGCTCCAAGCACGATTGTAACGTGGTTAGAACGTTTTCTTATTCTGTGTGCACGACCTTGTGGAGCTGGACGAAGTCTTTTTAACATCATTCCACCATCTACTCTGATCTCTTTAACAAATAATCCAGCCTCTTCTAAATTACCTTCACTATTTTTTTGCTCCCAGTTATTGATAGCAGATAATAATAGTTTTTCTAATTTTCTTGAAGCTTCTTTAGAACTGAATCTTAAAATGTTAAGTGCTCTTTCTACCTTCTGACCTCTTACCAAGTCCGCTACTAAGCGCATTTTTCTAGGTGAAGTAGGGCAGTTATTCAATTTTGCGAAAGCAATAGACTTATTAGCCTCTTTTCTCGCATCTGCTGTTTCTCTTTTACGAACTCCCATTGCTTCTTATTTTTTACCTTTATTTTTTGCTCCAGCATGACCTCTAAAAGATCTAGTTGGTGAAAACTCTCCTAATTTGTGACCTACCATGTTTTCTGTTACGTAAACTGGTACAAATTGACGACCGTTATGAACTGCGATAGTTTGCCCAACGAAGTCTGGAGTAATCATTGAAGCTCTAGACCAAGTCTTAACAACTGCATTTTTACCACTTTCTACGTTTTCTTGAACTTTCTTGTCTAATTTATAATGAACGAAAGGTCCTTTTTTTAATGAACGTGCCATATCTTATTATTTCTTTCTACGTTCTACGATATACTTGTTACTCGGGTTTTTCTTAGAACGAGTTCTGTAACCTTTAGCTGGCAATCCGTTTCTTGAACGTGGGTGCCCTCCAGAAGAACGTCCTTCACCACCTCCCATAGGGTGATCAACTGGGTTCATCGCTACTGGTCTAGTTCTAGGTCTTCTTCCTAACCATCTTGTTCTACCTGCTTTTCCAGATACAACTAATTGGTGGTCAGAGTTAGAAACAGCTCCAATTGTAGCCGAACATGTCAACAAGATTAATCTTGTTTCACCAGATGGCATTTTAATTGTTGCATATTTCCCGTCTCTTGCCATTAACTGAGCAAAAGTTCCAGCTGAACGAGCGATAACAGCTCCTTGTCCTGGACGTAACTCAATACAAGATATAACAGTTCCAAGAGGAATTCTGCTTAAAGGTAAAGTATTACCAATCTCAGGTTGAGACTCTGGTCCAGAAACTAACTTCTGACCAACTTTCAATCCATTTTGAGCGATAATATAAGTTTTCTCCCCATCAGCATAAGCTAACAAAGCGATAAATGCAGTACGATTTGGATCGTATTCGATTGATTTCACTGTAGCCGGAATTCCGTCTTTAGTTCTTTTGAAATCAATAATACGATATCTCTGCTTGTGACCACCACCCGTATAACGCATGGTCATCTTTCCTTGACTATTTCTACCTCCAGAGTTTTTTATCGGCGCTATCAAAGAGCGTTCCGGCTTATCAGTTGTAATAGCGTCATAACCATTCACAACTCTAAATCGCTGACCTGGGGTAATAGGTTTTAATTTTCTTACTGACATTTTTCTATCTTAGATATTGTTGTAAAAATCAATTGTTTCTCCTTCTTGTACTTGAACAATTGCTTTTTTATAAGCATTTGTCTTTCCACTGATTAAACCACTTTTAGTGTATTTAGTAGATCTATCTGGTCTCACATTCATTGTGTTAACAGAAACAATAGTCACTCCATAAGCAGCCTCTACAGCTTTCTTAATTTCAACTTTGTTTGCTTTTTTATTAACAACGAATCCGAAGCGGTTTAGAACTTCACTTTCTTTGGTTACTTTTTCTGTTACTATAGGTCTAATAATGATACTCATAATCCTATTATTTGCTTAAATTTTCTTCAATTAACTCCAAAGAACCTTCTAAAAGCACTAAATTATTAGTGTTTAAAATAGCGTAAGTGCTTAATTCTGAGCTAGTTACGACATTTGAAGCCTTTAAATTGCGTGACGACAAATATACGTTTTTATTTGACTCTCCCAACACAAATAAAGATTTTTTACTTTCTAACCCTAAAGCTTTCAAAACGTTAACGAAATTTTTAGTGTTTGGTGTATCGAAATTAAAGTCTTCTAAAACGATAATATTTGATTCTTTTGCTTTGATAGAGAAAGCAGATTTTCTAGCCAATCTTTTCAAGTTTTTATTCAATTTAAATGAATAACTTCTTGGTCTTGGACCGAAAACTGTTCCACCACCCTTAAACAATGGGTTTTTAACACTTCCCGCACGAGCAGTACCTGTTCCCTTTTGTTTTTTAATCTTACGCGTACTACCAGTTACTTCAGCTCTTTCTTTAGCTTTGTGAGTACCTTGTCTTTGATTAGCAAGATATTGCTTAACATCAAGATATACTGCGTGATTGTTTGGTTCAATTGCGAATACTGAATCAGAAAGTTGAACTTTTCTCCCAGTATCTTTTCCGTTGAAATCTAATACTTTTACTTCCATTACTTCTGAATGATTACGTAAGAGTTTTTGTGTCCAGGAATACACCCTTTAACAACAAGTAGGTTCTTTTCAGCAACCACTTTTAAAACTCTAAGGTTTTGTACTTTTACATTATCTCCACCCATTCTTCCAGCCATACGCATTCCTTTGAATACTCTAGATGGATAAGAAGAAGCTCCTACAGAACCTGGCGCTCTTAAACGGTTGTGCTGACCATGAGTAGCTTGTCCAACACCACCAAAACCGTGACGTTTAACAACACCCTGAAAACCTTTACCTTTAGACACACCTTGTACGTCTACAAATTCTCCTTCTGCAAAAATAGAAACATCTATAAGATCCCCTAATTTTTGTTCAGCTGCAAAATCTTGGAATTCAACGACTTTTTTCTTAGCAACAGTTCCAGCTTTTTTAAAGTGCCCTAAAGCAGCTTTAGTAGAATGTTTCTCGTTTTTGTCATCGAAACCAAGTTGCAACGCTTCGTACCCGTCAACACCTTTGGTTCTGACTTGGGTAACAACACACGGCCCAGCCTCGATTACTGTACAAGGAATGTTTTTCCCGTTTTCGTCGAAAATACTAGTCATGCCGATTTTTTTACCAATTAACCCAGACATAAATATTAATTATTAATTACTAAAATTCCCTTCAATTTGAAAATAACAGAAATTTCCAAACAGGGAGTGCAAAAGTAGATATTAAAATTGAATATACCAAACAGTTACGAAAATTAAATCGCTCATAATCAAAATCCAAGCTCAAAACCAAGCTAAAAAACAACTTTACTCACTCTAAATCTTAAATCTTTTTCCTCGTAACACAAATCACTAACACACGACAATTAACTAACAAATTCACAACAAAAAACATCTGCACCACTTTAAAACAAAGGGTTTTAGAAAAATTTAAAAAAAAAGTTGATCTGAAAATCATTCAAAATTATTTTAAAAATCACAATTTCAAAAACAAAAAAAGCGAGACATTTCTGACTCGCTTTTTATATAAAAAAATATAAAAAAAATTATACTTTTATCTCTACTTCAACACCACTTGGCAATTCAAGCTTCATTAAAGCATCAATAGTTTTAGATGAAGATGAGTAAATATCAATCAATCTCTTGTATGACATTACCTCAAATTGCTCTCTCGCTTTTTTATTAACGTGCGGAGAACGTAACACAGTGAAAAGTTTTTTGTGAGTTGGCAACGGAATAGGACCTGTTACAACTGCTCCAGTAGTTTTTACTGTTTTCACGATCTTTTCAGCAGATTTATCTACCAACATGTGATCGTAAGATTTTAGTTTTATTCTGATTTTTTGACTCATTTTCTTAAGAATTAAGCGTTACCTTTTGCTTTTTTAATTACCGCTTCTGAAATATTAGAAGGCGTTTCTGCATAGTGAGAAAACTCCATTGTTGAAGTAGCTCTACCTGAAGACAATGTTCTTAATGTTGTAACATAACCAAACATTTCAGATAAAGGCACATCAGCTTTAATAGTTTTAGCTCCATTTCTATCACCCATGTCATTAACCTGACCTCTACGACGGTTCAAGTCACCAACGATATCACCCATATTCTCTTCTGGAGTAATAACTTCAATTTTCATGATTGGCTCAAGAATAACAGCTCCAGCAGCACGTCCAGATTCTTTATAACCCATTCTTGCAGCTAACTCAAAAGATAATGCATCAGAATCCACAGGGTGGAAAGATCCATCAGTTAAAGTAACTTTCAAACTATCTACAGCATATCCTGCTAATGGACCAGTTTTCATAGCTTCTCTAAATCCTTTTTCAACAGCAGGGATATATTCTTTAGGAACGTTACCACCTTTTACAGCATTGATAAACTGCAGTCCAACTGGAACTTTACCATCAACTTCATCAGCAGGCTCGATTGTAAATACGATATCACCGAATTTACCACGACCTCCAGATTGTTTCTTGTAAGTTTCTCTGTGCGTTGCAGATCTTGTAAACGCTTCTTTATATTCAACCTGAGGCTCACCTTGATTAACCTCTACTTTAAACTCACGTTTCATACGGTCAACTAAGATATCTAAGTGAAGCTCACCCATACCAGAAATAATAGTTTGACCAGAAGCCTCATCAGTTCTAACAGTAAATGTTGGATCCTCTTCAGCTAATTTAGCCAAAGCCATACCCATTTTATCAACGTCAGCTTTAGTTTTTGGCTCAATAGCAATACCAATTACTGGATCAGGGAATTTCATAGACTCCAAAATAATTGGATTCTTTTCATCACACAAAGTATCTCCAGTTTTGATATCTTTAAATCCTACAGCAGCTCCAATATCTCCAGCCTCAATAAATTCGATTGGATTTTGTTTGTTTGCGTGCATTTGGTAAATACGAGAAATTCTCTCTTTGTTACCAGAACGAGTATTTAAAACATAAGAACCAGCATCTAAACGTCCAGAGTAAGCACGGAAGAAAGCTAAACGACCTACGAATGGGTCAGTAGCAATTTTAAATGCTAAAGCAGCGAACGGCTCTTTTACATCTGGCTTACGCAAGATTTTAGTTTGATCTTCTTCCAACAAATCAGCATCATCAGGATGAATACCTTCGATACCTTCTTTATCTAAAGGAGATGGCAAATATTTACAAACTGCATCTAACATAAACTGAACTCCTTTGTTTTTGAAAGAAGAACCAGCAAGCATAGGAATGATTGCCATGTCGATTGTAGCAGCTCTTAATGCATTATTAATCTCTTCTTCAGTAATAGAGTTCTCATCCTCCATATACTTATCTAAAAGATTTTCATCGTAAGTAGCAATTTCTTCGATAAGGATAGAACGATATTGTCTAACCTCGTCTACCATATCAGCAGGAATATCAACGATATCAAAAGTTGCTCCTTGAGTTTCATCATGCCATACAATAGCTTGATTTTTTACCAAGTCAACAATACCTTTAAAATCAGCTTCATCACCAATAGGCAAAGTAATTGCAACCGCATTCGATTTCAACATATCTTTAACCTGTCCGCACACTCCTAAGAAGTTAGCACCTTGACGGTCCATTTTATTAACGAATCCCATACGAGGAACTCTATATTGATCTGCAAGTCTCCAGTTAGTTTCAGATTGAGGCTCAACACCATCAACAGCACTAAATAAGAAAACTAAACCATCAAGGACACGTAATGAACGGTTTACCTCTACAGTAAAGTCAACGTGACCAGGAGTATCAATAATATTAAAGTGGTATGGCAATGATTCTGGTAAAACTTTACCTTGCTCTGTTGGAAAGTTCCAAGTACAAGTTGTAGCAGCAGAAGTAATTGTAATACCTCTTTCTTGCTCTTGTGCCATCCAGTCCATTGTAGCAGCACCATCGTGCACCTCACCAATTTTGTGTGATTTTCCAGTATAAAAAAGAATACGCTCAGTTGTTGTTGTTTTACCAGCATCAATGTGAGCAGCGATTCCGATATTTCTTGTATATTTTAAATCTCTAGCCATTTCTTTACGAATTAAAATCTAAAGTGAGAGAATGCTTTATTAGCCTCTGCCATTTTGTGAGTATCCATTCTTTTCTTAACCGCAGCACCTTCTTCTTTAGCCGCAGCTAAACATTCTGACGCTAAACGCTGTGCCATAGATTTTTCATTTCTTCTTCTAGAATAAAGTATTAACCACTTCATTGCCATAGAAATTTTTCTGTCTGGACGAATCTGCATTGGAATTTGGAATGTAGCTCCACCAACTCTACGACTACGTACTTCTACGTGAGGCATAACGTTTGTTAAAGCATCTTTCCAGATTTCTAATGAAGTTTTCTCATCATTTTGTTTTTTAGTCTCGATGATATCAATAGCATCGTAAAAAACTTTAAAAGCTGTAGACTTCTTACCGTCCCACATTAAGTTGTTTACAAAACGTGTTACCAATTGATCATTAAACCTTGGATCTGGTAAAAGTGGTCTTTTCTTTGCCGCTCTTTTTCTCATGTCTTTTTCTTAAAAGTTTTTAGATTACTTTTTTGCTTCTTTTGGGCGTTTAGCACCGTACTTAGATCTTCTTTGCGTTCTTCCTGCAACACCTGACGTATCAAGCGCTCCACGAACGATGTGATATCTAACACCTGGTAAATCTTTTACCCTTCCACCTCGCACTAATACTATCGAGTGCTCTTGTAGATTATGTCCTTCTCCTGGGATGTAAGCATTCACCTCATTACCATTTGTCAAACGTACACGCGCAACTTTACGCATTGCAGAGTTTGGTTTTTTTGGTGTAGTAGTGTAAACACGCGTACAAACCCCTCTTCTTTGAGGACAAGAATCTAAAGCAACCGATTTACTCTTCTTAGTGATCTGAGTTCTTCCTGTTCTTACTAATTGTTGAATTGTTGGCATAATTAATACTAAAAATTATTATGTTTATTAAATTCCCGCTTTTTACGGGGTTGCAAATGTATAAAATATTTTTCAGTATACAAACGTTAAATCATTAATTTTCAATAACATTATTAAAGCTTATTATTTTCGAAACAAACATGGGATATTTGCCTTATTTTTAAAAAATGAAATCTTTACAATTAAAACCGCTTTTCATCATTATATTATTCTGGATCAGCCTTTCTAGTTCTGCTCAAAAAATACATTTAAAAATTTTGGGGAGCAGTGAAGCGGAAACTCAAATTATCGACTCTTTAAGTTATAATAATCAGCATGTAAATCTTAAAGCCTTATTTTTTGAAATTAGCACAACAAGCGAAAAACTTTCAAAAAAAGGATATATAGACAATCAAATATTAGAAACTGTCAAACAAAATGACAGTAGTTATCAGTGTAGAATTAATCTTAAAAAACAAATAAAAAACATCTACATATATATAGGTGGCCAAAATGCTTTTCTTTCGTCAAACAGAAAAACATCAGACACCATAATCATACCCTACTCCCAACTTGAAAATTATTTGAATCAAAAAATCACAGAAGCAGAAAAAGCAGGATATGCATTGAGCAAAATAAAACTTCAAAATATCAAAAAGATCGAAAATTCGATTTTTACAAATCTCAACTTCAGCTTAGAAGAAAAAAGGAACATTAATTCGATCGTAATCAACTACACCAATCCAAATTCAAAAAATTTCTTCCCGAAAGGACATTTAAAACAACTCAATAAAAAATACCTAAATAAGACTTTCAACCAAGAAGTCAGTAAAGAACTTTACAATGACATAAATAGCTTCGAATTTGTTTCTCAATCCAAATACCCTGAAATACTTTTCACTAAAGATTCTACTAAAATTTACACATATATAGAAAAAAGAAAAGCGAACAATTTTGATGGATATATCGGCTTTTCAAATGATGAAAACAAAAAATTAAACTTAAATGGATATATAGATATTTCTCTTTTAAACACTTTAAAAGCTGGAGAGCAATTCTCTCTTTACTGGAAAAGCGATGGGAACCAACAAAAGACATTCAACACTAAACTCGAAATCCCATATATCTTTCAGACAGCATTGGGAATAAAAGCTCAATTAAATATTTTCAAACAAGACAGTACTTTTCAAAACACCAAAACAGCTATTGATTTAGGCTACTATGTTAATTATAATTCAAAAATTTACCTAGGTTATCAATCTACAGAATCAAGCGACATACAAAATATCAATAGTTCAACAATCAGCGATTTTGACAATTCATATGTTACAAGTTCTTTTGAATATAAAAAGCGTGATTACTCTAACATTTTACTTCCTCAAAAGTCTTTTTTAAATATTTCAGCCGGATTTGGAAAAAGAAATTCATACACTGACTCTGGATCTACTGAAGCTGTAAAACAATTTTACAGCCAACTAACTGCTGGTTATAATTTTGAGCTAAACAGAAAAAACTACATTTATCTTGCTTCTCAAAACTACATTCTCTCAAGCAAAACCTATCTCGCTAATGAATTATTCCGTTTTGGCGGTATAAATTCAATTCGTGGTTTTTTAGAAAACAGTCTTCAAGCCAATTTCACATCATTAATTCTTACAGAATATCGATATCTTTTATCCAGTAACCTTTATATTAATTCTATTTTGGATTATGGTTTATATCAAGACGTTACTACTTCAACAAACCCTAAAAAAATCAAAAATTTAACAGGTCTTGGAATCGGCATAACGTTAAACACAATTAACGGAATTCTAAAGATCAATCTTACAAATGGCGCGGAAAGAACGAAAGATTTACAATTATATAACACTATTATAAACATATGTTACAATGTTAAATTTTAATGTTTAACGAAATTTTTGTTTTTTTCCTTTGGATAGTTAACAAATTATTAAGAGTTTTGCGATACTAATTCAAAATATTTAAAAATGAAACTAAAGTTCAATGGATTCTTAGTACTTTTACTAGTACTAGCTGCGCATTTATCATTTGCGCAAGAAAGAGCTGTTTCTGGAACAGTTTCTGACGATGCAGGAATGCCTTTACCAGGCGTAAGTGTATTAGTTAAGGGAACTAAATCAGGAACGCAAACAGATTTTGATGGTAAATACTCCATCAAAGCATCAGCAAGCCAAGTATTGGTTTTTAGCTACATCGGGATGAAAACCCAAGAAATCACTGCAAGTTCATCAGTTGTAAATGTAAAACTAGGTGGAGATGCACAAGAACTTGAAGGCGTAATTGTAACAACCGCTTTGGGTGTAAAAAGAGAAAAAAAATCTTTAGGTTACTCTTCTCAACTAGTATCTGCTGAACAAGTAAACAGCAGTCCAACAAATAACTTCTTAAACAATTTATCAGGAAAAGTTGCAGGTTTAGAGATTAAAGCAAACTCTAACTTTGGTGGTTCTACAAACATCGTTTTGAGAGGTATGAAAAGTATCACTGGAAATAACCAAGCATTAATTGTTATTGATGGTGTTGCTGTTAGTAATGCGAACTTAAATGATCAAGATTCACAAAACGGAAGACAAGGATTTGACTTTGGTAACGCCGCTTCTGATATTGACCCTAACAACATTGAGTCTATTAACGTTCTTAAAGGTGCAGCTGCAACGGCTCTTTATGGTAGCCAGGCATCAAACGGAGCTATTATGATTACAACTAAAAAAGGTAAAAAGAATTCTGCATTAGGTGTATCTATCAGCTCAACGGTTTCTATCGGTGCAATTGACAAAAAAACTATGCCAACTTACCAAAACAAATATGGTGAAGGATACGGTGGTGAAGACAGTAGCTACACAGCTGACGTTTTCGGAAATCCGAATGGTTTAGTAGCTTCTACTGGAGATGACGCTTCTTACGGTAACGCTTTTGATCCAAATATCATGGTTTACAACTGGAATGCATTCGTATTAGGAAATCCTAACTACGGAAAAGCTACTCCATGGGTTGCAGCAAAAAATACTCCAGTTGATTTCTTTCAAAAATCTACTACTTACACAAACAACATCAATTTAACGGGTGGTGACGAAAAAGGAGCTTACAACTTAGGCTTTACAAATAGTAACAATTCTGGTGTATTACCAAACAGTTTACTAAACAAAAACAGTTTAAACGGTAATTTCTCTAGAGATTTATCAGACAAATTAACTTCAACTGCTTTCTTTACTTTTACAAATCAAAACACTACAGGTAGAAATAACACTGGATATGGAGACAACTTCATCGGAGGTTTCAGACAATGGTGGGCTACTAACGTTGATATTAAAGAATTAGAAAGCGAGTACAACAGAACAAAGCAAAACATTACTTGGAACATGACGGATCCAACAAATGGTAATTTGGCTCCTGCATTCTGGAACAACCCTTATTTTGACAGATATCAAAATTTTGAGCAAGATGAAAGAACTAGATTTTTAGCAGGTACAAGCTTATCTTACGAAATCGTTAAAGGCCTAACAGCAATGGGGCGTGCAACAATTGATTACTCTAACGATCAGCAAGAATTAAGAAAAGCTGTAGGAAGCCACGCTGAAACTTTCGGTATTAGTGGAGCTAACGACGGATCAGGTTACTCTTTATACAAAAGAGATTTCATGCAGCAAACGTATGATTTCATCGTTACTTATGATTTCAACTTGTCAGAAAATATCGGAGCTAAAGCCTTAGCAGGTTACACTTTCTTAAGATCAGATGCTTATTCTATTCAAGCTTCAACTACTGGTGGATTAGCAAAAGCTGGTCTATACAGCTTAGACAACTCAAACGTATTCTTACCAGCAAAAGAATCTCAAATTACTTATGAGAAATCTGGTCTATACGGACAATTATCTTTAGATTACAAAAAATTACTTTTCCTTGAGGGATCTTACAGACTTGATAAAAGTACTGCTCTTCCACAAGAAAATAACAACTACAGCTACTACTCTATCGGAACAAGTTTAATCTTCTCTGAATTAGTAAAAGCTGACTGGTTATCTCTAGGAAAAGTTAGAGTTAACTATGCTCAAGTTGGTAACGACCCTGCTGCAGGAAGATTAGGTGCAAAAGTTAACAATTATGGTTTAGAAGGAAATCCATTATTTGGAAACAGTACTACTTACTTAGACTTTGCTAACTTAAAACCAGAAACTCAAAAAGCTTGGGAATTAGGTTTAGAGATGGCAATGTTTAAAAACAGATTAAACTTTGATGTGTCTTTATACAAAACAAATACAGAAGATCAAATTTTCAACGTTCCTCAGTCTACTTCAACTGGTGTAAACTATTCTACAGTTAATGCTGGAGAAATTGAAAATAAAGGTATAGAAATTGCATTATCTGGAAAACCAATCAAAACTGAAAACTTTACTTGGGATATTGGTGTAAACTGGTCAAAAAACCAAAATACAGTAGTTTCTCTTAACCAAGGAAGAGACAACTTATTACTTGCAACTTTCCAAGGAGGAGCTTCTTTAAATGCTACTGTTGGTCAGCCTTACGGAACTCTTAGAGGTAAAGACTACACTTATGACGCCAGCGGGAATAAAGTTGTTGACGAAGACGGATACTACATCTTAGCTGAAAACAAAGTTATCGGTAACACTCAAGCAAAATGGATTGGTGGTGTTTCTAACAGACTTACATACAAAAATATTTCTTTCAACTTCTTAATCGATGTTAAAAAAGGTGGTGACATCTTCTCATTAGATCAGGCATATGGAAGAGAAACAGGTATTTACGATCTAGGATTAAATGACTTAGGAAACTCTGTAAGAGATCCTTTAACATCAGGTCCTGACAGTGGAGGATATATATTGCCAGGTGTTCATGAAGATGGAACTCCAAACACAACAAGAATTGATGCGTCTACATCTGGAGGAACTGCTTTTAGTTCTGACACAAACCCAACGAAGGCTTATGTTTACGATGGTTCATTTGTAAAATTAAGAGAAGTAGGATTATCATATTCATTACCTTCAAAATTTTTAGACAAAATGTACATTAAAGGAATGACATTTAGCGTAATAGGAAACAACCTATGGATCATTGATAAAAACCTTCCTTTTTCTGATCCTGAGGCAGGTTCATCAGCAGGAAATATTCAAGGATACCAATCAGGAGTTATGCCAGCAACTAAAGTGTACTCATTTAATGTAAAACTTAACTTCTAATCAAAATGAAAAAAATATTTTTATCAATAGTAACACTAACCTTTTTATCTCTTTCGAGCTGTGTTAGTGATAATGAAGACTTTAATGACGACGGCAAGAAATCTTATGATGTTCCTGCTGAATCATTATTGTCAAATGCACAAAAAGAATTATCAGACCAATTAACAACTCCAAGTGTTAATAACAACCCATTACGTTACTACGTTCAATACTGGGCTGCAACATTATATCCTGCTGAATCAAGATATAACTTAACAACAAGATTAATTCCTGATACACACTGGACAAAATTATACCAAGACGTTTTAGGCAATTTAAAAACTTCTGAGGAAGTTTTAAAAGCTCAAACAAAACCAGACGCAACGTCTGCAAGTGACTGGCAAAAACAGCAGCAAAATAAAGTTGCTATTCTTGAAGTACTAAGAGTTTATACTTATCAAATTTTGGTGGATACTTTTGGAGACGTTCCTTATAGTGAGTCTTTACAAAACCCAACAATTGTCTTACCTAAATATGATAATGGTGAAGAGATCTATACTAAGCTAATTGCTCGTATTGATGCAGCAATTGCTCAATTAGATGCAACAGGTGCAAGTTTTGATACTGGTGATTTGATTTACAAAGGTGATGTTGCAAAATGGAAACTTTTTGCAAATACTGTAAAGCTTAAATTAGCCATTAACATTGCTGATTTAAATCCTGCTTTAGCAAAAACTACTGCAGAATCAGCTTATAACTCAGGTCTTTTATTAACAAATGCTAATAATGCATTATTAACTTATGCTTCTTTTGCTCCAAACTACAATCCAATTTTTGACAACCTAGTAGCGAGCCAAAGAAACGATAACGTTCCTGCAAACACATTGGTAAACAGAATGAATGCTATGTCTGATCCTAGAAGGCCAATATTCTTTACTCCAATGGAGGACGGAACTTATGTTGGTGGAATTCCTGGAGGTCGTAACTCACTTCCTTACGAAAGTACATATTCTCATGTTGGTGATGTAATCAAAAATCCATCAGCTCCTGGAGTTTTAATTGAGGCATTCGAAACTAATTTCTATTTAGCTGAAGCTGCTGCTAGAAATTTTGTAGTTGGAAATACTGTAGAACACTACTACACCCAAGCAATTACATTATCTTGTAACTATTGGGGAGTTTCTCCTGAAGAAACAGCTGCTTACTTAGCTAATCCACAAGTAGCTTATGCTACTGCTGCAACTACTCCTCTTACTGGTTTCCCAGGAACTGGAACTGGTACTTGGCAGGAAAAAATTGGATACCAAGAATGGATTGCTTTATACAACAGAAGCTTCCAAGCATGGACTGCCTATAGAAGATTAGATTTCCCAATCTTAATTTCTAATGCAAGTTCTGTTCCTGCATCAGACAAAAAAGTACCTGTTAGGTATACATATCCAACTGTTGAACAAACAGTAAATGGCGCAAACTGGAGCGCAGCTTCAGATGCTATTGGAGGAAATCTTCTAACAACAAAAATTTTCTGGGACGTAAAATAGTTTTATACCCCTTGATAATACCAAAACCGCTCTTTTCAGAGCGGTTTTTTTTTATAAACATTATAGCTATATTTGCTCCATGGAAAAAGAACACCAAATATTCGGTATTAGAGCCATTATAGAAGCGATTCAGGCTGGAAAAGAAGTTGATAAAGTATTCATCCAAAAAGAGATTTCTGGAGAATTAATGAAAGATTTAATGAAGGTCATGAAAAGAGCCAACACTAACTTTTCATATGTGCCGGTTGAGAAACTAAATCGTCTTACGCCAAACAACCATCAAGGTGCTGTTGCAACAATATCACCAATTGGTTTTATCGATTTAGAACATTTAGTTGAATCTACAATTGAATCTGGATTGAAACCTTTATTTTTAATATTAGACCAAATTTCGGATGCTCGAAATTTTGGTGCCATAATAAGAACTGCCGAATGCACTGGCGTTAACGGAATCATTGTTCAAAAAGCAGGATCTGCACCTGTTAACGGCGATACTGTAAAAACATCTGCTGGAGCCGTTTTTAATGTTCCGATCTGTAAGGTAGAACATATTAAAGACGCTATTTTTTACCTGCAGGGTTCTGGAATTAAAACTGTAGCGGCTACTGAAAAAACAGATCAAAATATATATGACGTATCTTTATCAGAACCTGTAGCTATTATAATGGGATCTGAAGATAGAGGGATTAATCCTTCTGTACTTAAAATTGTAGACGAAAAAGCAAAACTGCCAATGTTTGGCTCTATCGGATCATTAAATGTCTCTGTGGCCTGTGGTGCCTTTTTATACGAAACTGTCCGCCAAAGAAGTTAAAATTTGAACTGAATTGAAAGTGAAGATGAGAATGAATAATTAAAAACACTTAATTAATGCTTTCAAAATCTAATTCAATATCGCTGGTTAAATTATTATGTTGTTTGTCTGTTGCTTTTTGTAATTCGAAAAGCTACGGACAAAACACAACATATAATCAATTTTGGAATGAGTTTCAGTTCAATAGAACTATAAACGAAAAATGGTCGGCAGAATTTAATCTCGGCGCCGCATATAGTAGTACCGAATCTTCTTCAAATTTATTTGAAAACACCATCCAAAGATCTGTTCGTGGCTGGGGACATTATTATTTAAATCCACGATGGAAACTATCTGCTTTTCTAGCCTACTTTAGCAACAAAGATGTTCCAGAAATTGGACAATTTGAATCGCCCGAATGGCGCTTCGCACTACAAGGAATTTACTATTTTCATAAGACAGGCTATACTTTAAGCACCAGAATGAGAGCTGAGTTTCGGCACATGAGAAATCAAGATGACGATTATGAAAATGTTTTTCGGTATCGTCACCAGCTAAAATACCTTAAACCATTAAACAGTAAAATACTTCGTCGCGGCGTAGTATATGCCATTGCATCTGACGAAATCTATTTAAAATCGGGTGCCAAAGTAACAGGAGAAAGTTTTTTTGATAGAAATCGTTTAAACGTAGGTGCTGGTTATTTGTTTACAGACGATTTTCAGGTCGAACTTACCTATTGCAACGAATATCTCCCAAGAAGTAATGGCAATCAAATCACAAATGCTGCATCTCTTAGTGTTACTTTTAACAATCTTCTAAAAAACATTAAGAAGAAAAGAAACGAACAAGAACATTCTACCGCAACTGATACAGAATAAACTTAATCTTCTTTCTTAAGAAAACATTGCAACTGTTTCATAATTGCCCCTTTATGCAGTTTGAAATTATAATCTCGTATAAATTCAGTTCCCTGCATATTAATTTCGGCAGTTACAGCTTCATAAGTAGAAAAATCAATGATATCTTTATCTTCCATTAAATACAAAACCTGCATTACAGAATCATTTTGCCTGTATTGCGTATCATAATGCGTTAACTTATAGGTTTTATTATTCGCCAGATGCATAATCAAATCATCTTTTATTTTCTTCCCTTCTTTTTTATCAGGAAACGGAGTTGGCTGGAGCGCAATAAAATAATGTTCTTTATCTGTAACAATATTAATTTTTAAAGATTTCGACTGCGTAGTATAAAAAGCTTTTGGTTCAAAAAAATAAACCATACTTCCGTCGGCTTGAACTTTATTTTTAATTTCACATTGTGCCGTTAAATCAAAACTCAAAAAAACAAAACCAAATAAAACTAAAAAGCTGATTTTCTTCATTGTAAGTAATTTAAAAATGGTTCTTAACAAAATTACTTAATTTACATTAAAAAACCTTTCGCTAATTTTCTTCTTCTTTATCTGTTCTATTAATGATATAATTTACTGGAAAATTTGATGTGAAATAATTTTGTTCTATTCCAAATTCATCTTCGGGATCGGGTTTTGGTTTTGGAGCAAAGTTTCCTTTCTCATCAAAATGTTTCATGAAAGGATCATTTTCTGGATCAAAATCAGGTTGCTGCCAATCGTAAACTAACGGTTTAGTATATTCTGGTGTTTTATAAAATAGGGTTAATACAAAACCCGTAATGAAACCAGATAAATGTCCTTCCCAAGAAATAGATTGATCAACATCTGGAAAAACATACCAGATCATTCCTCCGTACAAAAGAATGACAGAAAGAGATAAAGCAACTAAGCGATAATATTTGGTCTGAAGTCCTTTAAAGAAAATAAAACTGACTAGAACGTATATTAATCCGCTGGCGCCAATATGAAAATTTTCTCGGCCGATAATCCACGTAATTAAGCCCGAAAATAGTATACCATAAATTACCACACCTAAAGTTTGTTTAGGATAAAAATATTGAAGTGCCGCAAGTAGAATTAAAAGCGGAATTGAATTATTATAAAGATGATCTAAGTTTTGGTGAATAAAAGGACTGAATAAAACACCTTGTAAACCTTCTAGATTTCTAGGGTAGATTCCGTGTTGATAAAAATCGAAGTCAAATCGAATTTGAAGCCAATAAATAACCCATAGAAATAAAACAAAAAGACCTGGAAGTCCAATAACGGCATTTGAAAACTTAAACTGGCTGTCATTCATGATACATATTCATTTAAAGAGATTAAATCAAAAAACTATCCAAAAATATTTTACTGATAATTTGTCATAGCAAAAGAAAAATGTCTCAGATTGGAACAATCCTTCTTGATAGCAGTTGTTTTAACTTTTTTATGAATGAAATTTAAATCTTAAAACAGTAATTTTACAAAATGGAAGCACCTTTAGCAGAGCGAATTCGCCCACAAAAACTAGAAGATTATGTCAGCCAGCATCATTTGGTCGGACCAAATGGCTCTTTAACACAACAAATTTCAAAAGGAATTATTCCTTCGTTAATATTCTGGGGACCTCCCGGTACCGGAAAAACAACCTTGGCGCAGATTATTGCACAAGAATCCAAACGTCCATTTTATGTTTTAAGCGCCATAAATTCTGGGGTTAAAGACATACGCGAAGTAATTGATAAAGCAAAACAAAGTGGCGGTTTATTTACAGCAAAAAATCCGATTTTATTTATTGATGAGATACACCGATTTAGCAAATCACAGCAGGATTCACTTTTGGCTGCGGTAGAAAAAGGATGGATTACTTTGGTTGGAGCTACTACAGAAAATCCAAGTTTTGAAGTTATTCCCGCGCTTTTATCACGCTGTCAGGTTTATGTTTTAAATGCTTTTACAAAAGCCGATTTAGAATCTCTCCTGCATCGTGCGATGAAAGTAGATACTTATCTTGCTTCTAAAAACATTGTTTTAAAAGAAACCGAAGCGCTCTTAAGACTTTCTGGCGGTGACGGACGAAAACTGCTTAATATATTTGAACTTGTCGTAAATGCTTCGGCAGGAGACGAAATCATCATTACCAATAATAGAGTTCTTGAACTTGTACAACAGAATACGGTTTTGTATGACAAAACTGGAGAGCAGCATTATGACATTATTTCTGCCTTTATAAAATCTATTCGAGGAAGCGATCCTAATGGCGCTGTTTATTGGCTTGCCAGAATGATTGAAGGCGGCGAAGATGTAAAGTTCATTGCCCGAAGAATGTTGATTCTTGCCAGCGAAGATATTGGCAACGCAAACCCAACAGCATTAATCATGGCCAATAATACATTTCAGGCTGTAACGACAATTGGTTATCCCGAAAGCCGTATTATATTAAGCCAATGTGCTATTTATTTGGCAACATCACCAAAAAGCAACGCTTCTTATCTTGCTATTGGAAACGCACAGCAGTTGGTAAAACAAACAGGGGATCTTCCTGTTCCGATTCATTTAAGAAATGCTCCTACCAAACTAATGAAAGAACTGGGTTACGGAGAAGAATATAAATATTCTCACGACTACGCCAATAATTTTGCAGATCAGGAATTTCTTCCTGATGCTGTAAAAGAAACGGTTCTTTACAATCCGGGGAACAATTCTAGAGAGAACAGCACCCGCGAATTTTTAAAGAACCGCTGGAAAGATAAATACGGATATTAATCTTATATGTTTATTGTTTTTGCTCTCTTGATAGAGGTTTAAACATCTTAATCTAAAACTTAACAGAAACTTTTTCTGAAACTAATTTATCATTTTGGTAATATTCAAAATACCATTGATTGTCTTTTGCGTTTAAAGTACCTTGAATTCCCTCTTTAATTGCGATAAAAGAATCTGGTCGTGATGTTTTTAACAACTTCATAACCACTCTTGGCGTTTTATCAATTAATTGATACCCGTTTTCTGTTGGCTGCGCATAAAGCAGATTTGGATCTGACATATTTGCTACAGGAGTTGTAACAGAAGCTGTTTGAGTATTTGCTGCCACAACTGGAAGTGTCGTTGCAGTTACCACTTGCGTAGGCGTTACAGGCGCATTACCGCTGTATTTATATTTTAAAGCAATAACAGATGTAAAAGCATTTTCTAACGCTTCTCTGTAAGCAACTTCATAATCTTTTTCACGGCTTTTACCAACTTCTGAAGTATAAACCACTTTTCCGAAACAATCTTTAAGCTGAACAAATAGTTTTGTTACTAAGAAAGCATTATCTTTTTTAACGTCGATATATAAAAGACCGCATCTGTCATTGTAACCTGCAGGAAGCTCTTCTGTTGTATAAAAAGCCGTAAAACCTGCTTTTGTTAAATTTGATTTAGTAAGCGTTGCAAGACGATATTCGTTTTCTTTTTTAATAAAATCGTATTTTAATGGAATAATAACCGCTTTGTAGTCATTAACAGATTGTGCAAATCCGATAACTGAGCAAAGAAGTGCAGTCAGTAAAAATTTAATTTTCATAGTTATAAGTATTTTTTGAGTTCTAATAAATGGTTTATTTGTTTGAAATTTTCGGTTATTTCGATCTTTTTATCATTAAAAAAAATGGCGTCGAGACCTGCATTCAAAGCTCCATGAATATCCGCATCAAGATCGTCACCAATCATGATACTACTTTCTTTTGAAGTTTTGGCCAAATTAACAGCATAATCAAAGATAATACTATTTGGCTTTTTGACACCAGCCAATTCAGAATTTGTAATAGTAGTAAAATAACCTCCCAGCGCCGCATTTGCAATTTTCTTATCCTGAACAGTTGCAAAGCCGTTGGTTATAATATGAAGATTGTACTTTGGCTTTAAATATTCCAATACTTCAATCGCTCCATCAAAAAGGAAGTTATTATCGGTCAGAAACTCGATGTAATCATTTGCAATTGCAAGAATATTTTCATCTGACATTGCATAATTCAATGCATCAAAAGAAAACTTTAAACGGTTGTAACGCAATTCTTGGTGTGTTATTTTATCGTTTTGATACAATCTCCAGCATTCCTGATTTATCGGAATGTAGTGCTTAATAAAATCCTGAGTGCAGATTTCTGTACATTTATTTTTAAAAATTCGGTCAAAAGCCATTTCTGAGTTTTTGTCAAAATCCCAAAGCGTGTGATCAAGATCAAAAAAAATGTCTGTTATTTTGGTATTCATACATTAAAATATTCCTTCATCTACAAAACTATAATATTTTGATTCAGTTATAATCAAATGGTCCAAAACTTTAACATCTAATATTTCTCCTGCAGTTTTAATTTTCTTTGTGATCTGTTTGTCTGCATTACTTGGATTTAGCTCACCTGAGGGGTGATTATGACACAAAATCAAACCAGTAGCACCATTTTCTAAAGCCAATTTAAAAACCAATCGCAGATCTACAACTGTTCCTGCAATACCTCCTTTACTTAATTGTGACTTAGAGATAACCTTGTTTGAATTATTAAGAAAAAGCACCCAAAATTCTTCATGAGGAAGTTCGCCGATAATTGGCTGCATTATTTCAAAAACAGCTTTACTCGAAGTTATTTTTTTGAATTGTAATGCATCTTCACTTCTTTGCCTTCTGCCCAATTCTAGTGCAGCAACAATAGAAATGGCTTTCGCTTCGCCCACTCCCTTAAATTGCATTAAATTAGTAATAGACATTTTTCCTAACGTATTTAGATTTCCTGCACTGGCTAAAATTCGTTTGCTTAAAGAAACAGCAGACTCATCACGACTTCCCGATCCGATCAGAATTGCAATTAATTCTGCATCACTTAATGCCTCTCTTCCTTTCAACATTAATTTCTCGCGAGGCTTGTCATCTTCAGACCAATCTGTTATTGGAAAATTAGATTTTTCCATAAGTACTATAAATTTAAAAAAGAGGCGAAGATATTAAAAATAAGAAAAAACTTTCAAATTATTATTGCTTTTTAATAATTTAAATCATAAAAAAAAGTGCCAACTGTAAAAACAATTGGCACATTCTCTAATTTTCTAATTGACTAATTTATTATTCAATCAACCCTTTTACTTCATCAAAATTTAAACCTCCGTAATTTCCAGAACTCATTAAAAGTAAAGCTGAATTTTCTAAATTTAAATTGAATAAATAATCTTTAAATTCCGCTGGATTAGTATAAATTACTAAATCTTCGCGATTAAAAGCTTTTGCGATTTGCTCGTATGTCACTTCTTCCAGTTGTTTAATTTTCACTGCATCTGGCGAATAAAAAACTACTGCAACATCGGCATTGTCCAAAGCGCCTTCATATTCTTTTAAAAATGCTGCGTTCAAACTACTGTAAGTATGCAATTCTAAACAAGCAACCAAAGTTCTGTTTGGATATTGCTCTTTTACTGCTTTAGTAGTCGCTGCAACTTTACTTGGAGAATGTGCAAAATCTTTGTAAGCTACTTTTCCTTTTCCTTCTGCAATTTTCTCTAAACGTTTAGATGCTCCTTTAAAACTTGCAATTGCTTCGTAGAATTCGGCTTCATCAACTCCCATATTTTGGCAGATCCATTTTGCTCCAGCAAGATTATTTAAGTTGTGAGCTCCAAAAACTTCTATCGGCATATCTCCTTCTGGAGTTTCCAAAAGTGTTACACCATCGCTAACTGTATAATTTGGCGTGCTGTAAGGTAATTTTCTAATCGGATTTGTTGCGGCTTCAGAAACGCGTTTTACTTCTGGATCATTTTCGTTATAAACCAAAATACCTCCGTTAGTAATCATTTGAATAAAAATTTCAAATTGCTCTACGTAATTTTCGTAAGTCGGAAAAACATTAATATGATCCCAGGCAATTCCAGAAATCAAAGCAATATTAGGCTGGTATAAATGAAACTTTGGTCTTCTGTCTATTGGAGAAGACAAATATTCATCACCTTCCAAAACCATAAAATCATTTTCTTCGGTTAGGTGCACCATCGTGTCAAAACCTTCTAATTGCGCTCCAACCATATAATCAACTGGAATGTTATGGTAATTCATAACATGAAGAATCATCGAAGTAATGGTTGTTTTTCCGTGCGAACCACCAATAACAACACGAGTTTTGTTTTTAGACTGCTCGTACAAAAATTCTGGATATGAATAGATTTTCAAACCCAACTCCTGCGCTTTCAATAATTCTGGATTATCAGCTTTGGCATGCATCCCTAAAATTACCGCATCAATATCAGCAGTAATTTTCTCAGGAAACCAACCCATTTCTGCAGGAAGAATTCCTTTTTTCTCCAAACGAGATTTTGAAGGTTCAAAAATCGCGTCGTCACTTCCTGTAACTTGATATCCTTTATTATGTAAAGCTAATGCAAGGTTGTGCATCGCGCTTCCGCCAATGGCGATGAAATGTGTTTTCATTTATTTTTTATTATAGAATGAAGATTAAGCTTCAAATTTTCGTTTCAATTCCTGCGCCTTTTTAGGGTCTTTTAATTTGTTCAAATATAAATTATATAATTTTTGAAATGTAACTTTTGAATTACCAATTTCGTGCGCCTTTTTATAATTTTTTTCGGCTGCATCATAACGTTTGAAATATTCCTCAATTCTTCCTCTCGACAAATATCCATCAACAGGAGAAAACTGCGCCAATTCATTCGAATATTCGATTGCTTTAGATTCACTTCCTCCTAAAATACCGGGCAATTGCAGATAAATTTCGATCAATGCCCACCTTGACTGCACATGTTTTGGATTGAGTCGGATTGCTTCTTCAAAGGCTTCTTTGATATCGCCTACCATTCCGAACGCTTTTATTTTATTTACCTCTTGAGAATGCATTGCAAGGCAGCCTCCATACTTAAAAAAATAATCTGCATTATTGGGTTTTAATTCTGTTAGTTTTTTAAAATAAGAAGCACCCTCAACCCAAGATTTTTTGTGGCCTGCAATTTCTCCCAAATAATCGAGGGTCTTAACATCCGAAGGTTTAGATTTTAAAACCGATTCAAAAAGCACTTTTGCCTCATCGTATTTTTTTGAATGAAATAATTTTTCTGCCTTTTCAAAATTAGATTGCGGCCAACAAAAAATCGGCACAATTAAAAAAAGAAGCAGCAGTTTTTTCATGTTTCAAAAATAACGAAATATCAAATGCTTATTTTGGTTTTTGAGATAAATTACTAATTTGTACGAAAATTATTTTTAAACATTCCAACCTTTTAATCGAAAATACCATCTATAAAAGAAAACTGATTTATGAAAAATATACTAATTGTATTCTTATTTTTATCTGCCACGCTTTTTGCACAACAATCCGATAAAAAATGGGACATGGTTGTGACTCTCGAAAAAGAAGGAAAAATAAAATCCGCAGACAAAATTGTTGCCGAGATCTACAAAAAAGCCGTCGCTAAAAAAGATGAAGTTCAATTAATAAAATGTTTTTTCTATCAGTCAAAATATCTAATGATTTTAGAGGAAAATGCTCAGAATAAAATTTTAAGCAATTTAAAATCGAATATTAATCAGGTTTCATTTCCTTCTAAAGCAATTTTAAATATTGTTTATGCCAAATCTTTAAATGACTATCTGAGAATCAATAACTATAAAATCAGACAGCGAACGAATGTTGATATTCTTTCTGATGATTTTCTAACTTGGACTGAAAAGAATTTTAACGATCAAATCGACAATGCGTTAAAGCAGACGCTTGAAAATGAAACTTTATTAAAAAACACACTGCTATCTCGTTACGAATCTATTTTTGATTATTCGTTATCCGAAAAATTCAATAATGAAAGTCTGTTTCATTATATTTTAAATGAAAACATTTCTTTTCGCACCAAAAAGCTGATTACTTGGGCAATCTTAAAGAGTTCTTTCATTCCTTATAAAAAAGAATTGTATGGAAGCTCCGACGATTTTACAAAACTAAATTTAGATTTTATAAGAGATGAAAATCTTCGTTTTCTAATTTCGTTATATCAAAAAAAAGAAAGCAATTATCCCTCTTTAAATAATGAACTTGAACGTTTACTATTTTGTAAAACGTATTTATTTGAAACTGACAGCGATTATTTCAAAGCACTGGAAAGCCTTCAAAGAAGAGCGAAGGAAGAAATATTAATTCAAAAAATTCAATTAGAAAAAGTTCAATACTTTCTTCCGCTTGCTTCAAAACAAACAAATCCAGATTATAACATTAAAGCGATTACCACTTTAGATAGTATTGTTCAAGTTGCCAACAGATCGAATGCCTATAAAACTGCCATAAGCCAAAAACGAAAACTACTCACAAAATTTATAAGTGTTCAGCTTCAAAAATACATTTATAATAATGAAAACGCACGTATTTTTATTCAATACAAAAATGTAAATCAGCTCAGAGTTTCTTTTTACAAAATTGATCAAAAAAAAGTACTCTTTTTCAATCGATATGAAAATCCAAGAGATGCCGAGGTTGAAGCAATTACAAAAAACAATAAGCCGGAAATATCCCAAACATATCAATTAAAAGACCAAAAAGATTATTTTCAACATTCTACAGAAGTGCTGTTGCCAAATTTAAGAACTGGTTCTTACTTAGTTTATTTTGAAAGTGAAAGCGACGCAAAAAACCAGAAAGCTTTTGCGTATGAAACAATGACCGTATCTAATCTTTCGGCATTGGCATCAGAAGTAAACTTAACCGAAACCTATCAAGTTGTAGACCGAAAAACAGGAAAACCTCTAAAAGATGTAACGATTAAATCTCCTAGATTTACTTCTAAAACCGATCAAAACGGTATGGCCTCGTATAAAAAAGATAAAGATTATCGACATTACGAAACGACCGAATTCTCTTTAGGAAATGATACCATTTCAATAATTAACAACTATATACAACGCAACTACAATTATCAGTCGGACAAAATAAATAATCTCAAAGCAAAAGTAGAATTTTATCTTGACCGAGCGATTTATAGACCAGGTCAGACGGTATATTTTAAAGGTATTGCAATTCAGAAAAATAATGAGAAAACAAGTGTCCTGCCTAATACTCCTTTTAAAATTCTAATTGAAGATGCTGATGACAATGAATACAAAGAATTTGATGTGACTACAAATGAGTTCGGATCTTTCTCAGGAGATTTTATTTTACCTAAAAACGGCTTAACAGGTAGGTTTAAAATAAGTATTGATGAATCGAATAATTATAAAAAAAATAACACAAAAGCTATTTCTCCTTTTTGGGAAAATGTAAAATTTGAAGATTCTAAACTTGAATTTAATGTTGAAGAATATAAGCGCCCAAAATTTGAAGTTAAGTTTGATCCCAAAAAAGAAACTTTTCAGGTTAATCAATCCGTAAAAGTAAATGGGGCCGCCAAAGCTTTTGCAGGAAGTTCTATTTCTGAAGCTGCCGTAGAATATTTTGTTAGACGTTACACTAGTTATTCAAAAAATTATTACGGAAGAGAAGATGAAGAAGAAATAGCCGACGGAGAAACAAAAACTGACGCTTCAGGCAAATTTGTAATTGATTTTACTGCGCTCCCACCTGAAGATTCGCAAAAAAAAGATTTACCAATTTATACTTATGAAATTCATGTCACCATTACAGATATTAATGGTGAGACGCATGATGCTCAAACAGAAATAAAAGTAGGTTATCATGATTTAATGTTAGGAATTGGGCTTCCGAACAAAATTCAAACCAAAGATAATAACGAAATTATTTTAACTAGCACAAACCTTAACGCCGAATTTAAAGCGGCAAAAGGCGAAGTAAAAGTATATTTTCTGAATCCATTTTTAAATAAATTTAAAACAAGAAATGGAGAAAAACCAGAAATAGAAACCATCTCAGATCACGATTTTGAAAAATTATTCCCATATGAAATTAATGGAAAGGAATTAGAAGAAAAACCTTTAGAGACATTGGTTTTCTCAAAAAAAGTGGACACCGAAAAAGACAAAACTATTCCGATGGATTTTATTTCAAATTATAAATCTGGAAACTACAAAATTGTTTTTAGTGCCGAAGACAGCTTTAAAAATCCAATTGAAGCAACTACAAATTTTCAGCTTACACAAAGCAAAGATAAGTTTAATCCGAGCAGGTTATTTACAGCTCAGCAGATGAACGAGGACCCGAAGAAAGATGGCTTTGTTCGTGTAAAACTAACTTCACCTATTCAAGAATTGTACGTAACAACTTCGGGAAATTATAAAAATGAATTATTTTATGAAGGAACCAATCACCTTCAAAACAATGAACTTTTAATTAAAATTCCACTTAAAAATGAATTTGAAAAATTATTGAAAATAGAGTTTGAAAGCATTTTTGAAAATCAATATTTTAGCGATGAATTACAAGTTGTTCTAAAAAGCGAAATGCCAAAATTAGAATGGAAAACATCAACTTTCAGAAATAAAATTGAGCCTGGAAGTTTTGAAAATTGGTCATTTCAACTAAAAGCTACCAATACCCAAAAAGAAGCTGAAGTTTTAGCCTCTATGTATGACAGTTCGTTAGATAAATTCAGCGTAAAACTGTGGGACAGCCCCGCTTTTCATGAATACAATTATAATTTTGGAAATAGAAAATCAGTTTTAGGATTTGGTACAATTTATAAAAGAATAGAAAATTTAAATACCTACGCGCCTCAAATTCAGTTTACCAGCGAATCTACCAATTTGATCTGGTTTGGTTTTGATTTTAATAACACAAATGCTGCTTATCAGCAAAGTCAATATTTAAAACTGCTCGATAAAAAAGTAAAAACGCCAGCAGATGCAAAATTGATTTCAGGAATCATAACTGACACAAATGGATCAGAACTCCCAGGCGTATCTATAACTGTAAAAGGGACAAAAAGAACCACTATGTCTGATTTTGACGGTTATTATCAAATTGAAGCTGTTGCTGGTGAAGAATTAGTTTTCTCGTTTCTCGGCTTAAAAAACACATCGGTTGTTGTAACAAATGCTAAAACTGTAAATCAAACCATGGAAGATGACTCTAGTCATCTCGAAGAAGTTGTTGTTACTGCCTATGGCGTTCAGAAAAAAAAATCGCTTACTTATGCTTCACAAACTATTGCTGGTACAAAAATAATAGCAGCAGAAAATGCAAAAGAAGATGCGGGTGCAATGTTCTCTAGAGTTGTTCCAGGAGTCCAAATAGTATCGGATAGTATTCAATATTACTATACAACTAACAAAATAAAATTTGTTCCAGGTAAAAAAATTGTAAGCGGATTAACTTCAATGGTAATCAGTACTTCGACCTTGTATATAATTGATGGAGAAATTTCATCAAAAGAAAATTTCGAAAAAATAAATCCAGACGATTTCTTAGATATCGACTTCCTGAATAAAGAAAAAGCCATCGCCATTTACGGAGATAAAGGTTCGGGCGGTGCGATTCTTATTTCGACCAAGAAATCGCTTGAAGCCTTAACGCAGGTAAAAGCCAGAAAAAATCTCTCTGAAACTGCTTTCTTTTATCCAAACTTAAAAACAGATTCTAACGGAAAAGTAAGTTTTGAATTTACATCGCCAGAAGCTTTAACAGCTTGGAAACTTCGTTTGCTTGCGCATAACAAAGAAGCTGTTTCAGGTTATTTAGAAAAAAGCGTTGTTACTCAAAAAGAGTTAATGGTACTGCCTAATTTCCCTAGATTTTTAAGAGAAAAAGATACCATTGTGATCAGTGCTAAAATATCAAATCTTACTGCCGAAGCTAAAACCGGAATTGCAATACTACAATTTTATGATGCCGTGACCATGCAGCCAATCGATACAAAAATGCTAAATGCAAAAAATGTCAAAAACTTCACGATTGGTTCATTTGGAAATACAACAGCAACTTGGAAAATTGCAATTCCAGAAGGACTTCAAGGCGCTCAGTACAAAATACTAGCTAAAGCTGGAAATTATTCTGATGGCGAAGAAAACATTCTTCCCGTCTTGACAAACAATATGCTGGTTACAGAAAGTATTCCGATTTGGGTTCGTGACAACTCTAAAAAAGAATATACGTTTGAGAATCTTAAAAATAACAATTCAACAACTTTACGAAATCATCAATTTACTTTAGAATACACTTCTAATCCGACTTGGCTTGCGATTCAGTCACTCCCTTACTTGATGGAATACGAACATGAATGTGCAGAACAGACTTTTGCCCGATTTTATGCAAATGCTTTGGCTTCTGAAATCATTTCGAGTAATCCGAAAATTGCCAGTGTTTTTGAAAATTGGAGAAAAGACGGAAAACTAAATTCTAAATTGGAAGAAAATGAGGAATTAAAATCAATTATTCTAGCCGAAACACCTTGGCTTAATGACGCACAAAATGAAGAGGAAAAGAAGAAAAACTTAGCACTTTTATTCGATTTAGAAAAAATGAAAAGCTCGCAAGAAGCCACTTTTGATAAATTAAAACAAAAACAAAAAGCTTCTGGAGGATTTGTTTGGTTTGGTGGCGATTACGAAAGCGAATACATTACCAGACATATTTTGGCTGGCTTAGGGCATTTAGAAAAACTAAGTAAAACCGATGCCTCAAAAATTGATGAAATTGCTAAAACTGGAATTCCGTACTTAGATAATAAATTTTTAAGCTATCATAAAGAGAGAGTCAAAAATCTAAAAACAACAGACAAATTAATCTGGATTAATCCGTATTCTGATTTACACTATTTGTATACGAGAAGTTTTTATTTGGATAAATACCCATTATCTGATACGTTGAAGAAAGCTTCAAAACTATATTTGGAAACTGCTAAAAAAGAATGGTTGAATTATTCTCTTTATGAAAAAGGATTAGCAGCTCTGACTTTAAATCGTTTTGAAGAGAAAGAAAGTGCTAAAAAAATCATCGAAAGCTTAAAAGAAACTTCATCTAACAACGAAGATTGGGGAATGTATTGGATAGCCAATAAATCGGGCTGGTATTGGTATCAAGCTCCGATTGAAACTCAGGCATTATTGATTGAGGCTTTCGCTGAAGTTACTAAAGACACCAAATCGGTTGATGCGATGAAAGTCTGGTTGTTAAAAAACAAACAAACCAAAAATTGGCCGACAACAAAATCAACAACAGAAGCCATTTATGCCTTATTGATGCAGGGAACTGATTGGCTTTCTGTAAAGGACAATACGGTTATAAAATTGGGCGATGAAAAAATCATGACCAAAAAATTAGCCGAAAACGAGAAAGAGGCCGAAACAGGTTACATCAAACTAAACTGGAAAGCTGATGAAGTAAAGAAAGAAATGGCTTCTATAAGTATCGAAAACAAATCGAAAGTACCTGGATTTGGCGGTGTTTACTGGCAGTATTTTGAAGATTTAGATAAAATCAAAACTAATAAAGGCACTGTTTTATCTGTTTCAAAAGAATTGTATTTTAAAAAGAATACTTTGAAAGGAGATAAATTAGAAAGAATAACTTCTAAAAATCCTTTTAAAATTGGCGATTTAGTAACTGTAAGACTGGTTATTTCGACTAAAGAAAATGTAGAATTTATTCATTTAAAAGATATGCGCGCTTCTTGTTTTGAGCCTGTAAATGTACTTTCAGAATATCAATACAAAAACGGATTAGGTTTTTATATGAGTACAAAAGATGCCGCAACGCATTTCTTCTTTGATCAAATCAACAAAGGAACTTATGTTATTGAATATGACATTCGTGTAAATAACAGCGGTCAATTTTCTAACGGAATTACTACAATTGAAAGCATGTATGCTCCAGAATTTACAAGCCATACAAAAGGAATCCGAGTGAAAGTTAATTAAGTTTTAAATTCCAAATTCCAATTGAATTCGTGGCGAAAAAAAACAAAAAACCCGACAGGTCTCTGAAACTTGTCGGGTTTGATATTTATAATCAGAATTGAGATTATTTAGCAATCGTCAATTCGTCGATGATGTTTTTAGCACCAGCGTATTTATCGATAATCCAAAGTACATAACGAATATCTACGTTGATCGTTCTTTGTAATTTAGAATCAAAAATAACGTCTCCAGCCATTGCTTCGATGTTACCGTCAAAAGCAATTCCGATTAATTCTCCCTTTCCGTTAAGAACTGGTGAACCTGAGTTCCCTCCTGTAATATCGTTATCTGTCAAGAAATTGATTGGCATATAACCTGCTTTATCAGCATATTGCCCGTAATCTTTTGCTTTGTTTAATTCTAACAAACGAGAAGGCAAATCAAATTCTGCGTCTCCTGCTTTGTATTTTTTAACCATACTTTCCATATCAGTATAGTTATTGATTTTAGCATCGTTACGAGGATCTGCAGGCAACGCGCGAACTTTTCCGTAAGTCAATCTCAAAGTAGAGTTTGCATCTGGGTATTTAATCGCATTTAATTTTGACTCTCTTAAACCTTCAACTAATTTGCGGTAAGCAATTGCAAAACCATCATCAGCTTTTGCTTGATCGTCTGATTTAGCACGGTATTTTGTCAATAAATCATTAGAAATAATATATAACGGATCGTGTACAATCGCCAATGGTTTTGGATCTGCCAAGAAAGCTAATACTTTTTCTTTAGTTGTAAAATAACTAATCTCTGTTGCTTTTGTTACATCTGCAGTAAAATCGCCATTGTTAGTTTTCTTCATTTTTGCAACTTCAGGTGCAAGTCCATATTCTCCAGCTTTTGCAGCATATAAATTTAATTGTGCTGTTAAAACGTCTTTTTCTAATGGAGCGTAGAAATCACCATAGATACTTTCAACCATCACATTGATCTTAGGAAGCATTTCTGCTTTCTTAGCATCATTTTCTTTGTAATAAGCAATTAATGCATTTCCAAGATTAGCTGGTCCAGTTGCATAACTTGAAGTACGTAAAAGCTGTGTCAAATAATTATCGTGACGCGCTTTTATGTTTGTTTCTTTATAATATTCGTTAATTGTCGGAATTACATTTTCGTACTTTTCTTTATTTGCAGGTTTACTTGCCCACTCATAGAATTTATCTTCTTGCGCAGCTTTAGCATCAACCGTTCCTGCTTTTGTTAAAGCATCGATCATTCCCTGACGGTTTTTCCAGTAGTTTGCAGTCGAAGCATATTTAGAAGCATACTGTAAACGAACAGTTGCATCTTTATCCATATACTTTTTCATAGCATCCATACCTGTTTTAGCACCTTCAACCCACGCAGGATAAGCGTAGTTAATGTTTTGCTCGATTCCTCCTGCCGGCATCCAACGGTTTGTTCTTCCTGGATAACCTAAGATCATTGCAAAATCATTTTCTTTAGTACCTTTAATACTTACAGGTAAATAATGTTTTGGTTTTAAAGGCACATTGTCTTTAGAGTAAGCAGCTGGATTTCCGTCTTTGTCAGCGTAAACTCTAAACATAGAGAAATCTCCCGTTTGGCGAGGCCATTCCCAATTGTCTGTATCGCCGCCAAATTTACCAACGCTTTCCGGTGGAGTTCCCACTAAACGAACGTCTGTATAATCTTGGTAAACAAAATAGTAATATTCATTTCCTTGAAAGAAAGGACGAACAGAAACGGTGTACTTTCCGTTTTCGCTGTTTTCTTTTTCAATCAAAGCAATTTCTTGTTGAATAACTGTGTTTCTTTCTGTTTCCGTCATTGAATCATTTACTTTTGACAAGATTCTTTTAGAAACATCATCCATACGAACGAAGAAACGAACGTATAAAGATTTTGGCTTCATTTCGGCACTTTTGTCTTTGGCCCAAAAACCATCTTTTAAATAGTTTTGTTCTGCAGACGAAAGTTCTGCAATTGCATTATAACCACAATGGTGATTTGTTAAAACCAATCCGCTGTTAGAAACTATCTCAGCAGTACAACCTCCATTAAACTGTACGATTGCATCTTTCAAACTATGATTGTTAATGCTATAAATTTCTTGAGCCGTCAATTGCAAGCCCATTTTTTCCATATCTCTATGGTTCAATCTTTCGATAAACATCAAAAACCACATTCCTTCATCGGCTTTTACAGGAAGAGCCATTAGGCACATGGTCAAGAATAAAATTACTTTTTTCATGTTATTTTGTTTAAGTGACGCGAATATAGCGCATATTTATAATTATTCCACTCAAAACAAACTCAAAATTGCACATGTTTTCGTTTTTTTAGTCTTTTACTAAGAATTTAACATTGTTTTAAAAAAGAAAAGGCGTTCTAAAAATAGAACGCCTTTCTTTTTTAAAGTTACTAAGCCACTAAGTCTCTAAGAGTCTAAGTTTTTTCTTTGAACTTAGTAACTTAGAAACTTAGAACTTTATTCATTAAGCATTTTCCAAAGTTTATCTTTCAAGTCTGTCAAACCTTGCTGTGCAACAGATGAAATAAACATATATGGAACATCTTTGAAAGAGACATCTAATTCTGCTTTCAATTCTGCTTTTAATTCGTCATCGAGCATATCGCATTTTGAGATCACGACAAGACGTTCTTTGTCTAACATTTCAGGATTGTATTTTGTTAATTCATTAACTAAAATATCATATTCCCCTTTAATGTCTGGCGTATCCACTGGAACTAAAAATAATAAAGTAGAGTTACGCTCAATATGACGTAAGAAATAATGTCCTAAACCTTTTCCTTCTGCAGCACCTTCAATAATTCCAGGAATATCAGCAATTACAAAAGATTGAAAATCTCTGTATGCCACGATTCCTAAATTAGGTTTTAAAGTCGTAAACGGATAATCGGCAATTTTTGGTTTTGCTGAAGTTAAAACAGACAGCAAAGTCGACTTTCCAGCGTTTGGAAAACCTACTAAACCCACATCTGCCAAAACTTTCAATTCCAAAATAACATCCATTTCTACGCCTAACAAACCTGGTTGTGCGTAACGTGGTGTTTGGTTGGTAGAACTTCTAAAATGCCAGTTTCCTAAACCACCTTTTCCTCCTCTTGCAAGGATTTGTTTTTCTCCGTGTTCTGTAATTTCAAAAAGTGTTTCACCAGTTTCCTTGTCTTTTACAACAGTTCCCAGTGGCACTTCAATAATTTTATCATCTCCGTCTGCACCTGTACTACGGTCTCCTCCACCATCTCCACCGTGACCAGCTTTAATGTGACGCGCAAACTTTAAATGAAATAATGTCCAAAGTCCTTTATTCCCTACTAAATATACATGTCCTCCACGACCACCGTCTCCACCGTCTGGACCACCTTTTTCAATAAATTTCTCTCTATGTAAATGCGTAGATCCTTTTCCTCCTTTTCCGGAAGAAACATATATCTTAACGTAATCTACAAAATTCCCTTCTGTCATTGTTTTTGTTTATGTAAAAGTTTCAGGTTTCAAGTTTCAGGTTTCAGGTTATGCATTGCGCAGCTTGAAACTTGAAACATTAAACTTGAAACAAAATTCTCTTTACTCTTTAAGCGCTTTTACAAGCACTTTATCAATCTTAACACCGTCCATGTCTACGACTTCTAAAACGAATTTCTGCCAAACCAATTTTTCTCCTTCTTTTGGAATATGAGAAAGCTCCGTCATAATCATTCCGCTTACTGTGTTTACTTCGTAATCGTTGGTTAATTCGTCTAACTCAAAATACGTTAAGAAATCGTGTAACGAATAATGTCCGTCAACCAGCCATGTGCCGTCTTCTCTTTCGATAAGCTGAAATTCGTCTTTATAAAATTCAGAGGCATCTCCAACTAAAGCTTCCAAAATATCATTTAACGTAATCATACCTTGAAAAACGCCGTATTCGTCTGAAACTAATGCGTAATGAACTCCTGTTTTTTTGAAATTTTCTAACGCTTTGTAAGCCGTAGTCTGTTCCATTAAATAAGGCGCATCAGACATTATAGCAGACAAATCGAAATTATCATTTTCGATGTTTGCGAAAATATTTTTAAGTGTTACAACACCAACAATATCATCGTAATTTGAATTGTAAACCGGATAAACGGCATGTAAATCCTGAACCACCAATTCTTTAATTTTTGCTTTGTCTTCTTTTAATGGCAGCATATCAACAGATTTTCTATGCGTCATTAACGAACTTACTTTTCTATCACCAATATGAAAAACACGTTCTACAATATCTTGTTCAATTTCCTGAACTTCTCCAACTTCTGTTCCTTCTTTGATGATTGCTTTAATTTCTTCTTCGGTTACTTTTCCGTCAGCAGTTGGTTTTATTTGCAAAACATTCAATAAAAAATCTGTTGATGAAGTTAACAACCAAATAAATGGTGCCGTAATTATCGAAATTACTTTCATTGGCATTGCGACCATTTTAGCAATCGATTCTGGGTAATTTAATCCGATACGTTTTGGAAGTAATTCTCCTAAAACTAAAGAGAAAAATGTCAATACCACAACTACGATTCCTACCGCTATTGAATGTGCGTATGGTTTTAATGCTGCAAAACCTGCAACAAAAAGCTCTACATCTGCCGTTATTTTATCTCCAGAATAAATACCGGTCAAAATTCCGATTAAGGTGATTCCGATTTGTACTGTTGATAAAAATTTGTTTGGCGAATTGGCTAAATCGAGTGCCGTTTTAGCACTTTTATTGCCTTTTTTCGCTGCGGTTTCCAACCTGTTTTTACGGGCCGAAATCAATGCGATTTCAGACATGGAGAAAACTCCGTTTAAGAGAATTAGAAAAAATATAATTAGTATTTCCAATTGATTTGGGGATTCGTTATAAAATAGTCTCGTTAAAAAAAATTCGCAATCTTAATTTCTAGCCCAGATGGAAGTGAAAAGCCCGGAGCTAAAAAAAATAATTTTTCCTGCCAGAAAACAGCGACCGGAGGAAGCTCGTTTTATGGTTTGGAAAAATAGTTTTTTTAGCGAGGACTTGTAACGTACAGCTGGAAAAAGCTTCTACAAATTATCTATAACTGACGTTAATCGCTCTGTAATTTGTTCAATAGTTCCGATACCATCTACGGCGTGAAACTTGTTTTGTTCTTTGTAATATCCAATAAGCGGTGCTGTTTTCTCGTTGTATTCCTGATATCTCACGCGAATTTTTTCTTCGTCCTGATCGTCAGCTCTTCCGCTTGTTTTTCCTCTTTCTAGTAAACGTGCCACCAAAATTTCGTCGTCAGCTTCTAAAGCAATTGTTGCCGTTACGCTTGAACCAATTGTTGGCAAAAATTTATCTAAAGCTTCTGCCTGATTGATTGTTCTTGGGTAACCGTCGAACAAAAATCCTGCTGTATCTGGGTGTTTTTTTACCTCATCAATTAACATTGCAGTTGTCACTTCGCACGGAACTAATTCTCCGTTGTCCATAAAAACTCTTGCTTTTTTTCCTAGTTCAGTATCATTTTTTAAATTAAAACGAAAAATATCTCCAGTCGAAAGGTGTGTTAAATTGTATTTTTCTTTTAAAAATTCTGCCTGAGTTCCTTTTCCTGCACCAGGCTTTCCAAATAAAACGATGTTAATCATAATTGAAATGAGTGTTGTTACTTCTGTCTTTCAGAAGTCTTTAAATGAATATTTAGTTGTGTTTTGTTATTCTGCTAATTTGTAAATTTCGGTCAGGTTTCTTCCAAGACCATCATAATCTAAACCGTAACCTACAATAAATTTGTTCGGAATTCTGATTCCTACGTAATCTATTTTGATGTCTTTTTTATACGCTTCGGGTTTAAAGAACAATGTTGCAATTTTAAAATGCTTTACATTTTGTGCTTTAAACAAATGTTTCAATTCTTCGATCGTGTTTCCCGTATCGATAATATCTTCAATAATAATTACGGTTCTGTCAGTCAAATCTTGATTGATTCCGATTAATTGTTTGACAGATTCTGTCGATTCGGTTCCTTCGTAAGAAGCCATTTTGATGAATGAAACTTCGCAAGGTTTTTTATATTTTTTCAAGAAATCGGACACTACCATAAAAGCGCCATTTAGAACTCCAATAAAAATTGGCGTATTATCGCCAAAATCGTCTTCTACCTGAGCCACCATTTTAGTTAAAGCAAAATCAATTTCTTTAGCCGAAATAAACGGAACAAATTGTTTATCGTGAAGTTGTATCATTATTTTTCTTTTTAAAATAATGGACAAAGATAAAGAATTAGAACTTAACAGCTTCTATCAAAATGGACTCTATCCTGATATTTTTTGCGAATGTTAAATATCAGTTAATAATTACAAATTTAATTTTGACGCTATTTTAAATTTGAGTAAATTGTTGTTAAATAATCATTTAACTCCAAGTATCAATGAAAAAATCCTTACCATTATTCTCTATAGCTTTATTAGCATTAATTACAGCTTGTAACGGACAGGTAAAAAAAGAAGAAAAAGAAGCGCTGGCGAAACAACCTGCTAATGTTGTAAAAACTGCAATTGGCAACATTACACTTCCTGCACCTTACGCAACAGAATCAAAAACCGTTAACAGTAAGGTTATTGGCTGGCCGGAAGGCAAAACACCAAAAGCTCCCGAAGGTTTTACGGTAACGAAATTTGCTGACGGATTCGAGAATCCTCGTTGGACCTATATTGCACCGAATGCCGATATTTTTGTGGTTGAAAGTGGAACAAGAAGCAGCAAAAATCAGATTACCATTTTAAGGGACAAAGACAAAGACGGAAAATTTGAAACCCGAGAAGTTTTTATTACTGGTTTGAATAAACCTTTTGGAATGTTGGTTCTTAAAGACTTTTTCTATATTGCTAACACCGACGGATTATACCGTTATCCTTATAAAAATAATCCGCTGAAATTGGAAACTAAAGGCGAAAAAATCCTTGAACTCCCTGCTGGAGGTTATAACAATCACTGGACAAGAAATTTATTGGCAAGTCCTGACGGAAGCAAAATTTATGTTTCTGTAGGTTCCGGAAGTAATAATGCCGAACATGGTGTTGACAAAGAAGTGCGTCGTGCAGGAATTTTAGAAATTAATCCCGACGGAACAGGCGAAAAGATCTATGCTTCTGGCTTAAGAAATCCTGTTGGAATGGACTGGAATCCCGCAAACAAACAATTATGGACTGCTGTAAACGAACGCGATGAACTGGGAGACGATCTTGTTCCCGATTATATTACAAGTGTAAAAAGAGATGGTTTTTACGGATGGCCGTATTCTTATTTCGGAAGCATTCCTGATCCAAGAATGAAAGGCGAAAGAAAAGATTTGGTCGAAAAAACTATTGTTCCTGATGTTCCGGTTGGTGCTCACACTGCTTCTTTAGGTTTGGCTTTTTATACGAAAGATAAATTTCCAGCTAAATATAAAAACGGCGCTTTTGTTGGTCAGCATGGTTCTTGGAACCGCTCTAAAATTTCGGGTTATAAAGTATTATTCGTTCCGTTTAAAGATGGAAAACCTTCAGGAAAACCAGAAGATTTTTTAACTGGTTTTATTTCTGATGATAATAAAGCCGAAGTTTACGGCCGTCCAGTTGCTGTAACAGTTATGAACGATGGATCGCTTTTGGTAAATGACGACAGCAGTAATACCATTTGGAAAGTGACTGCGAATAAATAGTTAAGATTGTTATAACCACAAATTACACAAATTTGCGGAAATTAATTTATGTGAATTTGCGGAATTTGTGGCTCAAAAAATATTTTAAAATAATCCGTTGGGTGAATTTTTTTTTTCATCAATTTAGATTAAGATCTGTGTAAATCTGCTTTAATCTGTATAAATCTGCGTGAAAAATTAATGCGTAAATAGTATTTCACGCAGATTTTAAAAGATTTCAGCAGATCAAATTTGATTTTATTTGCTGAATGAAGCTATTTTTATTCTATTTCATCCAACAGGTTTTAAAATAAATATTCGATAGTTATCGAACCATATTATAAGTTTTTTAAACACATAGGGACATAGATTTTTGTTTAAAAAGTAGTTGATTTTAAGAAAACTCAGTTTTCACACATAGACTTCTATGTGACTTTTAATAAAACGCCTTTTTTGCCTCAATCAATGCTATGTTTCTATGTGTTAAAATAAACTCCAAGATTATTCTATCAAAAGAAAATTCCAAATTCCTAATTGCTAATTAAAATTTATGCTTTTAAAAAAATACGGCCTTCTTATTGTTGTGCTTACGACTTTCCAAAATCTAACTGCACAAGAAAAAGAAGTCCAAAATATTGACTCTGTTAAAACTCAAAAACTGAACGAAGTTTTAATAAGTCCGCTTCATATTAACCGTGATTTGCAGAACAGCCCTGCTTCTATTGGCATTTTATCCGAAAAAGAATTACTTCAAAATAATACTACCGATATCAGCAATGTCATCAATACCATTCCTGGTGTTTTTATGCAATCGTCTAATATTACCACAACCCGAATTTCGATTCGCGGCATTGGTGCAAGAACTCCTTACGGAACGAATAAAATTCGAGCTTTTTATGGAAGTATTCCATTAACTTCAGGAAACAGCGAAACGGTTATTGATGATATTGATCTTCAAAATATCAATCAAATTGCAATAATTAAAGGACCGCTTTCGAGTGTTTATGGCGCTGGATTAGGCGGTGCGATTTTAATTTCGCCTCAAACATTAAAAAAAGGAAATTATCAAGCTGAAGTGAGTTCTGTTTTTGGATCTTATGGATTATTAAAAAACAGAGTGAGTTTTGATTTGAATGAAAAAAGTTCTTCTTTAAATCTGAGTTATCATAATTTAAAAACTGATGGCTGGCGCGAAAACAGCGCTTACAATCGCGAAGGAATTACGCTTGGCGGCGAATTATTTAGAAAGAAAAACAGCAAACTGACTTATTTTTCAAATTACACTTATCTAAAAGCTTATATTCCGAGTTCGATCAATAAAACGACTTTCGAGAATAATCCGCAAGCTGGCGCGCCGACTTGGGTGGCATCACAAGGTTTTAAAGAATACAAATCGACTGTGGGCGGATTGGCTTATGATTTTAAAATAAACGATCATTTAAATAATTCGACTTCTGTTTTTATTAATTATAAAGACAGTAACGAACCGCGTCCTTTTGATATTTTGCGCCAGTATACTTTTGCTTCGGGAGCGCGAACGCAGTTTTCTGGAGATTTTAAAATTGGAAAAATCGAAAATCAGTTTATTGCTGGATTAGAATATTTCAGCGATAATTACAGTGGAAATACTTTCGAAAACTTATATCAGCAAAATAATGGAAACGGAAGTCTGCAAGGCGATCAACTTACTGCAACCAATCAGAAAAGGGATTTTTATAATGTTTTTTCGCAGATTAGAACGTTACTTTCGGATCAATTCGAGATTCAGGCTGGTTTAAATTATAACAAAACCAAATTCGAACTTCAAAATGATTTTCCTGCTTCCGCGAATAATCCGAAGGAGAAATACAGTTATGATGGGATTTTTTCGCCACAACTTTCATTCTTATATAAACCAAACGAAGTTCAGACTTTGTACTTTTCTGCAAGCCGTGGATTTTCTCTTCCCGCAACCGAAGAAACTTTAACCAGCACAGGAAATATCAATCAAGACATTAAACCAGAAACAGGATATAATTTTGAATTGGGCGGAAAACTTCATTTTTTCAATAAAAAATTATACACCCAAATTGCCATTTACAGAATGGAAATTAAAGATTTATTGGTTGCCAAAAGAATCGGCGACGATCAATATGAAGGCGTAAATGCTGGAAAAACTTTTCATGAAGGAATAGAAATTTCATTACACCATAATTGGCCAATCAATCAAACTTTCAATTTAAACTCTTATGTCGGAGCTTCCATTGGGAATTATGAATTTAAAGATTTTGTAGACAACGGAAATGATTTTTCTGGAAATAAATTAACTGGAGTTCCAGCAAATACAGCAAGTGCGGGATTAAATTTGAACACCAATTCAGGATTTTATTTTGGAGCTGATTTTCAATTCACTGATAAAATTCCGTTAAACGATTCTAATGCTGATTTTTCAAATTCTTATTCTCTTTTGAATCTAAAAACAGGTTATCAATTCGAAATTTTATCGGGTTTAAAAGCACATCTTGATGCAGGTGTAAATAATGTTTTAAACGAAAAATATGCTTCTATGATTTTGACAAATGCTGTTGGTGTTGGAAACGCACAACCGAGATTTTATTATCCTGGTCTGCCTATAAATTATTACGGAATTATCGCATTAAATTATGTATTTTAGCTTACTATAAATACTCAAAAACAATGATGGCCGAATTGCAAAAAAAACTGGACTATGTATATCCTTGCCGAGAAAGTCGTCTTGAAGTAGCACATGAAATTTTAGAAAACCCCTCGCTTTATAATGAATTAATTTTGATATGCTTTTCGCCACAAGACAAAAACAATCACAAAGCGTGCTGGATTTTAGAGTTTGTTTCTTATGAAGAATTATGCTGGCTCCAGCCTCATTTGGATTTTTTCTGTTCGAATCTGAAAATCTTAAAAGATGAAAGTTCGCTCCGACCAATTGCTAAAGTGATACAGCTTTTGGTAAAATCGCATTATAAAAAAGAGGAAAACTGCGTTACACTTTCAGAACAAAATCTTCAGGATTGTATTGAAGCAAGTTTTGATTGGCTGATTAATGATGTGAAAGTCGCCACAAAAGCCTATTCTATAAGAACTTTATATATTCTAGGAAATCACTACGATTGGATTCATCCGGAACTAAAGGTTATTATTGACAAAGATTTCGGAGATCATTCGGCCGCCTACAAAGCTGTTGCCAAAGAAGTTTTGAAGAAAATTAAATAGTGTTTTTGTTTGTCGCGAATTTTTAATTTAAAAATGAAGAAAAAAATAATTCACATAATTCGAGGCTAAAAAATAAAAAAGAGGATGTCTAAAAATAGATCATCCTCTTTAAAAAAATAAGGGGCAAACTTATGTTTTAATTTAGGTACTAATTCAAATTAAAAATTTAAAACTTAAATCGAAGGAAAAATTCGTTTGTGTTTCTAACCCTTGCAAGCTGTGTTTGTGTACTTATTTCGTAAGCATAACCAACCGTTAAAAGTTTACTGATTGTTACTCCTCCAATTGCACCATACGCTTTGTCAATTCGGTACATTCCTCCAATTTCAAGAAATTCATCAATCTGCAGCATCGCATTTACATCTAAAGATATTGGTGCGCCGTTTACATAACGCATCATAAAAGATGGTTTTAAAACTAAAGGCGTCAGTGTTTCAAAATCAAAATTATATCCTCCGCTTAAATAGATGTGCGGTCTGTCTGTAGCAGCTGTTGCATAACCATTTTCTGTTTTTGCTCTTTCTGTGTTTAATAATCTTGGAACAGAAAGCGAAGCGTAAAATTTATCATTTTTTAATAAAGCTCCTACTCCAACATTCGGATTAAATTGGCTTATCGAATTTAATGCTGGATCCGATTGATGATTGTATGTTTCAAGTCCAGAAGTATTTACACTATAAGAGTTTCCTCCAGCTTTGATTCCCAGATAAAGATCTGTAAAAGCGCTTACTTGAATTTTATACGAAATGTCTAATCCAACCTGAGTTTGTTTTTCTACAAAGGTTTTATCGTAAACCATAGAAAGTCCGATTCCGAGATTCTTGCCTATTGGCGTTCCAAAAGAAACGGCTTGAGTCTGTGGTGCATCTTGAATTCCCGTCCATTGATTACGAAATGTACTCGAAACTGCAGTTTCTCTATCGACACCAACATAAGCCGGATTGACAAGATTCATATTGTAGCGATAGGTCGTAAAAAGACTTTCTTGCTGCGCAAAAGTCAAACTTGTAAATAATAGTAAGGCTCCTGCTAATATATTTTTAATTATTTTCATTTTTAAAATTTTTGTTATTTACAAATTACCTTGTGATATAAATCCAGCCTTCTTTATCATGAGTTCCATCACCGTCTAAATCGATTTGATAGTAATATGAACTTGATTCTGGAAGTGACTGAGAACTGTTTTTGAAAGTTCCGTCCCAATCATTTTGGTAATTTTTTGCCGTAAATACTAGTGTGCCCCAACGGTTGAAAACACGTACTATTGAATTTGGATGTTTATCTATGTTAGAAATAACCCAAGTATCATTAATTCCGTCTCCGTTTGGAGTAATAGCCTGAGCAATATTCATTTGTTCTGAATCGCATGCATCACCAAGACCATTATGATTTCTATCTTCTTGATAAGGATTTGAAACTAATGGACAGTTGTCTGATCTGTCTGAAATTCCGTCATTGTCATCGTCATCATCACAATTGTCTTTGATTCCGTCTTTATCATTATCATCAAAAGAATTTAGCACAGTAACTGTTGCATTTCCTGTCGCTGTATTTCCGTTTCTATCTCTCACTGTTAACACCACAGTATTAACACCCGCATTTGTACAATCGAAAGAAGATTTACTTAAAGTGAATCCAGCAATACCACAAGAATCAGAACTTCCGTTATTGATTTCGGACGCCGATACAGAAGCATTTCCAGAATCGTCTAATTCGATACTAACATTTCGCGTTATCACAATTGGCGCAGTAACGTCCTGAACATTTACAATTGCTGTAGCAGAAGAAGTATTTCCGTTTACGTCTACAACTGTAAGTCTAACGGTATTATTTCCAACATTTGAACAACTGAATGTATTTGGAGAAACTGTCATTGAAGCAATACCGCAAGCACTTGAACTTCCGTTATTAACTTGTGCTGCTGTTATCGAAGTATTCCCTGCAGCATCTAATTGCACTGTAATATTTTGCGTTAAGACAACAGCTGCGATTTTATTTTCAACAGTTACAATTGCTGTTTTTGTCGAAACATTTCCGTTTGCATCTGTTGCTGTCAATGTTACTGTGTTTGCGCCAACATTTACACATGTAAATGTATTTGGAGAAACTGATAATGTTGCAATACCACAAGAATCTGTTGAACCGTTATTTACATCAGCAGCTGTAATTGAAGCATTTCCTAGTGCATTTAATTGAACGGTGGTATTTTTTGTAATTACAGTTGGCGCTACATTATCTGTAACTGTTATAGTCTGTGTTACTGGAGTTGCAGCATTTCCGTTTGCATCCGTTACATTCCAAGTAATAGTTGTTGTTCCTACAGGATAAACTGCTGTCAATAATTGCGCATCACTTCTAACTCCGATTGGTGTTCCTACCAAACAATTGTCTGTCGCCGTTGCTGAAACCGTTACGTTTGCTCCGCAAATATTCGCATCAGTATTTACGTTTTGATTCCCGTTTGAAACAATTACCGGGATTTGATTGTCTGTAACTGTTATTGTTTGAGTTACTGGAGCTGCAGTATTTCCGTTTGCATCCATTACATTCCAAGTAATTGTAGTTGTTCCAACAGGATAAACTGCAGTCAATAACTGCGCATCACTTCTAACTCCGATTGGTGTTCCTACCAAACAATTATCTGTCGCCGTTGCTGAAACCGTTATGTTTGCTCCGCAAGTATTCGCATCAACATTTACATTTTGATCTCCATTTGAAACAATGACAGGAATTTGATTGTCTGTAACTGTTACTGTTTGAGTTACCGCAGTTGCAGCATTGCCGTTTGCATCGGTTACATTCCAAGTAATTGTAGTTGTTCCAACAGGATAAACTGCAGTCAATAACTGCGCATCGCTTCTAACTCCAGTTAGTGTTACTACTGAACAATTGTCTGTTGCCGTTGCTGAAACCGTTACGTTTGCTCCGCAAGTATTCGCATCAACATTTACATTTTGATCTCCGTTTGAAACAATTACAGGGATTTGATTGTCTGTTACTATTACTGTTTGTGTTACTGGAGTTGCAGCATTTCCGTTTGCATCCGTTACATTCCAAGTAATTGTAGTTGTTCCAACAGGATAAACTGCAGTTAGTGACTGCGCATCGCTTCTAACTCCAGTTGGTGTTACTACTGAACAATTGTCTGTTGCCGTTGCTGAAACCGTTACGTTTGCTCCGCAAGTATTCACATCAGTATTTACGTTTTGATCTCCGTTTGAAACAATTACAGGAATTTGATTGTCTGTTACTGTTACTGTTTGAGTTACCGGAGTTGCAGCATTTCCGTTTGCATCCGTTACATTCCAAGTAATAGTTGTTGTTCCAACAGGATAAGTATCAGTTAGTGATTGTGCATCACTTCTAACTCCGGTTGGTGTTCCTACTGAACAATTATCTGTTGCCGTTGCTGAAACCGTTACGGTTGCTCCGCAGTTATTCAAATCAGTATTTACGTTTTGATTCCCGTTTGAAACAATTACCGGGATTTGATTGTCTGTAACTGTTATTGTTTGAGTTACCGGAGCTGCAGCATTTCCGTTTGCATCCGTTACATTCCAAGTAATTGTAGTTGTTCCAACAGGATAAATATCAGTTAGTGATTGCGCATCACTTCTAACTCCAGTTGGTGTTCCTACTGAACAATTATCTGTTGCTGTTGCTGAAACCGTTGCGTTTGCTCCGCAAGTATTTGCATCAATATTTACGTTTTGATCTCCGTTTGAAACAATTACAGGAATAGCTTTATCTTCAATTGTAATTGTTGCATTGACTGCAGAAAGGTTTCCATTGTTATCTGTTACATACAGCACAACATTATTTACTCCAAGATTAGCGCAAGTAAAATTTAGTGAAGATGTAGCAGATGAAATAGCTGGGCCATAAGCCAATTTTACTGCTAAACTTTTTGGAGTTCCGTTACAAGGATCTCCAAATACAATATTAGTTGCATCTATGTTTCCACTATTTTGTCCAATAAAAGCATTTGACACAAGAGTTGAACTATTTGCAGCATGACAAAAACCTTGTGTGAAATTTGGGCAAGAACCTCCTGAATTACCATAACTTGCGTATAATATCTCAGTAAAAACAGAGCTGGCAGGAGCGATAAGCGATAGATTATTTCCTTCTGAAACAATTTGGCAGGCCGTTCCAGAAATTCCTTTGGCCAGCTTGTAACTAGCAATTCCGCAATTGTCACTACTGCCATTATCTAGTTCACTGCCATTTACAGTTACATTTCCCGATGCATCTAATTGTGCGGTTATATTTTTTGCAATCACAACAGGTTTAGCATCATCTATTGCAGTTCCCTGAATTGTAAAAGTATATGGATTTTCGTTTGAATCGTTGTTTGGAATACTAATTACCGCTGTCTGCAAACCTGTTTGAGAACAAGTCGGGTTAAAACGAACAACAAACGGCTGTGAACCTGATCCTGCAATTGTATTAGAAGCTGGCTGTGTCTGTACAGAAAATGCAGTACTGCCACTAATACTTACAATTGGTGAACCTGTTAAAGATAAAGAATTGATACTTTTATTTTCGATAGTAAAGGTATGATCTACAGGATTCCCAGGAATTATTGTACCGTATTCTGTAAGATCCCCAGCAGATGGTGTAGTATCTCCACTGGAAATAGAAACAGTTCCTCCTTTAATATTAATTTCTTGATCAGGGCTGTAATTAACGGTTACTCTAGCATATACTCCTGGATATCCAGGAAGAATGTCTAATCCTTCTGAACTGGACACTGCCTCTATGGTCAAGCTATTTAAAGTTCCAGAATTATAATTTTCTGGGTTTAAGGTCCAAATTGCAACTGCTGCACTTGGCGGTGTGCACTGACAAAGTAAAAGAGCTGGAACTGACTGAGGTGCTTGTAATACCCCATTTAGCCTTACTTTATTATTACTTCCAACTTGACTGCAGTTTACAGCGTAGTTTAACTCTACAGTGATACTAGTTGGTACACCACCAGATATTGAATTCCATTGTAAGTCGAGAATGTTAGACACTGGATAACCATATCTAATCGTAGATGCGCCTCCACAACTTTGGGCAGCTGGTCCACAATCCGTTATTTCATAAACCTGCTGTATCTGTGCAAAGGATGTGAAAGATTGCAGAATGGTTATTATTAATATTAATAAAATGTTTTTTTTCATATTTTAATATGCTTTTTATTGAGTTGGTTTTTGGTATTCTCATAATTAATTATTTTCAGAAAAGACAATAGATTTCTTGTCCAAGTTGTTGGTAACAATGGACTTTGACCTGTCTTATGACAATTTTTATTTAATATAAGAGGAATAAAAACTGCTGAAAATAATTTCTGCTTAGGTTAGAAAGCAAATTTGAAATTAAGCGTTTTTTGAAAATCGCGAATCTTATTCGCATTGAAGCGTAGTTTTATTATCATACATTGGTTGGTTTGGATTTATCGAACAAAATTATACCTAAAACAAAATCACTGGATAGCCCATTCCGACACATCGATAGCCCGAAACGACCAACTTCAAATAACGATCCAATAAAAAACACACTACAGCAAATAACTACCTAATAATGAACACTTAAAAAATAATTTAATTCTTAAAAAAATCTTAAATAGAAATAAAAACAGCAATTAAAAACAGCAAAAAGAAAGATTTTTACTTTAATAAAATCAAAATTCCTAAAAGCTTTATGAAAAAAAACTTTTAGGAATTCAATAAAAAATCGCCACACAGCGCACCACTATCACATACTAATGCATAGACTAAAATCTCAAAATCAAAGCAAGACTATTTAGTTTTGATTCTAAGTTCAAACGGAATAAATTCAATTTAGTCATAATTAAACGTTTTTAGATGTTTTTGCTGCAACTGTAATCGGGCGTAACGTTAAATCATTTTGGAAGAAATAAAAATAAAGTTTCTCAAAACTGCGAAACGAATCCGCGATACTAAAGTAGAATTTTGTCATGTTTTTTTCTTTAGAGTTAAAACAAATGTATACGGAAATCTAATTGACCACTAGCCCATTACGACATTTCGATAGCCCGAAACGACCAAATATTTTTTCTAAAAAATGAACAGCAAATTAAATACAAGTTTTTAAAAACATAACTTTTTCATTATCAACAATTTACATTTAAAAAATAATTAAAACTAGAAAGTAAAAAAATTGCTCTTAAAGGATCGTAAAAAATTGTAAATCAAAAATTAAGGAAGAATTTACCGCAGTTACGATCTAATTTCTGAGGGCATTTTGCCAAAACGACTTTTAAAGTTTGCCGTAAATTTACTAGAACTCTTATAGCCAGTCGCTAAAGCAATATTTTTAATCTGTAAATCGGTATTCTGAATCATCTGCATTGCCAAAAGCATTTTCTTTTCTTTATGAAATTGCCCCATCGAAACACCGTGAACTGTTTTAAAAGTCAGTTTGAGTTTTGTTGGCGAAAGCCCCACTTTCTCGGCAATATATTCTACGCCCAAAAATGGAGATGCAATAGAATCTAAAATTAGTTTTTCGGCTTTCGCAATTTTTCTATAATCCGGAGTTTCTAACGGATTAAAATTACCAATTCGCTGATCCAAAAATGCATTTTTAAAGAAAGTACTAACCAACTGAAAAGTCTGTGTTTTTAAAATTGCTTTGCTAAATAAATCTTGATTGCTTTTTTCTAAATTGCCCCAAACTTCTTTCGACAATTCGGTCGCTCTCGGCACAATATCCTGATAGGTAATAAAACCTTTATCCGAATTCAGGAATTTTTTAATCTGGTTTTCTTCTGGAAGCGTCCCAAAAGAAAAATTACGTTCTGCCCATTCTTTACTAAATCCGTACAAATAAAATTCGCAGACAGAACCTTTATAAAAATACGCGCCCACTTCTGTTCCTGGTCTTTTAAAACCCCAATATTTACTTGAAAAAGGCGTTTTATCGGCAAAAGTATTCTGTAATTTTACTTCACTTTCAAAAACAGAAAAAGTAAGTGTATAATAATCGCAGGGAAAATCATCATCATAAATTGCTTTCAGCATTACATTTTTCTTAAAAGTAATATGCGTGGCAACAATCCAGAAACCTTCTTCGATTTCGCGGTAACGCATAATGCCTTTAGAAAATGGATTGTTTCTGTAAACAGCTTGCTCTTCTACAACGTGCTTAACCGACGGAGAATTCACAATACTTTTTACAATAACTTCTGGAGAATTAGACAAATAAGGCAGTTCAAAAAAACCGTCTCTATAGAAATTGATATTCTTTTTTATAAATTTAATCCACTTTACGACATTCATATCATTTCGTCAAAAAATTTAAATCCCTCTAAAATCCGATGGCAGTTCACCAAATCTTTTCTTAAACGCCGCTGTAAATTTACTAGCGCTTTCGTAACCTGTAATTGCCGCAATAATCTGAATTTCGAGGTCCGAATTAAGAAGTAATTGTCTGGCAAGACGAATATTTTTTTCCTTATGATATTGAAGCATCGAATAACCAAAGACAACTTTAAAATTGGCTTTTAGCTTTGTCGGTGATGTATTTACTTCAGATGCGATCTGTTCGATTCCCAAAAAATTAGAATGCAGATTGTGCAAAATTATTTTCTCGGCTTTCGCAACATTAAAATAATCACTATTACTAAGAGAAATATTATCTGGAATTCGATTGTCTTCAAACGAATTATTAAAAAACTCCGTAATCAGCTTTTTGCATTTTTTTTGTAACGCATCGGTATTGATCTTCGTTCCATCTTCAACCTCTAGGATTTTCGATATTTTTTTAGAAAAAGAATGCGCTTTGGGAGCAATGTCCAGCCAAGTATAAAATCCTTTTTGGCTGTTAAAAAAATCTTCTAAAACACCTTCTTCACAAAACTTAGATGATTTAATGTTTTTATCAACCCATTCTTTATTCATGGCGATGTTAAAAAACTTTCCTTCGGTTCCTTTATAGAAATAAGTCGCTACTTCTGTATCTGGCTTGTAAAAAGTCCAGCAGGTACTCAGCAGAATAATTTCTTTATCCTCTCTTACGGGAAATTTATATTCAAAAACCGAAAAAGATAAAATGTAATATTCTTTAAGATGATCCTGAGTGTAAGTTGCTTTTGCCAGTATATTTTCTTTCAATTGGATATTCGTTTCCAAAATCCAGAAACCTTCTTCCATTTTTTGATAGCGCATTTTACCTTTCCAAAAAGCATTGTCTGTCGTAATAAGCTGCTTCGACGCATCGTGATTAATTATTGGTAGTTTTATAAGACTGTCCAACATTACCTGTGGCGAATTCGACAAATACGGCAATTCAAAAAATCCATCTTTTAAAATAAAAAGAAATTTCTGAATATGTTTAGCCCAATCATTTGCGGTCATGTAATTTACTGAATATATGGCGGTTAAAAGTCGCAGCAAACCTAATAATTCGAAAATTCAAAACAAAATATTATCTTAGATATTGTTAAAATTTTTATTGATTTAATAAATCGTTTTTTTCAGCCTCAAGATTATCAAAAATTGGCAATTCTATAAGCAATAAATTGGCAATTCTATTTTATCAAGTATCTTTGCAAAAACACAACACAAAATGAATTATTTTTCTTCTGATTTTAAATTAGGAATATTAGGCGGCGGACAATTAGGTAAAATGCTTTTGTTCGACACCAGAAAATTTGACATACAAACTTACGTTCTAGATCCAAGCGACGAAGCGCCGAGTAAAATTGCCTGTAATAAATTCTTCAAAGGTGATTTAATGGATTATGAAACCGTTTACAACTTCGGAAAGCAAGTCGATGTTTTGACTTTCGAAATCGAATTGGTAAATCTTGAAGCTTTAACGCAATTAGAAAACGAAGGCGTAAAAGTTTATCCGTCTCCAAAAACCTTAAAAGGTATTCAGAATAAAGGTATTCAAAAACAATTTTATGCTGAGAATAACATTCCAACTGCATCTTTTCTGAGATTTGACAATCCAGAACATTTGAAAAAATCGGTTGGAAATAATGAAATTATAATTCCATTTGTATGGAAATGCACCGAATTTGGTTATGACGGAAACGGCGTAAAAGTAATTCGTCAGACTTCAGATTTAGATAATTTACCTAACGTAGAATGTATTGCTGAAACAATGGTTCCGTTTAAAAATGAATTGGCTGTAATTGTCTGCAGAAGTCCATTAGGCGAAATTAAAACCTATCCAGTTGTAGAAATGGAATTTCATCCAGAAGCCAACCAAGTAGAATATGTAATCTGCCCAGCGAGAATTGACAATAAAGTTGCCGAAAAAGCACGAGCTATTGCATTGAATGTTTCTGAAAAATTCAATCACGTCGGACTTTTGGCGGTTGAAATGTTCCAAACTCAGGATGATGAAATTTTAGTCAATGAAGTTGCACCCCGTCCGCACAATTCTGGTCATTATTCTATTGAAGCAAGTTTTACTTCACAATTCGAAAATCATCTTCGTGCTATTTTAAGTCTTCCGCTAGGAAATACCGACAGTAAAGTTGCCGGAGTGATGGTAAATTTAGTCGGCGCCGAAGGTTATTCTGGAAATGTCGTTTACGAAAATATCGAAACCATTTTAGGATGGAATGGTGTTACACCGCATATTTACGGTAAAAAAGAAACACGTCCGTTTAGAAAAATGGGTCACGTTACCATCGCAAATGAGGATATGAATGAAGCGAGACGAATTGCTGAGCAGGTAAAGAATACTATTAAAGTGATTAGCGCTTAATTAGTTTTCAGTCGCAGTACAATTTATAGTTTTCACTAACTTAAATCAAAATATAAAAATGGGATTTCTGGATTTTTTTGATTTACTAAATAATGCTTCAAAGGCGACTGATAGTTCAAACTTAATTAAAACTCATTTTGAAAAGTTTAGGGATAAAGATGAATATATTGGTGAAAGAATAAAAAGTTTTGTTGCATTCTTAATTTTATCATCATTCTTAATTTTACTAGGTCTCGGAATTATATTTCTAATCTATAAAACAATAAAACAATATTAAACAAATACTTTTCAGTGTTCCAGTTTCCAAAAACCTGAAACTTTAAACCTGAAACAAAACACAACAAACAAAAACATGAGCAAAGTAGCTATTATAATGGGAAGCATCTCAGACATGCCAGTTATGCAGGATGCAATCGACATACTAAAACAATTCAATGTTGAAGTTGAAGTAGATATCGTTTCGGCACACAGAACGCCGGAGAAATTATTCGATTTCAGCAAAAATGCACACAATCGCGGGATTTCGGTAATTATTGCCGGCGCGGGCGGTGCAGCACATTTACCAGGAATGGTAGCTTCAATGTCTCCGCTTCCTGTAATCGGAGTTCCTGTAAAATCAAGTAATTCAATTGATGGCTGGGATTCTGTTTTATCTATTTTACAAATGCCAGGCGGCGTTCCTGTTGCAACTGTTGCTTTAAACGGAGCAAAAAATGCTGCAATCTTAGCGGCACAAATTATCGGAAGCCACGACAAAAAAGTTTTGGACACTATTATTGCTTACAAAGAAGAATTGAAAGAGGCGGTTAACAAAGCAGCTGAAGGATTGAAAAAGTAATTTCACAGAGATACACGAAGAAGCACAGAGATACACAGAATTTTGTGAATCTCTGTGTTTTTGTTTTGTGAATCTTTGCGAAATAATTCGGCTCAGAATTATTAACTATTCCTTATAAAATTTCTAAAAGAAAAACTTAACTTTGAGAAAAAAGCGAAATGAACATTCAAACTTCTAAAATAGAGCTGGCTAAAATTGTTTTAGACATTGATAATCCTGATTTGATTCAGGAAATTGTTGATTTTATTCAATCCAAAGAAAACCTTTCAGAAGAGCAGAAAACTAAAATCAACGAAGCCATTTATTCTTTAGAAAACAATGAAGGAATCCAACATGATGTTGTAATGGAGGAAACCAAAAATCGTTATTCTAAATACTTTAAATAATGAATGTAATTTGGGGCTCCACAAGCTAAAAAAGATTTTGGAACAACATTAATTATCTGGAAGCAGAATGGTCCGAAAAAGTGGCTTTTAATTTTATTCAGAAAGTAAATAATACAATTACACTTTTACAAAATGACAATGTTTTGTTTGTAAAAACCAACTACAAAAACGTTTACAAAATTGTCATTACCAAACATATTTCATTATTTTACCGAATCGAAAACAATAATATCGAACTGGTTCGATTTTGGAACAACTTTCAAAATTTAGAAAATTTCAACCTATAATTTAAATATTTAAACCTACAAGTTTTTGAAAACCTTGCAGGATAAAAAACTAGAATATGAGCGTATTAACACAATATTTCAACACCAAACATAACACAGCGCCTTTTTCGCAGATTAAAATCGAAGATTACGTTCCGGCTTTTCAGGAAGGAATTAAATTGGCTAAAGCCGAAATTGATGCGATTGTAAATAATCCAGACGCGCCTACTTTTGAAAACACAATCGTGGCGATGGATTTTTCTGGCGATATTTTAGATCGTCTTTCAAGTATTTTCTTCAATTTAAATTCGGCTGAAACGAATGACGAAATGCAGAAAATTGCTCAGGAAGTTTCGCCTTGGCTTTCAGAATTTGGAAATGACATTCGTCTAAATGCCGATTTGTTTGCAAAAGTAAAAGCCGTGTATGATCAAAAAGAAAGTTTGAACCTCAACGCGGAGCAAACGACTTTATTAGATAAAAAATATAAAAGTTTCTCTAGAAATGGAGCAAATCTGCCAGAAGACAAGAAAAATGAGTTAAGAGAAATCGACAAAGAATTATCAAAACTGAGTTTGCAATTTGGCGAAAATGTTTTGGCAGAAACCAACAACTTCGAATTGCATTTAACAGATGAAAAAGATCTTTCAGGTTTGCCGGAAGGAACAATCGAAGCTGCAAGATTATTAGCCAAAAATCAGGAAAAAGAAGGCTGGATTTTTACTTTAGATCATCCAAGTTATGTTCCGTTTTTGACGTATGCTGATAATCGTGAACTGCGTAAAAAAATGGCAATTGCCTTTGGTGCAAAAGGTTTTCAAAACAATGAATTCAATAACGAAGAAAATGTTTTAAAGATTGCAAAATTGCGTCATGAAAGAGCTAATTTATTAGGATATAAAACTCATGCTCATTTTGTATTGGAAGAAAGAATGGCTGAAAGTCCAGAAAAAGTTTTTTCTTTTTTGAATGATTTATTAGCAAAAGCAAAACCTGCTGCTCAAAAAGAATTTGCCGAATTAACCGCTTTCGCGAAAGAGCTGGACGGAATCGAACAATTAGAAAAATGGGACGGTGCCTATTATTCTGAAAAATTAAAACAACAGCTTTTTAATTTAGATGATGAAAAACTGAAACCCTATTTTCAGTTAGAAAAAGTTTTAGACGGCGCTTTTACAGTTGCCAAAAAATTATACGGTTTAACTTTTACAGAAGTTTTTGATATTGACAAATATCATGAAGAAGTTACCACTTATGAAGTTCGTGATACAGAAAATAATTTAGTTTCGATTTTCTATGCTGATTTCTTCCCAAGAAAAGGAAAAAGAAACGGTGCTTGGATGACTTCATTCAAATCGCAATATGTAAAAGACGGCGTAAACGAAAGACCACATATTTCGAACGTTTGCAACTTTACAAAACCAACCGAAACAAAACCTTCATTATTGACTTTTAATGAAGTAACAACTTTATTCCACGAATTCGGTCACGGATTACATGGAATGTTGGCTGACACGGTTTATCCAAGTTTGTCTGGAACTTCTGTTTATTGGGATTTCGTAGAATTGCCAAGTCAGATTATGGAAAACTGGTGTTACGAGCCGGAAGCTTTGGCTTTATTCGCGAATCATTATGAAACGGGAGAAATTATTCCGATTGAATATGTTCAGAAAATTAAAGAAAGTGCGAGTTTCCAAGAAGGTTTGGCAACATTGCGTCAATTAAGTTTCGGATTGTTAGATATGGCTTGGCATGGACAAGATCCAACGAATATTACTGATTTGAAAACTTTCGAAACGGAACAATTCGCGAACACGCAATTGTATCCAGATGTAAAAGAAAATGCAATGAGTACTGCTTTTTCGCATATTTTCCAAGGAGGTTATTCTTCTGGATATTACAGCTACAAATGGGCAGAAGTTTTAGACGCCGATGCTTTTGAATATTTTCAAGAAAACGGAATCTTCAATGAAGAAGTAGCGAAAAAATTCAAAGACAATGTACTTTCAAAAGGAGGAACAGAACACCCAATGACTTTATACAAACGTTTCAGAGGTCAGGAACCAAAACCTGAAGCTTTGTTGAAGAGAGCGGGACTTTTGTAATTTTAGATTTCTGATTTTAGACTTTAGATTAAATTCTGATTGCTATAATTTTAGATTAAACCGAAGTATTTCTACTTCGGTTTTTTTATTTGATTTATATAAATTTAAATTTAGTTATCTTCGCTTTTAAATCTTAATCTTACAAAAATTAATCGTGAAGAAATTTTTCAAAATAATTCTTTATCTATCAATTGTTGGAATAATCGCAATACTTTCTGTGAATTATTACATTACCTCATCAACCAAAAAACACATTTATTATTCTTTAAAAAAGTTTCCAAAGAATGATGTCGGAATTATTTTTGGTGCCGGAATTAATGGAAATCAGCCAAGTAAATATTTAAAAGACAGACTCGATGCTGGTATTTCATTATACAAAGCAAACCGTATCAATAAAATTTTACTTTCTGGAGATAATGGTCGCGAAGAATATGACGAATTAACGGTTATGAAAAACTATTGCTATCAGCATGGCGTTGACACGACAAAAATTTTCATTGATTATGCGGGATTTGATACTTATTCTACAATGTATCGTGCCAAACATATTTTCAAAATCAAAAAAGCCACTTTGATTTCGCAGGAATATCATTTAAATCGAGCAATTTATATCGGGCAAAGTTTAGGAATAAAATCTGCTGGATATTCTGCCAACAAAGGAGAATATTTAGGTTATAAATATGTAACGTGTAGAGAATATCTTTCCAGATTCAAATCTTTTCTGGATGTCATTAGAAATAGAGAACCGAAATTTTTAGGAAATTCGATTAATATTAATGGCCCATCTAATTATTCTAAAGAAGATAAAAGATAAAAAAAAACCGAAGCGTTTCTGCTTCGGTTTTTTAATTTAAAACTTCTTCATGCTTTATTACATATGTTAAAGCTTCTTTTACAACTTCATTTAAATTCAATCCCTTTTTAATTGCCAAAAGTGCCGTTTTTTTATGCAATTCTTTTGAAACTCTCACATTGAAAGATCCTTTATAAATTTTCTCTGGGCTTTTATTCAATAATTTACATGTCTCTAAATAATCATCAACAGCTTCCTTAAAAGATTCTTCTAATTCTGAAACTGAAGTACCTTCAAAGGTTACTAAATCATTTATACCTTGAATTTTTCCGAAGAATACTTTGTCATCAGCAGAAAATTCTAATGTACCAATGTATCCGTTATATTCTAAATAGTTTTTCATCTTCTACAATTCTAAATGTTCAATAATTATATCAAGCTGATATCCTTTCAAAATTTTCTGCGGGTGTGGTTCATGCAGACTTATAATTCGATTATTTTCATTTACAAACTTTCTTCTGGAACCACCTGTTTTTCCTTGTGAAATCTGTTTATAACCCAAATGGTGTAGAACTTTTAGCATTTCATCCCAAGAAAAATCTTTTGGTTTTGATTTTAACTTTTCAATAAGTTTATCAATTTTACTCATACAAATTTATGATTAATTTCTCATTATGCAACTAAATAATAGTTACAAAACAAAACAAGGTGTAAAAATAAGAAAAATCATTCAAAAATTAATACAGCCAAGTAAAAAAAGACCTGCAAGATAAATTTTGCAGGTCTTTTGAAATTATTTACATAAAGGTTTATCGTTTTAATTATTCTTTCTCCAAAACTCGTTTTGCTAATTTCCCCACAGTCAATCCTTGAACGACAATTGAAAACAAAACAACAATATAGGTTATCTCCAAAAGTAAGTTTTTATATTCTCCTTCTGGCATAGAAAGTACCAATGCAATAGAAACTCCACCGCGAATTCCTCCCCAAACTAAAACCATCAAGGAACCTTTGTTGTATGCTGATCTAATTCCGAAGAACTTGAAGATATCAAAGAATTTCCAAGGCAAAACAATAGAAGTTAGTCTTGAAAACAGTACAATAAAAATAGCAACAAGACCTGTCAGTAATTGTTTGTTTAGATCTGGAAGTAATAACAATTCGAAACCAATAAATAAGAATAAAATAGCATTTAAAATTTCATCAATAAGTTCCCAGAACTTTCCTAAATAATCTTGAGTTACTTCACTCATGGCAACTTTTTTACCATAATTACCAATAATCAATCCTGCAACGACCATTGCCAGCGGGCTAGAAACATGCAAACTTTGAGCGATCAAAAATCCTCCCATAACAATCGAAAGTGTTATTAAAACAGAAACTTTATAATCGTCAATTTTCTTCATCACTTTTGAAGCTGAAAATCCTAAAACGGCTCCTAATAAAAGTCCGCCAATACCTTCTTTTGCAAACAACCAAGCGATTGAACTAAAACTCATATCAAATGCTGGATCGGTTGCCATTTTTAAAACAACAGCAAACATTACTACCGCCACTCCATCATTAAATAAAGATTCACCAACAATTTTGGTTTCTATTCTTTTAGGAACTTTTGCTTCTTTTAAAACTCCCAAAACTACGATTGGATCTGTTGGAGAGATTAAGGTTCCGAAAACCAAACAAAATATATAGGGTATTTTTATTCCTAAAATTGGTGCGATGTAATACAATAGCATCGAAATAATTAAGGCTGATAAAACTACACTAACCGTAGAATAAATCATAATAGGCACTTTTTGTTCTTTAAGATCAGCCATATTTACGTGCAGTGCTCCAGCAAATAAAAGAAAGTTCAACATGGCTCCCATTAAGATTTCGTTGAAGTCGAATTCTTTTATCAAATCAAAAAAATGTTTTGTTGTTGAGGGAAAGTAAGAATCTCCCAAAAGACGAATTCCAACTGAAACCAACATCGCAATAATCATGATTCCGATGGTTCCTGGAAGTTTTAAAAATCTTAAATTTAAATAGGCGAAGAAAGAAGCCAGTACAATGAGTACTGAAAAAGTGTAGTATAATTCCATAAAATGTGATTTTTACAAAAATATCTTTCCATTTCCTATATCAAAATTTCAACTGTGCAATTAACATAATTTTATAATTCGTACAAGATAGTTTTTGAATTATTCTTAAAAACAAAGCCTTTTTACAACATAATCATCATCGCAAATCTATGAGTAAAGGTATTTTGGATGTATTGGAATCTATATATAAATCGGAAACTTTGATAAGTAAAACTTCTACTTCCATAAAACGTTCCTCAAAATTTAATATCTTTTTCAAAGCTGCACATTTTTCTTCAAGAAAAGCCAATTGCTGTTTTTGAGGAATATCTTGAACCAACAGCAAACGTATTACTTCTTTTAATTTTTTATTTGTTGATAATTGAATTTGAAACACTGTTGCTTGGTCTGTTAAAAAAGTAAATTCATCTAAATCATAATGCTGTTCGCAGACAATAAAAGATTTGCTTTCTCTTGATTTTAATTCTAGAAAAGGCTTTCCGTCAGCAACAGTCCATCTTCCTAAATCACCTATGGCATAACGAAATACAGGAAATCTTTTTCTAAAAGTATTCGTAACCGCAATAGTACCATAGCCTTCTTGGTCTGGATGGATGATTTCGATGATAATACCTTTAATAACAGAAAATAACGACGGATTCTTAGTAACATTACACCAAGCCCAGATTCCAGTTTCGGCAGAACCATATAGGGAATAAATTTGCTGTACGCCAAAAGTTTTTTGCAGCAGCTTTTGTATGTTTGGTCTTAAAAATTCTCCTCCGTACAATAGATTTTTTATGTTTAGTTTTTCATTTTTCTCTTCTAAAAACTGTGCGAAACATAATAATTTTGAAGGCGTTCCGAGTATAAAATCAGGTTTAAAATAATTAGCCGTTTGTTCCATATCATGATAAGAGGCATGTGAACTTAGTGCCAATGTAGTGGCGCTGCATTTTTCTAATATATCGTCCATAATGGCCGCTGTGCGGTACATATCAGAATACCCAAAAATATTTAGTGCGATTGTTTTGGGTGTAAAAAAATTATTCTTTGTAAGTTCGGCTGCGAGTGCCATACGCTGGTTTTGGTTTTCCTGAATATCTACTGGAAAAACCAAAGGATTCTGTGTACTGCCTCCCGAACGTACAAGATATACCCCAGTTTTTTCATGCTGAAGTTTGAAATTGTTTTTCAAAATAGGAATCAGTTCTTGTTTTCGCAAGACTGGAGCTTCATCAACAACTTCGTAACCTTTATAAAACTCCAAATACAACGGATTTTCTTTTGCCAATTCAAAATAATCCTGCAATTCTACAAGTTCTTTTTCGGGAAAAGTATTTACATTATACATAGTTCAACGGTTTCTTTTTATAAAATAAAAGTGATTTTTAGTAAGGATTGCAGCATGACAAAAAACAAACAGAAATTTTTGCCGCCAATTCGGAAGACGTTCCATAGCGTGGTCAAGCCATCGCTGTGAAAGCATTCCCATTAACTGACGATCATATCTATCGGAACTTTCGCGATATCTTTTTATAGTAACGGGAATTTTAAGTTCTTTCCAGTTTTTATAATTTATTCGTGATAAACTTCCTTTTACTTCCCGAACTTCTATACAAGGAAGGTGCAGCAGTGCGACACGAGAATTTTTCTTTGTATTTTTAAGGACACGATACCAAAAATCGATTCCTTCGTTGAGCGAAACATTGGTTTCGTAACGGATATTTTTCAAAAGCTTTCTTCTGATAATAACATTACTGCCGACACCCATAATAAAATCGGGTGCGCTGATGGTATGCAGAATATTGGGTATTAAGAATAAATGATCTGAAAGCGGCATCAATTCTTTTTTAAAAGATTCTATTTCTGGCAGATAATACTGTGAAGGAACCAATAAGATTCCGAGTACCAAAACATCTATATTTTCCTGTTTCATTAGTAAATCGGCATCTTTTAAACAAGACGGCGCATAGTAATCATCGGCATCCAAAAAACTGATCAGATCTCCTTCTGCAAGTTCAATTCCAATATTTCGTGCATTTCCCGGACCTTTGTTTTCCTTCAAAACAACAATTTTAATAATCGTCTGCAAAAACTGAGGAGCGAAAAAAGACAGTGCTTCGTTTAAACAAGCCAAACTTTGATCTGTACTGCAGTCATCAATAATAATAATTTCGAATGCCTTTTTTTCCTGAAAAGCCAATGAGCGGATCGCTTCGGAGATATAAGATTCTTTATTGTAAAGCGGAATTACAATGGTGTGTTTCATAGATGTATTATTCTGACATTGGATAAATTAATGCCCGTCCTTGATGAACATTGACAACCGATTCGTCTGATCCTCGAAATAAACCAGAGCCATAAGTGTGGTCATCTCGACACAGTAACATTCCGACGAGGTGGATTTTGCGGTTATTTTCCAGATCATGAAATTCTTTCTGATCCACAAAGTGCTGAATGACATATTTATTCCAATTCTCTCTTATAATTTTTTCCCATTCCTGAGGAGTACAATCATTTTTTACATAAGCGCCAATTCCTCTTCCGCCGCTATTTAATTTTAAGATTAAATTCTCCTCACAATAAATAAAGCGATCACAGTCATCCGAATTTAAGATTACGTAACTCGGAATAAGGTATTTTTTTAAAAATTCATAATCCTCATTTTCAAGATAATCTGTCATAATCTGTTCATCGAACATTACGGCTAAAACCCTTTTATCATGAATCAAAATCAAGGTTCGGATATCATTGAAATAAGAATTTTGTTCGATTAATTTATTGATAACATTGGGATTCATTTTTTTCAATTCTTCCCGATCCATTTCGAGTATAAATTTAGAAACAGCTTCTCCTTTAATTAAAATGGAATCATTTTCGACAGTTAATTCCTGTGGTTTTGCAGAAATCAATTCAATTCCCAGTCTGGCTAATTCCTGCTGGAGATAAAAAATCTCAGTTCCTTTTTCATTATCGTGAATAAGTCCAATCTTTTTATCTGGAATTAATTGATTGTACAAATCCTTAATAAGATTTTCAAGATTTGGATTTTTTGTTTTTTCATTTTCATGAATGTTTATTTGGTCGTTTATCAATTGCAGATAATAACTTATCATCCAGCCATTTAAAGGATATCGTGCACCTATTTCGCAGATTTTTGCCTGATTTTGAGTATCGTATAAAAAATCAGGGCGGTAAAAGCCCTGATTATATTCTTGATGGGTGCATTTTTTTAATAAAGATTCGAGTGCTTTATCCAGCTGATAATAATCTCGAATTCTTTTATCTTCAAAATAATTTAAAACAACTGCCTTACAAGCCTGATTTAAAACAAAAGATAAGCGACGCATTTCTTTATTGTATGCTTCAGAAATTTTCACAGAAGAGCCCGCAAAAAAACTCCGGTCTAATCCTTCAGCGTTTTGAAAATATTCAGAAAAAAACTGATCCCATTTTTCCTGTTTTTCTGGCTGATTTTGCTCGAGTATAATTTCTGTCGCATCAATTTGTGATGCTGTTTCTTTACTTTTAATAATCATCTTTTTAATCGTTGTTACAAACTCATTTCTGCAGCTTCCATTACATCTTCCATTACGGCAGCTTTCTTTTTTAAATAGTCATTAATAATTTCGCCAAGATCATACGATTCAAGATTTACATCCATAGCTTTTGCATAATGAAAAATGGCGCTTACCGCAAAAAAGAAATGATTTTTTTCTGTAGGTCCGCAGTGCACACTAATCCAGGCAAGAGTTCTGTCACGTTCTTCTTCTGAGAAACAATAATCTTTTTCCAGCCAGAATTCAAATTTTGGAAGAATATATTCTACTTCTCCGTGCGTATAGATTTCATGGATTAGAGTAGTTAATAAAGCAATCATGATATCTTTATTACGAAGTGAATTGCCGTCTTTCCATGTTTTAAAATCATAAGCACTTTCATTTAAATAACGGCGCGAAAGCCAATCATCATTTTTGATAATATCGGTTGCCATTGTATAAAACAATTGAGAATGCAATACTCTGCCTACTACAGCAAGATCTTCATCTACAATTCGATTTAGACTGGTAATAGCTTGAAGAAGTTCTTTTTCATCAGCAATTGGTTTGTTTTTATGAACCAGCATTGTAATACGGTTACTAATTCCCGCAACGGTCATAGCGCTATTATTGGTCTGGCTCCAGCTGTGAAAAAATCTTTTCAGACGCTCATTATCCTGAGCTTTTGAAGTCAGCTCTTTAAAACTTTTTTCAATTTTTGAAAATTCATTTTCATGTTTTGGAAGATGTTTTAATAATTGTGTTTTTAAATGTGATTCTTCCATATCGTTGATAACAGGAAGAATAATTGAACTTAAATTTGACATGATTTTTAATTTAATTAGTTATTATTTGTTTTTGGGTTTGTTTTATTGAAAGCTTCATTAATGTACTTCAGCCTAATTTTTTGAGCGGTAATATTTTATTTTTCTGATAATATCAATATCCTTAAAATAATATTGTTCCAGCCATTCAGCCTGATCAAAGAAGATACAGCGAGACTCGGCAATTACTACAATCGGTCTGCTTAAAGAAACCTGGTAGAGTTTGTCTAGTAATTCGGCGTACTGAAAATCAAAAAGTGGATTGTAGATATAAAAAACAGTTCCGTCTGAAATGTCTGTTTTAAAAATATCGGCGCAGATTGCCTCCACATTTTTTAATTTTTCTTCTTGGATTAAAGAACTGCAGACTTCGTGTCGCTCTTTAAGAATTTCAATTCCTTTAAATTTAGTTTCAGGATATTTTACAGCTCCATACAAAATGATGTTTCCATATCCCGAACCCAAATCGTAAAAAACAGTTTGATTTGTGATTTCAAGAGGATCAAAAAGATCCGATAAAAAGCTTGAAGATCCGTATCGATAAGAATTTAAACCATATTTAATCGTGATGTCTGAAAGACTTAAATTTTCTTCGATGGTATCTGATTGCCGATCAATTTCCGATTGAATTTTTTTTAGCAGTTCCATATTATCTCATCATTAATAATTCTAATTTTTCTAGTGAACGTTTTGCTTTTTCCATTTTCACAGCATATTCATCATTTACTTTCTGAATATCGGCATTGCAAAAACTGCAAGTTGTTTCTTCCTCATACACATAATTGTCACAGCCATTGCATAGTTTAAGGGCTTTCGGCATTCTTGGCGACAGGTCTGTAACGTTTTCTAGTGGAATAGACGGACTGTTATGCGGTGATTGTATTTCTACAATTTCTCCTTTTTCGTTCTCTACGATTATTTCAAACAATCCGATATCAAAAGATAAGCCCGGCGCTTCCTGAATTTTTCTGATACGTTCTCGAAGTCCTTTCTTTTTTAATTCCAAAGCACGATGATGACAGAAAGGATTGTTTCCTCTTTTGCCAAAAAGTACATGACTTGTCCAAGTACAGCCAGCCAGACAAGAAGATTGATAATAACAGCCTTTACAGCCGCCCCACAATTCTTCTTTATTTCTGTATCTGGAAAAAACCATCTCTTCGCTGTACTTCCAGATATCTTCGATTCTCATATCTTTTACATTACCGCCTGTATATCCGTTTGTGGGTAAAGAAGGGCAGCCTTTTATTTTTCCGTCGGCTTCAATCCCGATTCCGGTATGTCCTGCAGAACATCCTGTAAAATATTTTTCATTACCTTGTCTCCAGATATGCTCATACGGTCCGAAATAGCCAATGTTATTTCCTGCTTGTATCAAAACATTGTTTGCCAAGGCTCTTCGATATATTACGATAAGCTTTTCATAAAAATCTATCAATTCATACGGCTGCAATAATAATTCGTCGGCATGATCTACGGCATTTCCCATAGCAACTGCTAATTGAATCTGCCAGTTTCTCACCCCGTTTTCGATTAAAACATCTAGTAGATCATTCAGTTCATTTACATTTAATTTTGTAATAACTGTATTTACACTCGACGGAATATTATATGCTTTAAGTAATTGAAGACAGTGAACAACATGTTCAAAAGAATCTCTTCTTCCTCTGATTTTATTGTGTGTATCCGGCATTCCATCAATAGAAACCCCGATATTTCTTATTCCGGCATTTTTAGCGCTGCTGATTCTTTCTTCGTTGAGATTATAAGCTCCAGACTGCATCGAACATTCAATACCGCTTTCACTGATTCTTTCGATTATTTCAAGCCAGTCTTTTCGTAAAAAAGCTTCCCCTCCAATAATGGTTATTTCTCTTGTACCAAGACGCTTAAGACTGTCAATAACCTCAAAGCATTGTTCGGTAGTTAATTCTCCAGGTCTCACTTTTCCAGCTCTAGAACCGCAGTGCGAGCATTTCAAATTACAAGCGAGTGTAATCTCCCAGACGACATGAACAGGTGTTGCAGTTTCATAATCATCTCTTACTCTGTAACGTATAGAAGTCTTATTCATCTTAATTCATTTAGGGTTTTCTTTATTTACTTTTAAAAAACGGTTTATCAAGTTTTACTTCATAAACCGTTCTTACTAAGACTACTTTTTCAAGCCTTCAATTGCTTCCAGCAATTCTACCAACGCAGCGCTTAAGTCTCCCTGTTCTCTGACAGTTTGTTTCGCTTGTTCTGCAACTGCTTTCATTTTTTCTAAATCATTTGAAGCAATTGCCTCTCTGATTCCTGCGGCGTAAAGCACTGTTACTCCCATAATCTTTTGTTTTTTAGTTATTCCTACTCTTAAGGTTTTTCGGTTCCACCCTTGTTTTTACTGGACAAGACAGTTGTTTTGCTCTTTATTTTTTGTTTTCTAAAGCTTCTATCGCTTCAAGCAATTCAAGAAGAGCAGCAGCCAAGTCGCCCTGTTCTTTTACGGTCTGTTTTGCCTGTTCTGCAATAGCCTGCATTTGTGCTAAATCATTAGAAGCTAATGCTTCTCTGATTGCTGCTCCGTATGCCATTATTACTCCCATAATGCTGTTTTTTAGATTTATTAAACTAATTATGAAATAGCCTTTTATTCAAAAGGTCCAAATTGATGAAGGAAAATAGCCGGCTCATTTGGGTTAATGCAAGTCAGATTTCCTGTAGTGAATGTTTGACCATCTTTATTTTTTCCAGAAATCATGATGTTTTTCAAACCTGGTCTTAAGTGTCCCACACGATCACCGCTTTTAACTTCTACTCCCATTTCGTGAGGCGTACCAGTTCTAGTGGCAATAACATTTCCTGCTCCGTTTTCAATTAGTAATAATTCACCAATTGCTGGCGGCGGAAATGATTGTGTAACGGTAATATCCGTAAGAGGTCCAAGTGTGATATACTCTGGTAAAACCTCTTCATGAAGGGTATCAGTTTCTGGTTTATGAAATGTGATTGTTCGTCCAAATTCAGGTTTGTCGCCTGCGTTTATGCAATACAGCCACGGAGTAGTAAAAGAGCTTCCGTCTTCTGTTTCTCCAGTTGCAAAGTATCTTTGGTGTATTCCAAGTTTTGTTTTCTGTGCTCCTGAGGCAAGATTTAAATTGTAAAATACAGAGGTAAGCAATGTACCGACAGCATAGGTACCACTTCCTCCCTCGATTACAGGAAGAATAACCGGTCCCACTCCGCCGCCTTTCCAATCTATATAAGGATAGACGTTTACATTTTTAACTTTTCTAGGTATAGGTTGCATAATATTAAGTTTTTGGGTCTTACTCGTATGGCTTTTCAGGTTCCGCCTTCGCTTTTTATACTGTGCGAATCAGTTCGTTTTTTTTAGTGGGTTCTGCTCCACTCCATTAAAAAACAAGACAGCTGTGATTATTTTTATTTAAAATTACATCTGATATATAGATACTTACATCAAAAATGTCATAAAACAGAAGATTGTATGTCACAGAAGGGAAAAAATAAGTTATAAGATTATTCTTAAAACAAAACTTGTTCGCAAAATAAACTTTCAATTATTTTTGAAAGTTTGAAAACTTTTACATACATTTGTTTCATGGAATTCAAAGAAGCAAAAAATAAATTCGTTCAGACTTGGGGAGCTTTAGGTTCTCAATGGGGAATTAATAAAACCATGGCGCAAATTCATGCTTTATTAATGGTCTCTAACGAAGCTGTTTCTATGGAAGACATTATGGAAGAATTACAAATTTCCCGCGGCAACGCAAGTATGAACCTTCGTGCTTTAATGGATTGGGGAATTGTTTACAAAGAATTTAAAGCCGGAGAGCGTAAAGAGTTTTTTACAGCCGAAAAAGATTTAGACGAATTAGCTTCTAAAATTTCGAGAGAAAGAAGCAAAAGAGAAATCAAACCAGCACTTAAAATCTTAAAAGAAGTTTCGACTATTGAAGCTAAAGATTCTGAAGAAGAAAAACACTTTGTAGATCAGACTACTAAATTGTATGATTTTGTTTTAAAAGCAGATAATATGCTGGACAAAATGACCGAATTTAATGATAACTGGTTAGGAAAACTGGTTATAAAAATGATGAAATAAAAACCCAAACTAAAAAAATTTAATCAAAACTTTCATTTTTTTCTGAAAGTTTAAAACAATCAGGAACCATGAAAACTTTAAGATACATAAACACATTTGCCGTTGGATTACCGTTTGCAATTTTGGCTACTTATCCTATAACCAAAGAAGGTGCTTTAATTTATGGTTTATTGTCAACGATGGTTACGGGATTTCTTCAAGTTTGTATCGCATTTAAAATGCTTTATTATGGAAAATGTGATAATAAAATTTACATCTATTTTGCAGGAGTGACACTTTTTTTCATCTTGTGGCACAGCTTTCCAAACACCAACTATACTTTTATTATATTTTCGCTCCCACCACTATTAGCTATCTACCTTTCTATATTGGTATACTCTATAAGCAAAATCCTGCGTAATAAAAAAATTTAAAACAATGTTTCATTATTTTCTGAAAGTTCAAAATGAAAAACAAAATAAGCACACTAAGACAAATTAACATTATCGCTTTTGTAATCTGTATACTGTTTTACCTGACTTGTTATGCCAGATTTACTGGGCAAATATTTCTAAGCTTTGTGCAAATTTTTTCGGCAATAGGAATTACCATACCGTTTTTAATGGTAAAAGATCAAAGCGAAATCAAAAAACGAATTAAAATTTATTGGCTGGTTACGATTCTCAATGCTCTTTTATTGTTTTCATTTTTTAAAACCATTATGTGGAATGACTTATTGCAAGTGGTTTTCGTAAACATTATTCCAAGTATTACAGCTGTTTATTTTATCCGAACATTAAGTCTAATTGAAAAAATATCATGAAACTATTTGCAAAACTTCATAAGCTAAACAAGATCTTTTATTTTACTACTCTTGCATTATATGTATTATTAATATATCCTGGAATGCTATTTCAAATACTTCTCGGAATGGTACAAATTACGATAGGAACTATTTTACTCGTAGAAATGGAAGAATTGGATCAAACAAAAAAGAACAAAATTCGAATTTACTTTCTTTTAGTCGTAATAGCATTTCTACTCATTTATCTCAATTATGAATTCGGAAATGATTTTGGAAATTTTGTTACTCTTTTTTTATTTCCAATGGTGATCTCAACTTATTTCTATTTTCTAACTGCAAATATTAATTCTGATTCTTTCTTAAAAGCAGAATGGAAAAATTTAGCCTTATTTAATTACGAGGTTGATCAGAAAGTATTAGAAAAATATCTTCCTGCGGGAACTGAGATTGATATCTGGAATAACAAATGTTATGTAAGTCTTGTTGGTTTTATATTTAAAAACACAAAAGTACTTGGAGTAAAAATTCCTTTTCACATCAATTTTGAAGAAGTCAATTTGAGATTTTATGTAAAACGTTTTGAAAACGGCGAATGGAAAAGAGGCGTAGTTTTCATTAAGGAAATTGTTCCGAAAAAAGCAATCACTTTTATTGCGAATACTTTGTATCAGGAACATTATGAAACTCAAAAAATGAGACATCAAATTATTCAAAATGAGAACACAAACACTTTTACTTATCAATGGAAAAACGGTAAAAATTGGAATTCAATTGAGATAGAAACTAAAAAAGTTTTAAACGAAATTGAAGTTGATTCTGAAGCTGAATTTATTACAGAACATTATTTTGGATATACAAAAATCAGCAGCGAAACGACTTTTGAATATGAAGTAACACATCCGCGTTGGGAACAGCTGGAAGTTGTTAATCATAACGTTACTATCGATTTTAGAGAAACATACGGAAACGATTTTGCATTTCTTCAAAATATAAAACCAACTTCTGTTCTTTTGGCTAAAGGTTCTGAAATTGGAGTAAAGAATAAGAGAAAACTAGAAATTAAAGAAGAAGCATACGAAATGGCTGTTTAACCACAAACCAAAACTAATGAAAACCACTTTTAAAATACTCGAAATTATCAACGTTTGCGCTTTGATGTTTATGCTTATCGGAGGGTACGGATTGCCTGTTACAGGTTTTTTACAAGTAATAGCAGCGATTTTATTTTTGATCATCTTTCCAAAAAACAAACTGATTTACATTTATTTTGGCCTTGTCATTCTTTTCTTTTTAATCTGGGACGGCGTTTTCAGCTGGTTAATGTTGCTGCCAATTTCGCTGGCCTTTTTTCTGACGTTTATTATTTATAATCAAAAAAAGAAATTATGAACCTCAATATAACAGCTTATTTCATTTACCTCAGCATCACGATTCTCATTATTGTGAAAGTTGGAAAAATCTGTTACAAAAACGGAAATGTTTATGTAGCAGAATTGATTCCGGATCATATGGATCTCTGCCACAAATTAAATCAGGTTTTGCTCATGGGTTACTATCTCTTAAATATCGGTTATTGTGCAATGACTTTGATTTCGTGGGAGAAAATTATTTCCTGGATTCAGTTAATCGAAATAATCAGTACAAAAACCGCTGTTATAATTTTTATTATTTCAATCCTGCATTACTTCAATATTTTTATTATCACAAAATACATTCAAAAACTAATCAAATAACTTAAAATCAAATAGCTATGGAAACTACAAAAATTTTATTCGGATACACCATTTATTTACCTGTTGCGTTATTTTTAACCTATTATGTTTCTAAAACTTTGTTTCAAAATGGTAAAATCTTTATGCTGGACATTTTTAAAGGCCGTGAAGAAATTGCCGAAGCAACCAACAGAATTTTTGAAACGGGATTCTATCTTTTAAATATTGGTTTTGCATTAATGATTTTACGATTAGATTTAGACACCAATACTTATCAAGAATTAGTAGAAAGATTAAGTTATAAAATTGGCGGTTTTGCGATTTACTTAGGAGTAATGTTATTCTTCAATCTATATTTCTTTTTTAGAGGAAAAAGAAAAGCCAAAGAAGCACAAATCGAAGAAAGAATGGTTTTTAAAGCTTAATATTTATAATCATGAAAACGCTCGAAAACCAAACTTTGCTTTATGATGAAGATTGTCCGCTTTGCAGTTTGTATACTACCGGATTTATAAAAGCTGGCATGCTTGACCAAAATGGCAGAAAACCTTATTGCAATTTAAGCAATGAAGAACAAGATTTTGTAGATGTAAAACGTGCTGCAAATGAGATTGCTCTAATTGATTATACTACAAAAACTACGACTTATGGCATTGATAGTTTGATAAAAGTAATAGGTTTTTCTTTTCCATGGATCGAAAAAATTATCGCCGCAAAACCAGTTTATTTCCTATTAAGAAAATTCTATTCTTTTGTATCTTATAATAGAAAAGTCATTATTCCCGCACAAGCAAAAGAAAACAAACTCGAATGCGTTCCTGATTTCAATTACAAATACAGGTCTCTATTTATCGGTTTTGCTTTGACTATAACAACTTTCGTGTTATTTGGATATTCTAATTTGATCTTGAATATTCCGAAAAGCACAATTACAAGAGAACTTATTGTAGCTTTTGGACAAATTGTTTTTCAGAGTTTATTTCTTTTCAAATTTGATAAACAGACGATACTAAATTATGCTGGAAATTTAATGACCGTTTCTTTAATGGGAAGTTTAATTTTAATGCCGATTTTAATCTTAAGTCAGTTTATGCAGCTTCCGCAGATGATAATTTTAGGCTGGTTTGCAGGAACAGTTTTGATAATGTTTTTGGAACATTTTAGAAGAATTAAAATTTTAAAACTTCCTTTTTATCTATCTTTCACTTGGATTATTTATAGAATTATTGCTTTATTTTTAATTTTAAATTAATCAATATCGGAAACCTGACGGATTTTTAAAACCCGTCAGGTTTAACTCCAAAAACTAAAAAAATGAGCAAACTTATTATAGCTGCAGGAACAGGTTTTCTAGGACAGGTTTTAGTCAATCATTTCAAAAATAGATTTGAAGAAATCGTAATCCTGACCAGAGGAGAATCTAAAACTGTAGACAATATTAAATATGTAAAATGGAATGCCAGAACTTTTTCTGGTTGGGAAAACGAACTAGAAAACGCAACGGTTTTAATTAATCTTGTCGGAAAATCTGTTGATTGTCGATATACTAAAAAGAACAAACAGGAAATTTTATGGTCAAGAATTAAAAGCACCAAAGTTTTAAATGAAGCGATTTTACAATGTCAAAATCCGCCGAAACATTGGTTGAATTCGTCTACGGCAACGATTTACAGGTTTTCTTTAGACAAAGAAATGGATGAAGTTGAAGGTGAAATTGGAAATGACTTTTCTATAAATGTGGCACTTTCTTGGGAAAAAGCATTTTTTAAAACTGAAACTCCGAGAACTTTAAAAACTGCTTTACGAACTTCTATAGTTTTAGGAAAAAATGGTGGTGCGTTAATTCCGCTAAAGACTTTGGCAAAATTTGGTTTTGGGGGCAAACAAGGAAAAGGCAACCAGTTTGTAAGCTGGATTCACGAAGAAGATTTTGCTCGCGCCATCGATTTTATTATTGAAAAAGAAATGATCGGAAAGGTAAATGTCGTTTCTCCAAAACCGATTCGAAATATAGATTTTATGTCTAAATTGAGAAAAGCAGTCCGCGCTCCTTTTGGAATTCCATTAAACAAAACACTTTTAGAAATCGGATCTTTTTTCATTCGAACAGAAACAGAATTGGTTTTGAAAAGTAGAAATGTAGTTCCGAAACGTCTTTTAGAAAACGGATTTACATTTAAGTTTGAAAATATAGATATTGCAATAAAAAATTTACTCTAGCATGGATTGGATATATTTAATAAGATTATGGCTTTTTACTATTATCTACGGACCAATAATTTTTCTAATCAAAATCTTTTTAGAAACATCCAATGGATCAAACTTGTTTTCTAATATGCAATTTTATGTCTTAGCTTTTGTACTAGGCGGTTTGTTTTCTATTCCAACTTTTGTTTTCGCTGCTGTCTTTTTTATTTTTTTAGAAAACCATAATCTAAAACGTAATTTTATAAAAGCAGCTTTGACTTTAACCTTTATAGCTGGCATTTTTGCAACTCTAAGAATTATAAACGGTAGTGTTGCGATGGACATTGCTTTGTCTTACTCCATAGCAGCACTTATTGTAGGAATATCATTTAGGCTAAAGTCAATAAAAAACTAATACTAAAAATACACCTGTAACTAAACCTAAAAACAACCTAAACCAAAACAAAATTACTTTCAGTATGTTTTATCATTAGAAAATCATTTATTTCCGGCAGTTCCGACTATAAAATTACCTGAACTAGCGAGAAGAATTGATAAAACGTTTCCTGAAATCGAAAAGAAAAACATCTTTTAATTCTTTGCAATTATGACAACAATTCAATTAACAACCAAAATAAACGCGCCCATACAAATTGTATTTGATACGGCAAGAGATATCGATTTACATCAAAAATCTACGGCAACATCTAATGAAAAAGCAATTGCCGGCGTTACAACTGGCGTTATTAATGAAGGTGAAACAGTAACTTGGCGCGGTAAACATTTCGGTTTTTATTTAACTCATAAAACCCGAATCACTAAAATGGATTTCTATGATTATTTTTTGGATGAAATGGAAGAAGGAAATTTCAAATCGTTTAGGCACAAACATTATTTTAAAGAAATAAACGGAGTTACAATCATGAAAGATCTGTTACAATATGAGACTCCGTTTGGAATTTTTGGAAAATTATTTGATGTTCTACTTTTGAAAAAACACCTTACTAAATTCCTTTTAGAAAGAAATAAAATCTTGACAGAAACAGCCGAAAAAGAATCAATTATTTTTTACTAATTTGACTCTCTGCAATGAATCGGCAGCAACGCTAGTATATGCAGAAGGAATTAATTTCCTTAGTATTGTTGCTCTATTGTGATAAATAGTAAACAATACACTTGTTATGACAACAATACATAACAGACCAAAAACAATAGCTTTTCTTATCATTTTTTTATTTTTGAGTGATGAAGAATTCAATTTTTGAGAATTTAAAACAATTTTGATTTAACCAAAAAACCGCCCAAATCAGGCGGTTTTTATATCTTAACTCTTATCGAGTCAGGAATCGCTGTGCTGATCCACAGAATTCCTTTTCTAAAGTTTTATTATACCAATTCTCCTTTTTTAGCAGAAGCAACTGGTACATTTTCGATTTGGTGTTGGTAGTAAGAGAAACCTCCAACTCCGTTCCATTCGTTATCAATAGCTAAATGAGCATCAAAATCTGCTAAGAAAGCTCCAATTGCCGGCGGTGGGAAAGACTGAACATATTGTCCATGAAGACTCACTACTTGCGTAACTTTTCCAAATCCTGTAGAATAAATTTTACCTTTTACTTGAACTACGATATGGCTCGAAGGACCTTGTACAGCCTGTGTGATAACAACCGTACCTGATACACTATGTTGTGATGGCACAACAACTAATTGAAATCTTGCGATTGGAGCTCCTGGAGTTCCTACATTTCCAATTGTTCCACTTGCTAAATAAGCACCTGCTAATAAATCTGACATAACTTTTTGTTTTTAGGTTTCCTACTCGTATGGCTTTTCGGAACCGCCTCGTTTTTTTCAGTGGGATCTGCTCCACGTTTTGATTTGTTTATTATTATTTAATCGTTCTTAATCAATATTTTAAATAACAATCTGGTTTATTTCATATCAAAACTATAATAGATTAATATACATAATGAAAAAAATGTCATGAAAGGCTTTTTATATGTTATAAGAGACGAAAAAATTGTCATAAGGTTTTTTTAGTAAATTTGCAAATCGTAAACATAGAATAAAACAAAAAAAAGTTCCTGAATATCAATCTATTCAGGAACTTTAACTGCATAACTACAATTAGCATTTTACACATTCATACCTTTTATTATAAAATAAGTATTAACATTTATAGGTCGAGATTCTTTATCTCCTCCTCCCGTTACATTGTGTGTATGACTACCCGCTGCATCTGTTGAAGCCCCATTAGAATTCCAAATTGCCTGATAACTACCCGCTACAGCATAAGAGGAGTTATCATTAGGCACGTGAGGTACAGTGTGTGTATGCTCTCCCGTTTGATTTGTAATCAATGGCGTTTGTGGATTTCCTGTTGCAAAACCTTGCGAAGAGCCTACGTTATTACCTGTACTCCCGCCTTTAGCAGGTGCAGTACGGCTTATGGCATCAGGATCATTATTAGACGCTCCGTTAACGCCTCTTAGAAAAGTTCCTCTAAAATCAGGCAAATTGAAAGTTGTAGAATTATCTCCTGCTCCAAAATTAGTTCCTATAACTGAAAAAAGTTCTGAATAATCTGTACGGCTTACTGTATTTCCATTGCAGTAAAACCACCCTTGCGTTCTCAAAAAATCTGAATTTATAGCACCCGCAAATGGTACAATTGTTCCTATTGGAAAATCTCCAACAGCAACTGGTGTGGCTGAATTGTTCATGTGATTAAAATCTTAAATTGATATTTTTTACAATGTTCCATAATAAATCATATAGCCTACATATACATTTACTGGTCTACTTTCAGAGTCACCTCCAGAAGAAACAGAATGTACATGCGCTCCATCTAATGAAGTATTTCCCCCGCCAGAATTCCACTGTGCATAATGAGACCCTGCAATTTTGTACCACGAACTGTCGACTGGCAATCCTGGAACATTATGGGTATGATTTCCGTTTACATCAATAGTTTGTAATGAACCTGGAGCTTGTTGTGGTATAGAAGTTATGCATTTTACACTTGATGGTAATGCCGTCGCTGTACTTTGCAGACTGCCAACTGCATCTCCATTAGAGCCTCCATTATTAATACTGGTACGCTGACCAGCATCTGGGTCTTTTCCAGTGCCATCACTGACACCTCTTAACAATAAGCCTCTTAAGTCTGGCACATTAAAGGTAGATTTTCCGTCTCCAGCACCCCAAAAAGTACTTATAGATGCAAAAAGATTTGCATATTTTTCTCTTTCAACTGCTTCACCATTACAAGAAAGGTAACCATCTGTTATACTGCCGTCTGCATTATAACCTACTGGCACAATTGTTCCTATTAAAACACTCATAATATTAGTTTTTTAGTTAAGATTATTATTGATCTGAGAATTTAATTATAAAATTCACATAAGAATTTATAGGTCTGTTTTCCGTATCAAATCCACTTAAAGTATGAATATGATTTCCTGAAGTTGATGTAGTTACACTTCCTTCATTCCAAAGACCATAATGACTTCCTGCAATAGCATATGCGTTATTATTTACAGGTAAATGCGGAACATTGTGCAAGTGTTGACCTGCAGAATCTGTTGTAAATGGGATATTAGGTTTACTTGTTGCAAAATTTTGTAATGATCCAACATTGTTTCCTGTATTACCACCAGCTGAAATTGCTGTTCTTGTAGCAGTATCAGGATCCCTTTGACTGCTGTTAGAAACACCGCGTAAAAATCTCCCTCTTAGATCTGGGACATTAAAATTTCCTTCGAATCCTCCTGTACCTCCAAAATTGTTAGAAATAGACAAGGCAAGATAGATATACGTTTTTTTAGGATAAGATGCACCGTCACACGGAAGCCATCCTAATGCATTTAATGCAGCAATACTATCCTCAGTAAAATTTCCTGCATAAGGAACAATTGTTCCTGTTGGAATAATTTGTGACATAATTTCAATAGTTTGTATGGTTGCTCTTACTCGTTAGGCTTTTCAGAAACGCCCTGTTTTTAAAATGGTTTCTAGACTCCATTGATTTCTAAAAAAGTCATGCAAACTCTATCTGAATCATATAAAACAAAAAATTTTCATGATTTTAATTAGATTGACCAAATGATTCGCGAAGTCATTGATTTTCAACAACAAATCTATTCACGATTTGAGGGAACAAATCAAAAAATGATATAAGAAGGGGGAAATATTGTTATAAGAAAAGCAAAACACCACACAAAAAACACTAACAATCAAGTATTTACGATTAAAAACAGAAAATGCAACCCGAATTACATAAAAAGAATCAGATCACTAGAAGTAATATTTTTGATTTTACTTAAAATAAAAAATCATCAGCCACCAAAAAACAGGAACGGCTTCTACCCAAAAAGAAGTATAATATTTGGATCGGTTTGTATTGGCAAAAAAGATAAAAAGCATCAACATGACAACCATAATCAGATTTATAATGGCATCATGATAATTAAACGACGAAATAAAAATCTCCAAAAACCAAAATGGAATTAAAAGTAAAAATCCTAAAAGTTTGGTTTTCTTCACACCAATCGTCTGAGGAACGGTTTGCAAATGCGGATCGTCATTAGCTAAATCTAAAATTTCGAAAACTAAAATCAGCACAAAAACCAACACAAATCGCTGAATGCATTTGATAAAAAAATCAACTGAAAACGGAATCTCAGCATTGATTAAAGGCAAAACCAAAGTGGCGCCGACCCAGCAAATAGCAACAATATAGATTTTTACGCCTGCCCAGTTTCTGGCATTTCTCCGGTTCGGAAAAAAAGGCAAAGTATACAGTGCCGTTATGGCAAAAATTCCGAACGAGACGATTTGAGTAATTCTTTTTAATTGAAAAAAATAGTAACCAACCAAAACAACCGAAATCAAACTCAAAACAGCAATAATTTTTAATTGTGCTGAGATTGGATTTTTCTTCACACGAACAAGTGCATCATATTTTACGAAATTATATCCTACAATAGTTCCGAAAAAAACAAAAAGCGCCATTGGTTCATCGTATTGAATATGAAACACATGGAACGTAATTCGAACCAAAGCGTAACATGACAAAGCCACGTGAATACTGCTGTTTAAATAAAAATCTACTATTTGTTTTAGAAGTTTCATACCTCAAATCTAATCAATTAGTAACAAATCAACTCTTTAGTTATAAAATTGATAAAAATTGAAGTTAAAAATACCTATTAAATTATTAATAATACTTAATTTTGCGCCACAAAAAAACAACACATTTACTTTCAAATGTGATTTGCCCCATAAAACTGAGGCTGATTGCATTGACCTTAAAAAATTAGATAGCTACAAATGAGAACAGATGCTTTTGCTTTAAGACACATTGGCCCAAGAGAAACCGATCTTCCATTTATGTTGAAGACTATTGGAGTTGACTCTATTGAACAACTGGTTTACGAAACACTTCCAGATGATATTCGTCTAAAAGCGCCGTTGAATTTAGATCCTGCAATGACCGAATTTGAATTTGCAAATCATATTCGCGAATTAGGGAAGAAAAACAAAACATTTAAATCATACATTGGTTTGGGTTATCACCCAACTATCGTTCCGGCTCCAATTCAAAGAAATATTTTTGAAAATCCAGGATGGTATACAGCTTATACTCCTTATCAGGCAGAAATTGCTCAAGGTCGTTTAGAAGCTATTTTAAATTTCCAAACTACGGTTATTGAATTAACTGGAATGGAAATCGCAAACGCTTCTTTACTTGATGAAGGAACTGCAGCTGCAGAAGCTATGGCGTTATTATTTGACGTTAGAACTCGCGACCAAAAGAAAAACAATACACACAAATTCTTCGTTTCTGAAGAAATTTTACCACAAACTTTATCAGTACTTCAAACACGTTCAACTCCAATCGGAATTGAGTTGGTTGTTGGAAACCACGAAAACTTTGATTTTTCTACAGAGTTCTTCGGAGCGATTTTACAATATCCAGGAAAATACGGTCAGGTAAACGATTACAGCACTTTTGTTGCTAAAGCAAAAGAAAATGAAATTAAAGTTGCCTTTGCTGCTGATATTTTATCATTGGCTACCTTGACTTCTCCGGGAGAAATGGGAGCTGCAGTTGTGGTTGGAACGACTCAACGTTTTGGTGTACCAATGGGTTACGGTGGTCCTCACGCTGCTTATTTTGCTACTAAAGACGAATACAAACGTTCTATGCCAGGTCGTATCATTGGAGTTTCTGTTGATACAAACGGAAACCGCGCTTTACGTATGGCATTAGGAACTCGTGAACAGCACATTAAACGTGAAAAAGCGACTTCAAATATCTGTACTGCTCAGGTTTTATTAGCCGTTATGGCCGGAATGTACGCGGTTTACCACGGACCAAAAGGTTTAAAATACATTGCAAATAAAGTTCATGCATCTGCAGTTACTGCTGCTGAAGCTTTAAATAAATTAGGAGTTTTCCAGACTAATAGCGCTTACTTTGATACTATTTTAGTAAAAGCAGATGCTCAAAAAGTTAAAGCTGTTGCTGAGAAAAACAAAGTAAACTTCTTCTATCCTGATGCTGAAAGTATTTCGATTTCATTTAACGAAACGACTTCTGTTGCAGACATCAACCAAATTATTGCGATTTTTGCTGAAGCTTTAGGAAAAGAAACTTTCACTCTTTCCGAATTAACTGCCGCAACTCAACTACCTTCTTCTTTAGAAAGAACATCTTCTTTCTTAACACATGATGTTTTCAACAACCATCATTCAGAAAGTCAGTTGATGCGTTACATCAAAAAATTAGAGCGCAAAGATTTATCATTGAATCACTCAATGATTTCACTAGGTTCTTGTACAATGAAATTAAACGCAGCCTCTGAAATGCTGCCTTTATCTATGCCAAACTGGAACAGCATTCACCCATTTGCACCGGTTGACCAAGTAGAAGGTTACCTTACAATGCTTAAAAGATTAGAGCAGCAATTGAATGTAATTACTGGTTTTGCTGGAACAACTTTACAGCCAAACTCTGGAGCTCAGGGAGAATATGCAGGTTTAATGGCAATTCGTGCTTACCACATGTCAAGAAACGAAGGTCACCGTAATGTATGTTTGATTCCTTCATCGGCTCACGGAACAAATCCTGCTTCTGCAGCGATGGCTGGAATGAAAATCATTGTTACGAAAACGACTCCAGAAGGAAATATTGACGTAGAAGATTTAAGAGAAAAAGCAATTGAGCACAAAGATGATTTATCTTGTTTAATGGTAACATATCCTTCTACTCACGGAGTTTTCGAATCTTCAATTATTGAAATCACAAAATTAATCCACGATAACGGTGGGTTAGTATATATGGATGGTGCAAACATGAACGCACAAGTTGGATTAACAAATCCCGCTACAATTGGCGCTGACGTTTGTCACTTAAACTTACACAAAACTTTTGCTATTCCTCACGGAGGCGGAGGACCTGGTGTTGGACCAATCTGTGTGAACGAAAAATTAGTTCCGTTCTTGCCAACAAACCCAATTTTAAACGTTGGTGGCGAGCAGGCAATTACAGCTATTTCTTCTGCACCTTACGGATCGGCGCTAGTTTGTTTAATTTCTTACGGTTACATCACCATGATGGGAGCTGAAGGATTAAAAAGTGCTACAGAACACGCAATCTTGAATGCAAACTATATGAAAGCGCGTTTCGAAGGTCACTATCCAATTCTTTATACAGGAGAATGCGGAAGAGCGGCTCACGAAATGATTTTAGATTGCCGTGCATTTAAAGAAAACGGAATCGAAGTTGGTGATATCGCAAAACGTTTAATGGATTACGGTTTCCACGCTCCAACGGTTTCTTTCCCTGTAGCTGGAACTTTAATGATCGAGCCTACTGAATCTGAGGATTTAGCAGAATTAGATCGTTTTTGTGATGCGTTAATCTCAATCAGAAAAGAGATTGAAGAAGCAAAAGCTGATGATAAAAACAACGTATTGAAAAATGCACCTCACACATTGGCAATGTTAACTACTGATAACTGGGATTTCCCTTATACTAGAGAAAAAGCAGCATATCCATTAGATTATATTGCTGAAAACAAATTCTGGCCATCTGTTCGTCGTGTAGACGATGCTTACGGAGACAGAAATTTAGTTTGCAGCTGTGCTCCTATTGAAGCATATATGGAGAGCTAAAAATTAGTTTCTCTAACTATTTCAAACCCGACAGATTTTAAAAATTTGTCGGGTTTTGTTTTTTTATTTGTTTCAGCTTTCACTTTGTCAGCGATAACTTGAAATTTTTTTAAATCATAGCTTCTCTTCAAACGTTTGAAATCTCGGAAAAATTAAAAAATCATTAAAAAATAATCAGTATATCATTGAAAAATCTGTGATTCCGTAATTATATGCACGCATAGTATTTTTTATGATAGTTATCATAATTTTATTTATACTTTAGCAATAAATTTATCGGATAATAGGGCAAAAATGAACATAAAAATTATAGGTACAGGAAGTTATATTCCTACTAAATCAGTTAGTAATACTGATTTTGGAGATCATGTTTTTTTAAATGAAGACGGAACACCTTTTGGTTATCCGAATGAAGTTGTAATTAAAAAATTTAAGGGCATCACCGGAATTGAAAACCGCCGTTATGCCGATGACAATTATAATGCATCTGATTTAGCATTTTTCGCTGCCGAAAAAGCAATCGAAAACGCGAACATTGATAAAGAAACTTTAGACTATATTATTTTCGCACACAATTTTGGCGATGTAAAAATAGGAACCAATCAAACGGACATTCTTCCGAGTTTAGCAACGAGAGTTAAAAATAAACTGGCGATAAAAAACCCTAAATGTGTGGCGTACGATATTCTTTTCGGATGTCCAGGGTGGATTGAAGGCGTCTTACAAGCCAATGCATTTTTGAAATCAGGAATGGCAAAAAGAGTTTTAGTAATTGGAGCCGAAACGTTGTCTAGAGTTGTAGACGATCACGATCGTGACTCAATGATTTATTCTGACGGTGCAGGAGCTTCTGTTTTAGAACTTTCTACAGATGAATCTGGTTTACTTGCTTACGAAAGTGCTACTTTCGCTAGTGACGAAGCCAATTTCCTTTTCTTCGGAAAATCATACAATCCAGATTTAGATCCAGACATTAAATACATCAAAATGTATGGTCGCAAAATTTACGAGTTTGCTTTAAGCAATGTACCATGCGCCATGAAAAGCTGTTTAGATAAAAGCGGAATAGGAATTGAAGAGGTTAAAAAAATCCTTATTCACCAAGCAAACGAAAAAATGGACGAAGCGATTATCGAACGTTTCTACAAACTTTACGATAAAACACCTCCGAAAGACATTATGCCAATGAGTATTCATGATTTAGGAAACAGCAGTGTTGCAACCGTACCTACACTTTTCGACTTGATCCTTCAAGGAAAAATAGAAAACCACGAAATCAATAAAGGAGACGTAATCATTTTTGCTTCGGTTGGAGCGGGAATGAATATTAATGCATTTGTATATCGATATTAAAAATAATCTCGCAAAGACGCGAAGTCGCAAAGCTTTTTAAACCATATAAGTGATATAAGTTCAATTAAGTGAAAACTTAAAACATCTTATATCCCTTATATGGTTTATTTTTTTCAATTTTTTGAATCTTTGCGAGAAATTCATTTTAACATAGCACCTCAACTGAATACTAAAAACTAAACACTGATTTCTTTTTTAGTATATTTGCGACCTAATTAAAATCAAGAACGAGAATTGATTCGTTCGCAATGACTATGTACGAAAAAACGTTTCCGAACAAAAGATTCAAACTTACCTTAGAGTTTTTAAAAAAGCATGTCAGCACATCAGAAACCATATTTGATTTTGGTGTTCCTAATCCATTTTCTAAAATAATGGAAGAAAATGGTTATACGGTAAAAAACACAAAAGGTGAAGATTTAGACAACGATCAAACTGCTTTGCAAACAGAAGAATATACTGTTTTTACTGCATTTGAAATTTTCGAACACTTACTAAATCCATATACGATTTTACAAAACGTAAAATGCGATAAATTGTTAATTTCAATTCCATTACGTTTATGGTTCTCACCAGCATATCGCTCTAAAACAGATATGTGGGACAGACATTATCATGAATTTGAAGACTGGCAGTTAGACTGGCTTTTAGAAAAAACAGGATGGAAAATAACAGATCGTCTGCAATTTACACATCCAGTAAAAAAGTTCGGTTTCAGACCTTTATTACGATATTTCACTCCGAGATATTATATTGTTGTTGCTGAAAAAGTAAAGAACTAAGATTACAGATTAACGATTTTGGATTTCCGATTTTAGATAAAGTAAAAAAATCTAAAGTCTAAAATCTAAAATCTAAAATTTTCTAAATGAAATACTACATCGTCATTCCCGCGCACAACGAACAGGATTTAATTGGCTTGACGCTTCAATCTCTAGTTACACAAACTGTTTTGCCTTCAAAAATTGTGGTTGTAAACGACAATTCTACCGATAAAACAGAAGAAGTTGTGTTGGGTTTTGCAAAAGAGAATCCGTACATTTCTGTAGTCAACAAAACTTCAGATGCGATTCATATGCCGGGAAGCAAAGTAATTCAAGCATTTCAGAAAGGCTTTGAAACTTTGGATTCTGAATATGATATTATTGTAAAAATCGACGGCGATTTAATTTTTCCTCTAAACTATTTCGAAACTATAATCAAACATTTCGAATCAGATCCAAAAATCGGAATGGCGGGCGGATTCTGTTACATTGATAAAAATGGTGAATGGGTTTTAGAAAATCTTACCGATAAAGATCATATTCGCGGTGCTTTAAAAGCGTACAGAAAAGAAACATTTCAACAAATTGGAGGTTTACGACCTGCAATGGGCTGGGACACTGTTGATGAATTACTATGTAAATATTATGATTGGAAAATTGTTACCGACCAATCTTTACACGTAAAACATTTAAAACCAACCGGCGCAAATTACAACAAAACAGCACGTTACAAACAAGGCGAAGCTTTTTATACTTTAGGTTACGGTTTTTGGATCACTTCAATTGCATCTGCAAAACTAGCCATGATGAAGAAAAAGCCTTTTCTATTTTTTGATTATATTAGAGGATTTTTGAAAGCCAAAAAAGCCAAAACGCCTTTATTAGTTACCCCCGAACAAGCTAAATTTATTAGAAATTATCGTTTGGAAAAAATGAAACAAAAGTTAATTTGATTCGACAAAATGCCGAAAAACCTTAACTCATAACCCAAAACTCATAACTTCTTTTTACCTTAGCCAATATTTAAAACTTATGATGCTAATTCGTTATTTATCCCAAATAGGAAGATATTTTTTAATGCTTAAAGAAATTTTCAATAAACAGACAAAATGGTCTGTTATGAAAAATCTAATCTTAAAAGAAATTGACGATCTTATAATTGATTCCTTGGGAATTGTTTGCTTTATTTCCTTCTTTATCGGAGGAGTTGTTGCCATTCAAACGGCTTTAAACTTAACAAATCCTTTAATCCCAAAATATTTAATTGGTTTTGCTACACGTCAATCCGTAATTTTGGAGTTTGCTCCTACTTTTATTTCGGTAATTATGGCCGGAAAAATGGGATCTTACATTACGTCAAGTATCGGAACTATGCGAGTTACCGAACAGATCGATGCGCTGGAAGTAATGGGGGTTAATTCATTGAACTATTTGGTTTTTCCAAAAATCATCGCTTTACTAATGTACCCTTTTGTAATAGGTATTAGTATGTTTTTAGGAATTTTTGGCGGATGGATTGCTTGTGCTTATGGAGGATTTTCTACAGGAGCAGATTTTATTTCAGGAGCTCAAATGGAATTCATACCTTTTCATATTACTTACGCTTTTATCAAAACCTTGATTTTTGCAATGCTATTGGCAACCATTCCATCTTTTCACGGATATTACATGAAAGGTGGAGCACTAGAAGTTGGAAAGGCAAGTACCATATCATTTGTATGGACATCGGTTACTATCATTCTTCTAAATTATATATTAACACAATTATTATTAGGATAATGATCGAAGTAAAAAACATAGAGAAATCATTTGGCGACAGTAAAGTTTTAAAAGGCGTTTCGACCGTTTTTGAAACTGGAAAAACCAACTTGATCATCGGACAGAGTGGATCTGGAAAAACAGTTTTATTAAAAACATTATTAGGAATTCACACTCCGGATTCGGGAACAATTGAATTTGACGGAAGAGTTTATTCTGATTTAGATAAAGACGAAAAACGTGAATTAAGAACTGAAATCGGAATGGTATTTCAGGGAAGTGCATTGTTTGATTCTATGACGGTTGAAGAAAATGTAGCTTTTCCATTGAGAATGTTTACTAATAATACTAAAGCACAAATCAAAGAACGTGTTGATTTTGTTTTAGAAAGAGTAAATCTGGTTGATGCACATAAGAAACTGCCTTCGGAGATTTCTGGAGGAATGCAGAAGCGTGTTGCAATTGCCCGCGCAATTGTAAATAATCCGAAATATTTGTTTTGTGATGAGCCAAACTCTGGTCTTGATCCAAACACCTCAACTTTGATCGATAATTTGATTCAGGAAATTACAAAAGAATACAATATTACAACCGTAATTAACACACACGATATGAACTCGGTTATGGAAATCGGTGAGAATATTGTTTTCCTTAAAAAAGGTCTAAAAGCTTGGCAGGGAACTAAAGAAGAAATCTTTAGAACTGACAATAAAGATATCGTGAAGTTTGTTTATTCTTCTAACCTATTCAAGAAAGTAAGAGAAGCCTATTTGAAAGGTTAAAAACCTTTTTAAATTTCGATATTTAAAATCCCAAATTCCAATTGTAAAACCGGAATTTGGGATTTTCTTATTGACTATCGTATTCTTTATTAAGCCCCAAACCTATTGTAAGTCCAACACCAGCAAAAGTATTTTTAGATATTGCTCCATATATTTTGAGACCAACACTAGGAGTTATGGCATTCAATACTAAATTAGATTTTCTTTTCCTTTTTGGCTTAAACCATTTAAAATTAACTTCAAAAGGAACAGCATAATATCTTTCATATCTGAAATTGCGATTGTTATCAAAATCTCTAATAGTTGTTTTTAAATTATTCGAACTTATTCCTGTAGAGATACTAAAAGAATGACTGTTTTTTATCCATCTTCTTCCGTACATGACAGCATATTCGTCATTATCTTGCGCATTGTGAAAAGAAAAAACACTATCTCTTTGCACATATCCCGTTAAATGCGAATATCGTAAAGTAAACAAACTTTTCTTGTATTGATAATTCACTTCTCCGCCGCCAGCAAAACCAAAATAATCCATACATGAAAAACCTCCGAAAGCCTCGGCATAAATAATTGGGTTGGTTTTTTCTTTTAATTTAACCTCTTTAATTTCTTGTGAAGAAGCTAAATTTGAAAGTAGAAGAACAAAAGTAATTTTAAGTAGTTTTTTTATCATGATCCTTTTTATTCTATTTCTAAGATAATATATTTCTCAACAGCCAATAAAAAAATCCAAAATCCAACTTTTAAAATTGGATTTTGGATTTTATATTTTTGGGATTTAATGTATTACTTCTACTTCCGCATTTGGATTAAAGAGATACGTTTTTCCTGAGCTTATTTCAATACATTCAAAACGTTTTGTCCTCACGGCAAGTTTCTTAAATACCTTTCCATTTTTTATTTTAAAAACACTTCCAAACGGAATTTCAAAAACATAATTCTTATCGCTGTCTGTGTCATATTGTTTTAATGCCAAAGACAAAGTGGTATCTGTATCACTGCTCGCCGAAGGGTTTTTAAAATGACGTGCTAACAGAGGCAGAATTTGACCCGGAAAAATCTCCGGCCTTATGAACGGAACCATTAATCGCTGGAAAGTAAATTTCCATTCATTGCCGTGTGGTTTTATATTTCGTCCAAATTTTTCAAACGCAACCAAATGAGCAATTTCATGAATCAAGGTAATTAAAAAACGATATTTATTTAAACTGGCATTTACCGTAATTTCATGCTTCCCGCTCGGTCCGCGTCTGTAATCTCCATGACGTGTCTGACGCTCATTTACGATTTTCAGATGAACCTGATTGGCAACAATCAAATCAAAAACGGGTTTGACTGCATGTTCCGGTATATATTTAGCTAAAGTTTCGCTCAAAATTTGGGTTAAATGTTATTTGTTATGAGTTATGGATTAGTCGAAGAAACTTCTAAAACTTTTCCATTAAAATATTTATTTCCGTTTAGTGTAAAATCATAAATGTAAGTCGCCATTCCTTCTGCCGAAATTGGCGCTTGATAACCTGGAAAAGCTTCGTTAAGCATTTCAGTTTGAACTGAACCTAAAGCCAGAACATTAAACGAAATACCTTTTTCTTTGTATTCTTCAGCCAATAACTCTGTCAAAGTAATTACTGCTCCTTTGCTCGAACTATACGCCGCTAATCCTGCAAATTTTAAACTGCCGCGAACACCGCCAATTGAACTTATTGTTACAACATGACTTCCTTTTTCTAAATACGGAAGACAAATACGTGTTAGGTTTGCAACGGCAAAAACATTTACTTTATAAATACTTTCAAAATCGGCTTGAGTGGTTTCTGCAAAAGGTTTTAAAAGCAAAGCTCCAGCATTATGAACCACTGCATCTACTTTTTTCCAAGTTGAAGAAAGAAAATGCTCTACTTCCTGAAGCGAATCTTCAACTGATAAATCAACCGAAAGACAGCTCACATTAGGATTTTCCATTAATATTTTTGGAGTATTTCTTGAAATAGCCAAAACCTGATGACCAGCATTAGCAAATTGTAATGCTAACTCATATCCGATTCCTCTGCTGGTTCCTGTAACAATAATATTTTTCATGAAGCAAAAATAATCAAATGCGACAAAACGGACTGCTATTTATTCATAGTAATTTCCTGTTTTGGCGAATCGGTGATTTTGGTTACAGCTGGTAATAATTCTTGAGTGAAAGCAGTAATATGCGGAACATCCATCACTTTAAATTCATCCGAAACATGGTGGTAAAAATCGAAGTTTTCGAAATCAAAAGTACTTATCGACTGGCACGGTTTTCCGAAAGCTTGAAAAAACGAATAATTATCTGATCTATAAAACAATTGATATTCTGCTTCTTTTGGTAAAAACCCAATCGTATTTTTTCCTGTATATTCATTGATTTTCTGAGCCATATTCGATTTATCAAAACCAGTAATATACGCTAGATAATCTCTTTTCATTGGCACACCAATCATTTCGATGTTTAATTGGGCATAGAGATTAAAATCTTGTTTTTTCAGTTTCTGAACTAAACTTTTAGAACCCAACAATCCTTTTTCTTCCCCAGCAAAAAATACAATTAATATACTGCGTTTATTTGATTTTGTTTCGCTGAAATATTTTGCCATTGCTCCAACAGAAGTCACTCCCGAAGCGTCATCATTAGCTCCATTGTTAATCATATCAGCCTGCTGTTTTTTTTCTAAACCAATATGATCGTAATGTGCACTTAAAACAACAAATTCTTTTTTAAGTTCAGGATCGGTTCCTTCAATAACACCGACAATATTATACGCGGGACTTTTAAAATTAGTAAGCGTATCGCGATACGTTTTGAAATACGGTTTTACATTATTTTTCTTTAGATAATCTTCTAAAAAAACTGCTGCTTTCTCGATTCCCTTAGTTCCCGTTTCACGACCTTCCAATTCATCAGAAGAAAGATATTTTAAGAAATCCGAAATTTCAGTTTCATTGACTTTATAAGTTACTTCAATTGGTTTTGAAGCAGATTTTGATTCTTTTTCTGCTGTGGTTGTAGTGTTCGATTTACAAGCCAAAAAGATAAAAGGAAGTAAATAGTAGAGTTTTTTCATTGTATTTAAGTTTTAGTTAGTTTTTAAAAAAGGAAAATAAATAATATTTCAATCTATAAACTTATGAAAACTTAAAGAATAATCATAAAAAAACCCTTTCAAACTATAAAATCGAAAGGGTTTAAAATATTTAGAACAGCTGATTATCCTGCGATAACCGATCTTGAAATTACAATTTTCTGAATTTCCGAAGTTCCTTCGTAAATCTGAGTAATTTTTGCATCACGCATCATACGTTCAACATGATATTCTTTTACGTAACCATTTCCTCCGTGAATTTGAACCGCTTCAACCGCTGTATCCATTGCCACCTGCGAAGCAAATAATTTTGCCATTGCACCAGAAACATCATAATTTTTATGCTGATCTTTATCCCAAGCCGCTTTCATACACAAATGACGTGCAGCTTCGATATTTACAGCCATATCTGCCAATTTAAATGCAATTGCTTGGTGATTGCAAATCTCTGTTCCAAAAGCTTTACGCTCTTTAGAATATTTCAAAGCCAACTCGTAAGCTCCAGAAGCAATTCCTAGTGCTTGAGAAGCAATTCCGATTCTACCTCCCGCCAGCGTTTTCATTGCAAATTTAAATCCGAAACCATCTTCTCCGATTCTATTTTCTTTTGGAACTTTTACATCCGAAAACATTAAAGAATGTGTATCCGAACCACGAATTCCCATTTTCTGTTCTTTTGGACCAACAGAAAAACCTGGCATATCTTTGGTCATAATCAAAGCATTGATTCCTTTATGTTTCAATTCCGGATGCGTTTGTGCAATCACTAAATATACCGAAGCTGTATTTCCGTTTGTAATCCAGTTTTTTGTACCGTTTACCAAATAGTGATCTCCCATATCAATGGCAGTTGTTTTTTGAGAAGTTGCATCACTTCCTGCTTCTGGTTCGCTCAGACAAAATGCCCCGTGAATTTGTCCTGAAGCCAGACCAGGTAAATATTTTTGTTTTTGTTCTTCTGTACCAAATTCTTGTAATCCCCAGCAAACTAATGAGTTATTAACAGACATTACAACAGAAGCCGAAGCATCAACTTTAGAAATTTCTTCCATTGCAATAACGTACGAAATAGCGTCTAGACCGCTTCCTCCATATTTAGGATCCACCATCATTCCCATAAATCCTAATTCACCCATTTTTTTAACCTGTTCGGTTGGAAAAATTTGTTTTTCGTCGCGTTCAATAACACCAGGTAATAATTCGTTTTGAGCAAAATCTCTTGCTGCTTGTTGAATCATTAAATGTTCTTCTGTAAGATTAAAATCCATAATCGTTTATTTTATTTTTTTGTTCGGCTAAGTTCTATTGAAGTTCTCAGCCGTTGGTTTATTTGTTTGTTTTTTGTGTTTAAGAAAGACCTTTAAGTTTAATTCAAAGGCTTCCAAAGATACTTTTTAAAAGTTTAATTTACAATGCATGCATATAAAATTACACGATCAGCAACAATCACGATAACGTTTTCGTAATTATGTAGGTTTTCGACGTAATGAACAAGAATTTTGCAGCGAATTTTATAAAAATGATAAATCAGAATAGGCTATAAAAAACCTAAAATAAAGGCATTTTTTGACTAATTTTTCACTATCCAATATTAAACAATTCTTAAAATACGTAAAAGTACGTAAAACAAGTCTTACTAATTTGATTATTAATGCAATACGAATTTTAAATGTAAAATCTACAAGAAAAAAACATTTAAAAAATGAATGAAATATTAAGAAATTAACATTATTTTTGACCAAAAAATAAATAATTGATAGAACATGAAAAAGATTTTACTATTACTTACACTCCTTTTAAGCTTACAATTTTCAACCGTTTCTGCGCAGACTCAAATTGATGTTAATGGTGTTACTGTTCCTAGAAAAATAGATTTTCAAGGCAAAACTTTACAGCTTAACGGTGCAGGCGGCAGATCTAAAATGTGGTTAGAAGTTTATGTTCAAGCGCTATATTTATCGCAGTTAAGTCAAGACCCAAAATATATTATTGATAGCGATACCGAAATGGCTGTTCGAATTGAAATTACTTCATCTATGGTTTCTTCAAATAAATTAACAAAAGCGATGAACGCTGGTTTTGAAAAATCTGCAGGAAGTAATCTTGAGTCTTTGCGTCCAAGAATTGAACAGTTCAAAACTTACTTAAGTGATGCAATTACAGAAAAAGATGTGTTTGTTTTATTTTACAATCCGCTTGATCAAAGTGTGAGTGTAATTAAAAATGAAGTATCGAAAGGAAAAATCACCGGATTTGATTTCAAACAAGCATTATTTGGTATCTGGCTTTCTGATAAACCAGTTGACGAAACTTTAAAAAAGAATTTGTTAGGAATGTAATTTCTAGTTTTTAATACGATTTGAAAGCCGAAAACTACAACGTTTTCGGCTTTCTTTTTTTAGGTGCTAAAATTTGCATAAAATACATTATTCGCATTATTCTATTTTATACATTTACGCAAACTAAACATATCTCAAGAAAATGAAAGATTTATTACAACAATTTGAAAATAAAGAACCTGAAATTGTTTTTAACTGGAAAGACTCTGAAACTGAGGCAGAAGGATGGACTGTAATTAATTCGCTTCGCGGAGGAGCTGCCGGCGGTGGAACAAGAATGAGAAAAGGCTTGGATATGAATGAAGTTTTGTCTTTGGCAAAAACAATGGAGGTAAAATTCTCAGTTTCTGGACCTGCTATCGGCGGTGCAAAATCTGGAATTAACTTTGATCCGAACGATCCTCGCAAAAAAGGCGTTTTACAGCGTTGGTACAAAGCAGTTTCGCCATTATTAAAAAGTTATTATGGAACTGGAGGAGATTTAAATGTTGACGAAATCCACGAAGTAATCCCAATGACAGAAGAATGTGGTGTTTGGCATCCGCAAGAGGGTGTTTTTAACGGGCATTTTAAACCAACTGACGCAGATAAAATCAACAGAATTGGACAATTACGTCAAGGAGTTATTAAAGTAATCGAAAACCCAAAATTCTCTCCAGATGTAACTAGAAAATATACTGTAGCTGATATGATTACCGGTTTTGGAGTTGCGGAAGCTGTTCGTCATTTCTACGGAATTTATGGCGGCGACATTAAAGGCAAAAAAGCAATTGTACAAGGTTTTGGAAATGTTGGTTCTGCCGCTGCTTTTTATTTAGCAGAAATGGGTGCAAAAGTAATCGGAATTATCGATCGCGACGGTGGAGTAATCAAAGAAGAGGGTTTTTCTTTTGAAGAAATCAAAACGTTGTTTTTAAATAAAGACGGAAATAAATTAGTAGCCGACAATATGATTCCGTTTGAAGAAATTAATTCTAAAATCTGGACAATTGGTGCTGAGATTTTCACGCCTTGTGCGGCTTCAAGATTGGTTACGCAAGATCAAATTGAGAATCTAATCGCAAATGGATTGGAAGTTATTTCGTGCGGTGCAAACGTTCCTTTTGCTGATAAAGAAATTTTCTTTGGTTCTATTATGGAAGAAGTAGACAGCAAAGTAAGTTTGATTCCAGACTTTATTTCTAACTGCGGAATGGCGAGGGTTTTTGCTTATTTCATGGAGAAAAAAGTTCAAATGACGGATGATGCGATTTTTAATGATACGTCTAAAACTATTAAAAATGCAATTGTAAAAGCGCACGCTTTGAATTCGTCAAAAACACATATCAGTGCAACTGCTTTTGAGATTGCATTGAAACAGTTAGTGTAATTTTTACTATACTTTATTATAAGCGAGCTGAATTATTTGGCTCGCTTTTTTTTACGATTAATTTTTTTAACGCAAAGCACGCTAAGGTATTTTTATTGGGAGCGCAGGCAAGATCTAAATATTAAGTTCGCAAAGCTTTGTGTAGATCAAGCTTTGCAAACTTTTAATCTAAAGATTTACTCAAAAAAAACTTTGCGAACTTTGCGTAAAACCCTTAGCGAACTTTGCGGTTAAATTACACCAGCACTTTTTTTAACGCAAAGCACGCTGAGTTTTTTTACTTAGAACGTAAGCAAGATCTAAATATTAAGTTCGCAAAGCTTTGTGTAGATCAAGCTTTGCGAACTTTTAATCTAAAGATTTTCTCAAAAAAAACTTTGTGCGCTTTGCGTAAAAGCCTTTGCGTGCTTTGCGGTTAAATTACAACGGCATCCTTTATTCTAAACAATTTTTACTACTTTTAAACGTTTTTAAAATAATACATTTCAAAATTCAGAATCAAAATGAGTGCTACTGTTTCTTCAGATAAAAAGAAATCGTTACTATTTACTACTGCAATATATGCGGCAATAATTCTATTGCTGTTTTTTATTCGCTTTTGGCCTCCTTATAATCCAGAAAATAATGTTGCCCTTGCCGAAGGCGGAGGTGGCGGAGGTGGCGTAACCGTAAATTTTGGAGATAGTGATTTGGGTTCTGGAGCCAATTACAAAAACGAAGTTTTGGAAGTAAAGAATAATGCAAAACAAACGCCTGCAAAAGCTGTAGAAGAAGAAGCAATTATATCTCAGGAAAATACAACAGCAGATAATGACGTTGTTATTCCGACAAAAGAAAAACCTAAAAAACCTGTTCCCGTAAAAGTAGATCCTAAACCTGTTCCAGAGAAACCAAAAGTTTCTAACTCTACAAATGATGCGTTATCGAGTATAATGAAGGGTTCGAACAAAGGCGGTGACGGAGATGACAAAACAGCAGGAAATAAAGGAAAAGCTAACGGAAGTTTAAACTCTAACGGATATTACGGAAGCGGTGGTTCTGGCGGAGGAACTGGAGGCGGTAACGGAACCGGAAATGGTATTGGTACTGGAAGCGGTTACGGTGCTGGTAGTGGCGGCGGTTCTGGTGGCGGAACTGGATATTCGCTAAACGGAAGAAAAGCTTTGTCTAAACCTGCTCCAAAATATACTTGCAATGAAGAAGGAACAGTTGTCGTTGAAGTTACAGTAGACCAAACTGGAAAAACGATAAGTGCAACGGCCGGAATTAAAGGAACCACAAACAAGGCTAGCTGTTTATTAGAACAAGCAAAAATAGCTGCATTAAATACAAAATGGTCAGCTGATGATAACGCAGCAGCTAAACAAATTGGGAAGATTATTTATAATTTCAATTTGAATTAAAATTATAAAACACAATAGAAAAGGCTTTCAGATTTACTGAAAGCCTTTTTTTATTCCTCATGAAGTTTGTCATTTCGACGAAGGAGAAATCACACGCGGGATTCGGCAAAGATTGGAGAGTTACTTTGCGGAGTTTCTAGTGTTATTTCTCCTTCGTCGAAATGACAAGATTGTGGTATATTTTCTATTGTGATTGCTTAGTTCCTCGTAATAACGAAGATTGTGTTTTAATTTTGCTCGCGTGAGGGATAGGAGCTGGCTACCGAAGTAGCGTGGATAGCCCGACCGCAATAAAAAAATGGGCGAATCAACGTTATGCTGATTAGCCCATTTTATTTATTGTGGTCACGCCCTAATTATAAATCTATTTCGGACTTGTAGCAATTACAAACTTCAAATTGTTCTTCACTCCTATCTGCAAAACATCTACTAGATCTTGTACTTGGAGATTAAACGGAATTCGAACTACAACGGTTTGTTCTTTATCGGTTCCTATTTTTGACATTAGCGAAGTTTCCAGGTTTTCGAAATCTACTGGTTCTTTGTCAATGTAGAACTTTTTATCTTCTGTAACCGATAAACTTATTAATTGCTTATTGGTTTTTTCATTTGATTTGGCTTTTGGAAGCGTCATCTTAATCACATTCGGATTTGCCAGTGTTGAAATAATTAAGAAAAACAACAACAGGAAAAACATAATGTCACTTAAGGACGAAGTTGCAACCTCTGCGTGAAATCTTCTTTTTCTTTTAATAGACATACTTTATGCTCTTTGAATGATGTTGACAAATTCTAAAATCTGCTTTTGGATTTTTAACGCAAAATCATCAATTTTTCCGTTTAATAAGTGGTACGCACTATAAGCGATAATACCCACAATAAGTCCAGATCCTGAACTGATCATTTTCTCGTATAAACCTCCAGAAATATTTCCGATACTAATGTTTTCTGTAACCGAAATACTGTAGAAAATTTTGATAACCCCAGAAATTGTTCCGATGAAACCTAGAGTTGGCGCGATACCAGCGATAAGACCAAGGTGGCCTAAACGTCTTTCCATTTCGCCAATTTCGATATCAGCAGCGCGGTCCATATTCGATTCGATTTCTGCAATTGGTCTTCCGATTACCAAAACGCCTTCTTTTAAAATATTCGCAGCAGCGGTATCATTTCTTTCTACAATTGTTCTCGCTAATTCGATATTTCCAGAATTTAATTTATCTCCTACATCCTGCATCAAACGACTGTCAATTTTAGATGCTCGGCTGATATACATATAACGTTCAAAGATTATATAAATAGTGTAAAACAATAGAATCGCAATCGGAATCAAGAAAACTCCCCCCTTCATGATAAACCCAAACATTGAAATTTCTTGTTCAGGCGCGATCTTTTCGATCACTACGTTTGAAGCTTGTGCGATTGTATCTGTTTGTAATTGAATAAAACTAAACATATATTAATTCTGGTTTTTAATAATTAATTCTAAAAAATATTTGAAATTTGCAATAAAGATAATTTTCGCTGTTATATTAAACTACAAAAATCGAAATTTATTTCAATCGACAACCATTTTATCACAAATAAATGAACTATCAAGAGACAACCAACTGGATGTTTAATCAGCTTCCAATGTACCAGCTTCAGGGCGCTTCGGCTTATAAAGAAGATTTGACCAATATTAGACTATTGGCAGCTCATCTTGACAATCCGCAAAACCTTTTAAAATGCATTCATGTTGCAGGAACAAACGGTAAAGGCTCTACTTCGCACATGCTTTCTTCTGTTTTGCAGGAAGCGGGTTATAAAGTAGGTTTGTATACTTCTCCACATTTAAAAGATTTTAGAGAACGAATTAAAATAAACGGAAAAGAAATCTCTGAAGAGTTTGTAATCGAATTTATAGCAAAACACAAATCATTTTTTGAAGCGAATGACATGAGTTTCTTCGAAATGTCGGTTGGCTTGGCGTTCGATTATTTTGCGGCCGAAAAAGTGGATATCGCTATTATTGAAGTTGGCCTTGGCGGAAGATTGGACGCAACTAATATTATTACGCCTTTGGTTTCGGTAATTACCAATATCGGTTTAGATCATACTCAGTTTTTAGGAAATACACTGGAAGCTATTGCTGGTGAAAAAGCCGGAATCATTAAACCAAATGTTCCTGTTGTTATTGGTGAATATACGAATGAAACGAAACCTGTTTTTCTGGCTAAAGCGGAAGAGAACAACGCACCGATTTATCTTGCATCCGATTTAATCGATCAAATTTATTTGTCTGATTTGATTGGAGATTATCAGTTTCATAATAAAAAAACGGTGCAGCAGACGATTGCTGTTCTCAATAATCAAAATGCCTTTACAATTTCTGAAGAGCAATTAAAAGAAGGTTTATTGCATGTTGTAAAAAATACGGGCTTACAAGGAAGATGGCAGCAATTGGGCGAAAACCCAAAAATTATCTGCGACACAGCGCATAACAAACACGGATTAACGGTTGTGATGAATCAGATACAAAATGAAAAATTCGAAAAGCTTCATATTGTTTTGGGCGTTGTAAATGATAAAGATTTGGATTCTATTCTGCCTTTATTTCCAAAAGAAGCTAAATATTATTTCTGCAGACCGGATTCTTTCCGCGGATTAAGCACCGAAATTTTACAAAGTGAATCCAAAAAGCACGATTTGATTGGAGAAAAATACCATTCTGTTGAAATCGCTTTTGCAGAAGCCAAGAAAAATGCCTCAGAAAATGATTTTATCTATGTTGGCGGAAGCACTTTTGTTGTTGCCGAATTGCCTTTGGACTAAAATGTATCTTGGATTTAGAAAAAAAGTTTAAAAAAATCATTTTAATAACAAATTCATAAACAAATAGATATAAGTTATTTTTAAAGAAGTTTTATTTTTTATTCATTTTTCTTTGCAGAACTCAAAAACAAGCGTATATTTGCACTCGCAATCACAAATGATAGCAACCTAGTAAAATAGGGCGATTAGCTCAGCTGGTTCAGAGCACCTCGTTTACACCGAGGGGGTCGGGGGTTCGAACCCCTCATCGCCCACAAAAAAACTCCTTAAGAAATTAAGGAGTTTTCTTTTAAATATGAAGACTAAACAGAATTTTAAAAACTCATAAAAGTTAAAAATTCTTTGCAGAAATCAAAAACAAACGTATATTTGCGTTCGCAATCAGAAATGATGGCAACCTAGTAAAATAGGGCGATTAGCTCAGCTGGTTCAGAGCACCTCGTTTACACCGAGGGGGTCGGGGGTTCGAACCCCTCATCGCCCACCAAGAAACTCCTTAAGAAATTAAGGAGTTTTTTTTATGGTTTTTATATTTCATTATATTTTTTCACAAGATAGGATCGTACTCAATTTGTTTCAAGATAAAATTTTCAATTTTTAAACGAAAAGCATAATCATTTTGGAGATAATCATGCAAAATAATTTCAGTACTGTAATTATCATTTCTATCAATATCAATATAAAAATCAGAAACCCTTAAGCCGTCAAACCAAACTGCTGAAACATATGGAAGCTTATTTCTAAAGTCAGTCCTATTATAAAAATTAAGCAATTCCTCTTTTATTTGTCCCACCCATATTACATATTCAATTAACAATAATAAAGAGTAGAGGTCTGGCTTTTTCTCTGAAAAAACAAAACATGTATCATCATTCCATATAGGCTCATTTGGCATATTCTTATTTAAAATGACTATATTTTTAATTTTTTCAGAAATTTTAATATCATAGCTCCCATTAGTATTTTGAGAAATGATAAAATCTTCAACAGTCAACCTGGTAGGATCTTTTTTTATTTTGGAATCACGCAAATCTCTATAAATTTTAGTATTCCAAATGTCTCGGCTTTCTATTTTTGACTGTAGCTCTTTCAATTTTGACATTTGAATTAAATTAGCTATTTTAAAATATTTATCAATAATTTTAGACGCATAAATATTCTTCCCTAGCATATTACAAATTTCTGCTAGAATATATTCTTCTTCAAAAGTTGGTTCCTTCAAATCCTTTAAAACATAAACGATATCGTATAGTTTTTCAACGCTTTTTTCAAAACCATTTGATTTTAAAAACTCAGCTTTAGCATCAATAAATTCTTTGGCTATATTTTGCATTATCATTTTTTTATTAAAACGAATATATAGAGATTTTTCAAGATCAAACATTTTATCTTTTTTCTCCAATAAAAAACATTTTGTAGAAGCCTCTAGAGAATTTATGTATTTTTTATGCATTTCTTTTCCTTCGAAGCTTTTTTTAATCAATTAAATCTACAAAGTATTGTCATTTCGACAAAGGAGAAATCACAATAGAAATTCCGTAAAGCATTTTACCAATCTTTGTAGATTCACGAGTGTGATTTCTCGTCCCTCGAAATGACAAACTTTATCCAACACAAAATCTACAATCTCAAAATTCTTACCATAAAAATTGTATTTTTGTTTCCCGCTCCCAAAGAACAGCTTACATTTTAAATTATGTTTTTTTACAGTTCCTGTTTATTACACTTAATTATTATCTTTGAATTATGAGCACACTATCAAGACCAAAACATATTGGAAGAAACATTAGCCGTATTCGTGAACTTCGCGACATGAAACAAGAAGCATTGGCACAAGCTTTAGGAATAAGTCAGCAAATGGTTTCGAACATTGAAAACAGTGAAAACATTGATGAAACCAAACTGGTCGAAGTTGCAAAAGCACTTGGCGTAACTACAGAAGCCATCAAAAGTTTCTCAGAAGAAAATATGATTAACTTTTTTAATACTTTTAATGACACTGTAAACAACAGTCATTTTGCTAGCACTAACCACAACTGTACTTTTAATCCTCTTGATAAAGTTATAGAACTTTACGAACGTTTGATTCAGGCTGAAAAAGAAAAAGTTGAATATCTTGAAAATATAATAAAAGGAAAATAACCTTTTAATCACAAAAAACTCCATTAGAAATAATGGAGTTTTTTTATCTTACTTGTGAAAGTCATACTTTTGAACTTATAAGAAATCTTTATTTCTCATCACTAATCAAACATAACGATGAATCCATTTCGAAAAACTAAATTTTCATCTTTGACTGAAGCTTCTAAAAATCCTCAAAATTGCAAGAAGCTGATACTTATATCTTATGATCAGAACTTAAAAAATCAAGGCGAAGTATTTTCAAGTTTTGTAAATCTCGAAGTATTAGAAATGCAATCTGATCCATCGATTTATCGTTTAGATGATTTTGAATTTCCGGCCGAAATTGGAAATCTAAAAAAACTTAAGAAAGTTTCGTTTCTAAACTTTCCCTTAAAGACTTTTCCTGAATGGATTTCTCAATTAAAATCTTTGCAACACCTAATGGTTAGAGGAAATGATATTGAGACAATCCCTGATTCAATCTCTCAATTAGAAAAATTAAAAACGCTTCGAATTGAAAATTGTCCTTTATCTAAAATTCCAAAAACACTCAATCAAATGCAAAATTTACAAATTTTGGGATTTTCTGATACAAAACTCACAGACTTAAGTCCTAATTTATTTCCCAACCATTTGAAAGAAATTAATTTTAGCGGTACTGGAATATACAATAAGGAAGATTTAGAATATCTAAAAATGAAGATGCCAAAGACCAAAATATATCCTTAAATTTGAGCATCATGCAAAGAATCGAAAATAGCTGAAATGAACAATAACTTTTTCTCCAACTTATTTATTTGTTTATTATTAATTGTTGTACCAGAAATGGTATTTTCTCAATCTCTTGACTTTACTATTCAGGACGTAAAATTTGAAAGTCAAGGAATTACTCTTGCAGGTTCAATTTTAATACCTAAAAAGACATTTGCAGCGGTTGTAATTGTTCATGGATCTGATCCTGTAAAAAGAGAAATGGAGTTCGCAAAACGTCTTGCCAAAGAAGGCATTGCTGTATTGACTTATGATAAACGAGGAGTCGGAGAATCTGGAGGTGTGTATGTAGGCCCAACTGTTGGAACAAATAATATTGACACTGATAATCTTAATTTATTATCTGAAGATGCAAATGCAGCGGTAAAGACATTTCAAAGCCATTTGAAAAATAAAAAACTACCAATCGGATTAGTTGGCTTTAGCCAAGCAGGATGGATAATGCCGATCGCAGCAAACAAAAACCCGCAAATAGATTTCATGGTTTTATTTAGCTGTCCAACTATTACAACTTTAGAGCAGCTTCGTTTTCAGTTTTACACCAACGGAAACAATAATTTTTGGGAAAATCATACCGATTCGGATGCCCGTGAACATACTAAAAATGATCCAGATAGGTATCAATTTACCGCAACCGATCCTAAAACTTCCCTGAATACGCTCTCCATTCCTGGACTTTGGCTTTTTGGAGAAAAAGACATACAGATACCGGTAAAATTATGCATTGAACAATTAAATACGTTAAAAGCTCAAGGCAAACCTTTTGAATACACTTTGTTTCCTAAATTAGGACACAATACTTCTTCTTCTAATGACGCAATGCCTTTCGATATTTCAGTTCAATGGATAAAACAGCAGGTTTATAAAAACAAGAAACTTAAAGCATCCAGATAATTAGAAGAAAGCACTTTCTTATTTCTAAAAATAACTAACTCTCATCATTCTGCAGTTTTTCACAAACTTTTTCAAGAAGCTTCTTTGTCTGTTTGAAATACTTCATTTTATCATCAATCTCTTTTATTTTGGATTGAAAAAGTTCTAATGTTTCCGGTTTCGAATCGACGCTTTCGAACCAGGCTGTCAATATTTTTTTTATTTCGGCTAAAGTAAAACCTACTTCTTTTGCTTCTATAATAATTTCCAGACGTTCAACAACATTATCATTGTAATCTTTATAGTTGTTCGATTTTACCTTTTCATTAGACAATCCTTCGATCATTCCTAAATTTTCATAGTATCTGATAGTATGAATTGACAGTCCTGTTTTCTTTGATAATTCGTTTATCAGCATGATTTTACTTTTTTTACACAAAAACAATAAAGCATAGAGCATAGTCTATACTTGGTTGTTGCAAATATAGAAATTATTTTTGCATTAATTTTTTTAAAAGACTAGAAATGAGGCACAGAAAAGTTAATCGAAAATCTTATGTTCTTTTCCATTTTTGACTGAATCTTAATGCTGCTAGTTTTTCATAAAGATTTTTTAAACCATAAGTTCCAACCATACCATAGTCACTTATAGTTTTTACCTGACCGTTATTAAATGTTATTTTTAAATTGCCTGTTTGATCATCAGTATGCATCACATGATATTCTTCTTTCAAGTTTTCAAAATCACAGTAATTTATAAATTCTTCTAATTTGTCAAATTCAACTTTATTGATCTTTGTCGAGAAAACACCTTCTTCTTTACCATTATCAGCTTCTTTATCACTAAAATTATAATTTTGAGCATCAAATATTGACAACGAATCTCTATTTATTGTTAGTTTATAAACTGGACAAGGTCCAAAACAAAAAGAAGTACTAAACTCAATTTTGGTTATTTTATTTGCCTTAGGCATTTTATTATATTCTATAAAATTGCCAAATTTGAAAGTCAAAATTGATTTTGATACTGAATATTTTTTTGTCTTCCAATCAACTAAATTTTGATTATAAATAACCAAAAAAGGCTGAGAATCTATATACTCCACTTTTGGCACTATTAATTTTCCCCACTCCAAAGCGATATCAAAAATTTTAGTTTTATTTTTTCCGAAATTCATTAACACAATCGGTGAAAAACTACAAGACTTTTCTGCTTCTCCATAACATGTATGATTATCTCCAATAGCTAGAAAATCAGAATAACCATTATTATCAAAATCAGTTTTTGTAAAGTATGTTTTAACATTAAGTTTATTTGCCAAAATCTTATTTATACTGTCATATCCATAATGTCTATCAAAATCTTGCAAAATTTTTAATTCATATTTTTTGTAATTCGTATCGCTTTTTTGAATGAATTTTTCTATTTCTGATTTTGTTTTTAATTTATCTACCTCCGATTGAACAATGGGAGCTTGAACAAATTCAATTTCTTTTTTACACGATGTAAAAATTAATACAATTAAAAATAATTTTACGACTTTCATTATTTTGGATTTTATTAAAGAATCAGAGTACTTTCACCTCTTTATTTTTTTAATTTAGTTACAGGCACTCCCTATTTTGATATTTTTATGATTATTGATGATGTTTTTGTTCAATGTATACAATTTCTTAAAATTGCCGCCTGAGCTTTTTAACAGAATTAGTTTATCTCCAACAACTTCAAATTTTGCTTTAATTTTTACACTGCTTGGCGTCGCAAAATCATTCCACTTTCTTTTCGGCATTTTATGATAACAGCTTATTTCGATTGTTTTATCATTTAATACTTTATAATTATATAAACTTTCGTTACCAAGCCAGATAGTTATGTTTTCGTTAGTCATTTTATCCTCGCCTTCTTTGTAACTATACTTCATAAATGAAAGCTGCACTGTTTTATTCTCATTTAGTTTCAGCAATTCTACTGTAATTTCATTTTTATAGTTTTTATCAAGACTAAAAAGTGTGTCTCTAGAAATATAAATTCCAGACGTATTTATGTTATTGTCATCTACTTCTTTATAAGTTTTAAATGAAATTAAAATTAAACTCAATAAAAAAATGAAAACATGTAGTCTTCCAATTTTCATAAATTCTTCTTTTTCAGCTCCCATTTTTTAACCACATAATAATTCCAAATTCCTTTTTGAACAGTAATCTCTACTTTATAATCTTTCCGATTACGATTATAATTTTCACGGTTCATTTCAGTTGTAACACTCAAAACTTCCGTTCGGTTATTGAATTTAAAAGAAATATCTGGATTTTTTTTCAGATAAAATCCCGTTATGTTACAGTTTATTATTTCAATTTTATTCTTTTCTGATTCTTTTTTATTTAGATAACTCCATGTTATCCAAGCAATTTGTCCAAAACTCAAATAGGAAATTAAAACGCCTTGCAATAAAAAAAATCCGATTACATAGAGTTTCTCAAATGTCTTATTAAAGCTTAAATATGTTTTGATTAGAAATTCTCTTCTATAAATTCCAAAAAATAGTACTCCAATAATTACAGGTACACAAAAAATGTAAATGACATATCGTATATCGTGTCCAATCGTACTATTTCTTAAAAACATATAGTTTACAACGAAACTAATCATTGCCATGATTAAAAGACTGTAATGTATTCGTTGTAATTTTTTCTCTTTATTTTTAAACTTCTTTCGTTCTATTTTCTTTACGTTTCGATTATCTTTTAAATGCATTCATATATTTAGCTTAACTATTTTCTCTTCTAATTATCCCATTCAATCCAATCATTTTTTTTCACAATAGAATTGAAACGTATATTTTAATTAACCGTTTAGTCTTGTAAGCCTAGACAATTCATCAAATTCCGCTGTAACAGTATCTTGGTTTTTAGTTCCAATTAACTGCGAACCATTTTCAGAAACATCATATCCTTTGTCTTTCAAATAATGCATTAAAGCTAATTTATGATTTACTTCAAACTGTGAAATAAGCTGCGGAAAAACAGTCATTACCCTTAAATGATTATCGGTCCTTGTTTTTTCGATTTGATCACTTTTTATGGTAACCAACATTGCGCCTTGTCCGTAATCACAGATATAATAAGCACTCGAATTTTGAATTCCTGAAGCAACAAGTCCCATTAAATGAAGTTCTTCGGCTGTAAAACCGAAAGTATCATTTTTTAAAAGATCAATCTGATTTTCTTCTCCGTACTTTTTTAATGCTAAAGCATCCTGAATGATACTTTCCGGAAGTCCCGATTGTGTATTTGCCCACGCCCAAAGCCAAGTTTGAGAAGAATGCGAAATAGTACCTAAAACTTGAATAGGAAAAACAAACTCATCGCCGAAACTAATTTCTGCGTTAGAAATATTAATATTCCAATTGTTATCGCCGATAATATCTCCAAAATGAAGCTGTTTATCTAATACAATTCCGCCATATCTTTCGATAAGTTCTTTTTCAGATTTAAATTGATTTCCGTTTTCTTGTGATTTTGCTTTTTCACCTTGACCGAATATTTTATCAAATAATCTCATATTTTATTTCAAAATTTTTATGTTGTTAAATTTTAATTAGCTCTACTCTAACACAAACATTCGTTTTATGCTTTTTTCTTCATCCAAAAATGTTTTCAAATCCAACTTTAGATTTATGTTGTTTTTTTGATGAATTAAAATTGCGTTTTCAAAATAAAATACAGCTTTATAAATTGTAGCTTTTTTATTCTTTTGCTTTAGCTTTCGATAATATTCTCCAAAAACAAGTTCTCCGTTTTTATAATAAAAATTAAGATTAACAATTTCTTTCGGCGCATATTCTGTATACTTTATTCTCAAAAGAAGCTTTTTTTCAGCGTTTTCTTTTAAAACATAAGCTTCCCATCTCCGCTCCTCGAGTTCAACATTTTTTATAGGTTTCGTATCATAAACTTCTACATAATTTTCCTTGTTAGCATCAATCTCTTTTCTGTAAAGATCAATTTCATTTAATTTCTTTTGCACTTCATCTTTATTTTCTTGCCCAAAAGATAAAAACGAACAAATAAAAAAATAAAAAACTAAAATATAATATTTCATTAGGCGACGTTATATTGATTAAATTTAAGTACTCGTAAATTTTATTTTTTCTTATTCTTTCGACTGTATAGCAAATCGTATTCTTTCTTTTTATTCTTATACTTATTTCTCTTTTTAAATTTGAAATAATAGTAATAAGAAAGTATAATTACGACCAGAGATATCAACATTAGTAAATCAAAAACACCGTAATAGCTATCCACTTTTTTTCCATTAACAGACAGCACTTTTGCATTTGTTTCATTGATATACAAATTTTTAAAAACAATACTGTCACCCGTTTGGATATTGTAATCTAAAGTTTCGTAAGCCGTTAGAAATAGTTTCTTTTTATCATTATTGATTTCAAATTCATAAGCGTTCAAATTTCTCCCATTCGAAAAAACCGTTTCAAGATTGACTTTTGAAACTTTTCCAATTCTAATATCACTTTGATTGTAAAATCTAATATTATTAAAAGTCGTCAAAAAAGCGGTTATAAAAACCAGAACAGCAATAAGGTTTAAAAAAATAATAGCAATATAGTATCTCAAAATTTTAAACGATTATAAAAATTTAAACTATAAGATTTGCCTAAAAGTCAAACTTATCCTACCTTTTTCTGTATTCGATTTCGGAATTGCATGCTGCCAAAAATCCTGAATTTCCTGTGTCATATAAATCAAACTTCCAGACGTTAGTTCATAAGAAACAAATTCTTCTGGGTTTTGAATATTTCTAAACTTGAGCGTTCTGGTTTCTCCGACAGAAACAATTGCAATTCCAGTATTTTTCTCCAAAATATCAGTTTGATCAGAATGATAGCCCATTTTCGATTTTCCGTCCAAGTAATAATTAATCAAACAATTATTTGCTTCAAATCCGATTATAGGTTTTAACTTTTGAATTATATTTTGAAGTTCAGGCAAAAATTCTTGATCCGGATATTCAATTTGCGAATAATTATATGCTTTACCAAAACTTGCCGTTTTACGTGCGGTCATTCTTTCGTCCCATTTTACATTAGAAACCAAAAGATCAAATAACTGTTCTGGATTTCCTATGAAATGCTCTATGTGAATTATACCATTCATACATTTTCTATTATTTTTTTTTATCTAATTCTAGAATTAATTATTGACTATATTTTCGTTTTGACTCACATTCTTTTTAATCCATTTGTTGGATAAATATTTTCTAAGCGGAATATCATAAAAGACCATTACCAAATAGGCAAACACAACTAAAAATATAACCGAAGTTATAACAATATAAATAAGCTGTGTGTTGTCTGGTTTTTGATTCGTATAATAATTTCCAAACATCCACAAAAAAGCATAATGGGTCATGTACAACGGATATGAGATGTTTCCAGAAAACACACAAATCTTTTTTAAACCTGATGTTAACTGTGCTCCCGCTCCTAAGGAAATTAATAACGGAAAATAGAACAAAATTACTAAAGGTTCTGATAGCCAATTCCATTCTGAAAATGGCATTACAAAAGCCAAAAGCAACAGAATAGTCAAACCAAAAAAGCCAAGTTTGTTTTTAATAATCCAATTAGAACGGTAAATAAGTAATCCCGCCAAAAAAGAATAGGAGATTCTCGCACAGCCGTCCCAAAAAGTCGGACCGCTCCATCCGCCTAATAAATTTCCCGAATTATAAGCTACAAAACAAATTGCTGCTGCAGAAAGCAAAGTAAACAAAAACAGAAAACGACGGCCAATTCTAAATAAGACAAATGCATAAACTATATTGGCAATATATTCCCAAAATAATGACCAAGCCGGTGCATTAAAACTAAATAAATTAAAACCGCGATCGGCGATAACCGGCAACGGAATAAGAAATAAGGAACACAAAAATGTTAGAAAGATTTTACCTTTGCTATACAACTCAAGATGCCCGCCAAAAGGATCAAATAAAAATGCTAATAAACCTAAAACCGATCCCGCTACCACCAATGGGTGCAATCTTACAATTCTAGAAACAAAGAATTTTCTAATTCCCATTTTAGCAATACGATCATCATAAGCATATCCGATTACAAATCCCGAGAGACAGAAAAAGAAATCGACTGCTAAAAAACCATGTCCAATAAAATTTTTACTCGGATCTGTATAAATCCATTCCATAAAATGAAATACCACAACAGCAAAGGCAGCAACGCCTCTTAATCCATCTAAAATTTCAAAATGCTTTTTTGCTTCAAAGGTTGTCACAGGTGCTTGAGTAGTATTCATTAAATTGCAATATTCTAATAAGTTAGTTGATTTAGTATCGATGCAAGTTCTACAAATAAATATTTAAATCAAAATCAGATTTGTTCGATTCTACGACTAAAGTGTTTGAAGTTTCACATTTAAATAACTTTTTTAACTTTTTCATTCGCTTCCATTTTTATAAGTTTGCTAAAATCAAATTTTAGTATGCACGTAGCAGGTTGTCTATCACCACCAGAAAATTAATACTATGACTTTAGTATTGACACATGACTGAATAATCTCAGTCAGATTTCTTGTGTCTTTACATCAATCAACATTATTAATATTCAAAATATATCCTCAAAAAGGATAAACAACCTCTTATGAAAAAATCATATCTTGTACTGCACACTGCAGTATTACTTGCTGGCTTTACGGGCATTTTCGGAAAACTTATATCTCTTAATGAAATCCCTTTAGTTTGGTTCAGAGTTTTTTTCTCCAGTATTATTTTATTTTTTGTAGTAAAAAAATATGGCCTAGAAAAACTCCAGTCTTTTTCAGAAATCAAAACCGTTTCAAAACCTGGAATTCTTATAACCATTCATTGGGTCTTTTTTTATGCTAGTATTAAATATTCCAATATTTCAATCGGAGTTGTATGTTATTGTCTGACTAGTTTTTTTACCGCTATTTTTGAACCTATAATTAACCGAAAGAAATTCAATATAACTCAGATACTTTTGAGCTTATTGACTTTGCTGGGAATTAGTTTGATTTTCCATTTTGATTCTTCATATCAAATTGGAATTCTACTAGGAGTAATATCATCTGCGTTTGCAGCACTTTACACCATTTACAACGAAAGACTCGTATTACATTATGACAGCAAATTGATTAATTATTATCAAATGCTTGGAGGAACAATAATGCTGGGGATTCTATTGCCTTTTTATTTTTATAATTTTCCAAACCAGAATTTTATTCCAAATCTTCAAGACACAGTATATTTATTGATCTTAGCTTCTTGCTGTACGGTTGCATTGTATGTTATGTTTGCAGAAACCCTTAAAAAAGTTCCGGCATTTACAGTAAACTTAACTTTTAATTTGGAGCCTATATATTCTATAATTTTAGCCTTTCTATTTTTCGATGAAGGTCATTCTGTAAACTTTTCGTTTTACATCGGACTTGGTTTAGTAATGACCTCCGTATTATTACAATCTATAATTTCATTAAAAGAAAATAAAACTCGATTAAAAAGTTCTCACTAATAATTAATAAAGCTTCTTATTTTATTCAAAAAATAAGAAGCTTTTATATAAACTTTAGAGAAAACCTTTTAGTCGTTCAAACCTTTACCAATTAAAATATTGGGAATATTTTTTTCAACTCGAGACTCCCTGGTTTTAGATTGTTTCGGCTGTGAAAAATGAAGCAAATAAGCTCTTTGTCTTCCGGGAGTTAAACCATAAAATGCTTTCTTCAAATCGGGTAACTCTTCTAATTTAGTTTGAAATTCTGATGCAATTTCAAATTCTGAAACTTTCTTCAATTCAATTTTTAAACCTGCTTTTTCAATTTCAGCAGCTTCATAAATATATTTTTTCAAAGAATCTTTCTTATCTAATATTTCTTGAAGTGTTGTAAAACGAACTTGACGTGCAGCTTGTACATTTTCAGATTGCTGAATTAAAATTTTGTTCTCATCTTTCAACAAAGCACCTTTAAAAAATAAAAAAGCACAATAATCTTTGAAGGCATGAATTAAGACAATATTTGCACCATCAAACGTATAACAAGGAGAACCCCATTTTAATTCTTCTGTCAAATGGCAATCGAGAGCAATTTCCCGAAGCTGTTCAAGTTGTCCTTTCCATTTCTCAGCTTTTTCAAAATAAAAATCAACCTTAGAATTACTGCTATTTTTAGACATAATAGTAAAATTTGACTTCTTTATAAATCATCATTATTTTTTTATAAAAATATTCTTTCTACTAAATTAAAAAATTAATCTATCAAAATCACTACTGCTGCAAATCTCTCATTCCTTTCAAAATTCCTCTTTCAGAACATTTAATAAAATCTAGAATTTGATTTCTTTCTATTGTTGCTTCAAAATCCCTCTCAATAGTTTCTAAAGCCGCACTTGTATTTTTACCTTTTTCAAAAATAATTTGATAAATAGATTTTAATTCCGAAATCTTTTCAGAATCAAAACCTCTTCGTCTTAAACCAATAGTATTTAATCCAGCATAACGCAATGGTTCGTGCGCAACAGTTATAAAAGGAGGAATATCTTTAACAATTCTGCTTAAACCGGATATCATTGCATGATCTCCAATTTTAGAAAACTGATGTATCGCCGTTAAACCACTAATATTAACCCAATTTCCGATCTGAACTTCACCAGCAATTCCGGCGCTAAAACCAATTATACAATTACTCCCAATAAAGCAATCATGACCAATGTGCACACTTGCCATGATTAAATTTGAATTTCCTATAGAAGTGATCCCTTTTGATTTTGTGCCACGATTAATAGTAACAAATTCCCTGATGATATTATTATTTCCTATTTCTAAAACAGAATATTCTCCCTCAAATTTAAGATCTTGCGGAACTCCTCCTAAAACACAATTCGAATGAATTTGGCAATTTGCACCAATCTTTGTCCCTTTTAAAATGGAAACATTGTTGCCGATCCAAGTATTATTTCCAATACTTACATCTTCCTCTATCGTGGAAAAATTACCGATAAAAACATTTTTTCCAATGACTGCTTCTTTAGCAATGATATTATTTTGCATTTTTTACGTATTCAATTCAAATGCAAAACTGAAGAAAAAGAAAAGTTATTTTTTTGACCTAATATCAAATAATTGCGGCCCGAATTCGGCTTAAAGTTTCTTGACTTACTCCTATAAGCGAAGCGATATGTTTCAACTTTGCTTTCTTAATGATATCAGGAAAAGATCGTAACAAGAAACCATATTTTTCTTGGGCAGACATAAATCGAAAAACGTGATGAAATTCATTTAATTTAGATAGATAAATACGAAGAAATTTTATATGAAATTGAGCAAAAACTGGATAGTTCAATAATTTTAGTTCATCTTTAAAAAAAAGTGAATAAACAATCGTTTCTTCACAAGCAGTAAAGATTTCAAAAGATGGTTTCTGTTCAAAATAACTACTTAAAGAAGTAAAAAATTGATTTTCTGTATAAATCCAACTGACAATTTCTTTATCATCTTCAATATAAAATCTTCTTACTACACCAGATTTTATAAAATAGATTTTTTCACATACTTTTCCTTGAGCAACAATAGTCGCTTCTTTATTAAATCTCTCTTCAATAAAAGAAAGTTTAATAAGTTCTTTAGTTTCAAAATCTAACTTTTGAATGTTTTCCATCGCCTTAAATAATTCGATCATAATAATTATATTAATGAAAGTAAACTTAAAAAGTAGCACCCGCCAAAGGTCAAAAAATCACGTTTAAGAAATCTTTTCTACAGAAAAGACATAATTTAACTTAACAACATAAAGAAAGCTTAAAATCGACTAATGACAACATTTGCTCATCATAAAATTTCTGGCATAAAATTAGAGCAATAAAAAGAAGTAATTATAATTTTCAGACAAATTAGAATCCATCAAATGAATTTAACTAATAGAAAAACGATATTGGCGATAGCACTTTTAACCATTCAAATTAGTCATGCAAAGAATTACAATCCGCCAAAAAATTACTGCGAAGAAAAAAATGTCACCATAAAGACAGAATCTAAATCAAGATATAAATATTTCTTTTTTAGACGAACCAATCATAAAAAAATAAAACGAATAGATAAAGCGGTTGATCAAAATGGAAAAATAATTATTAAGATTGTAATGAAATCCACAGAAGCTGGTGATCAATATCTATATAAAAAATTCAAAAGATTAGTAATTATTGGAAACAAAATACATCAAGCAACTGCTGAAATTGACCAAGAAAATGGAACGCTGATTATTTATAATTTATGCGGTGAAAAAATAAGCGAGCAAATTCTTAATACAGGAGAATTATACGACAAATACAGATTTTAAATTACAAAGACTTTAGGCATTTCAGCACTCAACTCTTATTAAAGATTAACATTTTTCCCAAAAAAGATATAAAACAAAAAACCCCGTTTCGTTAGAAACAGGGTTTTCAAAAGAAAGGCGACGACATACTCTCCCACAAAACTGCAGTACCATCTGCGCAGGCGGGCTTAACTTCTCTGTTCGAAATGGGAAGAGGTGAGCCCCGCCGCAATAACCACCTTAAGGTCGTTTTGCAATGGGCAACAGGTTTCTACCTGTCGACATTACACAATATCTTAACATACTGAGATAAAGAAAAGTAAGTTTTGTTTTAGAAAGTTTCCTCCTCCCGACTGCTCGGGAGGAAAAGGGTGTACATAAGCTTACGGATTATTAGTACTACTCGACTATGACATTACTGCCTTTACATCTATAGCCTATCAACGTGGTCATCTTCCACGATCCTTAAAAGAAATCTCATCTTG
>NZ_JBHUDZ010000001.1:0-418661 GCF_042678225.1 Flavobacterium artemisiae | reverse complement strand
GCTAAAGCCCTTTTCTATTTCGTCTTATCCCCTAGCTGAAGCTAGGGGCTATGCAAAAAACAAAAAAACTTTGCGACTCTGCGACTTTGCGAGATTAAAACAAAAAACTTCGCGCCTTAATGCCTTCGCAGCAACTCCTAAATATTATAAATCAAATTCATCTGTACTGGTAGAAAGCGAATCTAATTTGATTGCCGTAGAATCTGGAACTTTAATTTTTATAAATGAACGCGCATTTCCAGAAATATAAACAGGCAATTGTCCAAGCGTATCTTCAGGAATTAATAAACCTCTACGGAACATTAAATTCTTTAAAAACGTCTGGTTTTTTAGAGCATAATCCTTCAAATTGCCTTCGTCATTAAATTGATACATAAATTTTCTCGGTTTCGGAATAATCGTTGCCAAGTATAAACATTCGTCAACATTTAAAGCTGACGGACTTTTTTGGAAATAGAAATGACTCGCTTCGCCGATACCGTATACATTTGGTCCCCATTCGATAATATTGAAATAGACTTCTAACATTCTTTCTTTGCTTACAATTCGATTGTTTTCTAAAATGTAAACTAGAAGTATTTCTTCCAGCTTTCGCGAAAGCGTTTTTTCACGAGTTAAAAACACATTTTTAATCAACTGCATGCTGATTGTGCTTGCGCCGCGTGAGAATTTTTTGGTTCTAATGTTTTTCAGAATCGATTGTTTGAAAGCTTCATTGATAAAACCGCGATGCGAAAAGAATGACGGATCTTCAGTTGTTAAAACACATTTTCTCAAATAAGGAGAAATTTGATCCAAAGGTGTATAATTTGGATTCGCGCTTCCAACCAAAATCGGACGTTGTAAAACATTCTGAATGATTGCACGATAAACAAATTCGCCATTTAGTTTGTTCAAATCGGCTTCGCCATATTTGGTGATTCGTAAATCTTCTTTGTTTAGTTTACTGTCAAAAACTAAAGTATTCGGTTTGTTTTTATTGAATTTAAAATCCAGTTTGTAATCGAAATTTCCGGTTGCCTGCATTCCTTGAAAATGCGTAAACAATCCGTCAGGAAGCGAAACGATAAAATCCTGCGCTTTCATTTTCGGAATATCGACTTTTAAAGTATAAATCGTATCTTTTTCGGTATAGTAAGAAACATACGGACGAACTTTTATTTTGTTCAACTGCATAGTCGAAGTGCTGTCGATAGAAATAAAACTATCTCCAAGTAAAAAACGATAATCAAAACGGGCATTTTTAATTACAACATCTTTACTCGCGATTTTTGGATGATTGATTTTAAGATTGGCAATAGAAGTATAACCGTCAATGTGTAATTCACTCCCGCTTTTGTCAATGTTTTGAACGTTTAATCGAATCGAATCAAAACTTGCTTTTAAGTTATAACGTTCGTCCAAATATGGAACACGAATCGCTCCAGTATCTAAATTGAAGAATCGGATATCTGCTTTTTTATTTCTCGGATCGGCAAAACCTTTTATGTTCCAGCGCTGATCAAAATCTTTTGCCTGAACATGAAGATTAGTTTCTAGCTGTTTGTTGTTTAAAACAAGTTTATTTACTGCGATAGAAGTATGTTTTCCGTTATCATCGATTTTGAATTGAAAGTTTTTCAAATCCATATCGGTCGGAACCAGATTTAATAATTTCGAGATAATATTATAAGCGAGTGAAGCATATTTACGTTTCTCGTTTGATTCTGTTTCGTCTTTTTCTCTTTTTAAGAAAGCGTCAAAGTTTCGTTTTTTACCTTTTTTGACTAATTGTATGTAACCATTGTCAATTTTTAAAGTTCCAACCTGAACATCGCCAATCAGTAAACTGCTTAAACTGATGCTGGTTTCGACGTTTTTAATTTTGCAGAGTGTATCAGCATTTATTGGAGCCAAAACAATATCTGTCAATTTTATAGTTGACAATCCGTCGAACGAAGCCGATTTTACAGAGAAATTACTATTGTACTGAACCGCCATTTTGTGTTCTACTTTGGCGATTGCCTGTTTAAGAAGTGAATCTCGGAAATAGTAAAGTCCGATGCAAAGCAAAACCAATAGTATTCCGACTATTTTTAATACTTTATATATTTTTTGTTTTGGAAAATTCATAGAGTTGAATTTACAATATTTTTTTAATGTTTTTGGATTGGGTTTGCCACGACTCGAGCGATAGCGAACAGGCGACGCAATTACACTAATTATTTTTTTCTTTTGCCACAGATTAAAATTATTATAAAGATTAATCTGTGGAAATCCGTTCAATCTGTGGCAAAAAACGAATGATTCTTGTGATTTTTGGCTAACAAAAACTACCCAAAAAGAATGCTGGCAACATCTTCAATTTTAGCAACCAATTCGATTTTGATACCAGTATTTTTTAAAGCAATTTTATTGTATTTTGAAACAAAGATCGTATCGAAACCTAATTTTTCAGCTTCCTGAATACGCTGATCCACGCGGTTTACCGGACGAATTTCACCAGAAAGTCCAACTTCGCCGGCAAAACAAAAACCTTTTCCAACTGGAATATCTTCGTTTGACGATAAAATCGCGGCCACAACCGCCAAATCAATTGCTGGATCGTCGACAGAAATACCTCCAGTAACATTCAGGAAAACGTCTTTTGCGCCTAAACGGAATCCAGCTCTTTTTTCTAAAACAGCTAAAATCATATTTAAACGTTTTGCGTTGTATCCCGTTGTACTTCTTTGTGGAGTACCGTAAACTGCGGTAGAAACCAACGATTGAATTTCAATCATCAACGGACGCATTCCTTCAAGCGTTGTAGCAATTGCGGTTCCTGATAATTCTTCGTCTTTATGCGAAATCAAAATTTCAGACGGATTGGAAACTTCTCTCAATCCGCTTCCAAGCATTTCGTAAATTCCAAGTTCGGCTGTAGAACCAAAACGGTTTTTCAGCGAACGCAAAATTCTGTAAACATGGTTTCTGTCGCCTTCAAACTGAAGAACCGTGTCAACCATATGTTCAAGGATTTTTGGCCCGGCAATATTTCCGTCTTTGGTAATATGTCCGATAAGAATAACAGGCGTATTACTTTCTTTAGCAAACTTGATTAATTCTGCCGTTGTTTCTCTAATCTGCGAAATACTTCCCGCTGTGGATTCAATATAATCGGTATGCAAAGTCTGAATCGAATCGATAATCACCACTTCTGGCTGCATCGTTTCGATCTGTTTGAAAATATTCTGTGTTTTCGTTTCGGTCAAAATGTAGCAGTTATCACTATTTGGTGTGATTCTTTCTGCACGCATTTTTATTTGTTTCTGACTTTCTTCGCCTGAAACATATAAAGTTTTATAAGGTAATTTAAGTGAAATCTGAAGCAAAAGTGTACTTTTTCCGATGCCGGGTTCTCCACCCAAAAGCGTTAGAGATCCAGGAACAAGTCCGCCTCCTAAAACTCGATTCAATTCGCTGTCGGTTGTGTCCATGCGAACTTCCTGAGCCGAATCAATTTCGGTAATTTTTAAAGGCCTTGGTGCTTTACTGCTTGAAGTGGGTTCACTTTTCCAAGCTACTTTTTCCTGTTTTTGGATAATTTCCTCAGCAATCGTATTCCATTCTTTGCAGGCATTGCATTGGCCTTGCCATTTCGAATACTGCGTTCCGCAGTTCTGACAAAAAAAGGAAGTTTTAACTTTTGACATTATTTACTTTTTTTAGCAAGCGTATTCATTTCGTCGATTTTCTCATACATAAAATCTTTGTTCAAATCACCAATCGGCTCCATCTGCGAAGCATTTTGGTATTTTTTTGATGCATGTTTCGGATCTCCTTGTTTTTCATACATTAATCCTAACTCATATTCTCCAAGCATGGCTTTTGGGTAATTTACATTTCCAATTTCAGCCATTTTTGATAGTTCACTATAAGCATTCTTTTTTAAAATGATATTTTCTATTACTTTAAAATCGCTCATTCTTACTGGAATCTGCACTCCCATAACTTCAGACATGGTGTTGTACTTTTGTTCTAGATATTCTGCGTAACCCGATTCAAGAACAGCAATTTTTTCATTGTATTCTGCTGAATTTATTGGTCGGTATGCTTCAAAAATCTGATATAAAGCACTTGGTATAGAGTGCAATACTTCTGTATAATGTGTTGCACCTTTAAAAACTTCATATTTATAATTCACTAACGGATTATTAGCGATTTTAATATTTCCGTTTAATTTTTCTATCGGTTCTTTTATTTTTTTAATATCTCCTTCACCTGCAGAAAGATAGTAGAAAAACGGTTTTTTTACTTTTGCGAACTTCTCTGCAATACGCACTTCCATTTTTGGAGCCAATTCTGGACTTAAACAGATGTAAGCGTTAAAAAGCGGCTCTTCTTTATACAAATAAAAATTAGCAAAACTTGCTGTTAAATCGTGACCTGCAATAAGTCTGAAAGGCGAGGTACGGTATTTTTTTTCAATATAGGGAACTAATTCTGCTCCGATAAATTCAAAAAATTTCGCTCCTTTTTCAAAAGGAAGTCCTTCATTCTGGTCAATTGTGGTATCATCAAAACGTTCTCCGTCTTTATTCTGATGAATTCCGATGATGATCATTTCAGGAATATCATCCCAATAAGAACCATAACTTACAGCTCCAGAAAAAGGATCAAACAAATAATCTCCGTCTAATAAATAAAGAACAGGATATTTTTTGTCTTTGCTGGCTTCGTAAGAAGGCGGAAGACCAATTGTGATTCTTCGCTCTTCTCCCAGTTTCTCAGATTTAATGTTGTCGAACTTTTTTTGGGCAAAAGACGAGAATGAAATTAAAATAAACAGTAGGTAAACTTTTTTCATGATTTGTGGCATTTCAGTGAATTAAAAAGTATTGAAAATAGTGTGGCAATATACTATTTTATTTGTTTCTTTTATGGGGAAAAATGGAAACAAAAACGTTGGAGTGTAAATCTTTTCTGATTTATACAAATGCAGAAAACTTTGTACAAAACAAGTTTGACAAAGTTGTGGATTTTTAAAAATTAAAAAGAAAATTTTAAGTTAGCGAATTATCATTTTCGTTAGGGAAAATAATCCACGGTTTGAATGTTTTCGCTTCTTCAAACTCTAAAGTCGCATAAGAAATAATGATAATAATATCGTCTTTCTGAACTTTTCTCGCTGCAGGACCATTCAGGGTAATTTCTCCCGAATTTTTTTCTCCTTTAATAGCGTAAGTTTCAAAACGTTCACCGTTATTAATATTTACAATAGATACTTTTTCGCCTTCAATAATGTTTGAAGCTTCTAGCAGAGTTTCATCAATAGTAATGCTGCCAATGTAATTTAAATCGGCTCCCGTTACTTTAACACGATGAATTTTTGATTTTATAACTTGAATTTGCATGCTGCAAAGTTAGATTAATTTAATGAAATGGTATCAATCAGTCTGATAGAATTAACAAATACTGCTATAAATGCGCGGTATTTTTTATCATTCTCTTTCTGATCGATAGGTAAAAGTGTCGATTCGTCAGCAATCACAAAATATTCGAGATCGAATTGTTTGTTGTCTTTGAAAGAATTTTCGACAAAATCAATAGTTTCCTGCGGACTTTTTGTTTGAAATATTTCTTTTGCTTCGGTTAAAACTTTGTAAATGATCGAAGCTTCTTTTCTTTCTTCAGCCGTTAAACGTTCGTTACGAGAACTCATTGCCAGCTGATTTTCTTCTCTGAAAATCGGACAGCCTACGATGTTTACCGGAAGATTTGTTTTTTCGACCATTTTTTTAACAATCTGCAATTGCTGAAAGTCTTTTTCGCCAAAGTAAGCATTAGTCGGGGTTACGATTTCGAAAAGACGTTTTACAATCGTTCCAACTCCGTTAAAATGACCTGGCCTGAATTTTCCTTCCATTTGATTTTCCAATCCATCGAAATCAAAATCCTGCGAAACAGTGTTTCCTTCATAAATATCATCTACCGAAGGAGCGTATAAAATAATTTTATCACTTAATGTACGCATTTTCTTAACATCTTCTTCGAGAGTCCTCGGATATTTTGCTAAGTCTTCTGGATTATTGAATTGTGTTGGATTGACAAAAATGCTGACAACGGTATCGTCGTTTTCTTTTAACGAGCGCTGCATTAAAGCCAAATGTCCTTGGTGTAAAGCGCCCATAGTTGGTACAAATCCTATAGTTGAATTTGTGGTTTTGATAGTTTTTAAATAGGCTATCAAAGCAGCTTTACTGTAGAAAATATGCATTGAGGTATTATTAAAATTTAGTGCAAACATAATATATTAGTTATAAACTGCATAAAATTTTGTAATTTTGCGACGTTTTTATTACCAAAAATTAAGTAAAATACTATTATGAAAGATAAGAGGATATTATACGTATCATCTGAAGTCGTGCCGTATCTGGCTGAAAACGAGGTTTCTTTAATGTCTTATGACGTTCCGAAAATGATAAACGATCAGGGCGGTCAGATAAGAATTTTCATGCCTAGATATGGGAATATCAATGAAAGAAGACATCAATTACATGAAGTAATCCGACTTTCAGGGATGAATTTGGTAGTGAATGATTTAGATATGCCATTGATTATTAAGGTAGCTTCTATTCCAAAAGAAAGAATTCAGGTTTATTTTATTGATAACGATGAATACTTTAAAAGAAAAGCAACTTTTGCGGACGAAGAAGGTGTTCTGTATCCGGATAACGATGAAAGAGCTATTTTCTTTGCAAAAGGTGTTGTTGAAACTGTGAAAAAACTAAACTGGGTTCCAGATATTATTCACGTTCACGGCTGGCTTGCTGCAATGCTGCCAATCTATATGAAACACTTTTATAAACATGAGGCAATGTTTTCTGAAACGAAAATTGTTACTTCTGTTTACGGACAGTCATTTGATGAAAATTTAGATTTGGAAATGATAAACAAAGTTAAATTTGACGGCGTGCCACACGAATCAGTTTCAGATTTAGAAACTCCAAACTACGAAAATATCCTTAAGGCTAGTATATTACATTCTGATGCGGTTATTATTGCGTCAGAAAATGTTTCCCCAAGTTTAACAAAATTTATAGAATCTTCAGGAAAACCTTTTTTACCTTTCGCACCGAAAAATGCATTCGCAGAAGCGTATACAAATTTCTACAAAACGATGGGACTTTAAATTTTAACTATATTTTAAAAATGTATAATACTTCTTTGATTAAGAAAATTCTATTAGCTTCAGTTGTTGTTTTTTTATATTCATGCGATAAGGATTTTAATGCTATTGGCGATGATTTGATTAGTGATGATCATTTTGGGTTAGAACCTCACAAATATGAGGTCTTGGCTTTTAATCAAGAAGTAACACCAATTCAATCCAATAATTTGCCTACAAATGCATTAGGGATTTATAATGATCCTGTTTTTGGTGAGACTACGGCAAATTTTGCAACACAAGTTACGCTTGAAAGTTATGCTCCAAGTATTGGTGAAGAACCAAAAATTGAAAGCGTTGTTTTAAGCATACCTTATTTTAGCCACGTTACGCAAACTAATACAGATGGAAGTAGTGTGTATGCATTGGATTCTATTTTTGGTGCTAAAGATGGAGGTAAAATTAAGTTAAGTGTTTATCAAAATGGAATGCAGATGCGTAATTCTTATTTTGATAATGGTAATCAGTTTGCACAATTATACTACACAGATCAAAATGCAGATTTTGAAAGTTTAAAAGCAAGTCCTTTATTAAATGATGATGCTGATATAACGCAAAATCAGGAGTTTTTCTTCAATGCAATTGAAAGAAAAGATAGTATTACGGGTACAGATGGGAAAAAAACGTTACAGAGATCAAAACCTGAAATGCGTTTAAATCTAAATACAAAAGAGTTTCAGGATAAAATTCTTAACGCTCCAGCATCAAAATTGGCTAGTGCTAATGTTTTTCAGGAATATTATAGAGGATTGTACTTTAAAGTTGAAAAGTCAGGTGCAAATGCTACAAGTATGGCATTAATGAATTTTGCTGAAGGAAAAATTACAATTACTTATACAGCAAAAACAGATAGTACTACAGACGATCCGAAGACAACGGAAACGCGTACACTTGTCTTGAAATTAGGAAGTTCACTAAGTACAGTTAATTTTTTACAAAATCAAAGAAATACTACTTACGAAAATGCGATTACAAATGTAAATGCAACAGAAGGTGATGAAAGGCTTTATTTGAAAGGCGGTCAAGGATCGATGGCTATTCTTAAACTAAACGATTTTGCTTCGCAGCTTCAATCAATAAAAGACAGCGATTGGATGGTAAACGAAGCAAATCTGGTTTTTTATATCGATGCAGATAAAATGGCTCCAACCACAGAAGCAAAGCGTATATATTTATATGATTTGACTAATAATACGCCATTGAAAGACTATTACAGCGACGCTACATCTGCAGCATCATCTAATCCAAAAGATGCAAAACAGATTTTTGGCGGGATAATTAACCTTGGTGATAATAAGAGAGGTAAAACGTATAAAATTAGAATTACAGAGCACATTCGCAGTCTGATTAAAGACGCTACTTATAAGAATGTTGATTTAGGATTGGTAGTTACAGAAGATATAGCTACTGTGACTAATAATCTATTAAAGCTGAAAAATAGTAATATTTCAGCAGCACCGAGAGCATCAGTTATGAGTCCTCTAGGTACGATATTGTATGGAGGGAAATCTTCTGTTCCAGAGGATAAAAGATTGAGGCTTGAGGTTTACTACACGAAACCAAATAAATAAATAAAATATGTGTGGAATTGTTGGATATATCGGTCATCGAGAAGCCTACCCTATTGTAATAAAGGGATTAAAGCGACTTGAGTACAGAGGATATGATAGTGCCGGCGTTATGTTGTATGAAGATAACGAAGGTGTTAAACTTTGTAAAACAAAAGGTAAGGTTTCTGATCTAGAAGCGAAAGCAAAGGAGGATCTTACTGAGAATGGTAATATTGGAATAGGGCACACGCGCTGGGCTACTCATGGGGTGCCAAATGATGTAAACTCGCATCCTCATCTTTCTAATTCGGGAGATTTAGTAATAATTCACAACGGAATTATTGAGAATTATGCACCATTAAAAGAAGAATTAATAAAAAGAGGTTATACTTTTAAATCGGATACAGATACTGAAGTTCTTGTAAATCTTATTGAAGAGGTTCAGAAAAAAGAAAACATCAAGTTGGGTAAAGCAGTCCAGATCGCTTTAAACCAAGTTGTGGGTGCTTACGCAATTGCTGTATTTGATAAAAAAAATCCAAACGAAATTGTAGCTGCAAGACTTGGGAGTCCGTTGGCAATTGGAGTAGGAGAAGGAGAATATTTTATTGCTTCTGATGCGTCTCCATTTATTGAATATACTTCTAATGCAGTTTACTTAGAGGATGGTGAAATGGCTAATATTAGACTTCACAAACCTTTAAAAATTAGAAAAATTAAAGATGACTCGTTGGTAGATCCTTATATTCAAGAACTTCAAATGAATTTGGAGCAGATTGAAAAAGGAGGTTACGATCATTTCATGCTTAAAGAAATCTACGAACAGCCAAGTGTTATTAAAGATACTTATAGAGGAAGACTTCATGCAAATGAAGGAATCGTTCAAATGGCTGGAGTTGAAGATAATATAGAGAAGTTTCTAAACGCAAAAAGAATTCTTATTGTAGCTTGCGGAACTTCATGGCATGCCGGTTTAGTGGCAGAATATATTTTTGAGGAGTTTACACGTATTCCTGTTGAAGTAGAATATGCTTCTGAATTTAGATACAGAAACCCAATTATCAACAAAGACGATGTTGTAATCGCAATTTCACAATCTGGTGAAACTGCTGATACAATGGCGGCTATTAAATTGGCTAAAGAAAACGGAGCTTTTGTTTTTGGTGTTTGTAACGTGGTTGGTTCTTCTATTTCTAGAGAAAGCCATGCAGGTGCTTATACACACGCGGGGCCAGAAATTGGAGTAGCTTCTACTAAAGCATTTACAACTCAAATCACAGTTTTAACTATGATTGCTTTGAGATTAGGTAAGGCAAAAGGAACTTTATCAAATCCTGATTTCCATGCTTACTTGCAAGAATTAGAATTAATTCCTGAAAAAGTATCTGAAGCTTTAGAAACTAATGATAAAGCGAAAGAAATTGCGGCAGCGTTTAAAGATTCACCAAACTGTCTTTATTTAGGACGTGGGTATAATTTCCCAGTTGCACTTGAAGGAGCTTTAAAATTAAAAGAGATTTCATACATACATGCAGAAGGATATCCTGCTGCAGAAATGAAACACGGTCCTATTGCTTTAATTGACGAGCATATGCCGGTTATTGTAATTGCACCTAAACAAGGTCATTATGATAAAATTGTAAGTAATATTCAAGAGATCAAATCTCGAAGTGGTAAAATTATCGCTGTTGTTACAAAAGGTGATACTCAAGTTCGTGAATTGGCCGATTATGTAATCGAAATTCCTGAAACTTCGGATGCATTATCACCGCTTATTACTACAATTCCGTTGCAATTGCTTTCTTATTATATTGCTGTAATGAGAGGATGCAATGTTGACCAGCCACGTAATTTAGCGAAATCGGTTACGGTAGAATAAGGTTTACGAAATATATAAATATGTTAAAAAGCGAGATTTAGGTCTCGCTTTTTTTTTATTGTCAAAAAAAAATTTCTGAATATGTATTTTTATGATATATTCAATTTTTTGATAAAAATTTATATGTATGCATAGTAAGTTGATTTTTCTCTCGGTTTTATTTAATTTTATTTAAATAAATTGAATTAGCAAATAGTTAAAATATTGTATAAAATGGTTTTAAATATCAATTTTATTTAACTTTTTTTTATACATATTAAATATTTATGTATTTTGGCTATACAAACTAACAAATAACTAATTCAATAAAACTAACCCAATGAGAGTCTACTTGCTAATTATGTTGTTATTCAGCGGAATATCTTTTGCGCAGAATACAATTACAGGTTCAGTTACAGACAGTAACAAACAATCTATTCCTGGTGCTAATATTGTTGTGGTCGGAGAAAGTGGAGGAGCTTCCACAGATTTTGACGGCTCGTTTAAATTATCAACGAATGCTAAACTGCCTTTTTCGGTTAAGGTAACGGCAGTTGGATTTGTATCGCAGACAATCAATGTTGCTTCAGCAAATCAAAAGTTAAATATTGTTTTAAAAGACGAAGAAACAAAACTGGATGAAATCGTGGTTTCGGCTTCTAGAACTCCAGAAAGAGTAATCGAATCTCCAGTTACTATTGAGCGAATGGGAATTCAGGAAATTAAAAATACCACAGCGGCAACTTTCTACGACGGTTTAGAAAATTTAAAAGAAGTAAATTTCAATACGAGCAGTATTTCTTTTAAGTCTGTTAACACCCGTGGTTTTGCAACAGTTGCCAATACCCGCTTTATGCAATTGGTTGATGGTATGGATAATTCTTCTCCTGCGTTGAACTTCGTATTAGGTAACTTAATTGGGGTTTCGGATATCGATGTTGCCAGCGTAGAGCTTTTGCCAGGTGCTTCTTCTGCACTATATGGAGCGAATGCTTTTAATGGTATTATGTTCATGACTAGTAAAAGTCCTTTTACTAATGAAGGAATCAGTGTTTATTATAAATACGGACAAACTACTCAAAAAGCTGCTGGAACAAATGATTATAATGATTTTGGTATTAGAGCGGCAAAAGCCTTTACAAAACATTTTGCCATGAAGGCTAATTTCACTTACATGGAAGCAAGTGAATGGATTGCAAACGATACAAGAAGTATGACGGGTGGTTCTATTGGTCATGAAATGAATCAGAATTACGACGGATTGAATATTTATGGTGACGAGGTTACTACTTTTATTCCAAATGTAGGTCAGGTTAGTAGAACGGGTTATCGTGAGCAAGATTTAACAGATAATAAAGTTCAAAGTATGAAAGCGGACTTCAGTGCGCATATTAAACCTTGGGCAAACGATACAGAATTTATTCTTCAGTACAAAATTGGTACGGGTAGTACAATTTATCAGGGAGCAAACAGATATGCTTTAAAAGATTTCTTAATGCAGCAGGGTAAATTTGAGGTAAAAGGGAAAAATTTCTTTGGTAGAATCTATTTTACAAGTGAAGATGCTGGAAATTCTTATGATATGAGATTTGCAGCATGGAACGTAAACAGAGCGGCAAAATCAGATCAAGAATGGTTTACTAATTATGCAACGGCTTATCAGTATGCAGGTGCGGTTATGGGAACAGATGCCAATCAATCTGCTGCAATTGCAAGAAACTTTGCAGATTATAATGTTTTACCGGCTCAAATTTCATTTCTTCCAAAACCAACTGGTTCTGCAAGATTCGAACCAGGTTCTGCACAATTTAATAGCGCTTTAGCGACTGCGGTAGCAAATCCTGATTTGACAAAAGGAGCTAAATTTATCGATCATTCTAAATTATATCACTCAGATGTGAATTATAACTTTAAAGATATTATCAAATTTGCAGAAATTCAAGTTGGAGGATCTTGGAGAAAATATGTGATGGATTCTGAAGGAACTATTTTTACAGACTATGATGGTCCGATTGAATATAAAGAATACGGTGCTTACGCGCAGCTTCAGAAAAAATTCTTAGATGACAGATTGAAATTTACAGGATCTTTACGTTATGATAAAAGCCAGAACTTTGATGGAAATGTTTCTCCAAGAGTGTCTTTTGTTTACTCAGCTGGAGCAAACAAAAATCATAACTTCAGATTGTCATATCAAACAGGGTTTCGTAACCCGACAACACAAGATCAGTATATTGGTTTAGACTTAGGGCCATTTGCATTAATTGGTTCTGCTCCTGAGAACTTGGATCGTTTTCAAGAAACTGTAAATGTAAGTGCGGCAGGACAAGCACAAGGGCATCCTGCAACTGTTAATCTGTCTGGGCAAGATGCGTATCGTAATGCATACACAGTGGCTTCGGTTCAGGCTTTTGGAGCTTCTGGAAATGTAAATGATTTACAAGTTGCTGATATTGGATTAGTAAAACCAGAGCAAGTTCAGGCTTTTGAAGCGGGATATCGTACAGTTATTCAAAATGATTTATCGGTAGATTTAAATGCATATTACAATATTTATAATGACTTTATGAATACAGCGAGAGTTATCTCTCCGTATTATGGTACAGTTGGTACGCCAGAATCTTATCAGGCGCTTGCTTTTGGAGACAGAAGAGTTTATCAGGTTTATACAAATACAACAGCTCAAATTTCTTCTTTTGGTGTTGGTGTAGGATTAGCTAAAAAAGTATACAAAGATTTTGAATTAGGAGTAAACTATAATTATTCTCAATTTAATTTCGATCAGTCAGAAGATCCAGATTTCGTGGCTGGGTTTAATACACCAAAACACAGAATCAAAGCATCTTTAGGAAATGCAAAAGTGATTAAAAACTTAGGGTTTAATGTGAATGTTAGATGGAACTCTGAATATCTATGGGAATCTTCTTTTGGAGATGGAATGATCCCTGAGAATACTGTTCTTGATGCTCAGATAAATTATGCGATTCCAAAATGGAAGTCAGTTATTAAAGTAGGAGCGACAAACCTTTTTGGGTCAGATTACCTTCAAGTGATTGGAGCTGGAGCAATTGGTAGAATGTGGTTTGCATCTTGGACAATTAATCCGTAATGGATTTGCAAGGGAAATGAAAGAGGTTATAATTTAAAAAACTACTAAGATGAAAAAAAATATAAAATGGCTTTTATTGGTTTCTTTGACCGTAATGGCTGCTTGTAATAATGATGATAATAATGATACGCCGGCAGAAGTTCCGGTAACACCAGGTTCTGCAGTATTTACAAAATATATAGCACTAGGTGATTCTTTTGCGGCGGGTTACAGTGATAATGCCTTGTTTAAGAAAGGACAAGAGAATTCGTATCCGAATATTTTGTCACAGCAGTTTGTTGCTGCTGGAGGAGGGGCTTTTACACAGCCGCTAATGAATGATAATATCGGAGGTTTGCTTCTGGGTGGGAACGTTGTTGCGGGAACGAGATTGTATTTTGACGGACCAACTCAAACGCCAGTAAATGTAACTGGAAAACCAACGACAGAGATTACGGCTCATCTAACGGGTACATTTAGTAATTTAGGTGTTCCTGGAGCAAAAAGTTTTCACTTATTAGCTGCTGGTTATGGTAACGTTGCTGGTGTGGCAACAGGTGCAGCGAATCCGTATTTTGCTCGATTTTCAAGCGCACCTACCACTACTGTTCTGGCAGATGCTGTAGCGCAAAATCCAACTTTTTTCTCCTTATTTATTGGAGGAAATGATGTTTTAGCGTATGCCACTTCTGGAGGAACAGGAAAAGACCAAACAGGAAATCCGAATCCTGCTACTTATGGATCAAATGACATTACAGATCCAGCTGTTTTTGCAAGTGTGTATACAGGTTTAGTGACTTCTTTAACTGCGAAAGGTGCAAAAGGTGTTGTTGCTAATTTACCGTATATTACAGCTTTGCCTCACTTTACAACAGTTCCGTATAATCCGCTTACTCCTAAATTGATTGGAAAAAATAATGAGGCTGTGGGTGTGGCTACAATCAAAGCTCTTAACACGCAGTTGTATGGTCCTTTAAAACAAGTATTAACTGCATTGGGTGCAGGAGACCGAATTAATCTGCTTTCTGAGACTGGTGCAAGTCCTATGTTGATAAAAGATGAGAGCTTAGCCAATTTGTCAAATCAATTAACAACAGCATTTACGCCAATAGTAGGAGCGCAAACGGCCGCTTTTTATGGTATTGTTTTTGGACAAGCTAGACAAGCTAAAGCAACTGATTTGGTTGTTTTGACTACTAGAGCTGATATTGGTACGGCTCCAACTGCAGCTAACTCTGGAATTGGAATGGCGCCGCCAGCTCCACTGAATGCATTTGGAATATCGTATCCGTTGCAAGATAAACATGTCTTAATTCCAACTGAAATTGACGAGATTAGAAAAGCAACTGATGCTTATAATGCAACAATCCAAGCCGTATCTAAAGAAAAAGGACTAGCATTTGTGGATACAAAAGCAACTTTGACACAATTGGCAAGCGGCGGAATTAGATTTGGAAATTTTACAATGAGTTCTTCTTTTGCAACTGGCGGAGCATTTTCTTTAGATGGAGTTCACCCAAGTGCAAGAGGTTATGGGTTGATTGCTAATATTTTTATAGATGCGATCAATGCACAATATGGTTCGACACTTCGTCATGTTGATTTAGGTTTGTACCCAATTCAATATCCAGCTACGCTTCAATAAAAAAAGATATTTTAACGTTATAAAAAACCGCTCATTTTCTAAAAATAAGCGGTTTTTTCTTTTCATAAAAAAATGCTGTTTTTGTTATTTTTTAGGCAAGTTTTATGAATCAAACAAAATCATGCTGTTTTTTATGAAAAAAAAGTTGATTTTATATTTTAAAAAATTATCTTTGCGCTCTGAAAAAAGAGGTATTTTCGATAAACCTAAATAGCTATTTAATAAATACATAAGTAATGTCAAAAGTAATAGGAAAAGTTGCTCAAATCATTGGACCAGTAGTTGACGTAGTTTTCAACGGTAAAGATGTTGAACTTCCAAAAATTTATGATTCTCTAGAAGTCAATAAAAAAGACGGAACTATCTTGGTTCTAGAAGTACAATCACATATTGGTGAAAACACTGTTCGTACCATTTCTATGGATTCAACAGATGGTTTAAGCAGAGGATATGAAGTAGTTGGTACTGGAAACCCAATCCAAATGCCAATCGGTCCAGATGTATATGGAAGATTATTTAATGTTGTAGGAGATGCAATTGATGGTTTAGGAAACTTGCCAAAAACTGGAGAAAATGGTCTGCCAATTCACAGACAAGCTCCTAAATTCGAAGATTTATCAACTTCATCTGAAGTTTTATTTACAGGTATTAAAGTAATCGATTTGATTGAGCCTTACGCAAAAGGAGGTAAAATTGGATTGTTTGGTGGTGCGGGTGTTGGTAAAACAGTATTGATTCAGGAGTTGATCAACAATATCGCAAAAGGTCACGGTGGACTTTCAGTATTCGCAGGAGTAGGTGAAAGAACACGTGAAGGAAATGACTTGCTTCGTGAGATGTTAGAGTCAGGAATTATTAAATACGGTGATGATTTCATGCACTCTATGGAAAATGGAGGATGGGATTTATCTAAAGTAGATATGCCAGGAATGAGAGAGTCTAAAGCTACTTTCGTTTTCGGACAAATGAATGAGCCACCTGGAGCTCGTGCACGTGTGGCACTTTCAGGATTATCTATCGCTGAGTATTTCCGTGATGGAGCTGGATCAGACCAAGGTAAAGATGTATTATTCTTCGTTGATAATATCTTCCGTTTTACACAAGCAGGTTCTGAGGTATCAGCACTTTTAGGACGTATGCCTTCTGCAGTAGGTTACCAGCCAACTCTAGCAACAGAGATGGGTGCTATGCAAGAGCGTATTACTTCTACAAACAAAGGATCTATTACATCTGTACAAGCGGTTTACGTTCCTGCGGATGACTTAACTGACCCGGCGCCGGCTACAACTTTCGCGCACTTAGATGCAACAACTGTATTGTCTCGTAAAATTGCTGAGTTAGGTATTTATCCTGCGGTTGACCCGTTAGATTCTACTTCAAGAATTTTGACTCCTCACATCTTAGGAGATGAGCACTACAACTGTGCACAAAGAGTAAAAGAAATTCTTCAAAAATACAAACAATTACAAGATATCATCGCTATCTTAGGTATGGAGGAGTTATCAGAAGATGATAAACTTGCAGTATCTAGAGCACGTCGTGTACAACGTTTCTTGTCTCAGCCATTCCACGTAGCAGAGCAGTTTACAGGTATTCCAGGTGTATTAGTTGATATTAAAGATACTATCAAAGGATTTAACATGATTATCGATGGTGAGTTAGATCACCTTCCAGAAGCTGCTTTCAACTTGAAAGGTTCTATTCAAGATGCAATCGAAGCTGGAGAGAAAATGTTAGCTGAAGCATAATCAAGCAAAGCTTGACAAACCTCAAAAAATAAAAATTCCAAATTCCAAAATTGGGATTTGGAATTTTATAATTTGAAATTTAAAAAGAAGATATGATTTTAGAAATAGTATCACCAGAAGCAAAATTATTTTCAGGAGAAGTAACTTCAGTTACTTTACCAGGAGTTGATGGAAGCTTTCAGATTTTGAATCATCACGCGCCGATTGTTTCTATTTTAGAAAAAGGAACAATTAAAATTGCAGCTCCAAGCTTCAGTTTTTCTAAAGAGGCAGGCGATAAGTTCACGAAAGTAAATGACCAAACTTATACTTTAGAGATTAAGTCAGGAACTATCGAGATGAAAAACAATAAAATAATTGTTTTAGTTGACTAAGACAATTTTAGAATAAGTTAAAAAGCCAGGCAGTATTTGTCTGGCTTTTTTTATTTGTCTATTTTTGGAGTATTAAAATCTCTTTGTAAAATATTGATACAGTGATAAAAGCTCAGTAAGCTTTTTTCTTTTCCGCTTTGTTTGTTTGATAAAGCGAGAGTTGTTTATGTCAAATTTTATGAAGAATATTTATGAAAAATAAATTAAAAATTGCCGTTCTTGGCGGTGGCGGAAAAACTGGAAATTATCTTGTAAACCAGTTATTAAAAGAAGGGTTCAGTATAAAACTTCTGCTTAGAAATCCTAAAAAATTCGAAATTCAAAATGATAAAATTGAAATCATCAAAGGTGATGCCCTCCATTTTGACAACATAAAAGCGTTATTAAAAGATTGTGATGCTGTCTTGAGTACTATTGGGCAACGAAAGGATGAGCCTTTGGTTGCAAGTGAGGTAACAAAGCATGTTTTGAAGGCGATGAATGAATGCAAAATTGAACGCTATGTTCTTTTGGCTGGACTTAATATTGATACTCCATTCGATAAGAAAAGCCCTAAAACAGTTATGGCAACAGATTGGATGAAAAGTACTTTTCCGTTAATTCAGGAAGATCGTCAAAAAGCCTATAAACTTTTAGAAGAAAGCGATGTGAATTGGACGCAGGTTCGGGTTCCTTTTATTGACTTTACAGATAATAGCTCTGAAATAGCGGTAAATCTGGAAGATTGTTTAGGAGATAAAATCACCGCTTTGGATATTTCAAAGTTTATGATTAAAGAGATGATTGAATCTAAATACAGCAGGCAATCGCCCTTTATTAGTAACTTGTAAAAACTAAGTTAGAACAGCGGATTAATTAATCCGCTGTTTGTCTTTTTATGATTAAATGAAGATTCTACTCTTCTTCCTTTTCATATTCCATAATGTCACCAGGCTGGCATTCCAGAATTTCACAGATCAGTTCTAAGGTTGAAAATCGAATCGCTTTTGCTTTTCCTGTTTTCAAAATAGAAAGATTTGCCGTTGTAATGCCGATCCGTTCTGCTAATTCATTGGATCGCATTTTTCTTTTAGCAAGCATTACATCAAGATTTACAATGATTGGCATAGTTTATATCGTTAATTCGTTTTCGTTTTGAAGATCATATCCATAGCTTAATAATTTTGCTAAAACTACTAAACATAAACCTAGAAAAAGTATTTGCCAGTTATATTCAATATAAATACCAAGGCTCATATATCGAAATTCTGAATTTTCGACTGTTGGAATGTAATGATAATAGCTTATAATTGATAAATGTTGTGTTATTATAATACTAATCAGCAAAGTAATAACTTGAAATGAGATTAGTGAATATCCAATATTTCGAATTCTTTTGTTGAGTATTTGATCAAAAGCAAAGTTTGTTCTTAATTGTTTAAACAGCTTCATAAGTTGATAGCTGACAAATAATACTAAAATTAATGACAAATATGTTTTTATTGCTAAAATAGCTTTAAAAAGGTAATTTTTAGGATTAATGATAATATTTAAATCTGATGGGGAGCTTTGCTTTACGTCATAAAATTCCTTTTTAATATCAGAATCTTTATTGTTGAAATTATAGATGTCAAAATTATTGATCTGGTACATTTTAGTAAGTTTTTTATCATTTTTTATTTCATTAAAACGCTTATTAAGTTCTTTGCTTTTTGATTTTGAAATTGAGCCAGATATGTTCGTTCCCTTGTAAAAAATTAATGTGTCAGAAATGCTAGATTGGATTCGGGCATTTATTTCATACCCTCTAGAATGATGCACTGTAGAACTATAGCCTCCTATTGTGCCATCTGGAATGCATTCAAAAATTAGGGCAAATAATAAAATGAGCTCGCAGGCTCGAAAACTTAATCGCGAGATAATATAAAGTACAGTAACTAATTTGTTGTTGTTTTTCATGACGATTTAAATATTTATTGAGTGTAAATATATTAAAATTATCGAAAAACAATAATAAATAATTAAAAAACAATATTTTTTTGTTGCGCTATTGAATAATTTGGGATTAGAAGTTCGATTAGAATAATTGATTAATACTTTCAAGAAATAGAATAATATTTGTCGGTTTTAGATTTTTTATGAATTAAAAAACAAAATTTTTTGTCTCGGAGGTATTGATTTTACTAGCTTTTTGAAAAAAGTTCAATTTTTTTTGTAACGTTTTGGTTGTTTGATTACTTACAAGTCGTAATCAAATAAACCAAAACAATTATGAAAACCCAATCAACTTCATTTAACGGAAAAAAATCCGATTTCTTATTTATCTTTTTGACCAGTCTAGGACTTGGATACACCTTGACAAATCACTTTATTTTAAGTAAACCAAACGAGAGTGCGGTTCTCACGATGATCTGTTTATTTTTTGTATCGATTGCTTCTTGGCAGCGAAAAAAGGAAGGTAAATAAATTTATCAATCATCAATCAAAATCAATCAATCAAAATCATCAATTAATTAATCGAAATCAATCAAACTTTTAACTTTAATCAATCAATCAATCAATCAAATGAAAAATATAATCAAATCAATCGTAGTTGTTGTCGCACTTTTTTTAAATGTAAATGTTGAAGCACAAAATGCCCCAAAACTAGAAAATTCATTGTTGTGGGAAGTTTCAGGAAACGGCTTGTCAAAACCTTCTTATTTGTACGGAACCGTTCATATGATTTGTTCGGGAGATTATTTTCTTACTGAAAAGACCAAAAAAGCATTTGAAACATCTTCTAAATTAGTTTTAGAAATCAATTTTGCTGATCCAAAAGAAACATTAGAAATGCAAAAGCTGGCAATGGGTAAAGAAACTTTAAGCAAAAAGTTAAATCCGGAGCAATTGGCTAAATTGGATGTGATTTTAAAAAGAACTTCGGGAATGACGGTACAGCAAGTCTAATGACAGTAATGAGTCTAATCGCCATGAAAAGTTTTGGCTGTACAGATTTGAAGTTTTATGAAATGGATTTTATTGAACAGGCAAAAAAGAAAAACATGACTTTTGGCGGTTTAGAAACTGTAAAATCCCAGTTTTCAATTTTAGAAGGTGCTTATTCTAATGAAGAAATGCTTACTATGCTGGAAGAATCCAGCAAAGAGGAAACTTCTAAATTGGTTTCAGAATATAAAAAGGAGAATATTGAAGCTGTGTACGATATTATTACAGATAAAAAAGTAACAAGCGAAAAGACCAAAAAAGAGATTCTAGATTATAGAAACTTAAATTGGATCAAAATTATGCCAGAATTGATGCAAAAAGAAAGTGTATTTTTTGCAGTTGGTTCAGGGCATTTAGGAGGAGAGTTTGGAGTGATTAATTTGTTAAGAAAAGCAGGATATAGTGTAAAACCAGTATTGAACTAAACTTATTTTGAAAGAGAAAGAACAAGAATTTTTAAAAAGAATAGAAAGTCATAAAGGGATTCTCTACAAAGTCTCGAAGATGTACATGGACAATCATGATGATCAGCAGGATTTGTTTCAGGAAATTGTCTGCCAGTTATGGAAATCATATGATACTTTTAGAAACGAAAGCCAATTTTCGACTTGGATGTATAGAGTGGCTGTAAACACGGCGATTGTCTTTTTGAAGAAAGAAAAAAGAAAGGTAGACAAATACGAAATAGCTTCAGAAAACATTAAAGATGATGAAGGCGATTCGGCAATAAAAGAAAGTCAGCTGGATCATTTTTATAAAGCGGTTCAGAAACTGGAAAAGATTGATAAGGCTATTATATTTTATCAGTTAGAGGGTTTTTCTCATAAAGAAATTGGCGAAAACCTTGGGATTTCCGAAGGTAACGCGAGGGTTAAGTTAAATAGAGCAAAAGAAAAATTAAAAGAAATTATTAAAAATCAAGGATATGGATTTTAACGATATACAAAACGCATGGAACAATGAAAATATAGAAAACGTTGTTCTTCCAAATAACTTAGAAAAAATTCAATCGGTAAATACTCCTTTGGAAAAAATTAGAAAAAATTTAAAAAGAGAAGTAATCGTTCAATTAGTTGCAATGATTTTTATAGGAATAGTTCCGCTTACTATTGATCTGAAATATAGTTTTTTAATTGCGTATTATTTGCTTTATGCCGTTTCAATAATAATTTCAATTTTTTTTACAATACGCTTGTATTTGTATTATAAGAACTTTACAGATGTTGCAGCAACAACGAAAGATAACCTTTATGAAATATATTACAATATAATGTTATTTATTGAATCCTATAAATCGTTTAGCTATGCTTTTTTTCCTTTTGGACTGTTTTATGGGTTTTTATTGCCTTTAGGTAAAAAATCTGGTAAGCTTTTAAATAAGGTTTTAAACGCAAATCCAGAAAATGTGGCCATAATAGTTGTATTAATAGTATTTGCATTTATGTTATTAATGTGGTTTATGACTGAAGGGCATACAAAATTATTTTACGGAAAATATGCTAAAGAAATTAGAAAAGTAATTGATGAGTTGAAAGAGGAATAAACTCAAACAAAAAACTAAAAAGAAAAAATCCATTCTGTTGTGAAACGGAATGGATTTTTTTATTTGAGAACTATTTAATCTTAGTGAAAGATTATTTTCTTAGTTACTGTGTGATCATTTTCTAAAGTCACTTTCACTAATAAAACTTGATTACTTGACTGTAGATTTTGAATGATTAATTCGGCGGTATTTACTTTCTTTTTGTTATATAACAAATGTCCACTAATATCATAAACGGAAACTTCTTTTATGTTTTCGTTTAACGAATTCACTTTAACAATCTTCTCTTTTACTGAAACCAAAAGAGCATTATCAGTACTTTCGAAATCCTCGTTTCCTAATGTTTTGTTGGTATAACGTAATACAAAACGATCTGTAAAAGTACCAATAGCACTAGAAAAAGTATAATTGGAAGTTCTTAAATCGTGAATTTTATCTAGGAGCTTGTCTTCAAGATATACTTCTTGTCCAGTAAAGAATCCGTCAGCATCATTGATAGAAATTGTGAAATCACTTGCAATGGTAGTTTTGTACCCTAACGGAATTGTTTCTGTATTATCAAAAGGCAATGCTCGTGCCTGAATAGTCAATTTCTTAGCATTACTGATACTGTAAAAATCAATATAACTATTCGCATTCATTGTTACAGCATCATAGTTGTCGTCGATATTATTGGTTGCACCATCCATGTAACCCAATAAAAGCTGTTTAAAAGCTCCTCCAGAATTGCTAAAGTTTAACCAGATACGATTTTTGCTTTCGGTATCTCCAGCAGTTTTAAAGAACTGTGTATTATTTCCAGTTCTTCTCATTGAGTTCGAGAATACAATTGGAGCAGCTGTACTAGATTTAACAAAGATTCCCTGCCCAGCGGCTATATAACCATTTGGACGGTCTGCTCCAGTAGTTGTTCCAGTACCGCCAGCTAAAGTATATGCGGCATAATCGTCACTTGTATAATTGTATTTTGCATCTCCGGCTACGGCATCATTTGGAGGTGAATTGTGAGTCCAGAAATACAATGCACCGAGATGAAGATTGCTGTTTATAAAAGCATCTGCTGATATCGCTGATGGATAAGGATTTCCGACTAAATGCCATTTTCCGATAGTTGTTGCAACAGAATAATTACCATTGTTTGGAACGCCGGTAAAAGTAGCCAGATAAGTTGCACCAGACGTAATGCTGTAAGTTTGCGGCGCACGTACACTATAGGCAATTCCTGGTTTCATAACCGTAATTCCGTTATAATCTATTTTCCAAGCACTAGTTGCTGAATCATAATAATAATATTTATCTGCCAGAGTTGCTGTAGATAATGTTTTTAGGGTATAAGAACTGCTGTAAATAGGAGATGACCAATAAGTGAAATCATAACGGCGTACTGGTTTTGAAATTCTTCTATAAACTATATTTCCTGTATTGGTTACATTGTTTGTTTGTACAAGACTTGAATTATTTTCGAAAGTTAAAGATCCAGTGCTGGAAACCGAAACTGCGTTTAATACATTCAATGTAACATTGGTTGGAACAACTAAGTTAACGCCTGCATTAACTGTAAGTGCACAAGCATTTATATCGCTGGTAATAGTATAAGGGCCAGAGAAAACAACATTCTTAGTAAGATCCGGTGTGCCTTGACTCCATGCAGTACCGTTCCACGTTGTAGAAGATTGGTCTGTAATATTAAAAGCTGCAGAAGAAGGTGATTTACATCCTGAACTGTTTGTTACTCTAAATGAATATGATGTACCAACTGGAATATTAGTAACGGTTGCAGTTGTTCCTGAACCTGTAGTTGTAACACCTCCAGGTGTTCTTTCTAAGGTCCAGTTTCCTGAAGGAAGATTATTTAGAACTACACTTCCTAACGAAGAGCAAGATGCATTTGTTATTGTTCCAATAGTTGGTGGTGCCAGTAAATCGATTACTGTAGCTATGTTATCGGTATATGTTTGTCCCGAAATATCTTCGACGATGTTTAAAGAAGGATCGGTTCCAGTAACTTTTGCCGTATTAGTTATTCTACCAGCAGCAACGTCTGCTGCAGTAATAGTATAAGTTCCAGTAAGAGTTCTAGAAGCACCAGCGGCTAAACTTGGAATAGAGTTGCCAGTAATTGTTAAACCAGGCATAAGATCGGTAACCGAAATATTAGTAATCGGCACCTCTCCAGTATTTTTGATATCAAAGGTATAGGTAACCGTGTCGCCTAATTTACCGCAAGAGGATATTGAAGCTCTTTTAATCATACTCAATTCGGCTATTTTTAAAGAGCTGGTGTTAAAAGCGATAAAAGCACAATCTGAGTTTCCTGAAAATGTTACCACAAAACGATCAACCTGAGCTGCGTTTGCAGGTGTAATACCAAATGATTTCGTTTCTATTCCCACTATTCGAATATCTCGTGTAGCAGCTGCTGTAAATGCCATTGCACCATTATCAGCTCTAAATAAATCTAGACTGTAGGTTCCAATTGCTGTTACAGACCCGAACGAAACTGATAGCTGATTACCAACTGTAGCTCCAGAAGCATCAACAAATTTAAATGAATCTGGTGTACCTCCCGGTTCAGCAACTTGAGTGACAATCAGATCGGGAATATTATCTTCAATACCTGAAATGGTCAAGTTATTAGTTCCGATTTTAAATTCGGCTGTACCTGCTTTTATGTTCGCAATACCAGTTCCAAGTGTAAGTCCGTTTACACCATCAGTAAGTCGCGAAGCAAGTTCGGGACCAGTTGAAGTTGTTCCCGTTAAAGGCGGGGTTAAGGTTGCAGTTGAATTGGATCCGTCTATCATAGCACCTTGAAGAAAATAGGTGCTGCCTGGATCAAGTCCTAGAGTTTGAATTTTTAGAGCTCTGTATTTTTGAGCATTAAAAGTAATCCCTCTGGTTGTAAGATTGGCATCATTTACACCTGTAGAATAGGTCGTTCCATTCCATAAAAAAGCAAGCAGATTGTTTTCTGTATTTGGACGATTTCCTACACCCGTTGTAGAGTTAGATGTCCAATATCCATTCCAGTCTGTATGAATTCTGGTAACGGCTGTCTGGCCTATAGTTTTAAAAGATATTAAGAAAAGAAGTAATCCTAAACCTTTTAAAAAGTAATTATGAAGATTCAAAATTGGTTTTGATAACATGGGGTTTGGCTGGGTTAAAGTTTCGTAATATTTCTTTTTCGTGTTTGAATATTAAATCAGTTATTTTAATGTTTAGATCGATTTGATTTACATTTGTTTGGAACGCACAAAATCCGACAATGTTGATTGTCGGATTTTTGATGCTTTATTATTTAGTGAAAAATGACTTTCTTGGTTACCGTATAACCATTTTCCATCGTGACCTTGGCAAGTAAAACTTGTTCACCAGATTGCAGATTAGAAATCTGATGTTCGCTGCTGTTTATTTTGTTTTTAATATAAAGCTGCTGACCTGCTATGTTGTAAATAAGTACTTCTTTTATATTTTCTTGCGAAGAAGTAATGTTGATTACTTTGTCTTTCACAGAAATTAAAACACTCTCATTGCTGGTTTCGAAATCGCCGGTTCCTAATGTTTTGTTAGTATATTTTAATACAAAACGATCTGTGAAAGTTCCAACTGCTGAAGTGAAAGTATAATTTCCTGCACGCAGATCCTGAATTTTACCAGTAGTTTTATCTTCTAAATAAACCGCTTGATCAGTAAATAAACCATCAACGTGATCAATTGCAATCGTAAAATCGCCAGCAACAGTAGTTTTGTATCCTAACGGAATTTCTTCAGTATCGGTAAAAGGCAAAGCACGAGCTTGAATAGTCAATTTTTTTGCATTGCTGATCGTATAGAAATCGACATAACTGTTACCGCTCATTGTAGTAGCATCATAGTTTAAATCAATTCCGTTTGTAGCACCTTCCATGTAACCAAGTAATGCTTGTTTGAACGCACCTTGTTCGCTGCTGAAATTTAACCATAAACGATTTTTCTCAGTATCGGCTGTTTTTTCAGTTCCAGTCTTAAAGAATTGACCGTTTTTACCGCCAACACGCATATTATTATTGAAAATGATAGACTTAGTTCCTGTTGGTTTTACAAAGAAAGCTTGACCAGAAGCAATAAATCCGTCTCCGACAACTGTGCTATTATGAGTTACAACATGCCCAGTAAGATTGAATACTGCATAATCATCACTAGTGTAATTGTACTTAGCATCTCCTGCAACAGCACTACTTGGTAATGATTTATGCGTCCAGAAATACAGTGCTCCAGTTTCAACACCATTTAAAGTAAAGTTTTGTTTGATAAAAGTCTCAGCATCAACAGCAGATGGATATGGATTTCCAATTAAGTTCCATTTTGCATTTGTTGTAGCGGCATCAATATCTCCATTATTTGGAACTCCTTTAAAAGTAGCAGTATAAGTCTGTCCAGAACCGTTAATATCATAGGTCTGTGGTGCTCTTACACTATAACCTTGTGCAAGTGCCATAGTCTTTCCTCCGTTATAATCTATTTTCCAAGCAGCAGTAGCAGCATCGTAGTAGTAATACTTGTCACCCAAAGTGTTTGGAGATAAATCTTTAAGCTTGTAATTAGATTCAAACGTAACAGGGGCTGACCAATAAGTAAAATCATAACGACGAACTGGTTGAGTAGTTCTCTTGTAAGTCATATTACCGCTGTTTGTCGCATTGGTAGTCTGAATTAAGCTTGCATTGTTTTCGAAAATTAATTCACCGTCACCTACAACTTTTACAGCATTTGTTACTTGTAATGTATTGCTGGAACCAACAGTCAGCGACCCTTTGTCATTAATAGTTAATGAATAAGCATAATAAGTTCCAGTATTTGCAGCCAGATTTGGTTTAACTGCCACGTTCGGAATTTCAACACAATCTGTTGAAGAAGGCACACCTGATGGAGTCCAGTTTGAAGGGGTATTCCAAGAAGTGTTCGTGCTTCCGTTCCATACTTTTCCTGTTGGGGTATTTATAACGACTACTGTAGCTGGAGAGATACATCCTGTACTAGTATTTTTAACAGTAACATTAAATGATCCTGCTGTAAGTCCTGAAAATACACCTGTTGTATTAGTATAATCGGTTCCATTTATACTGTATGTAAATCCAGTAGATGCAGCTGGGCTTGTAACTGTAATCGTTCCTGTATTATCACCACAGCTTGGTTGTTTTGTTGCAGAGGCAGTTGGTGCATTTGCAGCATCACCAGAAGCTGTTGAAGCAATAAAATTAACATTCATAAGAGCATCACCCGCATCTTCTTGTAAGCGTACTTCTATTTCAGAATCTGCTCCAAGATCGTAAGTTGTGTTGTTTACCGCAGTAGTATTATTATTAATGTTTCCACCTGCTGTGTAAATCAAAGTACCGTTACGGTATATTTGAAGGTTATCATCGCAGTTTGCTACGACAATTCTATATCTTCCACAAGGGAAACCTTTTCTTTTATAGCTGATCGTGAAATTATCCACAGGAACAGGTGCTCCACTCCATCCAGTTGCTGAAGAAGGTGAAACTGCTTTATTCCAAAAAGCGGTAGTAGCGATGTTAAGATTATTGTCTACATAACTTCCAGCGTAGCTGTATGGCGGAAGAGCAAGATTTGCAAGTGTATAACCGTAAACATTCCATTTGTCAATACCTGGAGGATTAGTTGATCCTAAAACAGTACTGATAATTCCGTAAGAGATTGAAACCCTTCCTGAACCTCCAATTTCAAAATATTCTAAAACAAAATCGTGTGCTCCTGCATTTAATGTTACCTGTGCTGCATAAGAGTTGTAGCCATGACCAGTGTATGAATTTGTTGGAGCTACATTTACTAAAGTACCATCAATATACAAACGTACACCATCATCGGCACCAATTGTAAAGTTATAAACTCCAGCAGCAGTTGTAGTTCTCATTTTATAGCGAACAAAGAAATTATCTGTTGGAGGAGTGTCACAGTTGATATTTCGTGTAACGCCATTTACGGCACCATTTCCAATATTTCGGTCAAACAAAGCGTTTTCCGTTACAGTTCCAATGTAAGTTGAAGTTGCAGAAATAGGAAGTGTACTTGGCGTAGCTGGATTCGGATTTGCACCAGTCCAATTATAAACATATCCAATCCATGAATTTGTTCCAAAAGTTGTCTGGTCACCTGCTGGCGTACATGCTACTATTTCGTCGGCACCCATGTAAGGTTTTACTCTTGCTTCTCCATCGATATCTGTAGTAACTATTGAAATCGATTGACCTGCTAGTGAATTGTTTGCTGTATTTGTTGTGTTTAAGTGAAAATCAGATAAGAATACTGGTGCTGAATTTACCGAATTAGCATCTTTTCCGGTATTTGTTTTCCAGTCAGCGAAAGATGTAGTAGCTTGACCAGAAATTTTTGCGTTAAAATGCGAGGTATTATTTGTTACGTAATGACAGTTATAGTTTAAGGTTGTAATCCCAACAGCTGAAAAGAGTGTGTACTGTGTACCAGATGATTGTGAATTGTAAAATATATTGTTTCTGATATTATAATTAGAACCTCCCTCTAAATATAGACATGATGAATATGCTCCTGCATTTGCATAATTCATTACAATAGTATTGTGATAAATATTATAACCTGTGCCCGATTTTATATAAACTCCCTGTCCTTTATTATGATAGTTATAATCATTATTATCAGTTGTAGTGTTATAAACATTACTGATGATATTGTTGTAAATTGATATGTTTGTGTTATTATCTATAAATATCCCTGCTGTAGAACTTCCGTTGTTAAATAAATTATTAACAATATCACTAATCTTATTGTTCGAAATTGTTCCCGAAGTACTTCCCAATATTGTAATTCCTGAAGCAGTTCTACTGTTGTAATTCGAATTTTTTCTAATTCCAGATATTACATTTTTATTAATTGTGTATCCATTGACATTATTCAAATAAATACCCAATGAAGGTTTTGTAGCATCTGCGGTAGAGCCAATTGTATTTTCTGAGATAGTCCAATTGGTTGTATTGTTGCTGTTTTGACCCTCAACAAAAACCGCTTGGCTCACATTTGTAAAAGTTACTTTAGAAATGGTGTTGTTAGAGTTATTACCGCTATTGCCTAAAGAATTTCCACCTGCAAAAACTCCAACAGTATAGACATCTTTTGTTGTATCAACAACGTTGAGCTGAATTGTCAAATTTCTGACAATATTATTATTAGCATTATCATAGAGAGAGATTCCCGCTTTAGTTGTTTCGGGACTTGCATTATAGGTATTGTAAATTCTTAATCTATTATCTGTCGTTGAATCGTTTCCATCTATAATTATATTATCAGCTCCATTGAAAGCTATCATGGCACCTGCAACAGAACCAGAAATAATTACAGTGCTACCCGAGGCAGGTTTAATTGTTAATGTGTTAGTCGCGCTTGTACCACTAAATTGATTGATAGTAATAGTTGAAGTAATATTTTGATCTTGATTTAATAAAAATACAACAGGTCCAGATACTCCTACTGAATTAATTCGGGTAATTGCATTTTGTAAAGTATTGAATGGTGCAGCATTTCCAGAATTAATAGTATAAGTTCCATTTAAGGCTTGAGCAAATCCAAAAAAGGGCAGCAATAAAAGTAAAAGTAAAGTTTTCTTCATGTTAAATGTTTTCTATCAGGTTGTTATGCTGGCATAGCATTTACGCGGCCGTCGCAAAGATAGATACATCTACGTAGTGCAAATAGTTAGGGTTTGGAGAACACCCATAAAATCGATGAAATGTTAAAAAAATCGACAAAATGCACGTCGAAATTTCACTTTTGGCGTTATTTCCTATAAAATGTTAAAATTTATTATAGGAATAATCTCAAATAATTACGGTTTTTAGGTTGTTTTTTTGAACTTATAGGAATAAAAACGCGAGTTCGGGTATAAAATTATCAAATTTCGACTAATTTATAACCAAAAGGAGTAAGTGGTTTTGTCGGTAATTTAATACGATATTGAATTTTAAGAGTTAAATTTGTTAAAAAACGAAAATTTATTAAAAAGTTAAACAAGAAATTAGCTCTTATTTTCTTCAAATTCTTTCATTTTTTCATAAATCAGGTTACTTTCGTATCCACGTCGGAGCAAATAATCACAAAATTTTTTACGTTTTTTAAGTTGATTTTTTTCTGACAAATTTTCCCAACATCGCTCGGCGAGATTTTCGAAAGTTTCAAAGTATTCTTCTGGAGAAATTTCTTTCAAAGCTAGATTGATATTTACAGCCGAAATTTTTCTGGCTTTAAGTTCATTCGTAATTCTCAGCTTTCCCCAGTGTTTTATGCGGTGTTTGCCTCTTGCGAAGCTGCAGGCAAAGCGCGTTTCGTTAAGAAAATTGCCCTCTATAAGCTTCACAATAATCAAATCGATTTCGTCAGAATTCATTTTCAAGCTGTATAATTTTGTCACCACTTCTTCATGACAACGCTCTTGGTAAGCACAAAAATTCTCTAATTTTTGTAAAGCTTCTTCTGGTGTGAAAATGTCTTTCATCGGCTTTTTCTTTCTTTTTAACGATTAAATGTGATTTATTGCATTTGGTAGCAAAAATATTCTAAAATTTGTTAATATTTGTAAAAAGAAAAAAGACAAATTTTTGGCTAACCACCGAACTGGATTTTTTTATTGTCAAATTTTAACAAATGTTCAAGAAAATTTCACGACAATCTTGAATCTTAAAATTAGCAATAAACTCTCTCATTTTCATTTTTTCTTTTTACGCCCAAAAACAAATTTATCATTAAATGCCACATGCCTATGAAACGAAAATTACTTTACTCGTTTTTCTTCTTTATTTTTTTGTATACTTCAAGTTTTGCACAAAAGATATGGACTGGTGCAACAAATTCCGATTGGAATACAGCAACCAATTGGAACACAACCGGAGTACCTGCTCTTGGAGATGCAGTTCAGATACCTTCAGTTACTACTTATCCAGTAGTTACCGCTACGACATCTTGTGCCTCTATTACCTTTACAGGTAATGTTGGAGCATTAAGCGTAAACAATGGTGTTACGCTTACCACGGGTGGAATCGTAGCAAATTCATCTAATAGTAGTTCCCGAAATGTTAGTATTTCAGGATTAGGAACACTTTCAGCAACATCTGTGGCGGTGGGGCTAACATCTACAAATCCAAGTTCTAATATTATAACAGTTTTAACATCAACAATATCGCGTTTTAATGTTTCTAATAATTTGACCTTAAATAGTAGAAGCAATAATAGCGGTAACAGAGCTAATAATGCAGGATTTTTACTAGAAAGTGGTACATTAGATATTAACGGTCAAATTATAACGTCCAATGAGCTTGGTAATAATACTTCTACTTTCAGTATGGATTCAGGTGCTGGATCAGCCACTTTACTTTTAGGAAATGCAACACCCTTTAATTTATCAGGAACTGGAAATAATACAATAGATTTAAATGGATCAGGATCAACTGTAAATTACGATAGAGCTGGAAATCAGTCAGTTTTGGGGACTGCCTATCGTAATATTATATCATCAGAAAGTGGTGATAAAACTCTAAGCGCTACTATTACAGTAAATAATGATTTATTTGTAAGTGCTAATACCCGACTAATTGATAACGCATATCAAATAACAGGAAATACGAATGGAAACCTTACTGTCGAGGGCAATGCTGCATTAGTATTAGGGAGAGCAGCACTTGTACCAGGGACAAATTTCCCAACAGGATACACTAAACTAAAAATTGATTTGCAGACCAATAGTAAAGTTTTATATACCGGTGGTAGTGGTACGCAAACTATTTCCTACGTTCCAGATTATTACGATGTAGAATGTCAATATCCTGCTGGAAAAGCAACTAGCGGGGCAGGAGTATTAAATATTAATGGTGATTTTACAACTGCTTCAAACCTTAACTTAGGTAACGCTACTGTTAATGTTGGAAAAGATTTTCGTCTTTTAGGTGCTGGAGCATCAGTTACTTTAACAAGTGGTGTTTTTTCTATAAAAGGAAACTTTAGTAGAGATACACAAGGTTTGGGAGGAACTATATCGCCAAATGGAGGAACGGTTGTTTTTAACGGAAGTGTTCCCCAATCTATAACTGGTGCTGGTTCGGTAGGAATTTCATTTTATAATTTAAATATAAATAATACTTCTGGAGGAGTTACTCTTGCTATTACTTCTGGTTTGTCTGATGATGTTACTGTAGCAAATTCCTTAACTTTAACTAGTGGAATTTTAACTACATCGACGACTAACTTGCTAGATGTAACAGCAAATGCCACAACTGCAATTAGTGGTGGATCTAGTACTTCATTTGTAAATGGTCCATTAAAATGGAGTGCTTCTACTGCAAGTACATATATTTTTCCAATGGGAAAAGGAAATGTCTATTTGCCATTTACATTAACAAATAGTGCTGCACCAACATCAACACCAACAGCTCAAGTAGAAGCTTTTTTAGGAGATTGTGGTGGAACTCCGAACGGTACCAGTTTGGCAAGTCTGAGCAACACAGAATATTGGTCATTAATTACTACAGGAAATTTTTCAAACACAAGAATATCTTTATCTAGACCAACGGCAATAAGTCCATTAGATGCTATTGGAGGAAGTACTGCTGTTGGAGGAACTTATAATTCGTTGGGAGGAACAGTTGGAACGAATGGAGTAACAAGTTCATCGAATATTGGAAGCAATAGATTTTTTGCTTTAGCAAGAATTCGTGATATCGTTATTACATCTGTAAATTCGCCTTTATGTGCTGGATCAAGTTTTTCAATTGCATATACTTTAAGAGGTCCCGTGCCTCCATACGTGACTGGAAATACTTTTACGGCTCAATTGTCTAATGCTTCGGGTAGCTTTGCGTCACCAACCAATATTGGCTCTGTAACATCTACTGCATCTGGATCAATATCAGTAACGATTCCTTCAGGAACCACTACAGGGACAGGGTATAAAATTCGTATTGTTAGTTCTAATCCTGTAATAACAGGTAGTGAGTATTCAAGTAACTTGACAATATATTCAACTTTTAATGCGGGAGCAATAAATACAGTTGGCGAGACTATTTGTTATAATGGTAATCCATCATTAATAGGTAATTCAATTACTCCAGCTGGAGGAGATAGTTCATATACTTATAAATGGCAAGCAAATGGTAGTGATATTCCAGGTTCAAATTCGTCGACCTATGATCCCCCGGCTGGATTAATAGCAACGACAGTTTATAGAAGATTCGTAAATGACGGAACTTGTAATACAACACCGAGCTTATCTACTGGGACATGGACTGTTACTGTAAATCCTATAGTAGGAACTCCAGCATTTTCAGCGGGTTCAACTTCTTCACGTTGTCAAGGAGCGGGTCCAGTAACTTATGGAGCCACTGCAACAAATTCTACGGGAATTGCTTATACTCTTGATGCAACATCAAGTGCTGCAGGAAATACAATTAATGCTTCTTCAGGAGCGGTTACTTATACAGCATCTTGGAGCGGAACATCAACAATTACAGCAACTGCAGCAGGATGTGGCGGACCATTATCTTCAACACATACAGTAACTACAGCTGCGACTATATCAGCTCCAATATTTGCAGCGGGTTCAACTTCTTCTCGTTGTCAAGGAACGGGTTCAGTAACTTATGGAGCTGCTGCAACAAATTCAACAGGAATTACTTATACTCTTGATGCAACATCAAGTGCTGCAGGAAATACAATTAATGCTTCTTCGGGAGCGGTTACTTATACAGCATCTTGGAGCGGTACATCAACAATTACAGCAACTGCGGCAGGATGTGGTGGCCCGTTGTCTGGAACACATACAGTAACGACAGCTGCGACTATATCAGCTCCACTATTTGCAGGGGGTTCAACTTCTTCACGTTGTCAAGGAGCAGGTTCAGTAACTTATGGGGCTTCTGCAACAAATGCAACAGGAATTAATTATTCTCTTGATGCAACATCAAGTGCGGCAGGAAATACAATTAATGCTTCTACAGGAGCGGTTAGTTATGTGGCTTCTTGGAGCGGAACATCAACAATCACGGTAACTGCGACAGGATGCGGCGGACCTTTGTCTTCAACGCACACTGTAACAGTAAACGTCAACCCATCAACCCCAATAGCCTCAGTTACAACACAACCAAATTGCGGCGTGCCAACAGGAACCATTACAGTTACAAGTCCAGCTCCTGCAGCAGGAATCAACTATAGTATCGACGGATCAAATTATACGAATGCAGATGGTATATTTACTGGAGTAACTCCAGGATCTTATACTGTATCGGTTAGAAATAGTTCGGGTTGTATTACTCCAATGGCAGCACCTTTAGCAGTAGCAATGACAGGTTCTAAAGTTTGGAGCGGTGCAACAGACACAAATTGGTCTACGGCTACAAACTGGACTCCAAATGGAGTTCCAAACGATGGCGACTGTGTAGTAATACCAGATTTAACGTCAATTACAAATAAACCAGCTATTTCAGGAACAGGCACAGTGGCTCATGCCTATACTCTTTTGGTTGCTGATAAAAGTTCTTTAACCGTGAACACTCTTTCTGTTTTAAAAGTAGAAAATGAAGTAACTGTGTTAGGAAATGGATCTTTAGTTTTTGAAGATAAATCAAGCTTAGTTCAGACATCAAATAATTCAAATACAGGAAACATTACATACAAACGCCGTTCAAGACCAGTTCGTCGTTACGATTTCACGTATTGGAGTGCACCAATTTATAATATAGATTATAAACTTAAAACTTTGTCACCAGCTACATTAGGAGATAAATACTATTATTACGATGTAGCAAACGCGGCTTGGAAAATAGATTATAATGGAATAAAAACTATGGACCTTGCACAAGGTTACAGTGTGAGAGCACCACAGACTTATGATATTAATGGTGCTGGTCAAGTGTATGATGCTGTGTTTACTGGTGTGCCAAATAATGGTACTATAAGTGCAGGAACGGTAAGTGGAAAATGGAATTTAATTGGAAATCCATATCCGTCAGCATTTGATGCAGAAGATTTCATCAAGTTAAACTTGACGCTAAATGGTGTTGAAACTGGAGCATTGTATTTCTGGACGCATAAAGCGCTTCCAAGTGGTGCAGTTGCTGGAGATGCCAAGTACAATTATACAAGTGACGATTATGCCGTATTCAATCTATCAGGAGGTACAGTTACAATTCCTAGTGCAGAGCCAGTAGATAGTTTTATCGGGTCGGGACAAGCTTTTTTCCTTAAACCGACAGGAACTAATTCTGTTACTTTTACAAATGCTATGCGTGATCAAAACAATTCGCAGTTTTTCAAAACAGCAAAAACGAGCAAAATTGAAAAGAATCGTTTGTGGTTAAACTTCACCAACGCTCAAGGTGCTTTCAAACAAGCATTGGTAGGCTATATTGAAGGAGCAACAAATAGTATCGATCTTAACTACGATGCAACTACAATGAGCGGTAATACTTATGTAGATTTCTATAGTATCAGTAATGCTAAAAAGCTAACGATTCAGGCGCGTGCATTACCATTTGATAATACAGAAACAATTCCGTTAGGATACAAAACAACAATTGCGGGAGACTTCACTATTGCAATTGATCACGCAGATGGTTTCTTTGCAGATCAAGCGGTTTACTTAGAAGATAAAACAACAAGCAAAATTGTAGATCTTCGTACAGGTAACTACACTTTTACATCTGCAATCGGTACGTTTACAGATCGTTTTGTCCTTAGATATACCGACAAAATATTAGGAACTGGAGATTTCGAAAATCTTGATAACACAGTGTTCGTTTCTGTAAAAGATAAAAGTATCAAAGTGACTTCATCACAAGAAAATATTAAAGAAGTATGGATCTACAATATTGGTGGTCAGGATGTTTACAATAAGAAGAAAGTAAATGCAACTGAATTGCAAATTACTAATTTTGGAGTTGCTGATCAGGTATTGTTAGTGAAAGTAACATTAGAAAATGGATATACTGTTACAAAGAAAATTGTATTTCATTAAAAATAAATAAACAGAAGATTCTGTTCTTAAAGCCCATTCTAATCTATAGAATGGGCTTTTTAATTTTAATTAAATATCCCTAAATCTTGGTATTGCTTGTTAATTTTTAGCGTTTTAATTTTAAAGTTAATTCTTACAATAAAAATTAACTAAATGCTTTCACCTTTTAAAATTAAAAGACGTTCTCAATTTACTCTATCTCTAATATTATTTTGCTCGATGCTTTTCGCACAGCAAGGTAAACTCGATCTTACTTTTAATACCGTAGATGATGGTCTTAGCGGAGATGGTTTTAATGATGCAGTGCGAACTCTTGTTTTACAACCCGATGGAAATTTAATTGTAGGCGGTGACTATTTAAGTTTGAACGGAGTACCCGTGGCCTACTTAACAAGATTAAAACCAGACGGAACTATTGATGAAACTTTCAATACAGGAACCGGCTTTAACGGTAAGATTTATAAAGTGCATTTGCAAGCCGATGGAAAGCTTTTGGTTGGAGGCAGTTTTACCAATTATGATGGTCATATTGCAGGAAGATTAATTCGATTGAATACAGATGGTTCTTTTGACGCTTCTTTTAGTACAAGTCTTGGTGCCACGACTGGTATCGTATATGATATAGCGGAGCAACCAGATGGTAAAATCGTCATAGTGGGAAGTTTTGCAAAATATAATAATGTAACCGTAAACAGGATTGTTCGTTTACTTCCAACAGGTTCTATAGATGCTTCCTTTGCTACTGGAAGTGGATCAACAGTTAATATAACCAGTGCCAAAATAGTAGCTTCAGGTAAAATTTTGATTGCGGGTAATTTTATTTCTTTTAACGGAACTTCGGCCAATCGAATGGCTAGGCTAAATAATAACGGAAGTATTGATAACAGTTTTACTATCGGAACAGGTTTTAATGATGATGTAAATGCAGTTTCGATTCAACCAAACGGCAAGATATTGGCAGGAGGCAATTATACAACCTTTAATGGATTTCAGGCAAACAGAATTATTCGGTTGAACGAAGATGGGACACCAGATCCTAGTTTTGTTTCTGGATCTGGTTTTACTAAAGAAGGAATACAAGTCATCAAAACGGACAGTTTTGGAAACATAATGGCTGGTGGTTCTTTTACAGGATTTTATAATGGAAATGATGTTAACAGAGTAGTTTTCTTAAATGAAGATGGAAGTTTAAAAACAGATTTTGATCTTGGCAGTGGTCCCGGTTCTGCATCAGTCTTAGCGTTAGAGACAGATCAAGATGGATCTTGGTTTATTGGAGGATCATTTTCTGTTTTTGATGGACAAAATCAAGGAAGACTGGCAAAAGTTTCGGATAAAGGCGAACACGATATTGCTTATTTAGCTGCCGGTGTAGGTTTTGATAATTCAGTTCTTAGTCTTCTTCCACTTGAAGATAAAAAGACAATTGTGGTGGGGAGTTTTACAAAATTTAATGGCGAACCCGCACGTCGAATTACGCGTCTTTTAGATAATGGATTGTTAGACTCGTCTTTCAATTCAGGAAAATTTGGAGCAGATAATTTAGTTAAAACTGCCGTACTTCAAGATGACGGAAAGATTATTTTGGGAGGTAATTTTACAAAATACAATGAGGTACAAAACTATCGCATAGTTAGAATTTTATCTGACGGTTCAATTGACGATTCATTTTCAACAGGAAAAGGATTTAATAGTCAAGTTTACGCCATGCAATTACAGTCTGACGGCCGTTTGATCGCTGCTGGGAATTTTGCAACTTATAATGGTTTGGCTTCGGGCAAAATAGTGAGAATTCTTCCCGACGGTTCAAAAGACAACACTTTTAATCCAGGTATCGGCGCAAATGGAATTATCGAAGCAATTGCTATACAACCCGACGGAAAAATTTTGGCAGCAGGAAGATTTACTTCTTTTAATGATGTTCCTTGTGCAAAATTGGTCCGTTTAAATCCAGACGGAAGCATTGATAATACATTTTCGATCGGCGATGGTTTTGATAAATACGTATATACTATTGCATTGCAGTCAGATGGAAAAATAGTTTTGGGAGGTTCTTTTTTGGCCTTTAATAAAACCAAACAAAATCGATTGGTACGTTTAAATAGTAATGGAAGTTTAGATACCTCTTTTCAATCAGGGACTGGTTTTAATAAAGGAGATGTACGAACTCTTTTGATACAGCCTGATAATCGAATTATTGTTGGAGGGACTTTCTCAGGAACATACAAAAATATAACCGCTCTTCGATTAATCAGACTTTTTGAAAACGGAGATTTTGACAATTCATTCTCGGCATCACTAAACGACAAACTTTTTGCGATTGCTATTGGAGCCGATTTTAGGTTGTTAATTGGCGGTAATTTTAATTCAGTTTCAGGAATTTCCAAACATCGAATAGCTCGATTAAAACTTTGTTTATATTCCACAATTTGGAATGGTATTTCGTGGTCAAGAGGATTTCCGTCAGGCGGAAAGGAAGTGACTTTTAAAGCCGATTTTAATCATTTAACGAATGCAAATGTTTGTAGCTGCACTATCGAAAATCAAAAAACGGTCACTTTATTAAATGATAATACACTCGGAATTGAGTTTGATTATTCAGGTACAGGAACCTTGGTACTAGAAGAGGCGTCGAGTTTATATCAATCTGATGATGATATTATTAATACAGGAATTATACATCTGAAAAGAAAAACGCAGCCCATATTAAAATTTGATTTTACGTATTGGTCATCTCCAGTAGATCATCAAAAATTGATAGACCTCTCGCCAGAAACACTTTCAGATAAATATTATTCGTATAATGATCTTTTGAAGAATTGGAAAATCGAACAGCCTTCAGCAGTAATGCAGCTTGGAAAAGGATATACTATTCGAGGACCGCAAAGTTTTTCAACTACAGACAGAGCCATTTTTGAAGCTGTTTTCAAAGGAATCCCAAATAATGGTAAGGTAGAAATAGCTTTTGAAAAGGCAAATAACTTCAGCTTGATCGGAAACCCTTATCCTTCAGCAGTAGATGCTTCTCTTTTTTTAAAGAAAAATGCTCCTCAAACTAAAGGAGCGCTTTATTTCTGGACTCACAATACACCGATTACAAATCTTAATTATACAGCCGATGATTATGCGGTTTATAACTTATTGGGAGACACAGCAACAAGGCCGGCTTTATCAGTTGGGTCGAATAATTATAGACCAGATGGAACAATTACTTCTGGACAAGCCTTTTTTATAAAAAGCAATGCTGCAGGGACAATTGTATTTGATAATAGTATGCGTATTCCCAAACGAAATAATGTTTTTTTTAAATCGGCTGCAGATGATGAAAATCAAGAAGAAGAAAAACATAGACTTTGGCTGAATATAACTAATAGTGAAGGACTTTTTAAGCAGATTTTAGTTGGTTATGCAACAGAAGCTTCAAATGATTTTGATTTACTGTACGATGCAGAATATATGAGTGGGAGTCAAACAGTAGATTTTTATAGTTTGTGTAATAATACCAAATTAGTAATTCAAGGACGAGCTTTGCCGTTTTCTGATTCAGATACCGTAAAACTTGGCTTTAAAACAATTACCGCAGGTTCTTTTGTCGTCCAAATTGATCATGCAGATGAAAAATTGGCAGATAAAGGCATTTTTTTAGAAGATAAAGAAAACCAGCAAATGTTCGATCTTACAAAAGCAGATTATAAGTTTACTTCGCGCGAAGGAACATTTAACGATCGCTTTGTATTGCATTTTAATAATCAGACCTTAGGAATTTCTACTGTAGAAAATAAAGAGCAAAAAGTATATGTTGCAGTACACCATAAAATCATAAAGGTTTTTTCTTCTCAAAGCAATCTTCAAGACGTTTCAATTTATGATGTTTCAGGAAAATTGCTGTACGATAAGAAACAGATTAAGAATAAATCATTACAAATTTCAAATCTTCAATCGACAGATCAAGTGCTCTTTGTAAAAACAATCCTCGAAAATGATCAAAAATTTAACTCTAAAATCATTTTTTAACATAAAAATGATTCTGGTAGGAAAAAAAATCTATGAGATAATCCCATGTTTTCTGGATCAGTATTTTCTTAAACTTTTTTTAATTTTTTAAGAATTAACAAAACAGTCATACTTACGATGAATATTATTTATGTTAAAAAAATGTTTTTTATTTAAAATGCTGATTTATAAAATAATACATAAAAATTAACAGTTTTTTCTTATAATATGTTAAAATCGATTTTTCGCTGTTAAAGTTTGAATTAAATCAATTCACATTTTAACACAATGTAAATAAAATCGTACCTTGTAGTAAGCTTTGATCGACAAAAGTCTTATAAAGCCGTTTAAAAGCACACTCTAAGCCTTGCGTATATTTTCTTTTTTATTCAAAAATTCAGAGCTGAAATCCCAAGTTTCAGTTTTTTTATCCACCTAAATTTCAAAAATTTTCATGTAAGCCATAATCTGATTTTTAATTAAAATACCACAAAATGAAAAAAAAATTACTTTCGACGCCCCGTATTTTTCAACATTTTAATGGATCTTTAATAGCTTCTCAATTGAATTACCGGAAAGCTATATCTTATAAAATATTTCTTCCAATCTTCCTGTTCTTTATTTCTACTTTTATGTATGGACAGGCTGCAATCACTCACACATTTGACACAAACAATTCAGTCATAGTTCCAAATGGTCTGACTTTGATGAATATTCAGGCTTGGGGAGGTGGTGGATCTGGAGGAGGAGCTACGAACTTGCCCGCACTTCAAGGACGATCTGGATCTGGAGGTGGAGCAGGAGCACGTGCCACAGCTACTATTACGGTTACTCCAGGAGCTACTATATCTGCCTTAGTTGCGACTGCCGTTTCTGGATCGTCAGGAGGAGATGGTACTGCAGGAAATTTTTCAACGATTTCAGGATTTCAGTCATTTATTTATGCGTCTGGTGGTGCAGGAGGTTTAGCCAATACAGCAGGAAACGCCAGCTATTTAGGAGGAGCGGGTGGATCGACAGGTGCAGGTACAGTAACTGCTGGAGGAAATGGAGGACAAGGATTTACATCTGCATTAGCTGTAACATTTACATCTGGAGCAGGAGGAAATTCACCTGGCTTTACTAACGGAGGAGCAAGTCATACTAGTGTACTTGGGGGAGTAAACCAGAATGGAAACCCAGGTGGAGCAGCAGGCGGAGGCGGAAGTGGTGGAATAATTACTAATCAAGGAGAAGTTAGGGCAGGAGGCGCTGGTGGCGCTGGCCGCGTTATTATTGGCTATACATGTCCAACTTACGGTTTTACTTCTATAAGTGCTGCTCCAGCTTGTGTGACATCGGGAACAACCGTGGTGACATTGACAGGACCAGCAGTCAATCTGCCAGTTGGATCTTATGATATTACTTATAACCGTGCTAATCCAGCTGGTTCAAATCTTCCTGCGACCCTCACGGTAACTACTGCTGGAACAGGAACTTTTACCGCTTCAGGTTTTAATGTAGTGGGGACTAATAGTACAGTAACAGTAACTTCTATAAAGTCACAAGCTTGTACATCGACCATAAGTTCGGGTAATACATCTCCTGCCTTTGTGGTTTCGGCTGCAAGTGTGGGAGGTACCATTGCAGGTTCAAGTACAATTTGCAGCGGTGCTAATAGTGGTAATTTAACATTATCCGGACAGGTAGGTACGGTTCAAAAATGGCAGTATTCATTAACTCCTTTTACAAGTTGGGTAGATATTGCAAATACGGCAGGAACGGGTTTTGTTTTTGGACCATTAACACAGACAGTGCATTTTAGAGCTATTGTAACTAACGGAGCTTGTGCTGAGGCGATTTCATCGGTAGCAATTGTAACAGTAAATCCACTTCCACAAGGAAGTTTAACAGCCAGCGGACCGTTTTGTGTTACAGGTGCCGGCCAGCTGACTTTCACGGCAACTGCAGGAACGGGACCTTACACAGTAGTTTATAATGATGGAACCGCAGACCGTACCGTCACAGGTGTTGTGAGCGGTACACCTTTTAATACCTTTGCAACTCCGGTTACAGCTACAACGACCTATACACTGGTTTCAGTAACGGGAGCAAATACCTGTGTTAGGACTACAGGTTTTACAGGGCCTACAGCGACAATTACCGTAAATCCACTGCCGCAGGGGAGTTTGACCGCCAACGGACCATTTTGTGAAACAGGTGCCGGCCAGCTGACTTTCACTGCAAGTGCAGGAACCGGGCCGTACACAGTAGTTTATAATGACGGAACAGCCAATCGCACTGCTACAGGTGTTGTGAGCGGAACTCCATTCAATACCTTTACAACTCCGGTTACAGCTACTACGACTTACACATTAGTTTCAGTAACAGGATCAAATACCTGTGTTAGGACTACAAGTTTTACGGGAGCATCGGCAACAATTACCGTAAATCCACTTCCGCAGGGAAGTTTGACCGCCAACGGACCATTTTGTGCAACAGGCGCGGGTCAGCTAACTTTCACGGCAAGTGCAGGAACGGGTCCTTATACAGTAGTTTACAATGACGGAACCGCAGATCGTACGGCTACAGGTGTTGTAAGCGGTACTCCATTCAATACCTTTACAACTCCGGTTACAGCTACGACTACTTATACACTGGTCTCAGTAACGGGATCAAATACCTGTGTTAGAACTACAGGTTTTACAGGAGCTTCAGCAACAATTACGGTCAATCCTTTACCGCAGGGAAGTTTGACCGCCAACGGACCGTTTTGTGTAACAGGTGCCGGCCAGCTGACTTTCACGGCAAGTGCAGGAACGGGTCCTTATACAGTAGTTTATAATGACGGAACAGCCAATCGAACAGCATCTAATGTTACAAGCGGTACGCCATTTGCTGTGTTCACAACGCCAGTTACAGCTACAACAACTTATACATTAGTTTCAGTGACAGGAGTAAATACATGTGTTAGAACTACAGGTTTTACAGGAGCATCAGCAACGATTACTGTAAATCCACTTCCTCAGGGAAGTTTGACCGCCAACGGACCATTTTGTGCAACAGGCGCGGGTCAGCTGACCTTTACTGCAAGTGCCGGAACGGGACCTTATACAGTAGTTTATAATGATGGAACCGCAGATCGTACTGCTACAGGCGTTGTAAGCGGTACACCATTCAATACCTTTACAACTCCGGTTACAGGTACGACAACCTATACACTGGTTTCGGTAACGGGAGCAAATACCTGTGTTAGGACTACAGGTTTTACAGGAGCTTCAGCAACAATTACTGTAAATCCACTGCCGCAGGGAACTCTGACCGCCAACGGACCATTTTGTGTTACAGGCGCCGGACAGCTGACTTTCACGGCAAGTGCAGGAACAGGTCCTTTTACAGTAGTTTATAATGACGGAACAGCCAATCGAACTGCATCGAATGTTACAAGCGGTACGCCATTTGCTGTGTTCACAACTCCAGTTACAACTACAACAACTTATACATTAGTTTCGGTAACGGGAGCAAATACCTGTGTTAGAACTACAGGTTTTACAGGAGCTTCAGCAACAATTACCGTGAATCCACTGCCGCAGGGAAGTTTGACCGCCAACGGACCGTTTTGTGTGACTGGTGCCGGCCAGCTGACTTTCACGGCAACTGCAGGAACGGGACCTTACACAGTAGTTTATAATGATGGAACTGCAGACCGCACTGCCACAGGCGTTGTGAGCGGCACGCCATTCAATACCTTTACAACTCCGGTTACAGCTACGACCACATATACACTGGTTTCGGTGACAGGAGCAAATACCTGTGTTAGAACTACAGGTTTTACGGGAGCATCGGCAACAATTACTGTAAATCCGCTGCCACAGGGAACTTTAACCGCCAACGGACCATTTTGTGCAACAGGTGCCGGACAGCTGACTTTCACAGCAAGTGCAGGAACGGGACCTTATACAATAGTTTATAATGACGGAACCGCAGATCGTACGGCTACAGGTGTTGTTAGCGGCACGCCATTCAATACCTTTACAACTCCTGTTACAGGTACGACAACTTATACACTGGTTTCGGTGACAGGAGCAAATACTTGTGTTAGAACTACAGGTTTTACAGGAGCGTCGGCAACGATTACTGTAAATCCACTTCCTCAGGGAACTTTAACCGCCAACGGACCATTTTGTGTTACAGGTGCCGGCCAGCTGACTTTCACGGCAAGTGCAGGAACAGGTCCTTTTACAGTAGTTTATAATGACGGAACAGCCAATCGAACTGCATCGAATGTTACGAGCGGTACGCCATTTGCTGTGTTCACGACTCCAGTTACGGGTACAACGACATATACATTAGTTTCAGTTACGGGAGCAAATAGCTGTGTTAGAACTACAGGTTTTACAGCAGCATCGGCAACCATTACTGTGAATCCTTTACCGCAGGGAACTTTGACTGCCAACGGACCATTTTGTGCAACGGGTGCCGGTCAGCTGACTTTCACGGCAAGTGCAGGAACGGGACCTTATACAGTAGTTTATAATGACGGAACTGCCAATCGAACAGCATCGAATGTTATAAGCGGTACGTCATTCGCTGTATTTACGACTCCAGTTACAAGTACAACCACTTATACATTAGTTTCAGTTACGGGAGCAAATACCTGTGTTAGGACTACAGGTTTTACAGGAGCATCTGCAACCATTACTGTTAATCCTCTTCCTCAGGGAAGTTTGACCGCCAACGGACCATTTTGTGCAACGGGTGCCGGCCAGCTGACTTTCACGGCAAGTGCAGGAACGGGCCCTTATACAGTAGTTTATAATGACGGAACAGCCAACCGAACAGCATCGAATGTTACGAGCGGTACGCCATTCAATACCTTTACAACTCCGGTTACAGGTACGACTACTTATACATTAGTTTCGGTAACAGGAGCAAATACTTGTGTTAGAACTACAGGTTTTACAGGAGCTTCGGCAACAATCACTATAAATCCAACTCCTGCACCATCTTTTACCACGCAACCAGGATCTTCGGTTTGTGTGAATACATTTGTGACTTATACTACACAGGCGGGGCAGACCAATTATATTTGGACAGTGTCCGGAACCTTAGGAGCTGACTATAATGTCGTTTCAGGCAGTCTCGCTAATACAAGTAACTCTGTAACTTTGGAATGGTTTACACTTGGAAATAAAACAGTTACTGTTGGATATACTTCTCTCGGTTGTCCATCAAGTGTAAGCGCATCAAATACTACTGATGTAATTAGAACAGTGAGAGGAGTAGTTAATGGAGGTACACTGATTTGTAGTGGCAGTCCAAGTCCGCTGCTGACTTTGAACGGCTATACCGGTACTATTGTCAGATGGGAATATGCAGAAGCTATTCCGTACGTGTGGCAACCTATCAGCCACACTGGAAATACCTATCAGCCGGGAATTTTAACTACTAGTACCAGTTATCGTGCAGTAGTTAAAAATGGCTCTTGTACAGAAGAAGGTGCCATTGAAACCAGAATAGATATTGAACCAAAACCATCTACACCTAGTTTTGGAACGATTTTGCAGCCAACTTGTGTTACTGGAGTTGGAAGTGTTGTTTTAACAGGCCTGCCGTCAGCTTCTAATTGGACTATTACACAAACGGGAACTGTTAATCAGACTTATACATCTTCTGGAACGAGTTATACTATAAATAATCTTGCTCCGGGGAATTATACTTTTACTGTTTATAATATTGCAATTTGCAATTCTGATCCTACACCAAATCTTGAAATTATTGCTCCTATTACCAATATCTGGAACGGAACAAGCTGGTCAAAAGGTAGTGCACCTACTATTACTGATGCAATTCGATTTTCTGGAAATTATTCAACTACTGGAAATTTAAACGGTTGCTCTGTTGTTGTAGATCCTGGCGTAACCGTTACTGTAAACTCTAATCATACTTTAACAATTACGAATTCGGTGACCAATAGCGGCGGAAATTTCATATTCGAAAACAACGCAAGTTTGTACCAGACAACCGATGCTGTAAATACAGGGAACATTGTTTATAAGCGAAAAACAAACCCAGTTCGACGTTACGATTTTACTTATTGGTCTTCACCTGTTACACGTACACCAGGCTTTACTTTGAAAAATTTATCGCCGGCAACATTAGGAGATAAATATTATAAATACAATGCGTTAAGTGGTTGGGTAATATCGTACAATGGAATAGATGTTATGGGGAAAGGAATTGGATATTCTGTTAGAGCACCACAAACTTTTGATATAAATACACCTTCTGTTTATGATGCAGAATTTATAGGTATTCCTAACAACGGTCCAGCAAGCGTGCCTTTAATGGCAGCAGAGAAATGGTCTCTTATCGGAAATCCTTATCCTTCGGCTGTTTATGCAGATCAGTTTATTGTTGATAATCAAACTAATTTGTATGGAACCCTTTACTTCTGGACACATAATTCTCTTCCTACCACTGGGGTTCCAGGAGATGCACAATATAATTACACAGAAAGTGATTATGCCATTTATAATTTATCTGGAAGTACAGTTCCTGGCAACATGGAAGGAGACGGAGCCACAACACCCGGAAACCAAGCAGAACCTTTAGGCTATATAGCGGCCGGTCAGTCCTTTTTTGCAAAATCCAAAACAGCAGGATCAGCAGTATTTACGAACACGATGCGAGTTGCAGGAAATAACAGTCAATTTTACAAACCAGGAGCTGTTATAGAGCGACACAGAGTCTGGCTTAATTTACTGAATACGCAAGGAGCATTTAAACAGCTTTTAATTGGTTATGTTGAAGGAGCAACTAATTTTTGGGATAATAATTATGACGCTGTTACTATGGATGCCAATAAGTATCTGGATTTTTACAGTATTAATGAAAATAGAAAATTAGTAATTCAAGGACGTGCACTTCCATTCAATAATGAAGATATTATTCCGTTAGGATATAGAAGTGCCATTGTAGGTGAATTCAATATCGAAATCGATCATGCTGACGGACTTTTGAATAGTACTCCTATTTATCTAGAAGATAAAAAAATGGGCGTAGTACATAACCTGCAAAAAAGCAGTTACACATTTAAGACCGAAATAGGAACTTTTACTGATCGTTTTTTACTTCGCTTTGGCAGTGAAACTTTAGGAGAAGAAGAGTTTGAGAAAACAGGAAATAATGTTTATGTTTCTGTAAAAGACAATACCATTACGGTCAGCTCTGAAACCTTAAACGAAAATCTTAGAGATATTATGGTTTATGATGTTTCAGGAAAACTATTGTTTACAAAGAAAGCTATCGGAGAGACTCAGTTTTCGATAGAAAATTTTCAAGTAGCCAATCAGGTTTTGATACTTAAAATTATTTTGGAAAACGGAAGTATAAAAACAACCAAAGTCATATTCTAAAAAGAAAAAACCGCTGTAAATTTAATTTACAGCGGTTTTTTAAATTCATAAAATCTTTGATCAGATTTATAAATATTGATGCGTATTTGCCATTGCTTTTTCGTTTTTATAATCAATCCATTTCTGGCCTTTTATCTTTCGCATCATAATATCAAAATGACGCATAATAAAAACATTATAAGCGGCCTTAGATAAATTCGTAATGTTTTTAGGAAAAGAACGCAGACTCATAGAAAAACCAGGAGTCAAATATTTCATATAATGCCAATAACCTTCTGGCATATACATCATTTCACCATGTTTTAAATTGGTGATGTAACCTTGAACATTTTTAAGAGCCGGAAATTTCTCGTAATCCGGATTATCAAAGTCAATGTCTTCTCTAGATATCAAAGCATGCGGTACCTTGTACATAAACTTGGTTTGATCTGGAGCAAAAATCATACATTGTTTTTCTCCATGAAAATGAAAATGCAGTATGTTCGAATAATCAATATCATAATGCATGAAAACTTTCGAATTTTCTCCTCCGAAAAAAATCATCGGTAATTGCTTTACTAATTTCAAACCAATATCAGGCCATAAAAAATCGTTTTTAAGCGATGGCACCTGTTTCATTAAATTGTAAAGGAAAATGCGATAATTGGTTGGCTTTTCTTCTAATAGATCAATATAATCACTCATTTTCATTTGAGTATGAGCTTCATTAAAACCATCTTCGTGATTAACTGGACGATCATCGTACAAAGGAACAATAGCATGACCTGCTATTTCTTTCATATAAGATAATTTCCATTTGTTATAGGCCGGCCAATCTTCGGTCAACTCTTCAATAACAACTGGAGTTTGAGTTTTGACATATCGGGAAACAAAATCAGCTTTAGAGATTTTTTTTACCCTTTCTATTTGTTTTAAATTCATTTCTATAAATAAAAAATTGCTTATAGCATTGTGCTACAAGCAATTTAATACTGTTTCGTGAAACGAATGAACTCATTTGCTTAAATTTTTGACTTCATCGATGCTTCGATATTTCTTTCTATCGTATGTGCGGGTCTTGACCATTTTGGTTTTTCGCCTAAAGAAGAAAACTCAGAATCTATTGCTTCAACTGTTTTGGGCTGCGAAATTTTGATAAACGGTTTTTGCGGAATCAATCCTAACATTTCAAACATTTTCATATCTTCATTTACATCTGGATTTGGTGTAGTGAGTAGTTTGTCTCCTGCAAAAATAGAATTTGCTCCTGCAAAAAAGCACATTGCTTGTCCTTCTCGGCTCATGTTAGTTCTTCCGGCCGATAATCGAACTTGAGTTTCAGGCATTACAATTCGAGTTGTAGCAACCATTCGAATCATTTCCCAGATTTCAACTGGTTTTTCATCTTCCATCGGAGTTCCTTCAACTGCAACTAAAGCATTTATAGGCACCGATTCTGGCTGTGGATTTAAGGTTGAAAGTGCTACAAGCATTCCAGCTCTGTCTTCGATACTTTCGCCCATTCCGATAATTCCCCCGCTGCAAACCGTAACATTTGTTTTGCGAACATTTTCAATAGTTTCAAGACGATCTTCAAAACCGCGGGTAGAAATCACATCTTTATAATACTCTTCAGAAGTATCTAAGTTGTGGTTATAAGCGTACAAACCTGCTTCTGCCAAACGCTGTGCCTGGTTTTCAGTCAGCATTCCGAGTGTGCAGCAAACTTCCATGTCCAGTTTATTGATGGTACGAACCATTTCTAAAACCTGATCAAATTCTGCTCCGTCTTTTACGTTTCGCCAAGCGGCGCCCATGCACACGCGTGAAGATCCGCTGGATTTGGCTCGCAATGCCTGAGCTTTCACCTGACTTACAGTCATTAAATCATTTCCTTCGACTCCAGTATTGTATCTTGCCGCTTGCGGGCAATAACCACAATCTTCTGGGCATCCTCCTGTTTTGATTGATAAAAGCGTAGAAACCTGTACGACATTCGGATCGTGTTTTTCTCTATGAATAGTTGCTGCCTCATAAAGCAGATCCATTAAAGGCTTATTGTAAATTCCGATTATTTCGTCTTTTGTCCAGTTGTGTTTTGTCTTACTCATTAAATGTTGTTTTTTGGAAGATTAAAAGTAAGTAAATTATTATAATGGATGCTGCTGAAGTATATAAATGAATATTTCGAAATGTTTTTCAAAAAAGAAGCGCTCTAAAATCAAAGAATATTTATTTTCTCTGATTTTAGAGCGCTAAAATTTTAGTTTTATTGAAAGATTAATCAGCCGCGTATTTATTGTTCCAGTACAGCATCATCATTAAAGTGACAATAACCGAAGAAGCAATTCCTTCAAATAATAAACAAATACAGTAAGTGGGCACCGAAGGATTTCCTCCAAACATAAAAGTTTCTGATAATGTTCTTACGTAAGCGTCGCCGCCTCGTGCGTAGCTGTAAACCAATAATCCGAAAACACTCATTGATACACCGACTACAGAAGTCGTCATAGCGGAGACTGCGTTGAATACAAAATTGCTTTCACCTTCATGAAGGTTCATCTGCATAGTCCTGTTAACCCCGTAAAATATAAAAAACACATTGAGTGTTCTTAGATAAAACAAATCTGCTAAACCCAAGACATTCATCAATAAAAAATAAATGCCAATTCCGAGAAAGATCAGGAAACCGTTGGTAATTTCTTTAGGTAGTTTCATAGTGGTTATTTTTAAAGAAGTTAATAGTATATGTTTGAAAAACAGATCTCTATCAAATTTACTAAAAAAAGAACTACGATGATTTAAAAATGCAGAAAACTAGTTTACAGTTAGTTTAAGAAAGTTGGCCAATAAAAGATAATGCATCTAATTTATCCTGATTTAATTGACTTTTTAACAATTCTACAGAACCAAATTTTTGTTCCTCACGAAGATAATGAAGTAATGAAACTTCTATTTTTTCATCATAAATATCTTCATCAAAATCAAAAAGATGAATTTCGATGCTTTGTTTTTCGCCATTTACAGTTGGATTAAAACCGATATTCATCATTCCAAATACTTCTCGGTTTTTAATCAAAGCTTTTGCAGCATAAACGCCGTTTTTTGGAATAAGTTTATAATCCTCTTCAATTTGAATATTCGCTGTAGGAAAACCGATTGTTCTTCCTAACTGCTTTCCTTTAACAACGTTACCCGTTAAAAAATAATTATAACCAAGATATTCATTAGCGAGATTCATATTTCCTTCGTTCAAAGCATTTCTGATTTTAGTCGAACTAACGGAAACGTCCTGAATTTCTTGTGCTGTAATTTGTTCTACTTCAAATCCGTATTCGGCGCCAAATGCAATGAGATGATCAATATTAGCTGTTCTGTTTCTGCCGAAACGATGATCGTGGCCAATAATTATTTTATGAATATGAAACTGATCTACCAATATAGAATGAACAAATTCTTCGGCAGTTAATCTTGAGAAATTTTCGTTAAACGGATGAATAACAAGATTTTCGATTCCAGTATTTTCGAGAAGTTTTGTTTTTTCAGAGATAGTATTTAGTAACTTTATTTCTGATTTTTCCTGAAGCACCATTCTCGGATGCGGAAAAAACGTAAGTACTAAACTTTCATATTTTCCGTTTTCAGTCTGCTGTGTAATGCGTTCTAGAATTTTTTTATGGCCAATATGAACGCCGTCAAAGGTACCAAGAGTTAAAATGGTCTTTTTATCGGAATGAAAATCGTTTATAGAATGAAAGAGCTTCAAAACAAATTATTTAAAGATGCTGCAAATTTATACTATTCTATTTTAAATTTAATGTTAATGCGTTACTGAATTTTAAGCAAATCTTACATCTCTTTGTGAAAAATGACTGACTCGTCGATAAAAAAGCATTAATTGTCGTATAAATGTAAGAATTAAATTAAATTGAACTAATTTTGAAATTCAATCCCCAGATATGAGAAAAAAAATACTTTACATATTTTTTAGCCTTTGCTGTACAGTAGGTTATGCACAGAAAGAAGTTTTATGGAAACAAGTTAATGCTGTTTCAGTTTCAAGCAAAAAAGCAGAGACAACGGGTTCTGAGAAGTTGTATTTTACTTTGAATTCGGATTTACTGACTGCAAAACTGGGCGCGGTTTTAGATAAAACAACTTCTGTAAATGCAGTAGAAATTACGTTCCCAAATTCCGAAGGAGTTTTAGAACGTTTTTCGGTTTGGGAATCTTCTAATTTTGAACCAGAACTTCAAGCCAAATATCCTGAAATTAGATCGTATGAAGGAAAAGGGATAGATGATAAAGCGGCAAAAATACATTTTAGTGTTGCTCCAATCGGAGTACAGACAATGGTCTTTCGTCCAGAAAAACCAACCGAATATATTGAACAAAATACAGAAAATAAATCACAGTACGTTTTTTTCAAGTCAACAGATAATGCAGAATCAAAAATGCTTTTAGAATGTAAAACAGCAAATTTGATTTCAGAAAGTACTTCAAATTCTAAAACTGCTAAAACGGCTGCCAATACAAAACAGTTTCGAACATTTCGCTTGGCCTTATCTTGTACAGCTGAATATACCACTTACTTTGGAGGAACAAAAGCAGCTGCTTTGGCAGGAATGAATGCGACAATGACACGTGTTAATGGCGTTTTTAATAAAGACCTTGCTCTAAAATTGGTATTGATTGCAAATAATGATGCTGTTATTTATACAGATGCTTCTACAGATCCGTATTCTGTTGCTTCGACAGGAGCAAATGGGGCTTGGGGGCAAGAACTTCAGACAACTCTAACCAATACAATTGGAAATGCTAATTATGATATTGGCCATTTGTTTGGTGCTGCTGGCGGCGGTGGAAATGCTAATTGCATTGGCTGTGTTTGTGTTAACCCGACTACGAGTGTTCCTTTAGGGAAAGGTTCTGCTTTTACTTCACCCTCAAACCAAAGACCTCAAGGAGATACTTTTGATATTGATTATGTTGCACACGAAATGGGACATCAATTGGGCGCAACGCATACCTTCTCGTACGATTTGGAAGGATCAGGAACAAACGTTGAACCAGGAAGTGGTTCTACGATTATGGCATATGCCGGCGTTACTAGAAATTATGATGTACAAAGTAACTCGGATGATTATTTTGCATATGCCAGCATCATTCAAATTCAAAATAATCTGGCCAACAAGTCTTGTGCAGTTATTACATCTACTGTAAATAACCCGCCAGTTATAGATGCAGGTTTAAATTATACAATTCCAATCAGTACACCTTTTATTTTAACGGGAACTGGTTCAGATCCAGAAGGAAATACAATAACCTATACTTGGGAACAATACGATAATGCTACATCAACTTCTGGAGCAAACAGTATAGCTTATGCTACAAAGCCAAATGGACCGTTGTTTCGGTCTTTTGCACCAACAACATCTCCCGTTCGTTATATGCCAGCTTTGAGTTCGGTGCTTAATAACACGCTGACTACAAGATGGGAATCGGTTTCGTCTATTGCAAAAACAATGAATTTTACTTTGACAGGAAGAGATAATGCTGCAGACGGTACAGCGCAAACTCAAACAGACGCTATGATTGTAACTGTTAATGCTAGTGCAGGACCTTTTGCAGTAACATCACAAAATACAGAAAATATTGGCTGGGATAAAGGTTCGTCTCAAACCATAACTTGGAGCGTTAATAATACAACGAGTTTGTCTGGATCTGCTAATGTAAATATTAAGCTTTCAACAGACGGAGGTTTGACTTTTCCGATTATTTTAGCGGCTAACACGCCAAATGACGGTTCAGAAACAATTACAGTTCCGACAAGTGTTGATGTTTCAACAAACTGCCGCATTTGGATACAGCCGACAGATAATATTTATTATGCTGTAAACAGTAAACCTTTTGCAATCGGATATACTGTAACAACCAACTGTAATAGTTATAGTTTTGCAAGTTCATTTACCATACCATCCAGCAGTACATATGGAACACGAACAGTTTCAGTACCGGCTTCAACAGGAACAGTATCAGATGTAAATGTCTCAGTGAATGTTACACATGATCGAATGTCAGATGTTGATATACAGATTTTAAGCCCAAGCGGCACTATAGTTCAATTATTCAATAAAAACTGCAGCGGTAGTTCTAACACCAATTTAGTACTTCAGTACGATGATGATGGAGTTGCTTTAGACTGCAGCAAAACAACAACTCAAATTATAGTTCCAGTAGATTATTTGAGTGCTTTTATTGGGCAGAATCCACAAGGAACTTGGACTTTAAGAGCACGAGATACTGAAACAGGTCAATTCGGAACCATCAATTCAGCCTCAATAAATATCTGTAATAAAACCACTACACTCGGAACAGCTGATTTTGAAAATGTTGCTTTTGTGCTGTACCCAAACCCAAATCAAGGAAGTTTTACTATTTCTTTTGAAAGTGAATCTCAAAAAGGAGTACAGATTGTTGTGCATGATATTTTGGGCAAAAGAGTTTACGATAAGACTTTTGAAAACACGGGAACTTTTAATCAAAATATACAACTCCAAAATGCAGCTTCAGGAATTTACTTGGTAACTGTAATTGACGGAGAAAGAAGAACGGTAAAAAAAGTAGTAGTTAACTAAAGGGATTTTTTGATTTTTGATTTTAGAATTCAGATTTTAGATTTTAAAGTTTGGAATTTGGAATTTTAAAAATTGGAATTTACTAATGTGCCATCGCTATACAAACGATACTAATTTTTGCGCCTGGAATTTTCAATAAAGCACGAGAACAAGCTTCAAGGGTAGAGCCGGTCGTAAGAACATCATCAACAAGAAGATAATGTTTGTTGTGATCGGCTTCATCAAAATCAACATCAAAAATACGTTCAATATTTTCGGATCTTCCTAGTAGATTTTTTTTGGATTGTGTTTTAGAATACACTTTTCGAATTAATATTTTTTCGTTAAACGAAATAGTAAGCTCCGATGCAATAGCTTTTCCGAAATGGCTAACCTGGTTATAACCGCGTTCTCTAAGTTTACGCTTATGAAGCGGTACGGGAATAACAACATCAAACGGAATTTCTAATTGCAGTTCTTTTAATTCTTCGGCCTGCCAGCTTCCTAAAACGGTACCGATTTCTTCATGACCTTTGTATTTTAAGTTATGAATCAGCTCCTGAACCATTCCTTTTTTATTGAAATAAAGCAGTGTAGAAACATGCAGGGTATCAATTCGTCCATAAAACTTTTTGGAAGCTTCATTTTTAGGATCCAAATAATATTGAGTAAGAGGCATTTCGTGTCGACAGCTGGTGCAAAAAACAACTTCGTTTGACATTAAAATTACCCGACAGCCACTACAGACGTTTGGGAAAAAGAGGTTAATTAAAGATTTAATCACAAAACACAAGAATTTATTTACAAAAATAACAAAATAGGGATCTCAATCTTTATTATTTTTCTTTTTTTTACAGGTACTTTTTATATTTTTGCATCACTATGGCAAAACAAGAAGATATATTTAAGAATGTGGTTTCGCACGCAAAAGAGTACGGATTTATTTTTCCGTCAAGCGAAGTTTACGATGGATTGAGTGCAGTTTATGATTATGCACAAAATGGAGTCGAATTAAAAAAGAATATCCGTGAATATTGGTGGAAATCAATGGTTCAGATGAATGAAAATATTGTCGGCCTTGATGCTGCAATATTGATGCATCCAACAACTTGGAAAGCTTCTGGACACGTTGATGCTTTTAACGATCCATTAATTGATAATAAAGATTCTAAAAAAAGATATAGAGCCGACGTTTTGGTTGAAGATTATGCTGAAAAGTTAAATCAGAAAGCAGAAAAAGAAATCGAAAAAGCAAAAGCTCGTTTTGGTGATGCATTCAATAGAGAAGAATTTGTTACAACAAATGCTCGTGTTGTAGAATATCTTTCAAAAAAGAAAGAAATTTTAGAAAGACTTGCAAAAGGTATGAGCGAAGATCTTCAAGATGTAAAAGCTTTAATCGAAGAATTAGGAATTGCTGATCCAGAAACAGGTTCTAAAAACTGGACTGATGTTAAGCAATTCAACTTAATGTTTGGAACTAAATTAGGAGCATCTGCAGAATCTGCAATGGATTTATATTTACGTCCAGAAACGGCTCAAGGTATTTTTGTGAACTTCTTAAACGTTCAGAAATCAGGTCGTATGAAAGTTCCTTTTGGAATTGCTCAAACGGGTAAAGCGTTCAGAAACGAAATTGTTGCAAGACAATTTATTTTCCGTATGCGTGAATTCGAACAAATGGAAATGCAGTTTTTTGTACGTCCTGGAGAAGAAATGCAATGGTACCACCATTGGAAAGAAACACGTCTTAAATGGCATTTATCTTTAGGATTAGGAAAAGAAAATTACCGTTTCCATGATCACGAAAAATTAGCACATTACGCAAACGCAGCTGCAGATATCGAATTTAATTTCCCATTCGGTTTCAAAGAATTAGAAGGGATTCACTCGCGTACTGATTTTGACTTAAAAGCACATGAACAATATTCTGGAAGAAAATTACAATATTTCGATCCAGAATTAAACGAAAACTATGTTCCTTATGTAGTAGAAACTTCAGTTGGTTTAGATCGTATGTTCTTGGCTGTTTTTGCAACTTCATTACAAGAAGAAACATTAGAAGACGGTTCAGAAAGAACAGTTTTAAAATTGCCAGCAGTTTTAGCGCCGACAAAAGCAGCAGTTTTACCATTAATTAAAAGAGATGGATTGCCAGAGCTTTCTAAAAAAATCATCGAAGATTTGAAATGGGACTTTAATGTGGCTTATGATGAGAAAGATGCAGTAGGACGTCGTTACAGAAGACAAGATGCTCTTGGAACGCCTTTCTGTATTACTGTAGACCATCAAACGCTTGAAGACGAAACAGTAACCATTCGTCATAGAGATACAATGAAACAAGATCGTGTAAAAATTACTGAATTAAGAGGTATTATCGAAAACGAAGTTTCGATGAAAAACTGGTTAATGAAGATGTAATAATTTACAACTTATACTATAAATCCCAAATTCCGAAAAGGAGTTTGGGATTTTTGATTTTTAAAAATATGTAGTTTGTCGATGTTTATTGCATTTTGTCTGTATGTATCAACATTTTAGGTTAATGTGTTAACAATGAAATATTTGGAAAATTAAAATCCGTAATTTTAATTGCAGTCAAATACCAATACCAATTTTTTTCTATATTACGTCAAATAAAAGCTATTTTTTAGTTATTATCGCGTAGTGAGAAAAGCAATAAAAACAAAAATTGAAAAAGTATTCGTATATAATAATTGATGATGATCCAGCAAGTATTTTGAAAACCAAAACCACTGCCGAGTCTTTTTCTGAATTGTCTTTTATGGCCGAAACTTCTAGTTTTAACGAAGCACTTGATTTGGTTTTAGAACAAAAACCAGCTTTAATTTTTCTAGAAATCGATCCGAAAGACAAGAAAAGTCAACTATCATTACATTTTATCAGCGAACTGCATCGGTTTCTAACAGAGATTCCGAAAATTATAATTACAACTTCAAAAAAAGAACTCGCTTTTGAAGCTATTAAATATGGTGTTTTTGATTATATTTTAAAACCACTTTCTACAGCCGATTTACGCAAAACTATTCTTCGTCTTAATAAGACTGTTTCGGTAAAAAATCTCATTATTGACAGTGAAGAAATACAGCCCGCAATTATTAAGGAAACAATTATGCCTTTTCAGGTAGAAGATCCGTTAATTATCTGTATTAAATCGTATGGTGATTATCGTTATATTAACGCTTCCGACATCTCTTATTTTCAAGCCGATAATAATTCGACCGATATTTATTTGAACTCGGGTGAAATGATTACCGCTTTTAAAACGTTAAAGCATTTTGAGGTGCTTTTATCTTATCCTTTTATTCGAATTCATAACAGTTATGTAATCAATAGAAATTACATTTCGAGAATTCATAGCGGAAACTCAATATGTTACATAAAAAACTCTTCAAAAAAGATTCCTTTTTCTAAAACCTACAAAGCAAATGTCGATCTGATTATTGCCGATTTTGCTGCAGGAAATTACTTAGAAGTCTAAGAATTAAACGTTTACATTAATTTGCTATCCATTGACTATCAATTGGGTACGATCTACCACAAACCTATTTTTTCGTATAAATTTTTTCTGATTCTCGTATTAGTTTTACACCATGATTCACAACAAAGTGATGATGTCCCAAAAAAATAAATTAATATAAAAAAACCTCAGATCATGAAAAAAACAGCTTTGACAATCGGATTATTTTCTTTAGTAGTAGTAGCAACTTCTTTTGCATCAACAGAAACTCCAAAATATTTGGCAGCTAATGATTCTATTAAAGTTTTACCTATAGATGGTGGTGCAGCAGGAGGAGTTATCAAAAAACAAGATTTTCACGGATCTAATACTGAATCATTCCAGACAAATAGTAATGCAAACTTTGCAAGTGTTAATCAAGCTTTCGGACACGATAAAAAGGTAGACTAAACTGCAATAAAATTATATAATTAAAGCTGTCAATTTTTGACAGCTTTTTTTGTGTCTATAGTTTTACTATTTTTGGTAAAACTCGTGGGCACAATTGAAAAATAACAATAATAAAATACTATTGCTTTTATTCTTTGTTTTATTGGCATGTACCAAGAAAACAGAAGATATAGCAGTGACTTCTTCTATAGACAGCCTTCCTACTTATCTTACATTAGCAAATGAAGATAATCTGCCATTACAGATTAAACAAAACTACAATCAGAAAGCGTTAAATCTCATTTTAGAACAAAAAGATGACTCGCTTAATAAAGTAAATCTTTTTAAGGTTGCAAATCGTTATTATAACATGAGCGATTGGAAATCCTATCTTAAGACTACTAAATTAATTTTAGAAAGAGCTCAAGCATCTAAGGATTCTGTTCATATGGCAAAAGCCTATACATATTTAGGAGATTATTATTTGTCTCAATCTATTTCTGATAGCGCTTTTATGAATTATTTTAAAGCAGAAAAGACATATCTTAAAATTAATGATGAATTAAATCTGGCTAAAACCTTTTTGAACAAAGCAAATCTTCAATACAACGAAGGTGATTTTTTTGAAAGTGAAATAGCTGTTTTTAAGGCTTTAAGCATTCTAAAAAAAGAGAAAGATGTAGACGAACTGCTTTATGAAAGTTATAATTTGCTGGGAATCTTGTATAATGAAAGAGAGGAATTTACTAAAGCTTTGGAATTTCAGACTAAGGCACTAAATATATTGAAGGATAAAAAAATTGCAACACAGTTGCAATATACTGCGGCTTCTCTAAATAACCTGGGGTTCATATACATGCATATGGGGAGTTATAAAAGGGCAAAAGTTTTTTTTGAAGAAGGATTAAAACAAGAGAATCTTTTTGTAGACAGATCAAGTTTGTACGCAATTTTGCTCGATAATTTGGGGTACGCTAAGTTTAAACTAAATGAATCAGATCAGTTGCCTGATTTGTTTTACGAATCTTTACGAATCAGAGATAGTCTTGATCTTGTATCTGGAGTGGTATCAAGTAAAATACATTTGTCAGAGTATTATGCTTTTAAAAAAGATACCTTTAAAGCAGCCCAATTTTCAAAACAAGCCTTGACACTTTCTCGTACGACACAAAAGTTTGTGAATACTTTGGAAGCTCTCAAGCAGACAGCAGTAGTTGATCCTAAAAATGCTTCTAAATATTCTAAGGAATATATTAAGCTTAACGAAAAAATGCTGAAAGCAGAGCGTAAAATGGGAGAAAAATTCTCTCGTATCGAATATGAAACAAACGAAATAAAAGACCAAAACTCCAATTTACAGGAAAAAAATAAAACCTTAGTTTACGTTTTCAGTATTTGTACTTTGATCGGACTCTTTTTTTATGTTTATAAAACCCAGCAGGCAAAAAATCGCGAATTACTTTTTAAACAACAACAGCAAGTTGCCAACGAAGATATTTACAATCTGATGATTTCGCAGCAAAACGAAATTGAACTCACTCGTATAAAAGAAAAGAAAAAAGTAGCGCAGGAATTGCACGATGGGGTTTTGGGAAGAATGTTTGGAATCCGGATCAGTTTGGACAGTTTGGATAAGCTGGATGAAGCCGAAGCTGCAGATAAGCGAAAAAAATATCTTACCGAGCTCAAAAACATAGAACAAGACATTAGAGAAATTTCCCATGATTTAAATAGAGAAAAGTCAGAATTAATTAATAATTTTGTTGTTATTCTCAATAAATTATTTGAAGATCAGCGAAATACATTTAGTTCTAAATTAATTGTTTCTTTTGATCCTAATATTAAATGGGATTTAGTAAGTAATATGGTCAAGATTAATCTGTACCGAATTATTCAGGAAGGACTGCAGAATTGTAATAAATATGCTAAGGCAGACATCATAAAAATTGCCTTTGAAAGTAAAGGAGACAATCTGGTTTTAACTATTGAAGATGACGGAACTGGATTTAATACCACGAGAACTAAAAACGGTATCGGATTGCATAATATCGAGTACCGAGTGTCAGAATGTAATGGTACACTTACGATAAAATCAGCCAATGGAGAAGGAACAATTCTCTTTATAAAAGTCCCAATAGCCCCAAATAACCTGCCCAATAATGACATTTGATTTAACCCCAACACCAGAATTGAAAAAGCAAAATATACTTATTGTAGATGATCATCCGTTTATTATTGAAGGATATAAAAATGCGATAACGCGATATAATCCGATGCAATATGAATTTTTGATATCACAAGCGCACGACTGCAGATCGGGATATGATTTGATCGAAGACAATAATGCGCCTCAATTTGATATTGCCTTTTTAGATATCAGTATGCCTCCGTACGAAGAAAAAGAAATTTTTTCGGGCGTAGATTTAGCAAAACTAATCCTGAAAAAAACACCTTCGTGCAAGATTGTACTTTTAACAATGTATACTGAGTTGTTAAAAATAAAAACCATCATCCGTACCATTCAGCCAAACGGACTGATTATTAAAAACGATCTTACATTTGACGAACTTCTTTTTGCGTTTGATCAAGTAATGAAAAATGAAAAATATTACAGCCAGTCTGTTGTCAAAATGCTTAATCAGTCGACGCATAATGCAATAGAAATTGATCAATACGATAAACAAATACTGCATCATTTATCCCAAGGAACAACCGTACATGAAATGCCGCAACATATTCCGATTTCTTTAAACGCAATCGAAAAACGAAAAAGTCATTTAAAAGATCTTTTGAAAATAAGAAGCAGTTCTGACGAAGATTTGGTGAAAGAAGCCAAAAGCAAAGGACTTTTTTAGAAACAAATTCCAAAATCAAAAAAATCCAAATTCCAAAACTTTGTTGTGTTCGGAATTTGGATTTTTTTTATTGAGATTTTTGATATTGGAATTTTAAAAGTTTATTCGCTTAAAGCATCCCATCCGCGTGCTTTTAAGGCGATTTTTGTGTTTGCACGGGTTATAAGATGTATTCCTTCACTTTCTTGCGTCATATGACCTATAACAGAGAAATTCGGGTTTCCTTTTATCTTGTCGAAGTCGTTAATATCAATTGTAAACAAAAGTTCATAATCTTCTCCTCCGTTTATAGCAACCGTTGTGCTGTCGATATTAAATTCTTCGCAAGTTGAAATGAATTGTGGATCAAGCGGTAATTTGTCTTCATATAAATTACAACCCACTTTAGACTGCTTGCAGATATGAATAATTTCCGAAGATAATCCATCCGAAATATCAATCATTGCAGTTGGTTTTATTTCTAAAGCATGCAATAAAGTACGGACATCTTTTCTGGCTTCAGGTTTTAATTGGCGTTCTACTAAGTAAGTATACGGATCTAAATCTGGCTGGTTGTTTGGGTTAACTTGAAAAACTTGCTTCTCACGTTCTAAAACCTGTAATCCCATATAAGCAGCGCCAAGATCGCCCGTTACTACTAATAGATCGGTTTTTTGAGCGCCATTTCTGTAAACCAATTCATTTTCGTCAGCTTCACCAATAGCAGTAATGCTTATGATTAAGCCTTTTTGAGATGAGGTGGTGTCGCCTCCAATAACATCTACTTTATATTCTTTTGCTGCGTGCGTTATTCCTTCAAATAACTCGTCTAATGCCTCAAGAGGAAAACGATTAGAAACCGCTACCGAAACCGTAATTTGTGTTGGTTTTGCATTCATCGCACAAATATCAGATACATTTACGACAACCGATTTGTATCCTAAATGTTTCAATGGCATGTAAGCAAGATCAAAATGAACGCCTTCAATTAGTAAATCAGTAGAAATAACTACTTTTTTGTCTTTAAAATCCAGAACTGCAGCATCGTCTCCAATACTTTTTAATGTCGATTCTTGAGAAACATCAAAGTTTCTGGTTAAATGTTCAATTAAACCAAATTCGCCCAACTGCGCTATACTTGTTCTTTGTTGATTTTTATCTTCAATCATTTCTTTAAGGTGCAAAGGTTTTTAAGGTGCAAAGGTACAAAGGATTTTTTTAAAGATGCTAAGATTCTGAGATGCTATACCGATAGCTGTCGGAATTAAGTTTTTTCAGCGCGTTTATTCTGTAGAGAGGCACTGTAGTACATCTACAAGACTACTAATCTCAATTTGCAAAAATGTTCTTGTGAGACCGCGTGAAGGATGGGAGCAAGTTACCGAAGTAACGCGGACAGCCTGACAGCATCCCGATAAGAGGGCGAATAACCGCAATCTAAAGTGGCCCTCTTATCGGGGTGGTGGCACGCCCAGAAAATTATCGTATCATACTAAAATGAGCTTTAAATTCTTGAATTATGCCATTTTGAGTATAGGTGGCTCGAAACCAGTAATCTGTAGAAGGAAGTTCAGCACCATCATAATTACCATCCCAGCCGGCACCCGAAGGTTTAATCGTTTTTAGGAGTTTGCCATACCGATCATAAATAGTGATAACTGCATCTGGCTGGTAGGCAAGATCTGGAATGTTCCAAGTATCGTTGTAACCATCATTGTTTGGAGTGAAAAATTTGGGATATTTAAGCACTTTGGCAAATAAAATAAGATCGTCGCAATTGGCTTTTGTATCTCTTATCGTAATAGCGTGTTCGCCAGAATCTACATTCTGAAATATATTGTTTGTTTGAAAATCGCCGTCATCCAACTGGTATTCATAAGTTCCGAAACCATTGGTGACGTTTACTGTAATATCAACGGATTCTTCGAAATCGCCAGATACAGAAACCGTTGCAACAGCCTGACTGGATTTTTCGACCGTAACATTGGCCGAATTATAACCACAGTCGTTGCCAATATCAGGTACGTTTTTGACGGGTACAACGGTGTAAATTCCTTCTTGAGTTGCGTTGTAAGTAGGACCTGTACTTATTTTGGTTCCTCCAAAATACCACTCAACAGTATAATCAGGTGAATTTATTCCAGAATTTAATTGAACCGAATGCTGTAAAGTTCCCGTTTGATAATCGACGCAGATGATTCCGTTTGCAATCGATAAATTTTTAAGAGGATAAATGGTAATATTAAAGTCATCCTGAGCAAAACAACTCGAATTTGTTGCCGCAGCTGTATAGATATACATTTTTTGACTCGCAGTTATTTTTTGACCCGCCGCATATTGGGTCCCAGCTGCGTTAGGTTCGCTGTAATAATTTCCAACGGCTAAAGGAGGTAAAGTATAGCTTTCGCAAATTGCAACATCGGGAGTACTGGCCAATACAGGAGTAGGGGAAATAGTAACCATGAAACTCTTTTCGCTGACACAAGTTAGACGTGTACCGACAACAGCATACACATATATTGTCTGCGATTTGGTAATAACAGTTCCAGGCGGAATAACGGCACCTTTTCCACCAGGCTGTGCATAATAATTTCCTAATTGCAAAGGCGGTAAAGTATAACTGTCACAAACGTTTATATTGCTAAAATTACCAACATCTATTCCGTTATAATTTACTTTAAAAAAGGTTTCATTACTGCAAGACGTAAGATCTGGCCATTCGTTATAAATGTAAATAGTTTGGGTGGTGTTAATGATTGTTCCTTCTGCAAGCTGGGTTCCCAAACCTTTTGGGCCTCCTGTTGCGGTGTAATATTTTCCATTTTTCAATTTTGGAAGTTTAAATTCATTACAGGTTACCACATCCGTAAAACTGTCAACTGGAGGCAGCGGTCTGATTTCGACAGTAAAACTATGTTCATTTGTACATAATGGCCCTACGGCATAAACGTAAAGAACTTGTGTTGAAGTGATAACATCGCCAGCTTTTAATGGTGTTCCTCCACCCTTGGTTTTTGTAAAATAATTACCATTTACCAATGGCGGTAATACATAACGGTTACATTCTAATCTGTTGGCAGGTGTATCTACCAATGGAAGCGGATTTATTGTGATAACGTATTTAAGATTTTCGGTGCAATTGGGCGAAGTTGTAGTGGCAGCATAATAATAAACGGTTTGCGAATTGGTAATAACAGTTTCAGCGGGGATATTTTTACCCTGACCACCGGGACTTTCATAATAACCCCCAATAGCTACTTTAGGTAAAGTAAAACTTCCGCATCGCGTGATGGGAACAAAAATGGGAGAATTAACAATGTCGATTTTAAAAGAATGTTCATTTGTACATCTTCCATCATTTGCAAAAATAAAAACGGTTTGGCTTGAAGTTATTCGATCTCCAGCTTTCAGCGCTCTGCCTAATCCTCCTGATAAAGTAAAATAATTTCCGTTTGTTAAAGGCGGCAGTGTGTAAGAATCACAAGTTACGACATTCGAAGGCTGATCTGCCAATGGTAAAGGATAAACCGTAAATGGTACCGCTTCGTCACGGCAAACCGAACCGTTGATTACGGCATAATAATAAATAGTTTGGCTGGTTGTAAATGGTGTTCCTTCTGGAATAGCATCTCCTCGTCCTCCTGCCTCTGTAAAAAAACCACCCGCAGGCACTCGAGGAACTGTATATTGACCGCAGGCTTCTTTTTTAAAACCAATTTCGTAAATCAACGTTACGTTAAAGCTGGTCTCGTTGGTGCAGCTGTTTGTTGTGGGACCTCTGTAGATATAGTAAGTACCACTTTTGGTAACCACATATCCAGGATTTAGTTTCGTTCCGGTGCCATTTGTCGACGTGTAATATTCGCCATTTGTAATTGGCGGGAGCGTATAACTACTACAGGCAATAACATTCGGAATTTGATCTACTGCTGGAAGTGTGTTAATTATGACATTGAAATTAACTGTTGTGTAACAAGCCGCACTCGAAATATTTTCAATTCGAACCCAAATTGTTTTTGGTGATTGAGATAAAGATGTAATGAATGCTTTTGGATTTGAAATGTTGTTTCTCGCACTATTTGCATCTGTTTCGCTGTTATAATATCTTATTCTATATTCGGTCGGATTTAATCCATTTAAGATTATAGTTTCCTGAACAGTTAAATCAACAGATACATTTCTAGAACTAGTATCACAAGCATTTAAGTCTGGCGGTTTTACAACGCTGATTGGCTGCGTTACCAATAAATTAAATGAAACGATATTGTTACAAAAGAAAGTTTTATCATAAACAGGCACCGCTTTGATGTATATGGTTTGATTACCAGAACTTGTGTAAGATTTTAATTGGTTTTCGGGTATTATTGGTCCATTGGCGTTAGCTGCAGCTAAAGAATCAAAATAGTAAATAGCATATTTAGCAGGATCAATTCCTAATAACGCTGGGTTATTAATGGTCAAATCATATTGATAAGTGCCGCTTGTGTTATAACAGGCAGTTAAATTTTGAGGAGATTTTATAATCAAATTTTCAATAACAACTTCATCTTTAATGACACAGCCTGAAAGTGTTGCTGTTACTCCGTAAGTTCCCGCTTGATCAACTGTCAAAGAATTACTGGTTTCATTCGGAATTACTGTTCCGTTTAATGTCCATATATAACTAAAATTGCCCACAAGATCAGATTTAAGCGTGATTTTTTCGCCTTCGCAAATCGTTCTGTCGGGGCCCAAACTCATCGTAGTCATAAAACTGCCTCCTTTTATAAATACGGCTGAATCATAATTACTGTCATTGTAATCGCCAATCGCCAATTTTATGCGATAGGTTCTGTTAGGAATAACTGTTGATGCCGCCGTTAAAACTTTGGTTTCGCCTCTCATATTAAGAGGCGACTGAGCGGGATTGGCAACATTGTAGCGGTCAAATAAATTGGCATTGGCAGATAAACAAGACGAATTATATTGTTGATCTCTAATGTTTTTGACGGAAACTGGAGTAGTTGTTCCTGGCACTACGGCAAGATTTGTAGCAATTTGTGTAGTTAAATCAGTCAGTATAAAAGCAAAAACATCACTGAAGCCGCATTGAAATTCACCATATTCATTGGAAGCAAAAAGAAAATCAAAGCTAAAATTACTAGACAAAGGAGTAAAATCAAATTCAAGAAAGCTGACATCTGTTACGGGCACAATTTGTCCGTTGTTATCGCTGATATTCTGCAGATCACTGTCTGTAGCGTTGTTCAGTTTACTGCTTTCGTTGATGCCGGTGTATGGGCCTTCGGTGTATTTGGCAACCCCGTTTCTTATAATGATTCCGCTCGATATGGGAAAGTTTGGATTGGTGTTTGTGAACTTTCCAATACCTCGATGTGAGGAGAATTTGAAATTACTTTCGTTAGAACAGCCATTTTGCATCAATTCCGTTCGTACAAGTTCAGGTATGCTCAAAGTTGTAGTGTCGACTGCAATTCCTTGTGATGAAGATAGCGTCGAATATAATAATAAAAGTAGCAGCAGAGCAAGTCTCATATTTCATTTTCATTAGTTGCTAACTTAAAGTTACGAATTGTTTTAGTTTAATTTTTTTATTGTCAGTATTTTATGATTTTTTAGCATTATTTGAACAAAAATCGAAAACAGCTCTAATTTTTGTTAAAGTGTAAAATTTAAGAAGTAAATGAAAAAATATTTTTCCTGCTGACAAACTGTTGTCACCAGCCCAATTTAATTTTGACGTATAGAAATTTAAAACCTTACAATCATGAAAACATTAGAAGCACAACAGGTAATTACTTCAGAAGATTTATTAAAACACTGGCAAGGACACCGCGCACTTACGCGTCGTTTAATTGAGATGTTTCCTGAAAAAGATTTCTTCGAATTTTCAATTGGCGGTATGCGTCCTTTTGCAAAATTAGTTGATGAACTTTTAGCGATTGCAGCTCCAGCATTAAAAGGAATCGTAAATCGCGAAGCGCAGCCTTATACTGAAGGAACAGAAAAACTGATTTTTAAAGCGCAATATCTAGCTAAATGGGATGAAGCTACAGAAGAAATCAATAAATATTGGGAACAATTAACTATTGAAGATTTTAGTGAAACTTTTAATCTATTCGGTCAGTATGAATTTCCAATCATTCAAAACATTCTCTATTTTATAGATAATGAAGTACACCACCGAGGGCAGGCTTATGTATATTTAAGAGCTTTAAATATTGAACCGCCGTTTTTCTGGGAAAGATAATACTCTGATTTTAAAGTTATAACTTTATAAAACTAATCTAAAATCTAACCGTTATGAGTTTAAAGAGTATAATGTCAAATTATTCAGATTACAATTTATGGGTAAATCAGCAATTTGTGAATTGGCTTTCGCCGAAATCTGATGAATTGCTTTATGCAGAAGTGCCTTCGAGTTTTTCTACTATTATGAAAACACTGGATCATATTTGGTCCACTGAAGGATATTGGTTTTCTGTAATTTCAGGAATACCGATGACAGAAAAAGAAAGTTTCGACAATCTGTCTAAAGAAGAAATATTTGCCGGTTTACTGAATTCGTCTACAAAATTGAAACATCTTATTAACTCAATGTCAGAAGAAGATTTAGTAAAAGAAGTCAAAATTACAAATCCGTGGTTTGAGTGCGAACTTCCAATTGCCGATTACTTAATTCAGGTTGTTAATCACGGAACTTATCACAGAGGCCAGATCGTAACAATAGGAAGAAATGTCGGAATTACCGATGCCTCAAATACCGATTATAATTTTTATAATGTTGTGAAACAGAAATAAACAAAAAACTCCTGAAAATCTTCAGGAGTTTTTTTTATAAAAGCCTTTGTTTATTAATTTCTAATAACTCTAAAACTCTCGTTTTTAGAGATTCTGGTTCTAGGATTTTGGCATAATCGCCAAACATTAAAAACCAGCGCGGAAATCCATCTTGCAAACTATGAGACATAAAAGTCATTTCGATTTCGTCGCCTATTTCTTTTTGAGAAACAAAACCATGATACTTTCTTTCGTGAGCTAAATATCTTGCGATTTTTTTCTGCACCAAAAGACGGACTTTTGTTGTTGGAATCGTTTTTTCATTTTCAGCCAAATAAGTTTCCAGAGAATCATGTTCGATGGTAAAATCGACATCTGTTTTTTTAATTCCTTGAATTCTGTCAGTTCTAAATTGACGGTAATCTTTTCTAAGATGGCAATATCCTAAAAAATACCAATTGTTATTATCGTGAAAAACACCTACAGGTTCCAGATTTCGTTGCGTCGTTTCTTCTTTATCAAAAGTTTTATACGTTAAAAGAATCTGTTTTTTTTCGGCAATTCCTTCAAAAAGAACGGCTAATGTATTTGGAGAATTATCGTTAAACATTGGTTCAGCATCCTGCATTAGAATTCTCGATTCGATGTTCGAAAGATAATCTTTGTCGTTACTTTTTAAAACAGACTTGAGTTTGTACATTGCCGATGCGTAATGTGTTCCCAAAGAAGGATCGGTAAATTTTTGCATCAGTTTTTCGGCAGCAATAAAACTGCTTACTTCTTCGCGCGTAAACATAACAGGAGGTAATCTGTAGCCGTCCATCAAAGCATATCCAACACCAGCTTCACTATAAATGGGAACTCCCGAAGCTTCAAGAGTTCGAATATCTCTGTAAATAGTTCTCAAACTGCATTCAAAACGATCTGCCAATTCCTGAGCTTTTACAATTTTTTTAGATTGCAATTGAATCAGAATGGCAACAATTCGGTCAAATCGTTTTGGGGTTTCGTCGAGCATTTTTTAGGTTCTAAGGTTCTGAGTTGATGAGGTACTAAGATTCAAAGATACAAAGCTTGGTTATTTATGGAAATAAAATGCTGTTCCAAATTGGGACAGATTTTTGTTTTGAATTAATTAATGCTATACTTTGCGTAAGACGCACTGCTGTGCGTCTCTACAGATGCAGATTGTGTGTAAAAGATTGAAGATATATTTATTTTGAATAAAATTTGAAATCATATTCACGACACAGAATTGTAGAGGCGCACAGCAGTGCGTCTCACGTAAAGAGATATTGTTATAAAATAAAACAAAAAACCCAACAACTTTAAGTCATTGGGTTAGTCTATATTCTATGTTCTTTTTTCTATTTTCTAAAAAAAAATCTAGTCGTTAAGTTTCAAAACAGCCATAAATGCCTCTTGCGGAATCTCAACGTTTCCTACTTGACGCATACGTTTTTTACCTTTTTTCTGTTTTTCAAGAAGTTTACGCTTACGCGAAATATCTCCACCATAACATTTTGCAGTAACGTCTTTACGAAGTGCTTTAATCGTTTCACGAGCAATAATCTTAGCTCCAATTGCAGCCTGAATCGGAATATCAAATTGCTGTCTTGGGATTAGTTCACGTAATTTTTCGGTCATTTTTTTACCGATATTATAAGCGTTGTCTTCGTGAATCAAGGCAGAAAGAGCATCTACAGTTTGAGCATTCAAAAGAACGTCTAGCTTAACCAATTTAGAAGTTCTCATTCCGATTGGAGAATAATCGAAAGAAGCATAACCTTTAGAAACTGTTTTTAGACGATCGTAAAAATCGAATACAATTTCTGCCAAAGGCATATCAAAATTCAACTCAACTCTTTCAGTTGTTAAATACGTCTGATTCGTAATTAAACCACGTTTTTCGATACATAAGCTCATTACGTTTCCTACGAAATCAGCTTTTGTAATAATAGTAGCTTTTATAAAAGGCTCTTCAACTCTATCAAGTTTTGAAGGTTCTGGTAAATCTGAAGGATTGTTTACTACTAATGCAGTTTCTGGATGTTTTTTTGTATAAGCCAAATACGAAACGTTAGGTACAGTTGTAATTACCGTCATGTCAAACTCACGTTCTAAACGTTCTTGGATAATTTCCATATGAAGCATTCCTAAGAATCCGCAACGGAAACCAAAACCTAAAGCGGCAGAACTTTCTGGAGCAAAAACTAATGAAGCATCGTTCAATTGTAATTTTTCCATTGACGAACGCAAATCTTCATAGTCTTCTGTATCAACTGGATAAATTCCAGCAAATACCATAGGTTTTACGTCCTCAAAACCAGTAATCATATTCGTTGTCGGCACTTTGGCATCTGTAATTGTATCACCAACTTTTACTTCGCGTGCTTCTTTAATTCCAGAAATCAAATAACCAACATCTCCTGCCGAAACTACATTTTTAGGAACCTGATTTAATTTTAAAGTTCCAATTTCGTCAGCAAAATATTCATTATCAGTAGCCATAAATTTAATTTTCTGGCCTTTTTTAATTTCACCATTTACAACTCTAAAAATAACCTCGATTCCACGGAACGGATTATAAACAGAGTCAAAAATTAAAGCTTGTAACGGCTCTTCTGGATCTCCTTTTGGAGCTGGAATTTTTTCGATAATGGCAGCTAAGATGTTTTCAACACCAAAACCAGTTTTTCCAGAAGCATGAATAATGTCTTCTAGTTTACAGCCTAATAAATCGATAATATCATCACTAACTTCTTCTGGATTTGCACTTGGTAAATCTACTTTATTTAAAACTGGAATAATTTCCAAGTCATTTTCTAAAGCTAAATACAAGTTAGAAATAGTCTGAGCTTGAATACTCTGCGCAGCATCAACAATTAAAAGTGCTCCTTCGCAGGCGGCAATAGATCGAGAAACTTCGTATGAAAAGTCAACGTGACCCGGAGTGTCAATTAAATTTAAAATATATTCTTCTCCCTTATAAGTATATTCCATCTGAATGGCATGACTCTTAATGGTAATTCCACGCTCGCGCTCCAAGTCCATGTTGTCAAGCAATTGTGCTTTCTCTTCACGAGCTGTAACGGTTTGTGTAGCGCCCAAAAGCCTGTCTGCCAATGTGCTTTTACCGTGGTCAATGTGTGCAATAATGCAAAAATTACGTATCTTCTTCATTTTAATATATCAGTTCTCTAAATGAGTTTTAGTATTTTTTGGGAACAATTCGTGATAAAACAATTGCTTTAAAACGTCTTGTTAAGGCGCAAAGATAGCGCAAAGTTTTGGATTCTGGAATTTACTTTATCGATTTTGAATACAGAAGTCAAAAACCTGTTTTTCAGTCGGTAAAGATTTTGCATCAATATGGTTTTTTGAGCTAAAAATTGAAGAATACTTTTTAGATTAAGATTAACGGAAATAAAGTTTAAGGAATAAATGCCCAAACCGAGATTTGGATGAAATAAATGTATTTTTTGTACGAATAATTGTCGCTTAAGATTAATTTGATTAAACTTGTAGTCATTTTAACCATAAGATTAATCTGCTTTTGGTTTTTAACTGTTTTTTTGAAATATCTGTGTACAAGATAATCAGCTAGAAAGTAGTTATAGTGTTTTTATTTACTAATTAAACCCAAGAAATTATGCAAAAAGAAACAATGAAGCTTGTTCTGAAATATGAAAAGCTTACAAAAGAAGAAATGAAAAGTATCGGTGGAGGAACTTTAGGAACTGTCTGCGGACCGAGAAATGGAGTGCCAACTTCAATGTGCCCGAGTGGAAAAGGAGTTGCCGCTAATTCGGGAACAGAAGACCCAACTAAGTTTCCGGGAATTGTGGGAGGTTTTTGCAATGTGATAATCCTTTGTATTCCGTAAAAAAATAAAAAACGGCCTAAAGATTTCTTTAGGCCGTTTTGTTAATACTCAAAATTGAATCCTTTTTGAGTTAGTTTTTTATACATTTCATCATCAAACTTGTAAAGTTTAGCTGCTCTGTGCGAAACGTCTTTTTGTTTTTCATCCAATTCTGTGAGCAGTTTCATGTGCAGAATTTTTCTTCTAAAATTCGATTTATCCATTTCGATTCCGAGAATTTCTTCATACAAATGCATTAACTGCAATAAAGTAAATTTTTCTGGCAGCAAATTAAATCCAATTGGAGCCTGACGTACGCGATTACGCAGCTGCATTAAGCTGACATTCAGAATTTCGTTATGATCAAAAATCAAATCCGGAATCTCGTTTATTTTGTACCATTTGGCTTCAATAACTCGTAAACTGGCTTTAATATTATAATCTTCCCGATTAACCAAAGTATAATATCCGATAGTCACAACGCGTCTTTCTAATACACGTTTCGGATTTGTAAATGCTTGTAATTGTTCCAGATAAATATCTTCAAGACCAGTAAGTTCCTGTAAAATTCGCTGTGCGGCATCATCGGCACTTTCGTCTCTTTGAAGCCAGCCGCCCAGAAGTCCCCATTTACCCATACTTTCGCCTTGAGCATGCTGTACTAAAAGCACTTCAAGGCTTTCTTTATTGAATCCGAAAAACACACAATCGATTGTGATTCCGTCTACTGCTGTTTTGCTATGCTGATTTTTTTCTGCCAATTTCTGATAATATTAGAATAACGAAATTTTTTTTTTCGGTTCAGACGAATTAGAATTCGAAATTAAAACCTTTCTCTGTAAGTTTTTGGTAGATCGCAGGATCAAATTTATACAATTGTGCCGCTCTATGAGAAACATCTTGCTGCTTTTCGTCTAAAGCTACTAACAATTTCATATGCAGAATTTTACGCCTAAAATTCGATTTGTCCATTTCGACTCCTAATATTTCTTCGTAAAGCTGCATCAACTGCAATAAAGTAAATTTTTCTGGCAGCAGATTAAAACCAAGCGGCGCCTGACGAACACGGCTTCTAAGATGTTTTATACTATAAGCCAGAATTTCGTTATGATCATAAATTAAATCCGGAATACTATCAATTTTATACCATTGTGCATCGGATGCTGTAAAACCAGCTTTAATATTATAATCTTCTCTTTTTACCAAAGCATAATACCCGATTGTAATTACACGTCGGAGCGGGAAACGATCTGGATCTCCAAAAGCTTTTAATTGTTCAAGATAAATATTATCAAGACCAGTCAACTCGTTTAATAGTCGATGCGCGGCATTATCAGTGCTTTCTTTTTTATAAATCCATCCTCCTGGAAGCCCCCATTTTCCTTTACTGATCCCTTCTCCATGCTGCACCAAAAGTACTTCAAGACTTCCTTTGTCAAAACCAAATATGACGCAGTCAATCGTGATGGCGTTCATCGCACTTTGTTCGCTTTTTGCGAAAGGTTTCTCATCTCCATTTTCGATCATAAGTTGCTATAAATTTTGACAAATTAAGCAAATAAAATGCTAAAGTGTCTTTGTTCGTTACTTAATATTTTTTTAACAAATTAAAATTTTGATAATCAAGGCTTTGAAATTCGTAAAAAGGAACTCTTTAAAATGAAATTCTTTTAAATACTTGATTGTCAAATTACTATTTAGCTATTTTTTATTTAAAAATTATTTCACTAAAACAAGTTCGCTTGTTATATTAATAAAAATGACTCCTCTTAAATCAGAATTAAAAAAAAATAACCTTAATATTTTGCTAAAATAGAAAAAAAGTTTTACACTTGTAGTCAAATTTACCATAAGATAAATTCAAATTGACTATAAGCAAAGATGGCAAAGATAAAACTTAACTTAAACTTACCACAATTGTTTTTTTAAATTGATTTTAAAAGTTTTTTGATAACAGAATTAAAAATCATAATACAAATCGATTTTGATGCTTTGAAAAACTCAGGTTTTTCAGGTTTCTGCTAATAGTTTTTCAAGTGTCTAATGTTAGAAATGAGATTCAGGCCCTCATTTGTAATAAGAATTGCTTGGGGAGTTTTCCAAATTTTCTTAGGGTAAATGATTACTAACTATAACTTAAACTTAATCATTTCTTATTATGAAAAGCAAAAATTGTATTAAAACAACAAAGCTTCCATATTTTTTGGGGCTGCTGCTTAGCGTATTTATGATACAGTTTGGATTTGCCCAAGACCAATCCAAAACTGTAAGTGGAACTATAACTTCGTCTGAAGACGGATTTGGAGTTCCTGGAGCAACTGTACAAGTAAAGGGAACAAACTCAAGTACTGTTACCGATTTTGATGGAAAATATAAAGTTGAGGCTAAAACAGGAGATGTTTTAGTGATCACTTTTGTTGGTTTTAGATCACAAAACATTACCGTAGGAACTCAGAAAGTAATTAATGCCGTTTTACAGCCCGAAACTTCGGAGCTTAAAGAAATTGTTGTAATTGGTTACGGTACTCAAAAGAAAAAAGTAAACACTGCCGCAACTTCATTAGTATCTGGAAAAGATATCCAGCAAGTAGCGAGTCTTGATGTTGTAAATGCTTTACAAGGTCAGGCTTCTGGGGTAAATGTTACTTCATCTTCGGGACAGCCAGGTGCGAATATGGTGGTAAATATTCGTGGTGCTGGTACAGCAGGGAACAGTGATCCTCTGTATGTTGTAGATGGTGTTGTGGTTGATAACGGAATCGGATACCTTGATCCATCTGTGATTGAAAGGGTAGACGTTCTTAAAGATGCTTCGGCTGCATCTATCTACGGAGCAAGAGCGGCAAACGGTGTAATTTTAGTAACAACTAAAAAAGGAAAAGATGGTAAAATGAATGTGTCTTTCAATTCTTATACAGGTTTTCAGCAAATTGCTAAAAAACTGGATTTGATGAATACACAAGAATATACAACAATAATGAACGAAGCTCGTGTAAATTCTGGATATTCTCCATTGTACACTAAAGCACAAATCGCTTCATTCCCAAATCACGATTGGCAGAATGATTTGTTTAATGAAGGTGCTATGAAACAAAACCATTCATTATTAATTACTGGCGGTGATCAAAAATCAACTATTGCTACAGGTTTGTCTTACTATGGACAAGAAGGTATGATTGGAGGATCAAATAATCAATCGCAATACGATCGTATTACTTTTACAGTAAACTCAACTTCTGAAGTAATTAAAGATTATCTTAAAATTGGTGAAAACTTTACATTTTCAAATGTTAAATCAAGCGGTGTTGCCGATGATGGTATTTACAGCAATGCAATTAGAAGTTTCTTAAATGCGGCTCCAATAGATGCAGCGTATGATGAAAATGGAGATTTTGCACGTTCTATTATTTCAGCAGATGTCAGCAATCCGGTTGGATCTTTGTATTACAATAACTTCAATCAAACGAAAACAAATCGTTATGTAGGGAATATTTTTGCTGAATTAAAAATTATCAAAGACCTTACTTTTAGAACAAGTTTTGGTGTTGATATGACAGACAGTAACTACAGATCTTTTAGACCAGTTTATTCTCTTTCTTCCAGCGATAACAATACGGTTTCTAGTGTTACACAAAGTGGTACAAAATCGATGGGATGGATTTTTGAAAATACACTTCAATATAAATTCAACATTGCTTCTTCTCATAATTTCGATATTTTGGCGGGTACTTCTGCTAAAAAGAATACTTCTGATTACATGGAAGGACAAGGAAGAAACTTGATTTTTGATGATTTTGCACATGCTTATTTAGACAATGCAAAAGATCCTACATCTAATGTTGTAAAAGGAAACCGTAAAGATTATGCGATCCAGTCTTACTTCGGACGTTTATTATACGATTACAATAACAAATATTTATTTTCGGCGACAATTCGTCGTGACGGTTCATCAGAATTTGGACCAGACAACAAGTATGCTATTTTCCCTTCCTTTTCTGCAGGTTGGAATTTAGATAAAGAAGCTTTCTTTAAAGAAAATAAAGTGTTGAACACATTTAAATTAAGAGCAAGCTGGGGACAAAATGGTAATGACCAATTCGGAAGAAGATTTGCTTATTTGTCAACTGTAAATTCTACAGACAAAACGTATCACTTTGGTACAGGAGACGAAACTTTATTAGTAGGTTCAAGCCCTGACCAATTGGCAAACCGTAACTTAAAATGGGAAACTTCTGAACAGTTAGACTTAGGTTTTGATGCGACTTTGTTTACCAACTTTACTTTGACTTTTGATTATTATGATAAAAAGACAAAAGACTGGTTAGTTTTAGCTTCGATTCCTACTTATGCTGGAGCAACTGCACCGTATATTAATGGTGGAGATGTAAGCAATAAAGGTTTTGAAATTGGTTTGGCATACAGAACGCGTTTTGGAAAAGACTGGAATTTTGGTATTAATGCCAACCTTTCTCGTAACCAAAACGAAGTACTTAGAATTGCGAACAATGAAGGAATCATTCACGGAGAAAGTAACGTTTTATTCCAAGGTTTAGACGAAATGAACCGTGTTGAGGTTGGTAAACCAATGGGTTATTTCTACGGATTAAAAACAAATGGTATTTTTCAAAATGCGGCAGAAGTTGCAGCGGGAGTTCAACCAAATGCTCAACCTGGAGATGTTCGTTTTGTTGATTTAAACGGAGACGGACAAATTGATGCTAACGATAAAACACAAGTTGGTAATCCAAATCCGGATGTTACTTATGGTGTAAATTTAGAATTGTCATATAAAGCTTTTGATTTCTCTATCAATACTTATGGTACAGCTGGAGGACAAAACGTTTTCGGAATTCATGATTATACACGTGCTTATACAAACAATACTACTGATATCTTAAACAGATGGACAAGCGAGGGGACTTCAAACTCAGTTCCGAGAGTAACTTATGGAACTGATGAAAACGGGAATTATACTAAATTCTCTGATCTCTATATTCAGGATTCTGATTTCTTTAGAATTAAAAACGCAACTATTGGATGCGACTTAACAAAGTTAACAGACAAATTGAGATTCTTCTCTAAGTTCAGAGTGTACGTTGCAGGAAATAACATTTACACATTTACGAAGTACAAAGGGATGGATCCTGAAATTGGTTTCGGAAACGTAAATCAATCTTGGGCAAAAGGAATCGATGTTGGGTATTATCCACAGCCTAGAACCTACATGATGGGTCTAAATGTTAACTTTTAAATTTTGAAAAACATGAAAACATATATAAAATTATTCGCTCTTTCAAGCTTACTTGTTTTAGGTGCTTGTTCGGAAGATTTTTTGGAAAACGAACCATATACTGATAAAGTAACAGAGAATTTTTATAAAACTCCGTCTGATGCTTTTGAAGGTTTGGTAGCCGTTTATGATGTATTGCAAAGAGAAGCTTACGGTACACAATTGATTGTAAGTGAGCAGGCATCTGATAATTGCTTTGGAGGATTTGGTATTGCAGATCCAACAGTAGATTTGCAGTGGGACCGCTTTCAATATACTACAGATAAAGACATGAATGCGCTGACGTGGACAAACTCTTATCTTGGAATTTACAGAGCTAACATTTTGTTAGAAAATTTAGATAAAGTAAACTGGGGAGCTAATACAGCTTTAAAAACAAGATACGAAGCAGAAGCACGTTTCTTGAGAGCGCACTTTCATTTCCAGGCAGCAAAAATGTTTGGAGATATTATTCCGTTGGATCATACAGTGACAACAAGCGAATTTCAATTACCAAGACAAACACCAGAAGTTACTTATGCCTTAATTGCTAGCGATTTAAAATTTGCAGCAGATAATTTAGGAAATGAAAACTATTCTCAGGCAGGAAATGCAAACTATGGGCGTATTACAAAATGGGCTGCAGAAGCTTATTTAGCAAGAACGTTTTTGTTCTATACAGGAGCTTACAACAAAACAGATTTGGCTGGAGTTGTTACAAAAGCACAAGCAACAACTTATATTAATGATGTGGTAAGCAACAGCGGACACGGATTGGTTCCAGATTTTGCTAATCTTTGGCTGGCAGCTTCTTTAGAAAATTTTGTTGGAGAAGATAATACAGAAATGGTTTGGGCAGTTCGTTTTAACGGATCTGGAAAAGGAAACTGGGATCTTCACGAAGGAAACCGTTTTCAAGTAAATATTGCACCTCGTGGAGGAGCAATCGGAAGATACGCAACAGGATGGGGAGGAGCAACTGTTAATCCTAAATTAGTTGCAGCTTATGATGCAGCAGATACTAGAAAAGCGGCTTCTTTTATTGATTATGCGAATGAAACTCATAACGGACAACCTTTAAATTTTGATCCACAAGCAAGAGAGCAACGTCAATACACAGGATATTCTTGGAAAAAATACTGCCCGATTACAAACGCGGCAGGAACTGCAGTTGTAGAAGCAAATGGAGGAAATTTCCAAATTGACAACTATCAAGATTATGCAATTATTCGTTTTGCAGATGTTTTATTAATGGCTGCCGAATTGAATTTGGACGGAAATGCAGGTTTAGCACAGACAGATTTTGACAGAGTTCGTGACCGTGCATTTAAAGACACTGCTCACAGAATTACTGTAACTAAATCTGTTATCATGGAGGAACGTCGTTTAGAATTGGCACTTGAAGGATTACGTTATTTCGATTTAATCAGACAAGGAATGGGTGTAATGAAAGCGGCTATTGATAACAATACTGGAGATCAGTTTGCTGTAACTTTTAGAACAGAAACTCAGGGCTGGTTTCCATTGCCACAATCTCAAATAGTACTTTCAAATGGTACCATTACTCAAAATCCGGGTTGGAATTAACTAAAAACAAATTGATTATGAAACGTATATTATATATAGTATTAGCGGCTGTAACGATCAGTTCGTTTTTATTCTCATGTGAAGCAATCGAAGATCGCGAAAGTCTTCCAGCAGTAACGCTTACGCCAGAGACCATTAAATATTCTGTGACTCAAAATGCGGCAAAAAAGAATGAAATAGTTTTAAAAAATGAAGATCCAACAGTGATTCCATTTTGGAAATATGTAGACGCACAAGGAAATGAGTTAGGACATTCTAACAAAAGTGAAGATAAAATTACTTTTCCATTTGCGGGTAAATACACTGTTTTTTACACAGCATTCGTTAGAGGAGGTTCAGTAGAAGCAGCACCAGTTGCAATAGATGTTCCAGAGAACGATAATACTTTTTTCAGTGATCCGAGATGGAACAAATTGACCAACGGACAAGCTGGAAAAACTTGGGTATTGTACATGACAGCTCCATTAGAATTTATTGGTAATACACCAAGCTATGTTAATAGAGCGGTAAGCGGTCCAGGCTGGTGGCCAAATCTTACTGATATTTCTTGGGCAGGTCTTGAGAATAAAGATTGGGGAGAAATAACATTCAATTTAGATGGAGGTTATAATGTTTCGGTAACACAAACGAACCCAGCTTTAGGAGCAACACAAAAAACAACAAAAACAGGGACGTTCAATTTTAGTTTAACAACGGGAGAAACAAATGACAGAATTTCGTTTAACGGAGGAACAGAAATGCTTCACCCAAATGAACCAAGTTATTTTAGCAGTTCGTTCAGTTTTACTAACGTAAAAATTGTTGAACTTACAGATACAAGTTTATGCTTTATTGCAATTAGAGCAGATGGTGATTATCTAATTTATCATTTAGTTCCAAAATCATAATTAGTTAGTTTTTGAAGTCTCAGTTTTAAATAAATATCCAAAAGATACTTTAAAGCTGAGACTTAAATTGTTTTTATGAAGAAATAAATGGACTCAATTTTTATTTCTATCTTCAAATTTCAAAAACAAAAAAATACCCATGCAAATTAGAAAAAACATAAAAAACGTAAGCTTATTAGTAGTGTCAGCTGGAATTATTTTCTTGAATTCCTGTGCCAAAAAAAACGATGCTTTTGTAAATAGAAAAGTTTCTTTTAATGCAGATTGGAGTTTCCATCTTAATGATAGTATTATTGATAAAGACACTATCGGCACAGCAACAAAATGGAGAATTTTAGATGTACCACACGATTGGGGCATCGAAGGAAAGTTTGATGAAAAAAGTCCGGCCGGATATGGTGGAGGATCGCTTAACGGAGGTTTAGGCTGGTACAAAAAGACATTTAAAGTTGCTGCAGAAGACAGTACAAAAATAACTTCAATCACTTTTGACGGCGTTTACAAAAACAGCGAAGTTTGGGTAAACGGTCATTATTTAGGAAAACGTCCAAACGGATATATTGGTTTTCAATATGAAATTTCTAAGTATTTAAATTACGGAGAAAAAAACAACGAGATTATTGTTAAGGTTGACAATTCAAAACAACCCAATTCACGCTGGTATTCAGGTTCAGGAATTTTTAGAAATGTCTGGATCGAAACCACAGATAAACTTCATGTTGGACAATGGGGAACGTACATTACAACTCCAAAAGTTACGGCTGAAAAAGCTTCTGTAAATATTGAAACTACAATCAAAAATCAATATCAAGAAAGCAAAAAAGCAACGGTAACTACAACCCTTTATAAAGAAGATAAAAAAGTAACATCGGTTACTCAAGATATAACCATCAATGCCAACGGAAATCAAACTGTAAAGCAATCAGCTGAAGTTGAAAATCCTGCATTATGGTCAGATGAAAATCCAGAATTATACACGGCAGTTACGGAAATTTCGCTTGACGATAAAATCATTGATCAATACAAAACGACATTCGGAATCAGGGATTTTAAATTTGATTTGAATAAAGGTTTTATTTTGAACGGAAAACAGGTCAAAATAAAAGGAGTTTGTATGCACCACGATTTAGGTCCGTTGGGTTCCGCAATCAATACGCGAGCACTTGAACGTCAGTTGGAAATTCTGAAAGAAATGGGCGTAAACGGAATAAGAACTTCTCACAATCCGCCTGCTCCTGAACTTTTACAGCTTTGCGACAAAATGGGTTTCATTGTCATGGATGAAGCTTTTGACATGTGGAAACAAAACAAAACCAAATACGATTACGCAAATGATTGGGACAAATGGCACAAACAAGATTTAATTGATCAATTGTTACGCGACCGAAATCACGCCAGTATTTTTATGTGGAGTATTGGAAACGAAATCCCGGAACAATGGAACGAAACGGGAATTGAAATTGCAAAAGAATTAGCTGCAATTACACGTCAATACGATAAAACAAGACCCATTACCGCAGGAATGAATCCGCCGGTAAATATGAATATTGATGCGGTGACTTTACAATTCGAGAAAAAAAATGTTTCGATTAATCCGCTTGCGGGATCTGGAGTTTTAGATTTGATCGGATACAATTATGCGCATCAGACATTTGAACATCATTTAAAAAACTTCCCAAAAACCCCTTTTATAGCAACCGAAACTACTTCAGGTCTACAAACAAGAGGTTATTATGATGCTGTTTCAGACACAATCAAAAAATGGCCAGTTAGTTGGGATAAAAAATTTGAAGGAGGAAATCCTGGAAATACGGTGTCGGCTTACGATCAAGTACAGACGCCTTGGGGTTCAACTCACGAAGCAACTTGGAAAATCATTAAAAAACACGATTTCTTAGCGGGAATGTACGTTTGGACAGGTTTCGATTATATCGGAGAACCAACTCCATACGAGTGGCCATCGGTAAGTTCGTATTTCGGAATTGTCGATTTAGCCGGTTTCCCGAAAGACGTGTATTATATGTACCAAAGTGAATGGACTAATAAAACTGTTCTTCACGTTTTCCCACATTGGAACTGGAAAGCCGGACAAACTGTTGACGTTTGGGCTTACTATAATAATGCAGATGAAGTGGAACTTTTCGTAAACGGAAAATCAGTTGGAAAAAGAGCTAAAAAAGGAGAAGATTTACACGTAATGTGGCGAATTCCTTTTGAAGCAGGAACGCTTAAAGCCATTTCTCGCAAAGGCGGAAAAGTGGTTTTAGAAAAAGAAATCAAAACCGCTGGAAATCCTTCACAATTAAAATTAACTGCGGACAGAAATACCATCAAAGCAGACAAAAATGATTTGTCTTTTGTAACCGTAGATATTTTGGATGCAAACGGAACGATAGCGCCAAATGCAAACAACGAAATCAACTTTTCATTAAAAGGAAGTGGGAAAATCGTAGGCGTTTGCAGTGGAGACCCAGTTAGTCACGAACCTTACAAAGGAACTAAACATACCGCTTTGGCAGGAAAATGTTTGGTAATTGTACAATCGGGAGATAAAAGCGGAAGATTAGAATTAACCGCTAAAGCGAATGGATTAAAACAAGCCACAATCGTAATTACAACAGAATAGTAAGTTTTACTATCCTAACAGGTTTCCAAAACCTGTTAGGTATCTATAAATTTTTATTAAGATAGTATATAAAATACCTAACAGGTTTTTAAAACCTGTTAGGATAACTAAATTAACCAATGAAAAACAGACAACTAACCACATTGTTTTCGGCTTTTATGCTTGGATTTGTTCTGACGCCAAAAGCATCAGCTCAAATTCAAAATGCAGATGTGCTGAATGCACCAATCGATATCAGTAAAGATTTTCAGAACTATCTGAACACTTTTTACTTTGCAGACGAACTAGCTTCTTTCGACCCTGCAACGGGAAAAGGAGCCATAAAATATTTGAGATACAACTATAAAACACGTCAGGCATTCAACAACATGATGATGAAACCCGATGTTGAAAAAGCAAACGAATTCCCAACAACAGAATATGCAGAATCACCAGTTTTGCCATTCGAAATTCAGTTTGTTTCTGATAGAACAGTTCGTATCAAAGCCACTTCTGGCCCGCAATTTCACCCACAAAAGGAATCTTTAATGTTGGTTGACGGCGTTGCGCCAAATCATCCGGAATTATGGAAATATGCTAAAATCGAAGGCGGTCACAGTTATACAAGCAAACACGGAAGAGTTGAAATTTTGACAAAACCTTGGCACGTAAAAATCTTCGATGAAAAAGGAAAACTGTTGACAAGCACCCTTCACGATACTGATTTTAAAAATACGTATACACCAACACTTCCGTTTTCATACGTTCGCAGAAACAGTGATTATTCAAGAAGTATGGGCGCTGCGTTCAGTTTAGAACCAGACGAAAAAATATTTGGTTGTGGAGAATCCTTCACGCAATTCAACAAACGCGGTTCAAAAGTAGTTTTATGGACAGATGACGCTAACGGAATCCAGAATGAAACGATGTATAAACCTATCCCGTTTTACATGAGTAGCCGCGGTTATGGCGTTTTCATGCATCATTCAACTCCAATTACAGTTGACTTCGGAAAGTATTTCTCAAGTGCCAACGAAATGTACATTGGAGACGACGAAGCCGATTTGTTTTTCTTCATTGGAGAACCAAAAGACATTTTAGATCAATACACTAATTTGACTGGAAAAGCTGCCATGCCGCCACTTTGGTCATTCGGTTTTTGGATGAGTCGTATTACCTATTTCTCAGAAAAAGAAGGACGTGACGTTGCGAGAGATCTGCGTAAATACAAAATCCCAACTGACGTAATTCACTTTGACACAGGTTGGTTTGATGTAGATTGGAGAAACAACTATGAGTTTGCAAAATCGCGTTTCCCAGACGCAACAAAAATGATGTCCGATTTAAAGAAAGACGGTTTCCAAGTTTGTTTATGGCAGTTGCCATATTTCACACCAAAAAATACTTTGTTTCCAGAAATTATGGATAAGAATTTAGCGGTTAAAGACAGAAAAGGAAATCTTCCGTACGAAGATGCAGTTTTAGACTTCTCAAATCCTGAAACAGTTACTTGGTACCAAGGAAAATTGAAAAAGTTATTCGATGAAGGAGTTGCCGTTTTCAAAGTAGATTTTGGAGAAGCAGCACCGCCAGACGGAATTTACCATTCTGGAAGAACAGGTTTCTACGAGCATAATTTATATCCTTTAAGATATAACAAAGCCGTTGCAGAAATCACTCAGAAGGAAAAAGGATATACTTTAATCTGGGCGAGAAGTACTTGGGCAGGATCACAGCGTTATCCGTTACATTGGGGAGGAGATTCTGAAACTACGAATGGTGCCATGTCGGCAGAATTACGCGGTGGACTTTCATTAGGATTAAGCGGATTCAGTTTCTGGAGCCATGATGTTGGAGGTTTCGCAACAAAATCTCCTGAGAATATTTACAGAAGATGGACACCATTCGGAATGTTGACTTCACACGTAAGAAGCCACGGAGAACCACCTCGCGAACCTTGGTTATACAGCAAAGAATTCTTAGAGGGATTTAGAAAAGCTGATAATATGCGTTATGAATTAATGCCTTATATCTACGCTCAGGCAAAAGAAAGTTCAGAAAAAGGATTGCCAATGATGAGAGCTTTATTTGTAGAATATCCAAACGATCCGGGAGCTTGGTTAGTGGATAATGAATATTTATTTGGTTCAAGTATGTTGGTTGCACCACTTTTTGAAGAAGTTGAAGAAAGAGACGTTTACCTTCCAGAAGGAACTTGGATTGACTATCAAACTAAAAAAGTATATCAATCTGGCTGGCATAAAATTAAAGCGGGCGAAGTGCCAATTGTAGTTTTAGTAAAAGATGGAACTGCACTTCCTCATATCGGTTTAGCGCAGTCTACAAAAGATATGGATTGGAGCAAATTGACTTTAAAAGTATATGCAAGCGATAAAACAACTTCGGCTTCAGCTAAAGTTTATTTACCAAACGGAGATGATTTACAAGAAATCAAAGTGACCAAAACCGGAAACAATTTTGACGTAAACGCAAATCCATTAAAAGGAAAAACCACTTTTAAAACGGAGTGGGTAAAATAAAAAGTTAGCCACGAATTGCACGAATTTTCACGAATTTAATTTGTGATAATTTGCGGAATTTGTGGTAAAAAAAATATAGCCACAGATTAAAATGATTAGAAAGGATTTTTTCTTTCTCTCACTTCCGATAACTATCGGGATTGCAGATTGAGCAGATTTTTAATCTTTTTTAATCCTTTAATCTGTGGCAAAAAAATAGTCAGAGATTTGAAAAATCAGTGGCAAAAAAACATAATACCAAAAAACATGAAAAACTATCTTATTCTCCCAGCCGTATTGTTTTCAATGACAATCGGCTACAGTCAAAAAACGAAAAGCGCTTACGAACTGGCATCGCCAAACGGAAAAAACAAAATCAAATTTGAGCTGGTGAAAAACGCTCCAAAATACGTCGTTTCTCACGGAAAGACAGAAGTAATTTCTCCTTCTGAAATGGGATTTGTATTAAAAGGAAATGAAGACTTAAGTTCAAATTTCGAAATCAAAGGAGCAAAAACTTCTACGTTTGACGAAACTTGGGAACAAGTTTGGGGAGAAAAGAAAAACATCAGAAATCACTACAATCAATTAGTAGTTGATTTACAGCAAAAAACAGGAAACAAAAGAAAATTACAAATTCAGTTTCGTGCTTTTGATGATGGAGTAGCTTTTAGATATGTTTACCCGAAACAAAATGTAAAAGACAGTATCTTCATTACAGATGAAAAAACAACTTTCAACTTAAAAGAAGACGGAAAGGCGTGGTGGATTCCGGCAAACAGAGAAAACCGTGATGAATATTTGTTTAAAGATGCACCCGTAAGTACGCTTGATACGGTTTTAACGCCATTAACAATCGAAAGCAAAAGCGGATTGGCTTTAAGTTTCCACGAAGCCAACTTGTATGATTTTGCTAGTATGACTTTGGTAAACACTAAAGGAACAGAATTAAAATCAGATCTAGTGCCTTGGCCTGATGGTGTAAAAGTTCGCGTAAAAGATTCGTTCACTTCATCTTGGAGAACCATTCAAATTGGAGAAAATCCGGGAGAATTGATTACTTCTTATTTGGTTTTAAACCTGAACGAACCAAACAAATTAAAGAACACAAACAGCTATTTCAAACCATACAAATATCTAGGAATTTGGTGGGGAATGCACATCGGTAAATATACTTTCTGGGAAAGCGACAAACAAGGTGCAACGACAAAACACGCCGAAGAATATATCGATTTTACGGCAAAAGAAGGTTTCCACCATTTACTAATCGAAGGATGGAACAAAGGATGGACGCCGGGCTGGTACGAAAACCGTATGCACATGTTCAGTTTCACGAAAAGCGCTGACAATTTCGACTTAGAAAAAGTGGTGGAGTATGGAAAGAAAAAGAACATCGAATTAATAGGATACCACGAAACAGGTTCTAACTTAATCAACTATTTAAAAGAAGTTGACGAAGGTTTTGCATTATACAAAAAATTAGGAATCCACACCGTAAAAATTGGTCACGTAGGTTCTAAATTAAATATGAAACAAATGCACTTCGGACAGTTTGGAGTGAATTATTTCAGATACATTTTAGAAAAAGCGGCACAATACGATTTAGCGGTTTTATACCACGAATCAATTAAAGATACTGGAGAAAGAAGAACTTTCCCAAACATGGTTTCAAGAGAAGCGGCGCGCGGACAAGAATATAACGCATGGAGCGAAGGAAATCCGCCGAACCATTTAAGTATTATTCCGTTTACAAGATTACTTTCAGGGCCAATGGATTTCACACCAGGAATTTTTGATGTTGAGGTAAAACAAGGTTATCCAGGAAAAAGAATTCAGGGAACAGTTGGGCAGCAATTGGCATTGTACGTTACGATTTATTCTCCAATTCAAATGTTGGCCGATCTTCCTGAAAATTATGAAGGAAAACCAGCTTTGCAATTCTTAAAAGATGTTCCGACAGATTGGGAAGACACAAAAATCTTAGAAGGAAAAATTGGTGAATACATCACGACAGCAAGAAAAGACAGAAACAGCGCAGACTGGTATTTAGGAACTTTAACAAATGAAAATCCAAGAAATGTAAATGTTTCATTATCATTCTTAGATCCAAATGCCACTTACGAAGCGCAAATTTATGTGGATGCTGAAGGAACAAATCAGAAGAATAATCCAGAAGCGGTAGCAATTTCGAAGAAAACAGTAAAAGCTTCAGATAAATTACAATTGAACTTAGGCGGTGCTGGCGGTGGAGCTGTAAGATTTAAGAAATTATAATTCGCAAAGATTTTCTGTAGAGACGCACTGCAGTGCGTCTAACATATAGTTGGACAATAAAACATTTAGCCACAGATTAAAAGGATTAAAAAGATTTAAATCTGCTCGATCTGCTAAATCTGCGAGAGAAAAGAAAAAAATCCTTTAGAATCCTATTAATCTGTGGCAAAAAATAAACAAAACTATTTTCAGATGAAAAAACTTTTAATACTAGCAACAGTTTTAATTTCTTCAATGAATTCGTTCGCTCAAGACCGAACCATAAAAGTGGATTTCAAAAAAGAAGCAGGAAAACTAAACACCATGTTCAAAGAATGCATTGGTGCCGGAAGAGCAAATGAAGGTTTGCGAGCAGATTGGCAGCAGCAATTGGCATTGGTAAAAAAAGAATGCGATTTTAAATACATTCGCTTTCATGGTTTGCTGACAGATGATATGGCCATTTACCGTGAAGACGAAAAAGGAAATCCAGAATACAACTACCAATATGTAGATGTTTTGTTCGATTACATTATAAGTCTGAAAATGAAACCTTTTGTAGAATTAGGTTTTATGCCAAATGCTTTGGCAAGCGGAAAAGAAACTATTTTTTGGTGGAAAGGAAATGTTACTCCTCCAAAAGACTATAAAAAATGGGAAGATTTAATTCGAAATCTAACGGCTCACTTTAAGGAACGTTATGGAGACGAAGAAGTAAAAACGTGGTATTTTGAAGTGTGGAACGAACCAAATCTTTCGCCAGGATTTTGGAGCAGTACGCAGGACGAATACTATAAATTATACGATTACGCAGTTCGCGGTGTAAAAGCAGTAAATCCGGTTTATAAAGTCGGCGGGCCAGCGACAGCAGGTGCGGCGTGGGTTCCAGAAACAATCGCTTTTTGTGAAAAAAATAATGTGCCGATCGATTTTATTTCAACACATACATATGGAGTAAAACATGGCTATTTGGACGAATTCGGAACTTCTGGAACGATATTGAGCAAAGACGAATTTAGCGTAAGCGGCGAAGTTATAAATTCACGCAAACAAATTACAGAATCAACCAAACCGAATCTTGAATTGCATTATACAGAATGGAGTGCATCTTATACACCTGCTGATCCAATTCACGACAGTTATCATTCGGCGGCGTATATTTTGCAGAAATTAAAACAAGTTGGCAATGCTGCAAACTCAATGTCGTATTGGGTTTTCACGGATATTTTTGAAGAAGCTGGGCCAAGATTTACACCTTTTCACGGTGGTTTCGGATTGTTGAATACGCAGGGAATTAAAAAACCAGCCTATTTCTCTTATTATCTAATGAATAAATTGGGAGAAACAGAACTTCAAAACAGTGATAAATCTTCTTGGACTTCTAAAAATGCAAAAGGCGATGTTCAGGTTTTATTGTGGGATTTTACAAATACCCATCCGGGCGATAAAGAGTTGAACCAGACGTATTACATTAAAGATCTTCCATCAAAAGAAAAAGGAAAAGTCAAAATTGAGGTGGACGGAATGCAGAAAGGTAAATATACTTTAGAAATCTATAAAGTCGGCTACAAAGTAAATGACGCTTACGCGGATTATTTAGCGATGAATAAGCCAAGTCAGTTAACACGTGAGCAGGTCAATTCAATAAAAGAGAAAAATAACGGAGCGCCAATTTCGACAGAAAAAATTACAATTGACGGAAAAGGAACTTTCAGCAAAGAATTCAAAATCAACGAAAATGATGTTGTAATGCTGAATTTAATCAAACAATAAACTAAAAACAAAAAACCACAAACAATATAATATTAACAGGATTTACAGATAATGCGTGAGGAATCAAAATCTTTAAGTCTAAAAACATCTAACTATCTATGAAAAATAAAATGATCATGTTGTCAGCGGTTGTTTTGGCATTATTTGCTTCTTGTAAAAATGATGCGCAGACTTCAGCTTCAAATTCGGCGGAGACCGAAGAATACGTTGGAAAAGAAATAGGAACAGAACATGATGCTGAAATCGACAAACTGATTTCGCAGATGACTTTAGAAGAAAAAATCGGAATGCTTCACGGGAACAGTATGTTTGCCAATGCAGGCGTAAAACGTTTAGGAATTCCAGAATTAAAAATGGCAGACGGTCCGTTGGGAGTTCGTGAAGAAATTTCACGCGATAACTGGGCTCCAGCTGGTTTGACAAACGATTTTGCAACGTATTATCCAGCGGGCGGTGCTTTGGCAGCCACTTTTAATGCAGAAATGGCGCATACTTTCGGAACCAGTTTAGGAGAAGAATTACGTGCAAGAGACAAAGACATGTTACTTTCGCCAGCAATCAATATGGTGAGAACTCCACTTGGAGGAAGAACTTACGAATACATGTCGGAAGATCCGTTTTTAAATAAAAAAATCGCTGTGCCTCTGGTTGTTGGTTTACAGGAAAAGGATGTGATGGCTTGTGTAAAACATTATGCAGCAAACAATCAGGAAACGAATCGTGATTTTGTTGATGTTCAGATTGACGAGCGTACACTTCGCGAGATTTATCTTCCAGCTTTTGAAGCTTCAGTAAAAGAAGGAAAAGCATACAGCATTATGGGTGCTTACAATAAATTCAGAGGTGAATATTTATGTGAGAACGATTATATGCTGAACAAAATCCTTCGTGATGAATGGGGATTCAAAGGAATTGTAGTTTCTGACTGGGCAGCCGTACATTCGACAGCAAAAGCTCTAAAAAGCGGACTGGATATCGAAATGGGAACTCCAAAACCTTTCAACGAATTTTTCTTAGCCGATAAATTAATTGCTGCGGTTAAATCAGGAGAAGTTTCAGAAAAAGAAATTGACCTTCATGTAAAACGTATTTTACGTGGTTTATTTCATATAAAAGCAATGGGTGGCGGAACTCGTGCAAAAGGAAGTATCGCAACCGAAGCACATTACAAAGACGCTTATGATATTGCTGCCGAGGCAATTGTTTTATTGAAAAATGAAAATAATGCGCTTCCGCTAAAATTAGACGGAGTAAAATCGATTGCCGTTATTGGAAACAATGCAACAAAGAAAAACGCTCTTGGCGGATTTGGAGCTGGTGTTAAAACAAAAAGAGAAGTTACGCCTCTTGAAGGTCTTAAAAACAGACTTCCTTCATCAGTTAAAATCAATTATGCTGAAGGATATTTAGAGCGTTATGATGAGAAAAATAAAGGAAACTTAGGAAATATTACTTCTACAGGGCCAGTTACAATTGACAAATTGGACGAAGCAAAAGTTAAGGAAGCAGTAGAAGCTGCTAAAAACTCAGATGTTGCGATCATTTTTGCGGGATCCAACCGTGATTATGAAACAGAAGCTTCAGACAGAAGAGATTTACACTTGCCTTTCGGACAAGAAGAATTAATCAAAAAAGTATTGGCTGTAAACCCAAAAACGATTGTGGTAATGATTGCTGGAGCTCCATTTGATATTAATGAAGTAAGCCAAAAATCTTCTGCTTTAGTTTGGAGCTGGTTTAACGGTTCTGAAGGTGGAAATGCTTTGGCTGATGTGATTTTAGGAAAAGTAAATCCGTCAGGAAAATTACCTTGGACAATGCCAAAACAATTGAAAGATTCTCCTGCACATGCCACAAACAGTTTCCCTGGAGACAAAGCTGTAAATTATGCAGAAGGACTTTTGATTGGATACCGTTGGTTTGATACTAAAAATGTGGCGCCGTTATATCCTTTTGGTTACGGATTATCATATACCAACTTTGCTTTTGGAAATCCCAAGACTAATAAGACGAATTTCACTTTAACAGATGTGATTGAAGTTTCTTTAGAGGTTCAAAATGTCGGAAATGTTAAAGGAAAAGAAGTGGTTCAGTTGTACACTTCAAAATCAGATTCTAAAATTACTCGTGCCAAACAAGAATTGAAAGGTTTCAAAAAAGTTGCTGTTATAGCTGGAGGTTCAGAAAAAGTAACCATCAAAGTTCCGGTAAAAGAATTAGCCTATTATGATGTTGCCTCTAAAAAATGGACAGTGGAACCAGGGAAATATACTTTGAATATAGGAAATTCCTCTAGAGATCTGAAATTCAAAATTGATGTAACAGTTAAATAAAACTTTTTATTGCTATAAAATAATCAAACCGTCAACGCCAGCCCACTAAAAGCTGGCGTTGATTTTAAAAACTTACACTTAACTTAAACCAAACCAAATGAAAAAAACAATTAAAGATTACCTGATAAGTATATTTTTATGCTTTGCATTTTTAGGAGTTTTAGCTTGCAGTTCTGATAAAGAAACAGCACAAAACTTAACTGTAAAAGGGCTTACAATAAGTACAGATAAAATCGATTTTCAGAGCGCCGAAAGTAACGCTGAATTAACAATTAATAGTGAAGTAACTGCATGGTTGCTGCAAAGTTCTGGAACAAACTGGATAAAAATTAATAAAGTGGCGGGTTCAACCGGTACTACAGTGGTTCAGGTTACAGCATTAGAAAACACAACTTCAAGCGCAAGAACTGCTGTTATCACGTTAAGTTCTGGCGAAGCAAATTCGTTGCAGATAAAAATTTCTCAGGCAGCAGGAAAAGCAGCTGATGGGATATATCCAAGCTACAATACAAATCCACTTCCTGCAGATGCCACAGGAATGAACAGCACAGCAGTTCAATTGGTGGCAAAAATGAAATTAGGCTGGAATATTGGAAATACGTTAGAAGCAACAGGAGGAGAAACCGCATGGGGAAATCCAAAAGTTACAAAACAACTAATTGATTTAGTAAAAGCGAATGGTTTTAATGCAATTAGAATTCCGTGTTCATGGAATCAGTATTTAGCTAATGCTGAAAAAGCGCAAATAAAAGCAGATTGGCTTAACAGAGTAAAAGAGGTTGTACAATATTGTGTGGATAATGATATGTATGTTATTGTTAATATCCACTGGGATAGCGGCTGGCTTGAAAATAATGTTACAGAAGCTAAAAAAGATGCTAATAATGCTAAACAGAAAGCATTTTGGGAACAAATTGCTACAACATTACGCGATTTTGATGAGCATGTTCTTTTTGCAAGTGCCAACGAACCAAATGTAGAAAATGCAACACAAATGGCAGTTTTAAAGTCATATCATCAAACTTTTATTGATGCTGTTCGTTCTACTGGCGGAAAAAATGCTTATCGTAATTTAATTGTTCAAGGACCATCAACAGATATCGAAAAAACGAATAAGTTGATGACAACTTTGCCAACAGATAAAGTGCCGAACAGAATGATGGCAGAAGTTCATTATTACACTCCTTATCAATTTGCATTAATGGACAAAGATGCTGATTGGGGAAAAATGTTCTACTATTGGGGAAAAGACTATCACTCAACAACAGATGCGACTCGAAATGCTACTTGGGGTGAAGAAGCAGATTTAGATAAATTTTTTCTTTCTATGAAAACACAATTTGTAGATAAAGGAATTCCAGTAATTTTAGGAGAATTTGGAGCAATAAAACGTTCTAACTTGACTGGAGATGACTTAACTTTACACTTAGCATCAAGAGCTTACTTCTTAAAATATGTAGTAAAACAATCTAAAGCTAACGGACTAATTCCTTTTTATTGGGATGCAGGAAATTTAGGTGTAAATACAATGTCGTTATTTGACAGAAGCAATAATACTGTTTACGATATACAAGCTTTAACTGCTTTAAAGGAAGGATTACAGTAAAAATCTTTTTAAAATCATATAAGTGATATAAGTAAATTTAAGCGCAATCTAATTCAAAAACTTAAAATGTCTTATATCACTTATATGGTTTAAAATATTAAAATTTAGAAAAAATGAAAAAGTGTATTGTTTTTATTTTGTTGATATTTAGCGTAATATCGAATGCTAATGTGAGAATGCCTTTAATATTCTCTGACGGAATGGTGCTTCAAAGAGACAAACAAGTTCCGATTTGGGGTTTTGCGGATGCGAATGAAAACATAGAAGTTCATTTCAACAAACAAATCAAAAAAACAACAACCGATAAAAACGGAAAATGGACATTAAATTTAAGTCCAGAAAAAGCCGGCGGACCATTCGAATTAATTGTTATCGGAAAAAATAAAATCACGATCAAAAATGTTTTGGTCGGCGAAGTCTGGATTTGCAGCGGACAATCGAATATGGAATTTCAGGTTTTCAAAACAATGAATTCCGAGAAAGAAATTGCCGATGCGAATTATCCAATGATCCGTCATTTTGGTGTGGCGCAAGATTTAAGCGGAACTCCAAAAGACGATTTAAAACAAGGAAAATGGGAAGTGGCAAATAAAGAAAATGTCGGCAACTTTACAGCAGTCGGTTATTATTTCGCCAGAAAATTATATTCAGAATTAAAAATCCCAATCGGAATCATCAATACTTCTTGGGGAGGAACGAACGTAGAAACCTGGACAAGCCGTGAAGCATTCGAAAAAAGCGACGAATTCAAATCAATGATTGCCAATGTTCCAACTGTTGATATCAATGCCATTTTCGAAACGTATAAAAAATCAGTTTTAGACAATCTGAAAAAAGTACAGGGATTTGATGTTTCGATGGAAAATGAAGAGCAGTTTAAAAATCCAAACTTTCAAGATAAAAACTGGCCAGAAATAAAAGTCCCTTCACTTTGGGAAAACCAACAAATTGGTAATATCGACGGAATTGTCTGGATGCGTAAAACGATCGTTTTAACCGCAGATCAAGCCAAAAAACAAGCTGTTTTACATTTAGCAAAAGTAGATGACGAAGACAAAACGTATGTAAATGGAGTTGAAGTGGGAACTAATAATCTTTGGGATGCAAAACGAGTTTACCAAATTCCGGCAAACGTCCTAAAAGAAGGAACAAACGTAATCGCAGTAAGGATTACAGATTATAGCGGAGGTGGCGGAATCTACGGCGATCCATTCGATTTAAAAATCGATTTTAAGGACTCGAATCTTCCGCTAGAAGGACTTTGGAAATTCAATGTTATCAAAGTAAGAATCGAAGTTTCGCCAAACAGTTATCCGTCGTTATTGTACAATGCAATGGTAAATCCGTTGGTTCCGTATGCCATGCAAGGCGTTTTATGGTATCAAGGCGAAGCCAATGTTTGGAGAGCCAAACAGTATAAAACGGCATTTCCGTTAATGATCAACGATTGGAGAACGAAATTCAAACAAGGTAATTTTCCATTTTATTTTGTACAGTTATCGACTTTCGACGAATTTGGCGGGAACAGCCAAAAAGGAAGTCGTTGGGCAGAACTTCGTGAAGCACAATCTGAAACACTAAAATTACCAAACACAGGAATGGCCGTGACAACCGATATCGGAAACGCAAAAGACATTCACCCAACCAACAAACAAGACATCGGATTGCGTTTGGCGGCAATTGCGATGAACGATATTTACGGCAAAAAACAAGTTCACAGCGGGCCAACCTATAAATCTCAGGAAATAAAAGGAAGCCAAATTATCCTAACTTTCGACAATATCGGCAGCGGATTATCAACCCCAAATAACGATGAATTAAAAGGTTTCGAAATCGCAGGTGCAGACAAAGTTTTTCATTCCGCGAAAGCGATAATCAAAGACAACAAAATAATCGTTTCCAGCGATAAAGTTCAAAATCCAGTTGCAGCTCATTACGGCTGGGCAGACGACGATACCGAAATCAATCTTTTCAACAAAGAAAAATTCCCTGCATCACCATTCAGAACCGATAATTGGGAGATGATTACGGCAAACGAGAAATACAGTGTAAGTAAATAAGTTATTAGTACTTAGTTCTTAGCGATTAGTCCCTAGTCCCAAGTAAGACCCAATCAAAACATAACGATAAATGTTCCATTAGGAACAATTCGTAGGTAAAAACGAATGAAATCCGTTGATGAAAAATGTTCTGTTAAGAACATCTGATCGGTAAGTAAAAGTTCATTAGGGCGTGACCCTGAACCGTCGAGAGGGCAAACATACTTTGCGTTTATTCGCCCTCTCAACGGTTCAGGGTCGGGCTATCCGCGCTACTTCGGTAGCTAGCTCCTATCCCTCACGCATGCAAACAGTAATAGTTTTTCTATCCTAACAGGTCTCCAAAGACCTGTTAGGTGTTAAATTAAATCTTATTTTAGCTTTTATAAATAAAAATATACCTAACAGGTTTTAAAAACCTGTTAGGATAACACAAAGAATATAAAATGTTTCACATGAATTCAAACATCCTAAAAAAAACATTTCTCCTCTTACTTTTCACATTTTACGCAGAAAACATTTCGGCACAATCCAAAGATGTTTTATGGTACAAACAGCCCGCAGAATTCTTTGAAGAAAGTTTGGTTTCAGGAAATGGAAAAATGGGAGCAACGGTTTTTGGCGGCGTGAATTCAGAGAAAATCTATCTAAATGACATTACACTTTGGTCAGGCGAACCTGTAAATGCCAATATGAATCCGGAAGCCTATAAAAACATTCCGGCAATTCGTGAAGCATTGCAAAACGAAAACTACAAACTGGCCGAAGAATTAAATAAAAAACTTCAAGGGAAAAATTCCGAATCGTATGCACCTTTAGCGACCTTAGAAATCAGCAATGCAGAAAAAGGAAAAGCGACGAATTATTACAGAGAATTGGATATTTCAAAAGCTGTAACAAAAGTGAGTTACGAACTAGACGGAATAAAATTTACCCGCGAATATTTTGTTTCGGCGCCAGATCAGATTATGGCGATCAAATTTACAAGCAGTCAAAAAGGCGCTTTAAATTTTGATATTAATTTAAGAAGTCTCTTGAAGTCTAATCTTGAAATCAGAAATAATACCATGATGATGACGGGCAACGCGCCCATTCATGAAAATGCGGGTTATAACGTACAGCCAAAATATCTTCAGATACCAGAAAGAGGAACAAGATTTACGACTTTACTTCAAGTTAAAAATACCGAAGGAAAAGTGAGCAATAACAGTTCGACATTGACGGTAAAAAATGCCTCAGAAGTTATAATTTACATTTCGGTTGCTACAAGTTTCAATGGTTTCGACAAAAATCCAGCGACAGAGGGTTTGGATGATGTGACTATGGCTTGGCAAAACCTGAACAATGCGGTTTCAAAAACCTTCAATAAACTAGAAGAAAGACATATTACCGATTATCAGAAGTTTTACAATCGTGTTACTTTAAATCTCGGAAAAACAACCGCACCAGATTTAGCGACAGACGAACGTTTATTGCGTTATGCCGACGGAAAAGAAGATAAAAATCTTGAGATTTTATATTTCAATTACGGAAGATATTTACTAATTAGTTCATCGAGAACCTTGGGCGTTCCTGCCAATTTGCAGGGATTGTGGAATCCGCATTTGAGTCCGCCTTGGAGTAGTAATTATACGATGAACATTAATCTGGAAGAAAATTATTGGCTGGCAGAAAATACCAATCTTTCAGAAATGCACGAATCGCTTTTGAGCTTTATAAAGAATCTTTCGGTAACAGGAAAAGTTACCGCAAGAACTTTTTACGGCGTAAACGAAGGCTGGGCAGCTGCGCACAATTCAGACATTTGGGCGATGACCAATCCCGTTGGACAATTCGGAAAAGAAGATCCAATGTGGGCGTGCTGGCCAATGGCAGGCGCATGGCTGAGCACACATATTTGGGAACATTACATTTTTACCCAAGACAAAGATTATTTGAAAAAAGAAGGATATCCGCTGATGAAAGGGGCAGCACAATTCTGCCTGAATTGGCTCGTAACTGACAAAAAAGGAAACTTAATTACGTCGCCATCGACTTCACCAGAAAATCAATATAAATTATCAGACGGCTTTGTTGGTGCGACTTTATACGGAGGAACGGCAGATTTAGCTATGATTCGCGAATGTTTTGATAAGACAATTAAAGCATCGCAAATTCTAAATACAGATGCTGCTTTTAGAACAAAATTAGAAACGGCACTTGGAAAACTACATCCGTATCAAATTGGAAAAAAAGGAAATCTGCAGGAATGGTATTTTGACTGGGAGGATAACGATCCGAAACACCGTCACCAATCGCAGTTGTTTGGACTTTTTCCTGGGAATCATATTACACCCGTTAAAACTCCAGATTTAGCGGAAGCATCGAAGAAAACTTTAGAAATAAAAGGCGACGAAACCACAGGCTGGTCAAAAGGATGGAGAATCAATCTTTGGGCGAGACTTTGGGACGGAAACCGCGCTTATAAAATGTTCCGCGAATTATTACGCTACGTAGATCCAGACGGTAAAAAAACGGCAACACCAAGAAGAGGAGGAGGAACGTACCCGAATTTATTTGACGCGCATCCGCCATTTCAAATTGACGGGAATTTTGGCGGTGCAGCAGCGGTTGCCGAAATGTTAGTGCAGTCGGACGAAAACGAAATCAGATTACTTCCCGCTTTACCAGACGCTTGGGAAGAAGGTTCTGTAAAAGGTCTTTGTGCTCGCGGCGGTTTTGAAATCGAAATGAATTGGAGTAATAAAATACCACAGAAAGTAATTATTTCGTCTAAAAAAGGAGGAAAAACAACATTGATTTTTGGAGATAAAAAACAAGATATCGTTTTGAAAAAAGGAGATAAGAAAGAAATTATTTTTTAAAACAAGATCCAGCGGAGCGATATGTTTATAGAAAAACAATCATTCCAGATATAAGAGCTCCAGCGGAGCGACATATAAATTATTTACAATCAAAATATGTCGCTCCGCTGGAGCTTTCTTGTGTTTGCATAAATGATATCTATAAATATTTCGCTCCTCTGGAGCTTTTTCCATTTGGATGCTGAATTTCTATAAATATGTCGCTCCGCTGGAGCTTTTTTATGTGCGGAAATCATGTCTATAAATATTTTGCTCCTCTAGCAAACGCGACAGGTTTTTAAAACCTGTCGCGTTTGCCCTTGTCAATTTTTTAAACACATAGAGACATAGGTATTCTGTACGTAGAAAGGCATTTCACTTATATAAATAAACATAGCTACAGCTATGTGTGAAAGCTAGCTTTTTAAATTATCCTTTCCATCAGTTTGTAAAAAATCTATGTTTCTATGTGTTTAAAGACTATCAATCCAATTTATAATTATAACCCAATTGTACATAAAACGGAATCATCGGTGTCGTTTTAAAATCCTGCGTCATGATTTTTCCAGCTCTTAACGTCAAATCACTTTTGCTGAAAGAATAACCGCCTTGGATTCCGAAATTAAAATTTCCTCCAGTTGCGGGTTCAAACCAGCCATTTTTTACTTCGGGATAAACATCTTTATAAATCTGAGAATGTTTAAAATGGGTTACAATGGCTTTGTCAAAACCAAATTCGCCCGCGATAAAATATTTCGTTTTGTAATAACCAATAACTGTTATGGCATCGGCTCCAAAATTTTGTAAAGTAACCAATGGATTTTCGTATCGTCTATAAATACCGTGAAGGGCTAAAATGAAACGGAAATTTTCAATTTGATAGACATTTATCTGCCCGCCGATTTTGGTTTTAAAATCATCAAAAATCACTTCGCCCGACGACAGCGAAAAAGAACTTTCGATTATAATTGGCATTTTGGTTTTGAGATGATAACCGTAACTTAAACCATAAACAAAACCATGCTCCCAACCCGCATTTAAGTTCAAAATATGTTTCTCCTCTTTTTTTAAACCTTCCCAATTGATGGTCTGTGATTGTAAAATATTGGTAAAAAGTAAAAAGAGAGAAGTGATTAATATTAGTATTGCTTTCATGACAGATTATTTTAGTTCATTTAAATAAAACAGGACAATCGGATGTACATTTTCCCATTTGAAATAAATCATTTCGTGTCCCGTTCCTTTTACTTCTTTAATTTGGGCGTTCCGAAAATACATGGCTTCTTTTCGGGCAAAACTATAGCCGTACGATTTGTTCCATTCTCCATACACAAAGAGCACTTTGGTGGTATATACATTTAAGTTGGTGGTAAAATCAAAACCGTCGTTTTCTGCAATGTCTATAAAACTGTTTAAAACCGCCGTTCCCATTCGCCAGAAAGGAGATGGGCCTTCAATACCTTCATCATTTCCTTTTGCGTATGAAAAGCTTGTTGAAACGCCCATTTTATAATCGAGAATTTCATGCTGATTTTCTTTTCCTGTTAAAAATTGATCGATATAAAATAGATTATTTGTGGTCTCAGAAAACAAATTGATTTTTCGGCTTGTTTCACCGTATTCATCGAGCAGTTTTTTATTAAGTCCGCCTGGTTCTGCCAGAATTAATCCGTCTATCCTATTTGGATATGCATTGACATAAGCTGCTCCGAGCATTGCGCCCCAAGAATGTCCGAACAAAAACACCTTTTGATTAGGAGATGTTCTGTAATGTTCGATGATTTCGGTTAAATCGTCCAAAACTAACTGGATAGAATACGTGTTTTTGTCATGTCTTTTAGATAATCCAGAACCTCTTTGGTCGTAAAAAATGATATAAAAGCCATCATCAGCAAGTTCTTTTGCGTTTAAAGCATTTCGATAATCCGATCCTGGACCGCCATGTAAGAAGACCACCATCGGATCGTTGGGATTTCCAAAAGTTTCAGCATGAATTTGTGTCCCGTTTATTTGAATCGAAGGAAGTGTCGGATCTTGATCGACCGTTTTTGGAACTAGATTTGCGACTTCGTTAAAGTCATTTTCGTTTTCGCAACCTAAAAGAAAAAAAATCGAAAGGGTAATTAAAGCCGAATTAAATACTTTATTTTTCATTGCATAGTTTTTAAAAGTTTATGCAAAGATGTTGTTCAAACGTATATTGGTCGCCCCAACTTGTAAGGTGGGTCTTTTTTAAAAGGCTAAGTTATTAACGAGCTAAGTTTTTTGTGATGAAATTTGCTCGCAAAGTCGCGAAGTCGCAAAGTTTTTTTTATGCCACAGATTAAAGGATTAAAATGATTAAAAAAAAATTTGTTTAAATCTGCGAAATCTGCGTGAAAAAAACTTTGCGCCTTTGCGTCTTTGCGTGATTAAGAAAAACTTACTTCAAATATTCAGAAGGAGAAAGGCCCGTAACTTTTTTGAAGTTTCGGTTAAAAGCTGTTTTTGAATTAAAACCACATTCAAACGCAATAGAAAGCAATGTGAATTTTTCGTTTTCAGGTAAAAGAATTAATTTTTTAAATTCTTCAACGCGTTGCAAATTAATATAATCGTAAAAGTTTTTTTCTTCAACTGAATTGATTACCTGCGAAAGAACATTGGGATGTACATTTAGTTTTTGAGATAATTCGGCTAAAGTTAGATCAGGATTTTTGTATAGTTTTTCATTCCTCATAATTTCAGTTAATTTTTGATGAATCGAAAGAAGTTCGGTATTTGTTAAACCAGATTTTTCATATTTTATTTTTTCAGAAACGTTTTCAGCTGCTGGGTTTTCTACCGAAGGAATATTCAAAAGATTATTTTCAGAAACAGTCTGATTGGTAAAAATTCCCACCTGTTTGATTCCGAAATACCCAATAAACATAAGATAAAAAACAACTACAGAAAAGATGTATTCGTCATCATAAAAAACAACCACAAACCAAATAATGCTGGATCCTAAAATTAAATACTGCAGCCATCTCAAATTGATTTTTTCATTAAAAGAAAATTGATCTGAAATATTTTTTTGATGTTTGGAAAGTTTATGAAGTAAAACGAATGCGTATGTTATTCCAGAAATTAAAATAGCACCATACAACATCAAAATCAGGTTTTCGTATCCTTTGCCTTCATTTTCAAAAACCTTTAATTTTTCAGAAAAAGGAAGTGTGAAAAAAGGTATTAAAAACAAAACGGCAATTACAAAAGGAACAAAATGCAAAAGATTGTATTTTTTGTTTTGATTTTGATTAGTCAAAGCCGAAGTATACAAATACAAAAACGGACCTTGAAGCAACGGCATTGGAAGTTCTAAACCTAATAAAAACGGAAACGAAGTAAAATCTTTTTTAGAATGCAGGTAATATAAAAACAAATGAAATCCAGTAGCAAATAACCAAAGCGCCAAGATATTATCGGCTTCGCTTTTATTCTTTTTACTCGCCAGAATCACAACCAGAAAAAAAGTGATGATAATGCCCGTTAAATACAACATGCTGGTTTAGATTTTTGGTTAAATCGATCGTTGGAAATAGTGAGCAAGATAAAATATTTCCTGCAAATATTTGAAAATGAAATGTTTTGTATGTATTAACAAAAACAAGCTTCAGAGAAGCGAAATATTTATAGCGAATAATTTTCATTTAAGGGAAAGAGCTCCAGCGGAGCGACATATATAATTTTCCGCAATCAAATATGTCGCTCCGCTGGAGCTCTTTCGTACTCGTAAATTGAATTTCTAAAAATATTTTGCTCCGCTGGAGCTTTTTTGGATTCGTATAATTGAATTTCTACCAATATTTTGATCAAGCTGGGGTTTTATAGAAATGAAGAGGTATTGTAAAAAAATTAAACCCGACAGGTTTTAAAAACCTGTCGGGTTTACTAACGAAAATTATTCTTTTTCTGAAGTTTCTTTTTCTTCAGGTTTCTGAGAATGTTCTTTTTTAAAACTCTCATACCATTTTTCAATAGAAGGATATACAAAAGCAGCCACTTTTTTCACTGGATTATAAAAAATAGAATTATCTAAAGTTTCCTTTTTCGCAAAAGTATTATTGAAGTTTATTTTTTCGAACAAAGCAATAAAAATACTCAAAATCAAAATCGTTTTTAAAACCCTGAAAAATCCGCCTCCGAGTTTATTCATCCAGCCCAACATAGCAAAATCAGCAATTCCAGTTAAAATTTTGGCTAAGAAATAAACGCCGATTACAACTAGAATAAAAGTCAGGATAAAAGCCGTGATTTGAATATTAGTCGGATTCCAAGAAACGTGTTTTGAAATCATTCCTGTCATTAACGAAGAAAATTTAATAGCAAGATAAATTCCTAAAAGCAAAGAAATAAAAGAAGCCACTTCTACAAAAAGTCCGTTTTTAATGCCTTTGTATAAACTATAACATAAAAGTACAGAAACGATAATATCAAAAAAACTCATGTTTGGTTTGTATTTATTGAGGCGCAAATATAGCTGTTTTTTAGGTTGAGAGTTGCAGAGCAGCAAAGGTTCAGCTGTTTTATGTTTTATGTGATTAAAATTTTTGGGTACATTGAATCTGAACTATGTATCTTTGCAAATCAAAATTTAGAATTAGATTGCTATTCTGCCCCCTCAGAATTGGATTTTCAGCAATCTAAAATCTACAATCAAAAATCATAAATTAAAATGTCCAGAGATACACAATTAAAAGAGCGATGGGAAAAGCTCGTTGATATACTTTCTAATCAATTTTCGCAAGGAGAAGATTTAGATTTAGACGCCATAATTTACCTAATCGGAGTTCAGGAATACGGAAAAGTGCATCGTGAATACAAGAAAGACGAGAAACTAAACTTAATGCATATCGCAATATGTAGATTATTAGAACCATACGGATTTTATGAATTCGAATATTTTGATACTGAAGGATGGCCGCATTATAAAGTAAAAGAAGAATTACCGCCGTTAAAAGCAGGTGAACAATCGGTTTTGATGAAAGAAGCTATCGTAAATTATTTTTTGGAAAGAAAATTAATTGACTAGATTTTAAAAGTGTTCAGTGTACAGATTTTTAGTCGTCAGTGGTTTACTTGATCACAGTTTACATCACTAATCACTAAAAATCTGTACACTGAACACTAAAAAATCTGAACACTTAATACTAAAAAAATGTGTAGATACGCAATGACATCCTATAAACCTCATTATGCTTGTTTTAATTGCCGAAAGACTTTTAAAAGACGGTTAATGAATGATATTAAAAAGGGAGAAGAATCAGTTTTTGAAGCCAAATGTCCGCAATGTTCAGAATTAATGGCTAGCATGGGACGTGATTTTGAATCGCCTAAAAAAGATGATATTAAAAAGTGGGAGCATCTTAAAACCTTATATTCTGTCGGAATTGCGTTTCACTCTTGCGGATGCAGCGGCGGGGGATATATTCCAAATTCAAAAGAAAAATTAATCGAGTATTTTGAAGAATTAAGAGAAAGTTATTTTAAAAATCTTGATTTTTGGAGAAACAGAACAATACCTTCGACGAAAAAAGAGATAGATAAGGAAAATCAAAGAAGCTGGTATGAATTAAGCAGCGTATCTTCAAATTATAAAAAAGAAGCTGTTGAAAATCAGGAAGGAATTAAATATTGGCTCGAACGAGTTAAAGAAGTAGAAGCTAAAATAAGTTTGGTGAAATAATTCTAAAACACTTTTTAAAAACGAAAAAAGTTAGATTTTACTGGTTTTCTTTGCAAAAAGAAACTGTTTTTGAAGACTTTAAAACATAAATTCGCTGTAACTCTTTACTGTAAAGGAAACTTTAAACTTTAAACATTAAACTTGAAACAAATTACTTAAATTTGTATTCTCAATTATTGGAGGAAAATGATAGACAAGATAAAACAACATATAGAGGAAGCGAAGGCCTTTAATGAAAAAAACAAAGAATCTTTAGAACAGTTCCGTATTAAATATTTAGGTAGCAAAGGTTTATTGAAAGAACTTTTTAATGAGTTTAAAAATATTCCGAACGACCAGAAAAAAGATTTTGGACAAGTAATCAATACTTTAAAAGCTGTTGCTGAAGAAAAAGTAAAAACAATTCAGGAAGAACTTGAAAGTAAAGAAGAATCAAAAGGAATTTTTGGAGATTTAACACGTGCGGCAGAACCGGTAATTATTGGTTCACGTCATCCTATTTCTATAGTTAAAAATCAAATCATCGATATCTTCGCGAATATCGGATTCAATGTTTCTGAAGGTCCAGAAATCGAAGACGATTGGCATAACTTTACGGCATTAAACTTACCAGAATATCACCCAGCACGAGATATGCAGGATACGTTTTTCATTCAAACAAACCCAGATGTTTTATTGCGTACGCATACATCATCGGTTCAGGTGCGTTATATGGAAAATCATAAACCGCCAATTCGTACTATTTCTCCGGGACGTGTTTTCCGTAACGAAGCAATTTCATCTCGTTCACACTGTATTTTCCATCAAGTGGAAGGATTGTATATTGACAAAGATGTTTCTTTCGCCGATTTGAAACAAACGTTGCTTTATTTTACAAAAGAAATGTTCGGAAAATCTAAGATTCGTCTTCGTCCGTCTTATTTCCCATTTACAGAACCAAGTGCTGAAATTGATATCTATTGGGGACTAAAAACAGAAACCGATTACAGAATCACAAAAGGAACAGGCTGGTTAGAAATTGGAGGTTGCGGAATGGTAGATCCTAACGTTTTGAAAAACTGTGATATCAACCCAGACGAATACAACGGATTTGCTTTCGGAATGGGAGTAGAGCGTATCGCAATGCTTTTATACCAAATTGGAGATATCCGTATGTTTTACGAAAATGATGTTCGTTTCTTAGAGCAGTTTAAAGCTAATATTTAATTTTAGATTTCTGATTTTAGATTTTAGATTGATTTGAAATCTTAATCATAATTATAACACCAAACCTTTGTTGAAGTTTCAGGCTTTGACAAAGGTTTTTAAAATTTAATAAAAATGAAAAAAGATATAATTATTCCAGAAGTTGAAAACGTATTCTTGGCAGCTGTGCAGGAATGGAGCGACGATTTTATGGAAAAAGTGTGGTACGCTTATTTAGTAAACGACAGTGATTTTAATTTAGACAGCGTCATGGTCGTTTCAAAAGCTTTTGGAACAATCGACGGCGAAATGAAAAAAACATCGATTCTTCGTCATGCTTTTGTTGAGGTTCCGTCTGTTTCTGTCGTGAAAATAGAATTGGTAGAAAAAAGCCTTTTAGCATTGAATAACGAATTTATGGTAACTTTCTTTATCGGAAATACTTTGTACGATAAAAAATTCATCTTTAAAGCCAATTCGCTTGACGAAAACAATACGGAAGAAGTGCCGATTTTGTTTGTTGAGGGGATTATGGTGAAGTAAAGAAAATAGAAAATAGAAAATAGAGTATAGATTGCTATACTTTGAGGATAGAAGAGAATCAGGACAGAGTTATAAAAACTGTTTTTGATTCTCTTTTTTAGTCTATTCTCTATATTCTATTTTCTATATTCTTTAAAAATCTATTGCGGTAAAACAGGCGGGCGCATTTTATAAGCCCCAGTTGATAAACTTGTAATGAAATCTTCTAATGCGGTTAATTCAGATTGACTTAGTGCGATTTTTTTAATAAGCTTTGAAGTAGTAGGAAACAAAGTGTCGTTCTTCTGGCTTTCTTTTCTTTTTGGCTGTGGCATTCCGGCATTGTACATATTTAAAACACCACGTAAATTTGGAAAAAGACCATTATGCATATAAGGTCCATTTTGCGCGGTTCCTCGTAAAGACTGTGTTTTAAATTCGCCTACATTTTCTGCTTTTCCTGTAACATTGTATCTTCCTAAATCTTCATATTCTCTTCCGTAATAAGTCAGACCAATATTATGGAATTTATTATCGGAGAAATTTGCCGTATTATGACAATTGATACAACGCGCTTTAGTACGAAATAAATGAAGTCCTTCAACTTGTCTATTGGTTAATTGCGTAGAATCTCCGGCAATAAATTTATCAAATTTACTTTTCGGACTTATTAATGTTCTTTCGAAAGTAGCGATAGCTTTTAGAATTTCTTCCTGAGTTAGTTTTTCTTTTCCGAAAGCTTTTTTAAAATACGGTTTGTAACCTTTAATTTTATTTAAACGTTTTGTTGCTAAGTCAATATGGAAATTCATTTCTTTAGTGTCTTGAATAGGAAAACTTGCCTGATCTTCTAAAGTTGCAGCTCTTCCGTCCCAAAAGAAAACTTTAGAATAGGCAATGTTCATCAAACTTGGCGCATTTCTGTTTCCTTGCAATCTTCCTTCTCCGTAAGAAACTCTTCTCGCATCGCCCCAGTTTAATTCGGGATCATGACAGTTGGCACACGAAATTTGCCCAGATTTAGACAATCTCGGATCAAAGAAAAGCACTTTACCTAATTCAGCTTTTTCTTCGGAATACGGATTGTTTTCTGGAAATTCAGGTTTACCTAAAATTCCAATGTCTTCAAAACCCTGCGCATAAACAATCGAATCCACTTCTGGTTTTGGCCATTTGGTGTAATCGCCTCCACTGTAAAGCCTTTTTAATTCAGTAATAGACAGATTCGGTTCAATCTTAGAATACGAAAGGATAATCAGTGAAAATAACATTGCCACAATAGCAATAAATTTTGGTTTCATTTTTAATAATTTAATTGTACACCCATTTGAACCCAATAGGTGGTATTGGTATTAATACTGATTGGATAATCAGTTTGTTTTTTAAGTGCGATTTTCTCTTTTAGATTAGTAAAGAAAACCACTGTTTTGTTGTTTTTTGTTGGATAGCTATATTGTAAACGTAATTCCGGAGCAAAATAATTGGTTGTGTTGACAGCGTAATCGTGAATAATGACTTCATTAAAAAATCTGGCATTTGTTCCTCCTGAAGTATCATAATATTCCAGTTTTGATGAGGGAAGTGGGAAATACATGTTGAAACTTACCGTTGTATTCAATTTACTTTTATCGAATGAAAAATCTTTACTTCCGAATATTCCTGTTTTTAATGAATTTAATTCAATATGAACTGCCGCCAGAATATCATTGTATTCGTTTTGCTGATAAAGCATATTCAAACCAAATAAATAGTCGATTTTAGAATTTGTTTTTTTAGAGAGAGAGGTTGTCCAATTTATTTTATTTAATGAATTGGTATAATTGTAACCATTACTTTGTTTATCAAAATTTTTCGCATCGCTTTGATCAAATTGCAAAGTAGATTGGATTTCTTTTTTATTCCATTTATGAAAAGCAAACAATTCAGCATGATTGCTTTTTGTTTTTATTTTCATTCTTTCATTTGCTGTTAAATCATTTGAACTGGTGTAAAAAATGTTATTTGAATTCTGAGAGTAATAAAGGGCAGTGAAAATTGAATTTTTGCCTGTCATCGTATAACCCAATCCGATTTTATCTATGATGTCTTGGTACAAGTAACCCGCATCGCTACTTTTAAAAGAATTGAGTATTCTGCCATAACCCGCATTAAAGCGTAGATAAGTTTCGGGATATACTTCATAGTTTAAGTTGATGTTGTTGTAGGTAAAATCAAAATCTTTTTGGTTTTCGGCATAACTGCCTAAAGCAAATACTTTATGGGTTTTAGTTATTTGATAACCAATTTGCATTTCTCCTCCCAAATTTCTGTTTATAATTTGCGACCTGGCATCTAAGTTTCTGCTAAATTTTTCTGCACCATAATTGGCTTTGACAGCAACAGATAAATGAGAGGTAATATCTTTAGAAAAACCGCCGCTCAAAGCATAAACCTGATTGTCCCAATTGGCTTTTCTTGGAACATAAAAATAATGTGGAGCAATAACTTCAATGTCTTCGGCACGATCATCAGTAAGCACCCAGCCAAGATTTTTTTCTAATATTTTTTGGATGGACAAATCACCAAATAATTTCCATCTAGATTTTGTTGTAAAGTACCCTTGTGCTAAAAACTGATAGGTATTGATTTCGTTAGCAACTTGTTGTCTGGCGAATTCATTTTGCTGATGTTCATAAGAGACTTCAGTAAAAGTAAAATCCTTTATAGCTGGAGTTGTGTAAATGATCGGATATTTAAAAATTTGATTTTTGATCTGATCATCTACAATATGATTTTGCACTTTTATAGTGTCTTGTGCATTCACTTTAAAAACGAAAGAAAACAACAAAAGAAGTAATGCCCAGTATTTCCAGGCATTACTTTTAGTGTTATTTATTTTAATCTTATTGATTTTCATTAAAGAAAATTTTTAGTTGAATCCTTTAGGATTTGCAGTTACTTCCACAAAATCATTTGTAGAGTTATTTGTGTCCTGAAGAACGATTCTTCCAGCAATTGTTGTTTTAGTTTTTCTCATTACCGATTTTGAAGAATACGCTCCAGAAGGAGTATAGGTATTTCCTCCATCAATTTGAGATGGCAATTTTTTAGGAACTAAAAGTGATCCCAAATCTCTTGTTGTGTCAACACCATCGATAAGAACTGCCACTGGAATTTGAAGCGCTAGGTTGGCATCTCCTTTTGGGTTTTTATATTTTTTCAATGCTGCAAATTCTGCATCTGTCATTTTGAAAATAGAATAGGCTTGTCTTCCTAATGAATCTAATATCAAATCGTTGTTACTATTTCCCCAGTAAGCAATTTCTACATCTGGAACAGCTGGATTTTGAATGTCATATTGATAAGTGCTGCCTGCATATGTGCCTAAAAATGCTTCGAAATCTGCAGTACTTAAATCTACTGTTAACTCAGGACTTAAAATACTAACCGATTTACCATTATTGTCAATATAGTTTGATTTATGATTAATAGCATTTTGTGCAATTACAATGCTTTGGCCTGGTTGAACAGGATGTTGCGTGCCGTTACCAGGAATTTTAATAATGTTGATTGCATATACATAATCCGTGTTTGCAGCGCTTCCTAAAGTCATTCCTTCTGATTTGCTCCAGTCAAACTGTCCATTCGGTAAAGAATAAGCCAATACGGTTGTAGATGTAGATCCCGTTAACTGCGCCATGTATAAACCATCAGCATACTGAACGGTATTCGAGTTATTGTAGATTTCGATAAACTGATCTCTAAAAATAGCTCCTTTTTTAGTGTCAGATCCAGCGTAGTAAATTTGTTTAATTACAAAATCACCCACTTTAGAAGTTTTCATTTCAATATTAAGAGTAGGAGTAGTAGCGTTTACAATAACACTGCTTTCAGCACCATTAAAATTAACTTCAGCTTCTGTTGGCGTATACCCAAACGTCTCTGTAAATTCAGCTGATTGTATTACTTTGGTAGCAGTAATAGAATAGGTTCCAGGCAAAATTTGTTTAAAAAGAGCAACACCAGTTTCGTCAGATTCAACGGTATATTTATTGGCTGTTTCTGTATTCACAATAGTTACGCTTGCTTTTTTAGCTGCTAGACTATTAAAAGTAGCATCATATTTAAGCGAAACACTAAAGTCAACAGGTTTTAATGCTTCACTTTCGTTATCATCATTACTGCAAGATTGAATGATTAGCGCAAACAGCATTATAAAAATAGAGAGTGTTTTTTTCATAGTATATAGATTTAAAATTGATAATTAATTCGGGTTCCAAACGAGAAACGGGCTATGTCATACGCGGACTTTATGTTGTTTTTTTCGTAATAAGGTTTTAGATTTAAAAAATTGGTAGCATAAAAAGAAACACTAAAGCCATTTAAGAAATCTTTAGAAAGACGCAGATGGAAATTATGAAGCACGTGATCAAGCTTAGTTTGCGAACTATTTATAACTCGAAGAATGTGTCCGTATTTTTGCATGTCTGTACGGTCTGCTTCTGGAATTTCATGATAAACTAATTCAGTATCCAAATAACCATTTGGATAATCACTTGTAGCAATATAAGAAGTGCGTAATAGAATATGATCGGTTCTCAAGGACAATAATAGACCGGCTTTCGGAATATGATAACTGAAATTGAAGCTCGTAGTGAAATTCTCGTTTGTTATGGGCATTGAAGGATATACTCCATACCTTTCTGCCGACAGCAAGCTTGTGGAAGCGTAATAAATTACATTTTTATTCTCATCTTTAGTTTTTACATAAGAAGCATTCATACTAACATCAAGGTTGAGAGCCTTGATTTTGCGGAAATTTATTATGGTTTCCAGCCCCATATCTTCCGAATTAGAATTGTTTTGAATGCTGTTTGTTAGATAATACAAATTTTCTGTTCCAACAACCTCATAAGTTGGAATTTCTGCTCCGTTTGTTATTACATTTACTTTAGGAATTTCTTTAGTGACAGCCACCTGTTGTCCGCTAAATCCATTAGTGAGTTTGTTGTAATATCCCGTTAGGTTTATATTGGCAAAAGGAAAATCTATATCTATACCGCCTTCTGTTTTGTACGATTTAGAAGGTTTTAAATTCAGGTTATCGCCAGAACTTACTACAGTCAAAATCCATGCTTTTTGGTAAACTCCTGGATTTACATAAATTCCGTTCCCTAATAATCGGTCTAAGTAACGATCTCCAGTGTACAATTGATTAAGTGAAGGAGCTTTAGATGACAATCCAAATCCGCCTCGAATTCTAAAAGTTTTGTTTAAGGAATATGAGGAATTAATACGCGGTTGAAACGACATATTTCCCGATTGATTTTCATATCGTATTCCATAATCAATATTTAGAATTTTATCTTCCTCAAATTTTTTATAAACTTTATCTTCCAGATAAGCAGAAAATTGGTTTTCAGTTCGAGTTCTGTTAAAATCATAATCTCTATAACCAAGTTTGCTGTCGCCTTCTTGCGCAAGAACATAGAAATTTATTAATCCTGTTGCACTGCTTTTTCTTCCTTCTCCTTTGTTTGAACTAGATCTTCCTGATAGTCCAAATGCCAGACTATGAATCCAATTGGCTTTATTGGTAATTGTTTTTGTAGTTTCGAGATTCACATAAGTTGAAATCGGAATACCTTCTACGGTACTTATACTGTTATATTGCGATGGAAGAACAATTGCCTCATGAATTCCTTCTTCTTTACTATCAGTTGCAGCAGTTAAAGATCGATTTATCCATCTATCTCTTCTAGAAAACTGCTTGTCATAAGAGAAACCACTATTTAAATTGATACCGTCAAGCCATAGATTAGAAGGCTTCCACATAAAATTATTAGAGATAGAAACACCTTGTTTTTCATTTTTTACAACGTCAGCCGTGATATCGTCAGGGTCAAATTTTGAATCATCAAGATTGTATCTTAGAGATAGATTCACCGTGTTTTTTACTTTAGAAAGTTTATCGGTAGTTTTCCATGCTAAACTTCCGCCAATACGTTTATAACTCAATATATTATCTCTTGCATCTGCTTTAGAATCTAGGAAATTGATCCCTAAATTCATCGAGTTATTTGAATTTAATTTTACTCCTTTTGTTAAGTTCAATTCACTTGTGGCATCTCTTATAGAAGCAGAAACTCGGTACGGACTGTTTCCGACTTTAGTTGTTATTAGAACTAATCCAGAAGTTAAATCACCATATTTTGCAGAAGGAATCCCTTGAATAACTTTTATTTCTTCAATGTTATTGGTTGAAATTTCCCTAAGGTCGACACCTGCATTTGGATTATTAAAAGGAACTGTGTTAACTCCATAATCACTGCCGGCTAAAGTAGGTACATTGGGATTTAAAGCCTGCATATTTTCATTGTTTGAAATCGGAATATCATTAATAACAAATGAAGTTCCAAAGGCTTTAATTTTTGAAGGATTTGCTGTTCTGAAGACAATATTTTTATAAGAATTCAAATTAAAACTTGTCGTTGTCTGTCCTGGAAGCTGTTGCAAAACATCATCAAGGGTAAATGCTTGGACATTATTTATAGCATTTGTTCCTAGCGTTAATTCAGAATATTTACGCTCTTTATTCGCCGTGACCATTACTTCTTTAAGATGAAGCGTATTGTCTTCTAAATAAACTGTTATGGTATTTTGCCCGTTTTTTAAGGTTTGATTAATGTCTTTTTTTCCAAGAATAGAAAAGTTAAGTTCAATATCTTGAAAATAAGGAAGTGTGATTGTAAAATTTCCATCTTTATCTGTAATCGTCCAATTTTCGGTTTTCGTATCTCGGACAAAAACGCTAGGTAAGGCAGTAGAAGTTTCTTTTGATAAAACTTTACCAGAAATTACTTTTTGGGATAAAACGATTTGTGTAAACAAGAAGAAAATTAGAATAAAACGCATCTGTTTTTAATTAGAACGAATAAAAATAGCGATGCAAATCTATCAATAATTCTTTGTCAAGCAATAAGAAATAAGGAGTTTGTAGTATATTGTGTGTGCTGATTTGTGAGAAAACGATAGCTAATAACTTTTAAAAACAAGAGTCTATGGTGTTGAAAAACAATCAAATGGCTTTTTTGCTATTTTGTAAGATTAGAATATTAACTTTTTTTTCACAAGATGTAGGTTTGATGTATTTTGAAGTAAAATATTTCTCGTTAAATCATTTGTTTTTTTATGAATGATCAATTTAAAATGAACTTTAAACAAAAAAAGAGCCGGAAATAACTCCGACTCTTTTCTCTATTTTTCTTTATTCTATTCTCTTAAAAAATCTTAATCCAAAGATTCTGTTAATTTTCTAAAGACAGATTTAGCATCTTTTCCATCGTATAAAACAGCATAAACCGCATCGATAATTGGCGTTTTGGCACCGTAACCTTGATTTAGTTTATAAGCACTTTTTGTTGCATAATAACCTTCGGCCACCATGCTCATTTCCATCATCGCACTTTTTACGGTATAGCCTTTTCCAATCATATTTCCGAACATTCTGTTTCTCGAGAAAACTGAATATCCCGTAACCAATAAATCGCCCAGATAAGCCGAATCATTAATGTTACGTTTCATTTTATGCACTTTTCTGATGAATTTTTTCATTTCACGAATAGCGTTACTCATCAGAACGGATTGAAAGTTGTCACCATAACCTAATCCGTGTGCAATTCCGGCAGCGATAGAGTAGATGTTTTTCAACATGGCCGCATATTCTGTACCGATAATATCATCTGAAATTTTGGCTTTGATATAATTTCCAGAAAGTGTTTTTGCCACGATAGAAGCTTTTTCTGGATCGCCGCAGGCAATTGTTAAATAAGAAAGTCTTTCTAACGCAACCTCTTCGGCGTGACAAGGTCCTGTAATAACCCCGATATTGTAGTATGGAATGTCGTATTGAATGTGAAAATGTTCGCCAACGATTAAACTCGTTTCTGGAACAATTCCTTTGATCGCAGAAAAAATAATTTTATCCGCTAAAGAAACAGTTAGATTTTTAAGTTCAGCATCTAAAAACGCAGACGGAATCGCAAAAATGATGTAATCTGCATAAGCTACTGCTTCATTAATATTATTAGTTAATTTAAGTTTGTTAATGTCAAATTCAACAGAACTCAAATAGTTTGGATTGTGTTTGTATTTCTGAATGTGCTCGATTGCAGCATCATTACGCATGTACCACGAAATTTCGGAAAGATTTACACATAACATTTTTGCAATTGCCGTTGCCCAGCTTCCTCCACCAATCACTGCAAATTTTAAATTTTCGCTCATTATTTTAATAATTTAAAACAAAAGTACTTAATAATGTGCTAATAAAGCAAAACCTCATTTAAGAATTTTTAAAAAGTCCTTTAATTACAATGAGTTTCAAGAGTTTCAAAAAAAATGAAATTTTTTTCGCACTTCACACAATAAATATTTTCCCCTTACGTTATTGATTTTGTACATTAAAAAATTTTAATGTTGACAAAAACTCAGTTAGTTAGTTTTGTTTTAGTATTATTAAAAAGGCGTTCTATAGTAGTATGAACGCCTTTTTTTTATAAAAATTCTAATTTTTTCTCAAATCCCAATCTCAGAATATAGTCGGAATTTGGAATTTTCAAATTGTAATTTCATTAATAAGAAAGTTCAACAATAGCTTTTACTTTATCTAAAGTTACCAATTGCTTTTCGCCAAGACCTCTCCAATTTCTTTCTTCGAAACGATTTACAATAAAATCAGCAGTTTTTGAATAATCTTCTGTGTATTGCGAAAGTTTCGTATCCATTCCCATTGTATGGAAAAACTCAACTGTTTTGTTGATCGCTTCTTTTGCAACTTCGTCATCAGAACCGGTTAGGTTGAAAATTCTTCTTCCGTATTGTGCCAGTTTTCCTTTTTTAGTTTCAAACATTACCGTATACAAACTTGGTCCGATAATCGCCAAAGTTCTAGCGTGGTCAATTTCGTAAAGTGCTGTTAATTCGTGACCAATCATATGCGTAGCCCAATCGCTTGGAACGCCTTTTTGAATCAATCCGTTTAAAGCCATTGTACAGCTCCACATAAAGTTGGAAGCCAAAGTATAATCGGTTGGATTTTGCACAATTCCTGGGCCAACTTCAATTAAAGTCTGTAGAATACCTTCGGCAATTCTATCTTGCAAAAACGCATCGTGAGGATACGTTAAATACTGCTCCATAACGTGTGTATAAGCATCTACAACACCATTTTCGATTTGTCTTTTTGGTAAAGAAGCAATAACTGTCGGGTCGCAAATTGAGAATTGAGGAAATAAAGCGCTTCCGCCAGAAGATAATTTTTCCTGAGTCGCTTCAATCGTTACAACGTATCCAGAATTCATTTCGCTTCCTGTTGCCGGAAGTGTCAAAACAGTTCCAAAAGGCATTGCATTTTCTTTAATCAAAATACGTTTCTGCAAAATATCGATTGGATTTCCGTCAAAATTAACGGCTCCCGAAATAAATTTCACACCATCAATTACAGATCCGCCGCCGACAGCCAGAATAAAATCGATTTTTTCTGCTTTAATAACATCAACAGCTTTCATTAAAGTTTCAAATCTTGGATTTGGTTCGATACCGCCAAATTCCACAATATCAAAACCTTTTAAAGCATTAATACCTGATCGTAAATTCCGTTTTTAAAGATACTTCCGCCGCCGTAAGCCAATAATATTTTAGCATTTTTTGGAACTAAAGTCGAAAGTTTTTCAATTTGTCCTTTTCCGAAGATTAAATTCGTCGGATTGTATAATTCAAAGTTGAGCATGATTTTTTTTATTTAGGTACATAGGTACATAGGAACAAAGTTACAAAGGCTCAAAGCTTTCTTATCTTTGTGGCTTTGAACCTTTGTTCCTACATTATTAATTAATTCAATTTTTTCAATAATTTTCCAGCTACCAATTTAGATGATGCTGGATTTTGACCTGTAATTAAAAGTCCGTCTTCTACTGCGTAAGGCGCCCAGTTTGGTCCTTTAGAGAAAACTCCTCCGTTTGATGCTAAAGCGTCTTCTAACAAAAACGGAACTACTTTCGTTAAGCCAACCGCTTCTTCTTCGTCATTAGTAAAACCAGTTATTTTTTTGCCTTTCACTAAATATTCACCTTTTACTTTTACGTTTTTCAAAACTGCTGGAGCGTGACAAACAAAAGCAACGGGTTTGTTGTGTGTGTAAAACGATTCGATTAAAGCAATTGAACTTCTATCTTCAACTAAATCCCAAAGCGGACCGTGACCTCCTGGATAAAAAACAGCATCATAATCTTTTTGGTTAACTGTTGAAAGTTTTAAAGTGTTTTTTAATTTTTCCTGTAAAACTTTATCAGCGTCAAAACGTTTGGTGTCTTCAGTTGCCGATGCAGGATCAGCACTTTTCGGATCAATTGGCGGTTGTCCTCCAAGTGGAGATGCAATTGTAATTTCAACGCCTTGATCTAATAATTCATAATAAGGTGCAGCAAATTCTTCTGACCAAAATCCTGTTTTTTCTCCTGTGTTGCCCAGTTTATCGTTGCTGGTTACAACAAATAATACTTTTTTCATTCCTTTTTTATTTGATTTTTGAGCCAAAGCCGAAGTGCTTACGGCTGTAAATGCAATTATTGCGAGTAATGCTATTTTCTTCATAAGATTAAATTTTGAACAAATTTACAGCTTATGTGATATCAGTAAAAATAAAATAAACTATGTTTGTTATAAACAAATTTATATCATGGTAAATCTAGAATGGTACAGAACATTTAAGGCGGTTTATAAAAATGGTAATTTTTCGGTCGCTGCAAAAGAGCTGTTTATGAGTCAGCCTGCCGTCAGTCAGCAGATATCAATGCTCGAAGCTCACGTTGGGAATAAGTTATTCAATCGAAAATCTAAAGGAGTAGAACCAACCGAGTACGCTAAGTTACTGAATAATTTGATAATAGATGCGCTTGATCGTCTTGAAAGCGTAGAAACAGGTTTTCGGGCAAAGGCAGAAGATGCGAACCGATTGATTTCTGTCGGAATCTCCAAACATCTTTTTGACTGCGTTGGAAATCTCTTGATTTCAAAATTCGATTTAATCGATTTTACATTTGCAGAAAACGACGAACTTTTTGCATTGGTCGATGCTAAAAAACTGGATTTTGCTATTACCACCAAAAGGTTTGACACTTTTGATACTACTTACGAAATCGTCGGCAAAATTAAACTGATTATGGTTGCGCCAGCAAATTTAGATATAACAGAATTCCGCCAAAGATTAAAAGCAGATAATTATACCGAAATAGAAAAGTGGCTCAACGAACAAAAATGGTACAGCCATGATGCGCGTATTCCGCATATCAAATTATTCTGGCTCCATGCTTTTAATAAAAAAAGACCGTCGATGGTTCCTAATTATATTATTCCTTCTGAATCTGAAATGCTTCGGCTTTTAGCTAAAAATGAAGGTGTGGCGGTAACGTGGAATTGTAACGCGAGAAATTACATTAAAGAAAATAAACTACAGCTGGTATGGAACAGTTTTCACGTTCCAGAAGAATTTGTGTATTTGCTAGCGCCAAAAAACAATAATGTCAAATCAATTTTTGATGTAATAGAGAAAGAGCTGAAATTGTTTTTTGGTAATAGATTATAGAATTTTTAGCCACTAATTGCACTAAATTTTTACGAATTAATTTTAGATATTCTAAAGAAAAAACTAGTGAAAATCGTGGCCAATCATATAAGTATTAAGATTATGGAAAATCTGCAAAATATTAGAGTTGCGGTTGACGCTATTGTTTTTGGATATCAAAACAGTCAGCTGTATGTACTTTTAATTCAGCAAAAATTCGGTTCTGCTAACTCTTATTGGGCTTTGCCTGGTGGATTAGTAAAAAATGATGAACCTTTAAAAGATGCTGTAAAACGAGAGCTGAAAGAAGAAACCAATGTTGATGTTGATTATTTTGAACAGCTGTTTACGTTTGGAGATAATGTCGAAAGAGATCCGAGAAACCGCGTTGTTTCTGTGGCGTATTTTGCTTTAGTCGATCCTTCGAAATTAGAAATCAAAGCCGATTCGGATGCCGAAAAAGTACAATGGTTTAAAATAAATGAAGTTCCAAAATTGGCATTCGATCATAATATAATTCTCAAACAAGCAGTTGAACGCCTAAAAGCAAAGCTTACTTATGAGCCTATTGGTTTTGATCTGCTTCCAAAAGAATTCCTTTTTTCGGAACTCGAAAACCTTTATTGCACTATTTTAGAGAAAGAAATCGAACGCAGAAACTTCCGAAAAAAAATACTCAGTTTCGGAATTGTTGAAGAAACAGAAAATTATTCTCCAATAAAAACAGGTCGTCCAGCTAAATTATTTTGCTTTAATAAATTGAAATATAATGAATTAGCTAAAGAAGGCTTTCACTTCGAAATAAAGTTTGCGTAATTTTTACACAAAATAAATTGTTTATCTAAAATTAATTTCTACATTTGCGTATAATTAACGCAAACCTAAAAACTATGATACTAAATCTCGACCCAAAATTCGCTCCTTTTCAAAATCAGGAAGAAATCAAATTTCAAAGTTTTACTTTCTCTGGAGGAGAACCGCACATCAAAATTGTTCCAGATTTTGATCCAAACAGAAAAGTAACTATTACACATAGATTGAATTCATTCAACGATTTAGGATTATTGTGCGTAACAGTTGATGCGCTTCGCAGAATGGATGTAAAAATGATCGAATTGTTTATTCCGTATTTTCCGGCTGCAAGACAAGATCGTGTTATGATTCCGGGAGAACCGTTGTCTGTAAAAGTGTATGCTGACATTATCAACGCCATGCAGTTGAATAAAGTTTATGTTTTTGATGCGCATTCTGAAGTGACTCCAGCGCTTTTAAATAACAGTACAGTAATTCCGAACTACACTTTTATTAAAGAAGTTATCAATAGAATTGGCAGTGATGTAAAATTGATTTCTCCAGACGGAGGTGCTTTAAAGAAAATCTACAAAGTATCTGAGTTTTTAGGTGGTGTTGAGGTTGTAGAATGTAGTAAAAGCCGTGATGTAAAAACGGGAAAACTATCTGGTTTTAAAGTTTACAATGATGATTTGGAAGGAATGGATTGTTTAATTGTAGACGATATCTGTGACGGAGGAGGGACCTTCGTAGGATTAGCGGAAGAACTAAAAAAGAAAAACGCCGGAAAATTATACTTAGCAGTAAGCCACGGGATTTTCAATAAAGGTTTTGAAGTTTTAAATTGCTTCGACGGAATTTTTACAACCAACTCTTTTAAAGATTTTGAAGGAGAAAACGTCGGGGTTGTAAAATTAGAATTATGAATAAAAATTATAGAGTAGAAATAGCAAATAAAACCTTAGAAATCATTAAAAATGGTTTTTATGAGTACAAAGGAAAAAAGATAGTCATAGAGCGAGAGCTCGAAGAATCTAAAAAAAATACGTTCACCATTGCACCAAACGATTGGGATGCAATCTTAAAAATGCCGATTGAAAATAAGTTTGAAACAGCATTTGTAACAAAAAACTGTTCGACAATTGAAGCTGTTGTTGAAGAGGAAAATGGCAAAATTGGAGTTTTGAATTTCGCTTCAGCGAAAAATCCAGGAGGCGGATTTCTAGGCGGTGCTTCGGCTCAGGAAGAAAGTCTGGCAAGATCATCCAATCTTTATGAAACGCAGATTAAAGACAATACAATGTATGATTTTAATAGAAATCAGTCTTCGTTTTTATATTCAGATTACATGATTTACAGTCCGAATGTTTTGTTTTGGAATGATGATAATGGAAATTATTTTGAAAAACCATTTGTTGTAGATGTGATTACAGCACCAGCGCCAAACAAAGGAGCGATGATACAGCATGACAGAACAGAAGAAATTGCTGCGACAGAAAAAGTTTTCAAAGCAAGAATGGATAAAGTATTAGCAATTGCTGCGAAACAAAATATTGAAACATTGATTTTGGGAGCTTGGGGCTGTGGTGTTTTTAGAAACGAACCCAAAGATGTAGCACTTCTATTTAAAGAAATTATTGCAGAAAAATATACTGGCGCTTTCAAAAAAATAGTTTTTGCTATATACAGTGGTTCTGATAAAAAACCAAATTTTAAGATTTTTGAAGAAGCTTTTTTATAGTTTCAAGTTTCAGGTTTCATGTTATTTCAGAGAACTTGAAACTTGAAACAAAGAAAACCTGAAATAAAAAAGAACTATTAACCGTTCCAAGTTTAAAAACCAATTTTAAGTTCATCATGACAACTTGAAACTTGAAACCTGAAACTTGAAACAAAAAATAAAAGCCAAAAAATGATACTAGAAGCCGCAATAGGAGATGCATACGGTGCAGGATTTGAATTTCAGGGGTTAGATTATATCATTAAAAACAATGATTTAACCCAATATCATAAACACGGAATGTATACTGAAATCTACAAAAGATATACAGATGATACACAAATGGCCATTGCAATCGCCGAACTTTTATTAGAAGATGATAATTGGAATGAAGTAAAAGTAGCCGATAAGTTTGTAGAAGTTTTTCACAGAGATAAAAGAAGAGGTTATTCCGACCGCGTTTACAATGCATTAGATGCCAGCAAAAACGGAAGTGATTTTTTAAAAATAATCGATAACAGAAGCAGCGGTAACGGATCTGCGATGCGCGCATACTCAATCGGATTGCTGAAAGATATTCCTCAAATACTTGATTTCTGTGAGATTCAGGCCAAAACATCTCACAATACGGCAGAAGGTATCAGTTGTGCTAAAAGAATTGCTTTAGCGGTTCATTTTTACAAATATCAACTAGGAGATAAAAGTTCGTTAATCGATTTTATAAACGATACTTTAAAAGAAAAAGAAATCTATAAAGTAACATCCCCAATCGATATGCACGGTTATTTTACCACGCAGGCTGTTATCAAAATCGTTTCTGAAGCCGATTCTATGAAAGATTGTTTGAAAAAAGGAATTGATTTTGGCGGAGATACAGATACTGTTGCAGCGTTGTGTATGGCGATATTAAGTCAGAAAGAAAATTGTGAAAAAACACTGCCAAGTTTTTTATACGATGAATTAGAAAACGGCAGTTATGGAAAAGATTTCCTTATCAATTTAGATCTTAAATTAACGGAGAAGTTTGAATAAGATTAAAAAGTTTCAAGTTGATTTTGAGAATCTGAAAAAAAATCTATTAACCGTTTCAGGTAAAAACCAAATTTCAAGTTCAGTGTAAACCTGAAACTTGAAACAAGAAAAACCTGAAACAAAATTAAAACAACCAAAAAACAATGAGCGACGATTTAAAACCAAGATTTATTGAGTCTTTAAGAAGAAACAATGATCAGATTAGAGAAGACAGAGCCAAAACAATTGGTGAAGATTCTGAATTAATTTACAGAAGAAGAGTCGAAGATATCGAATTAAAAATCAAAAGACTCGAAAGAGAACAAGAAGGATTGATTGACATTAGTCCGCTGGATAGAAATAGTTTGACATTTGCCGATTTTCAGCCAGAAGCTTTCGTTCAGAAAGACATGGAACTTTCGCTGACGATCAGAAATTTAAACATCCAGTTTGAAGTTACAAAAAAGAGATTTGAATATTTATTTGGTAAAACATTTTAGTTATGGGAGGTACAAGATATGATTTCGGAGCTCGCGAAAGCAGAGCAAAAAAAGTAGGTTATGCCAGCAAATCAGCTGCAGAAATATTTACACAAAACGCATTACATGTGGCTCATGAATCTATGAATCCAAACGGAGTGCTTTTTAGAGAAGCAAGAGATTCTGATGTTCATCCAAATACAGTTCCGATTATTTTAGGATTGGACGTTACGGGAAGTATGGGACATATTCCACACGAGTTGATTAAGGAAGGATTACCTAAATTAATGGGTGGCATTATTCAGGGAGGTGTTCCAGATCCAGCACTTTTATTCTTAGGAATAGGAGATCACGAATGCGACAGATTTCCGCTTCAAGTGGGACAGTTTGAATCTGGTGACGAAGAATTGGACATGTGGTTAACAAGAACGTACATCGAAGGCGGAGGTGGAGGAAATGCAGGCGAAAGTTATCTTTTAGCCTGGTATTTCGCAGCATTTCATACCAAAACCGATGCTTTCGAAAAAAGAGGTCAAAAAGGATTGTTGTTTACAGTGGGTGATGAACCAGGTTTGAAAACACTTCCAGCTTCAGCAATTAAAGAAATTATGGGGCAGGGACAACAGACTTATACACATCTTGAATTATTAGCAGAAGCGCAAAAAAGATACGATGTATATCACATTAGTGTGTTGCATTCAGGACAAGCGATCAATGCCGATGTAGAATGGAAAGAATTATTGGGACAAAATTGTTTATCTATCGAAGATCACAGGGAAATTCCAAACGTAATCAAAAAGATCATCTGTGATAAACATAAAAGTTCTGGGTTAGGAACGATACCAGCTTCTGATACAATAAGTACAGGTTTAGATAATATAGAAATGCTTTAAAATTAGCGACTTAGCGAGATTAGAGCATGAAGTTTTTTTGTCTCAGCAATGAAATTTGCTCGCAAAGTCGCAGAGGCGCAAAGATTTTTAATTGGATTGTTTTAAATAAAAACTTTGCGATTTAGCGACTTTGCGAGATTAAAATAACAACAAAAATGAAAACAGCGAAAATAGTTATAGGTTTAGGATTTGGAGATGAAGGAAAAGGCATAACAACAGATTTTCTGGCAAAACAAAACCCTGAATCTATAGTTATTCGCTTTTCGGGAGGACAACAAGCCGCACACACGGTTATGATCGATGATAGAAAACATGTGCATTCGAGTTTTGCAAGCGGTGCACTTCGCGGACTTTCGTCTTATTACAGCGAGCATTGCACGATTCATCCGCTTTTTCTTTATAACGAAAGAGAAGAATTAAAAGAAAAAAATGCTAATCTGGATTTGTATATTCATCCTCTAGCAAAAGTTACAACTCCTTTTGATGTCTGGCACAACAGAGGAAATGTGCGAAACATCGAAAACGGAACCTGTGGAAAAGGCATTGGTTCAACGATGAAAAGAAACGAAGGTCCGTACAAATTGTTTGCCATCGATTTGATTGCGCCTCGCGAAATGCTTTTAGAAAAACTAAATCAGATTGCTTATTACTATGGTTTTTTAAATGAAAGTGAATTAGACGAAGCAGTCCAGCAATATCTGGAAGCAATCGATAAAATAAAATGGAATATTGTCGATTACAGTTTTCTTTCAAAATACGAAAATCTAATTTTTGAAGGAAGTCAGGGAATTCTACTCGACATGGATCACGGTGTTTTTCCGAATGTAACGTATGCCAATACCACTTCAAAAAATGCGATTGAAATATGCAATAAACTAAAGATTGAAGAGGTAGCCATTTATTACGTAACCCGAAGTTATTCAACCCGACACGGACACGGTTGGATGGCGAATGAAGGAGAAATTAAATTAAAAAACAACGGAGAAGAAACCTGTGTTTTTAACGAGTACCAAAAACATTTACGTTTTGGATCTCTCGATTATAATTTGTTGAATTACGCTCTAAAACTCGATGCAGCATACAGCCCAATGGTAAAACGAAATTTGGTTGTAACCTGTATGGATCAGCTGGAGCAGGATTATGAGTTCGAAAATCTCACAACAACATTCAATGAAATCTACGGATCATTTTCACCAGATTCAAAAGATTTCAAAAACATAACTTCTTTATACCAATAAATAGAAAAAATGAAATACAATATAGATACTATAGCTCCAGAAAGTAAATTTTTATTTTTCTGGGGACATCAGCCAAGTAATGACGGTACGATTACCAAAACCTGTTTCAGCCAATGGTGGTTAAGTTCTTTTGAAGTAGAAAATGTTACTTACAAAACAGCTGAACACTGGATGATGGCTAAGAAAGCAGAATTATTCAAAGATCAGGAAATTTTAGAAAAAATCATAAAGTGTAATTCTCCAGCCGAAGCTAAGAAATTAGGCAGAAAAGTTAGAAATTATGATGACAAAATCTGGTTAGAAAACCGATTTCAAATTGTAAAGCAAGGAAACTATCATAAGTTCAGTCAAAATCAAGACTTAAAAGAATTTTTAGTTAATACATACAATCGAGTTATTGTCGAAGCAAGTCCGGTAGATCCAATCTGGGGAATAGGGATGGCAGGAGATCACAAAGACGCTTTAAATCCTGAAAAATGGAAAGGATAAATTTATTAGGTTTTGCTTTGATGGAAGTTCGAGATGAATTGAGATAAATGAATTATGGAAACAACAAAATTATATCGCCCTGTTGGATTAAAAGAAATGGAATTAATCGCGGAGTTGGATTACAATGCATTTCCGCCAAGATTAGAATGGCAGCCTATTTTTTATCCAGTAACGAATCAGCAATACGCAGAACAGATTGCCTTTGAATGGAATACTGTTGATGAGTTTTCGGGATTTATTGGAATTGTAACTGCTTTTGAAGTTAACTCAGATTTTTTGAAAAAGTATGAAATTCAGAATGTCGGCGATAAAAACCATAATGAACTTTGGATTCCGTCAGAAGATTTGAATGAATTTAATTTTAATATAGTTGATGGTATTCAAATCGTAAATGTTTACTTCACAGATCGTTCTTTGGTAAGCGAAAACAAAGGACTTAAGGACAAACTCGATAGTTTTAGAAAATGATTATAGAAATCATTAAAGGCGATATAACACAAATAAAAGCTGATGCAATTGTAAATGCGGCGAATACTTCTTTGCTTGGAGGCGGTGGTGTTGATGGAGCGATTCATCGAAAAGGAGGAAAAGCAATTTTAGACGAATGTATTCAAATCCGTAACAAGCAAGGAGGTTGTAAAACAGGTGAGGCTGTCATAACAACAGCGGGAAATCTTCCTTCAAAATATGTTATTCATACGGTTGGGCCTTTTTGGAAGAATGGAAAAAGTTTGGAAGTAGAATTATTGCAAAACTGTTATTTGAGTACTTTAGAATTGGCAGTACGAAATGATGTTAAAACAATTGCTTTTCCAAACATAAGTACAGGGATTTATAAATTTCCAAAAAAGTTAGCAGCAGAAATTGCATTGGATATTGTTGATCGATTTGAAAATAAAGAGCAAATTGATAAAATTATTTTTGTTTGTTTTGATGATGAAAATTTCAAAATTTATAATGACATAATAGATGGTGATTTTGAATACGAAGTAAAATCGGGTTTGTTTGGTCTTGCAATTGGAGATGCTCTGGGAGTTCCAGTAGAATTTGAATCTAGAGATTATTTAACGAAAAACCCAGTTACAGAAATGTTGGGTTTTGGAACTCATCATCAGCCAGTCGGAACCTGGAGCGACGATAGTTCACTAGCTTTTTGTCTGGCAGAAAGTTTATGTTCAGGTTATGATTTGAATGATATTGCTAAGAATTTTGTCAAATGGTTTAGTGGAGATTTATGGACTCCGCACGGAAAAGTTTTTGATATCGGAATTGCAACCCGCCATGCCATTCATAATATAGCAAAAGGATATGAGCCAGATTTATGCGGTGGTGTTTCTGAAAGTGATAACGGAAATGGATCTTTAATGAGAATTCTGCCTTTGGTTTTTCACCTTCAACATGAAACGGATGTAGAGGTTATTTTCAAAAAAGTAAAAGAAGTATCTTCAATTACGCATGCGCATTTTAGATCTGTATTTGCTTGTTTTATTTATGTTGTTTATTGTTTAGAAATTTTGAAACAGAAAGATAAAATCAAATCGTACAAAAAAATGCAGGATGTTGTTTCTAAGTTTTTAGAGAATAAAAATTTTAATCCTGAAGAAATTAATCTGTTTGATAGAATTTTAAGAAATGATATCTCAAAATATCCAGAAACTAATATTCATTCTTCAGGATATGTTTTGGACAGTTTGCAAGCGAGTTTTTGGTGTTTTCTAAATTTCAATACTTACGAAGGAACGGTTTTAAAAGCAGTGAATTTAGGTGAAGACACCGATACAACTGGGGCAATTGCTGGCGGATTAGCAGGACTGTATTACGGATTTGATGCCATTCCTCAAAAATGGATTGAGGTATTAGCAAGAAAAAATGACATTGATGATTTATGCGAAAGATTTTCATCAAATTTGAAAACAGAAAGAAAAAATAGGAGTCATCATTAAAGATTTTTAAACAATAAAAGCATAAACCATAGAGTATGCTTTACTGTTTTAAACGCAATTAAAAATATGGTGTACTAATAAAAATGAAAATAGAATTAAAAAGATATAACGAGCAATTAAATGAATGGCCGAAATCAGGTTATCATATAATGGCGCAGTATGACGATGAAAAAATAATAGTGTATCAGTCATATCGAAAAGAAATAGGTGATTTTGCCGTAAAGAATCAGTTTTTTGGCGGGGCTTTCAGTTTGGATAGAATGACTTGGATAAAACCAAATTTTCTCTGGATGATGTACAGAAACGGATGGGGAACAAAAGAAGGTCAGGAAGTAGTTTTGGCAATTCATCTGAAAAGAGATGCATTCGAAAAATACCTTGAGAACGCAGTTTATTCATCTTATAGTTCCGATTTAGGAATTAGTAACGAAGAATGGCAGTCGCAGGTAAAATCATCTTCGGTGAGGTTGCAATGGGATCCCGATCACGATCCTTATGGAGGAAAATTAGAAAGAAGAGCCATTCAGATTGGTTTACGAAATGAATTTACAAGATCTTTTGCAAAAGAAGATATAGTGTTGATTGAAGACATTTCAAATTACGTAGCCGAACAATATCAGTTTGTTCAGAAAAGAGAATTAGAAAATTTGAACATTCCGGCAGAGAAACCATTTCTTTTTAAGAATGAAGAATTGAATAAAAAATTAAAGTTAGACAAGTTATAAATCCAAACATGTTCCATCGGAACATTTCATTGGTAGAAAAAAAATAAGATGAATGAAAATATAGCAAAGAGCGTCAGCAAGTTTTTAAGTCTGGTGCTCAGACATTCACCAGAAAAAATCGGATTAAAATTAGACGAAAACGGCTGGGCAGATGTTGAAGAATTAATTATAAAATGTAATAAAAAGGGAAGTTTGAATAAGATGACGACCGAACTTTTGGATTACGTTGTAGAAAATAACGATAAAAAACGTTTTGCTTATAATGAAGATAAAACCAAAATCCGTGCAAGTCAGGGACATTCTATTTCGGTAGAGCTAAATCTGGAAGAAACAGAACCTTTGGAATATTTGTATCACGGAACAGTTGGCAAATTCATGGAAAACATTCGAAAAGAAGGTTTGAAAAAAATGAGCCGCCAGCACGTGCATTTGAGTAAAGACAAAGAAACAGCGACAAAAGTGGGAAGCAGAAGAGGAATTCCGCAGATTTTAACCGTAAGAAGCGGCGCTATGCACAGAGACGGATATAAATTTTATTTATCTGAAAACAATGTCTGGCTGACAGATGAGGTTCCGGCAAAGTATATCGAATTTGCATCCTAACAAAAGATCTTCTTTCGAATAAGACTTTACAAAACTATTTAAGTAACCATAAATGTGTAATCATGATAGACATTATTAATGAAGAAATGGAAATTTATACCATCGATAATTTTCTAACGGTTGATGAGTGTAATAAGTTGATAGAAAAAAGCGAGCAGATAGGTTTTGAAGAAGCAGGAGTAAATGTTGACGGTGCACAAAAAATGATGAAAATGGTTCGCAATAACGAACGTATTTTATTTGAAGATCTTGAATATGCATCTCAATTATGGCAAAAATTGCAGTCTTATGTTAAACCTGAAATAGAAAATAGTAAAGCTGTTGGTTTAAACGAAATGTTCCGATTTTATAAATATAATCCAAGTCAGCGTTTTAAAATGCACCGAGACGGAAGTTTTAAACGAAATGAATCTGAATTTAGTTATTACACATTTATGATTTATTTGAATGATAAGTATGAAGGCGGTGAAACAAAATTTGCTTCGGGTGAAATTATTACACCCAAAACCGGAACAGCACTTATTTTTGAACACAGCCAGCGTCATGAAGGCGCGGCTTTGATTTCGGGAATTAAATATGTTTTGCGAAGTGACATTATGTATAAACTCAATAGTGATATTTAATTAATGAAAAGAACACTTGTTTTTGGTGATATTCATGGAGGTTTTAAAGCCTTGATTCAGTTATTGGAGAAAATTGATTTATCTGAAAATGACAGATTAATTTTCCTTGGCGATTATGTAGACGGCTGGAGCGAATCGGCACAGGTTATCGATTTTCTTATTGATTTAGCCCAAAAACAAGAATGTATTTTTATAAGAGGAAATCACGATGTCTGGTGTCACGAATGGCTTCAGAATAGTGTCGTAAACGAAATCTGGTTTATGCACGGCGGCGAATCAACCATAAAAAGTTATCAGAATATGGATCTTTCGCGAAAGCAGAAACATCTTGATTTCTTTATTAATATGAAAGATTACTTCGTCGATGAAAATAGCAATTTGTTCATTCACGCCGGATTCTCATCCATGCACGGACCAGAAAAAGAACATTATCAAAGCAATTTTTCTTGGGACAGAACACTTTGGGAAATGGCTTTGACGATGGATAAAAGAATTAAAAAAGATTCACTTTTATACCCAAAGAGATTGTTGCTTTTTAATGAAATTTATATCGGGCACACGCCAACAATTCATTACAATGTAGAAACTCCAATGCAAGGCTGCAATGTCTGGAATATTGATACAGGAGCAGGTTTTTACGGAAAACTTTCTTGTATGGATGTCGAATCAAAAAAGTTTTGGCAGAGCGATGTAGTGCAGACATTTTATCCAGATGAAAAAGGAAGAAACAAGTAACAAATGAAAAACACAATTAAATCTGGTTTATACGGTGTTGCCGTTGGTGACGCTTTAGGAGTTCCGGTTGAATTTAAAACAAGGGAATATTTAAAACAAAATCCTGTTACAGACATGATGGGATTTATGTGCTGGAATCAGCCGCCTGGAACATTTAGTGATGATAGTTCATTAGCTTTTTGCACTGCCGAAAGTTTATGCAGAGGTTTTGATATTGAAGATATGGCTCAGACTTTTGTAAAGTGGATGCTGGAAGGATATTGGGGGGCTCATCATAAAGTATTTGATATTGGCGGTACCACCAAACATTCTTTACTTCGTGTAGTAAAAGGAGAATCGGCGGCATTTTCGGGTAATTTTTTTGATGAGGATAACGGAAATGGTTCATTAATGCGTATTTTGCCTTTGGTTTTTTATCTTCAAAAAGAAAAAGATATTGAAATCATTTATAAGAAAGTCAAAGCAGTTTCATCCATAACGCATGCGCATTTCCGCTCAGCGTTTGCCTGTTTTATTTACATTGTTTTTTGTTTGGAAATTCTAAAAGATAAAGATAAATTCGAAGCTTATAAAGACATGCAAAATGTTCTTTCAAAGTTCTTGGAGAATAAAAGCTTCAATCCAGTCGAAATTCAGTTATTTGATAAAATTTTGAATAATGATATCTCGAAGTATGATGAAAGCGAAATTCAATCCTCGGGTTATGTGCTTCATAGCTTAGAAGCGAGTTTTTGGTGTTTTCTGAATTCCGATTCATATGAAGAAACAGTTTTAAGAGCAGTTAACTTAGGCGGAGACACCGATACAACTGGGGCAATTGCAGGAGGACTGGCAGGAATTTATTTTGGACTTGATGATATTCCGAAGAAATGGATTGACAAATTAGCAAGAACAAACGATATAAAAGATTTAGCAGAACGTTTATCAAATAAAATAATACTATAAAATATATGAACCCACTATTATTAACCGATGGTTACAAAGTTGACCACAGAAGACAATATCCAGACGGAACAACATTAGTATATTCTAACTGGACACCAAGAAAATCTCGTATAGAAGAAGTTGATGAAGTAATCTTTTTCGGATTGCAGTATTTCATCAAAAAATATATCATTCATGATTTTGAAGAGTCTTTCTTCAAAAAACCGAAACAAGAAGTTACTAAAAAATATGCCCGAAGAATCAATAATTATTTAGGCGAAAATTTAGTTGGAATCAAACATATCGAAGATTTACACGATCTTGGATATATTCCGATGGTATTTAAAGCATTGCCAGAAGGAGCAAGCGTTCCGTTAAGAGTGCCAATGTTTACGATGTACAATACGATTCCAGAATTTTTCTGGCTGACGAATTATTTCGAAACGTTACTTTCTGCGGTGGTTTGGCTGCCTTGTAACTCAGCAACAATTGCAAAAGAGTATAGAAAAGTATTGGATAAATTTGCAGCAGAAACTTCTTCTGTTCCAGAATTTGTAGACTGGCAGGCGCATGATTTCTCAATGAGAGGAATGGGCGGCATCGAAGCAGCTTTGACTTCTGCAGCTGGACATTTGTTGAGTTTTACAGGATCAGATACGATTCCAGCAATTGATTTCTTAGAAGAATATTACAATGCCAATTCAGATCAGGAGTTAGTTGCAGGTTCAGTTGCCGCAACAGAACATTCTGTAATGTGTATGGGAACGACAGAAGGCGAGTACGAAACTTTTAAAAGATTAATTACAGAAGTTTATCCAAAAGGAATTGTTTCTATCGTTTCTGATACTTGGGATTTGTGGAAAGTTTTAACCGATTATCTTCCAAGATTAAAAGACGCTATCGTTTCTAGAGAAGGTAAAGTTGTTATTCGTCCTGACAGCGGTGATCCGATTTTAATAATCTGTGGTAATCCTGACGGAAAAACAGAACAAGAAAGAAAAGGTGTGATCGAATTGCTTTGGGATGTTTTTGGCGGAACTACAAACGATAAAGGATTTAAAGAATTAGTTCCTCAGATTGGAGCAATTTATGGAGATAGTATTACCGTAGCAAGAGCAACTCAAATCTGTGAAAAATTAAAAGCGAAAGGTTTTGCTTCTACAAACGTGGTTTTAGGAATTGGATCTTTTACTTATCAATATAACACTCGTGATACTTTTGGTTTTGCAATGAAAGCAACTTACGGAGAAGTAAATGGAGAAGGAAGAGCCATCTTCAAAGATCCAATTACAGATGACGGAACTAAAAAATCGGCTAAAGGATTAATGAAAATCGATCTAATCGACGGGAAGTATCATTTAACAGATAATGTTTCTTGGGAAGAAGAAAAACAAGGCGAATTGAAGGAAGTTTTCAGAGACGGAAAACTTTTAGTTGATCAATCGCTAAGTGAAATCAGAACAAGAGTAAAAAGCGACGTTAGTATTGAAGCTTAATTTGCAATAAGTCCCAGAGGGACGACATATTTATAGCATTTTATAAAGTGTCAACAATAAAAAGCCCCGTAGGGGTGATATATCGCTCCGCTGGAGCTTTGTATTATGCACTGTTTTTTTGCTATAAATATTTAGCGCCGCTGGCGCTGTTTGAGGAAATATCTCTGATAAAATAGTAAAGCCTGAATTTTAAATTCAGGCTTTTTTATGATTTGTTTTTTCGCCCTGTTTGTCATTCCTGACAAGATTGTGTATCATCTTGTGATGAATTACCTCCAGTTTTAACTAGAGGTAAATATTGATGTTTTTAAATTGGCTTTAGCCAAAATCGAATTATTTGCTAAAGCCATTTATTGCTGAAAATTAAAAACCTCCAGCTAAAGCAGGAGGCAATTCATTTTTTTACTTCTTATAAAAATTATTATGATCAATATATTCCCAGACTTTTGGAGGAAGTAGAGGTTGAATATTTTTACCTTCTTTAATATTATTTCGAATAAAAGTCGAAGAAATCTCTACAATTGGCGCATCAATCACATGAATTTTTGGATGTGATTTCAATTCCACATTTTCGGGTTCATCAGAAATTCTCGGATAAACATAAATATCATGATTTTCAAGAATCACCTCGTAGTTTTTCCATTTATGAAGCGTTTTCAGATTGTCTTCGCCCATAATTAACGAAAACTCATGGTTTGGATATTTCTCCTGTAAATGAGCGAGAGTGATTACCGTATAGCTTGGTTGAGGTAATTTAAACTCAATATCCGATGGTTTTATCTTCGGATAATCTTCTGTTGCCAGAAAAACCATTTCCAGTCGCTGATGATCGTCTAAAAGCGTTGATTTTTTCTTCAATGGATTATGTGGCGTAACCACCATCCAGATCTGATCTAAACCGGCATATTCTGCCATGTGATTGGCAATAATCAAATGACCGACATGAATTGGGTTATATGTGCCGAAATAAAGACCTATTTTCATTTTTTATTGTTTCGCAGAGAGGCGCTAAGATAACACAAAGATTCGCAAAGTTTTATTTCAACTTGGCGAATCTTTGCGTTTTTTCTTTGAGAATCTCTGTGTAATAAAATTACTTGCTTATGAAATCTTTTACCAATTGATGTGCTTCTTCTAGAGCAACTGGTAAATCATAATTTTTGATAATCACATCAAATTGCGGTGCTGTAGCCAATTCAACCGAAGCTTTTGCGATACGCATATTGATTTTGTCTTCACTTTCTGTAGAACGTTGTTTTAATCTGCGTTTTAATTCGTCAACACTTGGTGGTTTTACGAAAACTGCTAAAGTTTCTTCTGGAAATTTATGTTTAATACGAAGACCGCCAACTACGTCAATATCAAAAATGACATTTTTTCCTAAAGCCCAGATTCTTTCAATTTCCGATTTTAAAGTACCGTAAAAGTTGTCGCGGTACACTTCTTCCCATTCCAGGAAATCTTCTGCTTTAATATGTTTTTTGAATTCTTCCAACGAAATGAAATAATAATCCTTTCCGTGAATTTCTTCACCACGTGGCGCACGTGATGCTGCCGAAATCGAAAATTCAAGATTTAAATCTTCCTGACCTAATAAATGTTTTACGATAGTTGTTTTTCCCGATCCCGAAGGTGCCGAAAAAACAATTAGTTTTCCTTTGTTCATTATTGTATGCTTTAGGCTTTTAGCAGTATGCTTAGAGCTTTAATTTTATGTGGGGTATTACAAGACGTTTAGTACCTGTTCCTTAATCTTCTCCAATTCATCCTTCATCATCACCACCAATTTCTGCATTTGAGCGTGATTCGATTTCGAACCCATAGTATTAATTTCGCGTCCCATTTCTTGAGTAATAAATCCAAGTTTACGTCCGTTAGCTTCAGAGCCGTTTAAAGTTTCAAGAAAATAATCCAAATGATTTCCTAAACGAACTTTTTCTTCTGTGATATCTAATTTCTCTAAATAATAGATTAATTCCTGCTCAAATCGATTTTCGTCAACGTTTACCTGTAATTCAGAAATCGCAGTTTGTAAACGATCTTTAATAGCTTGAATGCGTTCTGGATCAAGTGCCAATGTATCATTCATATATTGGCGGATATTTCCAATTCGTAAGTTGAATTCCTTTTCAAGAGATTGTCCTTCGTCTTTTCTGAAATTAAGAATGTTCTGCAGCGCATCGTTAATAATGACCTGAATTTGTTCCCAGTCATTTTCGTCAATTTCTTCGCGTTCAGTTTTTAAAGTGTCTGGCATACGAACGGCCATTTTCATTAATTCCGTTTCATCTGCGTCAGCATAAACTTCTCTCAATTGCGCGATATAAGCCTTTACAACAGGTACATTTACTTTTGTTGAAGTCTGTTCAGCCGTGTTTTCAATATAAATGGCAAAATCAATTTTTCCTCTTTCAAGTTTTGTCGAGATTTGCGTTCGTAAGCCTAATTCCATTTCACGGTAAACCGATGGCATTCTTACGTTTAAATCTAAACCTTTACTGTTTAAGGATTTTACTTCGACTGTAATCTTTTTTGTAGGCAGTTGCAAAGAAGCTTTGCCAAACCCTGTCATAGATTGTATCATATAATTGAGTATAAAGGCGCAAAGATACTAAAAAACTTTACAGTCAGAGTTTCTAGTTGCTTAGAGCCTAATATTTAGAAAGATTTTTTGGGCGTTCCCTTCGGTCGGGCTATTCGTTCCAATCTTTTTTTGAGCAGAAAAAGCTCAAAAAAAGGATTTCAACTACTATCCCTAACGTATCAGAATCCAAGAGAATGTTTAGTGGAATTATTTTTCTAAAGCTTTAATAACTTCAGCAACATTTTTTTGGCTGTTGCCGATGTAAATTTTTCCATCAATAATAAAAACCGGACGGCTTAGAAAAGTGTAGTGCTCTAAAATGTACTTTTTAAAATCAGCTTCAGTCAAAGATTGGTCTTTCAATCCCATTGATTTGTACAATTGCGCCTTTCTGCTGAACAACGCTTCATAACTTCCTGCTAATTTGTGCATTTCTTCCAGTTGTTCTTCCGTAATCGGATCTTGTCTGATGTCTTGAAAAACCAAATTGTTTTCAGGAAGACTTTTTATGATTTTTCTGCAGGTATCACAAGATGCCAAATAGTATATTTTGTCCATGATTTTTGAATTGAATTAGATTACAAAGAAAATCCATTTGAAATTGAAAAATGACTAATTTTAGAAAAAAAATAAACTATGAACCCAATTTTTGAAGTACAAAAAACAATTAGAGAAATTCTGTTAAAGATTTTAGACAGCCATTCATTAGAACAATTAAACAAAATTCCGGAAGGATTTAATAATAATATTATTTGGAATATCGCGCATTGTGTTGCGGCGCAGCAAACTTTAGTTTACAAATTGTCAGGTCTTCCTACGATGGTTACCGAAGAATTTATTTCAAAATACCGCAAAGGAACAAAACCAGAGGGAGATGTTTCGCAAGAAGAAGTAAACGAAGTAAGAAACTTGCTTTCAGAAACATTCGAGAAAACCAAAAATGATTTCGAAAGCGGTCTTTTTGTTGATTATAATGAATATACAACCAGTATGGGATTTACACTGCGAAATGTACATGATGCTTTAAACTTCAATAACTATCACGAAGGAATTCATACTGGAATTATAATGACTTTGAGAAAGTTAGTTTAAATAAAAAATCCCGCTTTAAGCGGGATTTTTTATTCTATTATAGTTTCAAGAGTAACTTTCATAGCACCGGCACCTTTATTTTTGGTGATTTCCATAAAAGCTCTTTTTGAAAGATCGATTTCTCGCGTTTTTACAAATGGCCCGCGATCGGTTATTTTTACAATTACAAATTTTCCGTTGGCTTCATTGGTCACTTTTACTCTTGTTCCAAAAGGAAGTTTTTTGTGTGCCGCAGTATATTTGCTGTTGTTGAATCTGCTTCCGTTAGCTGTCTTTCTTCCATTAAACTTGTCGGAATAATAAGAGGCGTGAGCATTCTTTTTGTACGCTTTTAACTTTAAACCTTTATCTGTAAATACCGAGTCTGTAGGTAATGCGATAATGTTAGGTTTTACATTTTTTACTGTGTCCTGAATAATTTTGGGCTCAGTTGTAGGTTTGGTTTGGCTAATAACGTAGGTAAAGCCGCTAAGTAGGGTTAAGGCAATAGTGGCGAATAAGATGTTTTTTTTGTTTCTCATGGGTTATTTTTTTTCAGACTTGGGGGAGTTTGTACAAATAATATGCCGAGATAAAAAAAGCCCTGTACGAGGGCTTTTAATTGGTATTTTTTAGAACCAAAGGTTCCAAGGAATTCTACTTAAAATAAGCAATAAACCTAATCCGTAAAATATAGCAAAGGTTTTGAATTTAGCTTCGCTATTGATTAATTTTTTATGTTTAGACCATCCGATTGTAATAAGAACGATGGCGATAAGATTAATTAGTGGATGTTCTAATGAAGTTAATCTCAATTCTGCATTTGACATTTGTCCAAAAGCTGCTTTTCCTAATGGAGAAACAAAATATAAAATCAGACCAATCAATAATTGTGTATGCGTTCCGATTAAAGCAAATAAAGCAATTTTACGATCTTTAGCAGTAAAGTCTTTTTTTGACGTAAAACCGATGATGGCATTTACAACCGCGACAAGCAAAAGCAGTAAAGCTACATAAGCCCATCCGGAGTGAAATTTTTGTAGAAAATTATACATAAACCTTGTTTTTTGTTTAAAAACAAATATAACAAAAAGGACCAAAAAAAAACGGCATTAAACTTAAAAGTCAATGCCGTTTTTATTATTTATTTAGAATCTAAATATTAGAAATCGTAACGTAGTGCGAAGTTCCAAGTTCTACCGAAACCAAAGTATACTTGGTTTGTAGTAGCAATACCTTTGTATGTTGGAACAGTTGGAACATCAGCTGCAAAAATATTTGTTTTTGCTTCAGCAATGTAAGTGTAATCAAAAACGTTGTTTACGTTTAATCTGAAACCTACTGAGTTGTCTTTGTTTTTACCAACTAACCATTTGTAAGATAATCCAGCATCAGCTGTACCGTAAGATGGTAATTGTAATGAACCTCTGTTAGTTGCAGATGTAAAGTTTCCTGGAGAAATTGCAGCGTATAATTTGTCATTATAGTTGTAGTTTGCATCAACAGTAAAATGTGGTAAAATCTCGTAAACGGCACCTAAAGCAGCTGTAGTTTGAGCAGCATCTCCAACTCTTACACCGTCAAGGTATAATGTGATAGGAGTTCCTCCACCGATAGCATTGTTTCCTGAGTCGTAACGGTTACTTGTACTTGTTCCTTCATATTTCCAATCTCCGATAGAAAACATTCCAGTAAGAGTAAGTTTGTCAAGTAATCTAGCAGTAGCGTCAAATTCGATACCTGAGTGGATTTCTGTAATTCCAGCGAAATCAAAGTAGCCTCCAGGGTTGTCAGCAGCTCCGTCATTTTGTCTTTGGTATCTGTCTTTCCATGAAGTACGGTAGAAGTTTAAGTTTGCAGTAAACATTTGTGTACGTAAACCATATCCAGCTTCAATACCGAAGATTTTCTCATTTGTTAAATTACCATTTACTAATGAAGCGTTGTTTGGGTAAACAGCGTTAAAGAAAGGTTGTTTTGAGTAATATCCTGAGTTAACAAAAACGTTGTGATGCTCGTTGATGTTGTAGTTAACACCACCTTTAACATTACCACCTAAGATGTTTTCGTAATCTGTACTTGCCAATGGAGTTCCTGCTTGATATTTGAAATAATCAACTCTTTTGAATCCTTGTTGAGAAAGTGCACCTTGAACGAATGCAGTAAATTTATCTGTAGAGTACTCTAATTGAGTAAATCCACCATACCATCTTACATCACCATCATTGTTGAAGTTGATTTTTTCTTCTTTGTCAGTATTTTTAAATACATTCCAAGGAGCGTATGTAGAATATGTATTGTATAAAGTTCTATTTGGGTTGTTAACATCAAAATTATCAATGTAAGCATCTGCTCCTAAAAGGTTGTTTACATTTTGATAGTGAAGACCTTTGTATCCTCTTACATCAACTCCAAGATCCCAAGTTAAGTGATCAGAGAATTTTTTGTTGAAGTTAACAATTGCTCCATACCAGTTGTGAGAGTTAACAGATGAAATTTGAGAAATACCTGAAGTATTGTTGAAAACATATGGAGAAGTTGCTGTTCCTGATCCAGTTCTTCCTGTATTAGAACTGTTCTGGAATTGACCAGTTGCACCATTTGTTGCACGAGTATTGTTTACGTTGTTAAATCTGATAACTTCGTTACCTGTATTCCAACGAACGATTTTATCATAATCAACTAAACCATCTGCTGTTCTAAATACAGCACTAGTATAATTATTGTTTCCAGCACCACCAGCACCTCTAGATCCTCCTCCACGTCCGAAAGATACGTAACCTACAGTAGATAGTTTTGAAGTTTCGTTAATGTTCCAATCATAGTTTAATGAAACAACTGGCTTGTGGTAGTAGTTTCTAACCATGTTAAACTCCTGTCCATTTTTATAACCCCAATCAGAGTTGTATTTGATGTTTGGATCAGATACTGAACCATATTGTTGATACTGTGCAATAGTGATGAACGTTGATCTTTGATCGTGCCATTGTGGAGCACCAGTAACTGTAAATTGAAAATCGTGTTTGTTGTTTTTTGTAGTATAACCAAGAGCTACATAGTAGTTATCTCCGTTAAAAGCTGTTCCGTCAACATAACCGTCACCTTGTGTATGGCTGTATAAAACAGAAGCAGAGAAACCGCTGTCTAATTTTCCAGTGTTATAAGCAACATTCGATTTGAAGAAGTTATCGTTACCAAAAGAAGTACCAACTGTACCACCTTGTTTCAAATCAGAAGCTTTTGTTACGTAGTTCATAGTACCCCCAACAGAAGCAATAGCTAATTTTGAAGATCCTAAACCTCTTTGTACTTGTATGAAAGAAGTAACATCAGATAAACCTGCCCAGTTACTCCAGTAAACAGCTCCGTTTTCCATGTCATTAACCGGCATACCGTTTACCATTACAGCAACGTTATTTTGGCTAAATCCACGAACTGTAATTCTTGAATCTCCAAATCCACCACCAGATTTAGTTACATAAACAGATGGAGTGCTTTTTAGCATTTCAGGAAGTTCTTGGTTTCCTAATTTTGCCTGAATTTCAGCAGCTTTAATTGTAGATACAGCAACAGGTGTTTTTCTGTCTTTCGCGATATCTACAGTTGTACTCTTAACCACAATTTCTGATAATTCATTAGAATTTGAAGTTAAAACAATGTTTCCTAGGTTTGTAGAGCCTGAAACAGAAAATTTAACTGTTTTTGTTTCAAAACCTAAGAATGAAATTACCAATTCGCCAGTAGCGCTTGGTGAGTCGATAGTAAATTTACCATCAAAGTCTGAAGAAGTAGCAACTGATGAGCCTTTTACAACTACATTTGCTCCTGGTAATGAACCTACACCGTCGGTAATAGTACCACTAACTTTTCCTTGAGAAAATACGGTTGAAACTATCATAAAAAATAGTCCAGTAAGTAACCAATTTTTCATTTTCGTCATTTGTCTTTATTGTTTATTGTTTTTGGCAAAATTATAACAATTAAATCAGATAATGTTATCGAAATGTTAAGAAAAATCAGTTTTGTCTTTTGTGCTGCGTATTAAAATGATTTTTTGATTTTTCTTTATAAAAAATAATAGTTATTTGAATTTAAATCGATATTTTTTGTTAAAAACGCAACAATTTACTTGGTATTGTAGTCTAAAAGTGGCAAAAACGACTATTTTTGAGGTGTAGAGTAAGTTTTTTATACGAAAAAACGCCTTAATTTTTGGTAAATCAAGGCGTTTGAGTTTATTAAGATGTTTTTTTATTAACCTTTATTTGTTTTTCAAAAAATGATTTAACAAAAATGAAGTTGAACTGTCGTGATTTTTTACTGTTTTAGAATTGATTTCGTCTAAAATCGAATTTGCCAGTTGTTTTCCTAATTCAACTCCCCATTGGTCAAAACTGAAAATATTCCAGATTACACCTTGAACAAAAATTTTGTGTTCATATAGTGCAATTAACGAACCAAGGCTTTTTGGAGTTAATTTTTGAATCAAAATTGTGTTTGTTGGTTTGTTTCCTGTGAAAACTTTAAATGGTTTTAAGTAATCTGCTTTATCTGCAGCGAGACCTTGTTTATCAAATTCTGCCTGAACTTGTTCTGCAGTTTTACCGTTTAATAAAGCTTCAGTCTGAGCAAAGAAGTTCGACATTAATTTGTCGTGATGATCTTCATTTCCGTATAAAGGCTTAACAAATCCAACAAAATCTGTCGGGATCAATTTTGTTCCCTGGTGAATTAACTGAAAAAAAGCGTGTTGCGAATTCGTTCCTGGTTCTCCCCAGATAATAGTTCCGGTTTGGTAGTTTACAGGTTTTCCGTCACGTCCAACACTTTTTCCGTTACTTTCCATAAATGCTTGCTGCAAGTAAGGAGCTAATTTGTGTAAATACTGTGTATATGGGATCAAAGCTTCACTTTCGGCACCATAAAAATTATTGTACCAAACGCTTAATAAAGCCAAAATTACAGGAATGTTTTGGTCGAATTCGGCTGATTTAAAATGCTCATCCATTTCGTAAGCACCATTCAATAAATCATTATAATTATCAAAACCAACTGCCAAAGCGATACTTAAACCAACCGCACTCCAAAGAGAAAATCTTCCTCCAACCCAATCCCACATTGGGAAAACATTGTTTGGATTGATTCCGAATTCAGTTACTTTCTGGATATTTGTAGAAACTGCTACGAAATGTTTTGCGATATCTTCTTGTGAAGCCGATTTTAAAAACCATTCTTTAATCGTTTCAGAATTCGATAGTGTTTCTTGCGTTGTAAAAGTTTTAGAAACAATAACAAATAAAGTAGTTTCAGGATTTAGTTTTTTAATTACTTCATTAACATGATCACCGTCAACGTTTGAAACGAAATGTGTATTTAAGTGATTTTTATAAAATTGTAAAGCCTCAACAGCCATAACTGGACCAAGGTCAGAACCACCGATTCCGATATTTACGATATCAGTAAAAGCTTTTCCTGTAAAACCTTTTCTTTCTCCAGAAATTACTTCCTGAGTAAAACCTTTGATTTTGTTTTTTACTTCATAAACTTCCGGAATTACATTTTCTCCGTCTACTTTAATCACAGCAGATTCTGGAGCTCTTAAAGCAGTATGTAAAACAGCGCGGTTTTCAGTTTGGTTAATTAATGCTCCTCCGAAATATTGAGCAATCGAATCTTTCAATCCAATTGAATTTGCTAATTCTAATAAAAGCGAAATAGTTTCTTGACTAATATTATTTTTAGAATAATCTACTAAAAAGTCATTCCATTGCAGGTTAAATTTTGCTGCACGGTCATTATCTTGTTGAAACAATTCTTGTAAAGTGGTTTGGTGAATTGCGTTGTAATGGTTTTGCAGATTTTTCCACGCTTCAGTCCCAGTTGGGTTGGTTGTGTTTAAAGCCATTTTTATATATAATTGAGTTTGTTTTCTGAAAACACAAAAATACTGAAATAACTTTTAAAAGGAGAGAGGTTCACGATTATATAACAATTAGTTACGAAAACGTTTTATCAATTCTTAGTTTTACTTTTTGTTGTGATCAATATAGCGCCATCATTCTCTTTTTCATTATATATTATTCGGCTGCTATTTTTGTTCAAGAAACCTAAGTTGAGAATGTCAGATTTTTTAATTGGTAAAACGACTGTGTCTTTTTCTTTGTTGTATTTAAAAGGAATTCCATTAATAACAATCAACGGAGATTTATCAATTAGATTTTGTTCAAAGACATTGTTTATAAATTTGGCTGCAAAATATTTATTTTCTTCTGTATCATCTAAAACAAAGGTTTTCGGATTGGTGCATCTCGCTCCTGCTGCTAAAAGTAATAAAAATAGAAGATGTTTCATTAGAAGGTAATTTTTGAAATATTGTTTTAAAAACTAATTTAGCTTACCAAATCTTCCACCAAGGTTTTTTATTGATATGAATAATTTTATTTTCTGTATCCACTTCTATTCTTTTTAACTCTTCGATTTTAATTTTAGAATCATCAAAAAATAATTCGCCAGCCTCACTCATTCCGATAGGAGATTTTGTTCTTTGTTTCCAGTCCTCTGTTTGTAATTCTGATATTACAGCTGTGTCAACTTTGTCTTTAAATTTTTTTCTGGCTTTTTCTGTGATTTCTTCTTCAAGATTTGAAGTTGAGTTTTTGAAAAGCGAAATGGCATTATCTGGAATATTCAAAAGAAAGATTTGTGTCTTGTTTCCAATTTTTTGAATGTCTAAAACCTTAAAATAAGCAATTGAATCTAAAAGAAAATGACCAATTTTTGCTGAGTCAGGATTGAATTTTGAAATGTCTTTTGCATGAGCGCTTGCAATTAGATATCTAAAGTTGCCCGAAATTCCTCCGCCAATCGAACTCATATCAGTAAAACCTCTTTCTTGAATGATCTGCCCAATTTTATAATTCGAAATTAAATTTTCAGGCAAATCAGTATCTCTGTAAAATAACTTTAAACCTGAAAAAGTTTCATGATACATGGTTTTAAGACGTTCATTCTTCATGACTTTCAATTCAAAAGATTTTAAAAATGGATTTACAAATTCCCGATACTATCCAATTCTCTTTTTAAAGGTTCAATGTGTGCCATGTAAAGAGTTCTGTCGTTTCCTGTTAAAGATTCTCCAGTTGGGAGATTTAAGCGAAGTGCATCAACCTGAACGCCGTTTTTCCAAAAACGGTAACAAACGTGCGGACCAGAAGCTAAACCTGTACTTCCGACTAAACCAATAGTTTGACCTTGCGTAACGCGTTGTCCACGACGAACCAAGATTTTAGACATATGTAAATATTGAGTAGAGTAGGTGCCGTTGTGTTTTACTTTAACAAAGTTTCCGTTTCCTGCGGTATAGCCAGTCGCTTCTACAATTCCAGAAGCAGTGGTAGAAATAGGAGTTCCCGTTGGCGCGGCATAATCTGTTCCTTTATGTGCTTTCCAGGTATGTTGTACCGGGTGAAATCTATTCATCGTAAATCGTGAAGTGATTCGGCTGAATTTAATTGGAGTTTTTAAGAAGAAGTTTTTCAGTGTTTTCCCTTCGTCATCGTAATATTCTACTTTTCCAGAAGTGGTGTCTTTTGCATACGGAAACGCGTAGACGATTTTGCCTTTATATTCAAAAAATGCGGCTTCAAGTTCTTCAACGCCGTCATAAGTTTTTCCGTTAATAAATCTTTCTGTGAAAATTAAGCCGTAACGATCGCCTTTTTTAAGTTTAAAGAAGTCAATAGACCAAGAAAATACTTTTGTAATTCTGCTTGCAAGCGCAGCTTCTACACTTTCGTTTCCTAAAGTTTCAGATAATGAACTTTTTAAAACGCCTCCAATTATTTTTCGCTTAAGCGTAACTGGTTTTATTTTTTTATAAGCTTTTGCAATACTATCTCTTAAATCGATAACATAATAAGTAAGTGCGTCTGGCTGATAGATAAAAGCTTGTAAATTGTTGGTTTTGTTTTTAGCGCGAAGCAATGTAAAAGGTTTATTGTATCGAATCGATCTTACATTAAAAGAGTCTTTTACTTGTTCTACAATATCGTGTACTTTTTTGTCTCCAATGTTTTGGCTTTGAAGAATAGATCCAAAAGAATCACCTTTAGAGATTGTATCATTAACAACATTAAAGTCTGCGTAATTAAAACCGAATTCTACTTTTTTGGTTTTTGGTTTAGTGATTTTGGTTTCGACTTTTTCTTCTGTTTTATTATTACATGAGAAAATCGAAAACAAGACAATTAAAATTACGACTGCTTTTTTCAAACTTTTTAAATTTTTTGTGGAGGAATTAGACGGTGGTTTCATTTCCCCAATTGGACAATTCTTCTTCGGTCCACAATTTAGGAAAAAAGATGCGTCTTTGGTATTTTGGATGCATATATTTTTGCCAGTCACTGCCACCAGTCGCTTCACCATTTCCTTTTCCGCTTTCTAAAATATATTTTCTCGCAGTATTTAAATGCTGCATTACCCAAGTAATATTTACTGTTTTGTCGTAATGACGCATGGCATCAATAAGAGCTGTATTTTGTTGGTCTTCAATTGGTAATTGTGTGAATTTCTTCCAAATATTTTTCGTTTTAAACGATGACATTTGTCTTAAAAATTGCTCTTTGTATTTTTTTTCAAACTCATTAAGCAAATAAGATTTTTCTCCTGTGTGATAATCTTTTCCTGCTGCCTGCCAATATAAATGTTCGAATGAAGTTTCGAGATCAGTATTTTCATCAAAACCATCTTTGTATCTTCTGTCGGTTAAGTTGATAACATCCGTCGATGCAAATTCGATTAATCTATATTGAGCACTCTGAAAACCACTCGCAGGGGTCAAAGTATTTCTGAATTTCATGTATTGGTCGACTTCCATACCGTTTTCCATAATGCTGAACGAGTTGGTAAGCATGTCAAAATATCTAGTAATTCTGGATAATCTTTCGCTGAAAAAATCAACCTGAATATTTTCGGTATCAGCAATCTGATCAATTTCCCACAGAATCATTTTGAAGATTAATTCATTAACTTGATGGTACATGATAAAAACCATTTCGTCAGGAAGCGTAGTGCGCTGAATTTGTAAATTTAAAAGTGCATCGGTCTGAATATAATCCCAATAAGTAATTGGTTTTGCCCAAAGCAGTCCTTCTAATTGAACATCAGTTTTTTGATTTATGGCTTGAAATTTTAGATCAATTTCTTTTAAAATTGCTTCAGAATTATCTGTAGGGTTCATTATTTTTTTACTTTAAGTGGACTTTGTAATCCTTTATATTCGTCGAGATCTGCTTTTAAAGATCCGACTGCTAAATCTGCCTTAATTCTAATGGGAACTTTGTTGACATCATCTGTAATCCAGAGTGTTAAACTTTCATCTTCTTTAAAGACTCTTCCTTTTTGAACAGAAGGTTTAAAGACCATTGTGTTAACCGATCCAAATTTAGTTGTAATATTTTGACGACCTATATATTTTAACTTAAATTTTGTGATTTCGTCATCAAAAAACATGTCAATAACTATAGATTCTCCAGACTTGAGTCTATCTATGTTTGGGTGGTTCCTCAAATAATAAAAAGAGGAAACAATATCTTGTACATTTTCAGTAACCACGATCGTTTTTTCTGATTTTCGTTTATAGTCTTTTACCAAAACTCGATTTTCGTTTTGATCAAAAAAGCCTTCTTGATTTTTGGTATAACCGCCTTCATCAATTTTTCGAACATAACGATACGGGTTACCGCTTTCTTTGTCAAAATAACTTTCGTATAAATCTTCAACTTTAAAAAAGAATTTAGACATTCCCGTTGTATATCCTTTACCGACAGCGTGATACACTTTTTTGTTGTTGATTGTAGCGTCTTTAATTTCAAGAGTTGCGTAACCCGCGTTGACGATGCCGTAGTGAATTCTAAATTTAAAGAATTCACCAGTATCAAATGCTTCCCCTTTGAAGGAATCGAAACTAAATGAAGTGAGAACAAGTATGGTGAGGATGATTTTTTTCATAGTACAATTTTTACATATCATTATAAAGATAAATAAATGCAAATTTTATTCCAAATGTACCAAAACAAAAAAACTCAGTCAAAGATGACTGAGTTTTTATGCTATTAACTAACCAAAAAACTATAAATTATGAAATTTATATCAATTAGGAAGGAAACCACCCCTTCCCGATTTGCGAGTGCAAAGATAGATAGAAAGTTCAAAAATCAAATAGCCAAAGTCAAGTTTAACATAACATTTGCAAAAAAAGCATCGTTTTTTAGAGAATTATGCTGTTTTGTATATGAAAATTAACATTTTACAATGTTCCTCGCAATTCTTGCTCTCTTTCGATAGACTCAAAAAGTGCTTTAAAGTTACCTGCACCGAATCCTTTTGCACCCATTCTTTGAATGATTTCAAAGAAAAGCGTCGGACGATCCTGAACTGGCTTTGTAAAAATTTGCAAAAGATATCCATCTTCATCAGCATCAACCATAATGGCAAGTTTCTCAATTTCATTAATGTCTTCTTTCATCATATCCATGTGAACGCCCAATCTTTCTGGAATTGCTTGGTAATAAGTATGAGGAGGAGCTGATAAAAATTCAACACCGCGAGCTCTTAGCTGTGATACTGTTTTAATAATATCATCTGTAGCAATTGCGATATGCTGAATGCCAGGTCCGCCATAGAAATCTAAATATTCTTCAATTTGAGATTTTTTCTTTCCTTCGGCCGGTTCGTTGATTGGGAATTTAATTCTTCCGTTTCCATTAGACATTACTTTACTCATCAAAGCAGAATATTCTGTAGTGATTTGTTTGTCATCAAAAGATAGAAAATTGACAAATCCCATAACTTCTTCATAGAATTTTACCCAAGTATTCATTTCATTCCAACCCACATTTCCAACCATGTGATCGATATATTTTAATCCAGTTGGTTCAGGATTGTAATCAGATTTCCATTCTTTATAGCCTGGAAGGAAAACTCCGCTGTAATTTTTTCTTTCTACAAAAATATGAACGGTTTCTCCATAAGTATAAATTCCAGAACGAACTACTTGACCAAATTCATCTTCTTCAACAGTAGGTTCCATAAAAGAACGTGCGCCGCGTTTCATAGTTTCTTCGTAAGATTTTGTAGCATCTTCAACCCAAAGAGCGGCTACTTTTACTCCGTCACCATGTTTTTTCAAATGTTCATTGATTGGAGAATCTGCAGTTAAAGGCGTTGTCAAAACAATTCTAATTTTGTCCTGCTTCAAAACATAAGAGGCTTTGTCTTTTACTCCAGTTTCTAATCCGGCGTAAGCTAATGATTGATATCCGAAAGCTGTTTTATAATAATGTGCAGATTGTTTGGCATTTCCAACATAGAATTCTACATAATCTGTTCCTAATAACGGAAGGAAATCTTGTGCTCCTTCGAATATTTTCTCTAATCCGTATTCTACTGATTTTACTTCTTTTGACATGATGTTTATTTGTTTTAATCGGATAATCGTTTAATTGATTATCGAACTGTTAGTGTTGTGTTTGAATTTGTTTTTTAACCGCAAAGACGCAAAGGTAAAAGACGCAAGGTTCGCAAAGTTTTTCATAGCGATCTTTGCGTAAAATCCTTGCGAACTTTGCGGTTAGATCGAAAGTGAAATTACTCCGTCCAGGATTTATAGTACTGACCATCATCCAATCCCATAGCTTCTTCAGTAACCATTAATGGACGGAAAGTATCCACCATAACAGCCAATTCCTGGGTTTCTTTGTGACCAATGCTTCGTTCCATTGCTCCTGGCGCCGGTCCGTGTGGAATTCCTTTTGGATGTAAAGTGATGTGACCTTGTTCAATATTATTACGGCTCATAAAATCGCCATCTACATAATATAGTACTTCGTCAGAATCTATATTGCTGTGATTGTATGGCGCCGGAATGGCTTTCGGATGATAATCGTAAAGTCTAGGACAGAAAGAGCAAACGACAAAAGTAGCCGTTTCAAAAGTTTGATGCACAGGAGGCGGTTGGTGAACACGCCCTGTTATAGGCTCGAAATTGTGAATTGAAAATCCGTATGGGAAATTGTAGCCGTCCCAGCCCACAACGTCAAACGGATGTGTAGCGTAAACCACTTCATGCATCATGCCTTCTTTTTTGATTTTAATTAAAAAATCGCCTTTTTCGTCATGTGTTTCCAATTCGTTCGGGAGAATAAAATCACGCTCGCAAAATGGAGAATGTTCTAAATGCTGACCCGATTGGTTTTTATAACGTTTTGGAGTGTAAAAAGGAGCATACGATTCGACATAAAATAATCGGTTGTCTTCTGTTTCGAAATCAATTTGGTAAATAATTCCGCGGGGAATAATTAGATAATCGCCATATTCAAAAGGAATATTTCCTAACATCGTGCGCAGTTTTCCTTTTCCTCTATGAATGAAAAGCATTTCGTCTGCGTCGGCATTTTTGTAGAAATAATTTCGAAGCGATTCTTTCGGCGCCGCCAAACCAATGATACAGTCTTTGTTGACCAACATGGCTTTTCGGCTGTCCAAAAAGTCGTTTTCAGGTTTTAATTCAAAACCTTTAAATAATAATGATTTTATGTTTTTTCCGATTGCGATTTTAGGCTCAACCGAATAAGAATTTAAAATTTCTTTGACCTGTGTTGGTCTATGAACATGATAAGATAACGACGAATGTCCATGAAAACCTTCGGTTCCAAACAATTGTTCGTAATAAAAACCGCCGTTAGGTTTTTCGAATTGGGTGTGTCGTTTTTGCGGAAAGTCTCCGAGTTTGTGATATAATGGCATGGCTTTTCAATTAGATAATTTATAAATTAGATAATTAGAAAATGTAAATTGTGAACAGATAATCAGCTCATTTTCTAAGTTGGCTAATTATTCAATTCGATAGCATTACTCCGGGTTTCTCTTTATGAGAAATTGAAGATACTCCAATAAACCTGTCCATTTTGTTTTCATTACAACAAATATCGTAATTTTTATTAATTAAAATTATAAATCACATTTTTTTAGCATTAATTTATTTTTAAATATTTTGTTTTAACGCTAAAATGGTACGAAAAATAATTCTTTCTTAAAATAAGAAACCAATGCTAAACCAAGTAAAACTTCTAGACATTTCTGGCGACCAAGATTGTTTTATTTCGATAGGACCAATTATAGTTTCAAGTCCGTAACCAACTGCATAACCAGTATATTTTGGCATCGAAACCCAATCTACGCTAGAGAAAATGTTGTCTCCTAAATTGGCAAAATTAGCAGAAACATTAATGTGGTTCTTTTTCAGAATTTCGTAGTCGAGCGTAATTCCGGCTTTTATAAAACTATTTCCAGCAATGCTCAAAAAGTCGTAACCGTAAAAATAATTAAAGTTGTTTATTTTACTGTAGCCGTAACCTCCTAAGATGTAATCAAAAAATGGCACACTGTTGTTTCCAAATGTAAAACCTGCGTCAGCATCGAATTTAAATGTGGCTTTTCTAAATAATTTGTTGACAACAGAAAGTTCTGCTTTTGCCATCGAAAAAGATTTAAAGGTATTGGTATAATCCGATGATGCCAAATACGTCTGAAGATCGGTGGAAAAATATACTCCAGAACTTGGGTAATATTTTTCATCTAAAGAATCGTATTTTAAATAAGCAAACGCACTGAAATAACTGCTTTTGTCAATAATATTTTCTTCGTTTGCCAACGTCGGCGAGTTTATTTTCAAATATTTATATTCTAAACCGCCTCCCATCAAAAACTTTTGGACAAAAATGGTCTGAAAATAAGCTTGATTGTTAATATCCATAAAGTCGACATTGATCAAGTTTACGCCAGGATTTTCACCAACTAGATTACTCAAACTTGTAGTTACATTTCGGTTAAACTGATTTAATCTTGAGCGGAAACCAAAACTGATATTAAATCCGTTTTCGACATAATAATTAAGATCATATCTAAAATTATCACCCAAAATAATGTCCAGAGAAGTAACATCATTTTTTAAAAATGTTTTTTTATGCGTAAGATTAACTAAAATACCGCTTTTGTAAAGTCCGTCATAGTGAAGGCCCAATTTTAAAAAGGTCTGAGTTGGATTTTCTTTTAAAACCAAATCCAAATCGTCATTAGCGCCATTGGGTTGTAAACAATACGAGATCGCACTAAAGTTCTGAGTGGCATCAAGATTATTGATTCCGGTTTTTAAATCATTATATGTAATAGTGCTTCCGCCTTTGAATCGTAATTTACCGCGAATGTATTCTTTTGTGTAATTATCTAGCCTGTCGGTATTAATTCTTTCGATTTTTAAGGTATCTGTGACAAGTTTAAGTTTCGGTTTTTTGTAAAATTCTGTTTCAGGAATTAGCGCTTTGATTTTTTCATAAACAGCAAACGCTGCTTCTTCTCCCTTTCGGATAATTTCTTCCCCTTTGTCAAAAGAAATAACACCATAATCACGAATATCTGGTTTAATATAAACGTCGGTATTCTTGATCTTATTTTTCATTTTATCAATTGACTGCAAATTGGTAATCTGAACCAAAATTCGCGTAGCATTTTTCAGGTTTTTTCTTTTCGCCAAATCATCCTGAACATCAACGCCAATGATGATATCTGCTCCAAGATTTCGAACTTCTTTGATGGGATAATTGTTTACAACACCGCCGTCAACCAATAAATTTCCGTCAATTTCTACGGGAGTAAATAAGGAAGGAAAAGCAGCACTCGCCATCATCGCCTGAACCAAATTTCCTTTATTAAGTAAAACTTCTTCGCCAGTTTCAATGTTAGTTCCTATACATAAAAAAGGAGTCGGCAGCTGATTGAAATCGCGAACATGACGAACATTTCTTGTCAGACTGCTCAATAAATTGTAATTGTACATTCCTTTAGAAAGTGCCTCGGGAATTCCGACTCTTAAATTGCTGAAAGGAAGAACAATCGCGTACAATTCGTCGTTGCGTTTTCCATAGAAGTTTTTAGAAGAACGCGGAATATAATCGTTTATTAATTCGTCGAAATTGGTTTTTTTGAAAATCGAATCTATCTGAGTAGCGTTGTAACCAGAAGCATAAAGTCCGCCGATGATAGAACCCATGCTTGTACCGCCGATGTAATCTATTTTAATTCCGGCTTCTTCTAAAACTTTTAAAACACCAATGTGAGCAAAACCTTTGGCGCCGCCACCACTTAAAACCAAACCTATTTTTGGTCTTTTTATACTGTCTTTTTTAATTTCTTGTGAAAAAGCATTTTGAGAAAACAAAATAAGAAATAGCAAAACATAACTATTTATGCTCCAAACGGATGTAGGAAATTTTAAAAGAAAAAATCCTTTTAACCAAGTATGTAAAATGGACTTCTGTTTTGGGCGCATAAATTAAGTAATTTGTTTTGTAAAAGTCGGAAATATTATTGAACTAGGTTGTCAATTTTCGTTTAATTACATTTATTATTTAACTAAAATTAGTTTTTTGTTTTTATCGAATTTCCAAACGTCAGTATGCCATCTTGCACCGCCTCTGCAGCTTGACGATAATGTCTTTTTGGTCTTGTCTACTTTTACATCACAAAACATATCGCATTTCGCATTAGAACTTTCAGGAAACTTTAAAAGCTCAAAATTTTTTGTTTTAGAATTGAAAATAAAAATTTGATAAATAGAGTAAACGCCCATTCCGTCATCTGAATGATAATAAGTAAAATCGGGATGACCGTCAAAATTATAATCAGCGGTTTCTAGATGCGATTCTTTTCCTGTTACAGAAGCTTCAATATTATTTATAATTTGAGTTTTTTTCGTTTGGGAATTTTTTATTTCTAATGTACTAAAATTATTTGCGAAATTTATTTCGACAGTACTTTGGTCTTTCTGTTTAAACGAAATTTTCGTTTGACTATTTGAAACAGTAAAACACAGTAAGAAACAAAGAAGTAAAAAGTGGTTTTGCACAAGAATTAATTTTGAGTATTATGATAAAAGTTTACAATTTTCTTCGCTTTTGAAACTCCTACAACGGCAGTAATTTCTTGTTCTGTTGCGAGTTTTAATCGTTTGACGCTTTTAAAATGTTTAATTAACGTTGTCATTGTTTTTTCTCCAATTCCCGGAATACTTTCTACAGAAGAATTAAGCGCTGCTTTACTTCGTTTATCACGGTGAAAAGTGATTCCAAAGCGGTGTGCTTCGTTTCGTAATTGCTGAATTACTTTTAAAGTTTCTGATCTTTTATCTAAATAAAGCGGGATAGAATCTCCAGGATAAAATAATTCTTCGAGACGTTTTGCAATTCCGATGATAGTTACTTTTCCGCGAAGACCCAATTCGTCAATGCTTTTTAAAGCGGCAGAAAGCTGTCCTTTTCCTCCATCAATAATAATTAATTGCGGTAAAGGTTCATTTTCTTCTAACAATCTTTTGTAACGTCGGCCTACAATTTCTGTCATCGAGGCAAAATCGTCAGGACCTTCAACGGTTTTTACATTAAAATGGCGGTAATCTTTTTTACTTGGTTTCCCGTCTTTAAAAACCACACAAGCCGCAACAGGATTCGTTCCCTGAATATTCGAGTTATCAAAACATTCTATATGACGAGGTTCAACAGGAAGACGTAAATCTTTCTGCATCTGCGCCATGATTCGGTTTACATGACGATCGGGATCTACAATCTGCAATTGTTTTAATTGTTCGATACGGTAGAATTTGGCATTTCGAATTGATAAATCCAGAATCTGTTTTTTGTCTCCGAGCTGCGGAACAGTTATTTTGATATTTTCGCCCAAATCCATTTCAAACGGAACAATAATTTCTCTGGATAATAATTGAAAACGTTCACGAAGTTCTACAATTGCCAGCTCTAATAATTCCTGATCAGATTCGTCCAGTTTTTTCTTCATTTCTAAAGTGTGCGAACGAATGATAGAACCATGAGATATCTGAAGAAAGTTGACGTAAGCCGCACTTTCATCAGAAACAATAGAGAAAACATCAATATTGGTAATTTTCGGATTGATGATGGTCGATTTGGATTGGTAACTTTCTAGAATATCAATCTTTTCTTTGATCTTCTGCGCTTCTTCAAACTGAAGATTCTGCGCATAAGTTGTCATCAATTTTTTAAAATCTTTTAAACTTTCTTTAAAGTTTCCTTTTAAGATTTCGCGAATCGCGTTGACTTGTCTTTGGTATTCTTCCAAAGGTTCTAAGCCTTCGCACGGACCTTTGCAATTACCGATATGATATTCCAGACAAACTTTAAATTTTCCAGCATTGATATTCGATTCGCTCAAATCGTAATTACAAGTTCTAAGCGGATAGAGTTCTTTAATCAAATCCAAAATCGTGTAAACCATTTTGAAATTGGTATACGGACCAAAATATTCCGATCCGTCTTTGACCATTCTTCGGGTTAAAAATATTCTCGAAAAGGGTTCTTTTTTAATACAAATCCACGGATACGTTTTGTCATCACGAAGCAAGACATTGTAACGTGGCTGTAAAGTTTTAATTAAGTTGTTTTCTAACAAAAGCGCATCGGTTTCTGTCGGAACAACGATGTGTTTTATGGTCACGATTTTTTTGACCAAAACATTTGTTTTAGCCGTATCATGAATTTTATTGAAATAGGAAGAAACCCTTTTTTTTAAATTTTTGGCTTTGCCGACATACAGGATTTTCCCGTCTTTATCGTAATATTGATAAACACCTGGATTGTCTGGCAAGGTTAAAATTTGAAGATCTAAGGACGATTTTTGCATTCTTTTTTATTTCTGAAGATGGTCACAAAGCTTTTTCAAAAACCATTCCGATTTCTGAATTAAGCTTAATATTGAATTAGTTTCAAATTTACGAAATCAAAAGAATAATTTCTATATTTAGCTTTTATAATTCCAGATGAAAAATAATACTCCATTGGTTATTTTTGGCGAATCGATTCTGCCGGGAGAACACAGAACTATAAATGTCGAAATTGCTCGACTGCATACCACAACAAAACTAAATATTCCTGTAATTGTCCGCCGTTCTAAGATTGAAGGTCCGACGGTTTTATTCTCTGCCGGAATCCACGGCGACGAAATAAACGGTGTCGAAATTGTGCGTCAAATCATTAGTAAAAAATTAAACAGACCTTCTCGCGGTACTATTATCTGTATTCCAGTTATCAATATGTATGGTTTTGTGAATAAATCCCGCGAATTTCCAGACGGACGCGACTTGAATCGTGTTTTTCCAGGAAGTAAAAAAGGTTCGCTTGCCAGCCGATTTGCTTACCATATTGTCGAAGAAATTCTGCCGATTTTAGATTATGCAGTTGATTTTCATGCCGGAGGCGCAAGTCGATTTAACGCACCGCAAATTCGAATTTCAGAAAATAATCCTGATCTAAAAGTTTTGGCAGATGTTTTTAATGCGCCATTTACTTTGTATTCTAAAAATATAAATGGTTCTTTTAGAAAAACATCTGAAAATGCTAATGTGAAAATGCTTCTTTTTGAAGGCGGAAAATCATTAGATATCAATAATGAAATTGCTAACGAAGGTATTTTGGGTACAAAGCGTTTATTGCATTATTTGAATATGCTCGATTCGAACCAAATAGTAGAATATGCTTCGCAGCCTTCTATTTATATAAAATATTCGGTTTGGCTTCGTGCAAAATGTTCGGGCTTGCTGCACGATTTTAATTTGGTTGGAAAATATGTAACCAAAGGAACAATCTTGGCCATAATAACCGATCCGTTCGGAAAGTTTGAACAAAAAGTAAAAGCACCGCACGACGGATTCGTAATTAACGCTAATCATTCGCCGATAGTTTATGAAGGCGATGCAATTTATCATTTATCTAAAACTAATTCCGAAAATGCCGACGAGTAAAAAAGAACTTCGAATAGAATATAAAAACTTTCGCCAAGCACTTTCTTTTGATGATGTTGAAGAAAAAAGTCTCGCGATTGCCAATCAATTAATCAAAATGCCGATTTGGGATAAAACATATTATCATGTTTTTCTTCCAATCGAAGAACAAAAAGAAATAAACACCGAATATATTCTGCATTTACTTTCGGGAAAAGACAAAGAAATCCTGATCTCAAAAAGTGATTTTGAAACGAGAGAAATGACGCATTTTCTTTTAACAGATAATACCAAAATCAAAAAAAACGAATACAATATTCCAGAACCAATCGACGGAATCGAAGTTCCTGCTTCTAAAATTGAAGTGGTTTTTGTACCGCTTTTAGCTTTTGATGTTTTCGGAAACCGAATTGGTTACGGAAAAGGGTTCTACGATAAATTTCTAGCGAATTGCAAACCCGAAACTTTAAAAATAGGTCTTTCGTTTTTTAAATCTGTAAATCAGATCGATGATGTTTTTGAATCTGATATCAAATTGGATTTCTGCGTAACGCCCGAAATGATTTATGAATTTTAGAATATTAAAAACAAAATTTTTTAAGACTGTAGAATTTTGTTTCTTTTAATTTAAAAACAACAAAAGAGAATTTATAAATTCTCTTTTGTTTGTTAATTTAATATCTGGTCAATTTTAAGATTGCTGTATTTTTCGGAAAGTTTTAGAATCAACTGTTCTCCGACAACACGATTCTTGACCATTTTCTGGTAATAATTTTCTCTTAAAAAACCTGTAAATCCGATGGTCGTTGTTAGTCGATCATGTGCTTCTATTTCTATCTTTTCCCCATTGATATTAAAGGATAACAAAAAGATATGAGGCTGATACTTTTCTGATTCTTTTGACGAAATACTAAGTGCTGCTTTTTTTAAGCCCGTATATTTTATTTTTGCCACTTCTAATCGGTTAGGTCCAAAAATTAGATGTTGCTTTAGATCGCCATCCATATCGGTATGTAAAAAATGCAATTCCTTTCCGCTTAATACCAAATATGCAGGGGTTTCAACCTCTCTATATCTTACTCCAATCGAGGACAATGCAATATTCTGTATCCCCTGTTTTGCTAATTGTTGTATCTGTTCAGAATTTGTTCTTGGAAAGGAAGCCGTAGTAAATGCATCAATTGGAGCATTTTTCATCCATTTTTTTAAGATCTTAAAATCCTCGTTCTCCAATTCACTTTTATAAGATAAGTACTTTTTCCGTTCTTCATCTAATTTTATATGAGTACTTTTTGCCTTGTTTCTTTTATTAATTATTATAAGAACAATACTCAGAACTACAATTATTACTGGATAAACAAATATATAGATAGACATATTTGAAATTTTTATTATAATGTTTCTGGTGTAACTTCTTGTTTTTTCCCAATTGAGCCCCAGATTAATAATGCTATTATGATCAATAAAATAGCTTTACCGCCATATCTTTTATAAAAACTAAGTTCTAATAGTTCCTCTTTTTTTAAATTATTGGCTTTCAAAATTGTTTCCAATTCCTGCTCACTTAAGTCGTAAAAAACATCTGATTCTTGATTATATAATACCAATTTTGGCTCTTCTGTTATCCATAAAGGAACCCATGCGATATTAAATTCTTCATGATATCTGCCTAAGTCCAAAGCTCGATTCGTGTCGTCTTTGTATCCATCTGTTTTTGGTAAAGCTGCCGCTAACTCGATTTCTTGTAATTTTCCTACGGGAATTTTTAATCTTGCATTAACAAAGTTTGCTGAAAAAATTAAAAAAGAAAGCAATAAGAGTTTAGTTATAAAATTCATGGTTTGTCTTTTTGTTAATTAATGGTTTTTCGATTAAATAAAATGTTAAAAATTGATTAGCGAATATATAAAAAAACATTCGAGTAAATGTATTTTCTTACTTTTTTAAATATTTTTTTATTTGTAAAATATCGATCTGCTTACAGCTGTAAATTTTATCTTCTAAAACTTTTTTTTAATTACTCAACAGTAAGTATTCTCTGGTTTCTTTAAATATTTTTAATATCAAAAAAAGACGTTTGTAATTTTTTGGCACGATTTTGAATACTCGAAAATTGCAAATAATTACTTCTAGTACATCCGGAATGCTAGTCCTTATTTGAAGCCAATAACCCTATTATTAATTTTAAAAAATTTACTTTATGAGAAATTTTAATTTCTTTATGATGGCATTCCTCGTACTTACTATTTTTAGTTGTAAGAAAGTTGATTATGCTGCCGAAGATAGTGCAGATGCTAGTGAAATTGCTGTAGCAACAACTGACTCCGTTGCAGGAGAAGAATATATTCCTGAACCAAATACAGAAAGTTATGCTGGACTTGAAGAAAATAAGTTTGAGTCTCCGTTAAAAGAACCGCTTTCTACTTTTTCTATCGATGTTGATAATGCATCGTACACTAATATTCGACGTTTTATAAATGAAGGGCAGAAAGTTCCAAAAGATGCTGTTCGAGTAGAGGAGATGATCAACTTTTTTAAATATCAATATCCACAGCCAGACGGTCAACATCCGTTTTCTATTAATACAGAATACAGCGATTGTCCGTGGAATAAAAACAGCCGACTGCTAAAGATTGGTTTACAAGGTAAAAATATTCCGATGACCAATTTACCAGCTTCCAATTTGGTTTTTCTGGTTGATGTTTCAGGTTCAATGGACGAGCAGAATAAACTTCCTTTATTAAAAGAATCAATGAAGATTTTAGTAAAAGAGCTTCGCGCAATTGATAAAGTTTCGATTGTAGTTTATGCAGGTTCGGTTGGAGTAGTTTTAGACCCAACTTCTGGAGATAACAAAGACGAAATTATGGAGGCTTTTGATGATTTACATGCAGGTGGAAGTACAGCAGGAGGAGAAGGAATCGAATTGGCATACAAATTAGCACAGCAAAATTTCATAAAAGACGGCAATAATAGAGTAGTGATAGCCACCGATGGTGATTTTAATGTTGGCGCTTCAAGCGATGATGATATGTTGAAATTAATAGAACAAAAAAGAGAATCTGGAGTTTTCTTAACGGTTTTAGGTTTCGGAATGGGAAATTACAAAGACAGTAAAATGGAAATTCTGGCTGATAAAGGAAACGGAAATTACGCTTATATCGATAATATTCAAGAAGCAAATCGTTTTCTGGGAAAAGAGTTTAAAGGTTCTATGTTTGCTATCGCGAAAGACGTAAAAATTCAAATCGAGTTTAATCCAAAACATGTTCAGGCATATCGATTGATTGGTTATGAAAACCGAAAACTAAATGCAGAAGATTTTAAAAATGATAAAATTGATGCAGGAGAATTAGGAAGCGGACATTCGGTAACGGCGCTTTATGAAATTGTTCCAACAGGAGTTGAAAGCGATTATGTTCCGTCAGATTTAAAATATACGAAAACGAAGAAAGACGATTCTAATTACAGTGATGAATTGGCAACGGTAAAGTTTAGATATAAAAAACCTGATGGCAATAAAAGCATTGAAATAGTAAATGTAATTGCAGATAAGAAAAAAGACTTAGAAAGCAGTTCGCCAGATTTCAAATTTACAACTGCTGTTTCCTGGTTTGGATTAAAATTGCGTGAATCAAAATATATTGCAAACAGTTCTAGTTCTGATATTAAAAAATTAGCAAAATCAGGATTATCCAATGATCCGGAAGGTTACAGATCTGAATTTGTGAGATTGGTTGATGCGGTAAACTAATTTAAATTCCAAAAATTAAAAATCCCAAATTCCAAGTATTAAATTGGAATTTGGGATTTATTATATTTAAATCTTATTCTAGCTTATAATATTTATACACTAAATTACCACAAACCATTTCTCCAATTCCCTCCTCATTTTCTTCTCCAATGTACATTGCTTTTAAAAAACCTGTTTGAGAATCTATCCAATAGCTCCAAACTTGTTTATTCTCGTAAGGAATTAAAAGTGGGTTTTCAAGCATGGAACTTTTATCAGAAAAAGATAATTTTTCAGTTTTAACCAAAGTCCATTTTTTTGCCTTGTCAAAGAGTTCATAAAATAGAATTTGTGTTGGATCAATAGTTATCATTTTGCCAACCAAACTATCTGTCGGTTCTCTCATTGCCCATTCAGCGCGAGTTTCAAACATTCGCCAGTTTCCGACTATTTCATTTGTTAAGTTAGCTCTAACGATCAGTTTTAATGAATCTGTTTTTTGTGTACAAACTTCGATAATCTTTTTATCGTTAGTATTTCTTTTAGACATAGAAAAAAGATAAATTGCGCGTGTCAATTCTCCATTTTTCATTGCAGTATTAGCGTTGTCGAAAAAATATTGTTGGCGTTCTTTTGCGGAAAGATTATTTTCTTGAGCGAATAATCCAAAACATTGACTGAATGACCATAGCAAAAGAATTTTCTTGATCATTATTTAACCTCTTTAATGGTCGAAGAATCAATCCAGCCTTCAGTTCCATCAGTAAGTTCTACTTTTTTCCAGCCGTCTATACTTTCCAAAACATAGACTTTTGCTCCTTCATGCAGTAAAATAACACCAGTTCCAGATTTTTGAGGTTCGCTTCGCACTTGGCTTAATTCAGAAAAAACAATTGCTGGGCGGTTGTTGTCAAAATGATTTTTTTCAGATGCTCCGGCAGAAGCAGTTAAAGCCAAAGCTATTAAAAGAATAAACATTCCGACGAAATAAATTCTTTTTACAATAGAAACTTGTGAAAAATAATAGCCGATGAAACACAGCAAAAAAGCAAAAGCAATTCCAACCGAAATTTTAGCCCACATATTATAATCAAAAATTGAAGTAAAGTTCTGAATCAATTTTGCAAAACCCACTTTTGGTACTTCTTTGATTTCGTCAATTGTGAGTTTTTTGGCGAATTTTAAATTGTTTAACGTCGCAGGATCGTTTGGTTTTAATACCAAAGCTTTTTCATAATTGTAAATCGAAGGCGCTACTTTATTCAATTTATAGTAACTATTTCCAAGATTAAAATAAAGTTCAGCAGAATGTAATTTATCTTCTTTAATGATATTTTCATAAACCTGAACAGCTTCCTGATATTGTCCTTTTTGGTACAAATCATTTCCTTTTTCAAAGCGTCCCTGCGCAAAGAAAACCTGTGAGATTAATAAAAAGAGATATAGTATGTTTTTCATCTTATTTTGTTTAAACCTAACAGGTTTTTACAACCTGTCGGGTTTGTTCTATCACGTTTAAACAATCTGTTTTTCTAATTCAGAAATAATCAAAACCGCTTTATCATAATCCTGCTGAATCGAAGCGCTTGATGCCGGAGCATAACGTGCAAATTCGCAGTTTTCTGTCAAATCAATAAAATTCTGAACCGTTTCTGGATTGGCATTTCTTGACAATAATAATTCGCGAATATTGTCTTTACTCATTTCAGAAGTTTCGATATGCAGTTTCGCTTTTAAGAAATTATGCATTGCTTTTTCAAGTGCGATATAGAAAGGTTCTTTATTGTTAAGATGTTTCTTAGCTTGCGATAGATATTTCTTCGCCAGTTTGTTGTTCATTCTAATTCTGTTTCCAGCCACATCACCATCAAGCGCTTCTTTTTTCTTCTTCGCTAAAATGATTAACGGAATAATTATAAATGGCGCAAATAATAGACTTAAATACAAATTAGATCCGTAGAAATCATTTTTGGCAATGTTAACCAAAGTTGTTCTGGTTTTAATATGCGTAAATTGATCTGTTTTGGCAGCCACATTTTTAGGTGCAGTAGAAGGATTCGCTTCTGCTAAAGTTGGTCCGTCTAAAACATCAATCATGATTTCTTTAGAAGTAATTGTTTTATAAGAACCCGTGCTTAGATCAAAATAAGAAAACTGCATTGGTTTTATAGGATACTTTCCTTTGTACTGCGGTACAATAGTATATTTATCTGAAATTCTTCCAGACATTCCAGCCAATGAATTAGTCACATTTTCATCATGAACAGGATCATACATTTCTAGTGCATTCGGAACAACAGGTTTTGGAAGTGTAAATAACTTCATGTTTCCAGTTCCTTGTGCGCTGACAATTAAGTCAAGGCTTTCGCCGCTTTTAAGCGTCGTTTTTGATGGTGTAACAACAAAATTAAATTTACCAACAGCACCCGTAAATCCTTCTGGTTTACCATTTTCTGGAATTGGTCGTACATTGATTGTTTTAGCTCCCGCCGAAACAATTTTGTTGTCTTCTACCGTAATCATCTGGCCGAACATATCACGACGATTTGATGCCATTTGAACGCCGATATCCAATGATAAAGGTTCGATTGTCAGTTTACCTGTTTTTTGCGGATATAAGATGGTCTTTTTTAAGATTACATAATATGCCTGCTGTCCCTGATAACTTCCTTGTTCTACAGAAAGCTGTTTGATATCAATGTTCTGATTCCAGAAATCATTGTATTTCGGTTTTGCAAGTTCTTTAAATCCAGTTACGTTGATGTAATTAAAATATAATTTATAAACCACTGTAATTGGTTCATTCAAATACGGATTTGTTTTGGAAATCTCCGCTACTAATTGCAGTAATTCATTTCCAGTACCGCCTTGAGGTCTCTCGCTTGGATCTCTTTCTTGTGCAACAGCATTGGTAACCGTAATCTTGATTGGAGAAGTTTTATAAATCTGACCATTATATTCTATTGCGGCCTGTTTAATAAGAAGAGCTCCTTTTCGTTCTGGCTGCAGGATATAAGAATATATTTTTTGAAAAGAGCTTCTACCGTTTACCCAAGACTGACTGATTTGCTGGCTTGGTCCGCCAACAATTCTGAAACCTTCAAAATTAGGCTGGTCAAAGTTATCTCCGTCGACATTCATAATAAAATCGATACGAAGTCTTTCGTTAACTCCAAGCGTATTTTTGCTGACTCTGGCTTCAAATTGTACCTGAGCCATTAGTCCTTGAAAAGTGAGTAGAAATAGAATTAAAAATCTTTTCATTACTTGTTTTTGCAGTTTTGTTTAACTGTTATTGGTTGATATGTTTTTTAAAAGTGCGCTAAAATAGTATTTAACGTTTAAAAGCATTACTTATTTTACCAGTCTTTCTCTGTTTTCTTCGGACTGCCTTTTACTTTTTGAGCATTTACTTTGTCTTGAACTTTCTTCTCTTCATTATTAACCGCGTCTAATAAATTCTGGACACGATCTTTTGAGATTCCTCCAGGCTGTGGTTTTGGTTCTCCTTTATTGTCGGACTTGTCGTCTTTCTTAGGATCATCTTTACCATCTTTTTTGTCTTTGTCTTTATCGCCTTTGTCGTCTTTTTTATCCTTGTCCTTGTCTTTATCTTTATTTTGGTCTTTGTTTTTATCTTTATTCTTATCCTTGTCTTTGTCTTTATCCTTATTCTTGTCTTTGTTTTTATCGTTTTTCGGCGGATTTTCTTTTAGCTTTTGTTTTGCATACGCATAATTATAGCGAGTTTCGTCGTCGGTTGGATCGTTACGCAAAGCTTGTTTGTAAGCTTCAACAGCTTGCGTATAGTCTTTCTCTTTCATAAACACGTTTCCAAGATTATGAAAAGCTTTGTGTTTTTCAGGTCTTGTTTTGGCATTTTTTATCGCTTTCGCGTAAGCGTATTTAGCTTCCGAAACTTGACTTTGTTTATAGATGGTGTTTCCTAAATTATAAGGAGCCGCCGCGCGTTTGGCAAATTTAGATTCCGAAATTCTATAGTTGGCCTCAGCATCAACAAATTTATTCTGCTTATATTCTTCGTTGGCTGCAGGCAATGTTTTGTCTTTCTCTTGGGCAGAAACCGCAAAAGAAACCGTTAGTAAAATATAAAGAAGTAAATTTTTCATTCTAATTTTTTGTGTTTTTGTTCGAAATTTCAACGCGAACATTTATTTCTTTTCGTTAAATAAATTCAACTCTTTGATCCAGTTTGTTTTTCTTTCTAAAAGGAAAATATCTATAAACAATAATAAAAATGCAAATCCGATAAACCATTGAAACTGCGACTGAAACTCTGCCATCTGTGTCGCTTCAAATTCGGTTTTCTGAATATTATTTAGAGCATTTTTTACATAATCTAAAACCTCTTTAGTACTGCCTCCGTAAACATAACCGCCTTTAGTGGCTTTAGCAATTGTTTTTAAACCTTCTTGATTTAATTTGGTAACTACCGTTTCTCCGTTTTGATCTTTTTGATAGCCTTTTACAACACCATGTTCTTTTAACGGAATTGTTCCTCCACGTTCTGTTCCGACTCCAATGGTAATAATTTTTATTCCAAGTTTATTAGCTTCCTCTGCTACTGCAGAAGCACCTTCAGAATGATCTTCACCATCAGAAATTAGAATTAATAATTTGCTGGTTTTACTTTTTTCGTCAAAATATTTAGCTGACATCAGAATGGCTTCATCAAGCGAAGTTCCCTGCGAAGAAACCATATCTGGACTCATACTCTGCAAGAACATTTTTGCTACGCTGTAATCTGAAGTAATCGGAAGAACAGGAAAAGCACTTCCGGCATAAGCCACAATTCCGATTCTGTCGCTTCCAAGATTATTTATAATCTGCGAAACCAATTGTTTACTTTTTTCTAAACGGCTCGGTGCCACATCTTCAGCAAGCATACTTTTAGAAACATCGACTGCAAAAACAATATCAATTCCTTCGCGTTTTACGGTTTCCATTTTGGTTCCAATCTTCGGATTAACTAATCCGATAATTAGACAAGTAAGTGCCAAAAGCAATACTGTTATTTTAAGAACGGGTTTAAAAACCGATTTGTCCGGACTCAATCTTTTTACCATTTCTAAGTCACCAAATTCAAGTTGTTTTCTTCTTTTCCAATACATATTGAAAAGAAAAATACATACCACAATTGGGATTAATAGTAAGAGATATAAATATTTTTTTTCGTCTAATTCCATAAATGTTTTAAAATTCCAATCCCATCTTTGTCGGGATAAATTCCAAATTCCAAATCCTCTTTTTAATTTTTAATCTTCAAATTCCAATTGTTTTTTGGAATTTAATTCTTGAAATTTTTTGATTTTGAAAAAATCAAATGAAGCTTCTGTAAACTGTGTTTCTTAATCCAACTTCTAGTAATAACATTAATCCAGCAAATAAAACAAACAGTCTGTATTTTTCGTCGTAATCATAGAATTTCAATTCCTGGATTTCTGTTGTTTCTAATTTATTGATCGAGTTATAAATCTCGGCTAATCGGTCATTACTTGTCGCTCTAAAATAAGTACCATCTGTTTTTCTGGCGATACTCTTCATTAACCTCTCATCAATTTCAACTTTTTGCATTTTAAATAAAAAGCCTCCATTTGGAGCAAATGCGTAAGGAGAAGAAGCCATACCGTTAGATCCTAACCCAATTGTATATACTTTTATTCCGTATTGTTTTGCTATATCTGCAGCAGTTTCCGGTTCGATAAATCCAGCATTATTTACACCATCGGTTAATAAAATGATCACGCGGCTTTTTGCTTTACTGTCTTTTAAACGGTTTACAGCAGTTGCCAATCCCATTCCGATTCCTGTACCGTCTTGTAATGCGGTATCGTATTTAATATCTTTTATAGCTTCTAGAATAATGGCTTTATCACTGGTTACCGGCGTTTTTGTATATGCTTCAGAAGCGTATAAAACCAATCCAATTCTATCATTCGGTCTCTCTTGAACAAAATCGGCAGCAACTCTTTTCAAAGCTTCCATACGATTTGGTTTTAAATCTTTTGCCAGCATAGATCCAGAAACGTCAATTGCCATAACAATATCAATTCCTTTAGTTGTTTTGGTCTGGTTGCTGATGTCTACAGTTCTTGGTCTTGCTAAAGCAATAATAAGCGAACTTAAACCTAAGACTCTAAAAACGTACAAGCAAGGTTTTACTTTGGTCCAAAAAGATTCACTGTTTTTGAAACCTGCAGTTGAACTCATTTTTAAAGTAGCCGACTGCTGATTGCGTTTCAATAAAAACCAAATTATTGCAATCGGGATTAAAAGAAACAACCAAAAAAATTCTGGATTTAAAAAATTGATTTTGCTCATTAGTTGCTTGCTCTTTGAAGTTCAACAGAATTTAATATTCGGGTTGTGATTTCGTTAGCATACGTATCTCCCTCTTCATGTAAAATCATGATTTGCTGTAAACCTTGATCTTGTTTGAAAAGTAATAATTCGTAATATGCTTTTGTACTCGTTTTGGTCTGCGGATTCAATATTGTCATTGTTCCGTAACCTTTAACTCCCTGAATACCCTCGTTTGTCTGGAAATCTTCTTGTTTTACAATAATATTTTGTCCGCCTTGAGCTTCGATTATTTTTAACGAACCTTCAAGTGCTTTGCTCAAATCTAATTCGGTTGGCTGTTTGAATTTGGCCGTAGAAACTGTCACGTAGAAATTGTCAATCATACTTCCATATGCAAAAAGCTGCATTTCTTTAATAAGTGCCATAGCCTCTTTCGGAAGTGCTTTCTGCGTATCCATACGTTTTAAAACCTTTGGAGTTTCGATAAGAACAGCTGGATTTCCGTAAGCACTTTTTACCCATTCGCCTTCTAATAATTCTTTTGAAGGATGACCAATAACATTGTCTTTTACGTAAGTAAAACCTTTTGTAACAATGAAATAAGTTGTTGTAACAAACAGTAATAAAATCACAGTTGCAACAGCATATCCGATACGGGCATTACGTTTTTTGCGTAATTGTATTTGAATTTGTTTCTGACGCTGTGCTTCGTTCAATAACTGATCTTCTATTTCTTCTGCAGATTCAGTCGGAATCGCATTGTCCAGCGTTAAAATTACTTTTTGGATTTTGTTTCTGTCATCCGTAATTTCAAAATCAAGCGGTTTCGATTTAGCAAATTTTACTAAATCGGCCTGACGTAAAACACGTTCCAGATTCTCAACAGTTTCTGGAGTCAACGTCATTTTCTTTTGTGTAGACGCAGATTTTATAGCCTGAATTAACTCAGAGGTTGTACTTTCCATTGCTGGAATATGAATCGCTTCTTCAATATAGTTTCTGGCAATATCTGTCAGTTCACTATAATATTCTTTGATTTCGCCTTTTTGAACAAGTTCTTTTTGTTCCAAATTGTTTAAAAGACTTGTCGCTTTCTCGATTGGAGTTTTATAAACTTCTTCTTCGATTTTCTTTTTCTGATGTTTTTTAACGTACCAATATACAAATCCTCCGATTCCTAAAATTGCAAGAACAATTAAAACGTAAATCCACCAGCTTCCAATTCCTTCGTCAACGGTGGTAATGTCTTTAATGTCATACATTTTTTGTTGTAAAGTGTCCACCTTTACATTCGCAACTTCAACCTTTATAGAATCAGTTAAAAAAGGTTTTTTATCAATTAAAATCTTAATGCTCGGAATTGTATAACGACCAGAATCAAATTGTGTTAAACCATATTTTTTGATTAATTCATAACTGCCGTCTTTCTTAACGGTATCAATTGGATACGATTGAATTACTTCTAAAGCGCCAATATTTTTCAGCTTTGGAAATTCAACTTTCTGTGTTGAACTCACAACAGTTTTCAGCGTCAGCTTAAACTCTGCGCCAATTTTATTTTTTGTGGTATCAATACTGGTTTCAACTTGTTTGCTTTGCGCGAAAACAGCTGAAGAAAGTAAAAATAAAAATATGTAAAACTTTAATTTCATTTGATTTTTGATTTCAGATTTTAGTCTAAAATGAATGCTTAAAACGACATTGAACTGAAATAGATTTAAGCAGATTTTTTTTATTTTTATAGAAAGCAGCAATTTCAATTATTCGATTTTTAAAATCTAAAATCCAGAAGGAGCAATCTAAAAATTTGTATTTATCTCGATTTGAAATAGCCTAATAGTTTAGTAACGTAATTTTCGTCAACTCTGGTATTGACAATTCCTGCGCCCGATTTACGGAAAGTATCTTTAAAATAGTTTAATCTATCCTGATAGTATTTCTCATAATTCAATCGAACTGTTTTTGAACTCGTGTCCACCAATTGTGTTTTTCCGGTTTCAGCATCCAGCATGTGCACCATTCCCAAATTTGGAATCTTTTCTTCGCGCATATCGTACACACGAACTCCTGTAATGTCATGTTTCTTAGAAGCAATTTTTAAAGTATGCTCATAAGCCTCAGACATAAAATCGGAGATCATGAAAATAATGGCTTTCTTTTTTTGAGTTCCAGACAGAAACTTCAAAGCTTGTGCGATATCGGTTTTATGACTTTTTGGTTCAAATTCGATCAATTCGCGAATGATACGCAAAACGTGTGAACGCCCCTTTTTTGGCGGAATATATAATTCTACAGTATCAGAAAAAAGGATTAAACCAATTTTGTCATTGTTCTGTGTAGCCGAAAAAGCCATCGTTGCCGCAATTTCGGTTACGATGTCTTTCTTGAATTGATTTTTAGAACCAAATGATTCAGAACCCGAAATGTCAACCATTAAAACCATGGTCAATTCGCGTTCTTCTTCAAATACTTTAACGTGAGCTTCGTTGTAGCGTGCGGTTACATTCCAATCGATGTTACGAATATCATCTCCGTATTGGTATTGACGCACCTCGCTAAACGTCATTCCTCGTCCTTTAAATGAAGAGTGGTATTCTCCCGAAAAGATATGATTACTCAGTCTCTTCGTTTTGATTTCTATTTTCCGTACTTTTTTTAAAAGCTCTTTTGTATCCATTTTTTTTAGTGTTCAGTGATCAATTAGAAAGTATTCAGTAAGTTCAAATTCTAAAAGATCTTTCTGTCTTTATTAGTGTTCAGAGATTCAGTTAACAGTCTTTACTGAATACTAAAAATCTGAACACTGAGCACTTTTTTTAAGGTACCTCAATCTCGTTAACGATTTTGTTGATAATGTCTACAGAAGTAATGTTTTCTGCTTCTGCTTCGTAAGTGATTCCAACTCTGTGACGTAACACATCGTGAACAACTGCACGAACGTCTTCTGGAATTACATAACCACGACGTTTGATAAAAGCGTAACATTTTGCAGCATTAGCCAAGTTGATACTTCCACGAGGAGAAGCTCCAAAACTGATAAGCGGTTTTAAATCGGCTAATTTGTATTTTTCTGGGTAACGTGTAGCAAAAATAATATCTAAGATGTATTTCTCGATTTTTTCATCCATGTAAACCTCACGAACAGCTTCTTGCGCACGTAAAATCTGGTCCACAGAAACTACTGGATTTACTTTTTCGTAAGATCCTTTTAAGTTCTGGCGAATTACAAAACGCTCTTCGTCAATTTTTGGATAATCAATAACGGTTTTCAGCATAAAACGGTCAACCTGTGCTTCAGGAAGTTGATATGTTCCTTCTTGCTCAACCGGGTTTTGAGTTGCCAATACTAAAAACGGACGATCTAGTTTAAAAGTAGTGTCACCAATAGTAACTTGCTTTTCCTGCATCGCCTCTAATAATGCAGACTGAACTTTTGCAGGAGCACGGTTAATCTCATCAGCAAGGACGAAATTAGCAAAAATAGGTCCTTTTTTAATAGAGAATTCGTTTGCTTTAATATTGTAAATCATGGTTCCGATAACATCGGCTGGTAATAAATCCGGCGTAAACTGGATACGGCTGAAAGAACCTTGCACCGCTTGAGACAATGTATTAATGGCTAAAGTTTTGGCCAGACCAGGAACTCCTTCCAATAAAATATGCCCTTGTCCCAATAATCCGATTAATAGACGCTCGACCATATGTTTCTGCCCCACAATAACTTTGTTCATTTCCATTGTAAGAAGGTCTATAAAGGCACTTTCTCTTTCAATTTTTTCATTTATCGCTCTAATGTCTAAAGTCGTTGTATTTTCTTCCATATAAATATTTTTAAAACCGTGTTTGGTACGCCTAATTTTTGAGAGTGCAAATTGAATATTTTTTAAGAAGTAAGATGTTAAAGAATGGTTAAAACTTCGACCAATGACCTAATTTTAAGGACTAATTGTGAATCTATTTTTATATTTTTAAGAACTTTGATAAATATGTTTTTGCAAAGCATATTTATTACCAAAAATAACGCATAACTATTATGAGCAAAACGGTCTTATCGCCTATTATTTCAGGCACTATGAATTGGGGAGTTTGGGATAAAAACCTTACAACCAAAGAAATGGAAAACATGATACAAGTAAGTATCGAAAACAAAATTACGACTTTTGATCACGCCGACATTTACGGATCTTATACCACCGAAGCCGATTTTGGAAAAGCTTTCCAAGCAAGTAAAATTTCAAGAGAAAAATTACAATTAATTACTAAGTGCGGTATTCAGATGATTGCTGATAAACGCCCTGAAAACAAAATCAAACACTACGACTATTCAAAAGATTACATTATTAAGTCTGTTGAAGGATCTTTAAAAAACCTGAAAACAGATTATGTTGATGTTTTTCTTTTGCACAGACCAAGTCCGCTAATGCAGGCTGATGAAATTGCAGAAGCGGTTGAGAAATTAAAAGGAGAAGGGAAAATTATTGATTTTGGACTTTCTAATTTTACAAGTTCTCAAACCGAATTAATTCGCCAGAAAACTGAAGTGAGTTACAATCAAGTGCAATTTTCGGCTACACATTATGAACCAATGCTTGACGGAAGTTTAGATTACATGCAGACACAAGGAATTCGTCCTTTGTCATGGAATCCGCTTGGAACTGTTTTTAGAGAAGATACTAAACAGACTCGTCGTTTGAAAAAACTGTTTTCAACTTTATTAGAAAAATACCATTTAGGTGCAGATACACTTTTATTAGCATGGATTTTAAAACACCCAGCAAAAGTAATTCCGATTGCAGGAACAGTGAATATTGCTAGAATTCAATCTTTATCGAAAGCAATTGAATTAGAAATGGACAAAGAAGACTGGTTCGCAATCTGGACAGAAAGTATGGGTGATGATGTGCCTTAATTTTTTAAGTGTTCAGTGTTCAGATTTTAGTAATCAGTGAAAACGCAGCTATAGAACGCAGATGACGCGGATTTACTTTGTAAAGGCGCGGATCTACACAGATTTTATTTAAAAATCAAGAAAAAAATCCGTAATAATCCGCGTCTTTACAAAGTAAATCTGTTTAATCCGCGTTCTAAAGCGTAATATAAAATTAAACACATAGAAACATAGATTTTGTTATTTAGGATAAAAGAAATTTTCAGCGTTTCACTTTCACATAGCTATGTGAATTGATTTAAATGAAATGCCTTTTTTTGAGAGCAATGTAGAACTATGATTCTATGTGTTAAAAATAAAATAGCTACAATGAAAAAAACAGTTTTAATTACTGGTGCTACAAGCGGAATCGGAAAAGCAACCGCTCAGATTTTAGCAAAAAACAATTATAAAGTGGTGCTTTGCGGAAGACGTAAAGACCGTTTAGAAGAACTTCAAAAAGAACTTTCTGTTTTTACAGAAGTGCATTCTTTACAATTTGATGTTCGAGACAAATCAGATGTTTTAGAAAAAATAAGTAATTTACCTGCTGATTTTTCCGTTATAGATATATTGATTAACAATGCTGGAAATGCGCATGGTTTAGATCCGATTCAGACAGGAGATTTAGACGATTGGGATGCGATGATCGATATTAATGTAAAAGGACTTTTGTATGTTTCAAAAGCGATAATTCCGCAGATGGTGGAGAGACAATCGGGGCATATTATCAATATTGGTTCGACGGCGGCAAAAGAAGTGTATCCGAACGGAAATGTATATTGCGGTTCTAAACATGCAGTTGATGCGATTACGGCTGGAATGCGAATTGACTTGAATTCGTTTGGAATTAGAGTCGGAGGAATTCATCCTGGAATGGTGGCAACAGAATTCAGTGAAGTTCGATTTAAAGGCGATGCAGATCGTGCCGCAAATGTGTATAAAGGATTTGATCCGCTTGTAGCAGAAGATATTGCAGATATTATCCATTTTGTGGTTTCGAGACCATATCATGTAAATATTGCCGATTTGGTTGTGATGAGTACAGCGCAGGCTTCTTCGACAATTGTCAAGAAAAATTTGTAATTCTATTTATAGCTCGCAAAGTCGCAGAGACGCAAAGTTTCAGAGTATTTTGCGAGTTTTTTTAAGTTTTTAAATTTGTGGAGATTAGGGTAATTAGTGGCAAACTAAAAATATAAGCATGATCAATAAACGCCTTTTAATTAAAAACCTGCTCGCTCATAACGACGAGAGCAGTTTTTATGATAAAAAAAGGCAGTTGAATCTTCATTCCCGCGAAGGAAAAGGCAAATTTCTGAAACACATCTGCGCTTTATCCAATTCCAACCCAAACAACAATTCTTATATTGTAGTTGGAGTAGAAGATCAGGATAACGAAATTGTCGGCGACGATTTTTTTGATGACAGTAGAATTCAGAATTTGGTAAATGCCTTTTTGGAAAATCCACCAAAAATTCAATACGAAAATGTTCCCTTTCCCAATCTTCCAAAAGACAAAGTAATTGGGTTGGTTACCATTAAACCCAAAAGCAAGATTTCTTATTTTAAAAAAGGAATTCATACGATTCTCGCTAATAGTGTTTTTATAAGGCGTGGCAGTAATTCGATTCCAGTTGAAGAACACGAAGAAGTTGAGAAGAATTACCAAAATACCGAAACTGTAATTGGGATCGAAAACAGTTCTCGAAATAGTATTCAATATACTTTAGACGGCGTTATTGATTTTATGAATTTCAGGCACAAAGATATGTCGCCAAAATATTATGTTTTCAAAGAATTATTTGTGATTTGCTGGGCAGGAGTTCCTAAAAAAATGCGTGATAAAACCTTTCTTTCACGAGTTGATATTGAATTGATCAACGAACAAATTAAACTTTTTTATTCGGCACAAGACGTTGTTACGATTGTTTATAATGATGATAGTTTTACTATTACAGAATATGTTCCGTTGGGGTTAAATGATAAAACGAGTTATTATCCATTAGAAGAACAAACCATCCATTTCTTTGATAACGGTTATTACAAAATAGATCGCCAAATGCTTTTTCAGCCACCAGAATTCAACAGGAAAATGTTGTTTCATATTTATAATGCGAATATGGCTTTATTGGCTAAACTTCAAAAAGAAATAACATTGTCAGATCGAGAAATGAAAGATTTAGAAAATCTTCCCTCTACCTTTATGATTTGTTATTTGAATGGTTTTGAGGATGCCCGACAAAAATTAATCGATGCAAAATTACTTTTAAAGCCTTTTAAACCTGTTTATTCTTCTTTTAAAGAATCACTTCGAGTTTTGAGAAAGATGAAGTATGATGTTTAGAGGAAAAAGGTTCTAAGGTTCGAGGGACCAAGTAACAAAGGTTTTTGTGTAGAGACGCACTGCAGTGCGTCTAATGCGTAACGAAATTTGTCTTTCCTAGATTATTTATTGAAAATTCAAATATTCTCTTACTTCATCATAAGGAAATAAAATCTCTTTCGGGCCGTCTGCGTAAGATGCTGCTTCATATGAATTGTAATATAAAAGTAAGCCCTCTGAAGTGTAAAATATATTTTGCGGCAGTTGAAATTTATCATTTTCAAACATTAAACCTGTTGCGTTAATATTGGATTTTTGCGGAATTTTATATTTTTCACGAAAAGCTTTTTCGGCGAAAGCCTTAAATTTTTCTTTGTCTTTAAATAGCTGATCGTTAAAAATTGCTTTCCCGGTTTTAGAATTAAATAATAAAGAACGATAACCTTGATACCCGTGCGCACCGCCTGTAAAAGTATAATGATCTAATCGAATATTTAAAACCTGATTAGAATCAAATTCGATATTTCCTTTAATTTTTGCTTCCCATCCAAAAGTTTCGGTTGGAAATTTTTTATGCATTTCTTCATAAGATTTTATAAAGGCAATGGCAAGAGAATGGTAATCTGTTGTGTTTGCAGAATCTTCTTCGAAAAAAACAATTTCTTTTATAGCAGAAAATACTTTTTTGTTAATGCTGTCCGAAATAATTTTCTTGTTTTTCGCAATCGGGACATCTATACTAATAGACGGACAGTCTTTTTCGCAAGGGACAGTAGATTTTTCTTCAAATGATTCATTTTCAAATGAAAGCTCTTTACTGCAACTTGTAATAGTCAATAACAAAAAGATTAAAAAAGGATATTGCTTCATGTCTAGAAATGTTAATTATATTAAAAGATAGAGAAGAGGAGCTTAGATAAAATAAATTAAAACGGTAAATTTGTATTCTAAATTTACGATTTTAAAAACATAAATCAAAAAAATTGCGAATATCAACAAATTTGTTGAAACAAAAATTTAAAAACAAATTTTAATTATATGAAATTTAATACTAAAGTTATACACGGAGGACAGCATCATGATCCGTCAACAGGAGCGGTTATGCCTCCAGTTTATCAAACTTCTACTTTTGTTCAGACAAGTCCGGGAAAACCTTTGGCAGATTATGAATACAGCCGAGCTTCAAACCCTACGCGTACTGCTCTTGAAGATGCTTTGGCAAGTATCGAGAACGGAACTCGAGGACTAGCATTTTCGTCTGGTCTTGCGGCGACAGACTGCGTTTTAAGATCATTTAAAGCAGGGGATGAAATCATTGCGATGGATGATCTTTACGGTGGAACTTATAGAATGTTTTCTAGAATTTATAAAGACTCAGGAATTAAATTTCATTTTGTTGATATGACGAATATCGAGAAATTGAATGCTTTAATTAATGAAAATACGAAATTAATCTGGGTAGAAACGCCGACAAATCCGTTAATGAAATTGGCTGATATTGCAGAAATTGCAAAAATTACTAAAGCTAAAAATATCCTTTTAGCAGTAGACAATACTTTTGCAACACCTTATTTACAAAAACCTTTAGATTTAGGAGCCGATATCGTAATGCATTCTGCGACTAAATATTTAGGAGGACATTCAGATGTTATTGCGGGCGCTTTAATAGTAAAAGATGAAGCACTTGGAGAACAATTGCATTTTCAACAATTTGCGACAGGAGCAACACTTGGACCAATGGATAGTTTTTTGGTTTTAAGAGGAATCAAAACTTTGGCTTTAAGAGTACAAAGACACTGTGAAAACGGAGAAAAAGTGGTTGAATATTTAAGTAATCACCCAAAGATAAAAACGGTTTATTATCCAGGTTTAAAGAATCATCCGTTCCATGAAATCGCTAAAAAACAAATGAAAGCTTTTGGCGGAATGGTTTCTTTCGATTTTAAATCAGGTAAAAAAGAAGATTCAATTGCGTTTTTAGAAAAACTGAAAGTATTTACTTTGGCAGAATCTTTAGGAGGAGTTGAATCATTAGCAAATCATCCTGCATTAATGACACACGCGTCAATTCCTGCAGATAAAAGAGCAGAAGTTGGTATTACGGATGATTTAGTTCGACTAAGTGTTGGTATTGAAGATGCAGACGACTTAATTGCTGATTTAGAACAAGCATTGTCTTAATAAAGAAATTCTAATATAAAAAATCCCAAATTTTAGAAGTTTGGGATTTTTATTTGAAATACTATAGAAAAATAGAATCCGAAGTGTTTTTTGAATCTTTTAGTTTCGCATTAAATAAAAATCCCAAATTCCAATAAAAGTTTCGGAATTTGGGATTTTTTATATTGTATTTTTTTTTAAGACTTAGAATTCTAAGTAGTAAATATATCCAAAGTTAAACCAAACCTGCCAATCGTTAGATTTGTTTTCTGTGTAAATATCTTTGTTTGGGTTTAATCCGTCGATCCAGTCTGAGTTATACATTTGAAAACGAGTTTCAAACATTAAATCACTCATAGTCGTTAATTTGTAATGAACTCCCAAGGCAGCTGTTGCAGATAACACAACACCATTTTCAGAAGAAAATCCATGTGCACGGCCGTCAGATGGAGTTAAATATTTTCCAGGAGTAACAGCAGGAAGTGTAATATCTCCTAAGTGAGAACCTATTTTTGTAGAATAATAACTCACCTGAAATCCAACACTACCATACGGACTAAGACTACCAATAGTATTTTCGAAGTCGTGAATTTTCATAAAAGGAGAAAACTCTAACTGCATTCCAAGACCTAATATACTAGAACTTGCGTGCATGTTTTTTAACTGCTGTGCAAAAACTCCGTTTGGTTTGTGCTCAACCCATTGCCCAAAATGTTTTAAAGTTGTTTTACTGAATGAAAGATCAGTTCTAACTTTAAAATGTTCTGTAAAAAAGCTTTCGTGGTTGTTGGCTGCAGAAAAGTTAATGAAGTGCATGATTCCGACACCGAAACCAGTGTTTCCAACGTTAGTATCAAAGTTGTTTCTCTCACCAAAGTCAGATTGTAGAGTAACAGGACCTGCGAATATTCCTATCTCTTGAGCTAGGTTTAATTGAGCAGTTGCCGCGGTTGATATACCAAATAAGGCAAATAATGTGATAAATAGGTGCTTAGGCATGTTTTAGGGCTTACAAATCTTGGCAAATATATAAAAAACATATTCGAATCAAAATATTAAATTACTCTATTAAATAATAAGTAACAAAATACTTAATTTACTAATTTTAACATGGCAGTTTGAGTGTAAAGACCTACATGTAAAATGCAATTTTTTCTATTGTTTAAAAAATACACAATTCGGTAGTAAAAACGAAAAAATATAACAATGAATAGTATTTTGCGCTATCTTTGTGCGTTAAAACGAAAACGTTTTCTTAAATACGGTTTTCTTATTTAATTGAATGAGAATCAAATAAAATTTGTCGATTAATTTATTTCAAAATGGAACAAAAAATAAATGAATTTATGGCTCTTGTTGAGTCAAAAAATCCAAACGAACCAGAATTTCTTCAGGCTGTTAGAGAATTTGCTGAAACTGTAATTCCTTTTATTTCTGAACGAAAAAAATATGATGGTAAAAATATTCTTTTAAGAATCGCCGAACCAGAGAGATCAATTATATTCAGAGTTCCGTGGGTAGATGATAAAGGTGAAATTATTGTAAATAGAGGTTTTAGAATTCAGATGAACTCTGCAATTGGACCTTATAAAGGTGGAATTAGATTTCACCATACAGTAAATTTATCAGTTTTAAAATTCCTTGCTTTCGAACAAGTTTTCAAAAACAGTTTAACAACTCTTCCAATGGGAGGAGGAAAAGGAGGTTCTGATTTTGATCCAGAAGGTAAATCAGATGGCGAAATTATGCGTTTCTGCCAATCGTTTATGACAGAATTATGTCGTCATATTGGCCCAGACTTAGATGTGCCTGCTGGAGATATCGGTGTTGGAGCTAGAGAAATCGGATATTTATTCGGTCAATATAAAAGAATCAGAAATGAATTTACTGGAGTTTTAACTGGAAAAGGTTTGGCTTACGGAGGTTCATTAATCAGACCAGAAGCTACTGGTTATGGTGTAGTATATTTTACAGATCAAATGTTACGTACAATTGGTCATGACATTAAAGGAAAAGTAGTAGCGATTTCTGGATTTGGAAACGTTGCTTGGGGAGTAGCTTTAAAAGTAAATGAACTTGGAGGAAAAGTAGTTACAATTTCTGGTCCTGACGGTTATATTTATGATGAAGAAGGTATTTCTGGAGAAAAAATCGATCATATGCTTGAAATGAGAGCAACGGGCGATAATAGAGCAGAAAGATATTTAGAGAAATATCCAAACGCTATTTTCCATAAAGGAAAAAGCCCTTGGGAAGTAAAAGTAGATATCGCGATTCCGTGTGCAACTCAAAACGAGTTAAACGGAGATGATGCTCAAAAATTAATTGATAATGGTGTTCTTTGTGTTACAGAAGCAGCAAATATGCCTTCTACATTAGACGCTATCAAACTTTTCTTAGATAATAAAGTATTATTTGCACCTGGAAAAGCAGCAAATGCTGGTGGTGTAGCGGCATCTGGATTAGAGATGACTCAGAACTCTATTCGTCTAAACTGGACAAGTGAAGAAGTAGATTTAAGATTGAAAGAAATCATGATCGGAATTCATAATCAATGTAAAAAATATGGTGCAGAAGAAGACGGATATGTTAACTACGTAAAAGGTGCTAACATTGCCGGATTTGTGAAAGTTGCCGATGCTATGCTTGCGCAAGGCGTAGTATAAGAATTAATTACAATGATAAAATGCCTTCGGTTGTCTGAGAAGATAAGTCGAAGGCATTTTTTTATTTCCATAGAACAAAAAACATATAATCTCGTTTGTAGTATATTTGTCTATTCGAATACATTAAATGATGATGAAAAAAATCTACTTCGTTTTATTTTTCATGTTGATTCAGCTAAGTTCTGCTCAGAATAATTTGTCTTGGCAGGGATATTTTTCGTTTAACGAAATAAAAGATATTTCAGAATCATCAACTAGTTTTTTCGCCGCTTCAGAAAATGCTTTGTTTTCAAAAAATAGTACGGCAAACATTCTCAAAACTACAACAACTGTTGATGGATTATCGGGACAAACAATTTCGGCTGTTTATCACAGTGAATCTTTCAAAAAAACAATAGTCGGATACGAAAATGGTTTGATGATTTTGGTCAATGAAACAGACGGAAGTATTTTAAAAGTAGTTGATATAATTAATAAACAGCTTTCTTCAAGTCTTAAAAAAATTAATCATTTCATAGAACATAACGGTTTGCTTTATGTTTCCTGCGATTTCGGAATTGTGCAGTTTAATTTAAATACTTCAAAATTTGGAGACACCTATTTTATAGGTAATAATGGTGTAGAAACTAGTGTAAAACAAACGGCTTATTTCAATGGTTATATTTTTGCAGCCACAGCAAGCGGCCTTCGCAGAGCAGAAAGTACAAATGCAAATTTGATTGATTTTAATCAGTGGACCGTCGTTAATGCTGGAGATTGGTCAAGTGTAGAAACTCTTGATACAGAGCTTGTTGCAGTAAATAATACCGGTTATGTGCATCGTTATAATTCTAGTACGTTTGTTGGTTTTGTTCAATTGCCACAGCCGGCGGTAGATCTTAAAGCGCGAAATCATAATTTGTTTATTACTACTGGAAATACGGTTTATGTTTATAATAATCAGCTGATTTTAAATCGACAGATTTCAAATACTCAGGTTTTAGATGATACAGTAAATTTTACTTGTACAACTTCAGTTGGAAATCAGATATATATAGGTACAAAAGACAAAGGTTTGTTTACTTCTAATTTAAACAGTGCGACGGCTTTTGAGAATAATACACCTTTTGGTCCGCTTCGAAATAATATATTTTCTATGGATGTTACACCAAATGTATTGTGGGCAGTTTACGGAGATTACGATACCTATTATAATCCGTACGATTTGGATAGTTACGGAATCAGCAGGTTTAATACTTCGGGTTGGTTAAATATTCCGTATTCCGAAGTTTATGACGCAAAATCGATTACTAAAATTATTGTCAATCCGTCAAATGAAAAACAAGTTTATGCAAGTTCGTTTTTCTCTGGATTATTGAGGATTGAAAATGAAGTGCCTAATTTTTTATATAATGAAAAAAACAGCGGCTTAGAAACGCTGACGTATGAAGGACCGACTTATATTGATGTTCGTATAAACGGAACTGCATTTGATAAATCTGGAAATCTATGGATTACCAACAGTCGAATAAAAAATGGTTTAAAAGTTCTAAGAACCAACGGACAATGGAGTAGTTATGCAACGAGTTCTGTTTTGAGTAACGCAGAAAACACCAGTTACGGAAACATCGTAATTGATCAAAATAGTGTGAAATGGATTGCAACTAGTAATGAAGGTGTGATTGCTTTTAGTGAAAACGGTAATGTTTTTAAGAAAATGACATCTGGGTCTGATACCGGGAATCTGCCGGCAACAGATGTAAGAACAGTAGCTTTAGATACTAAAAACCAGCTTTGGATTGGAACAGGAAAAGGATTGCGCGTTTTGTCAAATGTGAGTAGTTTTCAGTCAGATAATCAGCTAAAGGCAAATTCTATCATTATAACAGAGGACGGTGTTGCACAGGAATTAATGTATGAGCAATTCATTACTTCTATAGCAGTGGACGGCGCTAATAATAAATGGATCGGAACAGCAGATTCAGGTGTTTTTATGGTGTCTCCAAACGGACAGGAAACAAAATATCATTTTACAATAAATAATTCACCACTTCCAAGCAACACAATCAACGATATTAAGATTAATAGTAAAACCGGCGAAGTTTTTATTGCTACTACAAAAGGAATGATTTCGTTTAAAGGTGTTTCGACTGGAGCAAACGAGGATCTAAATAATGTTTACGTTTATCCAAATCCAGTTCGTCCTAATTATTCCGGAACCGTAAAAGTGGCTGGATTAATTGATAAAGCCAATGTAAAAATCACAGACATCGAAGGAAATTTGGTTTACGAAATCACATCTACTGGCGGAACAATAGAATGGGATACAACTGCCTTTGGAAAGTATAAAGTTGCGTCTGGAGTTTATATGGTTTTTATTTCAGCACAAGATGGCAGTGAAACCAAAGTCAAGAAAGTGATGATTATTCGATAGTTAAACGATGAGTAGGAGAAATAAGCCTAAGAGTCTAAAATCCCAAAAACAGGTTAGTAAAATTATAGTTCTAAAATTGCTGATTTTTGTATTGGCTGTTTTTTGTGCCTTCTATTCAATGAGGCAGTATTATAATTTTGTGATTATTAAATTTGTTTATTTGGTGAGTGTTTCGTTGGTTTCAGGAGTTTTTTTCGGGCTTTTAATTTATAGTTATGAAAAAAGAATAGGTGGCATTAATTTTAAAATATGGGATCATTTTACTAGATGCACTATGGTTTTTGGACCAATTTGTTGTTCTATTTTGTTTTTGGCAAATGAATGTTTGTCTAATAACAAAGAATACAATCAAACTGTTTTGATTTTGGAAAAGCACAAGGAATATAGGCGATCTCCTAATGAGGTTGTTGTTAAAATTGAAGGAGAGAAAAGAGATATTAATCTTTCCGATAAGGATTTTCAAGAAATTTCTTTGGCAAGATCAATTGATTTAAAATTAAAGAAAGGTTTTTTTGGTTTTATTTTGATAAAAGAAGTCAAATTAAAATATTGAAAATATACTTTAAAATAGCATTCAGTCGCAGTCTCGACTTTCAGTAAAACTTGAGACCTGAAACCTGAAACAAAAAAACAACAAAAATCGTGCTCGTAAAAACAAAAGCCATAGTAATCTCTTCTTTAAAATTTCAGGAAAAAAGCTTGATTGTAAAATGCTTTACACTTTCAAGCGGATTGAAGTCTTATTTTGTGCGTGATGCTTTTTCAAGTCGAAAGGCGAGTCAGAAAATTGCTTATTTCCAACCATTTTCAATTATAGAGATAGAGGCAGTTCATAAAAATAAAGGCACTTTAGAAAATTTCAAAGAAATAAAAACTGCCGTTCCTTTTCAGAGCATTCACACCGATATTTTTAAAAGTACAATGGTAATGTTCTTGTCAGAGATGCTGCATCATTCTATTCAGGAAGAAGAAAAAAATGAGCAGCTTTTTTTGTTTTTAGAAACGGCGCTCACTTGGCTGGATCATCATGATGAAATTGCAAATTTTCATTTAATTCTGCTGTTGGAAATGACAAAATACTTAGGATTTTATCCCGATATTTCGGATATCGATTTTTCTTTTTTTGAAATGAATGAAGGAGTTTTTACACTTTTTCAAACAGGAAATATACTTTCTGAATATGAAACCGGCTTGTTCAAAAAGCTCGTGGATTTAAAATTCGATACTAATCAAAAAACTTTTAATGTTGTCGAAAGACAATTGCTGCTCAAAATTCTTATCGACTATTATAGTCTTCATCTGGAAGGATTCAAAAAACCAAAATCTTTGGACATTTTAAAAGAAGTTTTCTCTTAAAGTCGTAAAGCGGCCAATATTTGTTGCGGAATCTACTCGAAATTTCCCGAAATCGGTCTTTTTTCCTTCATCTTTTATCTATTTTCCTTAAAATTCCTTACTTTCGCACCTCGTTTAAGAAAAGGATAAAATGAGTACAAAATTTACTGAATACAAAGGACTTGACTTGCCAACGGTAGCGTCTGAAGTTCTTGATTTTTGGAAGAAAGAAAATATATTTGAAAAGAGTGTAACAACTCGCGAAGGTGCTGAGCCTTACGTATTTTTTGAAGGTCCGCCTTCAGCAAACGGATTACCAGGAATTCACCACGTAATGGCACGTGCGATTAAAGATATTTTTTGCAGATATAAAACTCAAAAAGGTTTTCAGGTAAAAAGAAAAGCCGGATGGGATACTCATGGTTTGCCTGTAGAATTGGGTACTGAGAAAGAATTAGGAATTACAAAAGAAGATATTGGCAAAACGATTTCTATCGAAGAATATAACGAAGCGTGTAAAAAAACCGTTATGCGTTATACCGATGTATGGAATGATTTGACCGAAAAAATGGGGTATTGGGTTGATATGGAAGATCCGTATGTGACTTATAAACCAAAATATATGGAGTCTGTTTGGTGGCTTTTAAAACAAATCTACGATAAAGGTTTGTTGTACAAAGGATATACAATTCAGCCATATTCTCCAAAAGCAGGAACTGGATTATCTTCTCACGAAGTAAATCAGCCAGGAGCTTACCGTGATGTTACGGATACTACAATTGTAGCGCAGTTTAAAACGCTTCCAGAAACTTTGCCTTCATTCTTGCAAGGTTTTGGAGATATCCACATTTTAGCTTGGACGACAACTCCCTGGACACTTCCATCAAACACCGCTTTGACAGTGGGTCCAAAAATCGATTATGTTTTAGTAAAAACGTTCAATCAATATACTTTTGAGCCAATCAATGTTGTTTTGGCTAAAAACTTAGTTGGGAAACAATTCGGAAAAGGATTTTTCTTAAGTGAAGACGACGCTGATTTTGACAATGTGAAAAACGGCGACAAAAAACTGCCATACAAAATCTTAACCGAAGCAAAAGGAGCAGATTTAGTAGAAATCCGTTATGAGCAATTATTGCCTTACGTATTGCCTTATGAAAATGCTGAAAATGCATTTAGAGTAATCGCAGGAGATTTCGTTACCACTGAAGATGGGACAGGAATTGTACACACGGCTCCAACTTTTGGTGCAGATGATGCTAAAGTAGCAAAAGAAGCAAAACCAGAAGTGCCGCCGATGTTGGTTTTAGACGAAAACGGAACTCCAGTTCCATTAGTAGATTTACAAGGAAAATTCACTTCTCATTTAGGTGATTTAGCGGGTAAATACGTTAAAAACGAATATTATGATGCAGGACAAGCTCCAGAGAAATCTGTAGATGTTGAAATTGCTATCCGTTTAAAAGAAGAAAACAAAGCATTTAAAGTTGAAAAATACGTGCACAGTTATCCACACAGCTGGAGAACAGACGAGCCGTTATTATATTATCCTCTAGATTCATGGTTCATCAAAGTAACCGATGTAAAAGATAGAATGTTCGACCTGAACGAAACTATCAATTGGAAGCCTAAATCTACTGGTGAAGGACGTTTTGGAAACTGGCTTAAAAATGCCAACGACTGGAACTTATCTCGTTCTAGATATTGGGGAATTCCGTTGCCAATTTGGAGAACAGAAGATAAAACAGAAGAAGTTATTATCGGTTCTGTTGAAGAATTGTACAATGCAATCGAAAAATCGATCGAAGCAGGTTTTCAAAAAGAAAATCCGTTCAAAGGATTTGAAATCGGAAACATGTCTGAGTCCAATTATGATTTAATCGATTTACACAAAAATGTGGTTGATGGACTTACTTTAGTTTCGGCTTCTGGGAAACCAATGAAGCGCGAAAGTGACCTAATCGACGTTTGGTTTGATTCTGGAGCAATGCCTTATGCACAATGGCACTATCCTTTTGAAAACAAAGAAAAAATTGATGACAATAAAGATTTTCCAGCAAATTTCATTGCAGAAGGAGTAGACCAGACTCGTGGATGGTTTTATACTTTACATGCAATCGGAACTTTGGTTTTTGATAAAATAGCATACAAAAACGTAGTTTCAAACGGTCTTGTTTTGGATAAAAATGGAATTAAAATGTCTAAGAGTAAAGGAAATACTATAGATCCATTTAAAACCATTGCAGAAAACGGTCCAGATGCTACACGCTGGTATATGATTATGAATGCAAATCCGTGGGATAACTTGAAGTTTGACCTTGAAGGAATTGCTGAGGTAAAACGTAAATTCTTCGGAACACTTTACAATACCTATTCATTCTTCTCGTTATATGCTAACATCGACGGATTTAAATACGAAGAAGCTGAAATTCCGTTAAACGAAAGACCAGAAATCGATCAATGGATTATTTCTGAATTACATTCGTTAATCAAATTTGTTGATGAATGTTACGAAGATTACGAGCCTACAAAAGCAACAAGAGCAATTTCTGATTTCGTTCAGGAAAACTTAAGTAACTGGTACGTTCGTTTATGTCGTCGTCGTTTCTGGAAAGGCGAATATGCAAAAGACAAAATTGCAGCTTACCAAACGCTTTATACTTGTTTGCTTACTATCAGTAAATTAAGCGCTCCAGTTGCTCCGTTTTTTATGGATAAATTGTATCGCGATTTAACAACTTCGACGGGGACCGAGGATTTTGCTAGTGTTCACTTGGCTGAATTCCCAAAATTTGTCGAAAACTTTGTTAATAAAACGTTGGAAAGCAAAATGCAGAAGGCACAAACGATCTCTTCACTAGTTTTATCACTACGTAAAAAAGAGATGATAAAAGTTCGTCAACCTCTGCAAAAGGTAATGATTCCGGTACTTGACGAGAATCAGCGTGCTGAAATCGAAGCAGTTTCTGACCTTGTAAAAGCGGAAGTAAACGTGAAAGAAATCGTGTTTTTAGATGACGATTCTGGTATTTTGGTAAAACAAATTAAGCCTAATTTTAAAACGTTAGGACCGCGTTTTGGTAAGGATATGGGTTTGATTTCTAAGGAAATACAAGGCTTTTCGGCAGAGCAGATCAATGCGCTGGATAAGCAGGGAACGCTGGATATTGTTATTGCAGGAAATAATGTAACTTTATCATTAGAAGACGTCGAAATAACATCGCAGGATATTGAAGGATGGCTGGTTGCAAATTCAAACGGAATTACGGTTGCGCTTGATATTACAATCTCCGAAGAATTGAAAAACGAAGGTATCGCGAGAGAATTAGTAAACAGAATTCAAAACATCAGAAAAGATTCTGGATTTGAGGTTACAGATAAAATTAAAGTTCAACTTAAAAGAGACGGTCTTTTAGAAGAGGCGGTATCAAACAACGAAGACTATATTAAGTCGGAAACATTAACAGAAGATTTGGTTTTTGTAGACGCTTTAGAAAACGGCACAGAAATTGAGTTTGATGATATTAAAACAATGATATTAATTTCAAAATAAGTATAAGTACCATGATAGATGAAATTACAAGATACTCAGACGCTGACTTAGCAGAGTTCAAAGAAATAATTCAAGCAAAAATAAAAAAAGCACAGGAAGATCTTGATTTGATCAAAAGTGCCTACATGAATGATTTAAATAACGGAACGGATGATACATCTCCAACTTTCAAAGCTTTTGAAGAAGGAAGTGAGACAATGTCTAAAGAAGCAAACTCTCAGTTGGCAATTAGACAAGAGAAATTTATCCGTGACTTAAAAAACGCGTTATTCCGCGTTGAAAATAAAACGTATGGTATTTGCAAAGTAACAGGTAAGTTAATTGGTAAAGAAAGGCTTAAAATTGTTCCTCATGCTACAATGAGTATCGAAGCTAAAAATTTACAGCGATAGGTAAAACTACGTAAGACAAAAACGCCCCTTTTATAGGGGCGTTTTTTGTTTAATCTTTATCCGACTCCTGCTTCTGTTGAGGTGCTCTTATTTTGAAAGAAATTGATTATGTTTATGGTTTTTGAATCTTGAAAAAGCAAATCTTTTTTTGTAAGAATTAATAAGATTTAAAAAAGTAAAAATTGAGCATAAAAAAACTGCTTCGTTTGAAGCAGTTTTAATGAATTCGAGAGTAAAATTTTTACGCTAGATTTTTTTCAACCTCCGCTTTGTGTTTTCTCAGAATTGCTCTAGTCATACCTAAATTTGCTTTAGCAGCATCTGCAGCAAGGTATATCATGAATTTCTTGTTTGGAGAAATGTCAATAATATGGATTTGGTTAGAAAGCGTAATTAAAATATCTTCAATATCTTGGTTTAAATTAAGTGCTTTTACGGCGCTTAATTTTGCTTTTACTACTTCTAAGTTATATGCGGCGGCAAGTTCTGGGTCAAAACTAGGGTCAATAGTTAAGTTACCAAAACTTAATCCAGATTCAATTTCAGTTACAGCGACAGCGATAAAGCCGTTAACGTTCGTTTTCATTTCGTTTAAAAACACGTTTAAAAAATCATTACTCATAGTTCGTTGGGTTTGTTTGTTAATAGATTATGTTATTTCAGTAGGGAATTTTTGCTTAATTCAGCAGAAACTTCTTCTGTCGAGCGCATTAAAAGTGCTAAGTTACTTCCTTCGCGTGAAAACGCAACAATAAAATTCGAGCCGCTTATTTTGTTTCCGACAACCACCCCTTCTGAGCTTTTAAGATAAAGTTGTTTTAAAGACCCTTTTTCAAGATCAATTAGAAACTTTTCGCTCATTGATAATATGGCAGCGCTCATTGCTGCAATGCTGTCTCCGTAGTCTAGGTGTAAGGAAGTGATTAGTTTTCCTTTTCCATTTAAAATTAAAGCAGCAGTAGATTTTGTAGTGACTAAAAAGTCGTTTAGTGTGGTTGTAATTTCATTCATTATTTGTAGGATTTTGGAAAGTTAATAGAGTTAATTCATTTTGTTCTGGTATTTTAGAAATTAATATGAGATTTTCCTAAACAAGTGTTAATTTTCTTTAACAAATATAAATTAAATTATGTATCATTGTAATACCAAATCGGTAATAATTTTAATTATTTACTATAAAAAACTTACGCGATGGCTAAAGTATTGAAATTCAAGGAAGTAAATTCTGATGTGGAGCGCAGATTAAATGATTTTGAAAAACTGCGAGTTAAGTTTAAAGCTGATTTAAAAAAGGGCGAAGCTAAAAAAGCGGCTGCCGGAAAAGAAAGCAAAGGGATTTTTAAATCTATTTCTGATTTTTTCTCCGACAGTCCAAAAGCGCCTGCAAATGCAGCTGTAAAAAAGTAACTTTATTGAGTTTAGGTTAGCACACAAACTTAATTAGTGTTATTAAAAATGAATTAACGTCTCTTCGGAGGCGTTTTTTTTGATTTAATTGTTATTTTTGCCCATCAAAAATTTATAAAATGTCATTAAGAAAAGCATACCTTCTTATATTCTTAGTTTTAATTGTTGACCAGCTTTCTAAAATCTATGTCAAAACAAATTTCATTCTTGGTGAAGAATTTGTAATAACAGATTGGTTTAGAATTCATTTTATCGAAAATGAAGGAATGGCGTGGGGAACAAAAATTCCTGGGGAATACGGAAAACTGATTTTGACAGTTTTTAGGATTTTTGCTGTTTTCGGAATTGGCTGGTGGCTTGCAGATGCTGTTAAGAAGCGTCACTCTTCCTATTTAATTGTGGCTATCGCATTAATCTTAGCCGGAGCGGCTGGTAATATTTTTGATTCTATTTTTTATGGAGTTATTTTTGACGACAGTACACATAATTTGGCAACAATGTTTTCTCCAGCGCCATACGGAACTTGGTTTCATGGCTTGGTGGTAGATATGTTTTATTTTCCAATTTGGGAAGGAAATCTTCCAACATGGCTTCCTTTTTTTGGAGGTAATCGATTTGCATTCTTCAATGCAATTTTTAATGTTGCCGATGTAGCGATCTCTACAGGTGTCGGAATTTTGCTTGTTTTTAATAAAAGAGCTTTTCCTAAAAACTGATAATTATTTAAAATTCAAAAAAATAAATTCCAAATTCCAATATCTCTGATGCGTAAAGCTTTCGGATATTGGAATTTGGAATTTTGAATTATTGGGATTTAATTTTTAATTGTCTTATTTTTACTTTACAAAAAAATCAAAGTATGCAAAGTCCGTCTTTTTCTATTTATGATGCCTCTGCAGGTTCAGGAAAGACGTATACGTTGGTCAAAGAATATCTGAAAATTATTCTTTCTTCTCCAAAAAATGATGCTTATCGAAATATCTTAGCGATTACTTTTACGAACAAAGCGGTTCATGAAATGAAAAGCCGTATTGTTGGAAATTTATCTGAATTTGCAAAAGATGAGCCATCAGATAAAGCGGTGGAGTTAATGGAAGATCTTGCACGTGAGACAGGGCTTTCAATCATTAAAATCAAAACAAAATCACAGCAAATTATCAAGCACTTAATTCATAATTATGCTGCTTTTGATATTTCTACCATTGATAAATTTACCCATAAAGTAATACGTGCTTTTGCGCACGATTTAAATCTTCCGATGTCTTTTGAGGTGACTTTGGATACCGAAAATTTATTGGTCGAAGCAGTTGACGCTATTATTGCACAAGCTGGTGAAGACGAAACATTGACCAAACTGCTCATCGATTTTACAATGGAAAAAACCGATGACGATAAAAGCTGGGACGTTTCTAGAGAAATTCTCGAAACTGGGAGATTGGTTTTGAATGAAAATAATAGAAATGAAATTCTGCATTTTCAGGAAAAGTCTATTGAAGAATTTGTGCAGATAAAGTCAAAAATGCTCGCGCTTTGTAAAGAACTGGAAAAAGAAAATGAAACAGCAGCAACCGAAGCACTTTCTTTAATTGATAAAAACGGAATCGATTTGAAGTCGTTTTCCAGAGGAACTTTTCCCAATCACTTAGAGAGTATTCGTGACGGAAGATTTAATCCGAAGAATAAAACATTTCATGAATTTGATGATATTGCGATTAACAAAACGGCGAAAGACCGTGCTTTGATAGAAAATATTATTCCAGAATTACTGCAGATTTTAGAAGGAGTTTATAAAAAATTTGAGAAAAGAGATTTTTATAAAGCTTTTTTGAAAAATATAACGCCGCTTTCGCTTTTAAATACCGTAAGTAATGAGCTGGCTAAAATTCAAGAAGAACAAAATGTCTTATCGATTTCAGAATTCAATGCGATTATTTATCGCGAAATTCAAAATCAGCCCGCGCCATTTATCTACGAAAGATTGGGCGAGAAATACCGTCATTTTTTTATAGATGAGTTTCAGGATACCTCAGAAATGCAGTGGCAGAATTTAATTCCGTTAATAGATAATTCGCTTTCTGGATTAGATGATTTTGGAAATAAAGGAACACTGATGATTGTGGGTGATCCGAAACAGTCTATTTATCGCTGGCGCGGCGGAAAAGCAGAACAGTTTATTGAACTTAGTAAAGACAATAATCCTTTTAATAATCCTGAAAAAGAATTAAAACATTTAAATACAAATTACAGAAGCTATAGTCAGGTAATTGAATTTAATAATGCTTTTTTTAAGTTGATTTCTTCCGAGTTTGAAAATGAAGATTATAAAGATTTATATGAAAATCATAGTTTTCAGAATATAAATTCAAAAAAAGGCGGTTACGTTAATATTTCTTTTCTTCCAATAATGGAGAAAACGGATGCTGTTGAAGAAGAAGATACAATCGAAAAGTCGGATTTGTATCTTTTGGCAGTTTTAAATTGTATTCAAAAAGTGCGTCGAGATGGTTTTGAATATAAAGATATTGTAATTCTTACCCGTAAAAGAGGGCAGGGAGTTTTGGTTGCAAATTATCTGGCAGAACAGAATATTCCGCTGCTTTCATCTGAAACTTTGATGATTCAAAATGCAGTAGAAGTTCGTTTGATTATTTTTCTTTTAAGGTATTTGAATAATAATTCGGACTTAGATGCAAAAGCTAACTTCTTATATTTTTTATCTTCTCGAAAAGAAATAGAAATGCCGGTGCATGATTTTATTGCGACAGGAATGGGCTACAAGTTTGAAGCTGATTTTGAAAACTGGCTTTTGACTTTTGATGTTTCGTTTTCTTTTGAAGATGTTCGTAAAAAATCATTGTATGAAGCGGTAGAAAATATTATCTCTAAATTTATTTTTCAAACAGAAGGAAATGCATATGTTCAGTTTTTTATGGATATTGTTTTGGAAAGAGATATTAGAAATCAGGCCGGTATAGCTGATTTTTTAAGCTTTTGGGATAAGAATTCAGAAAAATTCAGTATTCCTTCACCGGAAGGAAATAATGCGGTTCGAATTATGACTATTCATAAATCTAAAGGACTTGAATTTCCAGTTGTTATTATGCCTTTTGCTGAGGAGGATTACAGTCGTAAACCAAAAGATAAATTATGGCTTGATGCTGAAGAAGAATCACTTGGAGTTCCAAAAGTTCTGATTGATAATAATAGTGCTGTAGAGAATTTTGGCGAAAGCGCTTCGGCGGTATTTAATTTAAAAAAACAGGAAGAATTGCTTGATAATATAAATGTTCTTTATGTGGCTTTGACTCGTGCAGAAGAACAGCTTTATGTTATTTCGCAGTCTTTAAAAGAAAAGAAAGAAGGAGATTATCCGCATAATATGGCTTCCTTTTTTATTAAATATTTAATTCATGAAGGTGTTTATGATTCAGAAAAATTGGAATATGAATTTGGGAGTAGTGCAAGATTGTCTATGCTTTCAAAACAAAGTGAAGTAGTAAAAGTTATTCCAACTGTTCATGAAATTTTAGATCCTAAAAACATTAAAATTGCGCAGCGAGAATCGCTTATGTGGGGAACGCATCAGCAAGAGGCGATTTCGTATGGGAATATTGTTCATGAGATTTTGGCTTTTATTAAAGATAAAACAGATGTTGATCTAGCAATTACCAAAGCATTAGAAAATGGATTAATTGTTGCTGAACAGGCAGAAAAAGTTTCTGCTACGCTAAATGAAATTGTTAACCATCCTGAAATCAGTGATTGTTATAATGGAAAGTATACGATTTTGAACGAGCAGACAATCGTACAGAAGGAGGGAAGGATTTTAAAACCCGATAGATTAGTACTGGATAAAAATGGAGAAGCTTTTCTCTTGGATTATAAAACTGGTGCTGTTAATGCGAAATATGCACAGCAAATTCAAGAATATCAGGATGCTATTGAAGATTTAGGATACAAAGTGTTAAAAAAGGCATTGGTATATATAGGGACGGAGATTGATGTGGTAAATTTGTGAAAAAATTAATCAGAAGTTAAGAATTAAACTTATCTAAGTTGTTAATTTTTAACGTTTTAAATAGATAAAAGATGTACGGAAAAATTAAAGAGCATTTGCAGAGTGAGTTGCAGGCTATTGAAGAAAATGGAATTTTTAAAAAAGAAAGAATAATTACTTCACCACAAGGTGCTGAGATAACAATTTCAACAGGTGAAACTGTTTTGAATTTTTGTGCGAATAATTATTTAGGACTTTCGTCGCACCCAGAAGTGGTTCAGGCGGCAAAAGATGCTTTAGATTCGCATGGTTTCGGAATGTCATCTGTTCGTTTTATCTGTGGTACGCAGGATATACACAAAACATTAGAGCAGAAAATTGCTGACTTCTACGGAACAGAAGATACTATTCTGTATGCTGCGGCTTTTGATGCTAACGGAGGTGTATTTGAGCCTTTGCTGGGTGAAAATGATGCGATTATTTCGGACAGTTTAAATCATGCTTCTATTATTGATGGAGTTCGTTTGTGTAAAGCGGCTCGTTATCGTTACGAAAACAACAATATGGAAGATTTAGAACAGCAATTAATTAAAGCTGTTGAGGCAGGAACCCGTTTCAAATTGATTGTTACAGATGGCGTATTTTCTATGGACGGTCTTGTAGCGCCATTAGATAAAATTTGTGACTTAGCTGATAAATATGATGCTATGGTTATGGTTGACGAATGTCACGCGGCGGGTTTTATTGGTGCAACAGGAAAAGGAACTCTTGAAGCAAAAGGTGTTTTAGGAAGAGTAGATATTATTACTGGAACATTAGGAAAAGCATTAGGCGGAGCGATGGGTGGATATACTACGGCTAAAAAAGAAATTATCGAAATTTTACGTCAGCGATCTAGACCTTATTTGTTTTCAAATTCGCTGGCTCCAGCAATCGTTGGTGCATCGATAAAAGTCTTTGAATTGTTAGAAAAAGATACTGCACTTCGTGATAAATTAGAGTGGAATACCAACTATTTTAAAGAGGGTATGAAAAAAGCAGGATTTGATATAATTGATGGCGATTCTGCTATTGTTCCTGTTATGCTATATGATGCTAAATTGTCTCAAACTATGGCAAACGAACTTTTGAAAGAAGGAATTTATGTTATTGGCTTCTTTTTTCCAGTAGTTCCAAAAGATAAGGCTAGAATTCGTGTACAACTATCTGCGGCGCACACTAAGGAACATCTAGACAAAGCGATAAATGCGTTCACAGTTGTCGGTAAAATGTTAAAAGTTATATAATTACCACTTTGGTCAAATTTTTGTAGGTTTTTTTTAACATTTCATTTTGTATTTAAAAATTTTGGTGTTACTTTTGCTTGTAATTAACTAAATTGTAATTAAAAAAATTAAGTATGAAACATCTTAACAAACTTTTAGTTGCTGTTTTGATGGCGATGGGTTTAAATGCTCACGCGCAAGATAGCAACAATCCATGGGCGATCTCTTTTGGGGTTAATGCTGTGGATACAAGAACAAGTTCTGGAGCAGGTAGTGGTTTCTTTGACCAACACTTCTCACAGCCTTTCGCTGTAAAAGACAACTGGAATATCCTTCCTTCTTTATCTTACATTGGTGTGTCTAGATATGTAGGTAGCGGTTTTTCTGTTGGTTTACAAGGTTCTGTAAACAAAATTGATAAATTGGTTACTTTCGCTCCAAATGCTGCAGGGCATGACGGAAGAGGTAACATTGTTACTAATCCTGGTGACTTAATGTACTACGGAATTGATGCTACTATCAAATACAGCTTCCAAGAATTAATCAAATCTAAAGTGATTGATCCTTCGTTATCTGTTGGTGGTGGATACACATTCTTCGGAGATAACAGTTTTGGAACTGTTAACCCAGGTGCTGGTATTACTTTCTGGTTTACAGATGCTATTGGTCTTGAGTTAGCTACAAGATACAAATGGGCTGTAGCTGCTAATGATGAAAAACCTCTTGACAGATCAGTTTTCCAACACACTGCAGGTTTAGTTTTCAAATTCGGAGGTAAAGATACTGACGGAGACGGAATCTATGACAAAGATGATGCTTGTCCAGATGTTGCTGGTTTAAAACAATTCAACGGATGTCCTGATACTGACGGTGACGGAATCGTTGATGCTTCTGACGCTTGTCCAGATGTATTTGGTTTAGCTGCATTAAACGGATGTCCTGATACTGACGGAGACGGAATCGCTGATAAAGATGATGCTTGTCCAGATGTTGCTGGTTTAGCTGCTTTAAAAGGTTGTCCTGATACTGATGGTGACGGAATCGCTGATAAAGAAGATAAATGTCCTACAGTTGCTGGTCCAAGAGAAAATGGTGGTTGTCCTGTTTTAGACGCTGATAAAGATGGTGTTGCAGATAAAGATGATGACTGTCCTACAGTTTACGGTCCTGCAAGTAACAGAGGATGTCCTGAAGTAACTGCTGAAGCATTAGAAGATCTTAAAGTTCAAGCTAGAGCGGTTTACTTTAACTCAGGAAAAGCTACTTTCAAAACTGGTGACAAAGAAACTCCAGCTAGATTAGATGCTATTAAAGAAATCCTTAAAAACTATCCAAACGCGAAATTCTCTATCGAAGGACACACAGATAGTACTGGTTCTGCTAAAATCAACCAAAAACTTTCTGAAGATAGAGCTGCTGCTGTAATGAACGCTTTAATTGAAAGAGGTGTTAATCCAGAAAACTTAGAGTCTAAAGGATTTGGAGCTTCTCAACCAGTTGCAAGTAACAAAACTGCTGCAGGTAAAGCACAAAACAGAAGAACAGAAATTAGACACATTGGTTCTAAATACCAAGGTAAAATCTAATTTACTTTCTAAATAAATACTAAAAGCCATTCTTAATTGAATGGCTTTTTTTATTTTTATCGTATGATAAATACTTCTTTCCTAGAAAAAATTGCTGCAGTTGTAATTCAAGATTATGGACAAAAATTAATTGAAACAACTATTGTACTTCCTAATAAAAGAGCGAAGGTTTTCTTGATTGAAGCTTTGAAAAAAGCAACTGACAAAACAATACTTTCCCCAGAAATTATTAGTATAGAAGATTTTGTGCAAGATGTTGCTGCTATCCGTTCAATAGACTCAATCGAGCTTTTGTTTGAGTTTTATGAAGTGTATTTGTCAGTTACAGAAAAACAACATCAACAGTCTTTTGAATTGTTTGCCAATTGGGCAAAAACTTTGCTGCAGGATTTTAATGAAATTGACAGGTATCTTTTAGAACCTTCTCATGTTTTGTCTTATTTAAAAGATATTGAAGATATTAAAAAATGGGGATTAGAGGTTGATCAAAAAACAAAACTGCTAGAAAATTATATAGACTTTTGGAAGCTTCTTCCGATGTATTATGATTCGCTGCATGCTCATTTATTGCATAAGTCGATTGGATACCAAGGTTTGATTTACAGAGAAGCCGTAAATAATCTTAATCACTTTTCAAATTCTTCAGGGAATCGCCATTTTGTTTTTGCAGGATTCAATGCTTTAAATGCGGCAGAGGAGAAAATTGTGCAGCATTTAATGGCTCTTGGACAAGCTAAAATTTTCTGGGATGCCGATCAGACTTTATTAAACGATCCGTATCATGATGCAGGGTTGTTTTTAAGGCGTTTTAAGGAAAGTTGGAGGTATTATAAATCAAATCACTTTGAATGGATTTTTGATGAGTTTTCGCAGTCTAAAAACATTCAGGTTATTGGAACGCCTAAAACAATCGGTCAAGCAAAATTAGCGGGAAGTATTTTAGAAAATATTATACAAGATAATCCACAGACATCGCTTGATAGAGTTGCAGTCGTTTTAGGAGAAGAAAATCTTTTGGTTCCTTTATTGTACGCACTTCCAGCTTCTGTTGGAGCTTTAAATATTACCATGGGATATTTAGGTAAAAATAATCCCTCTCAAATTCTGATTGCCAAACTTTTTAAAATGCATACCAATGCTCTTTCCCGAAAAGGAGGCAGCTATGTTTTTTATTATAAAGATGTTTTGGATATTTTGACGCATCCTTTAATCGAACCGTATGCCAATGTTTCTGCCTTAGTTCGAATTATCAAAGAGAATAATTACACTTTTATTACGCATAGTAAAATCTTAGAACTAAATCCGAAGCATTCTGATTTGTTTACGCTGCTTTTTCAGAAATGGGAATGTTCATCGATAGAAGTGCTTCAAAATATTTCGAGTCTTTTGTTGATGATAAAACAGAATTTCAGCAATGATAATGAGCAGGAAAAAATTGCAAAAGCATTTGTTTACGGAGTTTTTAAAGTCGTTAATAAACTAATTAATTATTATACAAAACATCAGCATATTGATAATATAAATACGCTTCATGCGGTTTATAAACAGATAATTGATCTGGCTGAAGTTTCTTTTGAAGGTGAACCATTGCGCGGACTTCAGATTATGGGAGTTTTAGAAAGTCGTGTTCTGGATTTTGATACCGTAATCGTTACTTCTATGAACGAGGGAATTTTTCCGGCAGGAAAATCCCAAAATTCTTTTATTCCTTATGATGTTAAGAAAGAGCTGGGGCTTCCTACTTTTAAAGAAAAAGACGCCATTTATACCTATCACTTTTATCATTTATTGCAAAGAGCAAAAAATATTTTTCTGATTTATAATACAGAAAATGATGGTTTGGGAGCAGGCGAAAGAAGTCGTTTTATAACACAGCTTGAAGTTGAAAAACAACGAAATCACAATCTTACTTTTGACATTTATAATCCGATACTTCCAGCTTCTGCTTATACACCTATTGTTGTGGACAAGTCTGATGCTGTGATGCAGCGTTTAAAAGAAATTGCTGTAAATGGTTTTTCGCCTTCGGCTTTAACGAGTTATATCCGAAATCCGATTACATTTTATTTTCAGAAGATTCTTCGGATTCGTGATGTCGAAGAAGTGGAAGAAAATATTGCGCTCAATACTTTAGGAACGATTATTCATGAAACATTAAAAGCATTGTATGATCCGTTTGTGGGCAAATTTATTTCTGAAACCGATATTTTAAATTGTTTTAAGCTGTTGGATGAAGAAGTTTTAAAACAGTTTAAAGTAGTCTATAAAGAAGGTGAAATAAAAAAAGGAAGAAATCTTTTGGCTTTTGAAGTGGCAAAACGAAATGTTTCTAATTTTTTAAAAATGGAATTGGAAGCAATTAAAAATGGCGAAGCAATTCAGATTATTGCATTAGAAAAAACATTCGAAAGACAATTGGAGCATCCTAGTCTGCCTTTTCCCGTCTTAATAAAAGGAAATGTGGATAGAATTGAAAAGAGAGATGGAAAAATTAGAATTATTGATTATAAAACCGGAAAAGTAGAAAAGTATAATGTTGTTCTTAAATCTTGGCAGGGCTTAACAAAAGAGATTAAAAACGATAAAATTATTCAGGTTCTGGCTTATGCATTTATGTATGAAGAACATGCAGGAAATCTTCCGATTGAAGTTGGAATTATTTCATTTAAAAACCTAAAATCTGGTTTTCTGCCTTTCGGATTTAAAGAAGAAAAAGAATTAAATTCGGTTGTAACGAGTCAGATTTTAAATCAATATCTGGAAGAGATTGTTTTGCTTTTACGCGAAATTTTTGATACTGCGATTCCGTTTGAAGAAAAATTGGATTAGGTTTTAGGTGTTGAATTTTACAATTTTAAGCTGTCATTTTTCATTTTAAAAGCAGAAACTATTTCATTTATAGTTATTTGGAGTTTTTTCGATTGTTGTTTTTTTAAACGATAAACAAAATCTACAATTTTTGAAGAGCAAAATTTTTAAGTTTTTTTAATGCCAAATAAAAAGAGATAAATTCTTGTAGAAAATTTCGCTAAGATTAGTGGTAAACTTTTCTTTCTTATTTGTTTTTAAATTTATTTTTCAACTAAAATTTCGAAAGGTCTTTTATGAAATTTTTAGTTTTTTAAATTTTTCAAGAATGAAAATTTGCAAGAAAAGTAGATGGAAATTTTGAATGATATTTAAACGATTATCGTGAAGGATAAAAAGAATTTAATTTTATATTTTTAGATATAAGTTGCAGTATATCAGTAAAAAATCCCGATTTTAAAAAGGAAAAGTCGGGCTTTTTTATACTAAGTATTAACTAAATATTTTTTTGAAAAAACCTTTCTTAGTTTTTTCGTCTGAGATCGTATTATTGATCGCTCCATGTTCAATACGAAATCTTCTAAATTTCATTAGTTTGACATTTAAGTCAAATCTTAATTCCTCAACAGTTTTCATTTGGATGATTTTTTTGCAAAGCTATAGAAAATCTTTTGTGAAATGCAACAAACTGCAAATGTTAATTTTAAAATTGAGTTTTATGAAACGAAATGTTAGGATTTTGATGGTATTTGTTTTTTATGTTAATTTTTTTTGAATATTTTATTCAAAAAAATACGTTTAATTATACTCTAAATAAAAGTGATTCAATGTGTTGAGGCGGTATGTTTTTTTAACAAGTGTTTATCGAACAATTGTTTTTTAATAAAATAACTTTGAACCTCCAAAACATGACAATAATAGAATATGATTGATTTACAAACACTAGTACAAGAGACTGGCGCTGAATCTGGATTGATCTTTAATATTGACGGAATCTTAAACGAATCTGTTAATTTAGAGTATGACGGAAATGTAGCAGCCATGATCGGAATGATTTTGAAGATGTGTCTAGAGATGTCTGAAGATGTTAATAATGGTGATCTTAAACAAGTTATGATCAAAAATAACGATGGTATAGTAGTGGCAAGCAAGGATCAGGATGATAATTGTATAGCCTTGCTTTCTAAAGATATTAGTAAAATGGGACTTTTGCTCCGTAAGATGGACACCATTTTCAATAATTAATTAAACCAATAAAAAAAAACATGTCAGATTTTTTACAAAATTTTCAAAACGATCTTAAAGAAAATATCAACGGCTTTATTGCTGTTTCAGTTACTGAAGTTGAAACAGGAATGGCATATTGTTCCCTAACTGTTAATCCTGATTTTGATCCGGAATTGGCATCAGCGTACAATTTAGAAGTTGTAAAAGCTAAATTAAACGCACTTAGAGCTTTAGGGTTAAACCAAAAAATAAACGATATTTTAATTTCTCTAACAGATCAAATTCACATTATTGATCTTTCTGAGGACGGAAGATATTTTATCTATTTAGCGGTTGATGCTACCAAAGCAAATCTTGGTTTGACAAGAGCAACTTTATCTAAATACAAAAAAGATATTATTTCAAAGTTATAACAATATTTTGCCCCCAAGAATGAGAAAAAGGCTATTTTAACCTCGGTTAGAAATGGCCTTTTTTGATTTGAAATAGTAATATTTTTTATTCGAAGAAATCTAATAGAATAGTTTTCAAAGCTTCTTTGTTTTCGATATGACTCATATGTCCGTCATCAAAAGAAACTAATTCTGCAGTTGTATCTTCAATCTGGGCAAGACTTTCTTCATAATTTAAAACCGGATCTTTTTTACCCAGAATTAATAACACTGGAAAAAGATTTGCTTTTAATAAAGCTTCGCGGTCTTTTCTAATTTTCATTCCTTCCAATGAAGCTATAATTCCTTGTAAAGGTGTTTTTAAGGCTTCTGTTTTTATTTTTTCAATTTCATCAATTAAAATAGTTCTGTTCTTTTCACTAAATAAATTAGCGATCGCAAGACTTACAAAATTGATATAGTTTTGTTTTACAGCTTTGATCGCTCGAGTTCTATTCAATTTTTTTTCATCACTGTCTTCTTTTGATGTCGAATTTAATAAAACTAACTTTTGAATTTTATCAGGATATAATTCGGCGAAAGCCAAAGCTACATAACCGCCCATCGAGTGGCCGACAATAGTTGCTTTCGGAATCTCTAAATAAGATAAAACTTCATTTACTACAGTCGCATTTTCTTCCATTTCGTGAACATAACCTAAACAATCTGTTTCGCCATGGCCTAATAAATCAATTGTAATTACCTGGTATTTCTCAGAAAAAAGATCAACATATTCTTTCCACATTTTTTTATTTTCTAAGAAACCATGCAGTAAAACAATTGCATTTCCTTGTCCTGAATCTGTAAAAGAGATATTGGCGCTTTTATATAGAATATTTTTCAAAATAATAGTTTTATATGTAAAAGGCAAAGGTAATAATTGATTTAACCATATCAGAAATATTAGTTCATTTCAGTTAAAAATCTAATCAATAGAGTTCAGATTAAATGAACTTGTATCATTTATACGGTTTAAAAAACGGTCATTTCTGAAATAAGATTTTGTTTTTTTATTGTAAAAACGATTTTCTTATTTTAAATTAGTCTTAATTACGTGTTTAATTGCTTTTAATTCTATATTTTTGTCGCGTTAATAATTTATCAGAATGGCATTAGTTAGTGATTTGACCACCAAAGTATTATTTGAAACAGAAAAAGGATACAGTTATCAGTGTGATTTGACAAACAGTATTATTATCAATTTTGTTGATACCATGTCTAGTTATAAAATCCAGGATTTTTTGCTTTTTCAAAGAAAGGTTAATAACGTTGATATTCTTAATATGCTTTATGACTTGTCTGATAAGTCAGATGCACAATTGATTGAAACTACTAAAAGAAATTTTTCTAGAAATCTTACTATCTGTGAAATAGTGCAGTTGAGAGAATTATTAAACGGAACAAAATTCACTCTTAGTCTGCATTCTATGCTTTGCAATATAGTAAACGTAGAGCTTATTTAGATTCTTACTTAGATTAAATCCAAATTTTCAGACACTTAGGGCTCTTCCGTCTAATTTTAGTAATTTTGTAGTATTAAAATTTAAGACTATGAAAGATTTACTAAGAACAAGCACTTCATTAACTGAAGGTGTAGAAAATATATTGAATTTACAAGCAAAATTAGAAAGCGATGCTTCAAACAAATATTTAGCTATGGCTGCATGGTTAGATAGAAACGGTTATGCAAATACAGCAGGATATTTGTATAAGCAAGCTGAAGAAGAAAGAGAGCATTTCTTAAAGATTTTCAAATTCATTACGGATATGGGAGGAATTGCAATTACTCCATCTGTTGCTGAAGTACAACAGGAATTTGCTTCTTTTAGAGAAGTATTTGAAATTGCTTTGCAAAACGAAATTGCAGTTACTCAAGCAATTAATAAAGTAGTTGCAAAATGTAGAGCTGAAAACGACTACGCTACAGAAGATTTCATGATGTGGTATGTAGCTGAGCAAAGAGAAGAAGAGAAAAATGCAAGAAGAGCTTTAGAACTTTTTGAACTAATCAATGAAAACGAAGCTACAGGCAAATTCGAATTAGATGTGCAGATAGCAAAAATCGGATAATTAAACCGAGTTTATAAAAATAAAAAGCCCTTAATAGTAATATTAAGGGCTTTTTTATTGGTTTCAGATTGGTAAACTTTTTTCAAACTTAAGTATCCGTGTTCTATAAATCAGCTTCAGAGAAGCGAAATATTGATAGAATTTTATATGTTATTGGTATAAAAGCTCCAGCGGAGCGACATATTTTTTTCACAAAGTTATGATGTTTCACTCCGCTGGAGCTCTTTTGCATTCGCAAGATTAAATTTCTATAAATATTTTACCCCGCTGGGGCTTAAAAAAGAATACTGATATAAAAAAAGCTGTCCAAAAATAGTGGACAGCCTTTGTTATTTATTCATTCATCAAAGTTTCGATCTCGTCAGCTTCAACAGGAATGTTTCTCATTAAGTTGAATGGTTCTCCTTTTTCCTGAACCACAACATTGTCTTCTAAACGGATTCCGAATTTTTCTGCTGGAATATAGATTCCTGGTTCAACCGTAAAAACCATATTAGGTTTCATTGGTTCATGAAGTAATCCGTAATCGTGCGTGTCAAGTCCCATGTGGTGAGAAGTTCCGTGCATGAAATACTTTTTGTAAGCAGGCCATTCTGGATTTTCGTTCTGAACATCGGCTTTGTCTAATAAACCTAAACCAAGAAGTTCCGAAGTCATGATTTTACCCACTTCAACATGATATTGTTTCCAAAGTGTTCCTGGCGTAAGCATTTTTGTAGCTTCGTTTTTCACTCTTAAAACCGCATTATAAACCGCTTTTTGACGATCAGAAAAACGTCCTGAAACTGGAATTGTTCTCGTCATATCGCTAGAATAATTGGCATATTCGGCAGCAACGTCCAATAAAATCAAATCTCCAGCCTTACATTGCTGATTGTTTTCGATATAATGTAAAACATTTGCATTGTTTCCAGAAGCAATAATTGGAGTATAAGCAAAACCTTTAGAACGGTTACGGATAAATTCGTGAGCTAACTCAGCTTCAACTTCATACTCCGTAACATTTGGTTTTACGAATCCTAATAATCTGCGGAAACCTTTTTCTGTAATATCACAAGCATGCTGAATCAAATCGATTTCTTCGCTTTCTTTTACAGAACGTAATCTTTGTAAAATTGGGTTGCTTTTTGCAACATTGTGTGCTGGATAACGTTCTTTCCACCATTTTACAAAACGAGCTTCACGTGTTTCTGTTTCAACAGTTGCACGGTAATGTTCGTTCGTATTGATGTACATTGTATCAGCGTATGTCATCATTTCGTTCAAAACTTTATGAAAATCTTGTAACCAATAAACAGTTCTAATTCCAGAAACTTGAAATGCACGTTCTTTAGTCAATTTTTCACCTTCCCAAACTGCAATATGATCGTTTGTTTCTCTCAAGAAAAGGATTTCTCTCTGGCTTTCGTAAGGCGCATCTGGAAACAAAAGCAAAATACTTTCTTCCTGATCTACACCGCTCAGATAAAAAATATCTCTGTGTTGTGCAAAAGGCAAAGTACTGTCGGCACTAATTGGGTAAATGTCATTTGAATTGAAAACGGCAACAGAATTAGGTTTCATTTCTGCCATGAACTTTCTGCGGTTTTTTACAAAAAGACCACTGTTTATTTGATGATATTTCATAATTATTTCATTTTTGAACTTCGAATTTCAAAATTACATATTTTAAATATATCGCGGAAAATTGATTTATTAAAGTTTTCTTATTTGTTCGGATTTTCCTCTCGCAGATTTTGCACGTTGAGCAGATAATTTTTATTTTCAAAATCTTGCCATTTTTGAGGAACGAGGAAAACTTCCAGGGAATAAGGAATTTCTACATCAAAAATAAAAATATAGAAACTTTGATCAAACATTTAAAAAAAAGAGAGAGTCTGGCTTTGACTCTCTCTCGCTTGAAATGATAAATTTTGTAGATATATTATGGTAAATATTCCATGCAAATACTATCATCTGCTCTTTTGTATAAATACCATCCACATATATTTCTCCCATAATAAGAAACTTCGTCGCCCCCGCACATAGGATACGGTACACATTTTACAGCGCCCCCGTTAATTGATTTCAATTCTTCTTTTGTCAGTTTTTGTTTTAATAGTTCTTGGAAATTTTTCATAGTGGTGTTTTTTGATTTTCCTACTCTTAAGTTTTTCGGATACGACTTTGATAAAAATACAAAATATTTCCTAAATAAATACTTACAAAAGTGAACATTGTAAGTGTTATTATTTTTTTATGGCTCAATTGAGGAATTGGGTTTAAAAAAATCTTGGGCGAGATATTAACGAAGAATCTTTGTAAGAAACTCCGAAAAAAAATCGTCAATCTTTGTCAAATTACTAGTGTGATTTCTCCTTACGTCGAAATGACAAACTATACGGACATAAAAAAACGAAGCCTTATTGGCTTCGTTTTTTCTTTTTTATATAATAAATTTTATTTCTCTTTAAGCAACTTCTCCAAAAGCGCCACTTTCTCTTTTTCAGCTTGAATTAACTGTTGGTAAAGTTTTTTGTTCTCTTCGTATGATTCAATAAGTTTATCTAGAGGATTAAAAGTACATCCCAAATTGACTGCGGAAGATGAAGAATCATTATAAGTGTTCCCAATTATATTAAAAACAGCTTCATCAGAAAAGTTTTTAATAGCTTCGGCAGAAACACCCAAAACTTCTGCAATTGCATTTAATTTTTCGTCATCAACAGTTTCGCTTCCTTCAATATTAGAAATAGTTTGCTGACTAACGCCAATGGCAATTGCAAGCGCTTCCTGCTTCATATCTCTAAGCTCTCTGATTCGGCTAATATTTCTGCCGACATGTTTTGTTTTTAATACTGTGCTCATAATTCAAAGATATTTAAAAATCTTTTATGTTTTTAGTTTCTGTACAAAACAAGATTATTCTTATGAGATACATTTTTCTAAAAAAATGATTCTATAAAAATACAATTTTTCTGACTATTGAATTGGTTTTGAATTTAGAATTGTGTAATCTTGATGAACTAATCCTTTTTATTAATGAAACTCAAAACTATACTCTTATTTTTAGTTTTAATAATTTTTGTTGGCTGTCAAAAAGAATCTTTTGCTTCGATACATTTAAAAGTGAATTTTGAAGATCCGACAAACAAAGAACTTCCTAGAATATACTGGATTTCAATTTTTAAAGATGAGAAACTTTTTAAAAGATACGGCCGATTTGAAAAACCCTACATTGAAAAAGAAATCGTAATTGATAGCTTATCTAATGGAAACTACAAATTTGTGTACGAGAATTTTCTAAATCAACAAATGCAGAAAACTATTGAAATATCTGAAAGCAAGATTTATGCGATTTCAATTCATCCAGATTATTCTAAGTATACCGACTTTATTAATGAGTCGTTCGTTAAGAATTTAAAGGAAAATGAGAAAGTCGAATTCAGTTTTGAAAGTCTAGGCTGTTTTCATTCTGCAGAAAATAAAGTTGAAATACTTAGAAAAGAAGAAAAATATTATTTTATAACCAGAGGAATAACAAAAAAACTCAGTGCAGAGGAATTAGATGTGATTATTAAAATGGAATGTGAATTAAATCTTTTGCAACGTGGAGGCTGTACAACAAAAGATCATTACACTATAAAATTTGAAAATAAGAAAAAAGAATATTTTGATAGAACTTGTGCTTGGCATGGCTGGGAAAATATGTTTAAGCAAATTAATTTGAAGGAAAAATAATTAATACTAGTAATACACAATTCAATGATTCATATAGAAAAAATCATCAAAAATTACATCGAAGGTTACAACGAATTCAATATCGAAAAAATGATAGCCGATTTTAACCAAGATATCATTTTCGAAAATGTAACAAATGGAGAAGTAAACATGTCTTTAAATGGAATAAAGGAATTTAAAGAACAAGCTGAGCAAGCTAAAAGTTATTTCTCAAGCCGAACACAAACGATTACTGCTTTCAATCATTCTGAATCTCAAACAGAAATAGAAATCGATTATCAGGCTGTTCTGGCAATGGATTTCCCTAACGGAATGAAAAAAGGAGATGAATTAAATTTAAAAGGGAAATCTGTTTTTGAATTTTCTGGTAACAAAATCTCAAAATTAACTGATTTAAGTTAGGTGAGAATACAGATAAAATGAAAGGACTATTAATTGAATGCAAAGGAATAGAAACCGATTATTTTTATATTCCTCCTTTTAATGTGAGAGAAGGTGATTTTGTCGTGATTCGATTGGATAACCATGCTGTTTCAACATATGTAGAAGAAAAACTAATCGCGATTTTTACGGGAAAAGAAAAACATGAAAATGTTACAATATACAAACCGTATACTTTTGTAAAACATTTTAGAGAATCAAGGTTTAAAGACAGGTTTTTCCCCGCAACTGTAGGCGAGTATTTATCTAAAAATGCTAATCCAAAAAGTGAATTTGCCAGCAAAATTTATGAAATTAATTGGATTAATAAAAAAACACACATTAATAGATTAGAAGGAAATAACCGGAAATTGATTTCATTGTATTCTGTATTGTCAAAAACAAATAATATTATTTTTGATTTGGCCGCACAAGACTGGGAAGGAATGGAACACGCAGCTAAAATTGTAAAAGACGAAATCGAAGATAATGGATCGGCAATATTGTTTGATTGGACGGATGATTTAAAAAACTTTAGTACAAAATACATTAAAATTGAGTGGCTGATAGATTTGGATGAGTTGAGGAAGATATTGAATTACTAAGCTGATCTATACATAAAATAAAGCATAATTTGTTGATTGTAAATGAACACCGAAAGCATAAAAGTATTAAGAAATAAAATTTCAATTCCTTTAAACAAAGCAATTGAACTTCTTAAAAAGAATAATGGTGATGTCTTACTTGCTGAAGAGAATTTTCACAATGAAAATATTATCGAAATTTGTAAAACGACCGATTGTGATAGAGAAACAGCAACAAAAGAATATCAAATTTGTAATTATGATGTGGTTAAAGCGGTTGAAAGAATTAATCAAAAACCGGTTAGAATTGGAACAGGGAAATTTTTAGATTCAAAAATCGGTTTTATTTTATGGCCTGAAAATGAAAATGGAGAGTTCTATAAAACCGAAAAAAGAAATGATGCTTTTATTGCAACAGAAGATTTTGATTTGGTCTTAGAAATTTTTGAATCTGTTTTTCCAATGCAAAATCCGTGGAATAATACAATCGAAGATCAATTTGACAGCACTGGAAATAATTTTTTCGATATCAAAACTGGTTTGCTCATTCTGCAAAAAATAAGCGAAATAAAAAGTAACGATTCGGAAGAAAATCGTTTTCTGGGAGATCTTATTGAATGGTTTAAAGATAAATTAAGTTATGCGGATTATATTGTAGTTTATGGTAATTTGTAAGTGATGCAATCAAATATCAAAATAAGAAAAGTAGAAAAGCAAGATTTAGATTTTGTCTACAAATCAATATGTGAACTCGAAAATGATGTTTTTGATTTTGAAGTTTTCGAAACGATTTTCAATGAAAATATTTCAAACCCAAAAAATGTATATTTAATTGCTGAAAGTGAAAATGAAAGTTTGGGTTTTATTACATTTCATATTCAAAATTTACTGCATCATTGTGGTTTAGTCGGCGAAATTCAGGAATTTTTTATTGATAAAAATCATCGAGGAAAAGGCGTTGGCAGAAAACTAGTTGCTGAAATTTTAAAATATGCTGAAGAAAATAATCTAAAAAGCATAGAAGTAACAACAAACAAAAAGCGAGTAGAAAACGTAGCTATTTATGAAAATCTAGGTTTTACTTTGAGTCATAATAAGTTTACGATTTCCAAGTAAAATTTACATAGCAAAAGACTAATGTAGAAAAACTGCTATTTGTTAATAGCAGTTTACTAAAATGTTCAGTATGTTTTATGACGCTCCATATTCCATACATGTACTATTTGTCGCTGTTTTGTATAGGTACCAGCCACATGAGTTTATGGTGTAAAAAGTAACTTCTTGACCATTACATAAAGGAAATGGAATGCAGTCTGCACTACCACCATTAATTGATTTTAATTCTTCTTTTGATAATTTTTTTAGATTTTTGATAAAAGATAGTTTTTGGGTTTTCATACTATATAGGTTTTTGAGATACTACTTTGATAAAAATACAAATTATTTTAAATAAATACTTACAAATTGTTATTGTTTTAATATTGGATATAGATAATTGTTGAAAAAGAGATGAAAGAATTAAATCCCAAAATAAAATATCATCTAATAGTAGGTTTGCTTATAGGTCTATGGCTTTTTGTTTTCGCTTTTATCATAAAACCTTTTGACGACGGAACTTTAAATTTTAAATCTTGGCTTTTGATCAGTTTAGGATTTAGTTTGATTGCGTTTGTATGTTATGGAGTTCTTTCGGTTCTTCAAAAAACGATTTACGACAAAGTTTCAAATTGGAGTGTCACTTTAGAAATATCTAGTATTCTCTTTTTTTACCTTATTTATTTGATTGGAGTTTATGCTTATTACAAAAGTTCAATTCTAAACGGAGGATATAGTTTTACAGAGTTTTTTGGTATGATTTTTATAAAAGTCGCGCTGATTTTAACTCCGGTAATTATCCTTGCAAGAAGATATTTATTGAAATTAATTCCGATAAAAGATGATTTTATAATATTTAGAGGAGAGAATAAATTAGATGTTTTAAAAATTAACAAGGCCGATATGGTTTGCATTTCAAACGCTCAAAATTATGTTGAGATTTTTTATATCGAAAATGATAAACTTCGGTCAAAATTAATTCGTTCCTCACTCAAAAAAGTTCAGAAAGATTTTGAGTTTTTAGTACAAATTCATCGTTCGCATTTGATAAATCCGTCGCATTTTAAATCTTGGAGAAACTCAAATACGATTATTTTGACGCAAATGGAACTTCCAGTTTCTAAAAACTATAAAGAAGCGCTGTTGGCTTTGTAAATTTCGTACCTAAAACCATGCATTTTGTACCAAAGCCAATAAAATAAAGCTTTTAGAAAAGGTTTCATTTTAGTTTTGCTTCATCAATTTTAAAACAAATTATGAAAACAAAACATTTTTGCCTGATCGGATTACTATTTTTTCTTACTAGTTATTTATTCTTTTCGAAACTTTTGCCAAGTTTAAACGAATCGATAGATTTTGCACATTGGTTTAATTTAATTGGGGCTTGTTTTTTGCTTTCTTTTAATGATGTCTTTCCCAAAAAAAGCATAAATAAAATTGCTTCTGTATTAACTATTTTAGGTGTTATTGCACATATCGGACTCTGTACAATCGATTTTATAATGTCAAGTTACGGAAATAACGAAATCGCAAAAGAGGCATTAAGTCATCAAATTACAATTTCACCATTTATTTTTTATCCGTTTATAGTTGTTGGTCCGTCTTTACTTTTTCTAGGTTTGGCACTGCATGCATTTGCTTTTATCAAAACCGAAACGGTAAAATCTTTGATGGTAATTTTGGGTTCGGTTGCTGTTGGATTTTCTTTTTTTGCTTTGAAAAATGGAATTTTAATGCTTTTGAGTTGTGCAGTTTTTTGTTTAGGATTAGGATTGTTTCTTCTTAATCAGGAAAAAGAAAACAAATAAGCACAAAGTTTGTCATTCCGAGGAACGAGGAATCTTCGTTGGTAATTCCGCAAACAGAATCGATAATCTTTGGCGAGCTACTTGTGAAGATTGCTTCGCCAGTTCGCTATCGCTCGTGTCCTCGTTCCTCGGAATGACAAAAATGATGTCAAGACCTTAGGGAAAAGTTTGTATGTGATTGAAATTACAAAAGAAAGAACTAATATTGTAAAGAAATGCTTCATAAACTGAATAAGATTTGAAAAACCATTTAAAATACCTGCTTTCTCTTTTCGCAGCCTTGCTTGTAATGGCAGGCGATGGTGTTTTGTATTCTCGATCTAATTCTCCAGAATATTATCAATCTTCTTTTGTTGTTTCACGAAAAGAAATAGATCTTAAAAATCTTCGCGTTTACGTTTTTAATCAAGTTAAAAGAGAGGGGAAAACTTTATTCCCGATAGTTTTAACGTATTTCAAGATTAACGAAATTTTTAGTCTTCAAATTCCAATTATTCTAAAAGTCTGTAAAAATCTTCGTCAAAATATAACTTCATTTATAAATCAATTGGTTTTTGTAAATGAAATAACTACTTCTGGTAACTTCAAGAAAAGTTTATACATCGCTTAAGAAAGTTCTTTCTAAGCATTGTGCTGTTATGGCACAAGATGATTCATAATGTCTAATCATTTATCATTTTAAAATGTATAAACAAACTTATAAAAAAGGTTTAGAGCAATCTAAGCCACGACTTCATTGGTTAAAACGAAAATTAATTTTAATTATGACCGCTTTCATGCTCGGAATGGCAAACGGAATGCATACTGAAGATACCAGAATTAAAGGCAATCAAAATTATACCGAACAGCATAAAAAGGATTGATGTTTTCTTAACCGCAAAGCACGCAAAGGTTTTTTATTTAAGTTATTAAATAAAAACGCAAAGTTCGCAAAGCTTTATCAATAAAAACTTTGAGAACCTTGCGTAAATCTTTGCGTTCTTTGCGGTTAAATATTAAGTAATTTAATCAACCCATTTATAATAACGCGCCCCAATCAAAACAGGAATCTCTTTTTCGATTCTATCTAAAATCCATTCTTGTTTAGGAGTTCTCACGCTTTGTTTTTGTTCTTTTTTATGAAGACTTTCATACGTATTGAAATCAATTTCTACGCTTTCCGCTAAATTTTCAAAAAGCTTCACATTTGCTAAAGCTGATTTCCATTCTGGCTGAATCGTTCCTTCAAAAACTTTCGATTTAGATCCGCTTCCGTAAGCTAGAAAACCGAATTTTTCTCCAGCTACTTCTTTATTTGTATCGTGGAAATGAGCCAAAGTAGATAATAATCCCATGAAAATGGAACCTGTATAAAGATTTCCAATTAAAGATGAAGCCAATTCAGCAGGCTGTAATTTCTCGGTTACAAAACTTCTGTAATCATCAGATTTTGCTACTTCTTTAATTTTAGTCTGATAATCTGCAGGCGCAATATCATCGGCAATAATTTTTTCTGCACTATCTAAAGCATAAATTTCAGACAACATTCTTCTTCCCTGGAAAGAATATGGCAAGTGCATCACAATGCTGTGCCAAGTATTGTATAAAGTTTCGGTAGTGTTTTTTAATTTTTTGAATGAAAAGTAAGCATTACGCGTACGATCCATATAACATTGATTCGAATATTGACCGTCAAAAACCGGTTGGTCTTTGTGGATTTCGATTTCAGCTTCTAAATTGTCAAACCAAGAATCGTTGTTTGTATTTTTAGTAATTTCTTCTTTAGAAATAGTTCGGTATGGTTTGAAGAAATCAAAAACACCTTTTGTGCTTGTTGCCCAATTGTCATCAAAAGCAATGATTTTCGGGTTTGCAGTAATTAACATTGCAACAGCTCCAGCACCTTGTGTATATTCGCCACCTGAATTTAAATCATACTTTGCAAAATCAGAAGTAACTACAATCGCTTTTTTCGTCGGATTCAATTTTACAAAATCCAAACAATTTTGCATCGCGTCAACACCGCCGATACAAGCAAAAGTGAAATCGACAACATCACATTCTGCCAGTGAATCTTCGCCAAATTTTTGCTCCATTAAACTTATTAAATAAGAAGCAATTGGTTTCGAGCTGTCAATACCGCTTTCAGTACCAACATAAATTCGGCTTATTTCTTTTAGGTTTATTTTGTTATCGCTGATAAGCTTTGTTAAGGCGTTTGCTCCAAAAACTACAGCATCTTGGTGGACGTCTGGGAAGGTCATTTTTAGTAATCCAAGACCTTTTTCTAATTTTTCTGGTTCAATATTTCTGGCAGTCGCCAAAGTTTTTATGGGTAAATGTATGTTTGCTACATCAAATGAAATAGCATCAATTCCTGTTTTCATTCTTAATTTTTTGAGCCGATAAAGGTAAAACTATGTTATGGACTGACAATTTTTTGCTTTAATAAAATTTATAGGGCGAGACACTTTTGAAGAAAACAAATCAAAACTTTGAATAAAATAACAATATGATAAATTTTTGGTAATCTACTTAGAATTGAGTTTTCTCAGAAATGCTTAAAAAGCAGGTTTTTAAAAATCCTATAATGAATTATTTTTTATTTGTTTTCTTTTTGTACGTAAAAATACGTAGAATGGCTCTATTTTAAAATCATTATAAATAACAGCGAAATGGTTGTAGTTCTTTTGTAATTGAGTTATTTTTGTCTAATTTTTTAAAACAAACTACTTAAACACTTATGGCACAATCTGCACAGTTGAATGCTTCCATCTTAAAGAAAGTAGCTATGGCTCTTTCGGGAATATTCTTAATCACGTTTTTAGCGCTGCATGTTTCCTTAAATTTTATTTCTATTCTAAGTGAAGACGTTTTCAACGAAGCTTCTCACTTTATGGGATACAATCCGCTGATTCAGTATGTAATGCAGCCAGTTTTGGCATTTGGGGTGATTTTCCACTTCGTAATGGGATTTGTACTTACAGCACAAAACAGCGCGGCAAGACCAATTGCATACGCTAAATACAACGGAGCTGCAAACGCTTCTTGGAGTTCTAGAAATATGATTATTTCTGGATTGGTTATTTTAGCTTTCTTAGGATTGCACTTTTATGATTTCTGGTTTCCTGAAGTTAGCTACAAATATATAGCAGGAACGGCGCCGGATGCTACAAGATATTATGGTGAGTTAGTTCACAAATTTCATGACCCAATCCGTACAGGATTGTATTGTGTTTCTTTTATCCTTTTAGGGTTTCACTTATGGCACGGGTTTGCATCTTCTCTTCAATCAATGGGAATGCACAACAAATACTCTAGATTTTTGGCAAAAGTTGGTTACGGATTCGCAGTTGTTGTTCCGGCCGCTTTCGTAATTATCGCATTATTTCATCATTTCAACCAATAATTAATATCAATTATAATGGCATTAGATTCAAAAATTCCAAATGGTCCTATAGCGGATAAATGGACAAATTATAAAGATCATATTAATTTAGTAAACCCGGCTAATAAACGTAATTTAGATATTATCGTTGTTGGTACAGGTTTGGCTGGAGGTTCGGCTGCGGCTACTCTAGCAGAGTTAGGATATAACGTAAAAGCATTTTGCTTCCAAGATTCACCACGTCGTGCGCACTCTATTGCGGCACAAGGGGGTATCAACGCAGCAAAAAACTATAAAGGAGACGGTGACTCAGTTTACAGATTGTTTTACGATACTGTAAAAGGAGGTGACTACCGTGCACGTGAGGCAAACGTTCACCGTTTGGCTGAAGTTTCTGCAAATATTATTGACCAATGTGTGGCACAAGGGGTTCCATTGGCTCGTGAATATGGCGGACTTCTAGATAACCGTTCTTTTGGAGGAACTTTGGTTTCTCGTACATTTTACGCACAAGGACAAACTGGACAGCAATTATTGTTAGGAGCTTATTCTGCAATGAACCGTCAGATTGGTCGTGGAAAAATCAAAATGTACAACCGTCACGAAATGCTAGACATTGTAATCGTGAACGGAAAAGCGAGAGGTATTATCGCTCGTAACTTAATCACAGGAGAAATCGAAAGACATTCTGCTCACGCAGTAGTAATTGGTTCTGGAGGATACGGAAACGTGTTTTTCCTTTCAACTAATGCTATGGGAAGTAACGCAACAGCAGCTTGGAAAATTCATAAAAAAGGAGCGTTTTTCGCAAATCCTTGCTACACACAAATTCACCCAACTTGTATTCCGGTTTCAGGAGATCACCAGTCTAAATTGACTTTGATGTCTGAATCGTTACGTAATGACGGACGTATTTGGGTTCCTGCAAAATTAGAAGATGCTCAGGCTATTCGTGAAGGAAAGAAAAAAGCAACAGATTTATCTGAAGCGGATAGAGATTATTTCTTAGAAAGAAGATATCCTGCTTTTGGTAACTTAGTACCTCGTGACGTTGCGTCTCGTGCGGCTAAAGAAAGATGTGACGCTGGTTTTGGAGTTAACAAAACTGGAGAAGCAGTTTATTTAGATTTCGCAGCAGCAATCAAACGTTACGGAACTGAAGATGCTTATGTAAAAGGTTTAGACGATAAAGATACTGCTCTTGTAACTAAATTAGGAGCTGCAATCGTGAAAAGTAAATACGGAAACTTATTCCAAATGTACTACAAAATCGTTGATGAGGATCCTTATACAACTCCAATGATGATTTACCCAGCGGTTCACTACACAATGGGTGGAACTTGGGTTGATTATAACTTAATGACTACAATTCCTGGATGTTTCTCAATTGGAGAATCTAACTTCTCTGATCACGGAGCAAACAGACTTGGAGCTTCTGCTTTAATGCAAGGTTTAGCTGATGGATATTTCGTATTGCCTTATACTATCGGAGATTATTTAGCTCCGGATATTAAAATGGGTGAAATCTCTACAGACTTACCAGAATTCGTTGAAGCTGAAAAAGCGGTTGTAGATCAAATTAATAAATTTATCAATAACAACGGTAAACATTCTGTAGATTATTTCCACAAAAAACTTGGAAAAATCATGTGGAATAAAGTAGGTATGGCTCGTAACGCTAAAGGTTTAACTGAAGCTATCGAAGAAATTGCTGCTTTACGTGAAGAGTTTTATAAAGATGTAAAAGTGCCAGGAAGCGCTAACGAATTTAATCAGGAATTAGAAAAAGCGACTCGTGTTGCCGATTTCTTAGAATTAGGAGAATTGTTCGCGAAAGATGCTTTACACCGTAACGAATCTTGTGGAGGTCACTTCCGTGAGGAATACCAGACAGAAGAAGGAGAAGCACTTCGTGATGACGATAACTTTGCATACGTTGCAGCTTGGGAGTACAAAGGAAAACCAAGTGATGCTGTATTACACAAAGAACCTCTTAATTACGAAAACATTAAATTAGTTCAAAGAAGCTACAAATAGTATTTTGAATACTGATTCATAATACTTAAAACTGATACAAAATGAAACTTACATTAAAAATATGGCGTCAGAAAAACGCCCAAGATAAAGGAGGGATTGTAGAATATCCTATCGATGGAATCGAACCAGATATGTCTTTCCTTGAAATGCTTGATGTTCTTAACGAACAATTAATCAACAAAGGAGACGAGCCTGTAGCATTTGACCACGATTGTCGTGAAGGAATCTGCGGAATGTGTTCTTTATTCATCAACGGTGAAGCACACGGACCAGACAGAGGTGTTACAACTTGTCAATTACACATGCGTATGTTCAAAGATGGTGATACGATTTTTATCGAGCCATTTAGAGCAAAAGCTTTCCCTGTAATTAAAGATTTAGTTGTTGATAGATCTTCTTTTGACAGAATTCAACATGCAGGAGGATTTATCTCTGTAAACACTTCAGGAAATACAATTGATGCAAATACAATTCCAGTTCCTAAAGACGACGCAGATAAATCATTTGATGCTGCAGCTTGTATTGGTTGCGGGGCTTGTGTTGCAACTTGTAAAAACTCTTCAGCAATGTTATTCGTTTCTGCAAAAGTTTCTCAATATGCATTATTACCACAAGGTAAAGTTGAAGCGACTGACCGTGTATTAAACATGGTTCACCAAATGGATTTAGAAGGTTTTGGTAACTGTACAAATACAGGAGCTTGTGAAATCGAATGTCCAAAAGGAATTTCTCTTGAAAATATCGCGCGTATGAACCGTGAATATTTAGCAGCAAGTTTGAAAGGATAATCAAAATCCAATCATCATATTAAAAAACGCATTCATTAATTTGGATGCGTTTTTTGTTTTAATTATTTTTTTGTTGGAAAATATTAAACACCTTATAAATCAAATATTCGATAACAGGTGTAGAATGTTCTTTTGTACATAAAAAAACTTATTGTGAAACAATAATGTCTTTTAAGGGAAGATGGGTTGGTTTAAGTTGTTCTAAATTTAAGGAATAACTTAAACAGCCAAAATTATGATTAATAGTAAATTCTCAGAACAGGTTCATATTTCAATAAGTTCCTTCGATAAAAACGTTATTTATTATGATTTGAAGCTTTCGCAGAAAATGGCCGATCATCATTATTTTTCCTTTACCTGGCAATATACAGGGAAAGCTATCATTGATCCTGAAGATCAGGAAAAAGCAATCAGCAGATATATAGGCAGTGAAGTAATTTTTACCTTCAAAGTCAACGGAATCAAACTGATGTAAAAGGAATTATTGAAGGATTAAAATCTATTGATCTTCACGGCAGCCCGGCTGGGCTTCATGTTTTTGGAATTAGTCATACAGTTCTTTTGCGTGATAATAATAAATCCAGAATTTTTCTTGAGAAAAACCTCCAGCAGATTGCATTAGAAATCTTTGCTGAAACCCAGTCGGGTGAATTTTATCAACGGGAAGCCATTGTTCCCACTTATAGAAAAGAGTTCGACTATAAACCGCAATACAACGAGACAAGTTTTGATTTTCTAAAAAGACTTTCGACACGTTACGGGCAATGGTATTATTTTGATGGAATGCGCATGCAGCTTGGTCAGACAAAAGCCAGTAATATAAAACTTATTAACGGATCATCACTGCATAAATTCACAATCGAAGCCAATTTGGTTTCGCATAAAAGCTCTTTTAGAAGCTATGATTACACAACTGCCCAGAGCATTCGAAATTCATCCGAACAAACAGATACGGGCAGCCGCGACAGATTTGCAGTCGCAATGAAATTCAATCAGGGACAAGTAACCACTAGAGAATTGAAAATTGGTGCTTATACAAATAATGCGAAAAATAAGGAAGAGCTCGAGGAAATGGTAAAACTGCAGACTCAGGCGAAAGATGCAAACAGCGTTTTCTACAGCGGTGTTTCGTACTATCCGATAGGCATTGGACAGGTTTTTAAGATTCAGAACAAAACAGTCGAACACGAATTGATAGCCATTGAAGTGACACACCATTCAGAGGTAAACGGAAATTACAGCTGTGGATTCAAAGCCATTCCTGCCGATGTTGCAGTACCTCATTATACCAATCCGGAAGTTTTTGCATTTGCAGACAGCCAGCCGGCCAAAGTAATTGACAATAATGATCCTGAAAAAATGGGGCGTATCAGGGTAGAATATTATTGGAATGGCTGGGACAATGAGAGTGACTGGATGCGCGTGGTTCAGCCCTACGCAGGCTCAGCGAAAGGTATGTATTTCAGACCCGAAATTGGCGAGGAAGTGCGCATTGGTTTTGACGGTGGTAATGCTGAATGTCCGTATGTCTCGGGAACGTATTATAACGGACAAGAAATGCCTGAGTTTTTTGATTCTGAAAATAGTATAAAGGGTTGGAAGCTCCGTTTTGGGATGCTGTTTAAGTTTATTGAAAAAATTGGAATCTGGCTTTCTGATCCTAGTGGGAACGAGATTCATCTCGATCAGGAAAATAAAAATATTAATGCTACAACTCCTGAGACTTTTACGATTAGGGCTAAAAATATTGTTTTTGAGGCAAGTGAAAGTATAACGCTTAAAGCTGGAACGGATATTACTAGTAAAGCAGATAATGATATGACCCACATGGCTGGAAATAATATAGCAATAAGTGCCGAGGGAAATATTCTTGAAAAATCTGATAACCGTACTGAGATTGCCGATAAAGATTACATCAAATCTGTTGGCGGGACAGCTGGAGAAATTGCAGGTAAAATGAATATAAGCACTACCGATGATAATATAGAACTGCACAGTGCTAAAAACATAAAAGGACATTCAGGTGAAAACTCAAATTTTAATTGAATTATGGGAATAGTAAAACAAGCAAAAAACATCACTATACAAGTCGCTCGTGAAAGTACAATAATTGTAAAAGAAAACATGGACAAAACGGCTTCAAAAGTAGTGTTAAGAACTTCAGAAGGAGATATAACAATGATTGCAGCAAAACATTTAAAAGCAAAGAGCAATGGGGATTAATTTTTATGATTATGTAAGCAAGTACGACTTTGTACCTTTTGCAGAGTTGTTAAGCAGTGAAGATTTTAAAGTTATAACAACAGGTAAAACCAGTCTTATTTCTACTGCAATAAGAAAAGAGTACCATAACAAATCAGATGTTAAAATAGAATTTAAACCTCAGACTCTCAAAAAAGAAAAAACGATATTAAAGTTTAAACTTCAAAAAGCTCATCAAACGGCAAGTGATCCTGACGGCTATTTAAGATATAAACTAACTGCCGTAAACGGGCAGGTATTTGTTTCGAACCACAATAAAAATGAAGTAGAACACGATTTAGGAATAAAAAAGTATAATGATATCATTGAGATCGCATTTAGAAAAAACCTAATGAAGGCTGTACAGTATATCGATTTCTATTTTAAAGACAATTCAAATGATTGGTTTGATCTTAAAGGGGGAATGCTTGACAAATGGGAACATTGTGGAAGGGTTACTATTGGGGCTGATAAAACTGCAATGTCTTGCCATTGTAATCGCGATTTTACGGAAGAGGAAATGATTGAAATTATATATAACCTTAGAGCCAATCAAAAGATGGAAAAAAGAAAAGAAGTCTTTTTTGATGCTGGATCAGAATTTATTTCTGTTCTTAGAATTACTGAAGGTAAACTAAATGAAGAAAAAAATAGAACTAAGATTAAATTATTTACAGATGAGTTGAATAAAATGTTTAAAAAATTTAAAATAACTTCATGCAAACGAAAAATTCATTTCCTTGGTCAAATGTATTTAGAGACAATTTATTTTAGATATACTTATGAAAGCAGATCTGTTGTGCCTGGCAATTATAGAGGAGGTGTTGCTTTTCAAGGAAGAGGGATGAAACAGATTACCCATGACTCTAATTATTTAAAATATTATGACTATATAAATGAAACCAATTATTCTCAAATATATGAGAAGTATAGTTCTAAAGACTCTAAAGGCAACATAGATGAAAGTGTAGAAAGCTGTATGAAAAATAATTTAGAGGCAAGAAATAAAGGTTTAGATAATGCTTTTTACGAAGAATTAAAAATATTTGCTAAAAAATTATCTGAAGATTTATTTCATGCATTTAATTCAGCAGGCTGGTATTCTACAATTTTTCAAAAGAAAACTTTGACTGCTATGGACAAGGGATTTTCTGATGAAATAATCAAAGAAGTTACAAAAGCAATAAATGGCGGAGATAACGGATTACAGGAAAGGATTAACTTTACTATCTGGACAAAAAACTTTTTAAACTATGACAAGAAATGTTTAAACAAGTAGTATATTCTTTTATATGTCTTTTTACTATTGAGCTTTATTCACAAAGTCAATACAAAATTCCTGTTTATGAAAACAAAAGAAAAATAGGAAATATTAATGACATAACAAGTAGTTATTGTAATGACTGCTATGCAATTTATAGATATAAGATCTTCAATAAAGATCTTTTAATAAAAATTCCTGTAGAAATAAATGAATTACAAAATGGTAAAATAGCACAAAACTATTTAAAAGGTATTTGTACAATTGTGCTAACAAAAAAAAACAAAAACACTATTATAATTAAATTTAATAGCATATATAATGGTAATAGTTATTGGCTTGATATTTCTAAAATTAATGGACAATTATATATAACAAAAAAATTTAAATATTCTAATAGCGTACATCATAAAAAAGCTGACGATGGGGATGTTGAGTCTTTTTTATCCACATTGATTTGCAGTCAATCATTGAGAATCAGAATAAAAACAGAAATTAGTTTTTCAAATCTTTTTGAAAAAGAAGATAAAAAAAATATCTGTTTTGATTGTCCGATAAATTACACAATAGATGAATGTGTGAGAACTCAACAAAAAAAGAAAAAATTTGTTTGGAAATAGTGATACAATGAATTTAATGTAAAACATGCGATTTAGTGATTTTTGATCATACTCACTGTTGCGGGCACGGATTTCAAATCCGCGCTATCGGGAAGAATATTGTATATTACTACAATGGGGCAAATGGAGAACAACAAATCCTGATTATCCGACTAAATTCAAAAAGAATTATGATAAGAAAAAGAAATAAAAAAATAACATTTATAATATTAATCATTACTGTATTATTTTCATGTCAAAATAAAGCTAAAATTCAAGTTGATAAAAATGAAAATATAAAAACCAATAAAATAAATGATGATATTAAGTTAATTGAAGATTTAAATTTTGATAATTATCCTGATACATTAAAAATTAAAAATTTAGAAAATGGAAGAAGTATTCTGTCAATACTTTTATCTGGTAAAAATACTCCTATAGTTAGTAATGAAATAATTTTTCCAATAGGAGAACTTTATTCCCAAGAAAATAAAAATAGCATCACTGTTTCTTGCAAAAAAAAGACTGTAGTTTTAGTTCAAGAGTATGGATCTGCAAGTCCTGACGGTTGGTATACATGCTACATAAATTATAATAAAGAAGCTCAAAAGTTTTATGTAGATAGTATTACTAATAGTTGGAAAAATTATAATGCAAAATCAGATATTGATTTTATAAAGTCTAGAAATAAATTAATAAAAAAAGATTTAGAAAATTTTAATTCAAAACTTGAATTTTACAATTTTAACTGATTTAGTTACAATGTAAATAGAAGGGGCATTATTTCAGTAATGATAATTGATTATCAAAAAAAATGTATTAAATAAGATATAGTATAATCGTTTTTTTTATTCTTACTTTTTTAAGTTGTAATAAAAAACTTGATAGTAAAGGAAAAAAGAAAGAAGAACTATCGGAGTTTTATCAAAAAAAGCAAGGAAAATCTGCTCTCGCAAATTTATATCCAATCGCGTAAATCTTCTTCGCAACGATAACGCGGATTTGAAATGCGTGCCCAGAAAGATTGATTGTTTTAATCGAGTTTGAAAGGATAATCAGAATCCAATCATCATATTAAAAAACGCATTCATTAATTTGGATGCGTTTTTTGTTTTTCTTTTCATTCAAAAAAGGATCGCTCTTCTGTAAATTGAATGTCTAATTTTCATACAGTGTTCATTTTTTCTTGTAGCATTTTATAATTTGAAACCAAGTAATATTCTCGTTTTTTGATTTTTTATAAGTCAAAGTCTAATTTTAACTTGCAGATTTTCAGCTTGATATTTTGAGTTGGAAGAATTTTAAAAAACGAAAAAAGTTCTCAATTTATAAAGTAATCTAATGCTAAAATGTTATGAAAAAGATTTTGATAATAATGAGCTTATGGGTTTTTTTCATTTTTTTATCCTGTAAAAAACACAAGGAAGCCGACAAAGAAATAGCAGCAGTAACCGATCAAAAAAGTGATTCGACTGATATTGCTGATGATGGATGGCCAAGAGAAGCAGAAAACAACAGAACAAAACTAGTTTATTATCAACCGCAAATAGACAGCTGGGACGATCATAAAGAAATCAAAGCACGAGTAGCTTTTTCGTTGACTCCAAAAGACGGAAAACAAGTTTTGGGAGTAGCCTCTTTAGAAGCGGCTACTTTAGTTGATAAAGATTCCCGAAGTGTTTTTTTTAAAGATATTAAAGTAACAGATGTTCGTTTTCCTGCACTTGACGATAAAAAAGCTCCAGAAATGGAAAAACTTTTTAAAGAAGTGCTTCCCAAAGGAGGCGATCCCGTTTCTATAGATCGTATTTTGGCAGATTTAGACAGAACAACAAGTCCGGCAAAAGGAATCGCAGCTCAGAATAATCCGCCTCCAATTTTTTACAGTGCAAGTCCGGCAATTTTGCTCATTGTACAGGGAGAGCCTGTTTTGGTTCCTGTAGAAAAATCAGATATACAATATGTGGTGAACACCAATTGGGATTTGTTTTTTGATAAAGCAACAAGTGATTATTATCTGCTTGCCGAAAACGTTTGGCTGACTTCTAAAAAAGTTGAAGGGAAATGGACCAAAACAACCAAAGTTCCTGATGGTTTAAAAAATCTCCCATCTGGACAAAATTTTGATGAAGTAGAAAAAATGATTCCGCCCCCATCTTCAGGAAATGTACCAAATGTTTTCTTTAGTAAAACACCTGCGGAATTAATTTTAGTAAATGGTCCTCCAAAATTTGTAAAAATACCTGGAACGCAATTATTATATATTGATAATACAGAAAATGACGTTTTTGCCAATGAAGCGCAGGGACAATATTATGTGCTTTTGTCAGGAAGATGGTTTGGTTCTAAAAGTCTGAACGGACCTTGGAGTTATGCAGGAAACAGCCTGCCAGCTGATTTTGCTAAAATTCCAAAAGACTCCCCAAGAGCAAGTGTTTTAGCTTCCGTTCCTGGAACGCAGGAAGCAAAAGATGCTGTAATGTTAGCACAGGTTCCAACAACAGCAATTATCAACAAAGCCGATGCCGAGGCAAAAGCAAAAGTAACTTATGACGGAGCTCCTCAATTTAAACCAATTGACGGGACAAAAATGCAGTATGCCACGAATACACAGGAAAAAGTCATAAAAGTGGGCGATTTGTATTATATGTGTTTTCAGGCAGTTTGGTTTATGTCGACAAGTTCGAACGGGCCTTGGAAAGTGACAGATTCTGTTCCGAAAGAAATTTATACGATTCCGCCAAGTTCGCCAGTATACAATGTAACGTATGTAACCCAAAACGTAACTGATACTACTGTAGAAAGCAGTACAACGGCTGGATATTTTGGTGCGTTTATCATTGGCGCGACAGTTGGCGCGCTTTTAACTTATGGTACAGGATTTTATTATCCGCCTTACTATTATTTTGGTGGGTTATATCCATATCCTATTTATAGACCTTGGCCATGTACATACGGTGCTGGAGCGGTTTACAATCCGTGGACAGGAGGCTGGGCGGCAGGAAGAAGAGTGTACGGGCCTTATGGATCTGCTGGAACTTCTGCTTGGTATAATCCTGCGACAGGAAGATACGGACGTTCGGCAAGTGTGCAGGGTTGGTACGGTGGCAGAACGGCTGCAGCATCATACAATCCGTGGACGGGAAATTACGCCAGAACAGCACAAGGTCATAATGCGTACGCACAATGGGGACATTCGGCCGCAACAAACGGACATGATTGGGTTAACACCGGACATGTAACCACCAGACGAGGAACTGCAGTTGCTTACAACACTTCTGGTGGAAACAAAGGCGTCATTACACACAGAAGAGGTGGAGGCACAACCATTCATACCAATAATAATATGTATGCCGGACATGATGGTCATATTTATAAAAGAGATCAAAACGGTAATTGGAGTCATTATAATAATGGAAATGGCGGATGGACACAGGCCGGAACTTTGGGAGGATCGCAAAATAAAATAGATAAATCAAAACTTGATAATTTACCAAAGAATGATAGAGGGGAGGGACTAGCCAATAAACCACTTGGAGAAAACAATCGCCTTGGTGATCGAGGAGATAATTTCCCAAAAGCAGATCAAGCACTCGGTCGTCCTGATAAGCCTTTGGGACAACCAGGCGGTGAAAATGCAACCAGAGATTTAGATCATTTTGAAAATTCGAGAATGAGAGGAGAAACCAGAAATCAAGATTTTAATAATTTCAGAAACAATAACAGCAGCTTTAGAAATGGCGGTGGAGGCGGATTTGGCAGTGGTGGTTTCCGAGGTGGCGGAGGCGGAGGTTTTAGAGGTCGAAGATAATTATAAGTACACTAATAAAGGAGATTTTCTTTAGCAAAAGCGCGGATAAAAACAGATTTAAGTATTCAACTAAAAATCCGTTTTTATCCGCGTTTTCGTGATAACGAATCCGTGTCATCAGCGTCAAAATTTATAAGCTGAAATTATTACTCATAAAATAAATCGGAAGCCCTTATTTCTTGTTTTTCTTTTCCTTCTAATTGTATAAAAGCATTTAAAATAGTGCCGCCAGTCAAATCAAAATAACTGATATTGATTTTATGAAAACCTTTTTCCAGTTTAACTGCGCCATAAGCTTCATTGGCCCAATGAATTTTGTCGTTGTCTACAATTAATTCATCATCAATAAAAAGTTTTGATCCGTCGTCTGAAAGCATAGAGAAAGTATGATTTCCTGTTTCTGGAATAAAGATATAGCCGTTAAATTTTACACCGATATAACGCTCTAATTTCGTTTTCCATTTTTCAGCGCTTATTTTGCCTTCCAAAATTCCAGATTTTATTGGTTTTGCTAATTCTAAATCTTGTATTTGTTGCAATAATTTCGAAGTAAAATAGTCGTATTTCAAACCATTTTTCTTGAGTTGCATTTTTAGAGATGGTTTCAAATCAGGATTTCGAACAATGATTTTATTGATGGAACTTCTTTTACCGCTTTCGCTGATTTGAATGGTTTTAATAATTCGGAATTCACCTTTTGGAATATGGATCGTTACAGGATTTTGGTAAAGTATAGCTGTTTCATCTGGGTTGTAGCCATCAATCGTGTAGAATATTTTTCCGTTTTTGATGGTTGGTTTAAGGTCTAAAATATATTTTTCCGCAATTAATGCCGTTTCATCAGCACCAAAAGGAGTTGGGACTTTATACAATCTTTTTTGTTGTTCTAATTTTTCTAAATGATATGGAAGCTGATTTTGAACAAAATGATCGTAATTTTTGTTTTGAGGTTCTGTCCACGCAATTTCTGCCAAAGCAAACATTCGAGGATACAGCATATAATTCAGTTTTGCTTCACTTGTCAAATATTCCGACCAAAGATTGGCTTGAACACCAATAATATATTTTTGTTCTTCAACCGATAAACTGTCAATAGGAGTTGGATTATAATGGTAGACCTTTTCTAAAGTACTTAATCTTCCAACTGTTAAAGGTTCATTTGGAGAATAACCTTGATTGTAATCAAAATAAACCGTTCCTTCCGGAGTCATCACAACGGGATGTTTTAGTTTTGCGGCATGAATGCCTCCAGATTCTCCTCTCCACGACATTACCGCTGCGTTTGGAGCTAAACCGCCTTCTAGGATTTCGTCCCAGCCGTAAATTTGTCTTCCGTTTGCGTTAAGGAATTTTTCAATTCTTTTAATGAAATAACTCTGCAGTTCGTGTTCATCTTTCAAACCTAAAGCAGCAATTCTTTTTTGGCAGTTCGGACAAACTTTCCATCTTGTTTTCGGGCATTCGTCTCCTCCGACATGAATATAATTGCTCGGAAACAATGCCATTACTTCTTTTAAAACATCTTCCAGAAAAGTAAAAGTATCGTCTTTTCCGGCACAAAAAACATCTTCAAAAACGCCCCATGATTCTACCACTTTATAATTTCGATCTGGAAAACATGCCAAATTTGGATATGCGGTAATGGCGGCCGAAGCATGTCCAGGCATTTCGATTTCGGGAATTATAGTAACGTAATGTTCTTCGGCAAATTTAACAACGTCTTTAATTTCTTCCTGAGTATAAAATCCGCCGTAGGGATTTCCGTCGAAAAAAAAGGGAGATCTTTCGAATTTATTCCCGACTAAAGTCTGCGCTCTTTTTGATCCGATTTCTGTTAGTTTTGGATATTTTTTAATCTCAATTCGCCAGCCCTGATCATCAGTTAAATGCCAATGAAAAGTATTTAGCTTATAACTGGACATTTGTGTAATAAAATCTTTTATAACATTGACAGGGAAAAAATGGCGACAGACATCTAAGTGTAAACCGCGATACCCGTATCGGGGCTGGTCTCGTACGATTACGCAAGGCAATTTTATTTCTTTTTTGGAGGAATCATTCGGTAAAAATTGCAATAAAGTCTGAACAGCATAAAATAATCCTTCTTCCTGACCGCTGACTAAAATTTTATTCGATGAAATTTCGATTTTGTAAGCCTCTTTTGATGCGAATTTTTCGCTTGTATCGAATTCAATTTTGAGGTTTGATTTTTTAGAATCTGAAAATAAATTTACTGCTGACTCAAAAATTTTAGCCGACTTTAATTCTTTAGAACTAAATTTATTGTTCTTAAAAGTAACCAGAATTTTTCCGTTTATGCGAATACTGTCTCCTGTTAATTGATAAAAATTGGGTGCAGGAATAATTGATTTATTAGGTAATAAATTTTGAGAATTCCCAATTGAGAAAGAAAACAGTAAAAACAGAAAAATGATTTTTTTCATAAGAGAAAAATTTTAAAAATGATATTTTAAAACGAAACTTAAGGATAGCTAAAGAACTTTAAAACAGGATTGCAAACCTTTTTATTGCGAGAAACTGTCTTAGGTTTCGGTGGAATTTATAATGAAATGTTTATTTTTGTAAATAGAAAAAAACAATCGGCATGAGCACTGAAAATGAAGTTTTAAATTACAGTAAAGAAGAACGTAAAAATCATATTCTAAAAGAGATCAACCTGCACACGCGTGTAAGTTTTGAAACTCTTTCGGCTAAGCTTGGCGTTTCAGAAGATACTGTACGCCGTGATATCAACGAATTGGATGCCGATGCGCTTTTAATCAAAGTAAAAGGCGGGGCGATGACAAAAGGGTATCACTATTCTTCATCCAATCAAACTTATGCTGTCGAGGCTAAACAAGTTATTGCACAAAAAGCCGTTAGTCTTCTTCATGACGGAATGGTTTTAGTTGTTGATGGAGGAACCACCATTCGTGAATTTATCCGCTTAATTCCAAACGATCTTAATCTGACTGTTTTTACAATTACAGCTCTTACGGCCGTTCAGCTCTTGGACAAGCCAAATATCAAAACTATTATGATTGGCGGCAGTATTTCTTCGTACAGTCAGATGTGTGTGAGCGGCGAAGTTTTTCAGCAATTGGCCAACATAAAAGCCGATCTTTTGGTTTTAGGAACAAATGCCTTAGACGTTGTCGGCGGTTATTCAGATTCTGATTGGGAAACCGTTCAGGTTAAAAAAGCAATGATTCAGGCTTCTAAGAAAACAGCGGTTTTGACAATTTCAGAAAAATTAAATACCGTTCTGAAAATGAAAATTGCCAACTTAGCAGATATTCATTACGTTATTACCGAAGTTGAACCTACTGACGAAAAACTAAAACCATACAAAAAAGACGTTCCGAGTCTGGTTGTAATCTAATCCCAATTTTTCACTAAAAAGTTAAGCCAGTTCTGATGAAAGATTCCTTTTAAATCTTCATCCGAATAACCGTGATTTTTAAAAATCAGAATCAGTTTCTGTAAATCTGCAATCGTATCTAAATCGTATGGACATTGTTCGGTTCCAAAAGCGCCGTCAAGGTCAGAACCGATCCCGATATGTTTGGCGTTTCCGGCAATTTGACAAATATGATCCATGTGCTGAAAAGCTGTTTCTAAACTGCAATTCATTTTTTTCGGATCAGAAATTCCTCTTACCCAATTTGGAACCATCATCCAAGCATCCAAAGCGCCTCCGATAACGGCATCTCTTTCGATTAAAGCTTTTATCATTTCGTCGCTGTATTGACGGTTATGATTTACTAAAGCTCTGCAATTGTTGTGGCTTGCCCAAACCGCTCCGTTAAAATTGTCTAAAGCCTGCCAGAAAGCATCGTCGCATAAATGGGTTGCATCTAAAATCACATTAAGACGTTCCATTTCTTTTAATAATTCGATGCCGTTTGCATTCATTTTTCCTGTTGCATCGGTTCCGTTCGCATATCTTCCCGGACCGTAGTGTGCAGGACCAACGGCTCTTAATCCGTAATTGTAAGCTCTTTGTAAATAAGAAATGTCAATAAACGAATCAGCGCCTTCTAAACTCAAAATATAGCCAATTGGTTTTTTATCGTTTGAAGTTCCGTCGTTCCACAAATCGTAATGCTTTAGTAACGAATTTTTATCTGTGATCTGCTTCATTTCGCCTGCTTCTTCCATGCTTTTGTACCAAGCGAGCTGTCCCTGTGTTTGCGCCCAGGCTTGTTCTGGAGAATTCCAACCCGGAATAATACTGTCGGGTCTTATAAAACGTGCGATTTGCGTTGCCACAACTATTCCAATATTGCCTCGGCGAAGATCAGGGAAAGAAACCGTTGCGCGCTCTCGATCTGGTTTGTCGGTCATTCCTTTTTCTAAATGACGAAGCGTTGGAACATCATTTCTTAAATCGCGGTTCCACTCCATCGCATTCATGCTGAGATCTAAGTGAGCGTCTAGTATAAACATAATCTATTTATAAAGTTTAAATAACTATTTGGGCAAATTATCTAACACATAGAAACATAGATTTTGCAAACTTAAAAAAGACGTTTCACTTGTATAAATAAACATAGATTGTGCTATGTGTGGAAACTAGTTTGTTTTATTATCTTTTTCTTTGATATTAAATTCTATGTTTCTATGTGTTGAAATTAATTTTTGTTCAATTTATTCTATGGTTTTAAATCGTATTTTTTCGCCCTCTTGCACCAACAGGCCAGTTCACATAAATTTGATGTTTTTTGTTTACGGCCTGCACATTGTCGTAAAGCGCAACAGTCGGGCAGACATGATAAGGTTCGGCATAAATAATATCTCCAATTTGATATTCATTTTCGCCTTTATTTTCGACAACCAAATGTTCTTCAGAATGTGAAATTGGAATGAGATTTTCATCACTTAAAATCACTAATCGTTTATCAATCGGATTTTCTGAAGAAACGGCTTTGTAACCAATATCGATGCAAAAAGTGCTTTTTGTTGGTTTAGAAATAATAGTTCCCACAATAACCAAAGCAGGTTTAAAATCCTGTTCGGGGAGATTGGTTTGATAATTCGAATCCCAGAAAACAAAAGTTCCTGAACTGCATTCAACATTTTCCTGTTCGGCATAAAACGGAAATGTGTTAGAACCGCCGGCGACAATTTTGATATCTTCATTTATTTTAGATGTAATCAAATCAAATGCTTTTGAAGCTTCTTGTTTTCGTTCTTCAACAGTTCCTTTTATATGTCCGTCATAAATATGAATTCCTTCAAATTTGATGTTTTCTAATTTTTGAATGTCGTTAATTAAATCTGTCCAATTTTCTGAAAGCGGAAAACCAGTTCGGTTCATTCCCGTATTTAAATCCAAATAAACCGAAAGAACTAAATCATTTTTTTTAGCAATTTCATTCAAATCAGAAGCTGTTTTCAGATTGTCTGTAATAGTTGAAAAATGAATCTCGGGAAATTTTTCAATTAACGAAATCCATCTTTCTGCTTTTAATCCAACGGGTTGATAAGCTAAAAGAATATCTTCCATTTTATGATTGGCGGCCAATTCAGCTTCAGCAATTGTGGCACATTTTACTTTTTTGATATTGTAAATCTTGAACAGTTCCAGAATCTCACCGTTTTTGTGCGTTTTAATATGCGGACGAAGTTTTTTTGTATCGCCTTTTACATACGAAATGAGCTTTTCGATATTCTGCCGCACGAGATCTTCATAAACCGCCAGAAAAGGCGTGTCTATCAAAGTTTCGGAATCTATTTTCCACCAGTTCTTCTGCATAATTTTGTTTTATCTTGCTTAGTTTTTTTGCCACAGATTAAAAAGATTTGAAAGGATTCTTTTTTGCCACAAATTGCACAAATTTCCACTAATTAAATTCGTGTAATTCGTCGTGGCTACACTTTCGATTTATTTAAATTCACACAGCTATGTGTGAGAAACGAGTTTCTTTTTAACTCTCTTGTTTATAAGTCTAAAAAACCTATGTCTCTATGTGTTTAAAAAATCTAAACGGTTAGTACAATTCAAAAAGTGCTTCCACTTCAACCGGAATATTATCTGGAAGCGAACCAAAACCTACAGCGCTTCTCACACCGATTCCATTTTCCTGACCCCAGACTTCTGCAAATAATTCGCTGCAGCCGTTTATTACGTAAGGATGTTTTAAGAAATCGGATGTACAATTAACCATTCCGAGAACTTTGATAACTCTTTTTACTTTGCTTAAACTTCCAAAATTGGTAACGATAGTAGAAAGCATTGTTAAACCAACTTGTCTCGCAGCCAGTTTTCCTGCTTCGATATCCATATCTTCACCGATTCTGCCGATAATTAAAGATTTATCGTCCTGAACGGGTCCATGTCCAGATAAATACAAATATTTTCCGTCTACTAAATACGGTTTATATATTCCTAAAGGTTGTGGCGCTGGCGGAAGTGACAAACCTAAACTTTCGAATTTTTCCTGCGGATTTAAACTCATGATTTTAATGTATTAAAGCGTTTAAAATAAATATAAATACAATTCCCAGAACCGAAACCATTGATTCCATTACAGTCCAGGATTTAAAAGTGTCTTTTAGACTAATGTTGAAATATTCTTTGAACATCCAGAAACTTGGGTCGTTTACGTGCGAACACATTAAACTTCCAGCTCCTACAGAAAGTACAAAAAGGTTGGGGTCGAGATTGCTAACTTGTAGTAAAGGTAATAAAACGCTGGCAGTCATTAATCCGGCTGCTGTTGCAGAACCAACACAAACACGAATTATGGCCGCCATCATCCAAGCCAATAAATAAGGATGAATATTGATCTGATTTAAATTGGAAACAATCGTTTCATTCACACCGCTTACAATCATCACTTCTTTTAAACAGCCCGCACCGCCGACAATTAAAACAATCAGAGCGACATCTTTGATCGCTTGTGTGTAATCCTCCATAACAGATGACATACTTCGGTTCATTTTTATTCCTAAAGTATAAGTGCAAAGCAAAAGAGATAAAAGCATGATCATACTTGGATCTCCGATAATTTTGCAGGCGGCAATCAGTTTTTCATTATCTGAAATTAAAGGGAGGAGAGAAGTAATCGTTAATCCGAAAACGGGAAATAAAGCAGAAAATAAACTTAGTCCAAAACTTGGTAATTTACCTTGGTTGGTAACTTCTTCTACATTTAAAATCTCATGATTCGATTCAGTTTGAATGTTTTTAAAAAGTTTAGAAAACCATAAACCTGCAATTAAAATAGTAGGAATGGCAATTATGATTCCGTAAATCAAAACCAATCCGATATCAGCTTTTAAAATACTGCTCAACGCCATTGGTGAAGGATGCGGAGGCAGAAAACCGTGCGCGACCGAAAGTGAAGCCAGCATCGGAATCCCTAAATAGACTTTTGATAATTTGAATTGATGTGCAACAGAAAAAATCAACGGAACTAAAAGGACAAAACCAACGCTGTAAAAAAGAGGAATACCGACAATAAAACCAGTAATCATTAAACCTAAGCGAACATATTTTCTGCCTGTCCAATTCATAACGGTTTTGGCGATTACATTGGCAGCTCCAGAGGACACGGCGAGTTTTCCGATACAAGTTCCAAAAACAATAATCAAGGTAATTGATCCGAGCATTTCACCAAGACCTTTTTGCAGAACGGGAGAAATCGTTTCAATTGGTAAACCCAAAAAAAGTGCGGCCAAAAGAGACGTAATAATAAACGCGATAAACGGATTAATTTTAAACCAAGCAATCTGTAAAATCAAGAAAACAATGCATGATGTGAGTATAAGAATGCTCATGGTTTGTAGTTGGTTTTTAGTTAGTTATAATTGTGGTTGGAATTTCAAATATATAAAATTTTTCTACACTTCGCATTTTTTTTGCAAAAACTGCATTTTTTTTGCAATGATAATGTTAAAACATTTGAGATGCAGGTGAAGTATTCGCTGATGTTTTCTACCTTTATCTAAAAATAGTGGAATATGAAAATTGCTTTAATTCAATCAGATCTTGTTTGGGAAAATTCTTTGAAAAATAGAGAAAACTTCGATTTGTTAATTAATGAAATAAAAGATGAAGTACATTTAATTGTGCTTCCAGAAATGTTTTCGACAGGATTTACTATGAATGCTGTTGCGGTTGCAGAAACCATGCAGGGAGAAACTATTGATTGGATGAAACTTAAAGCAAAACAGAAAAACGCGGCCATTACAGGAAGTTTGGTTATCACAGAAAATGGCCATTTTTACAACCGAATGTTTTTTGTTTTTCCGTCGGGCGAAATTCAATATTATGATAAACGACATTCTTTTTCTCTGGCAGGAGAAGATAAAGTGTATACGCGCGGTGAAAAGAAAGTTATTATAGATTATTTAGATTGGAAAATCTGTCTGCAGGTTTGTTACGATTTACGTTTTCCGGTTTTTGCTAGAAATGTAGAGAATTATGATCTGCTTTTGTATGTTGCCAATTGGCCAAAAGTCCGCACAAATGCTTGGGATGCATTGCTGAAAGCGCGTGCCATAGAAAATTTATCGTATACAATCGGTGTAAACAGAATTGGCCTGGATGCGAATAATTACGAGCATATCGGTCACACTCAGGCGGTTGATTTTTTAGGGAATTATATCTTAGAGCCACAAGAAAAAAAAGGTGTTTTTATCATTGAATTAGATAAAAACACCCTATATGAAACTCGTAAAAAATTAGATTTTTTGAGTGATAAAGATCAGTTTGAGATTAAGCTTTAAGGAGAATCTAAAACCAGAATTTCCTTCACAGGATTTTTAGCTCGAATCGCGATTTTTTTATATATCCATTCTGTACCATTTTTAACGGCGGTAATTGTAAGTTTGCCTTTTAATTTTTCTCCATTAATGCGAACTGATAATGTAACAGCTTTGTATTCGTCAGAAAAGGAGGTATTGCCTTCTAAAATTGCTAGTTTATCTAATGGAGCAATTTTTCCAAAATAATTTACAACCTCTTGATTCGAATTCGCTTTTTTTATTGCATTTTCATACAGTTCATTTTCAGTATAAGCTTTAGCCGTGCCGATTAAACCATCTCTGGAATTAGCGTTTAATGAAATAAAAATAATTAATGCAGCAATAATGACAAGAAAGAAAAACCAAATCCAGTTTTTTTGCAGCCAAGTTTTATTTTTAATTATTTCATCAGACATAGGAGTGCTTTAAAATTAGAATTTAAAAAGCTTTTCGTTTCTTTTCGGCTTGTTTCTTCTTTTTATCATCCGTTTTTTTCTCTACTTCCGGACTAAAAGGAATACTCAAATCGATGGTTTCTACACGATCCCAATTCGCGCGAACATCAAATTCTTCCTGATTGTAGAAAACTTCTTCAGAATAACGTTTGTCCAGATAACTTCCTGAATCGTATTTTTTGTTTTTGTTATCATCATAAATAATTCGAACCGTAAATACTTCTGGCAGGACCAAATTAAATTCTAAAGTAGTTTTTCCCTCAGAATAATCGCTTGCCAAAACAACGTCACCCTTTTTATTGGTCAGTTCTACGATAATCGGAAAACGTTTTACATTTTTTAGATTTAAAATAATATTTCCGTAATCAGATAAATCTTTGGTGCTTAATTTATAAGACAAAGTATCGTTGCTTTTTTCAAAAAAGTCGGTTAATGCGCCTGGCAAAAAGGTAAAATTGTATTTTTCTAAAGGCTCTTTTTTAAAGTCAACATACAATTTCTGATCAAAAACATCATATTCTGTTGTGAAATCTACCGCAGTAGAATCTTTATTGGTCAATTTGATTTTACTTTTATCGAATTTTACTAATGGAGTTGCTGTTTCTAAAGTAAATCGGTCTCTAAAATTTAAAGTCCCGTTTTGAACCGCAGTAATATTCAGCGTATCTTTTTTCTGGTCTTTTACTTTAACAGTATATTTTTTCTTGTATTGGTCTTTTTCTACTTCTAAAGAAAGAGAATCTGTTTTGATCGGTTTATACCAAATTTGAAGCGAATCTTTTTTTGGAAACTGTGTTATAACGGTTTCTAAAACCTGGCTATTGTTTTTTAATACAATTTTCGGCGCCGATGCTTTATAGTTTTGTTTTCCTTCGTACGGAAGTAATAATCTATTTCCAGAAGCTTGAATAGGTTTGAATGTTTTGGTCGGAAGCGTTTCCTTAAACAATTCTAATTCGTAAATAGTATCAGACGGAACGGTAATATAGTTTTTTAGAAAACCAATTTTATCATCTTTCGGATTAAACCTATTGTTGCTTCCTTTGTCTTTTAAAGCAACCAAAAGATATTTTCCTTCCTTTAAATTTTCAAATTCAAAAGAGCGAAGACTATCCAGTGTATTGGTAATATATCGTGGCAATTCTTTGTAAATAGTAGAATCCTTAAAGGTTTCATTTACTTCATAAAGCATTACCGATACAAAATTGTCGACATGTTTTTCGTAAGAATCTCTAATTACTCCTTTTAATTTCAGCGAATCAATATGTGATCCTGTAGAGAATACATATTTAAATTGGTTCAAAGGATTTCCTTCATTATTGTCCGTGATACTTTGACCAAAATTAAAACTATATGTTGTATTTGGTTTTAAGGTGTCTCTAATTTCGATTTTAATAAATTTGCTTACACCCTGTGGTGTAATCAACGGTTCGTATTTCAGCGGAGGCGAAATAATTAACTGTTTATTGGTATTTTTTAATTTGATGTATTCGTCAAATGTCAAAGTAATTTCGTTTCCTTTAAAACCAGTAGTATAGTTTTTAGGATAACTCGAAATCAAAACGGGTGCAAGAGTATCTTTTAAACCGCCTGTAATACTGCCTCGTTTAGCACAGCTTACCACAGATATTAAAATAATAAATAAAATGTATTTAAAAGTGTTTTTCAACATATCGGGTTTTCAATTTTATTGCACAAAATAACGATTATATTTGCTTTAATAGAAATATTTTATCCATTTATTAGGATTTCGGGTTTCAAAGTTTATTTGCTTTCTTCAAACATTTGAATAGGAATAATTTCTTACTTTTGAAGTTAAATATAATTTTCTACGTTTTGTTAAAAAGATTTTGTTTTGGATTTGTTGTTTTTTTGCTCATTTCTTGCAGTAAAACAGAGAAACCTATGGTGTCTTTTTATTATTGGAAAACAATATTTAAACTTTCAAAAACAGAAAAAGAAGTTTTAGAAGAGAATAAAGTTCAGAAACTTTACATTAGATATTTCGACATAGGACTTCATCCAGAAACAAAATTACCAATACCGCTCGGGCCAATACGGTTTGATGAAAACACCTCAAAATATATTATTGTCCCAGTAATCTTTATTCAAAACAAAGTCATGCTGCAATCCAATTTGGATATTGATGATTTGGTTAAAAAGACATTTGGTTTGATTGAACAGATCAATTCTAAAAATAAAATTACTTCGAGCGAAATACAAATTGACTGCGATTGGAGTTTAGACAGCAAAGAAAGTTACTTAAAATTTATTGAAGTTTTTAAGAAGATTTCGAAGAAAAAACTTTCTGCCACGATTCGGCTTCATCAAGTGAAGTATTTCAAAAAGACCAAAATCCCAAATGTAGATGCTGGAGTTTTGATGTATTATAATATGGGAAGCATAGCGCCAGATTCACTGAATTCTATTTACGATCAAAAAATAGCGGCACGATATCTTAAAAGTTTAAAAAAATATCCGCTCTGTTTAAATTATGCACTTCCAATTTATTCGTGGGCAGTTCATATTAGAAACCAAAAAGTAATTGGACTGCGATCGAAAGTGTTACGAAAAGATTTAGAAACCGATTCTAATTTTAAAAAAACAAGTGCGATATTTTTTAAGGTATTACACTCAAATTATAAAAATGGCGTTTTTTATGAAGAGAACGATTTGTTGAAATTAGAAGAAATTACGCCCGCCGATTTAAAAGAAATGGCCTCAGATTTGGAAGATAATCTTGTTGAAAAACCAAAAGAAATTATATTTTACGATTTAGACGAATTCAATTTTAATAATTATGAAAAGAATATTTTTAAACAAGTTAGTTCTTGTTTTTAGTGTTGGACTGCTTTCTGCTTTCGGAATAATTTACGCTTGCGCGGATGGCGATTGGGATTATTTCGGATTGTACAATTCTAATTTTACCCCAGAAACTTTTGCTGATAAATCGTATTCGCCTTTGTTTTTGTCAGGCGATGTTTTCTACGGAATTGGTTTTGATATGGGACACAATTCGCGCTTCAATAAAAACATAAAATCAGATTGGAATGATTATTTAAAAGGAAAAGTCGATACTGCTTCTGTTAGTTATTTTTTAATTGGTGACGATAAACCGAGATATTATTCGGACGATAAAAACACGATTAAAAACAAACAGGAAATTACAGATCTTCATGTTTTTTATAAAACAAAAAAAGCCAATTCGTCTTCTCAAAAGTGGAGTAAAAAGCTTGATTTGAAAGATGAAAAAGTAAAAAACTTTGTGGAATTTTTATACTTGGCTCAAAAAATAGAAACGGTTTCTATCGGCGAAGATTATTGGAGTTATGAAAAAGCGGCAGCTAAAACTTTTAACGACGCCAAAACGATTCAGTCTATCGAAAATGTTTACAATACACTTTCAGATCCGTTTTTGAAAAACAGATATTGGTTCCTGACCATGAAGGCCCGTTTTTACAGTAATGATAAACAAAAAGCAATTGCTTTTTTTGATAAGACCGAAAGTGCTGTTCAGAAAAATACACTTTATTATCGTGCTTGGGCGTATGTGGCAGGAATTTATTATAAGCAAAAAAAATATGCTTTGTCCAATTATATCTATGCACAGGTTTTTGATAAATGTCCAGAACTTCGTGTAGTAACGGCGTATAGTTTTCGCCCTAAAAATGAAACGGATTGGACCAAATCTTTAGCAATGGCCAAAACCAATAAAGAAAAAGCAGCGCTTTGGGCGATTCATGGTTTTTATAAAGATGAAAAACAAGCGATTCAGAAAATCTATGAGTTGGATCCAAAAAGCGAGCATTTAAATTATTTGGCAACTCGACTGGTTAACAATCAGGAGCAGGCAATTAATAATTCTTTTCAGGAAGAAAATAAAAGTGGAGATTATACTAAACAGCCTGTAAAACAAACTTTAGCTCAAAATAAAACACAAAACCAAGCTAAACTTGATAAAACTGCTTTTGACTTAATTACAAAAATTGCAACGGCAGGAAATACAGACAGACCTTATTTATGGGATATGGCGCTCGGATATCTGCAGACTTTAAAAGGAGATTATGCATCGGCGGATAAAAATTTTGATAAAGCAGCAAAAACACTTCCTAAAACACAATTGGGAAATTACCAAATCCGTTTGCTTCGCTTTGTAAATAATTTAAGTAAGATTGAAAAACTTGATGAAAACAATGTAAAAACCGTTTTAGCAGACTTAAACTGGTTGTATTTTGAACTTTCTAAAAACTATAAAGGAAACGAGTTTCGTTATCAAAACGCATCTTCTTGGAGCAGATCGTATTTGTCAACTTTATATCGTGGAAAATCTAATTTTGTAATGACCGAAATATTTGGTGAATCTCGTTACAGTTATTGGAATGACGGAAATTCTTTTTATGATGATGAAAAGAATCTTCTGGATATTAAAAATTTCCTGGCAAAACAAAATAAAACAGAAATTGAAAAAATCGGCGCTGGAATTTATAGTTTGAAACTAACTGATATTAGTCGTTTTCAAGCAGTTCAGTCGACATTTAAAAATAAAATTCCGGAAGCGATTGCTTTTATGAAGGAAACAGACACGATTCAGAATTATAATTTTTTAGGAAATCCGTTTAACGGAAGTATCAAAGACTGCCACGATTGCGATCATGCGGCTTATCAAAAAAGAAAATATTCGTATATCGATTTTCTAACCACGATACAATCTATGCAGGAAAAATTGGCGCAGAAAGAAGATGTTTACACAAACAGTCTGCTTTTAGGAAACGCTTTTTACAATATTTCACATTTTGGAAACGGACGAACGTTTTATGAAATTAATATTGTCGGCTACGGTTCTAGTCCATATTCTTTTAGAGACAAAATGAGAGAAATGATTACCAATAATACTGTTTCGAAAATGTATTACCAAAAAGCATTTGAAGCTGCAACCACAAAAGAACAAAAAGCAAAATGTATTTATTTAATGGCTAAATGCGAACGAAATGACTATTACAATAAAAAATACAGTGCTGTAAACAGTTATTGGGATATACAAGATGATAAAGTTAATTTTATCGCTTGGAACGGATTTAAAGCTTTGAAAAAAGACTATTCGGATACAAAATACTACCAAGATGTAATTGCAGAATGCGGTTATTTTAATACCTACATTAATCAATAATTATTTGAAATGGTTAATAAAATAGAACATATCGGAATTGCAGTAAAAAACATGGACGATGCCAATGTATTGTTCGAAAAAATGCTTGGTGTTCCGTCTTATAAAATGGAAAGTGTAGAAAGTGAAGGTGTGTTAACTTCATTTTTTCAAACCGGAAATAATAAAATCGAACTTTTGATGGCGACAAATCCAGAAAGTCCGATCGCGAAGTTTTTGGAGAAAAAAGGTGAAGGAATTCATCACATCGCTTTTGATGTGGATGATATCAAAGCCGAAATTTCTCGTTTAAAAAACGAAGGTTTTGTGCTGATTAATGAAGTTCCGAAGAAAGGAGCCGATAATAAACTGGTCGTTTTTCTGCATCCCAAGAATACAAATGGGGTTTTGGTAGAACTTTGTCAGGAAATAAAATAGAAAAACAGTTTTTTTGTTTTTAAATAATGTGTTGAAAATCAATTTCATTTTTAGACAAACAAAGTTTTTTTAAAATTAAATAGAAATCATGTCTTAAAATATTTGGAGTGGACGAAAAATAGTAGTAATATTGCATCCTCTTAACCGGTCCTATAGCTCAGCTGGTTAGAGCACCTGACTCATAATCAGGTGGTCCCTGGTTCGAGCCCAGGTGGGACCACTTTTTAAGAATAGAAAGCCTTTACAGCAATGTAGAGGCTTTTTTGTTTCCTTATGACTGTGTCTCGTTTTATAATCAATTAGTTTTGTTTGCTTTGTAAAGCTTAATTGATTGTAATATCATCATTTGCATCTTATCATTCTTTATTGAAGCTTTTCTCGGTAAAGAAGTTTTGAGTTTTTCAGAAACTTATAAAATCTTATTGAATCTCTTTTTTATCTGTTTTACCCAATTTCTGTTGTTTTATATTTTTTGAAATTAAAGATTATTTCGAAACCTTATTTAAAAAATTGCCTTGAGCATTATGTGAAATTCGATTACTCAAATATGTTTTAAAAGATAAAATAAGTTAAAGTGATTTATTGTTCTTGAGAGTTTATTTCTATTAGTTATTTTGAGAATGTAAATTGTTTTTACACGATTTTTTATATAACCAACCCTCGGTAAATGGTTTAAAATAACGCACTCTCATATGTTAGAATTATTCTGTTAAGTTTTTTTATTTTTTTTATGAAAAACATTACAAATTAACTTGTTTATTTCGTTTCTAGTTATATATTCGCGTTAATATTGATTGTGGATCCTCTTCATCTTCCTACAAGAAGCAAATCAAAAAAAGTGCATTAGTGCAAAAAAGAGGTATTCTAAATTTATATAGAACACCTCTTTTTTTGTTTATACTAGTCAGGCATCACAGAGAGGGTTCTAAAAAAACAATTTTACAAATTAATTATTTTTATTATGGCATTTAAAGCAATTTTAGAATTCGAAGGAAACCAGTATCAAGTATTATTCTCAAAAGTTGATATGTTAAGACATACTGATGGTAAAGGAGCCGTTTCATCTGAAATTAAAGGAGGTAGATTAAACCTAAAATTAAAATCTACAGACAACACAACAGTTATTGAGCAGGCAGTAAACAGCCAGCACAAACCAGTAAGCGGAAAAGTAAAATTCTTCAAAGCTGACTCTGAGCAGGTAATGAAAGAACTTTCTTTTGAAAATGCTTTTATTGTATTCTTTAGTGAGCAGCTTGATGCTATGGCAGAAACTCCAATGACTACTGAAATCACTTTCTCAGCAGAAAAAATTACATTGGGTAATGCAACATTAGATAATAATTGGGCTAAAATTTAATTTTTCCTATTAGCAAACAAGAAGCGGTATGTGCCGCTTCTTGTTTTTTTATACAATTTATTGAACAGAACATTGATTAGTATCGCTTCTATAGTTTAGAAATGATATTTTAGCTTAAAATGGAATTGCGGTATAATAACTTTAGACTATAATCTACTTAAGTTAAAATTTAAAAAAATCCCAAATTTATAACTAAACATATTATGATCATTCCTAAAATAATAATTGGTATTGATAGAAAAGAAATTTCGCATTTCACTACTATCGAACTTCACCAAACCATTAATAACCATCATCATTTTAAAATTAGTGTTCCGCATTCTGTGATCGAACAACCAAGAGCATACACTATGCAGAGTGCTCAAAAATGGTTGGGAGGGGTTTTACATATTGTCTTTGAAAATAACAATAATTTTTTAGGAATAGTAACAAATATTCAATATGCCCAAGAATTAGGACATGTTGGAAGCCAGATTGTTATTTCGGGTTATTCTAAAACTATACTTCTTGAGTCGGGACCAAAATTCAATTCTTGGGAAGATGTTAATTTGCATGATATCATTGAAGAAGTGATAAAGACTGCGGCTGGAGAACAATTACAAAACAGCATTAAACCTGAGTTCGGCAACAATTTAGAATATCAAACCCAATATCTAGAAACCGATTTTCAATTTATACAACGCTTAGCCAAACAATACAATGAGTGGTTGTATTATGATGGAGAAAAACTATTTTTTGGAAAGCCTAATGCCAGTTCAGAATTTACAAAATTGATTTACAACAAGGATCTTTATAACTTAAATATTTCTGTTCAGGCAATTCCTAATCAATTTGGGGTATTTAGTTATAACGAAGATGCAGACAGACTTTATCAGGCGAAGACTGGTGACCACATAGAAGGATTCCCAAAATTAGGTAATGATGCTATAACCGCTTCTCAAAAATTATATTCTACAGCATCATTTGAATACGGCAGGACTGTTGCTGGTGACGATATGCATTTACAAACGATAATGCAAAACCGTCAGCAAAGTGTAGCCGCAGAATCTAATTTTATAACAGCTACTAGTCGAAATAGAAGCTTGCGAATAGGTATGAGCATCAGCATTGACGCTATGCAGGTGAAAGACAAATTAGCGGCATTTACAAGCGGACAAGATATTAGTAAAATTAACTACGAAACAAACGAAATAGGGGTTTATATAATCACAGAAATAAACCATAAAGCCACGGATATTGGGGAGTACGAAAATAGTTTTAAAGCACTGCCTGCCAAAATATGCAAATTGCCTGAACCAAACATTAACTTTCCTATAGCTCAAATACAACAAGCCGAAGTAATAGCTAACGAAGATCCAAAAGGACAAGGCAGAATACGTGTAAAAATGCTGTGGCAAGCTGCTAAACAACAGCGTACACCATGGTTACGTGTCATGGCACCTGATGCCGGAAGCAGTGCTGAGGTTAGCACCAATAGAGGTATGGTTTTTATTCCCGAAGTAGGGGATCAGGTTATGCTGGGTTTTCACTACAACGATCCTAACAGACCATTCGTAATAGGAAGTTTGTTTAATGGTAGAACAGGAACCGGCGGTAATACAAAAAATAACATAAAAAGCATTTATACCCGTACAGGAAGTACAATCACTTTTGATGAAGGTGAATCGAGTATTTTAGTAAAAGATCCATCAGGTAATACTTGGTTTATGGATGGAAAAGGAAATATTAATGTTACTGCACCAAAAAATATTACCATAAAGGCAGGTGAGGATTTTATTGTGAGTGCAGGGAAGAATGTAAAAATTGGAGCGGGAGAAAATATGGATTGTGATGCCGGAAAAGATATTTCTCAAACAGCAGGCAATGATTTAACTCAAACAGCAAGTGGCGATATAACTGAAAGTTCTGATAATAGAAAAGAAATGGTTGATAAGGATTTTATACGTCAGGCAGACACCTCTAATATAATAGCTTCAGGCGTTAGTATTTTTAGTAATAAAGAGAACTTAACGCTTCAAAGTGGTAAAACGGTGGAGGTTAATAGTGTTGAAAAATCTAAAATGTTTTAAAATTATGGGAATCAACAAAATTTCTAAAAATAGAAAAGTGATTGTGAATCAAGACTATAATTTAACGGTAGGTGGTGAATTAAAAAAAATATCAAATCAATTTAATATTGAAGCTACTAAGGAGAATCTGGTTTTGATTTCAAATAAAAAAATAACATCTGATGGCAACAAACATTAGTTTTGGTAATTACTCGCCTCCGCCCCCGCCCAAAGGAACAGTTGATATAAGAGTTGGTGTTTTTTTTGATGGTACACAAAATAATAGAACTAATACGAACGCCAGGTTAGGAAAAGAAGGTGATAAAGGTAATAAGGCCTATAATAAATTGTCTGATAAAGATACAGATAGTTATATGAACGATTTTTCTAATGTGGCTCGCAAAGAACTTCATTACGAAAAAGACCAATATACAACTAGTTTGTATATTGAAGGTATTGGTACAGAGAACTTTGGGGAGGATTCTGACAACAAAATGGACCACGATGGTGTTGCGTTTGGAGCAGGGAAACTAGGTATTCCAGCCAAAGTAAAAAAGGGTTGCGAAGGTTTGGCAAAAAATGCTTTAAAATTACAAGGTAAAGACGAAATAAATACTCTAACTGTTGATGTATTTGGTTTTAGCAGAGGGGCAGCTGCAGCAAGAAATTTTGTTTATGAATTGAGTAAAAAAAACAGTCAAGATGTTTGGGGCTCGCAAGTACTAAAGTATAAAGTTAAATACAAAAGACTGCAGGTACGTTTTGTCGGTTTGTATGATACAGTTTCTTCTTATGATCCTGATGCTATAAAAAATCCGAACTTCGATAATGATGTAACAGAACTGCATTTGAATGATCTGAATTTAGAGATTAATGATTTGTACAAAGCAAAACACATAATTCATTTTTGTGCAGATGATGAGCATCGTAAAAACTTTATGCTTACGCCTACAAGAGTAGCTGGCGGAAAAGATTTTTACTTGCCTGGTGTACATTCTGATGTGGGCGGTTGTTATACTGATATGATGAATGAATATAAACAAATTATGGATCTTGATAACACTTGGGGAGATGGGTATGATGATGACGAATATAACGAAATACTTGACAACGATTTAAACAATCTTATACAGCAGGGTTGGTGTAGTGAAAGTGAAGTAGTTCGTCCAGACATGTGGCATCAAACCTATCTAAACCGAAAAGGCATACGTAACACTTATAGTTTTGTAACTCTGCATCTCATGGTAGAAAAACTAAATACTGAATACGCAGGCACTATTAATGTCGAAAGTTTAAATAAATATTTTGAAATACCAAAACCTACAAAACCCGATGAATTAGATTTACATAAAGTAAAGGATCGTTTAGCAGGATATATAAACGGCAGTTTACCTAAAATGGAATACTACACCAGCAAACAAATAGAAATACTTAGAAAACAAGAAAGAGAAAAAAAAATAACTACAGCAGTTTTTAACCAAATAGTATCTGACCACAATATTTTGATAAAATTAAGGCGTAAATACTTGCACTGGAATTCTCTCTTTGGAGATACTGTAGGAGCATATTTGCCCAACTATAAAATTTCAGGTAAAACGATTGTTAGAACCCGAAAAAAAGCAAAGAACTCATGAAACACATATTTCTCTATTTATTATTTACTACACTATTAACCTCCTGCCAAAAGAAAATGAAAAAATACGAATGGTTACCCGAGTCTAATGCTCCAGAATTATACCCAACTTATATTCACAATGGTCACTTTTATTTAGAGGATGGCAGCAGTGTTTACATTCCTACTTCAGGAATAAATTATAACGGCTGGGGCTATACTGGTTCTACTCATATACAAGGCGAGGACTTAAAAGCACTGCCAGTAAAAATGGATATTACTTGGGCATCCTATATAGAAAAGAAATTTTATACAGGCAGTTGGGATATGCCTATTGATACCCTAAAAAAACTCTTTGAAAAAGGCACTACTGCCTGGCGAGATGGCAGAATTTCTAATTATTCCGACATAAGAGTAGGTTGTGCACCAGGAGGAGTAGTGGTGGTTTGGGTGTATGGTGATGACCAGCAGATAGAAGTTGCTCGTTTTCAGGCTGCAGAAACACATGTGCCATTAATTGAAGTCGTACCCACAAACCCAAATCTAACTCTTGACGAATATTTTGATGTATCTAAATCAGTACCAGAAGCTTATGAAAATATTAAAAAAAATGGGATTCAATACGACGTTTGGGATATTTATAGAAAGAAGTACAATTGGCGTGCCCGAGTTGAAATTCCAAATCACAAAATCGTTAATGTAGGTTTTAATATGTTTAACGGAGAAGAAGAAACTTTGTTTAATGAAACAGTGAAAGAAAATGCTTTTAGGCCCAGAGCAATTCCCAAAGAATTAGGATTTATTTTTGAGGATAATAAAAAAGTGCAAACTGTTTTTGAAGTCAAAGATTTTGATGAAGAAGAAATCTTTCATTTATTCAACCAAGCTGATACTTTAAAACCTATAGAAATTGTTTTGCGTATGAGCGAAGATTTTAGCAATCGTAGTTTAGTTTTTAAAAATGGTGACAAAGAAATTCCTATCAGGAAAATAGATTTCGACAATATGTGGAAGTATGAAAATTAATAAAATAGAGTAAGCAAATTAGATAGAATTTATGATGCAACAACGGTATTTAAAGACAGTCACATTATTTTTTGGAATAAGTTTAATTTGCTTACTGGTAATAATCATTCCTTCAATAATTATGAAGCTTCTAAATTGGAACAATAGTCTATTCATTGACTTGGTAGCCCGATTTAGTCTATTATTCAGTCCGTTTATAATAGCAGTAATAATAATTGACAGAATTTGTGTGAGGATATTTGGAGAAAAAAAAACTAACAGAATTGAGATGTATATATTGGGAACTATACTTTTATTATTCTCCTTTTATGGAATGCTGACCTTTTTTTCAGAATTGTAGCCTAATTTTTTAACCTGCAAAACAATAAAATCCTATCAGAAAATAGATTTTGAGAATATGTGGAAGTATGAAAATTAAAAAAATGATAATCAAAAATTGAAGAACAATTAATAAAAGCGCAAATACGATACACAAAAAATGAAACCAATCTATCTAACAAAGTATCCTATAAGAGAGGGAGATACATTAGAGAGTGTTGCCGAAAAATTAAATATTGGGACAGAATATTTAAAAGAGGTACACAATGCAAAGGCTGGATTCTGGGATAAAATAAGAAGCAGGTTTCCTAAACACCTGACTGAGATTTATGTTTATTCGGATGTACTGGTTGAACAACCACCAGAACAAGATAGAAAAAAAGAAATAGTGAGAAACCTATTTCCTATTGCATTTTATACCACAAAAACATACGGTTATACCTTTGAAAATTATGAGGGAGATCATCTAAAAAATAAAATTCATTATGAGGTAGATGCGGTTTATATAAAAAATGACTTTAATTTTAAAATTATACAAATAAATCGCAAACAAGTCTATGTAAATAATAAAATGCCTGATGTAGCAGTAGAACAACTCTTAGATAAAATTGCCCAAAACATGTTTCCTATTGCGCTGCGAATTAGCGATACCGGAGAAATAAAAGCAATTGCAAACTTTGAAGAAATCAAACAACGGTGGCTTATTAATAAAGATGAACTAACAGATTATTATAAAAAAGAGTATTCAGATACAATTATAAAAAAAGCAGATTTGTATTTTAATAGCGAAAGAGAATTGATGGTAATGCTGTTAAATAATTGGTTTTTTAATCTGTTTTTTAAACGTATATATAGAAATTTTCCTGAGAAAAAAGAAATTCAATACGCAACTAAATTACCTTTTTTGTCGAAGAGATTAGTAGAATATCAAATAACGCAAACCCTGCAAGACCATTATACTAAAAGTGGTAAAGTGATAATCAATCATACAGGAAAAATAATAGACCATCGAACTATTGATGAAGTTTTGCAAAACAAAACAGTATTAGAAAAAGACCGTCCTAATATTGAATTCGTACAATCTGAAGGAAATGTACAATATAAACTCAATAGTTCTGATAATAGCATATTTTCAATTACAGGAACTTTCATTACCAAAATGAGCAACAAAAAAATCAATAAAATTCAGGTAGAAATATATCAACAATAAGTTTGTCTGAATTTAAAAAATAAAAGTATGGCAGAAAAACACGTAGTTGTTCATGGAGCAACTTGCGAGTGCAAGTTTAGCGAAACACCTAAAACCGATATTCTACAGGTAAAAACACATTCCAAACATTTTGGGAATGATAAAGATGGATCCAAAAAACTCATTGCTACCACCAAAGAAATTGGGCAGACTCTGAAGGCAAATACTTTTGGTAATTGCAAAAAGCAGCCCATGGGCTCTAGCTACAAGCCTTGTCAGGCTGTAATTACAGAGTGGAGTGGTTTTTATCAGGAAGTTACCCTCTCTAACCAAGGTCAAATACTGATTGAAGACAGCAAAGCCACCTGCCCAATAGGAGGCAGTGATTGCATAAGCATAAAAAACCACGGACAAGTTGCTGAATTAAGTAAACAAAATATAAAAAATACTAGTCCTGAAGTTGTAACTGAGTTATTTCCTGGGTTTGATTTAGATGATTCGGAAAATGATATTTTAAAAATACCTAATAATTTATAACCGAATTAGATGGAAAAGCAAGTACACATCATACCAAAAAAGGTTGAGGAAGGACAAAAATATGATCGTAAGCTAAACAGTTTAGTATTAAAAAAAGCAGAATCTTTTAATATAGTTATAAAAGAAATCGAGGATTTTAAAAAACAAAAGCCTATAGCTCCTAAAAAAATAACCAAATTATCTAAGGAGGAATATAGTAATCTAAGTAAAACAGCAAGATGGAATTATGATGTTGATGCTAAACAATATGATATTGATTTAAAAAAATACAATGAAAAATTAAAGGTATATAATGAAAATTTAAAAAAATTCGACGATTTAAACTGGACCTGGCAATTAGTATATAACGAATTAGATCCCAATAAAATAACACATTATGCTAATTTTAAAAAAGGTATTCATGAGCTTATCTCATTTCCTAAATTATTAGAAGGAGGGGGTATTGCTTGGCTCGAAGCCTGGCATGAAAATGAAAAGCCAAAAGGAATACCTCCCTTCGGGATGTATGTACAGGCAGAAGGGGTTGCCCAAATTGTTCGTGCAGAATGGACTGATTTAAGATACAACACAATTGATAAGGGTACAACAGTAGCTTTTGGATCTAAGGTTATATTACATATCTATACTGCCGGACTCTATGGCCAGGAAGTTGAGGTGCATTTGGCAGATAAAGATATATTTACGCCTAATGATAAACTAAAAATTGCTGGAGAAGATTTTTTTACCCGTGAAGTAAAGGTTTATAAACTAAAACCTAACGATATTAATAAAAAAGGCGTCGCGGGTATTCTAACAGTAGATAACGCTAAGGTAGATTATGCCCAAAAAATAGAAATAGAAGTAGTCCTTGATAAGGCGTGGATAAAAACGGCAGGAGAGAATTTACAAATATATGCTGTCGTAAAATCTATAAAAACAGGAACTTTTTTTGCGGAGTTTAGCAGAAGTTCTATACTCGTAAGTACAGATAAAAAAAGCATAACACTAGATCAAGAGCCAATTCCTGCTACCAATATGCCCTTGATTGTAGGGAATGTTGAGACTAATGTATCTGCTTTTCATCCTTGTAGATATGATTTAATTAAAGCTTCTTATTCAAAAACTGCTAATAGTTTAGGTAATGAATCATTAGAGATTGAATTATTCAATTCAAAAAAAGAAGAGGATAAAATTAAAACAAAATTAATTATGCCTGTAATTGCAGGTGTAAGAGAAGGAAGAAGAGAATTAAAAATAACCTTAGATTCAAAAACTGATGAATGTTATTTCGAAGATGATAAAGAGAAAACACATAAAGGCAGGGTAATTAACTTATCTCAAATTCATGATGCAATTGTAATAGAAGAAAGTACAAGGGTAAATGAACATAAAATATATGATAAAAACGAGTTTAAAATAGGTCAGGATACAGGCAAAGGAATTAGATTTGGAAAAGAAGAAGAAGGGCATGTAGATACTGATGACGATAATGAAATTTCAAATACGCACACTAAATCCAAAAACTCTATTAATGGTCCATTTGGAATAACTAGAGAATCAAAAACTACTGTCTTTAAAAACAAACAAGTTAGAGGCTTGTATCCTAATTCAGATACAGAATTAATACTTGATATTGGATTTGACTATGGAGATGAATCCATATCAAGTCTTTTAAAGCATATATGGCCTTTAAGAGAAAAAATTTTGCAGCACTATCCAATTGTATTACAAACATGTTGTTTTACAAAACAATTAGATGTAACAGTATATCCTGATGTAAAATGGATTTTGCAATTTGCTTATGATTGTGATCCTGAAGAATTTCAAGACATGCGAAAAGAAAAATATGATGAATATTTAGTTCGAGTTGAAAAATTAGATGATAAGGTCAAACCACAAAAACTAGACGAAAAAATACAACAATTGGACGCAGAAATTGCACAGGCAAAGAAGGATGCCAGCCAAGCTGTAGGTAAAAAGAAAGAGTCTTATAAAAAATTAGTTGCAAAATTAGAAAAATTAAATACAAAAAATAAAAACAGAAAAGACAGATATAAAGACAATAAAAAAAAGGAGAAAAAAGCATATAAAAATGATAGACCTGATTTATTTAGTTTTAAAGAAAATGTTGCATCAGGGCTTTCTGATTTAGTTTTATCATTACATGTAGAATATGATAGACCCGGAGAAGCTATCGAAGTATCAGGTAGCTATAAGCGATATGTAGAGTTAGCAAAACAATTGACTGAAGTTACCCAAATGATTGATCTTATTTTGGATGGCAAAAAGAAATCGCAAAAAAAATTAGATAAGAAATTTAAGCAAATTGATGAAAAAAGAGCGGAGGAACAACTAGAAGCAATAGGAGACGCTCTAAAAGGAAGATCTCTTTTTTCAAAAAATTTGATACCACCATCGTTAGCTGTAGTAGGTTCATGGTATGCTGAAAATCCTAAAGATATAAATATGAATCAAGTAGGGATAGTCGGTGAAATTCAAATTTTAGCGAAACCATTAATAGGGGCTGAAATTTCAATGGATTTTCTAGCATTGGCTCAAAGAGCACATCCAATAGCCCGTGGATTAATTACTTTAATAGATTTTTCAGCAGCAGTAGGTGTTGGTCCAAAAATAACATTAGAAATAGAAATAAGCGGACAAATAGAAATAGAAGGTAAATTAAGATATAATAGCGCAAGTAAAACTTCCAACTTAAATCAAAAATCTTTAGCTGGTGATGCTGAAGATGACAGTCCTTTAACCGTCAATGGGGTTTTTAGTTTAGAAATAAGAGGAAAAATTGAATTTTCTAAAAAAGCAAATTCTTATATTTTTGGAAGTGTTGAGCTATATGGAAATGCAGGTTTTGAGGTAAAAACAGGAATAACTCTTTCTGGTGCAATTAAGGCGGATGATAAAGGCTTTTTCATTGATCCTCTTCTTACATTTCACGGACTAACAGTTACAGGTATTGTCGAAGCAGGTTATAAAGTCGAAAATTCAGACGGAGGAGAATATTCTTCTGGAAGTACTGATGAAAGTTTTGAATTAGTACTAATGAATGAGTATGAAGGTAGTTTTGAAGATTCTGAGGGGAAAAAGATTCAATTTTATTTAAATTAAAATAATGAAAAATTTTTTAGTATTAATATTAATAGTTGCAAATATAGTTGCCTATGGGCAAGAAAAAAAAACAGATATGAAAACAAGCCAAGATATTTATTCATTAAATAAAGAAATAAAAAAATATGAAGAAGAACCTATGTATAAAATGATTCTTTCATCTAGTGAATGTTCATTTTCTATACTGGTTAATGATATTCCTTTGTATAAATTTTTTGGACGAAGCGGTGGTGTTGGAGCAACATCAATACCTATAAATTGGAATATTGAAAAATCTGGGAAGCAAAAGATAACAGTAAGAATGTATCCCAAGTATGCAGAAACTGAAACACCCAATCAAATATTAGGTTTAAATGCAGGTGTTAAATTTAGTATTGAAAAAGAAATTAACGGAGAAGATAAAACAATACTCGAATTTAAGACACCTTTTAAAGATTTTGACGGAAAAGGCAATGGAGGATTTTTATACCCAAATAAGGCTTACTATGAAGAAACTATATATGTGGATTTAAAAGTCCCATATGAACTATCTGTTTTGGATAATGCTGAAGTACTATTTACAACAGATTCTGAAAAACTAAAACAATTGGGAAAAGAAGTTTTAGCAAAATACAATGAGATAAGAGATATCTACATGACAGGTACAAAAAATGAACTTGCCAATATAAATTACAGTAAAGAAAAAAGATTAGCACAACAAATGTATCTCAATGAAGCAGAAATAAAAGATGGATGGGATAATGACTATCAATTTAGGACTGATGCAAATCTTGATTTTTTTGATTTGAAACCTATTGAAAAGTATGAAATGAAGTTTTATGCCGAAGGGAAAATTATTTGTTTAGAGAAAATAAACAATAAAAAATCAGCATTGTGGGGGGGATTTAAAAGAAAAGATAAAGATGTTGTTACAACTACGTATATATCAGTTTATTTGTACAAACCTAAGGGGAGTAATGAATTAAAAACTTATTGATGAAAAGAAGTCTTCCGATAAAAGAAATTTCTCCTTTGAAGATGATTATTTTTGCTTTTATGTTTATAATTAGCATTTATTCTTTGTATATTATGTTAACTGTATTTCAACCTAGAATTTCTGGTTATAGAATAAATGCTTTGATAATAAATGTTGATAGTGTTAAATCTCATAAAAATAACAATACATACCGCTATTTTGGCAAAATAAAATTTAAAAATAAAGAAGGCAATGAAATTATAGAGCATTATGGTTTTGATAGTAAACTAAACAATAATGATAGCATAAAACTCTATTATGATGAAAAATACGGCTTTTATGATTCTGAAAATCAAAATGTTTATTTGATAATTTCGGCAATTCCTTTTATAGTTTTAATAATGCTCGGCATGTTTTTTATAAGTGTTTTATTGATCGAGAGAAAGAATATTGAAAAAATAGAATAAAACCAGCCTGAATCTATAAAAATGATACGATCAAAAGATGAGATAAATCACCGCTAACGACTACTGGAACTTACAGAATAAATATTTTTTTAATCATATGATAATCAATGTGTTTGTTTTAGTGTAAACTCGCTAAAGTGTTGCGAGATTACAGAAATGGAGAGGCATTTTATTAGAGCAAAGTAATTTTGTAATATTATTCTATCAAAATAAAAATGTATTCTTTATTTTTGATGAACAATAGTGCAACCATGAAATTAAATCAAAAGGATAACAGCTATTTCATTACTTCAAAAAAGAGTTTTGAAGGACATGTTGTGAATCCTGTTTTTGTAAAACAAGCTTTTGATTTTGCTTATGAAATGGTTTATGGCGAAGGATTTCATCGAATTACAAGATCTGGTGGACAATTGAATCGAACGCCACTCGAGATTTTCCAAAATACTTTTCAAGGAAAATTGGCAGAGATTATATTATATGAAAACCTAAAACTCCAGAATATCGAAGTGGAAGAGCCTGATTTTAGTATTCATAGAAAAGGAATTTGGGATGAAACCGATTTAAAAGCAAACGGAAAATTTATATGTGTAAAGTCGGCTGCTTTTTTCTCGAACCTTTTTCTTTTAGAAACTAAAGATTGGAATTCTGAAGGAATGTATATTCCGAATCATGATATTTTGAAAACTGCGGTTTACGACTTTTTTGTTTTGGTGAGAATTAAGCCTGATATAAAAAATATTTTAAAAGGAGTTTTTGAAACTAAAGAAAATTTATGGCAGAAAATTCAAGAAACATTTTGGTTTTATGATATTCCGGGTTGCTGTTCAATAAAAACAATTCAGTACATTATTAAAAATCAATATATTATTCCTAAAAATGCTTTGCTGAATGGCAAAACAAAAATGGATGCAGCAAATTATTATATCCAATCTGTCGATTTATATCATTTAGATCGTTTGTATTCTGTTTTAAAATAAAAAATACAAAATATTAATTGTTTTGCGGTGTCCACATTTTTAAAAATTTAAACATTTTAGAATATTCTTCTCTTGGAGAAAAAACAATACAAACTTCTTGATTGTCTAAAGAAGATTCTGTTAGGATTACATTATCGGGTTCATTTTTTGCGTTTTCAAATTCCTTTTCGTTTACACTGCAAACCACTTTTTTGAAAATTCCATTTATCCATTGCTGCATATTTTCGGTATGTTCGAATTTTCTAAAACACGCCAGCGATGCATGCGCTGCGATAACAGGAACGAGTTTATCGGGAACATTCTGTTTTACTAAAATATACATTTTCATATTTGGAGTTGGGTTTTGTGGAAAAACGAAAATACCAAATTAGTTTTTTCTGAAAGGAAAATATTTAAAATAAAATGAAGTATCTTTAAGGTTAAAGACAAATTTAATCTTAAAGAAATGGATAATTTAACTCCCGAACAGAGGAGGAAAAATATGCAGGCGATAAAAAGCACGAATACCAAAGACGAAGTAAGGCTTGCAAAGGCTTTATGGAAATTGGGTTATCGGTATCGCAAAAACAACAAAAAGATATTTGGAAAACCAGATCTGACTTTTGCCAGTTATAAGATTGCCATTTTTATTGATAGCGAATTTTTTCACGGAAAAGATTGGGAAACCCAGCAGATCAGAATCAAATCGAACCGAGAATACTGGATTCCGAAAATTGAACGAAATATGAAACGCGATATTGAAGTCAATGAACATTTACTTTCTAAGAATTGGAAAGTTTTACGGTTTTGGAGTAAAGAAATCCAAAAAGAATTAGAATCTTGCATCGAAAAAATTAGACAAGAAATCGAACTTTCAAAATAATGTTTCTAAAAACTCAAACAAATCAAAATATCGAAAATTATACAAGCGCTTTAAAAGCAATTGGCGCGTTTTCGAATTTGTTTAGTTCTTCAGATAAACCTTTTATTCAATATAGAGTTGCAGAAAATGCTTTTTGTAAAGCGTTTGGTGCCGATAATCTGGCGCGCGCCGATGTGGCATATGATGCTGTAATTAATGGATGCGGTGTCGGAATTAAAACATTTGTATTAACCGGAAATTCTAAAATTGAAAAAGTTGCCGAGTTTAATTCACGAAGTTCTGAGCTAAGAATACTTAAAGGTTTGGATCTGGCAAACAAACTAGCCGATTTTAGAAACGAAAGAATCGCTTTTGCAGACCGACTTTATAACACTCAAAGCCGAGTGTATCATATTATTGGGCGTGATAAATTTCTAATCAAAGTTTTTGAAACCTCTTATGATTTAATTGATAAAACATCAATTGAAATTCTGGAAGAAACCAAAAGTTCATTAAAATTCAAAGATGCTTTAAACGAATACAATTTCAATTTTTCGAAAAGTGTTTTAATGAAACGCTTTGTAATTCCTGAAAACTGTATCGAAATTCCTGTTGAGATTTTAGATGAACCAATTAATGTACTTTTAGATTTATCGAAATCTGACATTAAAAAAGAAACTGCTTTTGCGAAAGAAAATCTTCAAAGTGCAATTGGTTTATTGACGGAAGAAGAATTGATTCCGTTTGTAGATTACGTAATTCTGCCTTTGTATTCTCCCGAAGCCAAAAAGAAGTCAAAAGAACCTATTGTTCCTGAAAAAAGTCAGTTGAATCAATGGAATGCCGGCGGAAGAAAAAGAGATCCAGGTGAAGTTTATATTGGCATACCTTCAAAAATAAGAAATAATGCTCCCGATTTTTTTCCAGAGAAAGATGTTGTTTTTAATCTTAAAATTCCGAACGGAAATATTCTTTCTGCAAAAGTGTGTCAAGATGGAAGCAAAGCTTTAATGACAAATCCAAACAAAGCACTTGCCGACTGGATGCTTCGAGATGTTTTAATGCTGCAAGAAAACGAACTCTTGACATATGGCAAGCTTAGAAAAATAGGTTACGACAGCGTTAAGATTACAAAATCTACAAATGATGATTATTTTATAGATTTTACAAAACTAGATGAATACGAATCTTTTATCGAAAAAATAACTGAAGCTCAGGATGGGCAGTTTAAGCTTTTTCTTTAGCCTTTTTGGTCTTTTTAGCTTCTACTTTTTCAAGTACCTTATATATTTCTGATGCTAGTCTTTGAATAACGGGCATGCTTACTGAGTTTCCAGCTTGTTTGTACAAATGAGAATTTGAAATCGCCGGAAGTTTAAAGTCGTCAGGAAAACCCTGAAATCTAAAACATTCTCTGGGAGTTAATTTTCTAAAACCAAAATCGGTTGTGATAAGTGGTACATTGTGTCCTCCAGTTCCCATATTAGCGGTTAGCGTAGGGCATACGCTGGATTTATTTTCACGAACATACTGTCGTCTAAATTGATAAATTCTATCCTTGTTTGTGATAGATTCTCTCAGCATATCATACATGTATTTATCTTCGTGATAATAAAACTTCTCGTCGACCTTTTCTTTGGTAATAAGATCTTTAATTGATTTCGTTAAGTCTTCTTTTTCAGGAAAATGAAACTCGAATTTATCATCTTTGATATAATCTTTATCAAAAGCTACAATGAAAATTCTTTCTCTGTTATGAGGAATGTTTCCAAAATCTTTAGTGTTGAGAACCGCACTGTCAAAAGTATAATTACGTTTTCTAATTTCGCTTTCGATTACTTTGATCGTATTTCCTTTATCGTGCCCTTTTAAGTTTTTTACATTTTCAAGAAAAATTACGTTAGGACGCATTTCATCTACAAAATCTAAAATTTTAAAAAAGTGATTTCCTCTGCTATCTTCAAAACCTTTTCTATAACCCGCAACCGAAAACGGCTGGCAAGGAAAACCTGCCGTTAGAATGTTTATTTTTTCAAGAGCGGTAACGTCTAAAGCCATTACGTCGCCTTCAATAAGATTATGTTTGAAATTGTTCTTATAAGTAGTGCAGGCATTTTTGTCAAATTCATTTGCCCATTCTAATTCAAATCCGGCATTTTTAAAACCCATGCATATACCGCCTACACCCGCATACAAACTTCCAACTGTTTTTTTCATCTATTTTGCCTGATTTATTGAATGACCTTTTGAGGTTCTTATTTTAATTATGCAAATATATTAATTCGTCAAGACTCTTTCGAAATGTAATTTCATAAAAGTTTTTTGGTTTTATTTAAAAAATACAGAATTGAGCTACGTATTTAATTTAGGATTGTACTTTATTTTGATTATTCCTGAAAATGTTAAATATTGTGCAAAGCTTTTTTGTTTTTAAAGTTGTATTTGTGCAAAAAACTTATACTTTTGTCGAAGAATTTCGTTAAAAAGTAGTTTTTGTCCGAAATTTCTATTAGTGTATTTATTAACTAAGTATTCTGTTTATCAGCAGGTAGAGTTTATGAAGAAATTACAAGCCCCATTTCTATTAATTGCTTTAGTATTACTAAATTTTTCTGTCGCTTTTGCGCAAGATCTGCCAGATCCAGATAGTCCTGGAGTTCCGGTAAATCCAGGAATTCCAATTAATGAAAATATTGTTTTCTTAATGATAGCGGGTACCGCTTTAGGAATTACAGTTCTGTATAAAAATAAAATAAGAAAAGCTTCAGTTTAATCTGAAGCTTTTTTTATGATCAAAAAAGTTTAATGACTATTTATTAATAGCGTAAAGTCTTGAGATGTATTTTCCGATAACATCAAATTCAAGATTGATTTTTGTTCCAACTTTAAAATCTTTGAAGTTGGTGTGTTCGTAAGTGTACGGAATAATTGATACGCTAAATTCGTTTGTTTTAGAATTTACGACTGTCAAACTCACTCCATTTACTGTGATTGAACCTTTTTCAATAGTAATATTGTTGAGGTTTTTGTCATATTCAAAAGTATAATTCCAGCTTCCGTTTGCTTCCTCGATCTTAATACAAGTTCCTGTTTGGTCTATGTGACCTTGTACTATATGACCGTCGAGACGATCCCCAAGTTTCATTCCTCTTTCTAAATTGACAATATCGCCAGTATTCCAATCGCCGATATTAGTTTTTAAAATCGTTTCGTCAATTGCAGTTACGGTGTAAAAAGAATCGTTTATTGCGACAACCGTAAGGCAGATTCCGTTATGCGAAACGCTTTGATCTATTTTTAATTCATTTGTTATTGAAGATTCAACTGTAATGTGAAGATTGTTTTGATCTTTTCGTATTTCGTGAATCCTTCCAAGGGTTTCTATAATTCCTGTGAACATTGTGGTTTTATTTTACTAAATTTGCACATCAAAATTAGTAATAAATACCCTGAGCTCATGAATAAAAAAGCAGAAAATATAATTGTTGGAATTTCGGTTGGAGATCTTAACGGTATTGGAAGCGAAGTTATTTTGAAAACATTCGAAGATTCTCGTATGCTGGAAATGTGCACGCCGGTTATTTTTGCAAATGCTAAAATACTTTCTTTTGTTAAAAAAAGTTTTACATCGACTGTACAGTTTCATGGAGTTGATAAATTGGATCAGGTGCTGCCGGGTAAAGTAAATGTCTTTAATCTTTGGAGAGAAGGAGTAGATATTAATTTTGGAAAAAATGACGAGAAAATAGGAGAGTATGCCATAAAATCTTTTACAGCTGCAACAAAAGCTTTAAAAGACGGTGATATTGATGTTTTGGTTACGGCTCCTATAAATAAATACAATATTCAGTCAGAAGATTTTAAATTTCCAGGGCATACTGATTATTTAGATCAGCAGTTAGAAGGAAATGCTTTAATGATGATGGTACAGGATAATTTGAGAGTGGGTTTAATCACAGATCATGTTCCGTTGAATGATGTGGCTTCTCATTTAACAGAAGAATTAATTACTAAGAAAATCGAAACCATTAAAAAATCTTTAATTGAAGATTTTAGCATCGTAAGACCGAAAATTGCAGTTTTAGGAATAAATCCGCATTGTGGAGACGGCGGTGTAATCGGAAAAGAAGATGATTTGATTTTAAAGCCAGTTCTGAAAAAAATATTTGATGCCGGTACAATGGTTTTTGGGCCATTTCCTGCAGATGGCTTTTTTGGAAGTGCTCAATATGAGAAATATGACGCAATTGTAGCGATGTATCATGATCAAGGTTTAATTCCGTTTAAAACATTGTCTTTTGGTAAAGGAGTGAATTATACAGCGGGTTTAAATAAAGTAAGAACTTCTCCTGACCACGGTACAGCCTATGATATTGCTGGAAAAGATATGGCAGATTACAATTCATTTAAAGAAGCAGTATATCTTGCGATCGATATTTTTCGCTCGCGTAATCAGTATGAGGAGATTAGCCAAAAACCTCTTAAAATAAAAGAAAAACAGTTATAAACAAAAAAAGGTGAATAAGATTATTAGATTTATAATAATTTTATATCTTTGCACCCCAATTCGGATATCTAGTTTTAGAACCGAATTGTTCAAATTGATGTTGAAATGAGCAAATTAAAAGAATTTTTAATTCCTTTCGTAGGATTAAAACTAGGAAAACACCATTTTGAGTATCAGATAAGTAATGAGTTCTTTGAGAACTTTGAGTATGATGAATTTCAAAATTCAGCAATCAAAGTAGATTTAGTTTTAGACAAGAAAAGCACAATGCTTGAGTTAGATTTTAAGCATAAAGGAACTGTAAATGTACCTTGCGATCTAACAGGAGAAGATTTTGATCTTCCTATAAAAGGGAAAATGAAATTAATTGTTCGTTTTGGAGATGAATTCAATAACGATAATGAAGAGCTGTTAATCTTGCCTCATGGAGAATTTGAGTTAGATGTTTCACAATATATTTATGAAATGATCGTGCTATCTGTTCCATCAAAACGAGTTCATCCAGGAGTAAAAGACGGAAGTCTTCAGACAGAAGCTTTAAATAAGCTGAATGAATTAAGAGTCAAAGAAGAAAAAGTAGAGAATAAAGAAGAAGATATTGACCCGCGTTGGGAAAAATTAAAGAAACTATTAACGGATAAATAATATAGTAAAATGGCACATCCTAAGAGAAAAACCTCGAAAACAAGAAGAGATAAAAGAAGAACTCACTACAAAGCTACTGTAGCTCAAATCGCTACATGTCCAATTACTGGAGAGGCACATTTATACCACAGAGCTTACTGGCATGAAGGTAAAATGTACTACAGAGGACAAGTTGTGATCGATAAATCTGAAGCGGTTGCTTAATACGTTTTTCTAAATTATACTAGAACTCTCACTTCGTGAGAGTTTTTTTTGTTGGTTATAATTTTTGTTTTTTAAGAAAATATAGACAAATTCGCTTCGTTTTTTTTTGTAATTTTCGAGTCTTTTAAAAATTTTTCAAATACAAAATATTTGAAAGGAAATAATAGAATATAATGAATACAATCACAGCCGCAATTACAGCTGTTGGAGGCTATGTTCCAGACTTTGTACTTTCGAACAAAGTTTTAGAAACAATGGTCGACACTAACGACGAATGGATTACCACTCGTACTGGAATTAAAGAAAGAAGAATTCTTAAAGATGCTGATAAAGGAACATCGTACCTTGCTATAAAAGCAGCACAAGATTTAATAGCCAAAGCTAATATTGATCCTCTTGAGATTGATATGGTGATAATGGCGACAGCAACGCCAGATATGATGGTGGCTTCTACAGGAGTTTATGTTGCAACAGAAATTGGAGCAACAAATGCATTCGCTTACGATTTGCAGGCTGCTTGTTCAAGTTTCTTATACGGAATGTCTACAGCGGCTGCTTATGTGCAGTCTGGACGTTACAAAAAAGTACTTTTAATAGGTGCAGATAAAATGTCTTCGATCGTAGATTATAAAGATAGAGCAACCTGTATTATTTTTGGTGATGGAGCGGGAGCGGTTCTTTTTGAACCAAATTATGAAGGCTTAGGTTTACAGGATGAATATTTAAGAAGCGATGGAGTTGGACGTGATTTCCTTAAAATTCCAGCTGGAGGTTCTTTAATCCCGCCTACTGAAGAAACAGTAAGAAACAGACAGCACAATATTATGCAAGACGGAAAAACTGTTTTCAAATATGCTGTAACAAATATGGCTGATGCCAGCGAATTGATTTTGCAAAGAAATAATTTGACAAATCAAGATGTTGACTGGTTAGTGCCGCATCAAGCTAATAAGCGTATCATTGACGCTACTGCAGGAAGATTAGAACTTGAAGAAGATAAAGTATTGGTAAATATCGAAAGATATGGTAATACAACTTCAGGAACACTTCCTTTAGTGTTAGCTGATTTTGAAGGCAAGTTCAAAAAAGGAGATAATGTTATTTTTGCTGCATTTGGTGGTGGATTCACTTGGGGATCTATTTACTTGAAATGGGCTTACGATAAGAAATAAATTAAAACTAAAAACGAATCATTATGGATTTAAAAGAAATTCAAAACCTAATCAAATTTGTTGCAAATTCGGGCGTTGCAGAAGTGAAGTTAGAAATGGATGATGTAAAAATCACGATCAGAACAACTTTAGAAACAAATGTAACTGAGGCAACTTACGTACAGCAATTACCAGCTCAGGCTGCTTTACCTCAAGCGGTAGTTCCGCAAGTTACTGCTCCAACAGTTGTAAATGTAACTCCAGAAGCACCAGCTGCTAACGATTCTAAATATATTACTATAAAATCTCCAATCATTGGTACATTTTATAGAAAACCATCTCCAGACAAACCAGTTTTCACAGAGGTGGGAAGTACTATTGCAAAAGGAGATGTTCTTTGTGTAATTGAAGCAATGAAATTATTCAACGAAATCGAATCAGAAGTTTCAGGTAAAATCGTAAAAATTCTAGTTGACGATATGTCTCCAGTAGAATTTGACCAACCTTTATTCTTAGTTGATCCATCATAAATAAATTTAGATTTTAGATTTTAGATTTTAGAATGGCTCGCATCGAATATTGTTAACCATCTAAAATTATCTAATTATCGAATTGTCTAATTATCTAATTAAAATAAGATGTTTAAAAAAATATTAATTGCGAATAGAGGAGAAATTGCACTTCGTGTAATTCGTACCTGTAAGGAAATGGGAATTAAAACTGTTGCGGTTTATTCTACAGCCGATGCAGAAAGTTTACACGTTAAGTTTGCAGATGAAGCGGTTTGTATTGGACCTCCTCCAAGTAACTTATCGTATTTGAAAATGTCAAATATTATTGCTGCTGCAGAAATTACAAATGCAGACGCAATACATCCAGGTTATGGATTTCTTTCTGAGAATGCTAAATTCTCAAAAATTTGTCAAGAGCATGGAATCAAATTTATTGGTGCCGCTCCTGAAATGATCGACCGTATGGGAGATAAAGCTTCTGCAAAAGCTACAATGAAAGCAGCAGGAGTTCCTTGTGTACCAGGTTCAGACGGATTACTTGATTCTTATGAGCATGCACAAAAAACAGCTGCAGAAATTGGTTATCCAGTTATGATGAAAGCTACTGCTGGTGGTGGAGGAAAAGGAATGCGTGCTATCTGGAAAGAAGATGAGCTTTTAAAAGCTTGGGAAAGTGCGCGTCAAGAAGCGGCTGCAGCATTTGGAAATGACGGAATGTACATGGAGAAACTTATTGAAGAACCACGTCATATCGAAATTCAAGTAGTTGGAGATGCATACGGAAAAGCTTGTCACCTTTCTGAAAGAGATTGTTCTGTACAACGTCGTCACCAAAAACTTACTGAAGAAACACCTTCACCTTTCATGACAGACGAACTTCGTACAAGAATGGGAGAAGCTGCTGTAAAAGCTGCTGAATTTATTAAATATGAAGGTGCTGGAACTGTAGAATTTTTAGTTGACAAACACAGAAATTTCTATTTCATGGAAATGAACACTCGTATCCAAGTAGAGCACCCAATTACAGAACAAGTTATTGATTATGATTTGATCCGTGAGCAAATTATGGTGGCAGCGGGAATTCCAATCTCTGGAAAAAACTACCTTCCAGAATTACATGCTATCGAATGTCGTATTAATGCTGAAGATCCTTACAACGATTTTCGTCCTTCACCAGGAAAAATTACTACGCTTCATATGCCAGGAGGACACGGAGTTCGTTTAGATACTCACGTATATTCTGGTTATAGTATTCCGCCAAACTACGATTCTATGATTGCTAAGTTAATTACAACAGCGCAGTCTCGTGAAGAAGCAATCAGTAAAATGAGAAGAGCTTTGGACGAATTTGTAATCGAAGGTGTGAAAACAACAATACCTTTCCACAGACAATTAATGGATGATCCAAAATATATTGCAGGAGATTATACAACTGCATTTATGGATACATTCAAAATGAATTCAATAGAGGAATAATATAAAGGCTGTCAATTTTTGGCAGCCTTTTTTCTTTTATAAGTACTTGAGAAATTCCAATCATTAAAAATTCCAAATCTCAAATCTAGAGTTTTTTAATCTTCAACGTTGGAATTTGGAATTTAAAATTTGGAATTTCACCACAAGGTTACACTTTAAGTGTATACTTATTACACACTTTATCTGCCCGTTACACACTTTTTCTTTTTTAATGTTTTAATGAGTTTTTAGTAAAAGCCTTTAAATATAGGCTTTTGCATAGTTTGGCACAGTTCTTTTCTTTTGCGGCATAATAATTTCATTACCTAAAGCGTAAACAACTATTAATCTTAAATATATACGTTATGAAAAATTTATTTTTATCAGCCGCAATTGTCTTAGGAGGTTTAACTTCATTCGCTTCAACAACACAAGTAAATAATACAATCGTAAAAACGATTTCTGTTGCAGACGAATACACAGAAATTAAATTAGAAGAATTACCAGCAGCTATTACAGAGTCTTTGAAAAAAGCTTATCCAGATGCAGTAATTACAAAAGCATATAAAAACGAACAATCACAGTACAAACTAGATGTTACTGTTGGTGACAAAGTTGGAAACCTTTTTGCTAATGCAGACGGAACTTGGATTCAAAAATAATAGTATTCAATAAAGATTCAGATGAAAATCCAGATCAAGAATACTAAAATTAAGTTAACAACATTAAAATACAACTATCATGAAAAATTTATTTCTATCAGCCGCAATCGTTTTGGGAGGTTTAACATCATTTGCTTCAACTTCGCCAATTTCAAATACAATCGTTAAAACAATTTCTATTCAAGACGAATTTACAGAAATTAAAGTAGTAGAAGTTCCTACAGCTGTAACAGACGCACTTAAAAAAGCATATCCAGACGCAGTGCTTACAAAAGCATTTAAAAATACAAAATCTGAATATAAGCTTGAAGTAACTGTTGGAGATAAAACAGGAAATCTTTTTGCTAACGCAGACGGAACTTGGATTAAAAAATAACTGAATAACTAACCCTTTAAAACTATTACTATGAAAAAGTTAATCTTATCGGCAGCAATTGTTTTAGGCAGTTTGTCGATGCACGCAGAAACCGCTGTTATTACTAATGAAATTGTAAAAACAGTTAATGATCAGGATGGATATAAAGAAGTGGATGGCGTTCCAGCTGCTGTTAAAAAATCTTTAGATGAGGCTTATCCTGGTGTAGTGCTTGAAAAAGCATGGGTAAATGATAAAAAAGAGTACAAAATTGAGGTAACCGTTCGAGGAGAAAAATCGATCGTTTACACAGATGCTACTGGTAAAATTCTTCAAAAATAATTTTAAACCACTATATTATGAAAAAGTTAATCTTATCAGCAGCGATTGTTTTAGGAACTTTGACGGTTAATGCCGCAGTTCCTCAAACAATCTCAATGACTCAATCAGTATTTGCTCAAGATGAATTTACTGAAGTTGCTTTAGATGCTGTTCCAGCAGCGGTAAAATCTACTGTAGAAAAATCGTTTCCAAACACGAAGCTTGAGAAAGCTTACAAAAACGATAAAAACCAGTACAAACTGGAAATTTCGACAGGTGATAAAAAGTATACTGTATTTACAGATGCTTCAGGTAATATCATCAAGAAATAATTAATATACAGCATTATGAAAAAGCTAATCTTATCAGCAATTGTTCTCTTAGGGGCAGTGTCGATGACAAATGCGTCGACAGTTTCTCAAGAAGTTAAGGTAACGACTATTTCTGTTCAGACAGAATATACAGAAGTTACCGCAGATGCTGTACCTGCAGCTGTAAAAACAGCTTTGCAGACTGCTTATCCAGGAGCAAAATTGGATAAAGCATTTGTAAACGAAAAAAAAGAGTACAAACTCGAAATATCAGTTGGAGACCAAAAGGCTACTGTTTACTCAGATGTCAATGGTAACTGGTTGAAAATATAATTAGGTGAATTTAGATTTATGTTTTTGGTGAAAAAGAGATTGCGACGTGCAATCTCTTTTTTTTTTGATAATTTTATGAAAAGACAAGTTTAATAGTATTATTTTAGCAAAAAAGTCAATAAAAGCAAATGCCCAAGATATTACTGATAGAAGATGACATCGCGTTTTGTAAATTATTAGAAAAATTTCTAGTCAAAAAAGCGTACGATGTAACGATTGCTTTCTCTGCTGCAGAAGCACGTGTTGCTGTTAAAAACGAATCGTTTGATTTGATTTTGACAGATCTTCGTCTGCCTGATTCTGACGGTATTGGATTGATGTCTGAATTTAAAAATTCGTATCCACATATTCCAGTAATTTTAATGACTGGTTACTCTGACGTAAATACTGCCGTAAAGGCAATAAAAAATGGTGCGGCAGATTATATCTCAAAACCTTTTAATCCAGATGAGGTTTTATTGGTTATTACCAATGCACTTCAAACACCTCAAATTCAAGAGGAGGAAGAAGTTCCTGTTAAACAAAAGAAAGCAGTTAAAAAACAAGCTTCAGGAGAGAATGAATTTGTGAAAGGAATCTCTGTAGCGTCAAAAAAACTTCTTGATCATATTCAATTAGTAAGTCCGACCGATATGTCGGTTTTGATTATCGGCGAAAGCGGAACGGGAAAAGAAATCATTGCCAAAAGTATTCATCAGCAAAGTAATAGAAAGAACAATAATTTTATTGCAGTAGATTGCGGTGCGATTCCGAAAGAATTAGCGGCTAGTGAATTCTTCGGGCATTTAAAAGGATCTTTTACTGGAGCGATAAGCGATAAAATGGGATATTTTGAAGCGGCAAATGGCGGTACTTTATTCTTGGATGAAATTGGAAACCTTTCATACGAAAATCAAATTCAGCTTTTAAGAGCACTTCAAGAGAGAAAAATTAAACCTGTTGGAAGTAATAAAGAAATAAACGTCGATATACGCATTATTACGGCTACAAACGAAGATTTGCGCGAGGCAGTAAAAAACGGCGATTTTAGAGAAGATTTATACCATAGAATCAACGAATTCTCTATTCAGTCTCCATCTTTAAAAGATCGTGATGAAGATTTAATGGTTTTTGCTGACTATTTCTTAGAAAAAGCCAATCAGCAATTAAATAAAGACATTATCGGATTTTCTCCAGAAGTGGTTTCTATTTTTCAGAATTACAGCTGGCCTGGAAATTTACGCGAACTTCAAAACTGTGTAAAACGCGCGACTCTTTTATCTCGCGGTGAATTTATTGAAAGTGACGTATTACCAGCAGAATTTTTTCAGATTCAGAAACAAACACCAGCAAGCGGCAGTTTTTCATTATCTGATAATGAAAAAGACGCTATTATTCATGCTTTGTCAAAAGCGCAGAACAATAAATCGGAAGCGGCAAAACTGCTTAAAATCACCAGAAAGACACTTTACAATAAATTGAAACAATATAATATAGAACAATAAACTTTAATTGTTTTCTAAAGTAATTCTTGTTTCAGCGATTCAAACAAAACAGCAGTTTTTGTGATCAAATCTTTGTAGACGTTCCTTAGTTCGCTCATTTTATATTCGTCTTTTTCGATTTTTTTCAAAGTATCACCAATTTCTCGCGCTTCAATTTGCTTGAACATTGGCGCAATTCTATGCGCGATAGATTTAATTTCTTCAACGTTTTTATCATTAATAGCTGTTTCTAAAAGCTCTAAATTATCAATACTACTTTCGATAAAAGATTTTATAACCTCTTTTAAGGCACTTTCGTCCTGTCCTAAAAAGTCTTTTAAGGTATCCAAAGAATACAATTGTAAAGTTTCTGACTCTTCCATTTCATTTATTTCAACATCTGGCAATTCTTCATTATCCAAAATATGCTGAATAGTTTCTAATAAAATTTTTGGAGAATATGGTTTTTGAACAACAGTCGTAAAACCAGCTTCTTTATAAATCGAAATATCCAAATCTGTTCTGCCCGTAAGTGCAATTACAGGTTGATTTTTATAAGGAATACTTTCAGATTTTTTCAATTGTTCTAAAAACATGAAACCATCAATTTCTGGCATTTGAATATCCGTAATCACAAAATCAAAAGCGGTGTTCTGAATTGTTTCTAATGCTTTGACCGCATTGCTAAATGCCAATACCTGATGATTTTCTTGTTTTAAAACGCCGCTGGTTAAATTCAGAAGATTGATGTCGTCATCGACTACTATAAATGTCTGTTTTTTAGTGTTTTTGTATAATGGTTTTTGAGTATCAATTGTAATGTCTGCAGGGGTGCTGTTATCGAATAATAAAGGAAGCTGAATTTCAAATGTACTCCCTTTTCCGAATGTACTTTCTAAACTCAATTTTCCTCCCAAAATAGAAATAATCTTTTGGCAGATCGACAATCCTAAACCGGTGCCGCCGTATTTTTTTTCGATGCCTTCGTTTGCCTGCGCAAATTCTTCAAAAACCAATTTCTGATTCCCTTTTTCAATTCCGATTCCAGAATCTTCAATCGAAATGGTAAAGAATTGTTCGTTAATCGGGTAAGCGATAATTTTTATATGTCCTTCTTCGGTAAACTTATAAGCGTTTCCGATAATATTGGTCAAAATTTGTTTTAAACGAAAAGGATCGCCTACAATTCGTTTGTTCAATTGATCATTAACATTAATTATAAGGGAAATGTTTTTGTGTTTATAAACGGTCTGAATGTTTTTGGCCACATCTTCTATAATTTCAGGAAGAAGAAATGGCACTTTTTCTACAGAAATTTTTCCAGCTTCTATTTTAGAAAAATCCAATAAATCCTGAACCAGCTGCGTAATATATTCGGATGAATTTTTTATATTTTTGATGAAATACAATTGTTTGGTATTAACATCTGAATTTCCTAAAAGTTCAGAATAACCGACAATCGTACTTAAAGGGGTTTTTAAATCGTGACTTACCGTCGAGATCAATTGTTCTCGGCTTTTCAATAAATTTTTGGTTTTGAAATTGGCAATTTCGAGCTGTTTTTTATAGAGATGTGATTTTGAATAATCGCTTACAATTAATATAGAAAAGAAAATGGTCAACAATAAGCCAATTACAGCCGAAGCCGTAACGATTTCATTAATTCTTTTTAATGATTTTTCTTTTAATGAATTGTTCTTGATAGAATTATTGATGATTTCCCTTTCAATGATTCGAAGCACTTTTCGAAGCTGATCCGAAATAGCAATTTCGTTCTGAAGCAGTTTATTTTCTTCAAAGTTTAGGGATTCTTTCTTTTTTTCGGCCTTCAGTTTTACAGAACTTAAAAGCTTTTTCGAATTCGCTAAAATAGAATCCGAGGCTTTTTTACTAAGTGTATTCGTGCTGTCGTCGGGAATATTTTGATTTAAATAATCAACATAACGTTGTAATACGCCGCGTTGATAACTTCCGAGTTGATTAGGGTTTTTTGTAAAATCCTCTAATTCAAGTTTTCGTAAATTAAACTCCATTTTGGTGATTTCGTCAATGGCGTTGTTTACAGAAGTTTCGTCATCGGCTTTGTTTTTTATTTCCCTTAATTGTTTGATGTTTTCTGATTTTTCCGAAAGCAGAAACGAAACAGTGTCCAAAAGTGTTCTTTGATATTCTGTCGAGGCAATTTGTTTTAAACTATCAATTCGAAGACGAAGAGAGTCGCTTTCGATAAGATAATTTTTGAAATCTTTTGGAGAATTGGTCTGAATGGTTTGTCTTGCCAAACCTTCTGTTTTATAAACATTAGAAAAAAGTTTGCTGACTCTTAAAATTTTCGTTTTTTCAAGTGCAATCTTATCTTCCAGTTTGTTGTAAACTACATATTCAGAATATAAAAACCATCCTACAGTTACCACCAAAGCTAATAAAGCAACATAACTGAATAAAACTTTGAGTGCGGTGTAACTTCTTTTGGTTTCCATATTTAATGTAGATATTTGGGGATTTCGGCTTTTATAAATTATTGCAATTTATCTAAAAAAATCTATTTTAGAAACAGTACAACTACGTAATTATGTTACATAATTGCTATGTTTTCAAAACAAAACAGCCGTAGATTATATAAATCTACGGCCGTTTTTTATCTTTTAAAATGAATTATAAAGTCTCGTCTAACCATTTAAAGAATTCTCCCTGCCAAACCTGAGCGTTTTGTGGATGTAAAACCCAGTGATTTTCGTCTGGAAAATACACAAAACGGCTTTTGATTCCTCTTAACTGCGCAGCCTGAAAAGCTTCTTGTCCCTGTCCGATTGGCACACGGTAATCTTTTCCGCCTTGGAAAATCAAAATTGGTTTATTCCAGTTCTGAACCAAAGTTGCTGGGTTAAACACAGTATAAGCTTTTTGAGCTACTGCATTATCTTTTTCCCAATATGCTCCGCCAAAATCCCAGTTGTTAAAGAAAACTTCTTCTGTAGTTCCTAACATACTTACAGTATTGAAAACTCCATCGTGAGCGATAAATGTTTTGAATCGGTTTTTGTGAATTCCTGCTAAATAAAATACAGAATATCCTCCGTAACTAGCGCCAACACATCCTAAACGACTTTTGTCAACATACGATTCTTTAGCAACATCATCAATTGCAGAAAGGTAATCGTCCATAACTTGTCCGCCCCAGTCTTTACTGATTTTTTCGTTCCATTCTACACCATGACCTGGCATACCGCGACGGTTTGGTGCCACAACTACATAACCTTTAGCAGCCATTAAAGAAAAATTCCAACGGAAAGAATACGATTGTGTCAATGGAGATTGAGGTCCGCCTTGACAGAATAATAAAGTTGGGTATTTTTTTGAAGCATCAAAATTTGGAGGAAGGATTACCCAAACCAGCATTTTTTTACCGTCTGTTGTAGTAACGTAACGTTTTTCTATTTTGCTTAAAGTTAATGTTTTGTACGTTTCAGTATTAACATTAGTCAATTGTTTCCAAGTGTTTTTCTTCAAATTATAAGAGAAAATTTCACCTGCATGATTCATATCAGTTCTTGTCGCGATAATATCGTCTCCAGCAAAACCAACTAAATCATTCACATCAAAATCACCATTTGTTATTTGACGAACATTGATTGCGATTTTAGTTAAACCAGGGAAATTAACAGAAAAAAGTTGTTTTGTTCCGTCAACAGGCGCTACAAAAAATACCTTTTTACCGTCTTTACTCCAGATAAAATTATCTACAGTTCCGTCCCAATTTGCTGTTAAGTTTTGTTTGATTCCTTTAAAATCAACAATAATATCGTTTTTGTCCGACTCGTAACCGTCGCGTTTCATTTGCAGCCAAGAAAGATTTCCTGTTGGCGAGAATTGCGGCGCAGTATCGTAACCTAAATTGTCTTCGGTTCTATTTATTGTTTTTTGAGTTTCTAAATTGTACTCGTAAATATTAGTGTTGGTAGAAGTTGCATAAGCCGTTCCAGCTTTTTTCTTAGACACATAAAAAATGCTTTTGCTGTCTGGAGACCAGATATAATCTTCATCTCCGCCGAATGGTTTTTGAGGCGAATCAAAAGTTTCACCTTTTAGGATGTCAATTCCTTTTGCACCGTCTTTGTTTTCTTTATAAAAAACGTGATTAAATTTACCTTCGTTCCAAGTATCCCAGTGACGGTAATCTAAACCGTCATAAATCTGAGCATCCGATTTTGTTAAGTTTGGATAAAAATCTTTTCCTAGAACTTTTTCAAGTTTTACTTCTTCATTATAAACCAAAAATTTTCCGTCTGGCGAAATATTTTTGTCAGCCAAAATATCTTTTGTGTCTTTAATTTCAACTGCATTTCCTCCTGTAACAGGAATGGTGTAAATTTTGGAAGTCGATTTGTTATCTTCAATCGAAGGAGTAGAAACTTTAAAAACTACATTTTTCGCATCTTTAGAAATACCAAGAGGTGTTACTCTTCCTAATTTCCATAACAATTCTGGCGACATTACATTCTGTCCGATAGCGTTTAAACCCATCATTATTAAAGTTGTTAATAATACTTTTTTCATAATAAAAATTCTATTTTTTGTGGGCTAAAAATACAACAATTAAATTCCAATAAATTGTTAAAATTCCAAATTCCAAACTGTCACGTTGACATCTCAAGTAACATTTTTAATTTAGAGTTTTTAAATTAAATCTGGTTTTGGAATTTTATAATTGGAATTCAAGTTAGTTTTGTAATTTAACCCAAGATTGGAATTTGGAATTTAAACATTGGAATTTATTAAAAAAATGGAACTAAGTTATTGGGAACTTAAAAATTGGTTTACGAACGTAGATTACACAATCGTCGGCAGTGGCATTGTTGGTCTGCATACGGCATTACGCTTGCGCGAAAGATTTCCGACGGCTAAAATTCTGGTTTTAGAACGCGGCATATTACCACAGGGTGCAAGTACAAAAAATGCTGGTTTTGCTTGTTTCGGAAGCCTTTCTGAAATTCTAGAAGATTTAAAAACTCATACCGAAGAAGACGTAATTGCTTTAATCGAAAAACGCTGGAAAGGATTGCAGTTGCTTCGAAAAAGATTAGGAGATCAAGCAATAGATTTTAAACCGCACGGAGGTTACGAATTGTTTTTGAAAGAAGATGAATTTGGTTTTAATGATTGCATTTCGAAAATTCCGTTTATAAATGAAGTTTTAAAACCACTTTTCAAAGCCGATGTTTTTGCTAAAGAAGTAGATCGTTTTGGGTTTGAGAATATTAATGAATATTTGATTTTTAATCCGTTTGAAGCGCAGATTGATACCGGAAATATGATGCAGGAATTATTAAAACAAGCTGTAGCGGCAGATATTTTAATCCTAAATCAACAGACGATTACGTCATATTCTGATTTAGGAAATAAAGTAGAAGTGGCGCTGCATGATTTTAGTTTTAAAACTCAAAAATTACTTTTTGCCACAAATGGTTTTGCCGAATCATTGACAAAAGGAGCCGTAAAACCAGCACGAGCTCAAGTTTTAATAACCGAACCAATTGATGGTTTGGATATTAAAGGAACTTTTCATCTGGATCGCGGTTATTACTATTTTAGAAATATCGGAAATAGAATTTTATTAGGAGGCGGCAGAAACCTTGATTTTGAAACTGAAACGACAACAGAATTTGGACAGACGAAAATTGTTCAAAATAAATTGGAAGATTTGCTGAAAAATGTAATTTTACCAAATCAGAGTTTTCAGATAGCGCACCGATGGAGCGGTATTATGGGAATCGGAAATAGTAAGAATCCTGTTGTCTCACAACTTTCTGAAAACGTATTCTGCGGCGTACGTTTGGGCGGGATGGGAGTAGCAATAGGAAGTTTAATAGGAACAGAATTAGCAGATTTAATATAATGGCAGCACCCAAAAAACCAGCACCTAAAAAACCAGTAGCAACCAAACCAAAACCTAAAACAGCTCCTAAAAAAGGAAAACGCTCTTTGGGTGAAAGAATAAAATGGTTTTTTATAAAAGCTTCTTTGTGGTTTTTCGGAATATCTATCGGATCGGTTATATTTTTTAAATATGTTCCGGTTCCGTTTACGCCTTTAATGTTAATTCGTGCCATCGAAAATAAAATGGATGGCAAAGAAGTTTATTTTGACCACGACTGGGAGCCTATTGAAAAAATTTCGATGAATTTGCAAAAAGCAGTTATTGCCAGTGAAGACGGAACTTTTCTAACGCATAACGGTTTCGATTTTAAAGCACTTCAAAAAGCCTATAAAAGCAACGAACGCGGAAGACGAATTCGAGGTGGAAGTACCATTTCGCAGCAAACAGCAAAAAATGTGTTTTTATGGCAGGGTAAAAGTTATTTCCGTAAAGGTCTGGAAGCTTATTTTACCGTTTTAATCGAAATTATCTGGGGCAAAGAACGTATTATGGAGGTTTATTTGAATAGTATCGAAATGGGCGATGGTGTTTATGGCGCGTATGCCGCAACAGAACATTGGTACAGAAGAGACGCGTCAAGTTTAACGCCGATGCAGGCGGCCGGAATTGCAGCAATTCTGCCAAATCCTCGAAAATTTAAAGCAACGGGATCTTCAAGTTATATTAATAGAAGAAAAGAAAGAATTGTTCGCGAAATGCGTTACGTTGGAAAAAAAGTAAATTACAATGGTAAAGAAAAGTAAAAAAACACTTTTTGCTTTTCTAATTTTAACAGTAACGTTGACTTTTGGACAAGGAAAAACTTCTGAAATAGGTTTTATTACCGATAATGATTTATACACATCGTCTAAAAATGATATGTATTATACAAACGGTTTAGAGTTGTTTTATCGCTATTTATCAAAAAATGATAATCCGAAGATCAATAAAAAAATAACCGAATTTCGTGTTGGGCAATATTTATACAATCCGAGATTTATAAATGAAACTGCGGTTGATATTAACGACAGGCCTTTTGCAGGCTATCTTTTTGCCGAAGCAGGAAAAAGTTTTTTCTATCAAAGTGAATCTGTTTTAAAGACCGATTTTCAAATTGGTTTTGTCGGACCAAATGCACTCGGACAAGATTTACAGGAAGGTTTTCATAAAATTATCGGCTATAAAAAAGTCTATGGCTGGGAAAACCAAATTCATAACGCGCTAGGACTTCAGGCGCATGTGATGTATTCTAAAAAATTGTTTCCTTCAAAACACAATGATTTTATAGATCTTCATTGGCAGTCAGAAGCAAATTTGGGAACTATTTTTACAGGAGTTTCAACAGGATTTATGACTAGAATTGGATTTAAAAAATTACTTCCGATTTACGATTCCAGTCTTCATGATGCATCGGTAAATGCGAATGCGCAGCCTGATATTAGAGAATTCTATTTCTATGCAATGCCAAGTGTCAATTATCAATTTTATGATGCCACGATAGAAGGAAGCATGTTTAACGATACAAGTCCGATTACTTTTGATTTGGAACCCCTTCGTTTTAATGCCGAAGCTGGATTGAAATATCGTTACAATAGTTTTAATATTTCGTATTCTTTCATATACCGTGGCAGAGAATTGAATGATCCAGGAATTGATACGAATTCTGGATATTTTTATGGTTCGATTCGATTGGGATTTTTGTTGAGGTAAATTGAAAATATGAACTCTCAAGTTATGCAGTTTGTCATTTCGAGGAACGAGAAATCTTCATAAGAAACTCCACAAAGTTTGATTTTGATTGAAGAGTTGCTCGCGAAGATTTCTCGTTCCTCGAAATGACAAAATAAAAGATAATTTCTTTTCTTACAGTTTAAAAGTTAATCCAAATTATCCAAATCCATTTCTTTACTCAATTGATCCCATTTATTATTTAGGAATTCTTTAGTTTCTTCGATAAATTTTGGATCGGCATCTTTTAAAACCTGCACTTTTGGACTTAATACCGCTTTTCCATTTTCAAAATATACATAAGCATTTACACCATTATCGCCCCAAAAGAAAGGAAAAACAATTGCTTGGTTCTCTGGGCTTTCGCTTACATATTTTTCTAAACTGATGATAAAAGCAAACATCGGAATCATTTCGACATAATTTTCGCTGAAAAACATCATTCCCCAATGCCATTCTTCTTTGGCTTCATCATAATCAGAAAAAGCCATTGCTTCAGGATAATCGATCCAGCCGTCGACAACTTCCTTATTATTTTCGTCATTATAATTACGAAGAAGTTCCTGCGTTAAAACTGATTTAGAATACATCTTTCGGCTTTCCCAAAAAATTAACCAATTTTCATTGAGCTGCGGTTCTTCGAGCGGACTGTTTAGAAATTTTTCGAGCTGTGGTTTTGTAATTTTGACTTTGCAGTATAATGAGCTTAATTCGGACATGATTTAGATTTTGTTGACTGTTATTTTTATTACAAATAAACTTTAGTATCAATTTTTTTATGGATTTACTGTGTTAAGCTTTGATAATCAGATGTTATTTATCCCAAATTTTACGAACCAATTTTATTAATGAGTTTTTACCTTTAATCTCATTTTCTTGATTTTTAATTTCTTCAAGCGAGACTGTTTTTTTATTTTCAAATTCCCATTCATCGTCGTTTGGCTGTTTTAAACCTGCTCCTCCTTTATGCGGATTTGGAATATAACCATTTGGAGGCTGAGGCAGTTTTTCTTCACATTCTTTCGAGCATAAATTGGCTAACAAAGGTAGATTATCGGTACCGACTCTTACTGTAATCCAAAGTTGGTTTGTCTCTTCATAACTTATTTCTGTTTTACAAATACTGCATTTAACGGTGGAGCTTTCGTATCTTACAGGATTATGATCCAGTAATGGAAATCCCATTCTATTTTTATAATTTCCATACAACGTTCTAGTGCTTACTCTGCTGTCTTTTAAATTTTTGCAATTTGTAATCTCGTAAGGAAACCAATGAAGATCATAAGAGGTGTACGGATCAAAATATTCAAGCGATTCCATTTCTCCAATTTCGGGTGGAATACGTTTTAATTTACTTCCATATAACCATATTTTCTTCACTTTTTTAAGTTTTGAAATGGTTCCAGGCAATGTATAAATCTGCGAATAAAGTTCGTTTCCTAATGCTTCTAAAGGGGAAAATTCTTCGAGATTTTCAGCTTCAACTTTGTCTATATATTCGCAGAGTTTGTGCCAGGCTTCAGAATTTTTGTCTTGAACATTATTTTTTATTCTTGAAATTCTATTATTCATTAAATCTTATTTTTAAAATCAAAAATTTCTAAAAAACATTTTAATGACGATTGTCACATTGAATGTAAATTTCTTCTTTTGATTTGTCTATCAATGAAATCACTGGACAGCCGAATGATTCGTAAAGAAAACCAAATACAACTGGCGGTTTATCTTTAAAAAGTTTACCTGTATACTGCTCAATGACGTTGTCAGGATTTTGATAGTTTAGAGGAGAAGGAGAAGTGCCTTCGCTTTGGCTGTATAATTTTTCAAGAATAATATCTTTTGTTTCTGCATTGAGGATAAACAGGCGACGAGCAAAAACTTCTTTCCTGCTGTCTAGATAATCTTGTATGAAATAGTGAAAATTATTGTTTTTGTAAAAATACGTACCTCCCAAAGTGGTGTTTTTCAGCAGTTTTCGATCTTCATTTTTTAAGGCTTTAGAAGGAAATTCTGCAGCGGTAGTTTTTTTCCAAGCAATAGGCGTTAAACCCTCTTTTGAAAACGGATTTTCTTTACCAACATAAACTATTGCATCGCGATAATATTCGCTGAATCCGTTAAGTAATTGTTTGTTTATAGAAAAACCAACCATGTAATCATATGGTTTATAGGGCCAGTCTTCCTGAGAAGAATAACCATTGAGTAATGCAGAAGCTTTTAAGTTTTTAATAGCAAAACGAGCGAGTTTATTTTTTCCATAATCGTAGGCAAACAAAGAGTCATTTTCTGAAATATTAATTTTAGACAGAAATTTTTTTCGCTGATTCGCTTCGAGCGTCATATACTCTGCTGATAATATTCCCCTTTCTTCGATGTTGGGTAATGCTTCGGCGTCATTTTCGTTTAGCGGATAAATGTCAGACAGCGAAATAAAAGCTATATCACTGCTGTCTTTTGGCATTATATTAAATAAATTGATGCTTTCTTTTCTTGGAGTTTCTTGATCGGTTATAGAATCGTTTTCGATATTTTCGACAGGAGCGGGAAGTGCTTCAACGCTTCCAGGCTCTTGCTTCTTATTGCAAGACAATAGTAAAAGAAATGAAAATGTAAAAATGGAAAAAGTTTTACTATTCATAAAATGGCAGTTTAAATTTTTTAATCTTTATCGATAAATGTAAGAAAATCATTGAGATAATGACTTCTGAAAAATACATTTTTTCTTTAGTCTTATAATGATAAAACTCTTAACCTTTTGATAATGTGAGGTAATGCTAAAAACTTTATTTTTAATTTAAAATTAAAGTTATGGAAATCAATTGGGGAATAATAGCAGTTGTTGCAGTGATTGTATTAGTAATTGTCATAATTACACTTCGTAAAAATCTGCGCGAGAAAAAGAAACTTGAAAATTTATTGAATAACGATTTTAAGAAAGAAGAGGAAGCAGATGTTAGTGGTGATGATCCAGCCAATGAAAAATAGGAAATTATAATTTCTGTAAAATAGATAAAAAAAACCTTGTAAATCTGTTTTACAAGGTTTTTTGTTTTGTGGAGAATACCGGATTCGAACCGGTCGCCTCTACGCTGCCAGCGTAGCGCTCTAGCCAAATGAGCTAATCCCCCAAAGTCCTAGCAAATAAAGTTAATTAATTCTCAAAAAACAAATTTCAAACGTCTTAGTCAGAATTATTTTTCAAAACCGTAACTTTACGTTTAAATCAATTTTTATGAGTTCAGAATATCAGAATGGATCTTTACAGACAACTATAAATAATACCGTTGCGACAGTGCAGTTCGGACATCCAGCGAGTAATTCTTTTCCTAGACAATTATTGAATCTATTGACTTTAGAAATTAATGAATTAAGTCGAAATGAAACAATTTCTGTAATTGTTTTACAAAGCGAAGGCTCAAAAGTATTTTGTTCTGGAGCTTCGTTTGACGAACTTTTAGAAGTAAAAAATCATGAACAAGGAATTGAATTCTTTTCTGGCTTTGCACATTTATTGAATGCAATGCGAAACTGCTCAAAAATAATTATTGGAAGAGTGCAAGGAAAAGCTGTTGGCGGCGGTGTCGGCATTATTTCGGCCTGCGATTATGTTTTTGCAACGCCCGAAAGTGCAATAAAACTCTCTGAATTGGCAATCGGAATTGGTCCGTTTGTGATTGAACCAGCGGTTTCTAGAAAAATAGGAAAACCAGCCATGACCGAAATGACACTTGCAGCAACAGAATGGAAATCGGCAGAATGGGCTTTAAAGCACAAATTGTATTCGGAGATTCACACAGCAGATAAATTAGATGAGGTTGTTGAAAATTTTGCTCAAAAACTCAGTTCGTATAATCCAGAAGCTTTGTCAGAAATGAAAAAAATAATCTGGGAAGGCACAGAAAACTGGGAATCGCTTCTTTTTGAACGCGCAGCAATTACAGGAAAATTGGTTTTGTCTGATTTTACAAAATCGGCTTTATTACAATTTAAGAAATAAGTTTTTCTGCCACAGATTATATGGATTAAAATGATTTTTAATCCATATAATCTGTGAAATCTGTGGCAAAAAAAACAAAGAATATATTTTACATATTTAAAATCTATGTGTGAAAGCGAGCTTTTTCAATAAACTTTGTAGTTGAAAATAAAAAGCTATGTTTCTATGTGTTTAAATTTTCGACATTTTTTTAGCTAACAAATATCATATTTTGACTTTAAACGTTTACGCATCTTTGTCAAAGTTTTAAACTTGACAAAGATTGTCTGATAATCAAATAAAATATTAAAATGAAACTCATTTCATTACTTCAAAAAGTCGATGTGGCAGAGAAAATAAAAGAAGCTCCAGACAGCAGTTATCAAATTGGTGTAGTCATCGGATCGTTTATTCCTTTTGTAATCTTAATCGGACTTGCTTATTGGATGTATAACCGTGCTAAAAAAAGAGATGAAAACGGTTATTAATTCGTAAATTTGCAACCTAAAAATGCAAATCGATGAGTAAAATCAGAATTACAAAACAATTTAATTTCGAAACTGGACATGCTTTGTACGGTTACGACGGAAAATGTAAAAACGTTCACGGGCACAGTTATAAATTATCGGTAACGGTTATTGGGTCGCCAATTACAGATCGATCGAATGTAAAATTCGGAATGGTAATCGATTTTTCGGACTTAAAGAAAATTGTAAAAGAAGAAATCGTCGATCAATTTGATCATGCAACTGTTTTTAATGAGACTACACCGCATATCGAATTGGCAAATGAATTGAAAAACCGCGGTCATCATGTAATTTTGGTAGATTATCAGCCAACAAGCGAAAACATGGTAATTGATTTTGCTAAAAAAATTGTGGCAAGACTGCCAGAAGGAATTTCTCTTTTTTCACTAAAACTTCAGGAAACAGAATCTTCTTTTGCAGAATGGTACGCTTCGGATAATTTGTAAAATTCCAATTTTTAAATTCCAAATTCCAATCTTCAAGGAATCTAAACCTAAAGTCTAAAACCTAAAATTCCTCCATGAAAAAAATATATTTCGCTTCTGATCAACATTTTGGTGCGCCGACTCCAGAATTGAGTTTGCCGCGCGAAAAGAAATTTGTTGCCTGGCTTGATGAGGTAAAAGAAGATGCAGAAGCTATTTTTCTTTTAGGAGATTTGTTCGATTTTTGGTTTGAATATAAAACAGTTGTTCCAAAAGGTTTTGTTCGAATTCTGGGTAAACTGGCTGAAATTCGCGACAGCAGTATTCCGATTTATTTCTTTGTTGGAAATCATGATTTATGGATGAATGATTATTTTGAAACCGAATTAAATATTCCCGTTTATCACGATAACAAAGAATTTACTTTTAACGGAAAAACTTTTTTAATTGGTCACGGTGACGGAAAAGGTCCCGGCGATAAAGGTTATAAAAGAATGAAAAAGGTGTTTACAAATCCATTTTCAAAATGGCTTTTCCGTTGGCTTCATCCAGATGTTGGAGTAAGTTTAGCGCAATATTTATCGGTTAAAAACAAATTAATCTCTGGCGATGAAGACGTGAAGTTTTTAGGCGAAGAAAACGAATGGCTGGTTTTATACGCCAAACGTAAGCTGGAAACCAAACATTACAATTACTTTATTTTCGGACATCGTCATTTACCAATGATTCTTCCGGTTGGTGAAAATTCAGAATATGTCAATCTAGGCGATTGGATCGGTTATTTTACGTACGGCGTTTTTGACGGCGAAAAATTTGAATTGAAGAAATTCGAAAAATAATTATTTTTTAGCATTCGGATAAATTCCGATTTTATGCGTTCTCAAAATATAATTTGACAATTGTTTGTTGTTTGAAAGCTGAAAACTAATCGAATTTGAAGGTCGTTTCGGCATATGACATTCAGCACAATTATCGGCTAAACGTCCAGAAACCGATTTTAAGGTTTTATCGGTATGTTTTGTTGTTTGATGACAGCTCATACAGATTTTAGAATAAGAAGCCATATTTTTAGAAGCATTCTCGTGTGGATTATGACAAGTAATGCAATCCATTTTTTCACTTTTGATAAAACATTTACTTTGCGCCATTAAGCGAAACTGGTTTCCATGAACATCAAATTGGGCAGTATCATTGATGCTTTTAGTCTCACGGTAAAAATCAGATAAATGATCGCCGGGTTTAAAGTCAAAACGTGATTTTAATTTCATTCCGTCATTTCCTGCATGACAAAGTGCACAGGCATCTAATCTTTGCTGTCTGTCCAAAGATTTGAAACTTACAATACTATTTGCTGTTTTTACATTTGGATTTTTTAAATGAAAATCGACATGTTTTTTTGCAGGCCCGTGGCAGCGCTCACAGTCAATTCCGTAAACAATTGTTTTTTTATTGATAACATCAACGACTTCCATTGACATGAAATTTTTGTCTGCCGAACTTTGATCAACAGTTCTCGAACTAATATTAGAACTATGACAAGCGTAACAGTCCTTTAAAACCATTCGGTCAAAATAAGGTTTGTCTGCTGGGAAACCGGGACTTGTTGCCCAATTATTTGCAGAATGATAAAACGAAATCGGTAATTCGTAAGTATTACCATCTTTCCAATACACAGAAGTCTGCGCATGTTTGGAGCCAAAAACAATTTCAAATTTATATCTCGCTGTTTCTTTTCCGTTTTTGTATAAAACCTGATACAAACTATCGCCATCTTTTTCCATGACAAGTTTGGTGTCTTTATCGTAAATGAAAGTATGATTTTTAGAATCAAAATCTCCTGCAACGTTTCCTAATATTGCTGGAGCAGTCGCTTTAAAATGCGAACTTTTTAAAGCCATTTCTGATTCTATTTTATGGCATTGAATGCAGCTTTCAGATCCCGCATAATCGGTGCCGCGAGGATCAATGTATTCTTCAGATTTGTTGTTGCAGCTGGCAAAACAGATTGCCAGAAAAGGTAGGACAAGTAGAAATACAGCTTTTTTCATTGCTGTAAATATACTTTTTTTTGTTTTGAATCAAAATATATTTCAATAATGAAAAAATGCTGTTAAAATATTTAGAATGTTTCTTAATTCATTCCAACTCCATAAATATATTCATCTAGCTCAATTTTAAACAAAGAGCCTTCAACTAGATCTTTAATCGATTTTAATTCCGTCATATTTACAGCCAAATCGATAGAAGTGCATGGGGTTTTCAATAAAAATTTATGACAGGAATATTTCATTTCGCAAGCTTCACAACAAGCATTTTCAATCATACTGTCTTCGATTAAATCGCAAAAATGATTTAATTCTGGAACAGTAAAATAAAAGCCGGTTTCTTTAAAAACCAATTGCACTTTGTCTGAAATAGTCGTGTTATGATCTTTCCAATAAAAAGCTATTCCAAAGTTATTATGATATATCTGCTCAATTTCTCTCATCGTAAATACTTTTATTTCAACAAATATAAATATTATTTATATTAATTCTAAATAAAAAATTCATAAAAATTTGAAAAATATTTTGAACCATATAAGTGATATAAGTTCATTATAAGTTAATTTTTTGAAATTGTTTTAAAGTAGTCACAAAAAAACTCCAGTTAAATCTGGAGTCTCTTTAAAAGATATTCATTAATTAAATGAACTTATATCACTTATATGGTTTAAAACTATTTCAACCATTTATTCATGTTTGAAAGAAATTCTTTTTGTTGGTCAACAAATAAATAATGAGAGCAATTATCAAGGAAAGCAAAATGTAGTTCGCCTGCGATATTTTTAATTGAAGTAATTTGTGCCGATGAAAAAACCCCATCGTCTTTACCGTAAATGGCAAAAATAGAAACTCCCGAAGCTTTTATTTTATTTAAGAAAGGTCTGGTGTCGATATTATTTTGTTTTTCATTTTGATAAAAAAGTAATGGAGCGTTTTTGTTTCTGATATTGGTTTTAAAAAATTCTCCAGCCTCATAATCTGCATACAATTTTTTAGATTCGGCAGTTGGATTTGGCATTTTAAAAGCGTTGTTTTCTCCCGCAAGCTCGTAGCATTTTTTGCGATATTCGGCTGTATTTTTATCTAGATTTTCAACAGTTTTGATTCTCGCTAATTGTTGAGAATCATTATTGTATTTTTTCTTCAGTGTATTTAGAATATGATCATACGTTTCCTGCTGTGAAAATAAAGCGCCTGCTAAAACCAAAGCGCTCACATTTTGCGGATATTTATTGGTATAAAGCGTACCGACCAAACCTCCAAAACTGTGACAAAGAAGAATAACTTTCTTTAAATGATATTTTTTATAAATCGCGTTTAAATCCCGAAAAGCTTCTTCATAAGTAAATGTCGCCTTTGGGTCAATAGATCTTCCTTCGCCTCTTCGGTCATAAGCAATTACATAAAATCCTTGATCGGCAAGATTTTGAGCCGTCGTTCCTTCAAATAAAGTGGCATTGCCGCTTGGACCGCCGTGAATAAAAATGAGCGGTTTATGCTTTTGATTTCCGTATGTTTTGATATAAAGATTTTGTCCTTTTGCTAAAAAGGAAAACGTTAAAAAGAAAAAGGTTATTAATAATCTCATCTAAAAAAAAATCAAAGTTTTCATCTAATCAACCATAAAGTTTGTCATTTTAAGGAAGAAACTTTACGAGTCTAAATTGAACTTATATCACTTATATGGTTTCAAAAAAAAGAATTACTCCAATTTCTGATGATCTTCCATATCTCTTTTTAGATCTAAATTTCTAAAAGTCGGAGATTTTAATGCGGTGAAAATTACAGTTAAAAGTGTAACACTTCCTCCAAAAACAACAGATGTTACTGCACCCATTAATTTGGCAGTTGCACCACTTTCGAACGCACCTAATTCATTTGATGAACCAACAAAAATGGAGTTTACAGCACCAACACGTCCGCGCATATGATCGGGAGTTTTAAGCTGTAAAATAGTCTGGCGGATAACAACTGAAATTCCGTCTGCCAGTCCGCTTAAGAATAAAGCGAAAACAGAAAGCCAGAAATAGGTTGATAATCCGAATAAGATGATCGATAAACCAAAAACAAAAATGGCGACTAAAAGTTTTTTTCCTGCATTTTCATACAAAGGAACGTAAGCAGAAACCAGCATCGTAATAAAAGCTCCAACCGCAGGCGCAGCTCTTAAAATTCCAAAACCTTCAGAACCCACTTTTAAAATATCCTGTGCAAAAACAGGTAATAATGCTACAGCGCCTCCAAAAAGTACAGCAATCATGTCAAGGGATAATGCGCCTAGAACAATTTTGTTTTTAAATACAAATGTTAGCCCTTCTGTAAGACTGTCTTTTAGAGATTCTCCAACTTTCGGATTTATGATTGGTTTTTGACTGATTTGAGATAAAGCAATTAAAGAAAGAATTGAGAATCCAAATACCAAACACATTGACCAGTGAACGCCAATCCAGTTAATTGAAAAGCCTGCAAGCGCCGGCCCCATTACAGCTCCAATCTGCCAAACCGAACTGCTCCAAGTTGCAGCGTTTGGATATACTTTTTTAGGAATAATTAAAGATAGAAGCGAGAAGATAGTTGGTCCCATGAAAGAACGTACAATGCCGCCAAAAAATACAAGAGCGTAAATCGAATACAAAATAACATGAGTAGACCAGCCTCCAATTACTTTTGGCCAAGTCAATAAGAAAAGTCCAAAACTAATTACTGAAAAACCTAAAATACATTTTACTAATAAACTCTTCTTTTCTCTTTGATCTACAATATGTCCAGCAAATAAAGACATGGAAACAGCAGGAATAATTTCCATTAAACCAATAATTCCTAACGAAAGCGGATTTTTAGTTAAACTATAAACTTCCCATTCGATTACGATAAACTGCATCGACCAAGCAAAAACCATTGCAAAACGCAGCAATAAAAAAACGTTGAATTCTCTGTAACGAAGCGCCTGATACGGATCTGGCTTATTAGATTTAATCTCTTCCATTTGTTCTAATGTCTTTCAGCATAAGCTGTGTTGAAATGTTACCGTTCCATTCATTTTCAGAAATGCAGTACGCAATTTGAAACGGATTTTGATTTTGTGCTATGTTTAATTTTTTTCCTAATCCAAACCCGATTGAAGAAATGCCTTCTGAGTTGTCCTGTTTTACAAAAAGCCTTAGATGTTCATCTTCTGAACCTAAAGTTTTGGCATAACCAGTATCTTTTACATTTGAAGTCATAAAAACGGGAGTCATATTCTGAGGTCCAAAAGGTTCAAATTGTTTTAAAATTCGAATTAATTTTGGTGTAATGTCCGAGAAATCAATTTCAGCATCAATTTCTATTTCGGGCGTTCGCATTTCAGGCAGAATAGTGCTTTCTACACATTTTTCGAAAGCATCTTTAAACGGTTTATAATTTTCTGCTTTCAACGTCATTCCGGCTGCATACATATGACCTCCGAATTGTTCCAAATGTTCTGCGCAAGCATCTAACGCATTGTAAACATCAAAACCTTTTACTGATCTTGCCGAAGCGGCATATTTATCACCACTTTTAGTAAAGACCAAAGTCGGTCGATAATAGGTTTCGATTAATCTTGAAGCTACAATTCCGATTACGCCTTTGTGCCAGTCTTCCTGAAAAACAACAGTAGAAAATCGATCTTGCTCGTTGTTATCAATAATCTGCTGGAAAGCTTCTTTTGTTATTTTTTTGTCTAGATCTTTTCTGTCCGCATTATAAAGTTCGATGTCTGAGGCAAATTGCTGTGCTTGTTCAAAATCGAATTCAGTTAAAAGTTCAACTGCATGATTTCCGTGTTTTATTCTTCCCGCAGCGTTGATTCTTGGAGAAATAATGAAAACCACATCGGTTATGTCCAGAACTTTCTTTTTTACCTGATGAACCAAAGCTTTTATTCCTGGTCTTGGTTCGCTGTTGATGACTTTTAATCCGAAATAGGCTAGAACACGATTTTCGCCAGTAATAGGAACGATATCTGCAGCAATTGCCGTAGCAACTAAATCTAAATACGGAACTAAATCTTCAATAGTTTCGTTTCTATTTCGACCCAGAGCTTGAATCAGTTTAAAACCAACCCCGCAGCCGCACAGTTCATCATACGGATAATCGCAGTCTTCTCTTTTCGGATCTAAAACGGCAACAGCGTCGGGAAGAAATTCGCCCGGACGGTGGTGGTCGCAAATAATAAAATCAATGTTTTTGGCTTTTGCGTAGGCAATATGATCAATTGATTTAATGCCGCAATCCAGAGCGATAATTAATGAGATTCCGTTATCATCTGCGTAATCTATTCCTTTATATGAGATTCCGTAACCTTCGGCGTAACGATCCGGAATATAAGTAGCAATATTTGGATAATGTGATTTTAAATACGAAGAAACCAAAGAAACCGCCGTTGTTCCGTCAACATCATAATCACCAAAAACCATAATGTTTTCTTGATTTTCGATTGCCTGTTCTATTCTTGAAACCGCTTTATCCATATCTTTCATCAAATACGGATCATGAAGATGTTCTAAAGACGGACGAAAGAAATTCTTCGCAGCATCAAAAGTTTCAATTCCACGCTGAATCAAGAGGGAAGCAACAAAATCTTCTACATTTAAAGCTTGGGCCAAATGTTTGATTTTTTCTTCAGAAGGTTTTGGTTTTAAAGTCCAGCGCATTTTTTTTATTGTAGATTGTTGATTTTAGATTTTAGATTTGAAAAACCAAAAATCGTTTAATCGGGTAGGTAATTTTTTTTGCCACAGATAAAAATGATTTAAAAGATTATTTTTTGCCACGAATTACACGAATTTCCACTAATTTAATTCGTGCTAATTGGTGAAATTCGTGGCAACTTTCATATTAATCTGTGTTAATCCTTTTAATCTGTGGCAGAATATTTGTTTTAAACTTTGTCAAAGTTTTTAAGAGTTAGATTGCAAGTTTAGAAAATCTAAAATCTACAATCTGAATTCTAAAATATATTATTTCGCTTCTAATGCATTTCCTTCGAACTTAATTCCGTCCCAGCCTAAGTTGATGAAATTTCTAATGTTCTGATGATTGGTTCCGTTTGGATCACCTAAAACTTCTTCAAAATAAAAAGCGCCAAAACAAGCTAACGTTTCTTCTTTGCTTAAGTTTTGAAGTTTTGCGAAAGAAAACAATTTGCAAGAACCTGAGTTTTCGCCTGCTGCGTTATGTTGTGTTCCGTTTTGAAAAGCAGTTGGAGTAAAGTTGTAGTTTTCTTCGATTACTGCAATAGTTTCAGGAAATGTGATTTGTGTTGGAGTTTGTTTTACTTTTTCTAAAAAGGCTTGAATGCTCATATTATAGGGTTGTTTTTTTTGCCACAGATTAAGAGGATTAAAAATGATTTTGTTTTTGCCACGAATTACACGAATTACACGAATTGAATTAGTGAAATTGGTGGAATTCGTGGCAAACTTTTTAATTAATCTGTGATAATCATTTTAATCTGTGGCTGAAATAATTATTTATTCTTCTTCGTCTTTTGAATATTTACTTTTTTTGGCTTCTTTCTCTATTGTTTTTCCAGCCACAACCACAACGATTTCTCCTCTTGGAGCGGTTTTTTCAAAATGTGCTAAAACTTCTTTTGCGGTTCCTCTCACGTTTTCTTCGTGTAATTTTGATAATTCTCGCGAAACACAAACTTGTCTGTCTTCTCCAAAATATAGAATAAATTCAGCTAAAGTTTTGACTAATTTATGTGGAGAAACATATAAAATCATCGTGCGCGTTTCTTCGGCTAAAGCCAAAAAACGGGTTTGACGTCCTTTTTTCTCTGGGAGAAAGCCTTCAAAAATAAAACGATCATTTGGTAATCCGCTGTTTACAAGAGCGGGAACAAAAGCCGTAGCGCCAGGAAGACACTCTACTTCGATTTTATTTTCTACACAAGCGCGTGTCAATAAAAATCCTGGATCTGAAATGGCAGGTGTTCCAGCATCCGAAATTAAAGCAATAGTTTCGCCAGCTTTTAATCTTGCAATTAAATTTTCGGTTGTTTTGTGTTCGTTGTGCATATGATGGCTGTGCATGTGCGTGCAAATTTCAAAATGTTTCAACAGTTTTCCGCTGGTGCGTGTGTCTTCCGCCAAAATCAAATCGACTTCTTTAAGAATCCTGATGGCACGAAAAGTCATGTCTTCAAGATTGCCGATTGGCGTTGGAACGATATATAATTTGGACATAATTTAATTTTAATATTTTAAACACGGATTGCGTGAATTGGCACAAATTCTGGTTTTTTGAAAAAATTACACCAGCATATTAATTGGTGAAAATTCTTGAAATTCGTGTTTTAAGAAAATTTCTTCTCAATAATTGCTAGAAAACGCTCTGCATAATCGTCTTTTCCTTCCCAATTATTGTAATCTGGTTTTACCATATTTTCTATAAAATCTTTTGCTTCGCTAAAAGAATCAAAAGTCAGTAATTGGTTTAATACACGACTGTAATCTTCGGCACTGTTTCCGAAAAGGTTTTTAGTGAATGCTATTCTGTCGTTTAAATCTATATGGAAGCCTCTTGCTAGTTTTTCGTTTAAAGTTGTTGCTTTTGCTTCGGCAGGTTTTTCTGTAACCGCAGTTTCAACAGTCTTTCTTTCGTTAAATTCTGAAATTGATGGAGGAGGATTAACGGCTTCAAAACTATCCACTTTTACAAACTGAGCATCAGCATAGTTGATTCCGAAATCTTCAAATAAAATAGTTGGAATAGGAGAGGCAGCTGTTTTTGGCTCTTCTTTGACTTCTTCTTTAGCGACTTCTGTAATTTCTTCTGTTTCTAATTCAAAAGCAGGTTTGAAATCTGGAATTGGTTTTAATTCGCTAAAAGTCCTAAAAGAATTTTCTTCTTCGGGTTTAATTTCTTCTTTAGACTCAATTACTGGTTCTTTTGTTTCTTCAATAATTGTTTCTTCAATTACAGCAATCGGTTCTTCTTTTATTTCAATAGCGGGTTCTTCAATAACTTCAACTTCTATTGTTGGAATTTCTTCGGTTTCTTCTATTTTATTTTCTAAAACAATTTCTTCTACAGGAACGGCTTCAATAACTTCTGGTTCTGGAGCGGTTTCAGTTAAAACAGTTTCTGGTTTTACCGCAGTTTCAACTTGAGCCGGAATTTCAATTATTTCTTCTTTATTGAAAATAGTTTCAATTTGAGATTCGATTTCGGCGTGCCCAATAGTTGGTTTCACTGCTTCAAAATTTTCATCTACAAATTTTAATACCGCCAATTTCTCGTATAATTTCTGCGTTTCAAGATACAATTGATTGATATCAGATTTGTTCTTGAGCTTTAAAATTCGGTGTGCAATGCTGATTAAATCGGCTTCCAATTTTTTTTTCATAACTATTGAAATTATCGTGAATAGGGTATTTTAGTATATTTTGTAATTGATTGTCTTTATTCTCTGCAGAATTCTAAGTGTTATTTTTTATTTCTGTTAATAAGCGATCGTGAATTCCCGATTTGATAAAAATTTTCTACTTTTGAAAAACGTAAAAGAGCAAAATTTTACACTCATTTATTACCAGTACAAAGTAATAAAAACTATTCATTTTTAAAGGTAGAAAAATACAAAATGTTTCTCGAAAATACAGTAAATCACAAAGAACAATTTGGGTGGATTGAAGTTATTTGTGGATCAATGTTTTCGGGTAAAACCGAGGAGTTAATCCGAAGACTTAAGCGCGCCCAGTTTGCCAAACAAAGAGTCGAAATCTTTAAACCCGCTATTGATACTCGTTATCATGACGAAATGGTGGTATCTCATGATGCTAACGAAATTAGATCAACTCCAGTTCCAGCAGCGGCGAATATTTTGATTCTGGCGCAAGGCTGCGACGTAATCGGAATTGACGAGGCACAGTTTTTTGATGATGAAATTATCACTGTATGTAACGATTTGGCTAATCAAGGAATTCGTGTAATTGTGGCTGGTCTGGATATGGATTTTAAAGGAAATCCGTTTGGCCCAATGCCAGGACTTATGGCGACTGCAGAGTATGTGACTAAAGTTCACGCCGTTTGTACACGAACAGGAAATCTGGCTAATTACAGCTTTAGAAAAACAGCTAATGATAAATTAGTAATGCTTGGAGAAACAGAAGAGTACGAGCCGCTTAGTCGTGCAGCGTATTTTAATGCCATGAAAAAAAATCAAGAAAAATAGATTATTAGACTAATAACACAAGTATGAGAAAACAAAACATCCTCTTATTAATTATTATTGTAGTTGCATTGGGGCTGGCTGTTTTCTTTCAGCTGTTTCTTTCTAAAAATTCAGATGAGGTAAATACAGAAGTAGTACAATTAGTTGAAAAATATAATAAAAACTGTCCGCTGGCTATTCAGGAAGGAATTCGCTTGGATAGTGTTACTCTTCATGAAGAAAGAGTCGTAAAATACAATTTGACCTTGTTAAATGTCGAAAAAGAATCGGCAGACATAACTGTTATTCGAGAAGAAATAAGAAAAAGTCTTTTAAGTACGGCAAAAGCAAATCCGGGACTTCAGGTTTTTAGAGATAATGATTATACTTTGAATTATAGTTACAGCGACAAGAAAAAGGTTTTTTTATTTGATGTCAAGATATTGCCGGACGAATATAAATAATTATACTTTTGTTGGTATTAGAATAAAACCCGACAGGTTTCAAAAACTTGTCGGGTTTTGTATAAAGTTTAGTCTGAAAAATTAAATCTTCTTTCTCATTCTAGCCACCGGAATATCCAATTGTTCACGGTATTTGGCAATAGTTCTTCTAGCAATCGGATAACCTTTTTCTTTTAAGATATCTGCCAATTGATCATCTGGAAGCGGTTTTCTTTTGTCTTCTTCCTCAATTGTATTCTTAAGAATCTTTTTGATCTCCAAAGTCGAAACATCTTCTCCCTGATCATTTTTCATTGCTTCAGAAAAGAATTCTTTGATCAGTTTTGTTCCGTATGGTGTTTCAACATATTTACTGTTGGCAACGCGCGAAATTGTCGAAATATCCAATCCAACCATATCGGCAATGTCTTTTAAGATCATTGGTTTTAGCTTGGTTTCGTCGCCGTCTAAGAAATATTCTTCCTGATAATGCATAATCGCATTCATCGTTACAAAAAGTGTTTCTTGACGTTGTCTAATCGCGTCAATAAACCATTTTGCCGAATCCAGTTTCTGTTTGATAAACTGAACCGCATCTTTTTGTGCAGTCGATTTATCGCGTGAATCTTTATAGGTCTGCATCATTTCCTGATAATCTTTAGAAACGTGCAGGGAAGGAGCATTTCTTCCGTTTAGCGTTAATTCTAACTCTCCATCAACAATTCTGATGGCAAAATCTGGAACTACATTTTCTGTAACTTTATTGTTTCCTGCGTAAGATCCGCCTGGTTTTGGATTCAGTCTTTCGATCTCGTGAATTGCTTTTTTAAGCTGTTCGTTCGAGACGCTGTATTTCTGTAAAAGTTTATCGTAATGTTTTTTAGTAAAAGCATCAAACTGATTTTCGATAATGTCAATTGCTAAATCAACATATTCGGTTGGTGTTTTGTGCTTTAATTGCAATAAAAGACATTCCTGTAAATCACGCGCTCCAACTCCCGAAGGCTCTAGTTCGTGAATTACATGAAGCATTTTTTCGACCATTGCTTCGTCAGTATAAATTCCCTGCGTAAAAGCCATGTCGTCTACAATATCCGGAATGCTTCTGCGGATATAGCCCATATCATCAATACTTCCAACAAGGAATTCAGCAATTTCTCTTTCCTGATCATTCAGGATAAAAGTATTCAGCTGATTAATCAAATCCTGATGAAAACTTATCGGAGCCGCAAAAGGAGTTTCGCGTTCTTCGTCATCGCTGTAATTATTTACCTGAGTTTTATAATCTGGTGTATCGTCGTCGCTTAGATATTCGTCAATATTAATGTCGTCCGCTTCGATTCTGTCTGATTCGTTATCATCATAATCGTCGTAGTCGTCATTGGCAAATTCATCAGCTTCGTATTCGTCTTCTTTTCCAGCTTCAAGCGCCGGATTTTCGTTCATTTCTTCCAATAAACGCTGTTCAAAAGCTTGCGTAGGCAATTGAATTAACTTCATCAGCTGGATTTGCTGTGGAGATAATTTTTGAGATAATTTTAAATTTAAAAATTGCTTAAGCATAAAAAAAGTTACTAAGATACTAAGGCGCAAAGGCACAAAGTATCTTATTATTGACGGATTAAATTCGTATTAAAATTATTTTATCTATAGTTTTAAAACCTTTGAGCCTTTGTACCTATGTACCTCAGAACCTTTGATTAAAATTCTGCACTTCCAGGAGTTCTTGGGAAAGGAATTACGTCTCTAATGTTTGTCATTCCAGTTACAAACAATACTAAACGTTCAAATCCTAAACCGAAACCGGCGTGTGTTGCAGAACCAAATCTTCTGGTGTCTAAGTACCAGTATAATTCTTCTTTGTCAATTCCTAACGCTTCCATTTTTTGAACCAGAACATCGTAACGCTCTTCTCTTTCAGAACCACCAACGATTTCTCCAATTCCAGGGAAAAGGATATCCATTGCGCGAACCGTTTCTCTTCCTGGCTCTGTATTGTCGTTCAAACGCATGTAAAACGCTTTAATGTTTGCTGGGTAATCGTATAAAATTACTGGGCATTTAAAGTGTTTTTCAACTAAATAACGCTCGTGTTCAGACTGTAAATCTGCACCCCATTCGTTGATTAGGTAACTGAATTTTTTCTTTTTATTTGGAGTGGAATCTCTTAAGATATCAATTGCTTCAGTATAAGAAACACGTTTGAAGTTGTTATCTAGAACAAAGTTTAGTTTTTCTAACAACGCCATTTCGCTTCTTTCTGCTTGTGGTTTTGATTTTTCTTCTTCTAAAAGTCTTCCTTCTAAGAAAGCTAAATCATCTTTACAGTTGTCTAAAGCGTATTTAATTACATACTGAATAAAATCTTCAGCCAAATCCATGTTGTCATCAAGGTCGTTGAAAGCAACTTCTGGTTCGATCATCCAAAATTCTGCCAAGTGACGAGAAGTATTTGAGTTTTCTGCTCTAAAAGTTGGTCCAAAAGTATAGATCTGACCCAAAGCCATAGCAAAAGTTTCACCTTCTAATTGTCCAGAAACTGTTAAGTTGGTATGCTTTTCAAAGAAATCTTGTTTGTAATCAATATTTCCTTCTTCATTTTTTGGAAGATTATCCAATGGTAAAGAAGTAACTTGGAACATTTCTCCAGCACCTTCAGCATCAGCTCCAGTAATAATTGGCGTGTTTACATAAACAAAACCTTTATCTTGAAAATATTTGTGAACCGCATAAGACAATACCGAACGCACACGCATAATCGCACCAAATGCATTCGTACGCACACGTAAATGTGCTTTTTCACGTAAAAATTCTAAACTAGGTCTGTTTCTTAATTGAATTGGATAAGCTTCTGCATCAGAATCACCAAGAATTTCTAATTTAGAAACCTGAATTTCGTATTTCTGTCCCGCACCTTTACTTTCTACCAAAGTTCCGATTACAGAAATCGAAGCACTTGGAGTAATTCTTTTTAAAGTCTCTTCTGGAGTATTTTCAAAATCAACTACACATTGTATATTATTAATTGTAGAACCGTCATTAAGCGCGATGAACTGATTATTTCTAAAAGTTCTCACCCATCCTTTTGCATTCACTTCCTGTAGCGTCGTCGTACTGTTTAATAAGTCTTTAACCTTTGTGTGTTTCATTGTTATTTAAGATTTTTAGATTGCTGATTTTACATTAAATAGAATCAGTGTTTTTTATATCGAATTGCAAATATAAACGATAATAATTAATTTTTGAAGCTGTTTCCCGCTCTCTGCTATATCTTTCTATTTTTAAAGAAAAAATAGAAAGGATGCCGCTTCGATCGGGGCTAGGATATTCGTTTTTAAAAGAGCTTTTTTGTTATCTCGGCTTTATAAATGATTCCAAATAAAGAATGTAAAATCTTTGCCAAAAATTGCTACAAATAAAATTGTCATTACAAATGAAATTAAAAAAGCTTTAAGCATTTGTCCATTTGGAAGAAGATCTAAATTTTTTAGAATTAATTTGATAATCACTCCTCCAATTAGTGTGTAAGTGAAAATACAAGCCCAATAGAGAATCGTATATCCAATATTAAAGATCTCTGAAATACCATCTTGCCCTTCGGCATGACAATTTATACTGCATAAAATTACAAAGACAGGTATTAATATTGTTTTCTTTATCACTTCTTGTCATTAAGATTTTAAAATTATTACTTTTTCAAATTCTCTAACTCGTAATTTCTAAGATTTCTTTCTATTCTTTTTTATTTCTAGAGATGATTTCATTACGAAAATGAAAACGCATCAAATAAAAAAAGCATTGCCAAAATTGTTACTACAAATGAAATAGAAAATGCCTTAAAGGTTTGGTTTTTTATTAAAAGCTTGTTTTTCTGTAAAATAAATTTCACAATCGCCCCTCCAATTATTGTAAATGTAAAAATCCAAAAGCAAATAAATAAAAGCTGTATAGCGTTTATAAATTGCCCCAAACCAGCTTGTCCTTCCGCATAACAACTTACATTAAACAGAAATAATAAGGCAAGAATTATTACACTTTTCTTCATGTTTTTAATTGGTGTAAATGCGTGAAATTAGTGGCAAAAAAAACTTATTTCTCCAAATTCTCCAATTCCTCTTTCTTAGTTTTCTTCTTCTCAAAAGTCAACACCAAAGAAGGCAATACAACTAAATTAGCAAACATTGCAAAAGCCAAAGTACAAGAAATCAATCCTCCTAAAGCAATTGTGCCGCTAAAGCTTGATAATGTAAAAGTTGCAAAACCTAAAATCAAAACCACTGAAGTATAAAAAGTACTGATTCCCGTTTCTCTTAAAGCACTGAAAACAGATTTTTTCACTTTTCCGCCACTTTGTAATAAGTCATGTCTGTATTTTGCCATAAACTGAATCGCATTATCAACCGAGATTCCGAAAGCGATACTGAAAACTAAAATCGTCGATGGTTTTAACGGAATTCCGAAATAACCCATTAATCCCGAAGTAATACAAAGCGGTAAGATATTCGTAATTACAGAAGCCATTACCATTTTGAACGAACGGAATAAATATAAAATCAGAGCGGCGATTGTCAAAATTGCGAAAATCAACGATTCGATTAAGTTGTCAACCAAATACGAAGTTCCTTTTTGAAAAACCAATGCTTTTCCGGTAACGGTAACTTCAAAACGGTCTTTCGGGAAAATTTCATCAATTTTAGAATGTAATTTTTTCTCGACTTTTGCCATTTCATCCGTTCCGATATCTTTCATGAAAGTCGTGATTCTGGCATATTGTCCAGTCGAATCTACGTAAGCTTTCATTAGATTTTCTTTGCTGTTTTTGGTCGCGTTTTTAGCATAACCCAAAATAAAGGTTTGCTCCTGTGAAGTTGGCAATTGATAATATTCAGGATTTCCGTTGTAGAAAGCCTGTTTTGCATATTTAACCAAATTCACCACCGAAACTGGTTTTGCCAATTCTGGAATTTCAGCAATTGTATTTTGTAATTCGTCCATTTTACGAATCGTCGAAGGCTTCATAACACCTTTTTTCTTTTTGGTGTCAATCATGATTTCTAACGGCATCACGCCATTGAATTCTTTTTCGTAAAATAAAATATCTTTAAAGAAAGAAGCGCTTTTTGGCATTTCGCCAATCAAACTTCCTGAAACTTTCATTTGTGAAACTCCAATTACACTGAAAACCAAAAGTAATCCGTAAATGATATAAACGAATTTTCGCTTTGATCGAACTAGATTTTCAACCACATTTAATAATGTTGAAATATAGGTTTTAGTCAAATGATATAAATGCTTTTCTTTTGGTAATGGCAGGAAACTGTAAATAATCGGCACGATGAAAAGTGTCAATAAATAAACAGAAATCACGTTGATCGAAGTCACCATTCCAAATTCGAAAAGAAGATCATTTCCTGTAATCATAAACGTCGCAAAACCAATAGCTGTCGTTAAGTTTGTCATCAAAGTCGAAACTCCGATTTTAGAAATAACACGTTGTAAAGCTTTTGCCTGATTATTATGTAATTTGATTTCCTGCTGGTATTTATTAATCAGGAAAATACAGTTTGTGATTCCGATTACGATAATCAGCGGTGGAATAATCGCCGTCAAAATCGTGATTTTATAACCAAATAATCCCAGCGTTCCGAATGACCAGATTACGCCGACAATTAAAATACAAATCGAAATAAAAGTAGCTCTAAACGAACGGAAAAAGAAAAAGAAAATCAATGAAACCGTTAATAAAGCCGCGCCGATAAAAAGACCGATTTCGCCTTTCATGTTATCCGCATTGATCGTTCTTATGTATGGCATTCCCGAAACGCGAAGATCAATTCCCGTAGTTTTTTCGAATTTATCGATTTTCGGAACTAAATTTTCAAGAATAAAAGTTTTTCTTTCAGCCGTATTTACCAATTTTTTATTCATGTAAATAGCCGAACGAACGCTGCCGCTTTCTTTGTTAAATAATAATCCTTCGTAAAAAGGTAAATTATTAAATAAATCATGCTGAACGCTTTTCAAATATGCAGGATCCAGAGTTTTACTTTGATCAATAAATGGAGCTAAAACAAATTTTTCGTTTACAGTATCTTTTTCAAGTTTTTTTAAATCATTTAAAGAAACAACCAAATCAACTTCTTTCGATTCTTTTAAGCCTGTCATCAATTCGTTCCAGGCTGCGTAATTTTTAGGTGTAAAAAAGTTTTTATCCTGAAAACCGATCACAATTAGGTTTCCTTCTTCACCAAACTTGTCAAGAAATTTTTGATATTCTTTGTTTGCAATATGATCTTTTGGAAGCAGATTTGCCTCGGTATAAGTCATAGAAAGGTTTTTCCATTGGTAACCAAGGAAAATGGTTAGCGCAGAAAGTATAACTAATATCGTAATTCTGTTTTTAAGTATAATTCGGGCCAATTTCTCCCAAAATCCTACTTGAATAGCATTTTTCATAATTTTTCTAAAATGGATGCAAATGTAGTGAAAAGTGCTCGAAATGTTAAATAAACGGCGCTATTTTACTTAATGTTAACACAAATTGAGAAGTTTTCAGTTTGTGATAATTTCTTTCTTTTTGATGATAGAACCATTACTTTTCTCATATTTGTATCGAATTTATAACGAGACAAAAAGAAAATAGTTACAATGACACAAAATAATTCGATCACTTTTATTTTCTTAGCCATAATGCTGCTTTTGGTAATCATCATCTGTTTAATGGTTTTTCAATTAATGAAAGCCAAAAAAGCCAAGGACGATGCTGAACAGAGTTTTTATGCGCTCGAAATGAAAGTAAACGATTTGCAGCTGGAAAATCTGGAATCGAAACTAAATCCGCATTTGTTTAAGAATATTTTGAATTCGATTCAGTCGCACGCGTATCAAACTTATTTTGCTTTGGATAAATTGGCCAATGTTCTGGATTATATTTTATACGAAAGCAAAAAGAAATTTGTAACGGCAAAAGAAGAAATAGATTTTGCAATGAATTTGATTGAAATCAATAAAATCAAAATAAGTCCGCTTTTTGAATTGAAGATTAAGAAAAACATCAACGAAGAAGATAAATTATACGAACAGCCTTTGCTTGCGCCGCTTATTTCTATTGACTTGATCGAAAATGCCTTTAAACATGCCGATCTTCAAAGTGCAGATGCTTTTATTTCGGTTGTTTTTGAATTTAAAGACAATGCTTTTTTTATGACGGTTTCTAATAAAATCTCTGATAAAAAAGTACTAAAAAAGGAACGAGGCGGTTTTGGTCACAATACCTTAGAACATCGTCTTAGAATTATTTACAAAAACAATTTTAAACTGGATCGTTTTATTGAAAACGACGTTTACATTGCTCACTTAAAAATTGATTTACTTGAATACAAAACTGAAATGCTTACTGCTGGATGATGAACTTCCGGGATTAACGTATCTTAAAATGCTTTGTGAGCAGATACACGAAATTGAAATTGTAAAAACATTCAATAATCCTGAGAAACTTTTAGCCGAAATTCCCGAAATCGATTTTGATCTTTTGATCTCTGATATCGAAATGCCTGGAATTGACGGACTCCATCTTGCGTCTAAACTTCAAAATAAACTGGTGATTTTTTGCACCGCTTACAAAGATTACGCAGCCGAAGCTTTTAATATTGATGCGGTAGATTATATTACAAAGCCTGTAAAATTAGAAAGACTCCAAAAAGCGATTTCAAAAGCACTTGAGCGATTTAATAAACCAGAAGCAGCTAAAAAATTTATTCAGTTAAATACAGACAGAGGAAAAACGCTGTTGTATTTTAATCAAATTATGTACATAAAAACGGCTTTGAGCGATAGCCGCGACAAAACTGTTTTGTTGGAAGACGGCAGTTTTTTGAATTTAAAAAACATTAAATTTGATACACTTTTGGAAGAATTGCCAGATGCTGATTTTTGCCGTGTAAACAAAAAAGAAATTGTTGCCGTAAAGGCCATTAAATTTTTCAATCATAACGAAATTGTACTGCATCATTTGGAGAAAAATGATAAAAATACTACGGTTTTATTAAGCGAAACCTATCGTTCTGATTTTTTGAAAAAGGTAAAAATATAACTTATTACAAACTTTTTCGGTCTTATTACATAGTTTAAAAATTAGCTTTAAAATTGCTTTTTCACGTAAAACTGACTTCTGATATTTGCCCAATAATTTAAAAAAATGGGTTATGAATAACTTTAAAAACTCCATATTCTACATTACAGTAATCGGTGGCTTTACTGCATTAATATATTGGATAATTTCTCAAGGCGCTTCACTTGAGGTAGGTCGAAATGTTGTAGTTAAACAGATAGAAAGCAATCATTGGAATGATTTCCTGCATTCTATGGTTGATAATTTACAGCATCCTTTAGCAATATTATTGGCGCAGATCGTGACTATTATTTTAGTTGCCCGATTATTTGGCTGGTTTTTTAGAAAAATCGGACAGCCGTCTGTAATTGGAGAAATGATCGCCGGAATTGTTCTTGGGCCGTCATTAGTCGGAATGTATTTTCCGGAGTTTTCAGCAGCATTATTTCCAAAAGAATCTTTAGGAAACCTTCAGTTTTTAAGCCAGATTGGTTTAATACTTTTCATGTTCGTAATCGGAATGGAATTAGACTTGAAAGTATTAAAAAATAAAGCACACGATGCAGTTGTAATTAGTCATGCAAGTATTGTAATTCCGTTTGCATTAGGTTTAGTTTTGGCTTATTTCATTTACGGTACTTTTGCCCCAGACGGTGTAGCGTTCTCTTCTTTCGGATTATTTATGGGAATTGCGATGAGTATTACGGCATTTCCGGTTTTGGCAAGAATAGTGCAGGAGCGAGGTCTTCAAAAAACAAAACTCGGAACCATTGCGATTACCTGTGCGGCGGCAGATGATATTACAGCTTGGTGTATTCTAGCGGTTGTAATTGCAATCGTAAAAGCAGGTTCATTAGCAAGTTCACTTTATGTAATTGGTCTGGCAATTTTGTATGTAATTATTATGTTGAAAATTGTTCGTCCGTTCTTAAAACGTGTTGGAGATTTAAATTCAACTCGCGAAAGTTTGAACAAACCAGTAGTTGCAATTTTCTTTATTACACTTTTAATTTCGTCTTACGCTTCAGAATTAATCGGAATCCATGCTTTATTTGGAGCTTTCCTTGCTGGAGCAATTATGCCGGAGAATAACAAATTCAGAAATATTTTTATCGAGAAAGTAGAAGACGTTTCGATTATTGTTCTTTTGCCTTTGTTCTTTGTATTTACAGGTTTAAGAACGCAGATTGGCCTTTTGAACGATCCTGAATTATGGAAATTGACAGGTTTGATTATCGCGGTAGCAGTAGTGGGGAAATTCTTCGGAAGTGCTTTGGCAGCAAAATTTGTTGGACAAAACTGGAAAGACAGTTTAGCAATTGGTGCCTTGATGAATACACGTGGTCTAATGGAATTGGTCGTTCTGAATATTGGTTACGATTTAGGAGTTTTATCTACAGAGATTTTTACAATGATGGTAATCATGGCCTTGATCACAACTTTTATGACAGGTCCGGCTTTAGACTTCATCGGATTTATATTTAAAGATAAAATTACCACTGTGCCGCAGGAAATCGGAAACAAAAGTAAATTCAAAATCCTGCTTTCATTTGCTACACCTGAAAAAGGCAAAAAGCTTTTGAAAATCGCTAATAGTCTGGTGAAAAAACAAGCAGATAATTCGATCGTTACTGCGATGCATTTATCTCTTAGTACAGAAGTACACTCGTTTGACGTAAAAGATCACGAGCGAAAAATGCTGATGCCGGTTATTGAAGAGTCTGAAAAATTGAACCAGAGTATGGTAAGTCTTTTCAAGGTCACAAATGATATTGATACCGATATTATTGACACGGCGAATCACGGCGAATACGATTTATTATTAATTGGTTTAGGTCAATCTATTTTTGACGGAACACTTCTTGGAAAAATCTTAGGTTTTACAACAAGAATCGTAAATCCGGATCGTCTTATTGATAAGTTTACGGGAAAAGAAGGTTTGTTTGAGAATTCTCCTTTTGATGAAAGAACACGTCATATTATTGCAAAAAGCAGAATGCCGGTCGGTATTTTTATTGATAAAGATTTTGAAGAAATGAATCAGATCTTTATGCCGATTTTTGATAAAGAAGATGCTTTCTTAATTGATTATGCGAAGAAATTAATCAATAACAATGGTTCTCAAATTACGGTTCTTGACGCTGGCGGACAGGTTAAAAATATGAGAGAGATTCAGGAAAGCATTCGCTCGATCGAACAAATTGCCCCAAATCATATTATGGTGATGAATGACAGAACCATTAAAAAAGAGTTTCTTGAAACTCAGAATTTAATGATCATTAGTCTTGAAAGCTGGAAAAAATTAATCGAATCACAAAGTATTTGGTTAAATAATACACCATCAGTTTTGATTCTAAAACCTTGAAAAATTTAAATTTCAAATTTAAAATCCCAAATTCCAATTGATTGTTGGAGTTTGGGATTTTTTTTCGTCGCGAATTCACGAATTTATCGCTTTTCTTCACAAAGTTTTTTACGATAAATTGCACAAACTTCTAAATATAATTACATAGTAATTCGTGAAATTCAACGGATAAATTTTCAAAGTTAAAATAGAAATTCGTGAATTCGTGGCGGAAAAAATGGGATTTAAATTAAAGTCCCAAATCAATAACATAAGAAATCTTAACGGCAATATTATCTTCAAACTTCTTTAACTGATTTGGTCCATAACGGTAAAAACCGCCTAAACCAAAACCTTTATAAATCTTGTTCAACTCAATTCCAGATTCGAAGAAACCTTTTTCAAGTGTTTTGTATTCTTGTCCAATATGCTGTTCAGGATTTTCCATGCTTCCCCATGCCATTCTAGTAACTAAAACTAAAGAAGGGCGTACTTTTTTCAATATTTTAATTCGGTCAAAACCATGTTTAATCTGAAAAATTAAATATTGGCTTGAGAAAAACTCATTAAAATACATTGTTTCAAAAGCATTTCGACCGGAAAAAGTAATACGCTGAACAACCGTTTCTTTTGTCAAGTTGTTTGGCGAAGTGTTGTACAAATGCGTAAGCGGTACATCGCCGTTTGCATAACCTGCCTGAAGCAGTAAACTTGTTTTTTGACGGTTTAAGTATTTTTTCTCGTACTCTGCTTTGAAATCTATTTTACTGAAAGTGAAATCATTTGCAAAAACATTCGGTAAAGATTGTGTATACTGAAAGGTAAATCTCGGGAAACGTTTGTCGGCTTCGTTTCTGCCTGTCGGAGTTTGCATCACATCACTAAAAGGCGTCCAAACAATAGATAACACTGCCGTTGTCATGATGTAACTTGAATAAAGTCTTCCGTTAAGATTAAATAAATAATCAAATTTAGGTTCTATATAATTTCGGGAAACCTCTAAAACAGCTTCTGTTTTCGGGATAATTTTAGTTTGAATATTACCGCGCCAGCCAGAGTATTCGTAAAAAGTACTGATGTTAATTGGTCGCGGATCGTAAATTTTAAAAACACGTTTATCTACTGCAAAAACGGTACTTGCAATTTCGCGCACATCATCGGCGTAATAACCGTTAAACCATGTATTAGTGTGTTTGTCCAATAAAACACCGCCTCCTAAACTATATTTAAAAGCGCCGTCCTTTGTACCATAAGCAGTGTAGCCTTCAATTCGGTAGTTTTTAGAAAAACGTTCGTTGGTAATACCGCCTAATCCAAGTCGGAAACCTTCGTAATTATTATAACTTATAATTTTCTTTAAATCAAGATCAACAGGTCCGATAGGATAAAATCCGTTAAGGATTTTTCGACCAATTCCCAATCGTTTTTCAATTCTATTGCTTACAGAAATACTATCAAGAAGAACATAGGTTTTTTGGCTCTTTTCGTCAAGATTTTCTTTTCGGTAAGCTTCCCAGAAACTTTCTGGTTTTTGTGCCGCGTCGTCTTTAATTTCGATGTAAAGCGAAGCATTTTTTATAGGTTCAGTAGTATTGACACGAACATCAAAACTATTACTTTCAGAAATCAGGTACGTAAAATCGGAAGCCACTTTTTTTCTTGGCTCAAAATTTTCCTCGACATCACCGTCAAACTGAATCGTTCCGCCTAGAATTTTAATGTCATCGTCATTTTTTCCTTTTACAATTTTGAAAGTAGTATTGCTTTGAAACCAGATTTTATCTTTCGGAATATATTCAAATTCATGAACCCCGCTAATGTCCAAAACACCTTTTATTCTCATAACGGCTTTAGCAACAGCAAAATTTTCTTTATCAATATATAATACACCTTCTAAACGAGAAGCTTTTCGTTTTCGTTTTGGTTTAAAATAAATCATGTAGGCATCACGGCCTTTAATGCTTACCGTGTCTAGAAGTTTATAAGCATAATTAGAAGGAGCATTGCCTGCAATCGGGTTTTCATATTTTGTTTCAAGCAATTCATATTTCGGATCATAGATAGAAATAGATTGAAGATTAAAGGCAATAACTTCGTAAATAGGCTGTTTGAATCCAGCCATTTTGGTACCTAGGATAGTTTCTTTTAATTTATTATTTCCGAACTGATATTGCGAAACTTTCTCAGTCTGAAATAAATGCTGTTTGCTTATAATTTCTTTGAATTTATAATCAGAAGAATCAATATGGATGATCTTTTTATCTAGATCTTTGTAAGCTGCCGAAGAATCGATGCGGCCGTTTATAGAATCTGGATTCGCAGTTACAATAAGTTTATTGTATGTTTTATATTCAAATGTCTTTAGTTTTTTCTGCGGATCATTCAAAGATTTGCTTGCTATTGCTTTTCTGATAATAGTAAGCGCCGGATTTTCATTAGAAACCACCACTTCCTTTAAATCATCTGTTTTCTGTAAAAGTGTTACAGCGTAGAATTTTTTGTTAGTAATTAAAGGAATAGTTTTAGTTTTAAAACCAATGTAAGATACCGTTACACTTGTCGCAGAGGTACTGATTTTAAAAATAAATTTCCCATCAATATCAGTAATAGTACTATTATTTTCTGAAGTAGTGATGGTGGCAAACGGAAGTGGTTTATTGTTTGAGTCAGTTACGATACCATTTATTTGAATTTGCGCCTGAAGGGTCAGCGTAAAAAACAAAGTCAAAAAACAAAATAGCTTCATACAGAGAGATATAGTTTCAAAAACGAAAAGGGTTTAATTTTCGTATGCAAAAATAGCAATAAAAAAATCCGTCTGGTACAATTAACCAGACGGATTTTTATTTTATAACGAATCTAACTTACACTTTCATGATTTCAGCCTCTTTTGCGACTAATAATTCATCAATTTTTTTAATATAAGCGTTTGTTAAGTTCTGAACTTCTTCTTCTGCAGATTTGCAAATGTCTTCAGAAGTACCTTCTTTTTCTAATTTTTTGATATCCGTATTTGCATCTTTACGAGAATTACGAATACCAATTTTAGCATCTTCAGCTTCAGCTTTTGCTTGTTTAGCCAAATCACGACGACGCTCTTCTGTCAATGGCGGTACGCTGATAATTACCATATCACCATTGTTCATTGGGTTAAAACCAATGTTGGCAATCATAATAGCTTTTTCAATTGCTTGCAGCATATTTTTTTCAAAAGGCTGTAAAGTAATTGTTCTAGCATCAGGAACACTGATTTTTGATACTTGAGAAAGTGGTGTTGCAGCACCATAATAGTCTACAAAAACACCTCCAAGCATTGCTGGAGAAGCTTTTCCTGCACGAATGTTTAGAAATTCTTTTTCTAAGTGTGCAATAGTACCATTCATTGACTCTTCAGTACTTTCTAAAATAAAATCTATTTCTTCAGTCATTTTTTTTAGATTTTTAGATTTTTAGAAAACTCCATTTTAATAAAAAAACAGAATCTCTAATTTACTAACGAATATAATTTAATTTTTTAAGATTGCTTTTTAATAATTATAGAAAATCAGAAAGTCTAACGCTTCTAAAATTCTAATAATCTAAGCGATCTATATATTTACTACAGTTCCGATATTTTCTCCTTCGCAGATTTTCAATAAGTTTCCGATTTTGTTCATGTCAAAAACTACAATTGGTAATTTATTTTCCTGGCTTAAAGTAAAAGCAGTAGTATCCATTACATTTAATCCTTTTTTGATTACATCGTCAAACGAAATAAAATCAAATTTTACAGCCGAAGCATTTTTTTCAGGATCAGAATCATAAACTCCATCAACACGTGTTCCTTTTAAGATCACATCAGCATTAATTTCGATACCTCTCAAAACTGCAGCAGTATCAGTTGTAAAATATGGATTTCCTGTTCCGGCACCAAAAATTACAATTCTGCCTTTTTCAAGATGACGGTCTGCTCTTCTTTTAATGTAAGGTTCCGCAATAGATTCCATTTTCAAAGCAGTCTGCAGACGTGTTTTCATGCCTTTGTCTTCAAGAGCGCCTTGTAATGCCATTCCGTTAATTACCGTCGCAAGCATTCCCATATAATCGCCTTGTACTCTGTCCATTCCTGCACTTGCACCTGCAACCCCTCTAAATATATTTCCTCCTCCGATAACAATCGCAATTTCTACCCCTTTGCTATGAATCTGTTTGATTTCATCTGCATATTCGGCTAATCTTTTCGGGTCAATACCGTATTGTAAATCACCCATTAGCGCTTCGCCGCTAAGTTTTAGAAGAATTCTTTTATATTTCATGTGTGTGTTGCGTTAATTTGTGCAAATATAGACATATTCTCATTTTTAAAAATAATGTTTGCAAAAATAATTTCTGTCTATATTTGAATGACGTTTTTTTATTTTTGTAAGAATTAATTTAAAAAGTGCTCTTGCGTATAAACGGAAATAAATAAACCTAAAAATAGTAATTGAAAATAATAAAATATGATTTGTACACTTTATTCACACCAAATTGGTTTTGATAAAATTGTGGAGACACTCAAAAGCAGTTATCCAAAAGCGAGCGTTGAAATCAGTCATCAAGCTGGATCACAAACAGCCTCTGTAGATGTAAAAGGCGGTTTGTTGAGTTCTGGAAGTAGATTTACAATACAATACCGCGAGCGAGAAGAACCATCTTATCAAATTCCGGATACTGATAATTGCGCTTTGACGGGAAATCTTAGAGGTTTGTATGGATATGTAGATTCCTTACATTCAAAAAATGAAAAAATTAAGTCTTTGTTTCTGCAAAAGATCCAGACCATAAATTCTGAGTTTTCAATCAATCAGGAAAAAGGAGAGACAAAAGATTTAAAAGAACTGATCCAAAAACTGGCAAAAGATTTTGAAGCGGTCCTTTTTGTACAGCCCAAAACAATTATCAGTAAAGCAGACCAACAGCATTTTTTAGATCAAAATTTGGATTTGCTTTTGGATAATAATGGAGATTGTGATGTTGAAAATCTAGAAGTAAAAATAAACAGCATTTATTACGATAAACAACCCGAAGTAATAACCGAGGAGCAGAAAAAATGGAAAACTGACAGCGAAAAAATTCTGCAAGAACGAGCTATTAAAATCAATAAATACCTGCCTTTTATAGAAGCAGAAGAGGATGTTGTTTTGAGAACTCCAAGAGAAATAGCCGAACGTATTTGTGTTCTGGCGATGACGAATTTAGTTGCTTTTAATACCATTTCAAGTGAAGAAGCCACGGAGTACTTGCAAAACTATAATTTATGGGATGTGGTAACGCCGAATGAAAAAGATTTTCTGGCGAATCCGACAGAGCAGAAAAAAAGCAGCGAATCTTGGAAATGTGAATGTATTTGGGTTTTGATGTTTGCACTCAATAAAATTGATGATTTAGGATTTCCAGATGTTTTGTGCAGTTTAAATGATATTGCAGAAGAAGACTATCCAGTTGGCCCGGATAAAGATCCAAATGATTTTATCAATTCTGTTTTTAATGCTAAAAGCAAAAACGAAATATTAGCCATAAACGATTTGTATTATAGATTAGACTGGGCTTGTGTAGATGCACGATTAAATGGAGAAGAAATGACGGAAGTTCATCCAGGCGTTGTCTACGAACGTCATTATGCTTTAAACTGGCTTATAAATTATGGTGAAGCCGATTGGGATGATGTAACCTGCGATACCTAGAATTTAAAATATTGGGATTAATGATTTTTGTCTTGAAGATTTATACTCTTTAATTATGACAAAAGTCATTATCCTGTGTTTGTAAAATTGCTTAAATTTATCATACCAAAAAAAACAAGTATGAAAAGCATCGTAGCCAAAGCGTTATTCAATAGCCACTCTTATATTGAATACAGAAAATTAGTGACCGATTTATTGTCTGAAGGAAAATCTACAGGAAACGAACAGTCTGAAAGTCTGACCAATTATTCTAAACTGAATGAAGCCAGAATGAACAGATTGGAGAAAACCGTAAAAATTTCGGAACCAATTATTGATAAACTTCAAAAATTGAATAATCATTATATCTGGCTAGTGCTTTCTGAAGGCTGGTGTGGTGATGCCGCACAGATACTTCCGATTTTAAATAAAATGGCACTTAATTCAAACAAAAAAATCGATTTACGAATTGCGCTTCGTGATGAAAATGACGATCTAATGAGCCAATATTTGACAAATAACGGAAGAGCAATTCCTAAAATAATTGTTATTTGTAAAGAAGCCGGAATTGTTCGTGCCGATTGGGGACCGAGACCTAAAGGAGCGACAGAACTAATGACAAATTATAAAAGAGATTTTGGTGTTATTGACGAAAAAATAAAAACAGATCTTCAGTTGTGGTATTTAGCAGATAAAGGAGTTTCGGTTCAGGAAGAACTGGTCGAGATTATGGAAAATATAAAATACAACCGATTATAATTTAAGAAAACGCTTTAATTTATTGGGGTTTTTGGCTAAGTTGTTGGAAAACAAATAATTTGGTTAATAAAATTATCTTAAAGTGTTTTTTTATTGCTCCAAGTTTTGTAACTTAGTAAATATAATCCCACATCTATTATAACTTTCTGATTTACTCTTTTTATTGGTGTCTATTTAATGTTTAATAATTAAAAAATACACTATTATGAAAAAGTTATTCGAAAGATTTTATGATTTCTTTTCTACATTATTATTTGGAGGGAAAAGTGTGCCTCACTATTAATTAAAATAAGTATGAGATAGTATTACTTATTTTTAAAAGCCTGGCACATTATTAACTCTAATAATGTGCTTTTTTTTAATCATCTAAAATTAAAAAGTGACCAAAGAAACTCCAAAACTTATACTTCCTATACTCTTGTAATCATAAAGTTTAAAGTCATAATCAGAAATTTCTATAAAAAAAGTCCTATCGTCTGAAGTGATTCCGAGTCTGCCTTTTTTGTAGACACCACTCAAATTGCCGCGTCCCAAAGCAAAACCTTTTCCATATCCTAACTGCAGTGTAATTCTGGTATTATTGGCAACTTCTGGACTTAAACCAAAATTTAAGTAAACAGGAACTGCGACCAATTTTTCATTCCATTTCCAATCCAATCCACTGTGAATTCCTAACATTATCCATTCTTTGTAATGTACGCCATAGCCTAATTTTGAGCCAACACCGTCTGGCATAAGCCAAGGGCGTCCCTCTCCGTTGTAATCGTCAGAATTGTTATAATCTTGATTTCCGGTTATCGAAGCTGTAACATCAAATTGAATGTAAGTGAAGTCTTTTTTCGTTTCTTGGGCAAAAACGGTAAATTGAGTACAGAAAAATGTAATAATCGCGAGTAAAAAATATTTCATAAAATTGGTTTCAAGTCTGCTGTTGTTTAGAAGAATAATTATTCAGCCAGCTACGAACAGGTAAAAAGATTTTATGTGAAGATATTTAAAAAAGCGAAAGTATTAAGGTACTATTATTGAAAGAATTAACAATTGATGTTAACAATCATTAAGACATACTTTCTTCAAACAAAGTAATATCAATTGCATTTTTTACATCATAATCGCCGATTTTAGTTCGGCGTAAAACAGTTAAATGCGAACCAGAATTCATTGCTTTTCCAAAATCATAAGCTAAAGAACGAATGTAAGTTCCTTTGGAGCAAACCACTCTAAAATCTACTTCAGGTAATGCAATTCGAGTAATTTCAAATTCGTGGATTGTTGTTTTTCTGCTTTCAATTTCGATGCTTTCGCCTGCGCGTGCATGTTCATACAAACGAACACCATCTTTTTTAATAGCAGAAAAAATAGGCGGTTTTTGATCGATTTCACCTAGAAATTGTTTTACCGTTTCATGAATCAAAGCTTCATCGATATGATCGGTTGGAAAAGTTTGATCAATTTCGGTTTCTAAATCGTAAGATGGAGTAGTAGCACCGATGTAAAAAGTTCCAGTATATTCTTTGGCTTGACCTTGTAATTCTGAAATTCTTTTGGTGAATTTTCCAGTACAGATTAATAAAAGTCCCGTTGCTAAAGGATCTAAAGTTCCGGCATGACCAATTTTGAACTTTTTTGGAAGTCCAACTTTATTAATCAAAAGATATTTTAATTTATTGACAGCTTGAAACGAACTCCATTTTAATGGTTTGTCAATCAATAAAACTTGTCCGTTTAAATATTCTTCAGGTGTCATTTAATCTATTTGTTTAAAGAAAAATAAGCCAATAAAAGCATTCCTGCAATAATTCTGTAGTATCCCCAAGGCTTAAAACCGTATTTTTTAATCACACCAATAAAAGATTTTATTGCTATAATGGCAACTACAAAGGCAATTACATTTCCCATCAGAAACAATTTAAGATTGTCTGGTGATTGTGTTAGTAATTCATATCCTTTAAGCTGCGAAACTTCATATGTTTTTAGCAGTAGAGAATAAGTGGTTACAGCCAGCATTGTTGGAACAGCAAGAAAAAAAGAGAATTCAGCTGCAGTTTGTCTATCTAATCCTTGTTGCATTCCTCCAATAATTGAAGCGGCAGAGCGACTTGTACCAGGCATCATTGCCAGACATTGCCAAAAACCAATTGTTACAGCTTTTTTTATTGTAATATCTTCTTCGTGAATAATTGTTGGGTTTTTAAATTGCTTATCAATAAAAAGCAAAATGATTCCCCCAAGAATTAATACAATCGCAATTGGAATAGGATTTCCGAGAATTGCATCTATTTTGTCATCAAATAATTTTCCTAAAATTAAAGCTGGAATTACTGCGCAAGCCAATTTTACATAGAAATTGATTTTACTAAAATCAAAAAACTTTTTCCAATATAAAACGACAACAGCCAAAATAGCTCCAAATTGAATGGAAACCTGAAATAATTTTACAAAATCATCTTCCTGTATTCCAAAAAAAGAACTTGTAAAAATCATGTGTGCGGTAGAAGAAACAGGAAGATATTCTGTTAAGCCTTCTACAATTGCAATAAGAATTGCTTGTAAAGTATTCATTTAGAATTTTAGATTTTAAATTTTAGATTTTAGATTATTTACTTCGCATTGCTTAGTCGCCTAAAATCTATAAACCTATTATTTTGATTTTTTGAAAATAGAATAAATCGTGATTCCGAAACCAATTAAAACAGTTGTTGGTGCCAGACGAATTCTTCTGAAGTTAAAAATAGCCTCGTTATAAACATTAGGATCTTTACTTCCTCCGCCGGCCATTAGAATGAATCCGATTGCGATAACAGCAATTCCGATCAAAAGAATTTTATAATTGATATCGTCAAAAAGAAATTCTTGTTTTACTGGTTGTTGCTGCTCTTCTTTATAATTGTTTTTCATTTTTATTTTTTTGTGGCCTGAGCAAAGTCGAAGGCATTTTTAATCTAAAATCTACAGTCTAAAATCTAAAATTAGTAAAGATCGTCGGTTCTTAAGTTCAAGAAACGCTGTGTTGCAAAATGCGTGCTTATCCAAGTAATTAAAACACCTAATCCAAAAACAGCAAGTAAAACTAAAGCAATTAAAACTTTGTCTTCAAGAATTCCTAAACCTGGGAAATTGGTTTCTACATAAATTAAAAGAGCGATTAAAGCGATAATTGCCAATCCAGCACCCAGCATTCCTAGTTTTACACTTCGCATTACAAAAGGTTTACGAATAAAAGCTTTTGTAGCGCCAACCATCTGCATGGTTTTGATGATAAAACGATTTGAATGTATAGATAAACGAAGTGAACTATTGATTAATAAAACCGCAATTACAGTAAGGAAACCGCTGATAATCAAAATCCACATACTTACTTTTCTAATGTTGTCATTTACTAGATTTACCAATTGTTTGTCATAAACAATGTCTGAAATCATAGCATTTTTACGAAAGTTGTTTTCGATCTTAACAATACTGTCTCTTTCGACATAATCAGCTTTTAAGTGAATGTCGTATGAGTTTAATAACGGATTTTCTCCCAAGAACGTTAAGAAATCCTCGCCGATAATATCTGTATGTTCCTTAGCTGCTTTTTCTTTAGAAACATAAACAGAAGATAATGCAAAAGGCGCTCTTTTTAATTCGGTGTCAAAAGCTTTAATAATACTATCATTAGCTTCGTTTTTGAAGAAAACCGTCATCGCGATTTTTTCTTTAAAATCATCCGCTAATTTTTTAGAATTAATAATGAATAACCCCAGTACTCCCAATAGGAATAATACCAAGAATACACTTAAAACTACCGAAAAATAAGAGGAAATTAACCTGCGCTTTTGAAATTTATCAAAGTTAGAACTCATAGGATGCTTAAATTATGTGGTAAAAATAATAAAGAATTTCTTTATTTAAAGTTATTAACAAACTTTTATATTATAAATATACGATTCGTTATGGAATAAAAGTTCTTATTTAACCGCAAAGTTTGCACGTAAAAAAGAATAGCCACAGATTAAAGGATTAAAAATGATTTTTTAAAATCTGTGTAAATCCTTTAATCTGTGGCAAAAAAACTTAGCAGCTTAGAATCTAAGTGTCTCAGAATCTTATTTTACTTTGTATACTTCGATACTTTTTAACCAATAAACATGTCGCGGTCCCGTTTTAATGTCATTTTTGCAAATCGCAATCATATCGCCGTTTTTAACTGGTTTTCCATTTTCTTCAAAAAGAATATAAGCATTTTCTCCTGTTGGATTATTGAAAAGTTCTGCCCAAGAAAAAGTTGCTTTATAATCGTCTGAAGCTCTTGCCACGATGTAAAAGTTTCGGTCTTTATGGCCGTTTTGTTTGATTTTGGCTTTTTCTAAAATATCTTTCAAAAGAACACCTTTGCAGACTTTATTGTCTTTTTTTACTTCTCCGCTTTGGCAGACTACTTTAAAATCATCAAGTATGGCCACTTTCATCTTTTTTAAAGAATCGACAGTTAAAGTTAACGGATGTTCAACATCGCCTTTTACTTCGATGGAATGATTTACCATTTTTAAACTGTCTTCTGGAGTAAGAACTGGATGTTTGTCATTATCAGTAATTGCCGTTTTTTCTACGGTGGTTTCTTTTTCATCTCTTTTAGAAGAATTGCACATTGCGCACGAAAATGCAATTAGTAAAACGAGGATATAATTTTGTGTTTTCATATAAAATATAATTTTGAATTAGTTGAAATTGAAAAAACGAAGCGTTACAAAAAAATTGCGTCCTTCTTCTGGATAACCTTCGACAAGACTGTAATTTCTATCAAAAATATTGTTTAAACCAGCATCAAGACTGAAATTTTTAGAGATTTTGCCAGAAGCATATAAATTCAGAAGTGTATAATCTGGAACTCGAGCGCCATAACTTGTGCTGAAACGAGGCGAATTAAATTCTGCATTGGCAATCAATCGAAGAATTTTTATCGGATTATATTCTAAAGTTCCCATAACTTTCGTGTTCGGAACATCTGTAAAATGAATATTGGGATTGGTGATGTTTTTTCTTTCGATATAAGTATAATTCAAATTCAACGATAGGTTTTCTAAAACGACATAATTCAATTGTGCTTCAATTCCTTTATAATCAGCTTCACCAAAATTCTGCATTTGCGATTTTCCAGGTTCAACATTGCTTACGCTTAAGATCGCATCTGAAAGCGAACTGTAGAAAAGTGCTGTTTGAAAAGTGATTTTCTCAAAAAGATTTGCCGTATAATTCAATTCGTAATTAATAGCTTTTTCAGGTTTTAAATCCGGATTCGGAATCGCTGTTCCCATTCTATAAGAGTAACGGTCTTTTATAGTCGCAAATCTGGTTTTCTGAGAAACGGTCGCGCCTAATTTATTTTCGTTGTTTAATTGATAGAAAAACCCAATCTGTGCATTAAAAGCATCACTTGCGCCGGCATTTGGAAAATCTGAAATTACTTTTGTGGTACTGTTATAATCTTCGGCTTCATTGTTTTTTCGAATATTATAACTAATACCCGGAATTACAGTAAACTTTGAAGTGACTTTATAAATATCTTCAATACCAATTAAAACGGTATTGTCTATGAAATGACGAACCGGCTCGCCAAGATTGTTTTCACGATGCACATCTTCTTTAAAATGAAAAGCAATTTTTAAATCGTTTTTTGGAATTATTTTAGTGTTGTATTCCAAGTTTCCTCCAAAAGTGTAATCGTTGTAAATGCTTTCGAATGCATACGGTTTTGTTTGAGTCGAATAATTCGCATCGTCGTAACTGTCTAGAGTATTTTTGAATCGATCAAAATATAATCTTGTTTTGAAACTGTTTTTATCATCAAAAGCAGAATTCGAAATAAAGTAAAAACTCTCTTTATCCCAATTTGGCCATTGCCAGAAACGTGGTTTTAGTAAAAGCGAATTTTGCGTATCATAACCCGTATAAACAGGAGTGCCTTTTTCGCCCTGCTGATTGATGTAACCAATTGCGTATTCGCTTTTTTCAGTCGGCGTCCATCCAATTTTAAAACTGATTTTTTGGTCTGTTCGATACGAATTATCTCTTTGTCCACCGTTTTCATTTGCTGTCGGAATAAAATTTGAAGACATTCTCGTAGAATTTCTGTCTAAATAAGAAAATCCGCCTTGAAAATAGAATTTCCCTAAGTTCGAACCAATATTTACATTTCCTCTATAACCGTTTTCATTAATCATTCCTAAAGAACCATCATATTCCAGTTTTTTAGAAGGTTTTCTAGAAACTAGATTGATCGCGCCTCCAAGCGAATTTGGGCCATAAAGTACAGATGAAAATCCTTTTGAAACATCAACTGCAGCTAAATCAAAAGTGGTAAATCTTGCCAGATCAACATAACCGTCATACGGAACATAAACCGGAATTCCGTCCATATAAACCGGAACTTGTCTTAAATCGAAACCGCGAACAGAAACCATCGATTCGTTTCTTGGCCCAGAAGCAGTCAAGCTAACTCCTGGCAGCATATTTAAAGCTTTTGAAACCTCCATTTTGTTTTGAGATTCCATTGTTTTTGAAGTTATTCGGTTTAAAGTGTCTTTGTCTTGATGATTGGTAATAATAACTTCTCCAAGATTAAAGACGTTTGAAATTTTTGAAGAATCTGCTGGTTTTGAATTGTTTTGCTGTGAAAATCCGATCAGTGGAAAGAGCAGAAAGACTAATAATTTTGGTTTCATAAAAATGGTTTTTGCAGTATGTTTTAAAATGAATACTGCTGATTGAAAATAGATTATTTGGTTAATTATTTTTTTAAATTTTACCCGTTTCCCAAACCAGCGAGAGATAATATAAGCCGCCGATTGATGGCCCGCCGAGAATTGATGTATAAGCTTTATTCAAAATATTAGTACCGCCAAGTTTGGTTGTTATTCCTGATTTTTTGAAATAATAATTAACCTGCGCATCCATCGACCAATAAGCTGGAACCGTTCCGCTTACTAAAAATGAAACATAATCAAAGTTGTTTTGATAACGTGCCGTAATGCTTGCACCAAGATTTTTCCAGATATTTTGAGCGATCAAAGTTCCGTTAACGTTAAATTCGGGAGTATTAAAACCGTCTTCCAATCCATCTTTGTCATCAGTTCTGTCTAGTTTCGTGTAGGTCAGATTTGTTAAAGCTGTAAAAGTGTTATCAATTCGGTATTTTAAACCTAAACTTCCACCGTAATTGTAGATTTTACTTTTAGAATTCGTCCATAAACGGTAACGACTTTGAGTTGTTCGAGAATATAAAGAGGTCGGAATTAAATTAGGGTCTGTTGTATTCGGAATACTCGCTTCAACCTGAGCAATAAAATTTTTATAAGAGTTGTAATAAAAATCGGCATCGATAAAAAGATTGTTTTCTAATGCAATTCCTCTAAAACCAATTTCAAACGAATTCACGAATTCTGGTTTCAAATAAGTATATGGATTTTTTTGAAGCGTACTTTTATTTTTTTCGATGGCTTGTGCCTGAGTCAAACCTGCCGTATTTACGTCGCTGTTTACTTGAGATTGAAATTTATCAATCGAAGCTTTTGTATATGAATTCTCAAAAATGCCGTCAGACATAATTCGTAAACCGCCGACACGTTTTACACCACCCGAATTCACGTTCGAAAATCCTTCGAAAATACTTGGGAAACGATAACCATTTTGATAGGACGCTCTAAAACTCAAACTTTGTTTTGGCGAATAAACTGCTGTAAACTGCGGTGTAAATTTAGCTTCAAAATAATCTGCTTTGTCAATTCTTAAAGTCGCTCCCAAACGTAATTTTGATTCGAATAAATCTTTTGTCAATTGCGTAAAACCTCCGAATTTTTGATACGTTAAATTTCCGCCGTCATTTTTTGGGTTGATGAAATAATTTCCATCAGGAACAATAATATAGTTTCTATAATCGACACCGCTCAACAATTTAGCATCAATTTTTTCGAAGAAAGAAACAAAAGCTTTGTCCCAATTAATCAAACCTTCGCCATGAACCAAAGTAGATTTTACGCGCAAGGCTGCGCCGATGTCCCAATTATTGATATCGACTAATTCGTTTTTCTTGTTTTCGTATGCCTCAGTTCCTGGTTCAAAACGTCCTTGATCAGAAAGCATACGCGCAATTTTGTGCGCGTCCGCAACAGCAGAACCGTTTGTTACAGCATTTTTATAAGCTGTAGAATAATCCGCAAACCATTTATCGTCTGATTTAAAAGCACGATCCATATTTTCGGCAAGCGAACGTAAATTATAGGAGTTTCCAGTATTTTCGGTTGTAGCATACGCTTTTACCTGAAAAATGGGTGTATGATAATCGGCCGAAAACTGATTTAAAGTATAATCATCCAATCTAAATCGGTTCGAACGCTGATAAATCGTATTGATTAAAACCGTTTTATAAGTTACAGAAAGTTCGTGCCCTGCTTTTGGACGAAAATAAAGTCCAACATCAGCTTTATAATTTTGGATGTCGTAATCAGAAATATCTGTTTCGCGATAACCTGTTCGGGCCACTACATAATTTTTTCCGTTTAGATTTAAGGTTTTTCGATTTGCCGATTCATTTCCATAACCATTTACTTCATCATAAGCCGGATTATCAGCTCCAAATAAATTGGTCGAAGCATTGGCATTTGGCGCTAAATCGGTTCGATCATCGGCAAACCAATCTGTTCCGCCTGTTGTGGAGGCATTTATTTTGAAAGCCCATTTTTCATTAAAAGCTTTAGCCAATCTAAGGTTAAACTGCGAATACACTTTTGGTGAAAACCGATCCACATTCCCGACATGATTTACACCCGTTAATTGTTGAACACTAATGCCTTCATATTCAAATGGATTTTTGGTTTGAATATTTGCCAGACCGTTAATCGCGTTCATTCCATACAAAGCAGCAGCCGTTCCCGGAATAATTTCGATTTTGTCAATATCCAAATCATTTGCACCCAAAGCATTTGCAATTGGAGCACCCAAATGCGGTGCCTGATTATCAATTCCGTCAACCAATTGCGCAAAACGAACGTTGGTCGAATTGGCAAAACCTCTCGTATTAATGACTTTAAAACCCAAACTCGGCGTAATAATCTGAACGCCTTTTACATTTTCTAAAGCTTCATAAATACTTGGCGAACCCATTTTTTTGGCTTCCGCCGATTTTAATTGCTCGATAGTTATTGGAGAACGCATTAAATTCTCAGAACGACGCGATGCTGTTATGACAATTTCGTTGAGTTCTTCTTTTTTAATACTGTCTTGTGGTTTTTTATTTTCGTTTTGAGAAAAGCTTTTTAGACTTAAAAATAGAATTAATAAATAGAGTTTTTGGTTCATGGTTTTGGTTTGATTTCAGTATGTTTCAAAATGAATACTGATGGGTTTGAAAAATGGTTTTTGGTTGTTAGTTTTTTTTTTAAATTAATTAGATTATTTTTTTTTAACACATAGAAACATAGGTTTTTCTTACTTAAAAAAGTAATTAAAAAGAAACTGGTTTCCAACACATAGCTATGTGTTAAATGACGAGTCATTTTTTGTTTAATCTCATTAAGAAAAGAAAAATCTATGTTTCTATGTGTTTAATTTTCCCTCGCAGTTTAAACGGATTTATTTTTTAAAACTTCAAATTTTCAGTTTCCTTCTGAGCAAATTCTTTAATTCGTTTATGAAGTTCGTTGAAAACGACAATAGCTCTTTCTCCAGCTTCGGTCAATCGCGCACCGCCGCCGCCTTTTCCGCCCAGAAGTTTTTCTACAAGCGGAGATTCTGCCCGCTGGTTCATTTCTTCAACCAATTGCCACGCTTGTCGATACGCCATTTTCATTTCTTTAGCTGCATTGGTAATCGATCCGGTTTTCTTGATATTTTCTAGAAGCCACATTTTTCCAATTCCAATAAATGGGCCTTCAGTTGTCTCTTCAACCCAAACACGGATTTCGATATTGTATTTCTTGGTTTTTGCCATTTATTTCTGAACAAATAAGTATTATAACAATGCAATGATACGTATTTTTACTTAAATTTAAATACGTAATTTGTTATTTTATTTGTTTGTCAATGAAATAGCTTTGCTACAATGCGCAATAAATGTAAATTTGCGCCATAATTCATAAAGTGAGAAAACCTTAGAAGCTTTGTCACTTTGCAACTTTGAACCTTTAAGATGAAATACAATCCAAACGAAATAGACGCCAAATGGCAGAAGTATTGGGCAGAAAATCAAACTTTTGCTGCTAAAAACAATTCTGAAAAACCGAAGCATTATGTTCTCGACATGTTTCCTTATCCGTCAGGAGCAGGATTACACGTTGGGCATCCGCTGGGTTATATTGCTTCAGATGTTTATTCTCGTTTCAAAAGACATCAAGGATTCAATGTTTTACATCCGATGGGATACGATAGTTTCGGATTGCCAGCAGAACAATATGCAATTCAGACAGGGCAGCGTCCAGAAGATACAACACGTGTAAATATTGACGGTGGAGTAGATAAAGAAGGAAAACAAATTGCCGGATACAGAAAACAATTAGATAAAATTGGATTCTCATTTGACTGGGCGCGTGAAGTGCGTACGTCAAATCCTGACTATTACAAACATACACAATGGATTTTTATCCAGTTGTTCAATTCTTGGTATTGCAGAAAACAAGGCCAAGCTTTTGATATTTCTGAGTTGGTAACTGTTTTTGAAGAAAGCGGAAATGCTTTAGTTGAAGCAGTGTGCGACGATAACGTTGCCATTTTTACTGCTGACGAATGGAATTCTTATTCTGAAGAACAAAAAGAAAAAATCTTGTTGCAATACAGATTGACTTATTTGGCAGAAACAGAAGTAAACTGGTGTCCAGGATTAGGAACAGTTTTGGCAAATGACGAAATCGTAAACGGAGTTTCGGAGCGTGGAGGATTTCCTGTTATCCGTAAAAAAATGACACAATGGAGCATGCGAATTTCTGCTTATGCGGAACGTTTGCTTGACGGTTTAAATGATATTGACTGGAGCGAATCGATCAAAGAATCGCAAAGAAACTGGATCGGGAAATCAGTTGGAGCAATGGTTACTTTTAAAGTGAAAAATCAAGATGAGGTAATTGATGTATTTACAACTAGACCTGATACTATTTTTGGAGTTACTTTTATGACTTTGGCGCCAGAACACGATTTGGTTGCTAAAATTACAACTTCAGAACAAAAAGAAGCTGTTGAAGCTTATATCGAAAAAACTTCTAAACGTTCTGAGCGTGAGCGTATGGCCGATGTAAAAACAATTTCTGGAGTTTTTACAGGAGCTTATGCGGAACATCCATTTACAAAAGAACCAATTCCGGTTTGGATTGGAGATTATGTTTTGGCAGGTTACGGAACAGGAGCAGTTATGGCGGTTCCTTGCGGAGACGAAAGAGATTATGCTTTTGCTAATTTCTTTAAAGGTCAAAACGGAATGCAGGAAATAAAAAATATCTTCGCCAATGTTGATATTTCTGAAACTGCTTACGGATCTAAAGACAACGTTGAAATCGCAAATTCTGATTTCTTAAACGGATTAAATTATAAAGAGGGTACTAAAAAAGCAATTGCTAAATTAGAAGAAATTGGTCAGGGAACTGGAAAAACCAATTACCGTTTGCGTGATGCTGTTTTCTCTCGCCAGCGTTATTGGGGTGAGCCTTTCCCAGTTTATTATGTAAACGGATTGCCTAAAATGATCGATTCTCAGCATTTGCCAATTATTTTGCCAGAAGTAGAGAAATATTTACCAACTGAAGACGGATTGCCTCCATTAGGAAACGCTGCAGTTTGGGCTTGGGACACAAAACAAAACAAAGTTGTTGCTACTGATTTAGTTGACAATGTTTCAATTTTTCCTTTAGAATTAAACACCATGCCAGGATGGGCAGGAAGTTCATGGTATTGGATGCGTTATATGGATGCACATAATGAAAATGAATTTGCAAGTAAAGAAGCTTTGGCTTACTGGGAAAGTGTAGATTTATACATTGGAGGAAGTGAGCACGCAACAGGTCACTTATTGTACTCTCGTTTTTGGAATAAATTCTTAAAAGATAAAGGTTTTGCTCCAACCGAAGAACCATTCAAAAAACTGATTAATCAGGGAATGATTTTGGGAATGAGCGCGTTTGTTTATGTTTATTTACTTAAAACAAGAACTAAAGAAGGATATAATAAAGGAAATATAGCAATAGATTTACCATATCCTGAAAAACTATTAATTTCTAAGGCGTCTTATGAACAAATAATTTCAGGAATTGTACCTAATGAAGTAGAAAATTGGGTAGAAAAGAAATACGGTGCAAAATCAGAAAGATCATTTGATATTATTTCTTCAAATGAGGCAGTTCTTACTAGACATATCGATATAAGTTTGTTGAAAGGAACTACGGATGAATTAAATGTTGAAGCATTTAGATCTGATAATAGATATGAAGATTTGAATGACGTAGTTATTTTAAACGAAGAAGAAAAGTACATTTGTAATCGCGAAGTTGAGAAAATGTCAAAATCGAAATACAATGTAGTAACGCCAGATGATATTTGTGCAGAATATGGTGCTGATACATTACGTTTATACGAAATGTTCTTAGGGCCATTAGAGCAGGCAAAACCTTGGAATACTGCTGGAATTTCAGGAGTTTTTGGTTTCTTGAAAAAATTATGGAGATTGTATTTTGATGAGAATGGCTTAATCGTAAACAACGACGAACCAACAAAAGACAATTTAAAATCGTTACATAAAACAATCAAAAAAGTAGCAGAAGATATCGAGAATTTCTCTTTCAATACTTCGGTTTCTCAGTTTATGATTTGTGTGAATGAATTGTCTTCTCAAAATTGTCATTCAAGAGCGATTTTAGAACCATTAGCGATTTTGGTTTCGCCTTATGCACCGCATATTGCTGAAGAATTATGGTCACAATTAGGACATACAACTTCTATTTCGCAAGTTCCTTTTCCAGTTTTTGAAGAAAAACATTTGGTTGAAACTAATAAAGAATATCCAGTTTCTTTTAACGGAAAAATGCGTTTCACAATCGAATTACCTTTGGATTTAACCAAAGAACAAATCGAAGAAATCGTAATGAAAGACGAAAGAACTCAAAAACAATTAGACGGAAAAACGCCAAATAAAGTGATTATCGTTCCTGGAAAAATAATTAACCTTGTTGGTTAATTATTTTTAAATTCCAATATAGAAAATTCCAAATTCCAATTTTAAGATTGGGGTTTGGGATTTTTTTTGTGTTGATTTTTTTGCTACGAATTACACTAATTTCCCCAAATTAAATTCGCGCAATTCGTGAAATTCGTAGCAAATAAAACTTGCGTCCTTTGCGGTTAAAAATGCCCACCAAGATTGGAGTTTGGGATTTTTTTTGTGTTGATTTTTTTGCCACGAATTACACTAATTTCCCCAAATTAAATTCGCGCAATTCGTGAAATTCGTGGCAAATAAAACTTGCGTCCTTTGCGATTAAAAACGCCCACCAAGATTGGAGTTTGGGATTTTTTTGTGTTGATTTTTTTGCCACGAATTACACTAATTTCCCCAAATTAAATTCGTGCAATTCGTGGCAAAAAACTTTACGACCTAGCGCCTTTGTGGCAATAAAACTTGCGTTCTTTGCGTAAACCTTTGCGCCCTTTGCGGTTAAAACCACCCGCCAAGATTGGAATTTGGATTTTTTTATTGAATTTTTCACTTCAGTTGTAACATTTTAATAGTTGTCGTATCCAAAGCATGGATCCGATTATTTATAAACTTAAAAACTATTAAAATGAAAAAGTATATCATATTAGTTATCGCATTCTTATTTTCAGCATTATGTTTAAATGTTTTCGGACAAACAAAATCATATCCGTTTGAAGTCGTAAAAACCGGAAACGGAAAAAAATCAATAATTTTCATTCCGGGATTTGCTTCTTCCGGCGAAGTTTGGAAGGAAACCAAAGCCAATTTCGAAAAAAAATATACTTGCTACACTTTGACAATGGCCGGATTTGCAGGGACAAAACCAGAAGCGAATCCCTCATTTAAAAATTGGGAAAACGGAATTGCGGCATTTATCAAAGACAAAAAAATAGAAAAACCAATTATTGTAGGGCATAGTATGGGCGGTGGACTTGCGCTTGCAATCGCTTCAGATTATCCAGAATTGGCAGAAAGTATTGTAGTTGTAGATGCTTTACCGTGTTTGGCCGCACTTTCAGATCCTTCATTTCAATCAAAAGAAAACAATGACTGCTCACCAGCTGTACAACAAATGACGGCTATGAGTGAAAAACAATTTTATGATATGCAGAAACAAACGATGCCAAGACTTTTGGCAGATCAATCAAAACTAGAAATGGTTGTGGATTGGAGTGTAAAATCGGATCGAAAAACGTTTGCTGAAATGTACTGCGATTTTTATAATACGGATTTGAGAAGTAAAATTGCTTCGGTAAAATGCCCGTCATTAATTTTATTAGAATCTTATTTTATAAATTTAAAACCAGCAATCGAATCGCAGTATAAAAACTTAAAAACAGCTCAATTTCAATATGCCGAAAAAGGAATGCATTTTATTATGTACGATGATACAGCTTGGTATTTGGCTCAGTTAAATAACTTCATAAAATCTTAAAATGGAATTTGAAGAAATCTACAAAACGTATTGGGACAGGATTTTCAGGCTCTGTATGGGTTTTGTCAACAATCACGATGCCGCGCAGGATCTGGCTCAGGAAACTTTTATTATTGTCTGGCAGAAATTGGAAACTTTTAGAAATGAATCTAATATAGGAACTTGGATTTTCAGAATTGCTTCTAATAATTGTTTGCGGCAGATTGAGAAAGAAAAACGTTTCCCAAAATCAGAACTTCCGATAAATTTAAGCGAAGAAAAACAGCGATCAATCGAACCGCAGATTCAATTTTTGTATAAATGTATTGCCGATCTTCCCGAAACCGATCGTATCATTATTTCGTTGGAATTAGAAGAAATCAAACAGGCAGAAATTGCTAAAATCGTCGGACTTTCTGAAGCAAATGTTAGAGTGAAAATTCACAGAATTAAAGAAAAACTGACTCAAAAATTTAAACAAAATGGATAATATAGATTTCAACGATTTATGGAAAAAACAAACCGTAAGTCAGTCCAATATAGAAGATTTAAAAAACAGATTAAAACAGTTTAAAAAAGCCTCTCTGCGCAGTATCTGGAAAACCAATATTATGCTTTTTGCTACTTCGGCTTTTATCATTTTTATCTGGATTTATTATCAGCCACAATTTATTTCAACCAAGATCGGAATCGTTTTAACCGTCTTGGCAATGGTAATTTACGTAGTAGTTTATAATCGTTTATTAAAACATTATAAAGAAATAGATACTAATTTGACCAATCAGGAATACCTTCAAAAACTGATCGAGATTAAAAAAGAACAGCAGTTTATGCAGACCAAAATGCTGAGTTTGTATTTTGTATTATTGATGCTCGGAATCTGTTTGTATATGTATGAATATGCCTCAAGGATGAAATTGCATTTGGCTTTAATTACCTATGGCGTAACGTTGTTGTGGATTGCTTTTAACTGGTTTTATATTCGTCCAAAACAAATTAAAAAGCAGCAGGATAAGATAAATCTCCTTATCGGAAAATTTAAAGAAATAAATAGTCAATTGTAATCATAAATAAAGAAAGCTTCGCCAGATGACGAAGCTTTTCTTTTACCAAAAACAAAAAAAATTAAACTCTAATTTTTGTAAATTATTGTCCAAAAACATAAGATCCAGGCGCAGCTACGATAATACCGTCACTAGTCGCCTTTGCGGTAGTTTCTTTTTGTACTTTTCCGCCTACAATAATCTTAACAGTTAAAGTTTGATTTACAGTTCCACCGTGTCCACTTACTGTTATTCCAGCGCCGTATGTATCTGCAGAAGCAGTAAATTCTTTACTCCAAGGCAATGCAGTAATATCTACATTTTGTCCTCCATTACCAGATTCGATATAGTTAGCACTAATTGTTCCAGTGTAATTTCCACTTACTTCATACTTTACATCTCTAGAGCCTCCTGATACTTTGTCATCGTTATCGCTGCTGCAAGATGCAAATGTGAATACAAGTGTAAACATTAGCATAATTTGTTTCAAATGTGTTTTCATAGTCATTTTTTTTAAGTCATTAATATTTGAAATAATCTATGAACAAAGTTAAAACCTATACAAAGTGAGCACAATACCTGATAAAGTGTATTTTTTTTTACCTGATATCAGGTAAAAAACGCATTCTTTCTTTTGTGGGGTATTTTGTTTTAATAACTTTGAACAAATGCCACCCAATGAAGAAATTTTACGTCTGCTTTATATTCTTTTTTTCTATCTGTTCTTATTCTCAAGTTATTCTTTCTTTGGATGATGACAGGGTTTACATTGATAGTATAGTTAAGATTACCAGAAATACTAAGTCAGACAGTGTAAAATGTTTGAATAGTTTTAGGCTTTCAAAGTTGTTTTTAATGGTTCAGGATGCAAAAAGTTCTAAAGAATATTTGGATCAGGCGAATCGCTTAAAAACTAAATTTCCTTTTTTACAAGATGCCGCACTTTTCTACAATGCTTCTAGTTTTGTAGAAAAAGGAGATATGGACGGTTTTGAGAAAACACTCCTCGATGCCAATTCAAAACTCAAAAAATATTATAATAAAGAGGCTTATCGTCTTCGCGCTATTGTGCTCCAGAATTACGGAATTATGCAGCAGCACAAGAATAACGAAAATGCTTATATGAAACTGTTGGTTAATGAAGCTATTCCGGTTGCGAAAAAAAGCGGCGATTATGAATTAATAAGCGCACTAAATAAAGCGGTTGCGATTATTTTTATGAATAATAACGAACGCGAAAAAGCAGCAGAATATCTGGATCAGGCACAGAAATACATTGAATTCGCAACCAAAAAATCTCCCACTCTCGCAGAATCCAAAATGGAGACTTATATTATAAATGCTGAGAATTTAGTAGAGCTTAAGCATTTTTATGATGCAGAAAAAGTGTTGGAAAAGGCTTTTTCGACTTTAAAAAATCATCCCGACTCCAATTTAAACGATTCTTATTATTATTCTGAAGGAATTTATTTTGCGAAACAAAACAAACATAAAGAAGCTCTAGAAAGTTTTGAAAAAGGCGTAAAGTCCTCCGAAAAACATCAAAACACGGTTGCCTTAAACCGATTGAAATTTGCCGAATATGAAGTGTTTTTTAAACTAAGAAACTTTGATGAAGCCAAAAAAAATCTCGAATATTTAGTAGAAAAAACACCTTTTATAGTTGATAAAAAGAATTACTACAAAGAGCTGTCAAAAGTTTATAATGCTACGAAAGAGTTTTCGAAAGCCTATTATTATTCCAATAAATACAATGTTATAAACGACAGCCTTAACGGAGCGCAGTTGAAAAACGAAATTGTCGAGCTTGAAGCGAAATACAAAAAAGCCGAAAGTGAAAAGAAGATTTCGCTGCTGCAGTCAGAAAATGAAAAAGCGGTTTTGCAGGTTAATAACAACCGATTGAATTCGATGCTTTTTGCGGTGCTTTCGTTTCTGTTGTTTTTGACGGTTTTGTTTTTATGGATTTACAATAATTATCAAAAAAAATTAAGCTTTCAAAAAGAAGTTAATCTCCAGCAAGAATTAGATTCGTTGGAAAATAGAGAGAAATTATCGATCTCAAATGCCTTGATTGAAGGGGAAGAAGTGGAAAGAAAAAGAATCGCGAGAGATTTACACGATGGACTCGGAAGTATGCTTTCGGGACTTAAAATTCACTTGAATCTTGCAGATAAAGAAAAAAAGGTTGATACGACAAATATCAATTTGATGCTTAATAATTCTATTAAAGAACTCCGAAATATTTCTCAAAATTTAATGCCGGAAAGTTTAATGAAATTAGGCTTAGAACACGCCTTAAGAGATTTGTGCGTCTTACATTCTAATTCAGAAACGATAATTGAGTTTCAATATTTGATAAAAAAATCAGCTTTTCCGCAGCATTTTAAAATCGTGATTTTTAGAATTATCCAAGAATTATTAAACAATGCTTTAAAATATTCCAAAGCCTCAGAAATCTTAGTTTCCTGTTCAGAGAATAAAGACATATTTTTTATTACTGTAGAAGATAACGGAGTTGGTTTTGATGTTGAAAAAGTTGAAAAACGAGACGGAATGGGATTGCGTAATATAAAAAACCGTGTAGCATTCTTGAACGGAAAAATAGAAATAGATTCAGAAATTGGTAAAGGAACTTCGACTTACATCGAATTAAAAGTATAAAAATGAATTATAAAACGGTAATTGTAGACGATCATCCAATTGTGATTTCGGGAATAGCAGGTTTGCTTTCGGATTTGGAAAATATCAAAATCGTTCAAAAATTTGAATCGGGAGTTGCACTTTTAGAATATATCGAAGATCATAAAGTCGATTTGATTTTAATGGATATTTTTCTGCCGGTTATAAACGGTGTCGATCTTTGTAAAACAATCAAACAAAAGTATCCAAAAATGGTTATTATCGGTATGAGCAGTCAATCTGAGCGAAGTCTGGTAATGCAGTTTATACAAAATGGAGGAAATGGATATGTTTTGAAAAATGCATCTTTTGATGAATTTAAAGAATGTATTTACAAAGCGATTGATGGAGAAATTGTCTTCAGTGAAGAAGTAAAAACTATTATCAGTCAGCCTTTATCTGAAGAGTTGGAAAGAATTCCGAGTTTGAGCAGAAGAGAACGTGATATTGCATTACTGCTTTCTCAAGGAAAATCGACGCAAGAAATTGCCGATGATTTGTTTTTAAGTTTTTTAACCGTTCAGACGCATCGTCGCAACATTCTTCAAAAATATAAAATGAAAAATGTGGCAGAATTAATCGCTTTTCTGCTTAAAAATAATCTCTTAAATTAGACAAAATTGCTTGAAAAATGTCAAATTGGCATTTTGTTAAATTGGTTCATATTTTGCTGTTTGTTTTGTAACTTTAATTATTAAATCAAAAAACACAAAGAAATATGGGAACAGGATATTTAATTATTGCTGGAGCTATTATGTTATTCAGCTGGCTTGTAAGCTCCCAGCTGAAGAGTAAGTTTGAATTATATTCGAAATTACAATTAAGAAACGGAATGAGCGGCCGTGAAATCGCTGAGAAAATGCTTGCCGATAACGGAATTAGAGACGTTCGTGTAATCTCAACTCCGGGCCAGTTAACCGATCATTATAATCCTTCAGATAAAACAGTAAATTTAAGCGAGGCAGTTTATAATCATAGAAATGCGGCGGCGGCGGCAGTTGCTGCGCACGAATGCGGACATGCAGTACAACACGCAATTGGTTACGAATGGCTGACGATGCGTTCTAAATTAGTGCCGATTGTAAGTGTTGCGTCAAATTATGTACAATGGATTTTGATTGCTGGAATTTTGATGATCAAAGTGTTTCCAAGTTTGCTATTAATTGGGATTGTCATTTTTGCCGCTACAACTTTATTTTCTGTAATTACACTGCCGGTAGAATATGATGCAAGTAACAGAGCTTTGGCTTGGTTAGAAAATAAACATATGCTGACGCAGGAAGAACAAGCGGGAGCAAAAGATGCTTTAAAATGGGCAGCAAGAACGTATGTAGTTGCTGCTATTGGTTCAATAGCAACCTTATTGTACTATATCTCGATTTATTCTGGAAGCAGAAGAAACTAATTTGATAATTGAGATAATTAGTCAATTAGATAATTGGTCAATTAGATAATTTATAGCAAACCCGACAGGTTCTTAAAACCTGTCGGGTTTTGTTTTTAGACGATTATATATTTGAGAATCAAAAATAGGGAAACCTAAATCGCTAATATTACATAATGCAGTTGAGTTATTTTTATTTCCTGATTTAAAATATTTTTTTAACTGTTGAAACTAAAAAAAATAAAAAGCAGCATCCATATTCCTGCAATAAGAAAGATGCAATTAAGATATTGCTTGTTTTGGGATCTATTGTATTTAAATAAAAATATCAAACTGGCAATAATACTTACTGGAATAGAAAGTACAAACAATAGAAAACCTCCTCCAGGTGTGCAAACACCACTCGGAGCAGCTTTTTCTGTTAAAAATGCTGTTGCAAAATAAATTATAAAAAAGAGTATAGTTTTAACTTCTGGGCGAATAGTAGCTAACATTAATTTGTAGAATTTTATTATTGAATTTTAAAATTATCTAATTGACACATTTCTAATTACAACTGAATCTGTCTGTCAATTTGCTGGTCTAAGGAAATAAAAGTTTCTGTTCGCGAAACACCTTCAATAGCTTGAATTTTATTATTTAAAAGAGACATTAGATGTTCGTTGTCGCGGCAAATGATTTTAATCAAAACAGACCAGTTTCCTGTAGTGTAATGGCATTCTAAAACTTCTGGGATTTTTCTAAGTTCTTTTACGGCTTCAGAATTTCGGGAAGCTTTGTCCAGATAAACCCCAACAAACGCCATAGTGTTATAACCCAAAACTTTTGGGTTTACAGTAAACTTAGATCCTGAGATAACGCCGGATTGTTCCAGCTTTTTTAATCTTTGATGAATTGCAGCGCCGGAAATTCCGATTTTATTTGCAATCTGTAAAATTGGTTTTCGGGCGTCGTCCATTAAGTAGCGTAGGATCTCTTTGTCGATACCGTCAATTTCAATTAAGAGCGAGTTGATTTTCATAACTTAAAATTTGAAACTATTTTATGTGATTTGGGTTTAGAATAGAAATCAAATGTAGTTAAAATGCAGGGGAAATAAAATTCCAATTTTTTAGATTCTAAATTCCAATTGTGTATTTAGTATAAAAGCTTTGTCAAAGTTTCAAACTTTGACAAAGCTGTGCTTAATAGGTTTCAACCACGGGAAACGAAAGGAGTTGATCAAAAACAAAAAAATCCAAATCCCAAGTGATTAGTTTGGAATTTGGATTTTAAATATCGTAATTTCTTAGGTTTATTTAGCTTTGTTTGCTTCGGCAATGTACTTTTCAAGAGCCATTGTCATAGAAGGTGTTTCTGGAGTTGGAGCAAGAATGTCGATTCTTAAACCGTGATCCAAAGCTTCTTTTTGCGTTGTGCTTCCAAAAACAGCGATTCTTGTGTTGTTTTGTTTAAAATCTGGAAAGTTTTTAAACAAAGATTTGATTCCTGTTGGGCTGAAAAAAGCCAATACATCATAATAAACATCTGCAAGATCAGACAAGTCACTCATTACAGTTCTGTAAAAAATAGCCTGTGCCCAATCTACTTTAAGTCCGTTTAATGTAATCGGAGCATCAGCGTTTAATTGGTCAGATGCAGGTAATAAAAACTTCTCGTCTTTATACTTTTTGATTAGAGGAGATAAATCTGCAAAATCTTTTGCCCCAACGTAAATTTTACGTTTTCTGTACACAACATACTTTTGAAGATAAAACGCTACGGCTTCAGATTGACAGAAATATTTCAATCCTTCAGGAACTTTGTAACGCATTTCATCAGCCACTCTAAAAAAATGATCTACAGCATTTCGACTTGTTAAAATGATCGCAGTGTAATGATTAAGATCGATTTTTTGTAATCGGATCTCTTTTGCGCTAACCCCTTCCACATGAATAAATGGTCTGAAATCAATTTTTATTTTGTGTTTTTGTTGGAGCTCAAAGTAAGGAGAATTCTCCACTTTAGGTTCAGGCTGTGACACCAAAATTGTTTTCACTTTCATATTATAAACATTTTCTAAGCACTCCCTTTTGTTATCCAATAATAAAGAAAATAATAAGGGGCTATTTCAAGAGCGCAAAGATATAAAATAAAATAAAATAATTTACCGATAATTGCGTTTTGATAAGTTTTGATCGAAATAAAGTAAGAGTATACACTAATACACAGCGAAATGCCTATGATTGTTAGCGGTACAATTTTTGGAATATTGTTGTAATAAAACAAAATCGCGTTAATTGGAAGGATCAAAACACCAATATAAGTTCTATAAGTTACCTTTTGTAAGTTAAAAAGTTCTACAAACTCGTCAATGTTGAAAGAAGCTGCGACAATTTTTTCGATTAAATATTTTCCTAGAATAAAATAAAGCAGAAAAGTAGCAATCCGAATAAAGAGAATCCAATCGGTTTTTTCGGCATAACCAAAAATATTAATCGTAAGCAGTATAAAAAAAGCATACGACACGATTTGCACAAAAAACAAACCTACCGTAAAACTGCTTCGCATGTGGCTGTTGTCGCGATAAATTTTAGCATACTTATCAGAGAAAATAAGCTTACTAAATTCACTGAATCTAGTTTCGTAAGCAGATTTTGTCATAGCAACAACGGCAAAGGTCAGCACAAACAAAAGTGTTGCCCAGTCTTTGTTTTCTAGAATTCGAGGATGAAGTTGTTCAATCATAGCGATGCAAAATTAATAATTTTTTGGTGCAATACTTTTATTATATATTTATTATGAATCAAATGCTATAAAAAGTTTACTTTTGCGGTGAAATTACCCAGAAAAAATGAATGATAGTATTGTCATAATTCCCACATATAACGAAATTGAGAACATAGAAAGTATAGTGAGAGCTGTACTTTCGCAGCATAAATCTTTTCACTTACTGATTATCGATGATAATTCTCCAGATCATACTGCAAAAAAAGTGATTGCTTTACAGGAAGAATTTCCAGATAGACTTTTTTTAGAACAAAGAACCAAAAAGTCAGGTTTAGGAACGGCTTATGTTCATGGTTTTAAATGGGCTTTGGCGCGTGAATATCAATTTATTTTTGAAATGGATGCCGATTTTTCACATAATCCAAATGATTTAGAAAAACTTTATGATGCCTGTCATTTTGGTGGGGCGGATCTAGCTATTGGTTCGCGTTATGTAAAAGGTGTAAATGTGGTAAACTGGCCGTTAAGTCGTGTGCTGATGTCCTATTTTGCGTCGGTTTATGTGAAGTTTATTACTGGAATGAAAATTCATGATGCTACTGCAGGTTTTGTATGTTATAAAAGAGAAGTTTTAGAAAAGATCAATCTCAATAAAATAAAGTTTGTTGGCTACGCGTTTCAAATCGAGATGAAGTATAGAACATATTGTGCTAAATTTCAAATTACCGAGGTTCCGATTATTTTTACGGACAGAACAAAAGGAGTTTCTAAAATGAGTAATGCTATTATCAAAGAAGCTATACTTGGAGTAATTTCGCTTAGATTGAGAAAATTAGTCAATTCATTATAAACCAATCACGATGAACAGGATTTTAATAAAGAATGCCAAAATTGTAAACGAAGGGACAATTTTTGAAGGTGATGTTTTGATTGAAAACGATTTGATTGTTGAAATTGCAGACAGCATTTCGTTGAAAACTTCAGATTGTATCGTAATCGATGCCGAAGGTAACTATTTAATGCCGGGCGCGATTGACGATCAAGTGCATTTTAGAGAACCAGGATTAACTCACAAAGGAGATATAGAATCAGAATCTCGTGCTGCGGTTGCGGGTGGCATCACTTCTTTTATAGAACAGCCAAACACGGTTCCGAATGCTGTTACTCAAGAAATTTTAGAAGATAAATATGTAATTGCTTCTCAAAAATCATTTGCGAATTATTCGTTTATGATGGGAGCAACCAACGATAATTTGGAAGAAGTTTTAAAAACAAATCCAAAAAATGTTGCCGGAATTAAAATCTTTTTAGGTTCGTCTACAGGAAATATGCTGGTAGATAACGAAGCGGTTTTGGAAAGAATTTTTTCTAGTACTCCAATGTTAATTGCAGTTCACTGCGAAGACGAAACGACAATTAAAAACAACCTTGCTTCTTTTAAAGAACAATATGGAGATGATGTTCCTGTAACGGCTCATAATCTTATCAGAAGTGCTGAGGCATGTTATATCTCTTCTTCAAAAGCGGTTGCTTTGGCAAAAAGAACTGGAGCGAGACTTCATATTTTTCATCTATCAACTGCAAAAGAAATGGAATTGTTTACGAATAAAATTCCATTAGAAGAAAAGAAAATTACAGCTGAAGTTTGTGTGCACCATCTTTGGTTTACTGACGAAGATTATAAAACAAAAGGTAATTTAATTAAATGGAATCCTGCTGTAAAAACTGCTGATGATCGAGCAGAACTTTGGAAAGCTTTAAACGATGGCCGAATCGATGTAATTGCGACGGATCATGCTCCTCATACAAAAGAAGAAAAACAGCAGTCATATTTAAACGCACCTTCTGGAGGTCCGCTTGTGCAGCATGCAGTTGTAGCTATGTTCGAAGCTCATCATCAAGGAAAAATCACGGTAGAAAAAATTGTGGAGAAAATGTGTCACAATCCGGCAAAACTTTTTAAAATTGAAAAAAGAGGTTTTATTAAAGTAGGCTATCATGCCGATTTAGTTATCGTGAATCCGAGTCTGCCTTGGAGCGTTAAACCAGAAAATATTTTATACAAATGCGGCTGGTCTCCGTTTGAAGGATTTACTTTTAAATCTAGAATTACGCATACTTTTGTAAATGGAGAATTGGTTTACAATAACTTCAAGGTAAAAGATACCAGAGCTGGAAAAAGATTATTGTTTGACAGATAAAAGATAACGATGAAGAATTTTATAGTAATAGTATTGGTTTTAATTCTTTCTGTAAGCTGTAAAAAAGAGCTTGTAAAACAGCCTGCAAAGCTTATTGACAGAAACAAAATGGTTGATATTATGTACGATTTATCACTATTGGACGCCATTAAATACCAAAAACCACTGTCTTTGGATTCTCTTGAAAGCAGTCCGACAAAATTTATTCTGAAGAAATACAAAGTAGACAGTCTTCAGTTTGCGCAGAATAATATCTATTATGCTTCTGATTACGAAAATTACAAAGATATGTTTGATGAAGTTGGAAAAAGACTTGCCAGAAACCAAAGAGCGATAGACTCTATTGTGAAATTGGAAGAGAAAAAGGCTGCCAAGACAAATAAAAATAAGCCGTCATTAAAAACACAGGATACGATAAAAAAAGCAGAACCAATCACTGATCCGAATATTCCTCAAGATCGTTAGTAATTAGATGAACTTTTTATATAGTGATGAACATCAGAAAAAACCGTTCCTAGAGCGGTTTTTATTTTTTCATTAGAATATAAGTTTTTAGAATACGAAGCTTTTGCAGTTGCTTTGGTGACGCTTCTTCTTCTGAAAAATAAGTTTGAAAATAACCAGTCAGCCATCCAAAGAAAATGCATAAAAACAGGTTTGGCGTGAATAGTAGCTCTCTTTGCTTTTAGTGCATCGGCAATTGTATGTAAGATTTCTTTAAAGATAATATTTTCTGCGATTAATGTAAAACGTTCGTTTTTGATTTCGCTTTTCATTAATTCAGAAGTAATTTTTACGACATCGTCTATAGTAACAAATCCAGTACTGCCGAGTGTGTAAAATGAAAGTCCATTAGATACTTTTTTATAAATTTCATTACTTCCTTGTTCAAAAACAGGAGTTAACTTTGGAGGTCCAAGAATTACTCCAGGATTTACAATAATAACATCGAGACCTTCTTGCTGTCCGCGCCATACTTCCATTTCGGCGCCATATTTAGAAATAGCATAATCACTATGGTGTTTTTCTGGATTCCAGTCGGTTTCTTCTGTGATTTCTTTTTCGTGCGGTGCCAAATCTCCAAGTGCTGCAATGGAACTCACAAAACAAAATTTTTGAATATTATTGGCAAGAGAGAAATTAACCATATTGGCGGTGCCTTCAATATTTGTTTTGCGAAGCGCTTCTTCATCTTTGGGATCAAATGAAATTAATGCGGCACAATGATAAACCTGCGTAATGCCAGTAAAAACATCTTCAAGTGAAGGAACGTCTAGAATGTCAGCTTCAATCCAATTGATTTTTTCGAACAAAGCCTTTTTTTGATACAATTCAAAAACTGATTTTGTTTTATGAATATTGTTTTTGCTTCTATAAATAGCCTTGACGTTTTCTCCATTTTCTATTAAATGAAGTAATAAATGTGCACCGACTAAGCCTGTTCCTCCAGTTACTAATACCATTTTGTAAAGATAAGTTTTTGCTTTAAAGAGGCAAAGTTACAGAGAAACAAAGTTCCAAAGGTTTTGTTGGTCTGGTTATACAAGAATAAAGCAGTTATATTAAATGTTTTGATCTAATGTAACTGCTTTTGTTATAAGAAATGTTCTTTTTATAAAATAGTGTAAGATAAAAGAAGATCTATACTGCTGAAATTTGTAGAAAAAGGCACATAGTTGTTTAAGAGGTTTTTGCCTGCATTGTATCTGATTTCGGTGCTGATTTTGTTTTTAAAATTATAGCCGAGACCGTAACCAAAGTCGCCTTGAGCCTTTCCATCTAAATTTATATATTTAGATTTATAAGTAAATTTCCCGTTAAGAGTAATGGCATAAAATGCATTTATGAATATTTTTGAGTTTTGACTTATAAAGAAATAGTGTCGCAGACCTACGGGTAAAGATAATCCAGTATATTTCACTGTTGATGGAAATTCAACATGCTTACTGTCCGTAATACTATAAATTACACCGTATTCTTGGTTGTCTTCATATTTTTGATAGAATAACCCCATGAATGCGCTCCATTTATTTTTGTTGAATGGGAAAATATATTCTCCTTCCAAACCAAATGTTGGTTGGGTTTTGTTATTATATTCAGCGCTTTGGTATCCACCACTTTGAGCTCCGTCTACTGTTAGAGAAGTAAAACTTACACCTGCTGATACTTTCAAAGAAAAAATGCCTTTGTTTTTAGAGCTTATCGCTTTTTCAATTGTGTGAGCGTCGGAATTGTTGTATTTTAAAAAATACTTAACCAATGGCTCTGTCTTGTATGTCAGTCTTTTGATTTCGTTTTCAGTGATATTTTCGTTCTTTATGTTGTTGAATATCTGTTGTTTGAAATAATTGTTTTCTTCTGTTGTTTGAGCTCCAGTTTGGTCATTTACTAAAAGGAATTCTTTATAAACAAGTTGTTCAGTAGGAATATTGTCTGTTTCGTAAAAGAACCTTGTCATATCTTTACTTAAATAATTGTATAAAGTAGCTTTTCCTTGCACTAAAACTCTTAAAAAAATAGTATCTTCTTTCCAGACAGGATTTTTTGTAGTCGAAATATTTTCTAGTCGATTATCCGACATATCAATTTTTACTTTTGCTCTTTTAAATGCTGCATTGTTTTCTATTCCAAATTCTTTTACAGTTGCAATAGTTTCTGTTTTGATTTCATTGTCATTAATAGAAATTTTGTACTTGAAGTCGACTGGGTTATTGCTCCAGTCAATATTTTTTATGTAACATTCGGTTTTTGTTCCGTCATTTGAAATAAAATAACCTTTTTCGAAAGAAATTTGAGCGTTAATTACCGAGAAATAAAGAAATAATGTAATGAGTAAAATTTTTTTCATATAAATAATTTAAGTGGCCGAAAGTATATAAAATAATTTAGGTTTTTTTACGGTTTTCCACATTTAGCTTTTTTTAAAGATTTAAAGTTTTTGGACTGTTCTTGAAATCTATTTTTAGAATTGTTTTTTTGATATTGTAATTGCATTTTGATATTGCCATTACCATTGATTATATTTGCGCAAATTATTTTAAAAAAATGAAGAATCTAGTTGAAGAATTAAAATGGCGCGGGTTATATCACGATAGTATGCCTGGAACAGAAGAGCAATTACTAAAAGAAGTAACAACGGCATATATTGGTTTTGATCCAACGGCTGATTCACTGCATATCGGCAGTATGGTTCAGATTATTTTATTGGTTCATTTAAAGAATTTTGGGCATCAGCCAGTAGCTTTGGTTGGAGGCGCAACCGGAATGATTGGTGACCCTTCTGGAAAATCTGACGAAAGAAACTTGTTGAACGAAGAAACGCTGGCTAAAAACGTTGCTGGTATTAAAAGTGTTTTATCTCGTTTCTTAGACTTTAATTCAAACGAAGCTAATGCACCAGTGATGGTAAATAACTACGATTGGATGAAAGAATTCTCTTTTATCGATTTTGCACGTGAAGTTGGAAAACGAATCACTGTAAATTATATGATGGCGAAAGATTCTGTAAAAAAGAGAATCAATGGAGAAGGGGAAGGAATGTCGTTTACGGAGTTTACTTACCAATTAATTCAAGGTTACGATTTTTATCATTTATATAAAAACAATAACTGTATACTGCAAATGGGTGGTTCTGACCAGTGGGGAAATATTACCACAGGTACGGAATTAGTCCGCAGAATGGGTGGCGAAAATGCAAAAGCTTATGCCTTAACAACTCCATTGATTACAAAAGCTGACGGTTCTAAATTCGGAAAATCGGAAGGCGGAAATGTTTGGCTGGATGCTGATAAAACTTCGGTTTACAAATTCTACCAATTTTGGGTAAACACAACAGATGCTGATGCTGAAAAATATATTAAAATCTTTACTTTCTTGGATAAAGATACAATCGATGAATTAATTGCTGAGCATCAAACAGCACCGCATTTGAGAGTTTTACAAAAGAAATTGGCTGAAGAAATTACAATCTTTGTTCACAATCGCGAAGAATTAGAAAAAGCAATTCAGGCGTCAAATATTTTGTTCGGAAATTCGACTGCGGATGATTTGAAAAAGTTGGATGAAAAGACTTTCTTAGAAGTTTTTGACGGAGTGCCACAAGCTGAAATCGCAAAAGCTGATCTTGAAAACGGATTGGAAATTATTACTGTTTTAAACGAAAAAACTGGTTTCTTTAAATCGAATGGAGAAGCAAGACGTGCTTTAACTGCAAATTCTATTTCGGTAAATAGAGAAAAAATAAAAGAAGACTTTGTTTTAACTGCAAATGATTTGATTAATAATCAGTTTGTGTTATTACAAAGCGGAAAGAAAAATTATTTTGTGATTCGAGTGGTTTAGTTTTCAATCAATACGTATAAAAGATCCCAATATTTCAGAAGAAGTGTTGGGATTTTTTATTTATTTTTTTTGAATGAAATCAATCGTATTTTTTAGTAAGTTTATTCACTGAAAAAAAATACAAAAAGATGCTGGGATTTTTATTTATTTACTGGATATGGAAGGCGTTTGCCAATTTGGCTCTTCAATATAATAAGAACAAATGGACTTACTTCATAATCGGAATTGTGGCATATTACGGAAGCACAATGATTTCTGGCTTTACCGCAGGTTTATTGATGGTCTTAGTAAGTGGAGCTGTTGGTGTAACTGAAGATAGTTTTAATAATGCAGCCTGGAATATACTTTTTGTGCTTTGCGGTATTTTAGGATGCTATGGTACTTATAAGCTTTTAGAAAGAAAAGCGATAAAAGAATGGGCATTGTCTAAAAAAGAAGGAATTGAAAGTATTGGGATGACAGATGAAAATTAAAGAACCATCAAGTTACAACCACGAATATCAGAATTATCAAAACGTCCCAAAACCTCAAAAGAGTTGTTGGGATTTTTTTTACCTAAATCCTGCGTAGCGATAAAAGAGCATGAATTAATGTTAGCTAAATCAATAACGTTGATACCGCCAGTTTTTCCGTCTTTTACATAAGTTAAAGCATCTTCTGGATCACGAACGAGAATATGCATCCATGACGGACATTCGAAAACACCTTCGCCTAAGGAATAAGCTTGCGCTAAAAGTTCGGTCATTCCGTATTCGGAGTGAATGGCAGAAACTCCAAAACCTTTGCAGAGGATCTCATGAAGTTCTTCTCGAATCATTTCTTTACGTTTTCCTTTCATACCGCCCGTCTCCATAATAATGGTATTTTGAAGATTGAATTGATGTTTTTCGATTAAATCTAACAAAGCATAAGTCACACCAATCAAGATTACATTTTGTCCTCTTTCTTCTAATTCTAAAAGCTTTTGTGTAAGTTCTTCGTGATTGTGTAAATAAAATCCACTTTCGGGCTGATTAGAGAGTTTTATAAGGTCTTCGACCATGTAAATTAAAGAAGAGGCTTCACGTTCTAAATAAGACGGTAAAAGAGCTAAAACAACGTAATCTTCGATATTGCCATAGAATTCTGAAAATCCTTTGCGGTAACTTTCTTCGTAAAGTGTAACATCTGTTACCAAATGTCTGCTTGTTATCATTCCAGTTGTACCGCTGCTGGTAAAAGTTACCTGCGCAGGATCATTGTTAGAAACAACATCATGGCTTTTGAAAAACTGAATAGGTAAAAAAGGAATTTGTTCTAATGATTTTACCTGTTGTGGATTTACGTTTAAAAAATCACAAAAATCACGGTAAACTTTATTGTTCTCGTGCTGCAAACGAAACACTTTTAGTGCTATTTTTTCAAATTGTTTCTGACTCGAAATGGTAAAGATGTCGCTGGCTGTGATCAAAACTTTTTTTTGCAAAGATATTGTTTTTAGTCTTCAGTGTTTAGTTTTTTAGTCTTCAGTCACTATTTTCAATTTAGTTTAAACTGAATACTTGAAGGCAGAGCACTGAATACTAAAAAAGCTCCCGTTAAAGGAGCTTTTTAAAATATTTTATCGAATAATTAATTTTCGTGTTGCGGAAGCATTTTGTTCGCTGATTTTTATGATATAAACACCAGGTGGTAAATCGGCAACATTAAGTTCTTTTGAAGATAAATGGGATTGAAGTACTTTTTTTCCTAAAATGTCAAACACAATAATTTCCTTTTCAAGATCGTTTTTAGAAGAAATATATACTTTTCCGTTTGTTACGGGATTAGGGTACATGCTAAGTCCCTCAATAGTCGTAGACTCTTGAGGTTTTGGTAATTGTTTACTGTCTTGGGCGGAAACGCTCAGAGTAAAGAAAAATGCCAATAAGAATGTAATATAAAAGTAGTTTTTTGCCATCGCGTGTATTTGGATATAGTAAATATACAAAAAAAATTACAAAAATGACGCCAAAAAAAAACATCCTAAAAAATTAGGATGTTTTTAACATTTTGTACTGTAAGTTGTTATACACTTTTATTAAATATCGATGGTCAGATTAGATTTATTCTACTGCGGATAGATAAAAATGAAAAAATCTGTCTGAAGTGTTTCAGACAGATTTTCTTATTTGGTATTTAGACTTTAATTATTTTGTCCAGTTAGCCCAAGTTGGTAATTCAGCACCAGCACCAGCACCTACGTTACCAGTAGTTGTTCCTGATAATTTAGCACCTGTAGTGTCATTGATTTGAGCACCGAAAGTGTAGTTAGTGATAGTAAAGTTACCAGCAGCGATATTTGCAACTGCACCAGCATCTGTAGAGATTTTAGTAAGAGCTGCAGGCATATCGTCAGCAACATATAAGTTTGTGTAAGCTTGTTTTCCACCACCTTCTTTGTAGTTGATTGCTTTTTCGTCAGCTAAGAAAGCAGCACCACCTTTAATGATAGAGATATTAGTGATTTTAGCATTTGTCATTGGAGTAGCTCCACTTGGATCTTTTGCGTTTGTAGATCCTTCAACACCAGCTTTAGAAACACCTTTGATGTATACGTTTGTAGCAGTACCTTGCCATCCGTCAGCAAAATCTAATGAATCATCATAAGAGTTAATGATTGTTAAGTTAGAAGCGTTTACAGCACCTCCAAAGAACTCAATTCCGTCATCACCACTTTCGAAAGTGTAGATATCAGATACTACAGTTCCAGAACCTACTCCGAAGAAAGAAACTCCGTTGTATTCTTTTTCAGAAGTATATTTAGAACCTGTGTAAGAAATTTTCAAGAAGTTAATGTTTCCAGAAGAATCTGTATTATCATTACCTCCGTAGCTTAAACCACCTACTTCAGAAGTACCATTGTCTCCAGTATTTACTTTACCATTACCAGCGATAATTAATCCACCCCAGTCACTTTGAGCTGGTGTAGCTTTTCCAGATGTCATGATAACTGGTTTTGCAGCAGTACCGTTGATGTTGATTTTAGCATTTCTTTCTACAGCGATATATAAAGAAGTTGGCTCTGCAGTAGCAGAACTTTTGATTACTGTTCCGGCAGGAATAACTAAAGTTGCTCCACCTTTTACTACTAAACCTCCAGTTAAAGTGTAAGTTTGAGTTGGGTCTAAAGTAACAGTACCGTCATTGATGTTACCTTTTAAATCGTCAACTTTTAAAACGAAAGAGCTTTTGTTATCGTTTTTGTTGTCATCAGAACTACAGCTTGTTAAAGCAAGTCCTAATATTGCAGCCATTGCAAATAAACTTTTTTTCATTTTGTTGTGTTTTATTGTTTTATTTATTCAAGGCAAAGTAAATCAATGTATGTTTTTGCTGAGTTAAGTCGATATTAACAATCTATTAAGTATATAGAGGTAAAAATCCTTTGTCTTAATATAAAATTTACATTGTAGTTTAAAATAAAAAAAGGTGATTAGTTTTTCTAATCACCTTTTTTATATTTATTTTGAATCTATTTCTTAGAATGTATAGTTTAATGTAAGTCTAAGATCTGAACCTGCTTTGTATGATGTAACTGTAATGTCACCAACAGATTCTTTTCCTGGTACTTTTCCTTGTTCTTGTACGCGCTCGAAAGTTGGGTTCAAGATGTTGTTGTAGATTATACCCAGCTTTAAACTTTTAGTTAAACTTGTATTGAAGATGAAATCTAATTTATTTACTGCTTTGTCAACCATGTTTCCAACTCTTGAAGTTCCAATTACTGCTAATTTATCAGAGAAATAAGAGTAAGATACCGTAGCAGAAATGTCTTTACTATTTGCAAATTCAGTCAAGAATGATAAGTTAGCATTTGCTAAGAAATTAGAAGCTCCAGTCAATTTACTTTCTGTAAAAGTAAAGTTTGCTCCAAAATCATTTTCATTGTTTACTTTTTCATTGCTTAGATCTTGATTTGTGTATAAATATGATCCGTTTGCGTCAAAAGAAAGTTTTGTCTTTAGATTGTCAGTTTTTTCAATTTCAAAAATATCTTTTCTAACCTCTACTTCAACTCCTGCTACTGTTCCTTTATCTCCAGTATTTGCATAAGAGATATCATTTGAAGATGAATTAAGGAACATCTCGTTAATTGGGTTTTGAATAATTTTTCCGAATGCTGTTACAGATATTAATTCTCCTGCTTTTGGAAAATATTCCCATCCTAAATCGAAGTTATAGTTTGTTGAAGCATATAATCTTGGGTTTCCTTCGTAAGCTTGTGCAACATCTTCGTAGATAATTGGCACTTTTTCTTTAAACTGAGGAAGTGTATACGTTTTACTTGCAGAGAATTTTAAATTCTGTTTATCATTCAATGAATATTTTGAAATCAAACTTGGTAAAATGTTAAACTTTGAGTCATTAGAATTGTCACCACCTGGAACTGTTGTTGTAATGTAGAAAACATTCTGAGTCAATTGTTCTAATCTAGCACCTAATATTACACTCAATCTCTCAGTTAAAGAATATTGAACATTAACAAAACCAGCATTGATATCTAGGTTTCCAGTATATAATTGGTGAATTCTGTTTGAGTAAGATGAACCCCAATGTGCAGGATCTAAATAATTATCTACATGGTGGATATCTTCCTTAGGAAAAGAAATTGTAGTTCTGTTTGGGAAGAATGAATATTGTTCCATGTCATAATCTACATCTTTGAATTTTCCAGAATAACCAACAGTTACTTTTCCTTTGTAAGTATCATCACTGCCTTTTTTGAAGTTGTATGAAAGAGCAACATTTGCTGCGATTTCATTTTCTTTTAAGTTCTGAAAAAATCGGTGATTATTGATGTTTGAATTGGTGAAAAAAGTATAATCTACAGCATTAGGAGCAAATACAAAAGAGTTTTGCATACGATCTGGAACTGCACTGTTAGACATACTGTATCCTACTCCCCAGTTTAAATTCCACTGGTCGTTGAATTTGTTTTTTCCTGTTAATTGATTTACAATTAATTGAGTTCTTTCAAAAGTTCCACGTTTGATGAAACCTGTGATTTGCTGCATAGCATCTCCACCACCATCAAAATTCTGGTTTGTTCCTTCGTATTCGCTATAATCTTGATCACTTGAATTTAAGAATAAAGAAGTAAAGAAGATTGAATTTTTGTTGTTGATTTTGTAATCAGCAGTACCCATAACGGTTGTTGTAGTGTTATGTTTGTAAGCTGTTCTCACAAAGTCAGAAAATATATCTCCGTCAGAAGTAATTCCTCCTCTGCTGTAACCTTGTGTGTATTTGTTTTTTGCGCTGAAAGATCCAGTGATAAAAGTACCAATTGAACTTTCGTCATTGATATTAAATTTCTTTCCTCCAGATAATGTATAGAAAGCATTTAATACGTTTTTGCTATTTTGTCTATCCCAGCTTGTTGAATAACTGTAAGGCTGAAGCGGTGCATTAGGAACACCAACTTTTTTAAATCCAAAATAATTAGGTCCGTCTTGCAGGTAAAAGTTATCTTGTCCTAAAACATTTGTGTTTGCACCAGAACCGATTGAAACACTAACGAAAGGTTTTCCACTGAATTTTTTTGCAGCAATATCAATATTTGCCCCGCCAAAATCGGCATAGTTTTGAGCTTCAAAAGTTTTACTGATTCCAATATTGTCTACAATATTTGTTGAGAAAATATCCAAAAGAATATTTTTGTTTGATGGATTGTTTGATGGCAATGGAAGACCATTTAAAGTTGTTACATTGTAACGGTCACCTAAACCTCTTACGAAAACATTTCCAGAATCATCTTGTTTAGAAACACCGCTTACTTTCGCAACAGCATTCGCAACGTCATTTACACCTTTTCGCGAAATTTCTTCAGCTCCGATAGCCGCTTTAAAAGAAACTGCATTTTTTTGATCTAAAAGTAAAGCCGATTCTTTCTGCTTGTTTACTGCAGCAGATTTTACTACAACATCTTTAAGAGTATAACTTCCAGAAGAAAGTGCTTGATTGACAACTACAGTTTCACCTGCCTTTACAGCGACTGGAGTTTCAACAGATTCATATCCTAAAAAACTAAAAACAAGTGTATAATTTCCTGGATTTACAGCCAACGAATATTTTCCGTCAACGTCGGTATTTACGCTAATATTTGTACCTTTAATTAAAACATTAGCAAATGGTAAAACTTCGTTGTTCATTTCCTTGTCGGTTAGAACGCCAGAAATTGTACCTTTGTTTTGCGCGATCGAAATCGTACAGATAAATAATGCAATTAATAGAAATCTTAAATTGAATTTCATTTGTTCAGTGTTGTGTTAATTTATTTTGGTGCAAAGAAAGAACTGCACCGTGAAGTCGATGTTACGTACTTGTTATGTTTTTGTGTTGTTAAGATTATCAAATTGTTACCAGATTAAATTACCGTTAACACCAATTTTTAAAGGTTCTTTTGTTAGTATATTTACGCCGTGAAAAAAAAACATCGGATAAATAATTACAAACATTTGATGTAAAAAATCTCAATTTTTGCTATTTATGAAAAAAACACAAACTAAGATTTTATTAGTTGACGACGAACCAGATATCTTAGAAATCGTTGGCTATAACCTAGCTCAGGAAGGCTACCAGATTGTTACAGCTTCTAATGGAAAGGACGCTATAGCAAAGGCTCAAAAAGAATTGCCTGAATTAATTATCATGGACGTGATGATGGCAGAAATGGATGGAATGGAAGCTTGCGAACATATTAGAAAAATTCCTGAACTAAGTAATGTTATCATAACATTCCTTACTGCTAGAAGTGAGGATTATTCTCAAGTTGCTGGTTTTGATGCAGGTGCTGATGATTATATTACCAAACCAATCAAACCAAAATTGTTGGTTTCTAAAGTAAAGGCTTTATTAAGAAGGTTAAAAGAACAAGAAGTCGTTACAGATACAATAAATGTAGGCGGAATCGAGATTAACCGTGAAGAATACAAAATCATAAAAGGGAATGTCGAAATTGCTCTGCCAAGAAAAGAGTTCGAATTGTTTTATCTTTTAGCTTCTAAACCTGGAAAAGTTTTTAAAAGAGACGAAATCTTAGATAAAGTCTGGGGTAACGAAGTTGTTGTTGGAGGAAGAACAATTGATGTTCACATCAGAAAACTGCGCGAAAAAATCGGAGAAGATCTTTTTAAAACAATCAAAGGAGTTGGTTATAAATTTGAAGTTTAATTTTTTAGAGTTTCTAAGACGCTAAGCTTCTAAGTAATTAAGGCTGGCTGACTTGAACTTTAGCAAAGATTAAATATTTTCAAATCATCTTAAAATATTCAATACATTTAAACCATATAAGAATTGAAGGTGTACAATCTTCATTTTCTTATATGGTTTTTGAGTTATTCATTTTTTGTTTTTGATTTACTCAAAAGAATACAGTTTAAAAACAAAACTTAAATTTCTTAATATCTTAATGGTTCAATTTTTTCAATGAAAATTAATTTTAAAAAAACATACAAATTTGCTATTAAATCGGCGTTGTACATAAGTCTATTTGCAACAGGATTTGTTCTTATACTGATGTCTTTATTTTACAAAGAACAACAGCTGAAACACCAAGTAGCATTCGGAATAATTTTCATTATAAGCATTTATATCTTCTCGTTTTTGGTTTTACAATACCGCGTAGAACGTTTTATTTACAGAAGAGTAAAGAAAATCTACGATGAGGTTTCGCTTTTAGAATCGACAACGCTTATCAACCAGCCAATTAATACGGATATGGAAACACTTTCGCGTGAGGTGAAAAAGTTTGCAACCGATAAAAAGCTAGAAATCGAAATGCTCGAAATTCGTGAACAATACCGCAGGGAGTTTTTAGGAAACGTTTCGCACGAATTAAAAACACCATTATTTACTGTTCAGGGTTATGTCTCGACTTTACTTGACGGAGCGATGGACGATAAAAACATTAGAAAAAAATATCTAAAACGTGCCGAAAAAGGAGTGGAGCGTCTTATCTATATTGTAGAAGATTTGGATATGATTACCAAATTAGAATCGGGCGATTTAGATTTAAATATGACCGATTTTGATATTGTTGAATTGATTCAGAATGTTTTTGAATTATTGGAAATGAAAGCTGATAAAAAGAAAATCAAATTGGCTTTTGAAAGTAAAAATGTACAGTCGGTTATTATTCGCGGAGATCAAGACAGAATTCAACAAGTTTTAGAAAACCTAATTGTCAATTCTATTAAATATGGAAAAGAAGGCGGTTTAACAGAAGTCGGCGTTGTAAACTTAACGAAGAAAAAAGTCTTAATTCGCATTAGTGACAACGGAGAAGGAGTTGAAAAACAAAACATTCCAAGACTTTTTGAACGTTTCTACCGCGTTGATAAAAGCGGCACGCGTTCTGAAGGAGGTTCTGGTTTAGGATTGGCGATTGTAAAACATATTATTGAAGCACATAAAGAGAAAGTTTACGTAGAAAGTGAGTTCGGAATTGGTTCTGAGTTCTCTTTTACACTCGAAAAAGCCAATAAATCGCAAAAAGCTGAGGTTAAAAAATAGTAACCAAACTTTCGCTAAAAGGCGTAAAAACTAGGGTCTTAACAATAAATAAACTTTTGGTTTTGACCCGTAACATTAAATTTTTATTATGGTAACATCTGGTTAATGATTTCTTAACATAGGTGAGTCATCTTTGCATCCTGTAATTAAGGGCATTAGAAAAAATGATAAAAAAATTAATTGTTGCAGTTTTATTAACGATTACTTGTGCAGCTAATGCACAAGAATTAAATAAACAGGATGTAAAAAACGAAGTAATGCGTATTTTAGATTCGATTAATAAAGCAAAACTACCGGAGACTAAATCTGGAGGGGGTGTTGAAGAGCATTGGTACGACAGAATCTCCTTAAGAGGATATGCTCAAATTAGGTATAATGGCCTGCTTTCTACAAACGATAAAGTTTCTTGTGATCAGTGTGATAGATCTTGGGGGACAACTTCTACAGCTCCAGACGCCAAAGCCAACAACGGTCTTTTTATTAGACGTGCACGTTTAGTGTTTTCTGGGCAGGTACATCCGAACTTATTTTTCTATTTTCAGCCTGATTTTGCCAGTTCGCCAAGCACCGGCGTTCAGAATTTTGTCCAGATTCGTGACCTTTATGTTGATGTTTCTTTTGATCCTAAAAAAGAATATCGTGTTCGTCTTGGGCAGAGTAAAATTCCATATGGTTTTGAAAATATGCAGTCAAGTTCACAACGTTTGACTCTGGATCGTGCAGACGGAATCAATAGTTCTATACAAAACGAACGTGATTTGGGTATATTCTTTTATTGGGCTCCGGCAGAAATCAGAAAACGTTTTGCCATGCTGGTAAATGACGGTTACAAAGGTTCAGGAGATTTCGGGGTATTTGCTCTTGGAGTTTATAATGGGCAAATCGCCAATAAACTAGATGGAAATAGAGATTTGAATGTAGTAGCGAGAATTACGTATCCGTTTGTTGTTGGAAGTCAGATTATTGAGCCTGGAATTCAGGCTTACACAGGAAAATGGGCTTTTACAGGAGAAATTTCATCTGGTGTTTCAGTAGATAATCCGCAGTATGTAAAAGATCAGCGTGTTGGCGCTACTTTTGTTTTGTATCCAAGACCTTTTGGAGTTCAAACAGAATACAACTTCGGAACAGGACCTCGTTATAATACACTAACCAAACATGTTGATGTTACAGATTTAAATGGAGGTTACGTTTTATTAAATTATAAATGGGATATCAAAAAGATGCATGTTTATCCTTTTGCTAAATTTCAATATTATGATGGAGGGAAAAAATATGAAAAAGATTCCAGAAGTTATGTAGTAAGAGATTTTCAATTTGGTGTCGAGTGGCAGCCAATCAAAGCTTTTGAATTAACTGCTGAATATGTCCTTGCCGACAGAACATTTGAAGACAGCGCATTGCCAATCAACAGACAACAAGGAAATGTTTTGAGATTACAAGCTCAGTTTAATTTCTAAAAATGTAGAGAGATAAGATTTCGTATAGCATAAAAAAAATGAATTGCCTCCAGCTTTAACTGGAGTTTTTTTTATAGCAGAAAAAGGCTTTAGCCAAATTAGTTTGGTAAAGCCTTTTGTTGTTTTATTTTAATACCAGTTAAAGCTGGCAATTGAAATTTTTCGGAAGAAAATAATAAGAATAAATTTGGCTAAATCCGAGTTCAAAATATTAAGCAGTTTTATCTTCAAAAACAGAAAATAAAGAATCCCAATCAATTTCATTTTCAAACTGAGACAACCCTTTAAAAGATTTTACTTTATCAAGATTTGAAATGGTAAAATCGTCTTGCAAAGCATACGGAACCAAATTTTCATCCTGAAGTTTTATAGCCAGATATTCCTGTTCGTATTGACCTGGAGTCGGAATAAAAAATGCTTTTTTACCCAATTTTGCCAAATCCATAACGGTAGTATAACCCGAACGACAAAGCACAAACTCACTTTCGTTAAAAGTCTGTTCTAGTTGTTTGGAGTTCATGAAATTGTAATAAGTCACATTTCCAGCCTGCCATTTCTCCTGCGATTTTTCTACAATTCCTTGTACAAAAACCACTTTCCCATCAAATTTAGCTGCTTCTTTCTGTAGTTTTTCATCTAAGAAAGTTCGTTGTGGCTCGGGTCCAGAAAGTATAATCATCAAATCGTAAACTTTTGGAGTTTCCTTTTTCTTCATACGACTCAACGGACCGATATATTTAAGGTTTAGTTCATTGGTTTTAAGATGACCTAAATCTCCCGTAAGATTTATTTCTCCATTGGTATCCGGAACCCAGCATTCATTGTACTTTTTAATTACATGCTGATGACATTTACTCGTAAACCAAGTGGTGTTTCCAGTCATTACATTCAATTGATGCGTCATAAAAACAGAAGGTATTTTTTTACTAAAAACACCTAATCGGTTATCCGAGATTATGCCGTCGATACCGTGTTTTTTGATCCAGCTGTTAACCATTTTTTTCTCATCTAAAATCGCTGTGATCATTTTCGGAAGATTTTTAATCAGCTTCCATTTAAAGTTTTTACCATTCTTGGCATATTCAATATGATAAGAAGGCAGTTCTAAAGTTTGTATATAAGGAAATTCTTTTCGTAATAAAGCCAGCGCAACTCCGTCTGAAGCAATGATCGGAATATAATTGTTCTCTTGAAGCGCCTTTATAATCGGAATGCATCTTGTAGCATGTCCTAAACCCCAATTTAATGGAGCTACTAAAATAGTTTTATTCGCAGAATAGTCGATGCTCATTTTTAACACGTTTTAAAAACGAAGATAAAGAAATATGTTTTCCATGTTATTTCGAGCGCATTACTAAATTATTAAGTGTAATTTAAGTTTCTAAGCAGCTGAGAGTTGAGTTTCTAAGTTTTTTTTCCGTTAAATAATTTTATTGAGATTATCCTATTTCTGTAAATATGATACTACTCTGGAGTATTTCTTATACTATTTAAATAAAAAAAACCGAACGTTATGTTCGGTTTTAATAAGTTTTTGGATTTCATTTTAAAGCTTAGAATCTTAGTCCTGAATATAAGTCTTATTACCATTTTTATTGATGTAGTACTTACCGCCTTTTGGACCTGTATACACTTTTTTTCCGTTGTATTCTCCCGTAACCTTGTCTGGTGTTTTTGGAGCTTTTTCATTGGTTTCTTTTACAGTCTTTGTGGCAGATTTTTTTGCAGCTGCGGCATCTTTTTTAGCAGATTTTGCTGTTGCGTCTGCTTTGTCTGCGGCTTTTTTAGCTTTGTCAGATTCAGCAGTTGCTTTTTTTGCATCGCTTTTAGCTTTTGCCGCTTCTTTGTCAGCCGTTTTTTTGGCTGCATCAGACGATTCTTTTTTTGCTTTTGATGAAGCTGCTTTTGCGTCATCCGCTGCTTTTTTAGATTTTGAAGCTTCTTTTTTCGCATCAGCAGCAGCTTTGTCTGCGCTGGATTTCGCTTTTTTAGCTGAAGCTTCTGTTTTGCTTTTCGCAGCTTTTGTTGTTGTTTCCTGAGCGTAAAAATTAGAAGAGAAAACAACTAATAAACAGATTAATACTAATTTTTTCATAAGGTTATATGTTTAAATTTCAATTAAAATTAAACAATTTATAGTCATCTTTTTCGCAGTCAATTAAAAATATGCACGAAGCTGAATATTTCCAGTATGAATTGTTGGTCCTGTCTCACTTTTACGGCCTTGATAGTTTACATTAATGTCTAAAAATGAAGTAATATTTTTTTGCACAAGCAGTTTCCAAACCAAGTTAGAGCCCGCCTGTAAACCTTCTAACATCTGAAAACCCACAGAAGAAAATTCGTTGCCGTTAAATTTATTTTCATAAAAAGAAAACTCGCCATTTACCGTTATTTTCTTTTCGCCGGCATAAGAAAATGAAGTTCCTATGCGGTTTTGATCTAAAGTTTCAAAATTTCCAATTTGATTTTTTTTGTTTTGAAGTTCATAAAAGAAATCCCATTTGGTGTTTTTAGAAAACAAATAGCTGATTTTCGGTGCAATCTGCCAGCCGTTTATGTCATAATTTTTCTCCACAAAATCTTCTGAAACCAAATCTGTTTTTATCGTTTTTGCAAAGAAATTAAACAACCAGCTTTTTTGATACAAATGTGTGTATTGCAATTGGTGCGAATAATTCTGAACATTTTGAGAACCTATAGAAAGCAGACTTTTTCCTTTATTAACCAAATAAGAATAGGTAACAGAATGTTTCTGTTTGCCTCTATTATAAAACAAACTGTTTCTGAAACTCGAATTCAATCCTAAAATATTTTCTTCAGAAGAATTAAACGGATTGAGTTCCAGTTTTTCGCCTTCGCTTCTCACTTTTCGATCCATCAAAAAAGAAGTCTGATTGTAGAAATACGAAAGCAGTTTTTTAAGCCCTTTTTCATTCTGCCATTGCAGCGGATTCAAAATCAGCGACTGCGAGAATTTATTCTGATTGGTTTTTATATAAATCTGATTCGGTAAAAAGATGCGGACATATTTAGCTTGATCTGGGAAAGGAGCAATTTCAAATTCTTCCAATTCCTGAATTCCGTTGCCATTGTAATCATTCCATGTATAAACTCCTTGACCGGTTGGAACTTCAACATATGTAAATTCCTGTTGCGCGATTGTTCCAGAACTAGTTTCGTACGCTGTGCTGATCTGCATTAATTGATTAAAAAAACGATCGTTGTATAAAATTCTTGAATTCAGCGAAGGTTCATTTTTTTTGGCAGTATCTGTAAAATCCAAATTTCTATAACTTGCATAAACCGCTAAATCAGTGTTTTTGTTTTGAATCAATTTCGATTTTAAATAATACGTCTGCGAATTATTGACATGTTGTAATAAACCGTTTTGTAAACTATCATTTCTTCTCTGTAGAAAACCGATTTCGACAAAAACTTTTGTACTGTCACCGCGTCCTGTAAAAACGCCGTATTCAGAAAACCTTTGGCTTAAAGCCGAAAGTTGATTGGTAACTTTATCTTTTTCCTGATTATCTTCAAGCTGAAAACTGCCGCCAACCCAATTTTTTCCAAAATGATATTTAGTTCGGGTTTGATTGCGAATGAATTTTGAAGTCGAAGCCGTTGCATCAGAATTTAAAAAACTGCCATTGTTTTCAATCGTCCAATTTTTTAATTTGAATAGAGCAGAAGTAGTATGTCTTACGCCAGTATAACTTTCGCTGAAATCTAATTTTTCAAATTGATAGGCAAACAAACCAAGATCCGAAGTTTTCTTTTCTTTAAATAAGTCAAAATTTAAACCCGTAACCAATAAACTTTGATTTCCCAAAAGTGTTCCGGTTAAATTCCAATCACGATTAAATTCGATATTGTATAATCGTTCGATCGATTTAAAATCCTGCTGTACATATTGATAATTGGCAAAAGCATCCAAAGTCCAGCTTCTCGAAAAAAGACGTTTTTTAAGATTGGTTTTAAAAGCGATTCCTTTATTATCATTGTCATCAATTCCCGAAAATAAATTCTGATCGTTGTTGCTAACCGCTAATTCAAAATCAACCAAAGTTTTTTCGTTCGGATTGTATTTTCCTAAAAATGTAGCTACTTGAAGTTTAATCGGTGCAACCAATTGTACAATTGGCTCGTAATTTCCTTGCAGAATTCCGTTAACGGGCGAAACATATTGATAAATACGTTCAACCGAATTATTGTTTTGAATGATATAATTTCCTGCGTTTGCTCCAACCAGACTAAATTTTACATTATAAAGAACATCAGCAGAATTGTTTGAATATTCGTAAGCTTCAATACCGTTGACGAGAATCTTTTTATACAAAATTTTATTTTCAGAATAAGTGTCTTCGTAGGCAGAAGGAGCTTTCATCAGATTTGTATCATCGCCGGCCTGACTCAAAATCTGGACTTGTTCTGTAGAAAGATTTTGCTGTAGAGGCTGATTTTTCATGTCATTTTCAGAATAAATATAACCTCCAAAACTCCAGTTTTTATTCTCGTGCGTAGCGCCCGCATACGTTACAAGACGATTGTAATTTCGCTCCGAATATTGGTATTCAATATTGATACGCATTTCAGACGTAATCGTGAAAAGTGAAGTAAAGACAATTTCTCCCGCATTGTAATCAATAACATAATCGTTGTTTTCCCCGCGTTTCAGCAGAACACCATTTACATACACACGTTCTGAACCCGAAATAACCAAAACGTACAATTCGCCATTTTGTCCTTTCAATTTATACGGACCCTGATTTCCTTCTTGACCAATAAAAGTACTTTTAGCGTATTGTCCTTTTACAAAAGCTACAGAAGCAAAAACATTGGTTTTGTTTTGTTCCCCACCAAAGTTAAAACTGGCAGAAAGTCCCTGTACTTTTTTATTAAAACTTAGAAATTGCGTTTTCCGATTTTCCAGAAAGACATCGCCGGCGCGAATGTTCCAATCCTCACTGAAAAGTTCCATGAAAATATTATCAAACTGATCGAGTTTCTGCGAATAACCGCCGTCTTGAAGCGGAATATTATTATCCTGCAATGAAGCACGTAAACTAACCTTGTCGGATATTTTTCCAGTAATCTGTAAATCGAGATTGGAGTTTAAAACCGTATTTTGATTGTTTCCCACAGTAACACCTCGCGTGATGCTTCCAGAAGTATTTAAGCCGTCAAAAGGCGTAACTTTTTTGGTGTTATTGTTTTCGATTCGATACAGTTTTTCGGTACCAAGATCGTTGCTTACAATTTGATCCGATTTGTAGAGACTGTATTCTTTTGTCAATAAATCGGGATATTTGAGATAATTGACAATTAAAGTATCGGGAGCAGCAGTTATTCTTTCATTTAAAATCAAATAGCCTTTTTCAAAATTGATCTTGTAAAAAGTAGAATCTAGAAGCTGTTTTTTAGAGTCCAAAAGTTCAAAAAAACCAGAGTTAATGCTGACTTCTTCCAGACGGATGGTATCTTTTGATGCGATTACTTTTTTTGTTTTATACAACGATTCATTTTCCTGAGCCTGAAGCACAGAACATAACAGAAACACCGTAAAAAACAGTAATTTTTTCAACATAAATACTTTAACTCTAAAAAAGCCAAAAGTAGTATTTATAATCAACAAATTAAGGCGCTTTTATTTATTGAAAAATGATAGGCTTTTGCGTTGATTCTCTATTTATTAAAATTTTAGATTTAAAAATAATTGAAGCAAAATTCTCATAATAAGCCAATCTTTTTTTAGCTTTGTTTAGGATATAACGAACTTAAATTATGGATACTAGCAAAGAAATTTTATTCTTTTTTAGTGCTTTGGGAGCTTTCAACGGAATTATTCTCGGAGTTTATTTTTTCTTTTTTACCAAGAAAAAATATCTGACGAATTATTTTCTCGGCGCCCTTTTGTTTGCCTTAAGTATTCGAATCGGAAAATCGGTATTCGTTTATTTTCACCCCGATCTGCCAAAAATGTATCTGCAATTTGGGCTTACGGCATGTTTTTTCATCGGACCTTGTTTGTACTATTTTATTAAATCGGCAGTTGATGAAATTCAGATCATGCCAAAATCTTGGAAATTGATATTTGCATTTTGGGGAATTTTAATTGTCTCTGTTGGCATTTTGTATCCGTACAAAGTTTATCCAAAACTTTGGGGCGGTGCACTTATCAGAATTATTTACCTGCAATGGTTTGTTTATATTGTATTTGCAGGTTTTGAATTTCGTAGTGTTTTAAAGAAAATCGTAAGCAGAAAAGAAAAAACGACTCCAGCCGAAATGTGGTTCGGAATGTTGTTTTTGGGCACTTTTTTATTATTTCTATTTTATTTTCTATCTATTATGGGGGCACCGGGCGCTACCTATATAAGTGGTGCAGTAGTTTTTTCATTCATTTTATATTTAGGCATTTCGATTCTTTTGTACCGAAAAAAAACAGACGATTTGTTTTTATTGAATGCAAAGATTTCTAATAAAAAAATAGATTCTGAAGAAGCAGCAACGTGGACTGAAAAATTAGAAAACGCCATGAACGAAAAGGCTTTGTATAAAAATCCTAACCTCACGCTTCAAGATTTATCTCAAGAAATTAATATTTCAAGTCATCAGTTGTCGCAATTCTTAAACAATAATTTAGGCAAGAATTTCACCAGTTTTGTCAATGAATTTAGAATAGCTGAAGCGTGTAAAATTATAGCTTCAAATGATAAACTGACTTTGGAATCTGTTGGTTATGATGTTGGCTTTAATTCGAAATCAACTTTCTTCGCAGCATTCAAAAAACATACAGGAACCACGCCTTTAAGTTATCAATTACAAGAATTATCGCCTAGATAAATTTATTTTGCGTTTCAGAAAAAAAAACTTTGCACCTTGGTAGCTTAGAACCTTTGTACCTCAAAAAAAGTGTACTAATTTATAAATCCGTACTCCCGATTTCTCTTTCTGCGACCTCATTCACTGATTTTTAGGAGACTTTTGCTTCAAATCAAAGTCAAACCACTAATCATTAAGTTTATGAGATTTCTTATCGTTGTTATCATTTCTGTTTATTGTCTGATTTTTTCATCAATAGAAATAAATGCACAAGCTGTAAAAAAAGTCACAGATAAATCCTTTGTAGAAGAGGATAAATTAATCGTAAAGACAGAATCGTCATTATCTTCCTTAGATTCAATAATTGTCAAAGATCAAGAGCGCAATAAGTTAAATGAAGTCGTTGTAAAAAGTCAAGCTTCATTGGTAAAACATACAGCAAACGGAAATATAGAAGTTGCCGTAGCTAATACTTTACTTGCGACAAGCAGTTCTGTAAACGAATTATTGTCGAGAGTTCCGAATGTTGTGGTTGCTGATGGAGAAATAAGCCTTCTCGGAAAAGGGGAAGCGATTATTTATCTCAACGGAATTTTGATTAATTATGAAAGATTTGCTGCAATTCCAGTTTCTCAAATTCAGAAAATTGAAATCATTTCGAATCCGTCTTCCAGATATGATGCCGAAGGAAAAGCTGTTATCAATATTATTACAAAAAAAAAAACTCAAAACGGATTGATGGGAACGGCTAATCAGCATGTATCAGTTTCCAAATTTGGAGGTACAAGCTATAATACACTTTTAGATTTTAGTTATTCTAAAGGAAAATTCGCTTTTATAACCAATTACGGTCTGCAGTTAGGAAGAAATCGCGAATTATTATATACGACAAGAACACGCCAAAATCCAGACGAATATATGAAATCTGAATTAACAACCGATTGGAAAAGAAGGTTTAATAATTATTCGAATTTCGGAATTGGATTTCAATATAGTTTTTCTCCAGATAATTATATTTCACTGGCTTATAGCGGAAATGTAAATGATTTAGGAGGAATTACAGAAAGTCGAAATTCAATTACTGATAATTCGAAAACCAGTTTTTATGCAACAGATGTAGACCGAAATGATGTTCTGCTGAATCAGTTTGTTAATCTAAATTATAATATGAAAACCGATCAAAAAGGTTCAACATTATTTATAGGTTCGCAATTTTCCAATTACAATCAGAGTATTGGAGATTTTATTGAAGAAAACAGCTGGGTTGACAAAACGGATGCTGAAAGATATTTGAAGAATAATGTAGGAAGCAGAATTAACATCATAGCCCTTCAAGCTGATTATTCGAAGAAATTGAATGAAAAAGCAAAGCTGGAAATAGGAGCAAAGTTTAGCCATGCGACTATAAAATCTGAAACAGATTTTTTGATTGCTGATGCCGATGATATGAATTATGAGTTAGATGACGAACTTTCGAGCGATTTTGAGTATAAAGAAAAAATTGCTGCCGCATATTTAAATTATTTTGGATCGTTGAGCGAAAAAGTCAATTTTTCGCTTGGAACAAGAGCCGAAAAAACAAGCTACAGTTTATTTACGGATGCCGGCGGAATTCAGCAATTTGAGAAAACATACAGTAATTTTTTCCCTAACTTACTTTTAAATTTTAATCTTTCAGAAGACTGGAAAGGACACTTTTCGTACGTGTCAAGAATTACACGACCAAGATATCAGGCTTTAAATCCGTATGTGATTTATCAGGATCCTTTTACTACGATTGAAGGAAATCCGAATCTGCTTCCAGAAAAAACACATGCTTTTGAAATTGGAATGATATACAAAAAGGTTGATTTCAAAATCGGATATACTTATAAAATTGATCCAATTTCTGCCGCTGCATTGCATGGAGATACTCCAAACAGTTATATTTTAAGAGCTTTGAATCTAGAAAAAGGACATGTCTTATTTGCTTCAATTTCAAGGTCATTCGCTCTCAAATGGTGGAATTCTACTAACATAATTAGTATGAATTTAACCAAATCTATAGACAATTATTATTCGTTTGAGTTTAGTCCAGTACAACCACAATTTTATTTTTATTCTAATAATACATTTACAATTGCACAGCTTTTTAAATTACAGCTTTTGGCTTGGTATTTAAGTGACAGAAGTTATGGTTTGGGAAGTGAAAACAGCCGTTCGACGGTAACTTTAGGGATAGAAAGAAATTTTTTTAAAGATGCGCTGAAACTCAATTTTACAGCCAATGACATCTTTCATAAATTCATGGTATCTGGGGATTATAACGTTGGTCAGACGCAGATTTATTATCATAGAACTTATACAAGTAACTATTTTAAACTTATAGCCACCTACAATTTTGGTGATTCTAAAAAAACAAATTACAAAAAGTCTGAGATTGAGCAGTCGGAGAATAATCGTGCGCGTTAACTTTTGATTTTGTCATAAAGAGAAAGCGAAAAACTAACCGCTAGAAAAACCGAAATACCGGCTTTAATTTCGCATCCCGAATGATTGGACTGATAAAAAGAAGCTGCAAAATAGAGGGAACCTAAAATTGGAGCGATGTATTTTATTAAATAAAGTTTCATTTTTTTTTGGATGAATAATATGTTGTAGGTAAAATTTAAAAAGTTTATTGACCCAATTTCATTTTTTCAGAAATTATAAGTAAAATGCCAATAAAAACAAATACTAAAAAAACAGAATTTGGGTTGGCAAAATTAACCGTCCAGCCGAGTTCTTTAATTCTTTTGGGCGGAAGTAATCTTGTATCTTCCGGATTATAGTAAAATATTCCCCAGATCCAATTATCGGGATCTTGATTCCACCGTTCTTTCGTTTCTTCAGATGGCTCGTTATTGTCTTTCATTTTAGTAGGTTTTTAAAATCAAGGGCAATTGTCTTTGTAAGACGAAGTTAAGGTTTTTGTAAGTGGTTGTCTTATTCGTTTTTCGGGTAATTTAGGATGTTCTTATAGATTTAACAGAAAAAAAGTTTTTTTATGTGAGTATATTTTTACATTGCTGTCCTCTATAGTGTGAAAGTAAATTCTTTTTAGTATGAATACCATTATTGCCTCAAAGCTTAAAATACTGCGGAAAACCAATAACTTATCTCAAGAGCAAATGGCAGATCATTTGCGTATTTCGCAATCTGCATATGCCAGAATGGAAAGCGGCGAAAGTCATTCCTGGGCAAATCATATACTTAAAATTTGTTCCATTTTTGAAATTGCACCAGAAGATTTGGTCAAAATGGAAAATCTAGAAAATAATCCAGACTTCGCTTATCCAAAAACTTTTTCTCAAAAAGCAATTGAAGAATACGAAAGCAAAATTGAAGAACTTAAAAGGGAAATTGAAAACTTGAAGAATGGTAAAACAGAAAATTAAGAAGGCATTCTTTTTAATTTTCTTTCTGTTTTATAAAAAACAATCCCAATAACTACAAACAAACCAATAAGAGACATAAAGTCAAAATAAGGGTAATTTGGATCTATATTATACAGCACTACTTGGAACCCTAATAGGATAAAAAGTAAAATTATAATAAGTGTTGTACTATACTTTTGAGCGAAATCCCAATTTGATTTGTTTTTCTTAGAGTTAGAGGTTCTGTAGCCATAAAAGTCATTTATATTCTTTGGCGGAAATATTCTTGATATTATAAAAATAATGAGACAGATTATATAAATAGGACTTTTGTAAATTATTTCCATGTTTTTTTAATTTTGAAAATCGAGTACAGTAAATTTAACTCAAATATTTCACGTAGGAAAATGATTAAACTAAAAAAGATAATTTATGTGATTAACAGGGAATGTTTTTCAAATTTAAAATGAATCGACAGAAAGTTTTACCCGAAAACAGGGTGATAAAAATCTATAAGCGAATAATTGTAACTTATTTCTCATGTTTATATTTGTAAAAATAACTAAATATGAATAAAACTGTAGGGAATAATTTAAAAACATTACGCAAATCAAAAAATATGTCGCAGGAAGAAGTTGCAGATCAATTGAATATTTCGCAATCTGCTTATGCAAGAATGGAGCGGGGCGAAAGCACTTCTTGGGCAATACATTTTAATAAAATCTGCCAGATTTTTGAAAGAAGTCCAGAAGAATTGGTTAAAGAAAAATTAGGTCTTGATAAATTTGAAAACTTAATCAGCATCGAACGTCAGACAGAGCTTGCAATGATAAATGTTTATAGAAAAATAATAAGGCAATACGAACTCCAGATAGAAGACCTTAAGGGAATAATCAATTATTTAAATAAAGGTAAAAACTAAAAAATGTTCCATCAATTAAGATGAAACCTTTATAAGGAATTGAAATAATTAACGCTAAGAAAATTAGTTAAGCTCTTTGGTTACAATCTGCATTGTTTCGCGGCTAACTTGTTTCAATAAAACTTCTTTGTTAGCTTCAACAGTATGCGATGCTTCTTCTGTAAAGTGACGAATCGTATATAAGGTCACATTCTCACTGTAATCAACTTTGAATTTTTTAGAAAGAATTGCATTTAGTTCAGGGAAATTTCCAAACTTATCTTCTACACAAACAGAAAAACTAATAGCCGAATTCTGAATCAAGTTTACTTTGATTTTAAATTCATGGAACAATCCAAAAATCTCACTGATGTTTTCTTCCATGATAAAAGAAAAATCAATAGACGAAAGCGAGATTAATAACTGCTCTCTTTTTACAATAAAACAAGGATATTGCGGCTCTAAATCGACACCTTTAGAAACACAAGTTCCTTTTAAAAGTGGATTAATAAACGATTTTACGTATAACGGAATCTCTTTTTTCTGTAACGGCTGTAATGTTTTTGGGTGAATAACAGTCGCTCCGTAAAATGCTAATTCGATTGCTTCACGGTACGAAATCTGGTTCAACAAACTTGCATTTTCAAAATAACGAGGATCGGCATTCATTACTCCGGGAACATCTTTCCAAATCGTTACGCTTTCAGCATTCAAACAATAAGCAAAAATACCCGCAGTATAATCAGAACCTTCACGGCCAAGAGTTGTGGTGAAATTATTATCGTCAGCACCAAGGAAACCTTGTGTGATATTCAATACTTTTCTTGGTACATTTTTACTGATGTTTTGCTGTGTAACTTCCCAATCAACTCCTGCATCTCTATAATTTGCATCAGTTTTAATAAAATTACGAACATCCAGCCATTGCGTCTGAATTCCTCTGAAACTCATATAATGACTTAGAATATTAGTAGAAATTAATTCTCCAAAACTTACAACTTGATCATAAACAAAGTTATAATTAGGAGATTTATTATGAGCTAAGAAATATTCTAATTCCGAAAATTGTGCATTTACAGCAGCAAATACTTCATGATTTTCGTCGTCAAATAAATCCAGCAAGATTTGATTGTGATATTTTTTTATTTGCTGTACAGAAGAACCTAATTCTGTTGATTTTTCGAAGTAATTCTTAATGACAACTTCCAGAGCATTTGTTGTTTTTCCCATAGCAGAAACTACAAGAATTACGTCTTCGTAACCTACTTTTTGTAAAACGTCGTATACGTTTTTAATTCCATCTGCATCTTTTACAGATGCTCCTCCAAATTTAAATACTCTCATTTTTAATTTATAGATTTTAGATTTTAGATTTCAGATTTGGGGCTAAATCTGGTATTTATGTCTTTTGCCACTAATTTCACGAATTAGCACGAATTGGATTTGTGTAAATTCGTGAAATTCGTGGCGATACTTTTTTATAATTTTTCTAAGAACGAATTAATTCCGATTTCGTCCATTTGAACGACCTGCCAATCATCAAGGATTTTGGCACCTGAGTTCTTGTAGAAATTTACTGCTGGTGTGTTCCATGCAAGAACATTCCATTCTACTCTTCGTACATTATCTCTTTTTCCTTGTTTCATAATTTCAGAATAAAGAGCAGATCCTAAACCAGTACCGCGCATTTTTTCTTTTACAATTAAATCTTCAAGGTGAATTGTCTTTCCTTTCCAGGTAGAATAGCGGTAATAGTATAATGCAATTCCAACAATTTCTTTTTGTTTTTCTTCATTTTCAATCTCTGCAACAAAGACATTAAATAATGGTTTTTCGCCAAAGCCGTCACGCACTAAATCTTCTTCTGTAATTACAACCGCCTCGGGTTCTTTTTCGAATATTGCCAGCTCCTGAATTAGCTCCAACACCGATTTCATGTCTTCAGGATTTCCTTTTCTAATATTCATATATTCTTATTATTAATCTCTTATTTTCTAAAAAAGCGTTTTTTTAAACAGTACTTTTTGCTGATTATTAGCAAATATACAATAAGAGCAAACTAACAAAATAATTTTTAAATCATTCTCACAAAAAAAACGATATTTGTGACTTAAATTTAAAACTACAACGATTTAGCAATGGAAGAACGCAATAAAACACTGGGAGAGTTTATTATTGAGAACCAGAAAGCATTTCAGTATTCGTCGGGAGAGCTTTCCCGAATTATCAACTCGATTAGATTGGCCGCCAAAGTGGTCAACTATAAAGTTAACAAAGCAGGTTTAGTGGATATTATAGGCGCCGTCGGCGAACAAAATATTCAGGGTGAAGATCAGCAAAAATTAGATGTCTATGCAAACGAAGTATTTATCCAGACGTTAATAAACCGTGAGATTGTCTGTGGTATTGCTTCTGAAGAAAACGACGATTTTATAACAGTTCAGGGGAGCGACAACTGTCATAATAATAAGTACGTGATCTTAATGGATCCGCTTGACGGATCTTCAAACATTGATGTGAATGTTTCAGTTGGGACTATTTTTTCTGTTTTTAGAAGAATAACACCAATCGGAACTCCGGTAACAAGCGAGGATTTTTTACAACCGGGAATCAATCAAGTTGCAGCAGGCTATGTAATTTATGGAACTTCGACCATGCTGGTTTATACAACGGGTTATGGAGTAAATGGATTTACATTAAATCCGGCGATTGGAACATTTTACCTTTCGCATCCAAACATGAAATTTCCAGAGAATGGAAACATCTATTCGGTAAACGAAGGGAATTATGTTCATTTTCCGCAAGGCGTAAAAAATTATATAAAATACTGTCAACGCGAAGAAGAAGACAGACCTTACACATCAAGATATATCGGAAGTTTGGTTGCCGATTTTCATCGAAATATGATTAAAGGAGGTATTTATATTTATCCGACAAGTTCAAAAGCACCAAAAGGAAAATTACGTTTGTTGTACGAATGTAATCCGATGGCATTTATAGCCGAACAAGCAGGCGGAAAAGCAACAGACGGTTTCGGAAGAATTATGGAAATCCAGCCGACAGAACTGCATCAAAGAGTTCCGTTTTTCTGCGGAAGCAAAAAGATGGTAGAAAAGGCTGAGGAATTTATGAAGGCTGAATAGAAGTAATTCAGTGATCAGTTTTTAGTGGTCAGTAACAGTTCAAACCTAACAGGTTTTAAAAACCTGTTAGGTTTTTTTGTTTCAAGTTTTAGGTTTGATAATGAGTATAAACAGCAAACCCGACAGGTTTTTAAAATCTGTCGGGTTTAACTATTAATTTCTTTTCGAGCTAAGTAGAACTGAATACTAAAAAACTGAATACTTGAAATTCTATTTATTCATATTTTCCATTTCGAAAAGGAAAGTATCCAAATCTACTTTTTTATCTACAAGAGAAAGTGCTTTTGATACAATATAGTTTACGTTTCCTGGAGTAAAGCCCAAAGCCAGTCCCATACGTCTTAACATTACTTCTTGTAAATCTCCTAAATGGTGGTCAACATGTACCATTCTTGCTAAATCATACAAACGCTCCAAACGCTGTGTGTATAAGTAAGGAGGATTTATTGGATGTTTCCACGGATCAGCAAGTATTTCTTTATATTCCTCATCCGAAATTTGTAATGTAGAAGCAATTTTGTTCAAGAACTCTTGTTCTTGTTGATTTATTTTTCCGTCAGCAAATGCTACGCGCACAATCGCAGAGAAATGACCTCTGTTTCTTTGTTTGAATTCGTTATCAAATAATTCTGAAAATGGCATAATTAATTAGTTTTTAAAGAACAAATATAGTCCTATTTTTAAATTATTGATTTTAAATTTCTCATAAAATTTAACTTAATTTTGTTGTACGATTTGAGAGTGTAAATCTTTAATTTTGAAAATTAATCGTAAGTTTACAACCCCTAATTATTTAATTTAAATATACCTATGTCACAATTTTGGATTTATTTTCAAATAGGATTAAAACACGTTTTAGATATCAACGCTTACGATCACGTTCTTTTTTTAATCGCCCTAACGGTGCCGTATTTGTTTAAAGACTGGAAAAGAATTTTTGTCTTAGTTTCGATCTTTACGATTGGCCATACTTTAGCTTTAATACTTTCGGTTTACGGAATTGTAACAATTAAAGTAAATCTGGTCGAATTCCTAATTCCGATAACAATATTAGTTACAGCATTATATCATTTATTTACAGCAGGAAAGACCTCAAAAAATGATAGTATTAATCTGGTATTTTTCATAACTTTATTCTTTGGAATTATTCACGGTCTAGGTTTTTCAAATTATTTCAAAACAATATTAGGAGGATCGCCAACATCAAAACTAATCCCTTTGGGAGAGTTCGCTTTAGGAATCGAAGCCGCTCAGTTGATAGTGGTTTTTGTAGTGTTAGTAATTTCATATATAGTGCAGACCGTATTTCGTTTTTCAAAACGCGATTGGGCACTTGTAATGTCGGCTTTTATTATCGGAGTAGTAATTCCGATGATTATCGAAAGTCCGATTTGGAACAGATAAAATAAATGGAAGTAAAACAAAGTAATAAATACGATAAAGCGTATCTTAGAATTGCCAAAGAATGGAGTTTACTCTCTTATTGCAAACGCAAACAAGTTGGTGCAATTATCGTAAAAGACAGAATGATTATTTCTGACGGCTACAACGGAACACCGTCTGGATTTGAAAACTGCTGTGAAGATGAAGACGGATTAACAAGATGGGATGTGTTACACGCCGAAGCAAATGCAATTTTGAAAGTAGCGCGCTCGACACAATCCTGCGAAGGAGCAACATTATACATCACACTTTCGCCTTGTAAAGAATGCAGCAAACTAATTCACCAATCGGGTATAAAAAGAGTGGTGTATAAAGATGGATATCGCGATGATTCGGGAATTCAATTTTTAATAAAAGCTGGTATAGAGGTTGAACATATTCCTGTTTTAGAAGAATAATGAAATTTAATTCGAAATATTTACCAATTGTAATCGGTGGGACTTTTGCCCTCGGAACTGTTCTCGGAAGCCTTATGAGCGCTCCCGCAGATGATCAGCTTTTGGCTAAAAATTACTCTAAAACCAAACTCAATAAACTTATTGATTTTATCAATAACGAATATGTTGACAGTATCAATACCGATTCTATAGTAAATCTTACTGTCGACAATATTCTTTCAAAATTAGATCCACACTCCGTTTATATTCCGCCGACAGAACAAGCAGAAGTTGCCGAAAGCATGAAAGGTGATTTTGTTGGAATCGGAATCAATTTTTATATGTATAAAGATTCGGTTGCGATTATAAAACCAATTGAAAATGGCCCTTCAGCGAAAGCGGGATTAAAATCGGGAGATCGAATTCTCTTTGCTGGAAAAACAAAATTGTACGGACGAAGACTTCCTTCTGATAGTTTGTTTTCTAAATTAAAAGGACTTCAAGGGTCAGAAATCGAATTGACCGTTTTTAGAAAATCAGAACAAAAGAAACTGAAATTTAAAGTAAAACGTGACGTAATTCCAATCAAAAGTGTTGATGCTTCAATTATGATTGGAAACAAAACGGGTTATATCAAAATCAATCGTTTTGCAGAAACTACTTTTAACGAATTTAAAACTGGTTTAGCGCGTTTAAAACAAAAAGGAATCGAATCTTTGGTAATTGATCTTCGTGATAACGGAGGCGGTTATATGGAAGAAGCGATTGCTATTGCAGACGAATTCTTAAAAGACAAACAGCTGATTGTTTTTACAAAAAGTAAGAATGGCTCAACTGAAAAAACATACGCCACAAAAGCGGGAAGTTTTGAAAGTGGAAAAGTATATGTTTTAATTAATGAAAATAGTGCTTCTGCAAGCGAAATTTTAGCTGGAGCGATTCAGGATAATGATCGCGGTACGATTGTCGGAAGACGTTCTTTTGGAAAAGGTTTGGTGCAGAGAGAAATGGATTTTAATGACGGATCGGCTGTACGATTAACTGTGGCGCGTTATTACACTCCGACAGGAAGATCGATTCAAAAACCATATAAAAAAGGAAACGAAGAGTATTTTAAAGAATCTGAAGCGAGAGTAGCGACAGGCGAATTGTATGCAAAAGACAGTATAAAAGTTGCCGATTCATTAAAATTTAAAACACCAAAAGGTAAAATTGTTTACGGTGGCGGCGGGATTGTTCCCGATGTTTTTGTGCCGATGGAAGCGGAGCATGGAAATGAAAATGTGGCTTACTTAATGCAGACAGGAATTGTCGGCCATTTTGTTTTTGAAGAATTAGATAAAAACAGACATGCTTTTGACGGCATTCAGTTCAGTGAATTTTTGACTAAAATGAAAAATTCTGACGTTTACTTCAAAAAGTTTAAAAACTATATTTTGCAAACCGGTTTAGATTTAAAGCTGGATAATACAAAGGCGTTGGTAAATCGTTACATTACGGCAGAATTTGCCAGACAATTGTACGGAGAATTGTATTATTATGACGTAATCTTAAAAGACGACGCGATGATCAAAACAATCCTAAATCCGAAGCCGAAGAAATAAATAAAGATTAAAAAAAGCAAATAATAGCTCTGCCGAATCTGCTCAATCTGCGAGAAATACTTTTTTCAGCTCGCAGATTGAGCAGATTCGGCAGATTTTTTTTAATTTTAAATAAAAAAAGATGGATATAGCCAAAGTTGTAAATGCTGAAATTGAACTTCTAACAGCAGTCAAAAACTCTGATATTGCTGTTTTAGAAAAACTGCTTCATGACGATCTTCTTTTTAATCTTCCGGACGGAAATACAATCACAAAAGAGTTTGATTTGGAAACTTATCGTTCTGGAAAAATGAAAATAGAATCGATAGAAGCTTCAGATCAAATTATTAATTTGATTGAAGAAACAGCAGTTGTAGCTGTTACAGTTTCATTAAAAGGAACTTATGATATAACTGCAATTAACGGAGTGTTTAGATATATAAGAGTTTGGAAAATATCTAATGAAATTTTGAAAGTTATTGGTGGAAGCTGCATACAGCTGGCATAAATTTTGTCTCAAAAAAATAATAGTAACTTAAGATAAAAATTAGCCGAGATTACGTTAATCTTGACGTAATTTGCGGTAAAGAAAAACCCAAATTATATGAAAAATTTAAAGAGAATAAGCGCCTTATTGCTGCTGGTAACATTTATGATTTCTTGTACAACTATGAAAAATGATGCTAATACTGCAGTTTCTGGAAAAGTAGAATCAATTGAAGGAGGAAAAGATGGTTATACTGCAAAAATTACAACAGACAATAAAGAAGTGTATTTTGCAACGATCAGTATCGTAAACGTTGGCGGCCCTCAAAATTACAAACAATTAAAAATTGGCGACGTAGTTTCTGTAAAAGGAGAAAAATGGAAAACCGAAGATGAAAATCATATTAAAGTGACGGAAATCGTTTCGGTTAAATAAGAGAGTTTACCATACAACAAAAAATAAACCATATAAGTGATATAAGTTCATTTAAATTTTATGCACAAAGCATATATGAACTTATATCACTTATATGGTTTAATAATTTATGAGATTTTTATCGAATGCTGTCGTGTGCATGAGTCTGCACGCCGTTGTTCCATAAAGTTAGAATATCTGTTGCTACAGCAGCACCGCTTCCGGCAGCGATGGCTAGTTGGCTTCTCCAGCCTGCAAGTGTTCCGATTACGTAAATACCGTCAGCTACTTTATGATCTTCGTTTTTAAGCTGAATTCTTTGTTTTTCTGCAAGCGCTTTTTTATGAGGTTCTACAAACTGCATTAAACCTTCAATATCAAAAGTATTAGCAGAACCAATTCCGATCACAATATTTTTTGTCTGATAAGAATTTTTATTGGTCACTACAGTGAAATCAGAATAACTGCCTTCAATACGAATTACTTTTTCATTTGGAATTTGAGTGATATGCGGATATGAAGCTGCTAAATCCTGAGTGCTTTCTGTAAGAAGTTCAGAGCCCAATTTACCTGGCGTTACTCCATAAGCATTGTAGAAAATTGCTTCTTGAAGAGAAGAATTTTTCTGATGCGTAAAAATTCCGATTTTTTTGTCGGCAGCAAAAGCTTTCTTATGAGCAGAACCTAAGACCAAGGCACAGGACATTCCTGATACGCCTCCGCCGATAATTAAAACGTCAAACATTATTATCTGCCGTTTGTTTTTTCTTCGATTCTTTTTGAAATTCTAAAAATCAAAAGAATCAGAACAGCGCAAAATGAAGCTGCAATTCCAATAAAAGCTACAATACTATCTCCCTGAAAAGGATTTTTAAAGTCTAATAGCGTAATATTAAAAACAATTAAAGCTAATGCTAAAAGCACTAAGATTGAAGTGAAAATTTTCATAAGATTGTTTCTATTTGTCTAAAATAATAAAGTAGAACTACAAGCAAAAAATGGCTTATAATTGTATTTTAGAAATTTTATGGGGTAAAAGTATAAAAATTAATTTTAGACGAACAAACCTTTAACATTAGCAGCGAATAATTTAACAGCAATTGCTAAAAGTATTACTCCAAATGTCTTGCGGACAACGCCCAGTCCGTTTTCTCCTAACAAATTTTCGATCTTTTTAGAAGACTTCAAAACCACATAAACCAATATAATATTTAATAAAATCGCGATGATAATATTTATGGTGTGAAATTGTGAACGAAGCGATAACAAAGTAGTCATAGTTCCTGCTCCGGCAATTAAAGGAAATGCCAATGGAACAATAGAAGCAGAGCCCGGTTCTTCGTCACGATAAATTCGGATTCCTAAAATCATTTCTAATGCCAGAAAGAATAATACAAAAGAACCGGCAACGGCAAATGAATGAACATCGATACCGATTAAGTTTAATAAACCTTCTCCAACAAATAAGAAAACAATCATAATAGCGCCGGCCACAATTGAAGCTTTTTCAGATTCAATATGCCCAACCTTTGCTCTTAAGTTTACAATAATCGGAATTGAACCAACAATATCAATTACTGCAAAAAGTACCATACTGACCGTAACAATTTCTTTAAAATCGATTTCTAACATATCGTTTGATTTTTAGTGTTTAAAAAACTGCTGCAAAAGTAGTTAATAAAGTTAGGTGTTTTTTCTGTAGCTTGTATTTTTGTTATAAAAACACGTTTTATTGGTTTAAAAAGTGATATTTGTAACATTTGTGTTTTTTACCCCGAAGTTTCGCAAAGATTTTTCGCAAAGTTTCTCGAAGATTAAATTGTGAAAAGAACAAAAATGAAATAATTCTTTGTGAATCTCTGTGAAACTCTCTGCGAATCTCTGTGTTGTATTTTTTATCTGTTTTCTTTGACTATCTTTGCACTTTATAATTACAGTATTTTAAGATCATGTTTCAGTTAGGAAAAACGATTATTTCGGAGGATATTCTTGAAAAAGAATTTGTGTGCAATTTGTCTGCTTGTAAAGGAGCTTGTTGCGTGGATGGTGATGCAGGTGCGCCTTTGAACGAGGCTGAAACTAAAATCATGGAAGAGATTTACCCAACAGTAAAGCCATTTTTGCGTAAAGAAGGAATTGAGGCAATCGAAGCCCAAGGAACTTGGGTTACAGGAACAGACGGCGATTTGGAGACACCGCTGATTGATAATAAAGATTGCGCTTATGTAATTTTTGATGGTCAAACTGCTCTTTGCGGTATCGAGCAAGCTTATAATCAAGGAATCGTAGATTGGAAAAAGCCGGTTTCTTGTCATTTATATCCGATCCGTGTAAAAGACTTCACAGAATTTGCAGCAGTGAATTACGATAAATGGGATATTTGCGATGATGCTTGTTCTTTAGGAAGAGAATTGGAAGTTCCGGTTTATAAATTTGTCAAAGAAGCGTTGATCAGACGTTTTGGAGAAGATTGGTATTTGGAACTCGAAAAAGTAGCTCAAGAACTTAAAAACTCGTAAAAAAACATATCCGCTTTGTAGTCTTTTTGACTACATGTTTTTAACTCAAAAAAATAAAGTTTTAACTCAAAAAAAACTTTTCAAAACAATTAAAAATTACTTGCTTTTTATATTTTAAAGTCTATATTTTACAGCACTTTCCGAAGAATTAAGGCTTTTAAATATCTCATTTACAAATATTTAAATATTGTCTGAAAATTATCGCAATTTTAAGCCTTTGTTAAAAACTACGTCAGATTGTGAATAAGTTTGAGTTTGATTTTTGGCGTTAATTGACAATCTTTGTACTGCTTGTTCAAGAGCAAAAAATCAATAAAAAATTAACAAAATCTGTCATGTCTCAAATCGAACCAATATTACAAGAAAATAAAAACCGATTCGTTATTTTTCCGATTAAACATCATGACATTTGGGAGTGGTATAAGAAGATGGAAGCTAGTTTTTGGACTGCAGAAGAAATCGACTTACACCAAGATTTGACAGATTGGAATAATAAATTGAATGATGACGAAAGATATTTCATTAAGCATATCTTAGCATTCTTTGCTGCGTCTGACGGAATCGTAAATGAGAACTTGGCAGAAAACTTCGTAAACGAAGTGCAATATGCTGAAGCTAAATTTTTCTATGGTTTCCAGATCATGATGGAAAACATTCACAGCGAAACTTATTCTTTATTAATTGATACATACGTTAAAGACGAAGCAGAAAAAACACAACTGTTTAATGCTTTAGAAGTTTTCCCTGCAATTGCTAAAAAAGCAGAATGGGCTTTAAAATGGATTGAGTCTGATTCTTTCGCAGAAAGACTTATTGCTTTTGCTGCTGTAGAAGGAATTTTCTTTTCTGGAGCTTTCTGTTCAATTTACTGGTTGAAAAAACGTGGATTAATGCCGGGATTAACTTTCTCAAACGAGTTAATTTCGCGTGACGAAGGCGTACATTGTGATTTTGCAGTTCACCTTCATAATCATCACTTGATTAATAAAGTGCCAAAAGAAAGAATTAAAGAAATTATCGTTAATGCTTTAGATATCGAAAGAGAATTTGTAACAGAATCACTTCCGGTAAGTTTAATTGGTATGAATGCAGCGTTAATGACGCAATACTTAGAATTTGTTGCAGACAGATTATTAGTAGAGTTAGGCTGCGAGCGTGTTTATGGATCAGCAAATCCGTTTGATTTCATGGACATGATTTCTCTTCAAGGAAAAACTAATTTCTTTGAAAAACGTGTTGCAGAGTATCAAAAATCAGGTGTGATGAACACTGACAGCGATGCTCAGAAAATTTCATTTGATGCAGATTTCTAGACAACAAGAATAATTTAGTGACTGCTCTTCAAGCGGTGCTAAAACGATTAACAACATTTTTTTAGGTTGAATCTCTTTCCCAAATCGAAGATTCAATAGCAATTTTTGACCCTTTTAAATTTGATTTTCGAATTTGAAAAGGGTAACTATTGAGAATGTCATAATTCTCTAAAATTAATTTTAAAACACGCAATGTTTAGGCACTTGGATTCGTTTTCAATGTGACTTTCATTTTTTCAATAACTAAAAATAGTAAGCTTATGTATGTAGTAAAAAGAGATGGCCACAGAGAGCCCGTAATGTTTGATAAGATTACAGAGAGAATTAAAAAATTGTGTTACGGCTTAAACGAGCTTGTAGATCCTGTTAAGGTAGCGATGCGTGTTATCGAAGGATTGTATGATGGTGTTTCTACTTCTGAATTGGATAATCTTGCAGCAGAAACGGCGGCTTCTATGACTATTGCGCATCCAGATTATGCACAATTGGCAGCGCGTGTGGCAATTTCAAATCTACATTCAAATACCAAAAAATCTTTCTCAGAAACGATGAAAGATATGTATAACTACGTTAATCCAAGAAACGGACAAGATGCGCCATTACTTTCGGATGAGGTATTTAAGGTTATTCAGGAAAATTCAGCTTTCTTAGATTCGCATATTATTTATACGAGAGATTTTAATTACGATTACTTTGGTTTTAAAACTTTAGAGCGTTCGTATTTATTAAAAATAAACGGAAAAATTGTAGAGCGTCCGCAGCACATGTTAATGCGTGTTTCTGTTGGTATTCACTTAGACGATTTAAAATCGGTAATTGAAACTTACGATTTAATGTCTAAAAAGTTCTTTACACATGCAACGCCAACGTTGTTTAATGCAGGAACTCCAAAACCGCAAATGTCTTCTTGTTTCCTTTTGGCGATGCAGGATGATAGTATTGACGGAATCTACGATACATTAAAACAAACCGCAAAAATTTCGCAGTCAGCGGGAGGAATCGGACTTTCTATTCATAACGTTCGTGCAACTGGATCTTATATTCGCGGTACAAACGGAACTTCAAACGGAATTGTTCCGATGCTTCGAGTTTTCAACGATACAGCTCGTTACGTAGATCAAGGTGGTGGAAAACGTAAAGGTAGTTTTGCGATTTACATCGAAACTTGGCATGCTGATATCTTCGATTTCTTGGATTTAAAGAAAAATACAGGAAAAGAAGAAATGCGTGCGAGAGATTTATTCTTCGCGATGTGGACTTCAGATTTGTTCATGAAACGTGTTCAGGAAGATTCAACTTGGACTTTAATGTGTCCAAACGAATGTCCAGGATTGTATGATGTTTACGGAGAAGAATTTGAAGCATTATATACCGATTATGAATTTCAAAATAAAGGAAGAAAAACAATCCGTGCTCGTGAATTATGGGAGAAAATCCTAGAATCTCAAATCGAGACTGGAACGCCGTATATGTTGTACAAAGATGCAGCAAACCGTAAATCGAACCACAAGAATTTAGGAACAATTCGTTCTTCTAACTTGTGTACAGAGATTATGGAGTTTACTTCTAAAGATGAAATTGCAGTTTGTAACTTGGCTTCGATCTCATTGCCAATGTTTATTGAAAATGGAAAATTTGATCACGAAGCGCTTTACAATGTTACAAAACGTGTAACTCGTAACTTGAACAAAGTAATCGACAGAAATTATTATCCAGTAAAAGAAGCAGAAAATTCAAACATGCGCCACCGTCCGGTTGGATTAGGAGTTCAAGGTTTGGCAGATGCTTTTATCATGCTTCGTATGCCGTTTACAAGTGACGAGGCTAAAAAATTAAACCAAGAGATTTTCGAAACTTTATACTTTGCTGCAGTTACTGCTTCTATGGAAATGGCAAAAGAAGAAGGTCCGTATTCAACTTTCGAAGGTTCGCCAATGTCAAAAGGAGAATTCCAGTACAATATGTGGGGAATGAAAGATGAAGAATTATCTGGTCGTTGGGACTGGGCTTCATTAAGAAAAGAAGTGGTAGAACATGGAGTTCGTAACTCTTTATTAGTTGCGCCAATGCCAACAGCATCGACTTCTCAAATTCTTGGAAACAACGAAGCTTTCGAACCTTATACTTCAAATATTTACACACGTCGTGTATTGTCTGGAGAATTCATCGTAGTAAACAAACATTTATTGCACGATTTAGTAGAAAGAGGTTTATGGAACGAAGACTTGAAACAAGAAATTATGCGTCATAATGGATCTGTTCAAAACATAGATATTATTCCGCAAGACTTAAAAGAGCTTTATAAAACGGTTTGGGAAATGTCGATGAAAGATATTATCGATATGTCTCGTCAAAGAGGTTATTTTATTGACCAATCTCAATCGCTGAATTTGTTCATGCAGGATGCAAACTATTCTAAACTAACGTCAATGCACTTCTACGCTTGGCAGTCTGGTTTAAAAACAGGAATGTATTACCTAAGAACAAAAGCAGCTGTAGATGCGATTAAATTCACATTAAATAACGATAAAAAAGAGGAAACAGCTCCTTCTTTAGTTGCGGAAACTGAAGCAATCAGTGTTGAAGATTACAAAGCAATGTTATTGAAAGCACAAGCGGCGGATCCTGAGGATTGTGAGATGTGTGGGTCTTAATAATTTTAGATTTTAGAATGTAGATTTTAGATTTTTTAATCTGGAAATAAATATATAAAGCAGTTGTCGTTTTGATAACTGCTTTTTTGTTTTTAACGATATAATTTTAAATATAGCCCGTGGTTTCAACCACGGGAACACAAAGGAGATACATTGTATTCTTCCAGTTCGTTTCCCATGGTTGAAACCACGGGCTATATTTTGATTATGATAGTCTATATTGTGTTAACAATATCCCCAAAAAATCCCCGTTTTAATTAATACCAAAGACTTTTTAAATCTTAGCACCTCAGAATCTCAGCGACTTACTTCCTTCAAAAATTAAACCTTTTTTAGAGAACGAAGTCTTATTAGTAATAATTTCCAAATTATGAAAAAGAACAGTCTTTGGTCCTTACGCTTGGGGTTTTCTGGAAAAGAAGCCGAAAAGATAGAAAAACTTGGATTAGAAAAATTTCTAAAGCATTCCTATAATTCCAAATTTGATACAACACTTCCGGACTTTCTGCAAGATCAGCCTAAAACAACTTTAGAACTTAAACAATTACGGGAATTAATCAAGACATCCGATCCCGAAACCAAAAAAGTATTTCAGAAAAAAGAAAATCAGGCAAACGTCGCATTTAAAAAATGGTGGATTAACAAAATGCGAACGGATGAATTTCCGCTTCGCGAAAATATGGTTTGCTTTTGGCACAATCACTTCGTGTCGACTTCACAGAAAGTAAAAGTCAATTACTGGATTTATCAGCACAATATGATTTTAAGGGAAAAAGCTTTTGGTAATTTTAAAGAATTGACCAAGCAGATTCTGAAATCGAACGCGATGGTAAAATATCTCGATAATGGTGACAACAAAAAAGGAAAAGTAAACGAAAACCTGAGTCGTGAATTACTGGAATTATTCACTATCGGAATTGGGAATTATTCGGAAGAAGATATTAAGAACGGCGCAAAAGCTTTAGCAGGTTTAAATGTCGGCGACGATGGTGCTGTTTACAGAAAAAATGCAGAAGACAATACCGATAAAACCTATTTCGGGAAAACGGGAAATTGGAAAGCCGATGACTTGGTTGATATCATTTTTGAGCAAAAAAACATTCCGTATCTCATTACACGAAAATTGCTGAAATGGTTTGTATATGATAATCCGCCAGAAAAACTAGTAACTTATTATGGTGATTATCTCCGAAAAGTAAAGTTTGAAATTGAGCCTTTATTGACCAAGATTTTTACCGAAGAATATGCGAAAGAAACGGCTGGAAGTAAAATTAAAAATCCGCTGGTTTATATTCTGCAGTTGACGAATGAATTGCAAATGGAAGATTTTGATAACGGCATGGTGCAATATTTTCTGAAACAACAAGGGATGGATTTGTACAATCAAACCAATGTGAAAGGTTGGGACGGAGGAAATTCGTGGCTGACTTCGCAGATCTATTTACAGCGAAATAATACTTCGGATTTGTTGTGTAAAGGAAGAACTATAACAGGGAAATTTTTAAATAAAATGAATTCAGAACCTGAAAAACCTGTTTTGGAAATCAACAAAGTTAAAGTCAAGGTTCAATTTGATGACAGTGGCAATAATAAAACCATTATTTCTGAATTGTCAGATCGCTTGCTTTTTAAAACAAATGAATCGATTCAAAAAGATATGGAAAACCTTTTGAAATATGATTTTGATCCCAAAGAACCTAATGCCGATGCAGCAGTAATTCGGTTATTCAATTATATTACAAAACTGCCCGAATATCAATTAATTTAAAAGTTTGATTTCATGAATAGAAGAACTTTTTTAACGTTGACAGGAACTTTTACAGGTGGAATGCTTGTGCTTCCAGATTTTCTGCACGCTTTTGGAACGCAGCAAAATTTAATTGTAGGCGAACAATGCGTTGTTTTTGTACAGTTGAATGGAGGTAATGACGGATTGAATACTTTTATTCCTTACGATGATCCGCTGTATTATGATCTGCGAACAAAAATCGCTTTTAATAAAGAAAGTGTTGTTGGAAAAAATAGAGGAATGGGATTTCATCCGTCCTTAAAAGATTTTGCCCAAATGCAGCAAAACGGCGATTTGACAGTAATTCAAAATGTGGGTTATCCAGAACCTGTTCGCTCTCATTTCAGGAGTCAAGAAATTTGGCAGACAGCAGTAGATTCTAATAAATATGTAAACGAAGGCTGGCTTGGGCGCTATTTAGATCTGCAATGTAACGGACATCAGCCAACGGCGGGTGTGAATTTAGATTCGATTGATAATCTGGCTTTGAAAGGAATTGAGCCGAATTCGATTACGGTAAAAGACCCGAATCGTTTTAAAGTGAAAGGCGGTATGGAAGATTCTAAATTATCAGATAATCCGCAATTGGATTTCGTTCGAAAAATTGCCAATTCGGTTAGCGAAGGTTCAGATGAAATTCAGAAAGCATTGTTGAAATCAAAATCAGAAACCAGCTATCCAAAAACCGAATTATCCAAAAACTTAGAATGGATTGCACGTTTGATAAAAGGAAATTTGAATTCAAAAGTATATTACACGTCTTTAAACGGATTTGATACACACGACAATCAGCTTTCTATTCATGAAAGAAAATTGACAGACTTAAACGATTCACTTTTTAGTTTCTACAAAGATTTAAAGCAAGCGAACTTATTGCAAAATGTAACAATTGTAGTTTTCTCAGAATTCGGAAGACGCGTAAGAGACAACGGCAACGGAACCGATCACGGAACGGCAGCACCAATGTTTATTATTGGAGGGAATAATAAAGGAGCTATTTTAGGAAAAAATCCAAATTTAGCTGATCTGGATAATGGCGATTTAAAATATGAAACTGATTTTAGAAGTGTATACGCTTCGTTATTAAAAGAAAAACTCGATTTTAATTATTCTAAAATCGGTATTAAGAATAAGCCAGTTTCTGGTTTGTTTTAAAAGTTTTTTTAGCCACGAATTTCACGAATTTCCGCTAATTTTATTTTGAATTCATTAAAGTAGATTAGTGAAATTAAATCTAAGTTGAGAATAATTCGTGTTCATTAGTGAAATTCGTGGCGAAAAAACCTTAGTACCTTAGCATCTAAGAACCTTAGAACCTCATTTTAATATTCTCATTTTAAGCTGATTTTTTTACATTATCATACAAAACCTCCTAAATTTGTTAAGAAATCCTTTTTTGTTTCATAAAATGCAATATTTTTTTTGGAGGGGTGAAAATAATTTATACATTCGCAGAGAATTTAAACAATAAGACAAACAAAATGGCAAGTAACCGTTTTTATTTTAGCAACAATTTTTATTTCTTCTTTAGTAGAAGTCAGGATTGTGCTATGGTTATTTGAGATAAAATTTAAGACAAATAAAACTAATATACAATCCTGATGCAAATCAGGATTTTTTTTTGACTATATGACAACTAAAATTGCAATACAAGGTATTAAAGGTTCTTTTCATCATCAGGTTGTGAAAGAGTATTTCTCTGAAAATGTGGGTATTGATGAATGTTTGTCTTTTGAAGAATTAATCGACAGCCTTCTTGCCGGAAAATCTGATCAGGCCGTGATGGCGATAGAAAATTCGATTGCAGGGCCGATTATTCCGAATTATGCTTTGATTGATAAGAATAATTTACACATAATTGGAGAGCATTATTTAAATATTCAACAAAATTTAATGGCTTTAAAAGGTCAGAAAATTGAAGATATAAAAGAAGTTCATTCGCACCCGATGGCACTTTTGCAGTGTATGGATTTTTTGAAACAATATCCAAATATCAAATTGGTTGAGGATAAAGATACGGCAGAAACTGCGAGAAGAATTCAGGAAAAACAGTTAACCGGAATTGCAGCAATTGCAAGTCAGACAGCTGCCGAAATGTACGATCTTGATATTATTGCACCGGCGATTCAAACGATTAAAAATAACATGACTCGTTTCGTAATCATTAAAAAGCAAAATTCATTTTTACCAGAAAGCGAAATCAACAGAGCTTCGGTAAAATTTGAATTGGATCATAAAAGAGGAAGCCTTGCAGCGGTTTTAAATGTAATGAGCGACTGCAAACTGAATTTAACCAAAATTCAGTCGCTTCCAAAAATTGAAACACCTTGGAAATATTCGTTTTTCGTAGACGTAACATTCGAGAAATATGAAGATTATGCAAAAGCAAAAGCCTTATTAACGATAATGGCAGAATATTTTAAAGTGCTTGGGGAATATAGAGATACTAAGCCTTTGTAAAGGAAATTCAAGTTTAAAAATCCAAGTTCCAATTTTTTGGGAGTAAAAATAGAAAACTCTAAAAGAGAATAAATAAAAATCATGATAACAACAGCAAAACGATTAGACACAGTTGAAGAATACTACTTCTCATCAAAACTAAGAGAAGTAAGACAGCTGATGTCTGAAGGAAAACCGATCATCAATATGGGAATTGGAAGCCCGGATTTGAGTCCATCGAAAGCAGTAATTGAAGCAGTAGCTTCGGCAATTCAGGACGAGAATGGGCATGGTTATCAAAGCTATCAAGGATTACCAGAAATGAGACAGGCGATGGCAGATTTTTATAAAGATCAGTTTGGAGTTACTGTAAATCCCAATAATGAAATTTTACCATTGATGGGTTCCAAAGAAGGAATTATGCATATTTCGCTGGCATTTTTAAACGAAGGCGATCATGTTTTAATTCCGAATCCAGGTTATCCGACTTATACTTCGGTAACCAATTTGGTAGGAGCGGTTCCAGTTTATTATGATTTGAAAGAAGAAAACAGCTGGGAACCAGATTTCGAATCTTTAGAGAAATTAGAGCTGGAGAAAGTAAAATTAATGTGGCTTGGTTATCCGCACATGCCGACAGGAGCGAGAGGAAGTTTAGCGTTATTTGAAAAATTGGTTGCTTTTGCTAAAAAACACAATATATTATTGATTAATGACAATCCGTATAGTTTTGTTTTGAATGATAATCCGATGAGTTTATTGCAGGTTGAAGGAGCGAAGGATGTGGCTTTAGAATTAAATTCATTAAGTAAAACATTCAATATGGCAGGCTGGAGAGTCGGAATGGTTTTAGGAAATCCTGAAATTATAGATGCAGTCCTAAAAGTAAAAAGCAATATGGACAGCGGGATGTATTACGGAATTCAAAAAGGTGCTATTGCAGCTTTAAAATGTGATAAATCTTGGTTTGAAGATAACAATAAAATCTACAGACGAAGAAGAGAATTAACCGAAAAGCTGGCAGAAAAATTAAACTGCAAAGTATATAAAGAAGGAGTTGGATTGTTCGTTTGGGCAAAACTTCCAGAAGGAATAGAATCAGCAGAGAAGTTCATTGACGAAATATTATATGAGAAACATATTTTCATTACACCAGGAACCATTTTTGGAAGCAACGGTGAAGGTTATATCAGATTCTCATTGTGTGTAAAAGAAGAAAAAGTACAAGAAGCGATTGATCGATTTTAGATATTAGAATGTAGATTTTAGATTTCATATTTTACGAACCTTGCGGTTAAATAAGGTTGGAATTTTAAATCTTGGAATTTTTTAAAAATTATGAAAGTATACGTAATAGGAATAGGGTTAATAGGTGGTTCGATGGTGTTAGACATCAAAGGACGTTATCCTGAAGCGACTATTTTAGGAATCGATAATAACGAAAAACACGTACAGGAGGCAATTGAGTTAGGTGTTATCGATGAAGCGGGAAGCTTTGAAGATTTACAAAAAGCAGATTTTGTAATCGTTTCGGTTCCAGTTGATGTGGCGCTGACAGTTTTGCCAAAAGTATTGGATTTAGTGGGAGATAAAACAATTGTTTTTGAAGTAGGATCGACTAAAAAGCCAATTTGTGAAGCAGTAGCTGGTCACCCGAAAAGAAGAAATTTTATTGCAACGCATCCAATTGCCGGAACGGAGTTTTCGGGACCATCGGCAGCAATAAGAGGTTTGTTTCAAGGAAAAACGAACATTATTTGTGAAGTTGAAAAAACGGCTTTTAAACTGCAGGAAAAAGCATTGAACCTTTTCAGTTCAATTGGAATGAGGATTCGGTACATGGATCCGACTTCGCATGACAAACATATTGCTTACGTTTCGCATTTGTCGCACATTAGTTCGTTTATGCTTGGGAAAACGGTTATGAATAAAGAAAAAGACGAACAGGATATTTTTGACATGGCGGGAAGTGGATTTGAAAGTACGGTGCGTCTGGCGAAAAGTTCACCAGCAATGTGGACACCGATTTTCAAGCAAAACAAAGAACACGTTCTGGAAACTTTAGAAGAATATATTGCAAATCTCAGTCGGTTTAGGGATTTGTTGAAAGATGAAGATTACAATGCCATTTTTGAAGAAATGGAAAGTACAAATAAAATAAAAGAAATATTAAACGGATTAACAATTAAAAAGTAAACACAATTAAAAATGGAAAATAAAAAAGAAATGAGAAAGTGGTTAGAAGATTTCAATTTAAATCACCCACTTGTGATAGCTGGACCTTGTAGTGCAGAAACGGAAGATCAGGTTTTGAAAATTGCTCACGAATTAAAAGATTCTAAAGTAAGCGTTTTCAGAGCTGGAATCTGGAAACCAAGAACGCGTCCGGGAGGATTTGAAGGTGTTGGTGAAATCGGATTAAAATGGTTACAAAAAGCTAAAGCTGAAACTGGTTTATTAATGGGTACTGAAGTTGCTACTGCAGCGCACTGTAAACTAGCTTTAGAACACGATATCGACGTATTATGGGTTGGTGCACGTACAACTGCAAACCCTTTCGCAGTTCAAGAAATTGCTGATACATTAAAAGGAACTGATAAAATTGTTTTGGTTAAAAACCCTGTAAACCCAGATTTAGCTTTATGGTTAGGTGGTGTTGAGCGTTTACACATGGCAGGTATTGAGAAATTAGGTGTTATCCACAGAGGTTTCTCTACTTACGAAAAAACAAAATACAGAAACATTCCAGAATGGCAGATTGCTATCGAATTACAAAATAAATTCCCTGATTTACCATTAATCATCGATCCATCTCACATTACTGGAGATCGTAAAATGATTTTCGAAGTAACGCAGGAAGCTTTAGATTTGAACTACGATGGTATGATTATCGAAACGCACTACGATCCAGACAACGCTTGGTCTGATGCTGCACAGCAAGTAACTCCAGATTCTTTGAAACAAATCATTAAAGATTTGACTATCAGAAAAACGGATGATACTACAGATGAGTACAGCCAAAAAATGACAAAACTAAGAGCGAACATCGACGTACTTGATGCTAATTTATTAGAGCTTTTAGGAAAACGTATGAAAGTAGCTGATGAAATCGGTCAGGTGAAAAAAGATGCTAACGTTGCGATTCTTCAAAACAACCGTTGGAACGAAATCTTAGGAAAAATGATTTTAGAAGGTGAGAAAAAAGGTCTTACTGAAGAGTTTGTTTTAAGAATGTTCAAAGCAATTCACCAAGAAAGTATTGGACACCAAGAGAAAATTTTCAACGCATAATTTTTTCGAAACCATATAAGTGATATAAGAAAATTTAAGTTTATTGTAAGCTTTGTTTTAAAGTTTTCTTATAACATTAATTGAAAATAGATTGTTTTTTAAAATCCCTATTACTTTGAAAAAGGTAATGGGGATTTTTGTTTTTAAAACATAGCCCACGGTTTCAACCGTGGGACGCAATGCATATTTACAATCTTATCCCCACGGTTGAAACCGTGGGCTATGTTTTCAATCTTTATCTAATATTCTCTTATATAACTTACATGGTTTAATTTTTTTTAAAATTCCTCCCAACCTTTTTGATTTTTTTATTCTCTATATAAATATACAATCTAAACTTTCGAGTCATGAAATCAAAAATGTTTATGCCAGTAGATTTTCAAGCCAGTTTGAAATTATTATTTTATGTTTTGTTGTTTTTCGGAACAAAAACTTTTGCGCAAAGCCCAGAATTAACCGTTAAAGGAGACGAAGCCGAAAAAGTCAAAATGAGTCAGCTTATTGTGAATGTAAAAGTGGTTGGGAATATTGCTTACACAACAACGGAAATGCATTTTTTTAATTCAGGAAATCGCCAGATGGAAGCTGAATTAATTTTTCCGCTGCCAGAGAATGTTTCGGTTTCAAGATATGCAATTGACATTAACGGAAAAATGCGTGAAGCCGTTCCAGTAAATAAAAACAAAGGCAAACAGGTTTTTGAAGCAATTGAACATCGTAGAGTTGATCCGGGATTGTTAGAAAAAGTAGACGGAAATAATTTTAGAACAAGAATTTATCCTTTAATGCCAAATGGCGAAAGAATCGTAATTATTGGTTACGAAGAAGAACTTTCGGCATCAGACAAAAATAATCTGGCGTATCAATTAGTAAGTCGTTATCCTAAAAAGCTTGAGAAATTTGAAATCAATGTTTCCGTTTTAGGAACCGCAGCTTCGCCGACTATTGCAGAAAATTCGGGAGAACAAATTATCTTTTCAAAATGGAATCAGTCTTTTCAGACTTCATTAAAAAAAGAAAATTTTCAGCCTTCAGAAAAAATAGTTTTTACTATTCCAATTAAAGAAAATATTCCAAGTGTTCTAACACAGTCAGTTGGCGGACAATATTATTTCTACGGAAATACTTTTGTTGAAGGAAATAAAACAGCAAAAAAAGCACCAAATTCTATTGGTTTGATTTGGGATAATTCGCTGAGTTGTCAAAATCGGGATCTAAAAAAAGAATTGAACTTACTGGATGCTTATTTTCAGAAAATAAAAAATACAAAGGTGACACTGTACTTTTTAAATTACACTTTTGAAAAACAAAAAGAGTTTAGTATTTCTAATGGAAATTGGAATGAATTAAAAACGGTTTTAGAAAATACAAAATACGATGGCGGAACTCGTTTTTCAAAAATAAATTTTCCTGTTCATGATGAATTTTTATTCTTTTCTGACGGATTATCTTCTTTAAGCGAGAATATTTTACCAAAAACAAATAAACCCGTTTATACAATTACATCTTCTGTCTCTGCTGATTTTGCTTTTATGAATTTTTCTGCCATGAAAACGGGCGCTGCTTTCATTAATCTGAATCAGTTAAACGGAGCAAATGCTTTGGATAAATTAGTAAACAATAATTTGAAGTTTTTGGGTGTAAAAGAAAATTATACCGTTACAGATTTGTTTCCTATGAAAGGCACTTCGGTTTCTGGAAGTTTTAGTTTTTCGGGTATTTCTTTAAATCCAAAAAATCAAATTACGTTATTATTTGGTTATAACAACGAAGCGATTTTAGAACGAAAAATTACTTTAGATGCATCTTCTCAAAATACAAATGAAGTTACTATTGAGAAACTTTGGGCGCAGAAAAAAATCGCAAACCTTGAATTGCAATATGATAAAAATGCAGAAGAGATTGAGACTGTAGGCAAGAAATATGGAATCATTACCAAAAACACTTCGTTGATTGTTCTGGAAAACATTCAGGATTATATTATGTATGATATAGTACCGCCTGCAGAATTGCGTGTCGAATTTGACAGAATAAAAAAACAAGAACAAGCTAATAATCTGGCAGTACAAAAAAATAATTGGCAGAATGTCGATCGTTATTTTAGTGAATTAGAGAGATGGTGGAAAGAAGATATCAAACCAAAACCGCTGCCAAAACCTGAAGTTGTAAAACCTCGGGCATCAAATAACGTTTCTCAAACAACAGGCAGCAGAAATTCCCAATTAGCTGTGGGATCTGTTTCAGGAATTGTGGTAGATCGGGAAGGCTTGCCTTTACCAGGTGCAACCGTTTTAGTATTGGGACAAAGAGAAGGAGTTCAAACTGATTTTGATGGTAAATTTTTAATAAAAGCACCAGAGAATAGCACTCTTCAAGTTTATTATGTTGGTCTTGATACGAACTCTTTTAATATTGGAAGAAACAATCAGTTTACGATTACTATGCGTGATACTTCAGTAGAATTAGAATCAGTGGTTGTAACTGGGTATGCATCACAAAAAAGATCAATGGTAACTGGTTCTGTACAAACAATTTCTTCAGAAAGTATTGCCGAGGATAAAGATATTTCAGAAGAGATTACAAGTAAAGTTTCAGGACTTCAAGTCACACCTGCTCCGTCTGTTAGTGCTGACAAAGCTATCGAAAGCAATAAAGAAACAAATTTGGAAGCAAAAAATGATGCAATTGCAGAAGAGGAATCACGAGTTGTTGAAAGTTCTCCAAAAAAATGGAATCCAGATAGGCTTTATTTAAAAGCTTTGGCATCGGCACCAAAAGAAAAACAATACGATTTGTATTTTGAATTGAGAAAAGAACAAGAGAGAAATCCGAGTTTTTATTTTGATGTTGCTCATTTTTTCTACAATCAAGGAGATGTAAAAAAAGCACTTTCGGTGATTAGCAATATTGCCGATTTAGGTTTAGAGAATCATCAGCTTTACAAAACGTTGACTTACACTTTGCGTCAGTGGAAAGATTATGAAGATGCATTATTTACGGGAAAACAAATTGCAAAATGGAGAGCACACGAACCGCAGAGTTTGCGTGATTATGCTTTGGCTATGGAAGATGCAGGAAAATACCAAGAAGCTTTTGATGAATTGATTAAAGCACTTGAAGTGAATTATTATGGAGAAATGAGTGGACAATATCAAGGCGTTGAAGATATTATTTTGATGGATCTTAATCGTTTGATGGCAGCACATTCTGGATTAAAATCGGGTAAATTAGATAAAAAGTATCTTGCGAAAATGCCAATTGATATCCGAGTTATAATGAATTGGAATTTAATGGATGTTGACTTGGATTTACATATTATTGAGCCAAATGGAGAAGAGTGTTATTTTGCGCACAGAAATACGCAGGCTGGAGCGAGATTTTCAAAAGATTTTACACAAGGTTATGGCCCAGAGCAATATTTAATTCGAAATGCAATGAAAGGTAAATATCAAATCAAGACAAATTATTTTGGTGAAAGAGAATTAACAGAAAGTGGTCCTGCAACGGTTATGGTCGAAATTTATACAACCAAAGCCGGAAAAACGACAAGAACTTTAAAAACAATTCAATTAGGAAAAGTAAAAGAAAATGAGATTTTAGCCGAAATTGTTTGGTAAGAATATATGCTCTTCCAAGGTTGAGACTGTGATTTTTTTTAACCAATGGAAATTATTTTTCTAAAAAATAATTAAGTCAAAAACTTAAAACGACTTCATTTTATTGTAAGTTTATTTTTGTTTTTTATCCCACTATTAATAGACTATCTAAACTCCTGTGTAATGAAATTAAAAATGTTTAAGCCTGTAGATTTTCAAGTTTATTTGAAATTGTTATTGTATGTTTTGTTGTTCTTTGGAACCAAAACTTTTGCTCAAAGTCCGGAATTAATGGTTAACGGTGATGATGCTGAAAAAGTCAGAATGAGTCAGCTTTTGGTTAATGTAAAAGTGGTGGGAAATATTGCTTATACGACTGCCGAAATGCATTTTTTTAATTCGGGAACTCGCCAGATGGAAGCAGAACTTATTTTTCCGCTTCCCGAAAATGTTTCAGTTTCAAGATACGCCATTGATATTAATGGAAAAATAAGAGAAGCCGTTCCAGTAAATAAAAACAAAGGCAAACAGGTTTTTGAGGCAATCGAACATCGTAGAGTTGATCCAGGATTGTTGGAAAAAGTCGATGGCAATAATTTTAGAACCAGAATTTATCCGTTAATGCCAAACGGAGAAAGAATTGTAATCATTGGTTACGAAGAAGAACTTTCGGCTTCAGATAAAAATAATCTGGCCTATCAATTAGTAAGTCGTTATCCTCGAAAATTAGATAAATTTTCAGTGAAAATCGCTGTTATTGGGGCTTCAACTTCACCAAAAATTACCGAGAAATCATCTAGAATTTCTTTTTCAAAATGGAATCAGTCTTTTGAAGCTTCTTTCGAAAAAGAAAATTATCAGCCAACAGAAAAAATAGTTTTTGAAGTTCCGATACAAAATAATACACCCAGTACTTTGATGCAGGATGTTGGCGGTCAATATTATTTTTATGGAAATCTTTTTATTGAAGGTGCCAAAAAAGAAAAAAAAACACCAACATCAATTGGTTTAGTCTGGGATAATTCGTTGAGTTGTCAAAATCGCGATCTTAAAAAAGAATTGGATTTATTGGATGCTTATTTTCAAAAAATACAAAATACAAAAGTGACTTTGTATTTCTTGAATTATACTTTTGAGAAACAAAAAGAGTTTGTTGTTTCTAATGGAAATTGGAGTGAATTAAAAACGGTTTTAGAAAATACAAAGTACGACGGCGGAACACGTTATTCGCAATTGAGTTTTGCAGATCATGATCAATATTTATTTTCTACGGACGGATTGTCTTCTTTGAGTGAAAATTCATTTCCTAAAACTAAAAAAACGGTATTTACCATCTCCTCCTGCGTTTCGGCAGACTTTGCTTTTTTAAATTATACCGCTTCTAAAACGGGAGGGAGTTTTATTAATTTAAATCAGTTGAGTATCGAAAATGCTTTGGATAAATTAACTACAACGAATCTGAAATTTTTGGGAATAAAGGAAAATCTTTTAATTACTGATTTATTTCCGATGGAAGGAACTTCTGTTTCAGGAAATTTTAGTTTTTCGGGCATTTCATTAAACCCAAAAAATGAAATTACGTTGTTGTTTGGTAATGGGAACGAGGCTGTTTTAGAGAGAAAAATAACTTTAGACGGTACAATTCAAAACACAAATGAAGTTATTATTGAAAAACTTTGGGCGCAGAAAAAGATCGCCAATCTCGAACTGCAATATGAAAAAAATGCTGAAGAAATTGAGACTTTGGGAAAGAAATACGGAATCATTACCAAAAATACTTCATTAATAGTTCTGGAAAATCTGCAGGATTATATGATGTATGATATTATTCCTCCCACAGAATTACGAGCAGAATTTGACAGAATTAAAAAGCAGGAACAAGATAGAAATATCGCAAAACAAAAAAGCAGCTGGGAAAATGTAGATAGTTATTTTACAGCATTAAATACTTGGTGGAAACAGGATAAAAAATATGTCGCGCCAAAAGTTTTACCAAAGTCTAAGGCAAAAAGAAGATCTGGAACTATTTATGGTAATGCTGATGCTGTTTTAACAGTTGATGAGCCGGTTGGTTCAGGACCAGTTAGCGCAATGGTGACAGAAAATAGTGCACCACAAGCAACGCCTCCATCTGCAATGAAACTAGAAAGAGCAGAAAATCAAGCCAAAAAAGAAAAATCGTATCGACCTGCGAGAGTTATTACTCCAGGATTAGCGACGGCTGTAAATCAATCTGTTGCTACACGCGATGGGGACAAAGCAGTAAAAGAAGATGATTATAGTACCGCTGTTGTGAGAGGATATTTATCTAATAATTCGAATAAGGAACTTTTAATAGTTGTAGATGGACAAATTTTTGAAGGAAAACTTGAAGATATAGTGAATGCTGATATGGTTTCGGTAGAAAAAATTACAGATCGTTCTATTACCTCAATTTATGGAAACAGAGCGGAAAATGGAATTATTAGTGTTACTACAAAAAATCCAAACAAGTTTAAAGTTTGGAATCCCGACAGATTGTATTTAAAAGCATTAGCATCGGCGCCAAAAGAAAAACAATACGATTTGTATTTAGAATTAAGAAAAGCGCAAGAAAAAAATCCGAGTTTTTATTTTGATGTTGCGCACTTTTTCTACAATCAGGGAGATGTGAAAAAAGCATTACAGATCATTAGTAATATTGCCGATTTAGGATTAGAAAATCATCAACTCTATAAAACATTAACTTACACTTTACGTCAATGGCAGGATTTTGATGATGCTGTATTTACAGCAAAACAAGTGGTAAAGTGGAGATCGCATGAACCGCATAGTTTACGTGATTACGCTTTAACTCTTGAAGATGCTGGAAAATATCAGGAAGCTTTTGATGAATTAATCAAAGCACTGGAAGTAAATTATTATGGCGAAATGCGCAGCCATTATGAGGGAGTTGAGGATATTATTCTGATGGATTTGAATCGAATGATTACAGAACATTCAGGATTGAAAACCGAAAAATTAGACAAAAAATATCTAGACAAAATGCCAGTAGATATTAGAATAATCCTGAACTGGAATCAAATGGATGTAGATTTGGATCTTCATGTTATTGAACCAAATGGTGAAGAATGCTACTACAGTCACACTACGACTGAGGCCGGCGGAAGATTTTCAAAAGATTTTACGAGAGGTTACGGACCTGAGCAGTATTTAATTCGAAATGCTATTAAAGGAAAATATAAAATAAAAACAAATTACTTTGGCGAAACAAAACTAACCGAAAATGGTCCGGCAACCCTTATGGTAGAAATTTATACAACCAAAGCCGGAAAAACGACAAAAACTTTAAAAACAATTCAGTTAGGGAAAGTAAAAGAAAATGAGATTTTAGCCGAAATTGTTTGGTAAGAGTAAGAAATACAAAGGATAGATTTTAATTTTAAAAGGCGAAGTTGCGTTGTTCAATTCTAAAAACGTAATTTTGCCTTTTACTTTTTAGGTTTAATGAGAAATCTAAAATCTAAAATCAGAAACCTAAAATTAAAGAATGACAGGAACCGTTTATAAATCTACAGGAAGCTGGTACACCGTAAAATCTGAAACAGGAGATTTTGTGGAATGCCGTATGAAAGGGAAATTTAGAATAAAAGGTATCAAAAGTACCAATCCTATTGCTGTAGGCGATATTGTTGATTATGAATTAGATGAAACTTCTGATGCCGTAACGGGAACAATCCACAATATTCACGAAAGAAAAAACTATATTGTTCGTAAATCGGTTAATTTATCTAAACAAATTCACATTATTGCATCGAATATTGATCAAGTTTTTTTGCTGATTACAATCGATAATCCGCCAACAACGACAAGTTTTATTGATCGTTTTTTGGTTACTGCAGAAGCATACGGAATTGAAGCGATTCTTGTTTTCAATAAAATAGATACACTTACAGAACAAACTTTAGACGATCAGCTTTATCTGCAGCATATTTATACTGAAATCGGTTATAAATGTCTTCGAATTTCATCTACAGAAAATAAAGGTGTTGACAAGCTGAAAGAAATGATGATTGGTAAAGTCAGTATGTTTTCTGGACATTCTGGAGTTGGGAAATCGACTTTAGTAAATGCAATGGAACCAAGTTTACACTTAAAAACTTCGGTAATTTCAGAACAAAGTAAACAAGGACAGCACACTACAACTTTTGCTGAAATGTATGATTTGTCTTTTGATGCGCGAATTATTGACACTCCAGGAATCAAAGGTTTCGGAATTGTAGATATGGAACCATCAGAAATCAGCGGTTATTTTCCAGAATTTTTCAAATTAAAAGATCAATGTAAGTTTAACAATTGTTTACACAAAGAAGAACCGCATTGTGCTATAAAGACAGCATTAGAAAAAGACGAAATTGCTTGGTCTCGTTACAGCAGTTACCTTAAAATCTTAGAAGGCGACGACGAACACTATCGTACAGATACCTACGGAGAAGATCGCGCGGCGAGTGATGAAACCAGAAAGTAAGGTTTTAAATTCCAATATCATCTTTGTCAAAATGAAATTCCAAATACCAATTCAAGAACGAACGTTTGTATTGTAGAGATGCACTGCAGTGCATTTAACGCATAGTTAAAATCTGTAAAATCCTTTAACCTGTGGTAAAAAACCACAATTTACAATTATAATGAAAGTAGTTATCCAAAGAGTTTCAGAAGCATCCGTAACAGTAGATCAAAAAAAAGTAGCCGAAATCCAGAAAGGGCTGTTATTATTAGTCGGGATTGAAGATGCAGATACTCAAGAAGACATTGATTGGCTCGTTGGAAAAATTATAAAAATGAGGATTTTTGGAGACGAAAATGACGTCATGAACTGCTCGGTTCAGGATGTTGACGGCGATATAATTGTTGTAAGCCAGTTTACACTTCATGCTTCAACAAAAAAAGGAAATCGTCCGTCTTATATAAAAGCGGCTAAACCAGATTTTGCAATTCCGATGTATGAGAATTTCGTAAAAACTTTAGAAAAAGAATTTCAAAAGACAGTTCAAACCGGAATTTTTGGCGCCGATATGAAAGTAAATCTGTTAAATGATGGTCCTGTAACGATTCTAATTGACAGTAAAAATAAAGAATAAAAATAAACTAAACATTTGTTAAGAGTTTCTCAAAATAATATATATTTGACGAAATTCCTTACTAATGAAAAGCCCTTATTACTCGTTTATTTTTTTATTATTCTCGCTATTTTCTAATGCTCAAAAACCAGAATATTCTGTTCTGACTATTGCTGATAGTTTAAAAGAAAATGCAAATGCAGTTGTTCGTCTAGATCAGAACGATATTAGTATTTTATCACAACGAAGCATGGTTGCTAAGACACATCGCGTTGTAACGGTTTTTAATGAAAGCGGTTTTGATGTAACAGATGCTTATGAATTTTACAATAAGTCAACATCAGTAAAAAATATCGAAGTCATAATTTATGACGGTACTGGAAAGGAAATCAAAAAAATCAAGCGAAAAGATTTTAGAGATCAAAGCGTAGTAGGAGGCGGAACACTTTTTTCAGACAGTAGATATTTGTTTTTAGATTACACTCCAGTTTCCTATCCTTTTACAGTAGAATTTAACAGCGAAGTGCAGACTTCTGCAACGGCATTTATTCCCAGATGGATACCACTTCATGGTTTTAATTACAGTATAGAAAAATCGGTTTTAAATGTTACGTATCCTGCCGACTTAGGTTTTAAGAAAAAAGAATACCAATTTGAAAATTTCAACATAAAAAAAACGGTTGATACCAACACACAGCTTTCCTATACGATAGCCAATATTCCTGCGCAGAAAAGAGAAGATAAAAGTCCTTCATATTCAACGCTTTTTCCAAAAGTATTGATGGGCTTAGAGCGTTTTCATTTAGAAGGCGTAGACGGAAACGGAACAAATTGGAACGATTTCGGAAAATGGTATTATGATAAAATTTTAGCCGGAACAACAGATCTTCCAGAAGAAACCAAAACGAAAATCAAAGCCTTAGTCGGAAACGAAAAAGATCCTATTAAAAAGGCAAAAATAGTTTACGATTTTGTACAGAAAAAATCAAGATACGTAAGCATTCAGGTTGGTATTGGAGGCTGGAAACCGATGCTGGCTTCAGATGTAGACAGGTTAGGATATGGCGATTGTAAAGCTTTAACCAATTATACGAAAGCATTGCTGCAGGCAGTAGATGTTCCGTCATACAATACTGTTTTATATGGAGATCCTAGTAAAACAAATATCGAAGCCGATTTTGTTTCTATGCAGGGAAATCATATGATTTTGTCAATTCCGAATGGCGATCATTATACTTGGCTCGAATGTACCAGTCAAGACGATCCGTTTGGTTACCAAGGAACATTTACAGATGATCGAGATGTTTTGGTAATTAAGCCAGAAGGAGGCGAAATTGTCAGAACAAAAATATATGAGGATAATGGCAATACACAAAAAGACAAAGGAGTGTATACTATAGATGAAAACGGAAATTTTTCTGGAACGCTTTCAATCATTTCTGAAGGATCTCAATACAGCATAAAATCAAGAGTAGAACATTTACAGCCAACAGAAAAAGAAAAACATTATAAAGAATATTGGGATAACATCAATAATCTAAAACTTGGTAAAATCAATATTACAAATGATAAAGAAAATATTCGCTTGATCGAAGATATCCAGTTGAGCGCTTCCAACTATGGTGCAATTTCGGGAAACAAAATGATGTTTGTTCTGAATTCATTTAATCAGACAGATGGAAGTGTAAAGCGTATTCGAAACAGAAAAAATCCATTCGAAATTCAGAGAGGTTATTTGGATACAGATGAAATTGAAATTAATCTGCCATCGGGTTTTAATATCGAATTTATTCCTTCTAACTATGAATTGAAAGGGAAATTTGGAGAATACAGAACAGAAATCATCAAAAAAGAAAACAATAAACTAATTTATAAAAGATCAATGTTTCTTAATAAAGGAAAATATTCAAACAAAGAATATGATGAATACCGCCTTTTTATGGAACAAGTTTCCAGAAATGATAATGCCAAAATCATTCTGACTAAAATTTAATAAACATACCCAAAAATAAATCAAAACCAACCAAAACCAAAAACAATGAAAATCGCTAAATTATTAAGTAGTACTCTTTTTTTACTCCTTGCGACTTTTGTAAGTGCACAGGATCTTAAATTGGGAAAAGTATCTATTGCTGAATTAGAACAAAAAACGCATCCAAAAGATTCTGCCGCGACAGCTGCTATTTTGTACAAAAGAGGAAACGCTAGAATAGAGTTTAATGAAACTGATGGATTCATCCTTGCGACAGACGTAGAAACAAGAATAAAAATCTATAAAAAGGACGGTTACGAATATGCGAATCAGCAAGTAGCTTATTATCTAGATGGTAACAGCAGAGAAATGGTCACTTTTTCTGATGCTTATACCTACAATCTTTTAAATGGTAAAGTAGAAAAAGTAAAAGTAAAGAGCGACGGTTTTTTTGATGAAGAAGTAAATAAATATCGCGGACGAAAAAAAATTGCTTTCCCGAATGTTAAAGAAGGTTCTATTATAGAATACAAATATACTGTTCGTACCAAAAATATCGGCTGGATGCCGGATTGGGAATTTCAAGAAGAAATACCGGTGAATTTTTCACAATTCTCCACGTTTGTTCCAGAATATTATGTGTTTAATATCAGACAAAAAGGATATATTTTTCCGAAAGTTTTGGTAGAGAAAAACAACAAAAGCATTATGTTTACGGAAAAAGAAAGGGAAGGTTTTTATGTCGTGCAGACTAATTTTTCAACAAGTAAAGTAGATTATCTAGAAACAAAAACAACATATTTACTGGAAAATATTCCAGCAATGAAATCAGAAGATTTTGTAAATAATATCAATAATTACAGAGCAAGCTTAGAGCAGGAATTATCAATGATAAAATACCCAAATGCGCCAATCAAAGTGCTTTCGCATGATTGGGAATCTGTAGCAAAAACGATTTATGATCTGGATAGTTTTGGTTCAGAATTAAATAAAACCGGCTATTTTGAAGATGATTTAAAGCCTTTATTAGCAAATGCAAAAACGCCGGAAGAAAAAATACTGATTGTTTTGAATCTTGCAAAATCAAAAGTAAAATGGAATGATTTTATGGGTTATGGAACCGATAAAGGAGTTAGAAAAGCTTACAAAGAAGGTTCTGGAAATATTGGCGACATTAACTTGATGCTTACAGCAATGTTAAGATATTCAGGTTTAGATGCCAACCCGGTTTTAGTTAGTACACGTTCAAATGGTATTTCGATTTTCCCAAACAGAACAGCTTTTAATTATGTTATTGCTGAGGTAGAAACGCCTGCAGGAAAGGTTTTATTAGATGCTTCGGATAAGTTTTCGGCACCAAATATTCTTCCGGTTCGAACTTTAAACTGGCACGGAAGATTAATTAGAAAAGATGGAACTTCTGAAGACATTGATTTAATTCCGAGAAAGAACTCAAATGATATTGTTTTTATGAGTTACGATATTGCGCCAGAAGGTAAAATTACGGGTAAAATTAGAAGACAATGTACGGATTATAATGCCTTTCAAACAAGAATGAGTCTTGAAGGAGTTAAAGAAGAAGAATACTTAGAGAAATTAGAAAACAAAAATCGAAAAATTGAAATCAGCGATTACTCACGTAATAATGTAAAAGACATTTTGCTTCCTACAATCGAAACGTATTCTTTTGCTGGAAACGATTTATGTGAGGTAATCGGCGGAAAAATTTACATCAATCCATTATTGTTTTTTGCCAACGAAAAAAATCCGTTTAAACAAGAAGTTAGAGAATATCCAGTAGACTTCGGTTTTCCGTTTTTAGATAAATTCAATGTAACAATAAAAATTCCAGAAGGTTTTACGGTAGAAACTTTGCCAACGCCTTCTGCAATTAACATGGAAGATAATGTCGGAAGCTTTAAATTTAATATAGCTGTTAATGAGGATGTTCTACAATTGACTGTTGTCAACCAGATCAATGAGGCCATTATCTCGACAGAACAGTATGATATGCTAAAAGAATATTACAAAGGACTAGTTGCGAAACAGACAGAAAAAATTGTTTTAAAAAGAATCTAGTATAAATGCGTAATATATCTCTACTTTTTTTGCTGTTTTTTATAATGCTGAAAAGTAATGCTCAAGATTCAAAATTTGGCACTATTACTATTACAGCGCTCGAAGAAAAAGTCCATCCACAAGATTCGGCTGCTGTCGGCGCTGTGTTATTTAGTCATGTAAAAATGAATCTGAAAATGAATGGGAGTACAGAGAAAGTTACTCGCAAAAAAGTAAAAATTTATAAAAACGGGGGATATAATCTATCCAATATTCAATTCTATTGTCCGGCAGGAAAATCAAATAATGTCGAAATAGTAAATGCCGCTACTTATAATTTGGTTGACGGAAAAATTGTTAAAACAAAACTGACTTCTGAGAGCGAGTTTGTTGAGAAAACAAATAATGATTTCTGGATAAAAAAAATAACATTCCCTAATGTAAAAGAAGGTTCTATTATTGAATATGAATGTAAAGAATGGGGTGGCTATTTGAGTGATTGGAGTTTTCAAGAAAATATTCCAGTAAATTATTCTGAACTTGTAACCATTATACCCGATCCGTATGTGTTTAAGAAAAATATTAAAGGAATATATACACCAAAGGTGATTTCTAAAGTTGCCAATACTTATGGTTACAGTGCAATAGAAACCAGCTATTTGTTTCAGAATCTTCCAGCAATGAAGGAAGAAAGTTATGTCAATAATATTAATAATTACAGAAGCGGTATTTCTTTCGAATTAGAAAGCGTTGCCATACCAGGACAGTTTTACAAATCATTTTCTAATGACTGGACAAACGTTGCTAAAACAATTTATGATTTTGACAATTTTGGACCAGAACTTAATAAAACAGGTTATTTTGAAGATGATTTGAAAAAGCTTTTAGAAGGAAAAAATACTTCGAACGCAAAAATTACAGCAATATTAGATTACGTAAAGTCAACCGTTACTTGGAACGACTATGTGGGATATTCCTGTGCAAAAGGGGTAAGAAAAGCATATAAAGATAAATCAGGAAATTGTGCCGATATTAATTTAATGCTGACGGCAATGCTTCGTCATGCAGGATTAAAGGCAAATCCGGTTTTGACAAGCACACGTTCTAATGGAATTGCTTTTTTTCCGACTTTATCTGCATTCAACTATGTAATCGCTGCGGTCGAAAACGGGGATGAATTGATACTTTTGGATGCCACAGACAAATATTCGGCTCCGAATGTACTTCCGTTAAGAGCTTTAAATTGGTTTGGAAGATTAATTCGTAAAGACGGAACTTCTGAAAGTATCGATTTAGCGCCTAAAAAAACATCCTTAGATAATATTACCGTTGACTATGCAATTGAAGCAAACGGACAGATCAGCGGAAAAGTAAGACATCAGTTTACAGAATACAATGCAATGGCTTTTAGAAATAAGTTTGAAAAAGCTAAAAAAGACAACTATTTGGACAGTCTTGAAGAAGAACTGGGGAAAATTGAAATTAGAGATTATTCTCAAATCAATATAAATGATATTTTACTGTCTCCGGTTGAAATTTTTTCTTTTTCTGGAACCGACTTGTGCGAATTGATCGGTGATAAAATTTATATTAATCCGATGCTGTTTTTTGCCAGTACTAAAAATCCTTTTAAGCAAGATAAAAGAGAATATCCGATAGATTTTGGATTTCCTTTTTTAGAGAAATACAATATTAATATTAGAATTCCAGATGGCTTTGTTTTAGAAACAATTCCTTCAGCCAATGCATTAGTGATGGAAGAAGGGCTGGGGACTTTTAAATACAATATTGCAGTTAATGAAAATATGCTGCAACTCCTGATTATCCATCAAATTAACGTACCGATTGTAACCACAGATCAATACGGAATAATACGAGAATATTACAAAGAAATGATTGCAAAACAAACGCAGAAGATAGTTCTGAAAAAGATTTAAAAAAAATGAGATTTTATACAATTGTGTTTTTACTTTTTTTGGTTTCTAAAATCAATGCTCAAAATTATGAATTAGGAAAAGTAACTGTTGCAGAGTTACAAGAAAAAGTAAATAAAGTGGACACAACTGCTCCAGCTGCAATTTTGTTTAAAAAAGGAAGAACTTTTTTTACCTACAATGTAAAAACGGGTTTTTCGGCCAGCAGTGTTTATGAATTTAAAATTAAAATTTATAAAAAAGAAGGGCTGAAATGGGCCGATCAGAAAGTGCGTTTTTATATTGGCTACGAAAATTTAAATCCGGATCAATTAGAATTTAAAAACGCGGTAACCTATAATCTCGAAAATGGTGCTGTCGTAAAAACGAAATTAAATAGTCAGGGAACTTTCAAAAAGAAAATTAATCAATATTGGGGAGAAAAAACAATAACACTTCCTAATGTAAAAGTCGGCTCTATTTTAGAATACAGCTACACCGTAAAATCAGAAAATATTGTAAAACTTCCTGATTTTGATATTCAATATGAAATTCCGGTCAATTACTTCGAATACAAAACCAATATTCCAGAATATTACATTTATAAAACCATATTAGTCGGCAGGCAGCCTATAGAAAGTGATACAAAATTTACAAGCGGAAGCAGTTCTTTTGAAAATGAACATTCGCAAACTACTAATATTTCATATAAACAAATAAGCTCGATTTATAGTGGGAAAGATATTCCGCCTTTGACCGACGAACCATTTGTTAATAATCCTGATAATTTTAAAGGAAGCATTCAGCACGAATTAGAAAGAATCCGTTATCCGGATCAGCCGGTTAAGGATTATACAATGACTTGGGATGGCGTGGCTTCGACAATTTATAAAAATGAACATTTTGGAAAAGAACTGGATAAAAAAGACTTTTTGCTGGACGATGTAAAACGACTTTTAGGAAACGTAACCAGTCTGGAAGAAAGGATGAATCTTGTTTTTCAATTCGTTCAAAATAAAATAAATTGGAACGAAAAAAACGATTACTATACCGATAAGGGAGTTTTAAAAGCTTATACAGAACAAACAGGAAATGTAGCCGAGATTAATTTTATTCTGATAAATATGTTGAAACTGGCAGGAATAGAAGCAAATCCTGTTTTGGCCAGTACTTTAGAAAATGGAGTTCCGGTTTATCCGACAAGAACTGGATTTAACTATGTAATTGCGGCAGCAGAAATAGACGGAAACCAAATTTTGCTTGATGCCTCTCGTAAATTTACAACTCCAAATATTCTTCCTTTAAATCTTCTAAACTGGAAAGGAAGACTTATTAAAAGCGACGGAACGTCTAAAGAAATTGATCTCGTTCCAGCTGTAAATTCTAAAGAAATGTCCAACCTATTGGTACAGCTTGATGATAAAGGAAAATTAAAGGGAAAAGTTAGAGTACAATATACTGATTATGATGCTTATCGTTTTAGAATTCGCAACAGCGATAAAAGCGAAGAAAATTATCTTGAAAAATTAGAACAACAACTCGGAGATTTAAAAATTTCGGGATATAGTGTTGAAAATAAAAAAAGCAATTTTTCTAAACCGATCACAGAAACTTTTTCATTTGAATCGGACAATCAGATAGAAATTATTGGTGACAAGATTTTTATCAATCCAATGCTGTTTTTTAGAAATTCTAAAAATCCTTTTAATCAGGAAAACAGACAAATGGCAGTGTATCTCGGTTATCCAAGTTTAGAAAAGTATAATCTCAATTTAGAGATTCCTGCTGGTTATGTGGTAGAATCGATGCCGGCTCCTGTGCGATTTTCGCTGGAAGATAAAACAATCAGTTTTACAATGAATATTTCTAATGACGGAAACAAAATTCAATTTAGCAGCTTACAGGAAATTAATAGTAGTATTTTTGCGGTAGAAAATTATCAAGGTTTAAAAGATATTTTTCAGAAAATAATTACCAGTCAAAATCAAAAAATAGTACTGAAAAAAGCTTAAAAAATGGATTTAAAAAACGCACAATTAGACGTTGATACCTGGATTAAAGAACACGGTGTTCGTTATTTTAACGAATTAACTAATATGGCACAGCTTACAGAAGAAGTAGGTGAAGTTGCCAGAATTATTGCACGTCGTTACGGAGAACAATCTGAAAAAGAAAGCGATAAAAATAAAGATTTAGGAGAAGAATTGGCAGATGTTGTTTTTGTTGTTTTATGTCTGGCAAACCAAACAGGGATAGATTTGCAAGCCGCTTTTGACAAAAAAATGGATTTAAAATCGGTTCGTGATAAAGACCGTCATAAAAACAACGATAAATTAAAATAATGTGATATGTGCAGGGAAAGTTTTGGTGTATGCTTTTTTTAAAATAAATTTGCCAAAATGCACAAAATAACACTCCTAAAATGAATTTATTACTACAAACCAATCATAAAAATTTACAAGGTCAAATTGCGGTTACAGGCTCTAAAAGCGAAACCAATCGTTTATTACTTTTAAAAGCTTTATTTCCGAATATTACTTTAGCCAATACTTCAAACTCTGATGACAGCGAAGTAATGCAGAAAGCCTTAGTAGGAAATGACGAAATTGTAGATATTCACCACGCCGGAACTGCGATGCGTTTTTTAACGGCTTATTTTGCTGTAAACGCAGACAGAGAAGTGGTTATGACAGGTTCTAGCAGAATGCAGGAACGCCCGATTAAAATTTTAGTTGAAGCTTTAGCACAATTGGGTGTTGAAATCTCTTATGAAAAAGAAGAAGGTTATCCGCCAATTAGAATTAAAGGAAAAAAAGTTACAGCTTCAAAAGTAAATTTGGCTGCAAATGTAAGCAGTCAATATATTTCGGCACTTTTATTAGTAGCTTCAAAACTAGAAAATGGTTTAGAATTGACTTTAGAAGGCGAAATTACCTCAATTCCGTACATCAAAATGACTTTGGCTTTGTTGAAAGACTTAGATATTCAGACTAGTTTTGAAGGAAACGTAATTAAAGTTTTTCCAAAAGAAGCTGTTGAAAGCAAAGAAATGGTTGTAGAATCAGATTGGAGTTCGGCATCGTACTTTTTCAGTTTGGTTGCTTTGGCAGATACAGCATCAATCACTTTGACCAGTTACAAAGAAAACAGTCTTCAGGGAGATTCAGAGTTAGTTTCTCTTTATGAAAAACTGGGTATTAAAACTACTTTTGACGGAAACAAAATGACTTTGGTAAAACAAGAAAATTTCAATTACCAAACAGTAAATTTTGAATTAAACAATACACCGGATATTGCACAAACAATCGTAGTAACTTGTTTAGGTCTCGGAATCGGATGTCACTTGACAGGTCTTCATACTTTAAAAATTAAAGAAACAGATCGTTTAGAAGCTTTAAGAATCGAGTTAACAAAATTAGGAGCGGCTATTTCAGTTACCAACGACAGTTTAACTTTGAATGCTTCCCAGAACATCAATCATAATGTGAGAATTGCTACTTACAACGATCATCGTATGGCGATGGCTTTTGCACCGCTGGCATTAAAAGTGCCAATTATCATTGATGATGCCGAAGTAGTTTCAAAATCATATCCAGATTTTTGGAATGATTTAAAAGCATTAAAATTTGAAGTTTCAGAATTATAGTTTTTAAACCATATAAGTAATATAAGTTCATTTTAGTTTAATTGCTAAATTTTCAATATCAATTGCCTCCAGTTTTGACTGGAGGTTTTTTTATTGTTTTTTGGGATTTAATAAAAATAACAATTCCAGTTAATATGAACTTATATTTCTTATAGGGTTTAAAATTATATATGGTTAAAAAATTACAAAAAAGCAATTTTTTTATTGTTTGAAACAACACAAAATCAAGCACTTTTGAAAATAAACGCAAAAACACTTGACAACGCCTATCTCACAATCGTATATTTGCAACCGATTTACAATTTTGGATAAATAAGTCTAAAATAGATATTTAAAAATCTACCATTCAAATATGAAATTATCACACTTCAATTTCAATTTACCAAAAGAACTTTTAGCTGAATTTCCAGCAGAAAATAGAGATGAATCTCGTTTAATGGTAATTGATCGCCAAAAAAACACAATCGAACATAAAATGTTTAAAGATGTTATCAATTATTTTGATGACGGAGACGTTTTAATTCTAAATAATACAAAAGTTTTTCCTGCACGTTTGTACGGAAACAAAGAAAAAACTGGAGCTAGAATTGAAGTTTTCTTGTTAAGAGAATTAAATTCTGAGCAAAGACTTTGGGATGTTTTAGTTGATCCAGCTAGAAAAATCCGTATCGGAAATAAACTTTATTTTGGTGACGATGATTCATTAGTTGCTGAGGTAATCGACAATACAACTTCTCGTGGTAGAACTTTACGTTTCTTATATGATGGTTCTTACGAAGAGTTTAGAAACAAATTGACAGAACTTGGAGAAACTCCAATTCCTAAATATATCAACAGAGATGTTACTCCAGAAGATGCTGAGAGATACCAAACTATCTACGCAAAAGAAGAAGGAGCTGTAGCGGCACCGACTGCTGGTTTACACTTCTCTAAACACCTTTTGAAAAAATTAGAAATCAAAGGAGTTAATTTTGCTGAGGTAACTTTACACGTTGGTTTAGGAACTTTTAATCCAGTTGAGGTAGAAGATTTATCAAAACACAAAATGGATTCTGAGGAATTAATCATTACTCAAAAAGCTTGTGATATCGTAAATGAAGGAAAAGCTAAAAGAAAACGTATCTGTGCGGTCGGAACAACTTCTATGCGTGCGATCGAAAGTTCTGTTTCTTCTGCAAATACATTGAATCCGTACGAAGGATGGACAAATAAATTTATTTTCCCTCCTCACGATTTTAGTATTGCAAACTGTATGATTACAAACTTCCACACGCCAAAATCAACATTATTGATGATGATTTCTGCTTTCTGTGGACATGATTTAATGAAAAAAGCATACGAAGAAGCGATTAAAGAAGGATACAAATTCTATTCTTACGGAGACGCGATGTTAATTCTATAATTAGAATTTATCTTATAAAGAAACCCGACAAGTTTTAAAGACGTGTCGGGTTTTTTGTTCTTAAATGGTTTTAAGTTTCACGTTCGTTGTGAAATTTACCGCAAAGTACGCAAGGAATTTATTAGCCACAGATTATAAAGATTAACACAGATTTAAAAATCCCTTTAATCTTTTAATCTGTGGCTAGCTTTTTATATAATCATTTCGCAATTTATTCAGAACATAGCCCAAGGTTTCAACCTTGGGTAAGTATCGTGTTCCAATCTTTGTGTACCCAACATTGAAACCTTGGGCTATATTTTATATAAAGCTCGCAAAAATGTTTTTAAGACAAAGCTTTGCGTTCTTTGCGTTTGTAAACGTTAACCTTTATAAAAAATCTTTGCGCACTTTGCGGTAAATCACGCAAAGAATATCAACATGAAACTTTAAACAAAACAAACAATTTTTGTTATTTTAGCAGGCAAAACAAAACACAATGACTTTTCAAAATACACGCGAGTTTGCACAGCAGCTCGATACTCAAGATACTTTAAATCATTATCAAAACGAATTTATTTTTCCTAAAGTAAATGATAAACGAGTAATTTACTTCACAGGAAATTCTTTAGGATTACAACCGAAACGCACCAAAGCTTATATTGATGAAGTGATGAACGATTGGGCAGAACTGGCTGTCGAAGGTCATTTTTATGCCGAAAAACCTTGGTGGGATTATCAAGAAAGATTTGCAGAACCATTGAGTAAAATTGTCGGTGCGTTTCCGTCAGAAGTTACGGTTATGAACACTTTAACGGTAAATCTTCATTTATTGATGGTTTCTTTTTATCAGCCGACAAAAACACGTTATAAAATTATCTGCGAAGAAAAAGCATTTCCGTCAGATCAATATATGTTTCAAAGTCAGGTGAATTTTCACGGATATAAACCTGAAGATGCCATTGTTGAAATTAAAAGAAGAGAAGGCGAACACAATATTCGTCTAGAAGATGTTTTAGCCAAAATCGAAGAAGTTGGAGATGAACTTGCTTTAGTTTTAATTGGAGGAGTTAACTATTATACAGGTCAGGTTTTTGATATTAAAACCATCACTGCAGCCGGACAAAAAGCGGGAGCAAAAGTCGGTTGGGATTTAGCACACGCTGCCGGAAATATCAAACTGGAACTTCACGATTGGAATGTAGATTTCGCAGCTTGGTGCAGTTATAAATACATGAACTCAGGACCTGGAAATGCTTCTGGATGTTTTGTACATGAAAAACATCACAATTCAGATCTTCCAAGATTTGCCGGTTGGTGGGGACATAATAAAGAACGTCGTTTTAAAATGGAACCGAATTTTGATCCTGTTCATGGTGCAGACGGATGGCAGATTAGTAATTTACCAGTTCTTTCATTAGCGCCATATTTGGCTTCTGTAGAAATGTTTGCCGAAGTTGGAATGGATGCTTTGATTAAAAAACGTGATCATATTACCTCTTACTTAGAATTTATTCTTCACGAAATTGATAAAGAAGTTGCAGGTAATTTTGAAGTTATTACACCTTCAAATCCAGCAGAAAGAGCTTCTCAATTATCGGTATTTTTGCATGGAGAAGGTAGAGCTTTATTTGATTATTTGATGAAAAACGGAGTAATTACAGACTGGCGCGAACCAAATGTAATTCGTCTGGCTCCAGTTCCGCTATATTGCTCTTACGAAGATATGTATGACTTTGGACAAATCTTGAAAAAAGGAATTTTAGGGAAATAAAAAAGAATATTTCGCAAAGGCGCAAAGTTTTTATTTAAGTAGATGAAAATCATACAATTTGTCATTTCGACGAAGGAGAAATCTTCGTAAGAAACTCCACAAAGATTGGCGACATTCTGTGTAGAATTTTTACTTCTTTCGAAATGACAGAGAGTATAAAAGACGCTCAGTTAATCTGTGTAATAAATGTAATCTTATAATTTTATAAACTTTACGTAAAAATCTGTAATAATCAATATAGCAGATTTTTAGTAATTTGTAGTGTATAATTTTTTAAATACTACAATCATGAAAGCCTTATATATATTTATCGCAGCCATGTCTTTGTCTATTGTCTCGTGTCAGAAGCAAAGCAAAGAAGAAATAAACAGAGCAAAACAAGCCAGCATAGATTCGATGAGAGTTGAAATCAATAAACAAAAAGTTATTGATTCTATGAAAGTTGAAATGCAAGCTTTACAAGAAAAGCAACAAGCTCAACAAAAAGCGGCAGAACAAAAAGTTGTAGTTGTGCATCAAAATGACGGAACAGCAACAGCAGCATCAGCGCCTGCAGCAAAAAAGAAAGGCTGGAGCGCAACCGCTAAAGGTGCCGTAATTGGTGCCGGTGTAGGTGCAGCGACTGGAGCTATTGTCAGTAAGAGAAAAGGGGAAGGTGCCATTATTGGCGGTTTGGCCGGAGCTGCTTTAGGAACTGGTACCGGAGCTGTAATTGACAGTAAAAACAAGAAGAAAGAATAATTTATATATTAAAAATAGAAAACCCCAAATTATCAATTTAATTTGGGGTTTTTCATTTTAAACCAACTCGTTAACCGGAATTGCAATACCTACTAATTCGGATCTACAAGAATCGAGTTGTGGTAAGTCTCCCTTAAAGGCTGTGGTCGATTCAAATAAATTTTTATAATACTCAATTCCATCTAACAAATTTGATTTAAAAGCATTCCATTTTTTTAATTGAGCGTTTGAGAATTCCCCAGAAAATGATTGGATTTCATTTCTAAGATAATCCACGTACATTCTCAACTCCTTGATAAAAAGGTTTGGTCGATTGGGGGTTCTTAAAACCGATTTATGTCCGTAAATGTGATGCATCATATCATTAAGGCTTACTTCCTGATCAAAATAAGCTAAGTTGGGCCCAGGGCAAATTACAACACCTTGCGCCTGACCTTTAATTTTAATATCATTTTCTAAATAAGAAGCATTTGCCAAACCAACGCACAAACATGATTTTTCGGTAATTTTGATTTTGCTTTTTTCAAATTCTTCTTTAGAAATAGTATCTTTTCTGCTTTCTAATTCCTCTAATTTAATATCCTGATATTTTTTTGAAGCCGTACAAATTCCGTGCGGATCATATTCTTTGCTCAATGCTAGGAATTTTTTTGGACATGAACTTCCTGCTTTATTTTCCTCGATTCGTTTTTGTTTTAAAAATTCGTTAGAAGTTCCTTTCAAAGTATTAAACGGAACTCCCAAAGGCGAAATGTTACTCAGGTAAAAATCATCTTCTTTGGCATTCATCAATAAATTTCGGGTTTCCTGATCGACAGAAGTCGCTTCTGGAACTAATAGAAATGGTGAACCCCAGCCAATAGAATCGACTTTATATTCGTCTAATAAAAAATCATGTTCCTGAGAAGTTCCCACACCGCCCTGAACCGTAATTTTTATCTCTAAAGGAGTGTTTGGAATTCTTTTATTTTTTAGCTCTAAAGCTTTAATCATTAAATCATGAGCTGATTGTACCAATTGTTCTTTTTTTGCCTTGAATTCGTCTAAAATCGGCCCTAATAAAAGTCCTTCTGTAGCAAAGGCGTGTCCGCCGCAATTTAATCCCGATTCAATTCGATATTCAGAAACCCAAAGTCCTTTTTTCGCTAGGAAATTTCCTTGGATCATTGCCGATCTAAAATCACTTACTTTTAAAATGATTTTCTTTTTCAGTTTGTTATTTTCATCAGGAAAAAAAGCATCGAAATTTTCAAAATAACTAAAAAGTCTCGGATTCATTCCTGCAGAAAGTACAACAGACGATTCTAAATTACTTTTTGCAAAACCTCTCAAAGCAGCATGCGCATCGTTAAACTCAATCGGAAGCTGTTCATTTTTGATGAAATTGTCTTTGTCTAATTTCGTCATGATATTTACGTCTATTTCTCCAGGAAATAGATGCGACTCGATGTAATTTTGAATGTTTTCTTTAAAAGAAATTCCGTCTTCCAGCAAATTTTGAAAACCTTTTTTTATGTCAGAAGTATTCGGAAGTGTGTTGATGAAATTTTCTACCGCGGTTTTGCTTTCGGCTAATTCGGTTTTGAAATTTTCGAATTTTTCTTTTACAATTTTATCGACCAAGTTGAGATAAGAAGTAATTCTTTCGGCGCGATAATCGTGAAATTTCTGGCTGATTTCCTCGTACGGAAAATTAAATTTTGTACTGTAAAAGTTTCGCATCTTTTCGATCAAATCATCATCGGCAAGGGCAATAACAGACGAAATTCCGTATTGTGCCACTCGAATCGGACTGTCAATGGTATAAGCAAGTCCCATAACCGGAATATGAAAAGTATGCAGATTATTTTTTGTCATTTGTATTCGGATTAAAATAGAAACAAATGAAAAAAAATATTTTTTTTGAAAACCTGATAATTGTCAGGTTTGTAAAATGCAGCCACGAATTGCACAAATTGCACAATTTTTTGCACACCATTTAAAAATAATAATTCGTGAAAATTCGTGTAATTCGTGGTAAAAAAATTAAATCAAAATCTTCTTCAAAGATTCGGCGATGTTGCGCCATAAAAAGTTGTAGAATGATTTTTCCTGAATACGTTCTAATTCAACATCGGCGGTTTTTGCATTGTCTTTAGAATCATTTTTGACTAATAAATTGGCAATGGCACTTTTTAATTTTGCTTCTTTTTCAGGATTCTTCTTTTTGAAAAGTTTTACTTTAAGATCGTCATAATCAAGAGAAGCATTTCCTTTTGAAGTAATATCATTTCCGTAAAAATTAAATCTGTATTTATTAAAAACTCCTGTAAAAGAAGCATTCATATACGGTTTGCTGAAATTTCCCATTGCTCTTACGTCAAAATTGGTAATAGAACCTTGAATGTGAAAACTGTCTTTTTTATCCAAAACATTAAAATTCCAATTGACATTCAGCGGAGACGTTTTCATAAAAATACAATTGATTTTGATTTTTACATCGTCGGTTTTCTTTAGTCCAAAACCACTTCGCAGATTTGTTGCCTGCAAATTAAAACGATCAAAATTTAAAACGCCCGGACCTTTAGAAAAATCAATTTCTTCTTCATAAACCAATTTGGATTTTAAAACTTGTAAAGTATCAACTTGCAAAGGAAATTTGATATTTCGCAGTAAATGATTGTAGAGGTATTTTTTGCTCAAATCATCTTTCGGCATTTTACCACGGTAAATATTAGCATTTACATGATTCATGACGATAGAATTGACTTTGAAGAAAAAACGTTCGTTTTTAAATCCCCAATCCATTTTATTAATGTCGGCGGAATCTAATTTTATGGTATAAATATCTTTTTCTTTCTCTAACTGACGAACAAAAGTTTTTCGTTCATACTGCGGAATTAGACTGAAATTATTAATTTTTGCATAATTGTTTTCGGTGCTGATTTTTCCAATATTGATATGATAAAAATGACTGGGTCTGTAAAATAAACTATCGCAGATTAACGTATATTTTTCGTATCGAAGCGGTAATTTTTCATTTAGAGTTGTATCTGTAATTAAAATTCCTTCGAGTTTTAAAATGATTTTTTTAACACTGAAAAGAGGTTTATCATTGTCTAAAGAAACGACGTCAACAGTTCCTTCATTCAAATAAATATTTCTTACGGCAATGATTTTTCTAAAAGGCTCAACAATTTCTGTCTTGATGCTTTTTTTATTGTTCAGCAGTTTTTCGCCTTTTTTGTATAAAATAATTCGGGGTTTATTGACAATAATACTTTCTGCCTGAATAATATCGTTGAATGCTAAATCCCAAATATTAAAATGTTTGATGGTTATAGATTCGATTTTAGAAAACAAACCGTTTTTACTGTCTTTTGGTTCGTTTTTAGGACTTACCAAAAGTGTCTGAGCGTAAATATTTCGAGAAAAAAGAGAAACTTCTATTTTTTCATAGTTGATATTATAAGCTGTTTTATTGTTCTCATGTATCAATTTGGGTAATTGTTTTTTTATCCAATAATTGAGACCAATATTGATTAAAATCACAAAAACGAAAATAGAAACTACGGCAATTGCTATTTTTTTATAGATCGACATTTATGCTATTAATTTTTATTACATAAATTTAGACTTTTAAAAATGATGTCCCTTATAAAATTTATCAGAAAAGTTACATCATGCAAATTTTATTTATTTTTTAAAATATGAGAATAATTAGAAAAATCTTTCTGGCTCTTTTAATTGTAATTGTCGTGCTTGCGATTGGTATCTGGGCATATATTTTTCATCTAAAACCAAAATACGAAGGTGAATTAGAATTAAAAAACATCGAAAAAGAAACCACAGTATATTTTGATGAATTTGGAGTACCGCATATTTATGCCGATTCAGAAAAAGATGCCATGACCACGCTGGGTTATGTACACGCACAGGAAAGATTATGGCAGATGGAATTACTTCGTCGTATTGCGCCGGGAAGACTTTCTGAACTTTTTGGATCGGTGGCATTGCAGAACGATAAGTTTTTTGCTGGAATTGGAATTGAAGAAGCTTCCGCGAAAGCGATTGCCAAACTGGACAAAAACAGCGAAAGTTATAAAATGACGCAAGCTTATCTAGACGGAATTAATCAATATTTGGAGGAAGGAGTAACGCCGATTGAATTTACTTTGGTTGGGGTTAAAAAAGAAAAATTTACCATAAAAGACGTTTACAATATTTTTGGATATATGTCTTTCAGTTTTGCTATGGCGCAGAAATCAGATCCTTTGCTGACAGATATTAAAAACAAATATGGGGTTGAATATTTGAAAGATTTAGGAATCGAAGGCGAATTTAATACCACAAGAATTAAAATCTCGAAAGAGAAAACCGAAGAATATACCGAGATTTCAAAATCTATATCGGCAATGTTGGATCAATCACCGATCCCGCCTTTTATTGGCAGTAACAGCTGGGTTGTAGGACCGCAGAAATCAAAAACGGGGAAAGTAATTTTTGCTAATGATCCGCATATTGGTTTTTCGCAGCCGGCAACTTGGTACGAAGCACATTTGATAACGCCAAAATTTGAATTATACGGTTGTTATCTGGCCGGAACTCCGTTTCCGCTTTTGGGACATAATCGAGATTATGCGTACGGATTGACAATGTTTGAAAATGATGATATTGATTTTTATCAGGAAAGAACCTTAGGCGGTGATCCAAATCAATATGAAACTCCAGATGGTTTCGGGAAATATGAAATCAGAAAGAAAACAATAAAGGTAAAAGATACTTCGGATGTGGTTCTGACAATAAAATCAAGTCGTCATGGACCAATCATGAATGATTTTATAGACCGTTTGGAAAAGAAAAATCCAATCGCAATGTTGTGGACCTATACGAGTCAGCCAATCCAGATTCTGGATGCGGCTTATGGACTTTCGCATGCTAAAAACAAAGAAGATTTTAAAAATGCTGTCAAATTAATTGCAGCGCCTGGATTAAATGTAATGTACGGCGATGCGAAAGGAAATATTGGCTGGTGGGCTTCTGGAAAATTATACCGTCATAATGAAGGCGTAAACACACATTTAATTTTGGACGGAACAAGCGGTAAAGATGATATTGTTCGATTTTTAGATTTTGATAAAAATCCATCGGCAGAAAATCCAAAATGGGGATATGTCTATTCGGCGAATAATCAGCCGGAAACTATTGATGACGGTTACTTGTATCCAGGGTATTATCTGCCCGAAGACCGCGCAAAAAGAATCTCAGGATTATTGGATGGAAAATCAGATTGGGATAAAGAAGCTATTTCAAAAATGATTTACGATAATACCTCGAATGTAGCACCAGAAGTGGTTAAAAATTTGATTTCGAGTTTAGATAACAAACCACTTTCCAACGAAGAAAAAGAAGCGCTAAATATTTTAAAATCTTGGAAAGGATCAACCAATCTAGAAGACGTCGCGCCAACGATTTACAACAAATGGATTTATCTGTATTTGAGAAATACTTTTGAAGACGAAATGGGCAAAGAAAATTTTAAATTGTTCTTAGACATTTCTGTCGGAAAACAGATTATTGCAAGACAAATTACAAACCAAAATTCGGTTTGGTGGGATAATGTCAAAACCAAAAACGTAAAAGAAACCAGAGCAGAAATTGTTTCAAAGTCATTTCATGATGCCGTGGCGTCATTGCAAAATCAATTAGGGAATACAATTTCAGATTGGAAATGGGGAAAAGTACATACCGTAGAACACGAGCATCCGTTAGGAAAAGTAAAAGCATTACGCGGTATATTTAACGTCGGTCCGTTTGATTCTCCAGGCTCCAATGAAGTAATTAATAATTTGTTTTTCGGATTTAATAACGAAGGAAAATATTATACCAAAGGCGGTCCGTCAACCAGAAGAATCATCGATTTTGCAGATATAGAAAACAGCTGGAGTATTCTGCCAACAGGACAATCTGGAAATCCATTTAGTAAACATTACGACGATCAAGCCGAAATGTACAATGCAGGGAAGTTTAGAAAAATGAAATTGAATAAAGAGGAAATTGTAAAAACGTCTACGAAGTTGATTTTGAAACCGAAGAAATAAATTTTGTTTAAGGTTTCAAGTTTCAGTTAAAAAAAATCTGCCTAAGTTTTGAATTTAGGCAGATTTTAATTCTTAGCAGCTTAGAATCTCAGTATCTCAGTATCTCAGAACCTTATTTCGAGATCTCTGCTAAAACTTTTTTCCCAGCTTCATTAGTTGGATCGAGTTCTACCGATTTTTTATAGTTTACAATAGCCAGCTTTTTGTCGCCATTGGCTAAATAAGCTTCACCCAAACTGTCATAAACATTTCCAGATTTTGGGAAAGTTTCTGCATTGATTTTAAAAACTTCAATAGCCTCTTTCTTTTTTCCGTCTTGCAGTAATTGATAACCCACACGATTCATATCGCCTTCTTTAACAGCATACGTAGGGTCATTTTTAAATTTTTTGTAAGCTTCAGTTCCAGCCAAAGCACCTTTTTCTGCATAAATATCTAATAAATCCAGAGCCAATGATTTTTTCGGCTGATTGAAAGACTGATTGTATAAAATGGCACGAATCGCAGTATTCATTTCGCTCAAAACAGTTCCGCCAGTATTATTTAGTAAAACGACAAGATTTTTATCTGCAGGAATTCGCGAAATAATGGTGTTGAACCCGTTAATGCCTCCGCCGTGTTCAATAACATTTAGTTTCTTGTCACCATTTGGTACTTCATAAGTAGACCATCCATAGCCATAGAAACCATTCCAAGCTTTGATGTAAGGTTTGAATAACAATTCTCTTGATTTTTCTGAAAGCAGTTTATTGGTATAAAGTGCTTGATCCCATAAATACAAATCTTCTACAGTAGAATACAAAGAACCTGCTGCATACGGAATGCTCATATCAAGATACGCTGCGTTAACAACTTTCTTGCCTTGTTTTTCGTAACCTGCAGCTCTGTTTTTTAAGATAACATCGCTGTGATCGTAACCCGAATTAACCATTTTTAAAGGCGTAAAAATTATTTCCTGCAAATATTGCTCGTAGGTTTTGCCGGTAGTTTTTTCGATAATATAACCTAATAAGAAATATCCCGAATTACTGTAATTGAATTTTTCTCCCGGAGTAAATTCAAGTGGAAGACTCGAAAAGGTCTTTACAAAATCTTCTGGAGTATACGGATTTCTTGCTTTGTCTTTAAAAAAATTAGGCGCATTAGTATAATTCGGAATTCCAGAAGTATGTGTCAATAAATGATGAATGGTGATTTTATCTCCATTTTCTTTTGGATAGTCTTTCAAATAAGTCGTAATCGGAACATCTAATTTTATTTTGCCTTCTTCGGCTAATTTTACAATCAACAAAGCGGTAAATTGTTTAGAAATAGAACCCAGCCTAAATTTTGTATCTGGTTGGTTTGGAATATTCCATTCCATATTAGCAGAACCAAACCCTTTTTTAAAAATTATTTTTCCGTTTTCTGCCACCAAAGCCGAACCGTTAAATTGTCCGTATTCGTTGTATTTATTTAAAAGATCTTCGATTTGTTTTGCTTTGTCTTGTGCAGTGACAACAGTTGTAGAAAGCAAGACAAAAAAGCAAAGTGAAAGTAGTTTGATTGATCTCATAATGATTGATGATTATGGTTTAGGATTAATAAATGATTCGTTTTTGATTGATGATTGAAACTTGTAATAAAAAGATATCCAGTATATTAAATCGAAATTACGATTTTTTTAATGAATATTTTTAACGTCTTTAAAATGTTAGACGACCGAATTTCTATTTGGTTTCAATTTCAATCAATTTTTTTCCATTTTTTCCTAAATAATGCGTAATTACCTTTTCATAAACCTTATATCCATCGTCAACATTTGTAAAAATAACGATTCCTTCTTTGGTTTTTGGCAGTATGAAAGCCAATGTCTGCACCCCTTTGTCTGCACCGCCGTGAGACAAAGCATATTCGCCGTTTCCGAAATCATAAATTTCAAAACCTAAGCCAAAATATTTATTCTTTTTAGTCTGCACTTGATGCGCATTCATTTCTTCAAAAACTTTTTGGGATAATCCGTCACCATTTATTACACTGCATAAAAAAGTTGCATAATCTGAAATTGTGGTCATTAAATCATCAGCAGCATTTGCCGTTTTAATCTTGGTGGGTTCGTAGGCATTTCCTTTGTTATCATAGCCGATAGCAAAACGTGAAAGATCAATTTTGTCATTCCAAATTAATTGAGAATCATTCATTTTTAAAGGTTTAAAAACCAATTCGTCTGCCAATTGTTCTAGTTTTTTATTGAATTTCTTTTCTAATGCTTTTCGCAGATATTCAAAACCTTCGCCAGAATATTGGTATTTTGTTCCAGGCTTGAATTTAAAATCCAATTTGCCGGATTCGTTAAAATACCTCCAATTCGGAAAACCAGTCTGATGGCTGAGAATAATTCTCGTAGTCAATAATTTATGATTTGGATCTTTTGCAATATCTGGATCAATCCAATATTTATCCAGCGGTTCGTCCAAACTCCATTTTCCCTGACTTACTAATTTTAAGGCAACCATTGCAGTGATTGGTTTGGTAAGCGAAGCCACATTCCAAATGGTATTGTACGGCGCCGAAACACCTTTTTTAATTTCGCCAAAAACTTTAATTTGCTTTAGTTTTCCTTCAGCAATAATTCCGATTCCGAGAGCTGGCACGTTATTTTCTTTTAGCCATTTTTCAGTTTCCAGATCGTTGTCAAAAAGAGCAGTTTGATTTAGGTCTTCGTTTGAAGGTAAGTGGTCGTAACTCAGAATTCTTTTTAGTTTCCAATTGTTGTTTTCTAAAATCCAAACGTGAGTAAATCGTGCCTTGCCAACAAGTTTTTCGTTTTCTTTTAATAAAGGTTTTCCTTTCTCTGCATTCGTTTCATAAAATTGATGAATACCATTCTGAACTGCTCCATATAAAATACCATCTTTATATAAAGGGAAAATCTGAGTACTTCCATCAACTAATTCTCTTCTTGATTGATAGGTAGTTGGAGAATTACATAATCCATTTTTGAATGCTTTTAAAGATTCGGATTTGTTTGAAAGACCGCCTTTGTCATGATAAAATTCGAGCTGATCACTAAACAAATTTTCAGATTGGGAAAGGTCGCAGGTATTAAAACCAATATTAAAAAGCAGGCTGTCACGAGACATAATAGCTTTATACAAATCAGAATTTTTATTTTCCTGAGAAAATCCGATTGAAGATTGAGAGAGTAAAATCCAAATAAGAAGGATTTTGATTGTTGAAATTGAATTGATGTTTTTCATTTTGATTGATTGAATTGATGATTGAAAGTTGAAATGTAATTAATTAACACATAGAAACATAGAATTTTGTAGCCCAAAAAAGAATGTGGTATGAAACACGTTCTTCAATCTATGCCGCTATGTGTTAAAAACTAATTTAAACGTTTGCAAAAATACTTCAATCAAGATTTTGGAAATTGTACAAAAACGAAATTTTATCTTTTCTGCGAAAGAAAATATGAATCGGGATTGAAGGTTTTAGGAGTAGTTTTTGTCACATCTTTAAACTTTCTGATAAAATGCGACTGGTCAAAATATTTATTATAAAGCGCAATTTCAGTAAGATTCATTTTTTCTAAATCGGCATTTACCATTTGATCAACGGATTTTCTGAATTTTAGAATCTGAGCGTATTTTTTGATCGTAAGCCCAGTTGCTGATTTAAATTTAATTTGAATTGATCTTTGAGAAGAATGTATTGTTTTTACTATTTCAGAAACTGAAATTTCGTCCTCATTCGATTTGATTATTTCGCATACTTTTTCAATTGAATTTCGGTTTGAATTTAAATCAGCCAATTCTTCAAAATAACAGTTTACAGTTTGCAGTGTTGTATCTACAGCGTCTTGAATATTAATTTTGAAAGGCAGTTCAGTAGTATCAATTTTAATAATCGAATCGGTAAAATCACTTAAATCATATTTAGGAAACATCGAAAGGGTCCAAGCATGAAGCTGTATTATCGTGACTTTAGTTTTGGGCTGAATATTGACTAAAACTTTATTGGTCATTTGTGAACAAAAATATACACCTTCGTTCATTTCATATTTCTTTTTGCTGGTGTGCACTTCGATTGCATTTCCGCGAACAATGGCGAGATTAAAACAGCCGTTTGGGAGAACAAGTTTATTTTCGATCAAGCTTTCGCCTAAAAAATTATCCAGACACCATATTTTATTGACAAATCTTTCGGATTTGACGCTTACATAATGTTCAGAATAAAGATTTAAAGCATTTGACATTAAAATATTGTTTAATTAATTCTAGCTGATTGGATTTTTAAGGAGTCGACCCATTCTTTAAAGGAGTCTAGATATTTAAGTATTTATGTTTGTGAATATTAATTTGCTACGCCCATTGCAATTAAAGCGATCACTAAAAGTTTTTTCTGCATATATTTTATTGATTTGAAATTATAATTTTTCGAGTTCTTGGTTATTTAGTTTACAAAGAACCGCAATGCTTATTATCTGTAAACTCAGATAAATTGAAATTGGAAAACCAATGCCGTATTCGTGCAGATCAGACTTATTCGCAGGTAAAGCATATAATATAATTGCTGCAATTATCGGCAGGACAAGGATCACCCAAAATGCGGTTTTATTATCAGGAAAAGAGATCACCAGCCGAATGCAGTAAAACATAAGAAATCCTGTTACTAATAAAGGCGCAGCAATTCCCAACGGTCCTGCAATTACCGTTAGTAAAATACCTAGTGTAAATCCCACAAGCAGAACTAAGAGGCATGCGACACATAGATAGATCAGGAGCGAAAAAAAATCGGCAACCTTATTATTAGAAAAAAAACTAACAAGTATTGCTGGAAAAATACAACAATAGCCGAAAGAGGTCAATAATCCACGATCGTTTTCTCGATCTATCTTGGCACAAATAAACATCCAGGCAATGATGAGTACTAATGACGAAACAATAAAAACGATATTTCGAGTGAAGGATAAGTGCTTTATTTCTGTACTTAGTTTCATAATTGTTTTCGGTGCTTAATTTATAGGCTAAAATACTTAATATTCGCCTAGTTTATACTCTCGGCCTGTAGAAATTGAAATCTTTAAAAAGACTGTTGTTTGTTGTGAAAACTGATGTCGCATGAGGGATAGAGGCGATATCCTTTTATGAAGAGAAACGGAATAAAAGATAAAGCTGAAAGCCCGACCCGCTTTTTTCGGCGGGACATGCCCAATAAAACACTAAATATTTCCTTTATTTTTAAGGTCTTGTGTTTTTATTACTTATTTTTACAATCTTATTATTAGATTTTCTTTGATGCAAACTTCATTAAAAATTGCTGTTGTTGGTTCTGGATTGGTCGGATCGCTTTTAGCAATTTATCTTAAAAAAGCAGGTCATGTCGTTCATGTTTATGATCGCAGCCCTGATATTCGTAAAATAAATTTTTCTGGACGTTCTATAAATCTTGCCATGTCAAATCGCGGATGGCGGGCTCTTGATGCGGTTGGAGTTGGAGAGTCAGTTCGCGAAATTGCCATTCCGATGGATAAACGTGCAATTCATTTGGTCGACAAATTGAATTTTCAGAATTATGGACAAGACGGAGAAGCTATATATTCGATTTCGAGAGGAAGATTAAATAGAAAAATGATTGATCTTGCCGAAAATGCCGGTGCTGAATTCTTTTTTGAACAGAAAATCTGGGATGTAACCATGAGTGACGCAACGCTTCATATCGGCGAAAGCGAAAGAGGCGAGTGGGAGGAGAAAAAATACGATATGGTATTTGGTGCCGATGGTGCTTTTTCGAGAATCCGTCACAGAATGCAGCGCCAAAGTATGTTCAACTATTCACAGGAATTTTTGACTGTAGGATATAAAGAACTAAATATTCCAGCAAATCCTGATGGAACTCACAAACTAGATAAAAACTCTTTTCATATTTGGCCTCGTGGTGAGTATATGTTGATTGCACTTCCAAACTTGGACGGAAGTTTTACCTGTACACTTTTTATGCCTTTTGAAGGAGATAACTCTTTTGCATCACTTACAGATCGAAAAGAAGTAGAAGATTTCTTTGCAAAGAAATTTCCCGATTCAATTGAAGTAATTCCGGAACTAGCCAATGATTTCTTTAAAAATCCAACTAGTACCTTGGTTACAATGAAATGTTTTCCGTGGACATACGAAGATAAAATTGCGTTGATTGGAGACGCTTGTCATGCCATCGTTCCGTTTTACGGACAAGGAATGAATGCTGGTTTTGAAGACATTACCGTTTTGAACGAAATGATTGAAAAGTATGGTGATGATTGGAAAACAATTTTCTCCGAATATCAAATTTCCAGAAAACCAAATGCAGATGCGATTGCAGAGCTTTCATATCGAAATTTCATGGAAATGAGTACTAAAACGGCAGATGAAAAATTCTTACTGCAAAAGAAAATCGAAAAAGCATTTTCAGACAAACATCCAGACAAATGGATTCCGTTATACAGTCGTGTAACTTTTAGTGATCGTCCTTATGCAGAAGCCCTAGCAATTGGAGATTACCAAAACGGAATTATGGAAGAAGTTCTTCGAATAGAAAACATCGAAAGTATTTGGAATACTCCTGAAGTAGAAAATAAAATATTAGAATTACTTTCTAAATAGGTTTAAACCATATAAGTTATATAAGTTCATTTAAAAAACTATGCGCAAAGCTTAATTGACTTATATAACTTATATGGTTTAAATTTTTAATTTATTTTTTGAAGATTTTAGTCAAAACTCCAAACACTCCTCTTATAAAGGTAGCGCTCGTTACGACTTTCAAAACAGATTTAGTAACGACTTCAGTAGTGGTTGGTCCTGATTTTGTAGATTTTGCTGGCGTTTGTTCTTCTTGTTCGGCAGCTACTTGAGTTGCTTCTTCGATCTTTTTAGTTAGAATTTCGTAAGCACTTTCGCGGTCTATTTCTTCAGCATATTTTTTAACCAATTTTGATTTTTCATTTATTTCTGCGATTTCATCAGACGTCAAAATATCCATTCTACTCATCGGCGCGCGCATCATCGTCGCAACCAAAGGCGTTGGAATACCTTTTTCGTTAAGTGCAGTTACTAAAGCTTCCCCAATTCCTAAACTTGTTAATAACTCATCTGTTTTATAATATTCAGAAGTAGGGTAATTATCTGCCGTTTTTTTAATCGCCTGACGATCATTTGCAGTAAATGCTCTTAAAGCATGTTGAATCTTTAATCCCAACTGAGCCAAAACACCACTCGGAACATCCATCGGATTTTGTGTGACGAAATAAACACCGACCCCTTTTGAACGAATCAGTTTTACAATCGTTTCAATTTGTTCTAAAAGTGTTTTGCTGGCTTCATTAAAGATTAAATGCGCTTCATCAATAAAAATTACTAATTCTGGTTGAGATGCATCTCCTTTCTCTGGCATTTTTTGATAAATCTCTGCCAATAAGCTCAACATAAAAGTGGAGAATAATTTTGGTTTATCTTGAATATCTGTTAAACGAATGATATTTACGTAACCTTTTCCGTTTTCGTCAATTCGCATTAAATCGTCTGTTTCAAAAGAAAGTTCACCAAAAAACAAATCACCGCCTTGTTGTTCTAGTTCAATAATCTTTCTTAAGATCGTTCCCGTTGTAGAAGTAGAGATTTTGCCATAATTGGCCGTGATTTCCTCTTTTCCTTCTTCTGTAATATAATTAATGACTTTTTTAATGTCTTTTAAATCTAATAAAGGCATTTGGTTATCATCACAATATTTAAAGATAACTGCGATAACTCCCGCCTGTGTATCATTAAGATCTAATATTCGTGAAAATAGAACTGGTCCGAACTCCGAAACCGTTGCGCGCAGACGAACGCCGTTTTGTTTAGAAAGGGACATTAATTCTACAGGAAAAGCAGATACATTAAAAGGTATATCAATTTTAGCATGGCGCTCTGTAATAAAACCTTCTTCTTTACCTTCTTTAGCTATACCACTAAAATCTCCTTTAATATCCATCATCAAAACCGGAATTCCAGCATTAGAAAGCTGCTCCGAAAAAACCTGAATTGTTTTGGTTTTTCCAGTACCAGTTGCACCGGCGATAAGTCCGTGGCGGTTTAATGTTTTAAGCGGGATTTTTACGTGTGCTTCCGCAAGTGGTTCACCATCAAGCATTGCGCCTCCAAGAATGATGCTGTCTCCCTTAGATGCGTAACCATTATTTATAGCAGCAATAAAATTGTCTTTTTTATTCATTTTTTTATTTGTAATTTAGTTGGTTATATGAGTGTTGCTTGTATTTTGGGCATTTTTATGATGGTTTTTTTTAGTAAGAAAAAGCCTTTTTTGATTGAAATATTAATAAAAAAAAAATCCGCAGCTTTTTAAGAAGATATCAAAGGAATCTTTGAATATTTACTAAAACGTTGTAATTTTTCTAATTATAGTCCTTTTTTTTGTTTTATCTAAAAAATGATGTCAACAAATTAATGAGATATTTTTTAAATTGAAGTTAAATTTCGGTCAATAAAATTAAAAAAAGTTTTTTTATTTAAACTAAACGTATAAATTTGCTCCTCTACAAGTTAAATATAACTAAAAAATAAAAATTATTTAAAACTATTAAAATTAAAAAAAAATGGCAAACGTTAAAGTTAAAAAAGAGAGCACTTCAAATGGGGGAGGAATGGTTACAGGGATCATTATTGTAGCGTGTATCTTAGTTGGGTTTTTAATCTGGAAATTCGTGATGGGTTCTCCTGCAAACTTTGAAGGTGGAAATCCAGAAACAGGTCACCCAATCAATACTTTAGGAATGGTATATAAAGGAGGTTTCATTGTACCAGCATTATTAGGTATGTTCTTAATGGTTGTTGTTTTTTCTATTGAAAGATTTATTGTTATCGGTAAAGCAGCTGGAAAAGCTAACTTAGATACATTTATGAAAAATGTACAAGGAAACATTAAAGAAGGAAACATTGAAGCTGCAATCGCTGCATGTGACAAACAACAAGGTTCAGTTGCAAATGCAATTAAATCTGCTTTGATTAAATATCAAGATGTTAAAAAAGAAGGTTTCAACAGTGAAGAAGCTTCAGAAGTAATCCACAAAGAAATCGAAGAGGCTACTTCATTAGAAATGCCAATGTTAGAGAAAAACATGACTATCGTTTCTACTTTAGTATCTTTAGGTACATTAGGAGGATTATTAGGAACTGTATCAGGTATGATTAAAGCGTTTGGTGCGTTAGCTTCTGCTGGTACTCCTGACCAAGCTGCTCTTGCAACAGGTATCTCTGAGGCACTTATCAACACTGCAACAGGTATCTCTACTTCTGTATTAGCAATTATCTCTTACAACTTCTTTACTGCTAAAATTGACGATTTAACTTACTCTATCGATGAGGCTGGTACTACTATCGTTAATACTTACAGAAAATTCAGAGGAAGTTTAAGACAATAATTAATTTTTGATATTTAATTTCTATATCAAAAAAATAAAATAAAAAGATAATGGCTAAAATAAAAATGAAAAAAAAGTCGACATCGACAGACATGACTGCGATGTGTGATGTTGCATTCCTTTTGCTAACGTTCTTTATTTTGACCGCTACTGCTAAAGTGCCTGAGGCACTACCTGTAGATACTCCATCTTCTACTGTACAAAGTAAATTACCAGATTCTGATTTGGCTATTATTACAGTAGGTAAAGGAAAAGTGTTTTTTGACATCAAAGGAAGAGAGCTTCGTAAAAGAACTCTTGAAGGAATGGGTGCAAAATACGGTATGACTTTTTCTGAAGATGATAAAACTAAATTTGCATTAATGGATGACTTCGGTGTGCCAATTGCAGGTTTAAAAGGAATTATCGACTTGAAAGCAGCGGATAGAACGAAAGCAGAACAGCCTGGAATTCCATTAGATTCGTTAGATAATCAATTAAAAGATTGGCTTTTAGTTTCTAGAAGAGCTGCAATTGATCTTGATGATAAAGAATTGCAGATTGCAATAAAAGGAGATGCTAAAGAAGAATATCCAAAAATCAAAAAGATTATGGATATCCTACAAGATCAGAAAATCAATTCCTTTAACTTAGTTACTGGAATGAGAGGAAAAGACTTTTAATTAAAAAACATACACTAAATGGCTGAATTAAATACCGGCGACGGCGGTGGTGGTAAAGGTGGCAAAGTAAGAAGTAAAAAGCAAAGCTCGAAAGTCGATTTAACGGCTATGGTGGATTTGGCATTCTTATTGATCACGTTCTTTATGTTAACTACTTCGTTGTCAAAACCTCAATCGATGGATTTGTCGTTACCAGACAAAAATGAAGATCCGAAAGATAATAAGGATTTAAAAGTTGATGAGAAGCGTACGATGACCATTATGATGGGTGAAAATAATAAACTTGTATATTATATGGGATTATTAGAAGAGCCAATCGCTGGACCAAAAGATATTGCTTATGGTAAAGATGGAATTCGTAGAGAATTATTAGCTCGTAAAAAATCTGTTATTGAATATACAGGAGATAAAAATAAAGGAATTATCGTTATTATTAAACCTGGTACAAAATCTAAATATAAAAACTTAGTTGATATTTTAGATGAGATGGCAATTTCTGGAGTTGGAACTTATGCAATCGTTAATGATTTCCAACCTAAAGAAAAAGAATTGTTAGAGAAGAAATAAGATTTATTTCGTATTTTATCAATAACCTAATAATCAAGAAAAATGAAATTAGATATAATTAAAAATCAGTGGCTTGATATCGTATTCGAAGGACGAAATAAGATATATGGTGCATATGAGCTTAGAAAATCTAACGGTAAGACGACTGTAAAAGCGCTTATCATTGGTTCTATTATTTTTAGCTTTGCTGTTGCGGCTCCTCTTATTGCTAGTTTCTTACCTGACTCAACAGATGAAGATGAGAATAAAGATATTAAGATTGCAACGGTAAAATTACCTCCAAAACCAAAAGAGGAAATTAAACCAAATCAACCACCACCACCACCACCACCACCAAAAGTGGATCAGGTTAAGTTCGTGAAACCGGTTGTTGCAAAAACAGAAGAGATCACTGAAGATCCACCAAAAATTGTGGATTTAAAGGATAAAAAAGTAGGTTCTGAAACTATCAAAGGAGATCCAGATGCAGTTTTAACTGTAGATGAGCCAGTTGGTAAAGGTCCAGTTGCCGAAGTAGTACAAGAAGATAACACTGTATATAACACAGCTGGTATCGAAGTAAAACCAGACTTTCCAGGAGGAATTGAGAAATTCTACAAATTCGTAGGAAACAACTACAAAACTCCAGAAGAAGAAGGTTTAAAAGGTAAAGTTTACGTTACGTTTGTAGTTGAAAAAGACGGGTCATTAACAGATATTAAAGTTTTAAGAGATATCGGTTATGGTACAGGAGCAGAAGCAATTCGTGTTCTTAAAAAATGTCCAAAATGGACTCCCGGCGAGCAAAATGGTAAAAAAGTTAGGGTATTATACTCTCTTCCTATTACTATTCAATCTGCAGAATAATGTTAAAAGATATGCTTAATAATATTCAGAAGAAATCGCTCAAAGAGCGATTTCTTCTTGTTTTAGGAATACTGTTTTTTTTAATTTATCTTGTACTCGGTTTAATGATTATGTTTTGGGAAAAGCTTCCTTTAAACATGGAACAAAAATATAGATATGCTTTTGGCGGATTGTTGATCGTATATTCTGCAATTAGATTTTTGAGATTAATTAATTCAAAGGAATAATAAAGATGTTGAAATATAGTAAGGTATTTGGTTTGTTTATTTTTGTCTTTTTGTTTGCGATGTGCAACCAAAAAAGCAAGAATGATGCTCAGAAAGAAACTATTTTAAAAGGGGCTATTGATGTTACTGTCGACGAGACTGTAAAACAAATTGTTGATGATCAGGTGGCTGTTTTTGAAGGAACTTACTATGATGCAAAGATTACAGTTAAACCTAAATCAGAGGCAGAAGTAATAAATGATTTACTAAATCAGAAAGCGAAGGTTGCTATAACTGCACGTGATTTGACTGCTGAAGAAAAAGCACGTTTTGAGAAAAGTAAGATTAATCCGCGTGTTACTCCTTTTGCTCAAGATGCTATTGCATTTATTTCAAATAAAAGCAATAATGATACTTTAATTGCGTTGAAAACCGTAATCGATTTTATGCAGGGTAAAGCAGATCCAAGAATCAAGGGATTGGTTTTTGATAATCCGAACTCTAGTACAGTTCGATTCATGAAAGAATTAGCGAAGATTAAAGATATTCCAAAAACCGGCGTTTTCTCTTTCAAAACAAATGATGAAGTAATTAAGTTTGTTTCAGAAAACGATGGAATGATTGGTGTAGTTGGTGTAAATTGGCTTTCGCAGCCTTCTCAAAACACAACTGATTTAATCAAAAAAATTAATGTTTTGAGTGTAAAAGGATTAAATAGTAATCAATATTACAGCCCTACTCAAAACGACCTTGCTGAGGCAAAATATCCTTTGGCACGCGATTTGTTTATAATCAACTGTCAGGGTTATTCAGGACTAGGAATGGGATTCGCTTCATTTATAGCGGGTGATATTGGACAAAGAATCGTTTTAAAATCAGGGTTGCTTCCTTATAAAATCCCGGGAAGAAAACTGAAAATAAGAAATGAAATTATAAAAGATAACGAATAAATTAATTACGATAAAGATGAATAAATTTAAAATTTTTAGTCTTGCATTAGTTGTCTCGGCAACTGCGACAAAAGCGCAAGACATCAATCAGGCAAAAAAAGCAATTGATGCAGAACAATTTGATAAAGCAAAAGGTTTGTTGAAATCTATCATTAAAGCAAAACCTTCTGATGGTGAAGCAAATTTTGTTTTAGGAAATGTTTATTTGAATCAATCTGTTGTTGATTCTGCTAAAATTTATTTCCAAAATGGTTTACAAGCTTCTGATAAGAAAAACTTAAATTATATTGGTTTAGGTCAATTAGATTTAGATGCAAAAAATACTGCAGCTGCACAGGCTAATTTTACATTAGCTACAAAAGATATGAAGCGTAAAGATGTAAATGAGTTTATTTACATTGGTAGAGCTTACATGAATTCTGAGAATCCAGATTATAAAGCTGCTATTGCTTCATTGCAAAAAGCTTTGGCTGTTGAGCCTCAAAACGCTCAAGCGCTTTTAGCAATTGGAGATGCTTATTTTGGAGATAAAAATCAAAATGATGCTTATAAAGCATATCGTGATGCTTTTACAGCGGATAATACTTTATTAAGAGCAAAAATGCAGTCTGGGGTTCTGTTGAAAAATGCAAAATCTTATGATGAAGCAATTAAATCTTTCAACGAAGTTATTGCTCTGGATGCTAACTACGGACCTGTTTACAGAGAACTTGCAGAAACATATTATAAATGGGCTAGAAATAAACCTTCTACAGCTAAAGTTAATTTGCAAAATGCAATTACAAACTACGAGAAATATTTGAGCTTAACAGATTATTCTCTTGATTCTAAAATGCGTCACGCAGATTTCTTGATTTTAGTAAAAGATTACAAAAGCTTAGAAACTGTTGCAAACAAAATGATTGCTCAAGATAAAGTTAATCCAAGAATCTACAGATATTTAGGATATGCAGCTTACGAAAATGGAAACGTTGATGTAGCTATCAAATCTATTGAAGATTACATGAAAGTTCCTTCAAACAAAGTTATTGGTAGAGATTATTTGTATTTAGGTTTTGCAAAAATCAAAAAAGGGACAAATGCTGAAGGTGTTGTAGATCAAGCTGCTTTTGATGCTGGTTTAGATGACATTAAAAAAGCGATTGAATTAGAACCTCTTGCAGTGGAAGAATTAGCTGATTTCGGAAAAGCGTTGTTTGGTAAAAAACAATATACTCAGGCAGCAGCATTATTTGAACTTGGTGCAAATAACAAAGAGTCTAAAAACTATTTAGATGATGCCGTTTATTATGGAATTTCTGTTTACTACGGAAATGCTGGAAAACCTGCAGAAAGCCGTGACAAAGCTGCTTTAGAAAGTGCAGATGCTAGTTTTGATAAAGTTTTAGCTGCTTCTCCTAGTTATGATGAAGCTTACTTGTACAAAGGAAGAATCAATAGTTCATTGGATAAAGATGATTTGATTATCAAAAACTACGAAGAATATGTAACTAAAATTACTGCAAAAGGTGCAGAAGAATTAGCAAAACCTGCAACTGCTAAGAAAGTCGTTGAGGCTTACAATGCAATTGGTGCGGCATATGCTAATACTGATAAAGCAAAAGCTGTTGAATACTTCAATAAAACTTTAGTTCTAGATCCTGCAAATACTTACGCAGCTCAATCTATAAAAGCTTTAAAATAATTTAGATTTTTAATCATATTTTAAAAACCGATAGTTCAAAAAACTATCGGTTTTTTTGTTACGTATATTATTGACTATCTTTGCACTTTAAAATAATAAAATGTTACCAAAAGAAATACAATTAGAAGTAAATAAAGGAGCAATGTTGCCTTTGATGGAAGAGTTTTATACAATTCAAGGAGAAGGATCGCATACAGGAAGGGCTGCTTATTTTATTAGAATTGGTGGATGTGATGTAGGATGTCATTGGTGTGATGTGAAAGAAAGCTGGAATGCGGAAAGTCATCCGCCTACAAGTATTGATTTAATTGTTGAAAATGCAGCGAAATATGCTGATACGGTTGTTGTAACTGGTGGGGAGCCATTATCTTGGGATATGACACTTTTGACTCAAAAGCTAAAAGGCAGCGGTTTGAAAGTTCATATTGAAACTTCTGGAGCTTTTCCGTTATCGGGAACTTGGGATTGGATTTGTCTTTCGCCGAAAAAAAATAAATTGCCGACAAAAACCGTATATGATAATGCACATGAATTAAAAGTGATTATTCATAACAAACACGATTTTATCTTTGCTGAAGAGCAGGCACAACTTGTAAATGATAATGCTATTCTTTTTTTACAGCCTGAATGGAGTAAAAAAGAAGAAATGACACCGCTTATTGTTGATTATGTAATGAATAATCCAAAATGGCGAGTATCATTGCAAACGCATAAATATCTGAATATACCATAACAAAAAAATCTCTTCATTTGAAGAGATTTTTTTGTTTACAGGAAATATACAATTGTATAAAAAATAAACAATTTGGTTTTAACCCCAATTTTTATATTTCTTCAAAGAAGTAATATGGGCTAAATGATGATTTCCGTGCCAAGCATACATGCCAATAATTTTTTTCAATTTATTTTCTGAATTATCAGAAGGATGAACAAACGTCTTTTCTAAATCGGCTTCAGATAAATTCTTCATGATGTAAGCTAGTCTAAAATGCAGACCTTTTAATAAATTAAGAGTCGGCTCAATAGGCATTTTTAAATTATCTGGAAGTTCACACCATAAAACTTCATCATAAGCTTTAATTACAGGATTGTTTTCTGTCAAAGCCCATTTTATTCTGATAAAACAATGCATATGACTTTCGGCACAATGATGAATAACTTGTCTCACCGTCCATCCGCCCGGGCTATATGGAGTATCAAGCTGTTCATTGCTTAAATGCAGAACTTCTTTTTCCAGCCTTTTTGGAAAAGTTGCGATCTCTTCCATTTTCTGAGCAAGATATGCCGCAGTATAAGAATCAGGTGCTAAAAATTTCCCAATAGGATATTTTAATTTCTCTAAAGATAGTTCTGTCATAACAAATGATTTTGATTTTTAAATGGATAGTCTGGCTAAATAATCAAAATGTTCACCCTCAGTAATCAATTCACAATTTAATCCATTGGCAATTGCTGCATTTTGAAGTGTATTATAGTCTAGATATAACCAATCAAAAGGTTCTTCTTTTTCTCCTTTGTAACTTATGTTAAAAACAAGCTCTCCGTAATAATCATTCTCAGAAGGAATCCATTTACCGCCATCTTCATCTTCATCAAACATATAAATAATATCAGAACTGTCTATTAAAATTTGACCGCCCAGATTTAAAAGAGATTTTAATTTTGATAAATAGATGTTACAGTTTTTCAATTTTCCAAAAATTCCTGTTCCATTCATTAAAAGTAAAATGGTATCGAATTTTTCTCCTTCAAAATCTAATATATTTTTTACTTCGACACTTTTTAAACCTCTAAGTTTACAAGTTTCAACTGCTTTTTCAGAAATATCAATTGCAGTTACTTCTAAGTTTCGTTCATTTTGCAATGATAATGCGTGACTTCCTGCTCCGCATCCAACATCAAGGATTTTTCCTTTTGCTAGTTGAAGTGCTTTTTGTTCAATTTGCGGCATTTCATTATAAGAGCGAAAAAGATATTCAACGCTCATTTCATCTTCTTCAGAAATAGAAGTTTCCGTAATAATATCTTCGGGTTTATTGTTGGTTTGGAAATCGAATATCGCTTTCCCAAAAAGATCTTTCATTGTTTTAATTCAAAGATTAAGGTTTCAAGTTTAAAGTTGCTTAATTTTGCAGCTCAACTTTAAATTTTAAACTTGAAACAAATTTTAAATAACTTAAATAAGTTAGCCAAAGATAAGCATAACGAAAACAAAAAGTATTTCGATAAGCTCAAAAAGAAGCAGCCTAAAAATTTAGATTATATAATGCAGGATTTGCATGACGCAGAATTTAAAAAAACGGATTGCTTAAAATGTGCCAATTGTTGTAAAACGACCGGGCCGTTATTTACTTTGGCAGATATTGAAAGAATCTCAAAACACTTTAGACAAAAGCCACAGCAATTTATTGATCAATATTTGAGAATCGATGAAGATAAGGATTATGTTTTGCAAAGTGTTCCGTGTACTTTTTTAGATAATGAAAATTATTGCATGATTTATGAAGTGCGTCCAAAAGCATGTCGCGAATTTCCACATACAGATAGAAAGAAATTTCATCAGATTTCGAATCTAACCCTTAAAAATGTTGCAATTTGTCCGGCAGCGTATAATATAGTAGAGGAGATGAAGAAAAAACTTCCTCTGTAAAAATTAAAAATCATTAATAGTTTTTAAGAGAATCTGATTTTCTGTTTTTAAAACGTATTTTTGAGTGGAGAATAGATTAATAACTTTTAGAAAATCTCTTTTAAATTGAATTTAGAATATTTTATAGCCAAAAGACTGATTACTGCAAAAGATTATAAAAGCAGTATTTCGGCACCTATAATAAAAATTGCTATTTCGGCAATTGCAATTGGTATTATCATGATGATAGTTTCTGTTGCAACTGGAATTGGTCTGCAGAAAAAGATCCGAGATAAAGTTTCAGCATTCAACGGGCAAATTATTATATCAAATTATGATAATAACAATTCTGAAATTACGATAGTTCCGATATCCAAAAAACAAGATTTTTATCCAAATTTTAAAAGTGTTCCAGAAGTTACGCATATTCAAGCAATCGCAAGTAAAGCTGGAATTATAAGAACTGAAAATGCATTCGAAGGAATTGTTTTTAAAGGGGTGGGCGCAGACTACGATTGGAATAATATTAAAGAATACATTGTACAAGGTAAGTTGCCGGATTTTTCAAAAGGATTAAATGAAGATGTTATTATTTCGAAGTTCCTTGCAGATAGATTAAACCTGAAACTTGGAGATGAATTCAATACCTTTTTTATAAAAGAAGAACAAGGAAAATTACCTAACAGTCGTCGATTTAAAATCTCAGGTATTTTTAATTCTGGATTTCAAGATTTTGATGCGACTTATATAATAGGAGATATTCGTCATATCCAAAGAATTAATAAATGGAGGGAAGATCAAATAGGAGCTTTTGAGATATTCATAAAAGATTTTAATTCCATAGAGGCAACAGGGAATCAAATTTATGAACAGACATCATCAAATCTAGATACAAAAACCATTGTAAAAAAGTATAGCTATATTTTTGACTGGCTTAAATTGTTTGACTTTAATATTGTTATAATATTAGCAATAATGATTTTGGTAGCCACGATCAATATGGTTGTAGCATTATTGGTTTTGATTTTAGAAAGAACACAAATGATAGGGATTCTTAAATCTATGGGAGCAAATAACTGGGCGGTTCGAAAAGTGTTTTTGTATAATGCCTTCTATCTAATTATTCGAGGATTGTTTTGGGGAAATCTAATTGGGATTGCTTTGTTGTTAATGCAGCAGCAATTTGGAATAGTTCAGCTTAATCCTGAAAACTACTATGTAAATCAAGCACCAGTATATCTAAATTGGTTTTATATTCTTCTTTTGAATTTACTGACAATTACAGTTTGCTTTCTAGTGCTCTTAATACCGTCTTATATAATAACCAAAATATCACCAGTTAAAGCAATCCGTTTTGATTGATGCTAATAGAATGATAAAGATATTCATAACCCGACAGGTTTCTAAAACCTGTCGGGTTTGTTTTTGTACATAATATATAAGTATAGTGTTTTCATTTCCTAACAGGTTTCCAAAACCTGTTAGGTATAGATCAACATCCAGATAAAGGAGAGCCAAGCATTTCCTAATAATAATTTGGAATTTAAAAAAGTGAAATTTCAATAATAATAAGGAGCTGATACCTGCTGTTCCTTCCAATCTTTGGGCCTCCCGATAGCTATCGGGACCGGCCTCAAAGGATTTTCCCTCCCATCAGGGCTATGGCAGGCAGTTTTCAAAAGAGTTTTTAAGGATAAAATGAGCAAAAAGAGAAGCTGAAAACTAATAACTCCATAAAAATTGTGATGGAATACAAGTGTAAAATGTCAAAACAACATACGAAACAAGAAAAATCCTACTCGGAATCAAAAATAATTAAAATGTAAAGGAGCTGTTACCAGCGAGTTAAGAAAAAGATGGAAAAAAGATGAGAAAAATATAAAAAAAAGGCTTGAAAATGTAAATAAAGGTTCTACTTTTGCACCCGCAGAAGCGAATACGTTCATC